>PHBZ01000048.1 GCA_002840755.1 Chloroflexi bacterium HGW-Chloroflexi-10 | reverse complement strand
TCTCATTTTAGCCTTCCTTGATCCCTCGATGGGAAGAAAGGGCTGGATTCATTGGTAATAATAGTAAACAAAAACACCCACTTGCGCAGGTGTTCGTTTGGTGCCCCCAGAGAGATTCGAACTCTCGTTTTAGCCTTGAAAGGGCTGCGTCCTGGTCCCCTAGACGATGGGGGCGGTTCAACGTCCGATATTCTATCAGATGCCCTAAAGTTGGTCAAGGGATAATCAAAAATTGCTTTTTTTCTCGGCTTTCAGCGCTATTCTAAAACGCTCCAGTTCGTTCAAAAAATCCGCCATAGATTGATCCAGCACATCAAACTCTTTTTTCTCCGCAGCACTTTCCAAAACCGAGATTT
This sequence comes from Chloroflexi bacterium HGW-Chloroflexi-10, assembly GCA_002840755.1. Taxonomy (GTDB): domain Bacteria; phylum Chloroflexota; class Anaerolineae; order Anaerolineales; family Anaerolineaceae; genus UBA6170. Next base: position 39,330 of record PHBZ01000048.1, on the reverse strand, counting down.
TATCGATCAATATACCGGCCCCAAGATTAGCGCTGGAGCCTTTCAACCGGTGTAGCAAACGACGTAATTCATCATAATTTTTTGATAAAAATTCCATTTGAATCTTCTGCAAATTGGCATCCAAATCGGCTTCATATGAGTTAATCAAATCCGACATGAGATCAGGTTCATCAGGATATTGTAAAGAACGAATCCCCTCAACAATATCCATGCGTATAATTGGTTTTTGATTAATTAGTGAAAACTTTGTGGATGACAAATTGGTAGATGGCCGAATGACGACAATCCACGATTCCAGGATTGATTTAAGTTTATCCATTTGAATCGGTTTGGAAATATAATCATCCATTCCGGCAAGCATGCATGCTTCCCGATCTCCTTGCATAGCATTGGCTGTCATAGCAATGATTGGAATCCGGAATTGATTTCCATTCGTAGCTTCACGAATGTAACGTGTCGCTTCAAATCCATTCATCACTGGCATCTGGCAATCCATCAATATCAGATCAAACCGGTTGGGGTCAGCCAGAATCTTATCCAGCACTGAGAGACCATCTTTTGCAATTTCCACGCGATATCCTAGCTTTTCCAATTGGATCATTGCCAATTTCTGATTAACCTCATTATCTTCTGCTAATAAGATCAAATGTCCCGATTCATCTTTGGAAAGTTTTTGGTTTTCAATTTGAGAAGATATTAATTTACTGGTTTTAATGGATCTAGGGGTAAATTCCAATGGCTGACCAATCAGGATATCGGTAAATGTTTTTAACAAAACTGCTTGCTTATATGGTTTATATAACACCGTCCGAAACCCGGATTGTAAAGTATTTTCCTCAAATTCAGGACTTTCGAACGCAGTTATCAGAACATAAGCCATTGGCTCATGTTTAAAATATGGTTTGATTTTTTTTATCATTTCCCGGGCAGAACATTCATCGTTATCCGCACTGATAACAACAATATCAACTGTATGGCCAACACCTTCTACAGAGATTATTTTTTCCCTGGCGCTCCGCGAGTCTACTGCCACCAAGGGAACGCCACCCCAGGCCTTAATATATTTTGCGAGAATTTCTGCTTGAAAATCACGTGAATCCAAAATAAGAATATGTGTATTTGCCAGATACGATAAATTTTCAGTTGAGGTATCCGCGTTTTGGGATAAGTCCATTTTTACATTAAACCAGAATGTGGATCCCAATCCTTCTTCAGATTCAAAACCGATTTGCCCACCCATTAATTCAACTAATTTTCTTGAAATAGCTAAACCAAGCCCGGTACCCCCAAACTTACGCGTCGTCGATCCATCTGCTTGGGAAAATGGCTGAAAAAGCAGATGGCGGACTTTTTCAGATATGCCAATCCCACTATCACGAAGCGCAAAAGAAAGTTCATATTTTTCTGAAGCCCGTTTTCCCTCAACAGCCAGAATAATCTCCCCTTTTTGAGTAAATTTTATGGCATTTCCCAACAAATTGATAATCACCTGAGATAATCTTAGCGGGTCACCAATCAACTCAGAAGGAATCTGTGGGGAAATATACATCATTAAAGTCAAACCTTTTTCCCTGGCTCGTGAAGTTAGCATTTCTACAGCGCTCTCAACCACTCCCAGCGGATCAAAGCTCAACAGTTCAATTTCTATCTTTCCTGCTTCAATTTTCGAGAAATCCAGAATATCATTGATCAATCCCAATAATAAATTAGCGGAATCTCGCACAGTGAGCGCAAATTCTTTCTGTTCCTCATTTAGTTCCGTATCCAGGAGGAGTTCTGTCATTCCAATAACCGCATTCATTGGAGTCCGTATCTCATGACTCATAGTTGCAAGAAATTCAGACTTAAGCCGCGAAGACTCAAGCGCTTGGTCCCTTCGCTGAAGAAGCTCTACATTTTTTACTGTTATCTCATCCGAACTGCTTTTAAGTTTTTCCAGAAAAGAATATCGTTCCAGTTCTGAGGAGACCCATTGGCCCATGAGTTGGATTAAATCATAATCTGATGCTGTAAACATCGATTTTTTGGTTTCTTTGCCGGCAAAATTGATCGTCCCAAATAACTGTTTATCCACCCAAATTGGTGTACCCAAATAAGTTCCAATTTCCGTATCAATATTGCATGGTAGAAAAAAACAATCGCTATTTTTTAAATTCTCAAAACCGATTGGCTGTTTCGAACGAATAGTCTCAATACATATTGTGTCTTTGAGTGAGCAGCGGCTTCCTTTTTTAATTGTCAACCCCAATCGATTATAAGTCTCAAAAAACTCATAGTCATCTCCGTTGACACGAGCCACAATACCCAGGTCCATCTCAAAAATCTGACAACCCATCACCAGGATTGCCTGTAATTTTTCTTCCAGAGTTAATGATTGCGAAGAGGCAATTGATACCAGGGCGCGCATGGCTTCCTGATTTTTTCTCAAAATTGATTCTGTGATCTTCCGCTCCGTAAGGTCTACCACAACCCCAATCGATCCCAACCATTCATGGAGCTGCCATAAAGGAACTACGGTTAATAACAATGTCTTTCCACGAACTGACTGATTTTCCAGGCGCAGTTCAATGGTTGAGGTTTCATTTCTTTCACCCATTTGAAAAACTTCGGTTAATTTCTTTGCTTCTGAGGGAAAGAATTTCTCAGGTCGTTTACCAACCAAATCCATTGGTGAGATCCCGGCGATTTTAGCAAAAGCTGGGTTTACATATTCAAATTGACCGGTTTTATCGACTATAAATAAACCTTCACCCATGTTATTCATGATCTGAACAGCAAAATCCCTTTGGGACTGTAACTCTCTCAGCATTTCGTTTTGGTCCATTGATAAAATCAATAGTCCAAGTTGAAAGCCGGGCATACCAGAAATATTTGTGATCATCAAGCGTGCCAAACCTTGATTCCAATGAACCAATTGGTTATACGCTTGTCCCTTCCGAACAATCTCGTGAATTTCTCCCCATGTTAGCGGCAGACTGTTATTCTCCAGGAAATCAACCAATGGTAAAACAGGATTCGATGGATGGAGTTTCTCACTCCCTGTGTAGACTACATGGTTATTACTATCCACCACCCACAATCTTATGGGCATACTATCTCGCATCGCATCCAAAATATTAGGAACAATATTCAGAGATTCAAGCGCGGTTTTGGGCTGCCGATTGGCAGGGAAAATCACAAGAACCATGGTTTTTCCATCCCATTGGGTGGTTTGCTTTTCAAATGCCATTTTTTGCAAATCTCGATCTTGCAGCAGGATATTTTTCGTTTCTGCATTTAAGACAAATGAAATAAATTCGGTTGCTGGAAATACACCCGGAGAATCCCTATCTATGTCTTTTAAAGGTATCGGAAACAGAGTAGCAGAACCTAACGCTAACAGTTTCATCATCTTGATGTTTGCCATCCGGATTAACTGCTCTTGTGAATCAACTACCATTAAACCATCAGATACCTGATCCAATAGTTCCACTATTTCCTGAGTCAACCCTGAATTCGAATTTTGGTCCAAATGGTATGCCTGCTTCCAACCCCAGATGGGTTATTTGCGTGATCGCCGCTCTGTAATTCTGCGCCAGAACAAACTGGGGGATTCTGGCTTGGAATCCTGGTCCTCTTGCTTGCTGAGATCAAATACCATATCTTCGACAGCAATTCCCAGTGGATTGGGTTTATCTTCCAATATAAATGGTGCGCCTAAATTAATTGCCTGTACAACCAGTTCTGAAGCAAAAGGAATAACCCAGGGAATTTTTCTTTTCAGCACCCCTTCAATATCTTTTTTCGCCAATCCTCTGCGTTCAAATATCCAATTCATTACAATTGAGCTTTTTCCCAGGTGGTATCCGAGCCGGTTAAAAACTTCAATTAATTCCGAAGTAGCTCTTACCGAAGCAAAATCTGGTGCCATTACAACAACCACATCATCACTGATATCCAGGGCAGCCAGTGAAGTTTCGCTAAAATCATGGGGCAGGTCAAAAACAATATATGCGTAATGCGTTTTTAAAACCTCTATCACCCGGCTCACAATCTCCGGTGTGATCATCTCGCCATCTTCTACGTGCCGTGGAGCAGCCAGGACGGAAACACCGCTGCTGTGTTGTAACATGATATCCCGCAATAAATCCACGTCGATCTCTGTTATCGGGATATTCGCTAAATCAGACCAAGTATGACGCAAGGGCAGGTTTAACATCAAAGCCGATTGTCCCATCGTCAGGGAGAGATCCACAAACGCAACCGGTTTTTGCCAGGTTTGGGCCAAACCACAAGCAATATTGGTTGCAAGAGACGTCACACCGACACCCCCTCTCAAAGAAAATACCGAAATCATCCTGGCTTTTTCTTCTGCTTTGGCTATTGTTATCGTTTGTCGACGACGCAGGTGAACTCGGATTCGCGCTTCTAATTCGGCTGGTTGAAATGGTTTCGTCAGGTAATCATCCGCACCGGCTTCAAAACCCTTCACTTTTTCTTCAAGGGTATCATGAGCGGTAAGCATCATCACCGGAACTTGTGAAGTTTCCGGTCGGGCACGTAAGCGTCGGCAAACTTCATAACCATCCATATCCGGCATCGTAATATCCAGCAGGATTATATCCGGGATCATTTCTTTAACCATAGCCAAAGCTTCATCTCCGCTTGATGCTGTAAACACATCGAATCCTGCGCGAACAAGCGTAGCACGGACAACTTTAAGATTGACCATGTTATCGTCTACTGCTAAAACTTTTGAAGCCATAGCGCACCTCCAAAAAACTGAACGGTTTTTCAATCACAAACAATGGTACGACAGGTGATCGGATATAAGACATCCCTTAACTAAAATTTATTACTTATTATTTTACAATACCATAATTTTTATTTTTTTATATTACGATTGACTCAATTAGACCAGGGTGATCCATTCCGACAGCATTCACTTCCCTGCTCACCGGATACACCGTCATATTTTCGGCGGAATAAGGCTTCATCAATTGAGTCAATTGGTGAACCTCTAAATTATCCAGCCATTGCCACATCGTTGAAGAATCCAGGATCACTGGCATACGCTCATGGATAGAACCAACCAGGGAATTGGCTGCACAGGTAATAATGGCTGTACTCCACAATTCACTCCCATCCGGAGCTTGCCAGATTTCCCAGATACCTGCGAAGGCAAATGGTCGATTATCCTTAATATGGAAATAATAAGGTTGTGAAGGGAGTCCTTTTTGAGAAAATCGTTTCCATTCATAAAATCCATCTGCCAGAATCAAACAACGCCGGCGTTGAAAGGCATTTCGAAACGATGGTTTTTCCTTGATCGTTTCTGAACGTGCGTTGATTAATTTGTTACCAATGCCAATATCCTTGGCCCAACTGGGAACCAGGCCCCATTTGAGATATTCCAGCTTTTTGGTTTTACCATCTGTCACCGCAGCGATGGGTTGGCTTGGTGCAATATTGTAGCGCGGTTGCAAATCGGCAGGTACATCTGTCAATCCCAATGACAACTGAAGTTCTATTGCTTTATAGGATAATGTAAACCGTCCACACATGATATTTTCCTGTTTGGTACTCTATGCCGAAACGTTATAATAAGATTATCTCACAAAATCAGAGGTTTTTATGGCTAGCCCTTTAGTTGAATGTATCCCAAATTTTTCAGACGCACGTCGTCCAGAAGTGATTAAACAAATTCTGGATTCTATTCAAGCCGTTCCGGGAGTCCATGTTCTGGATCACCACTCAGATATGGACCATAACCGCACGGTTGTTACCTATGTGGGTACGCCGGCAGCGGTGGAAGAAGCCGCATACCAGGCAATTGCAAAAGCTGCCCAATTAATCAACCTGGATGATCACCAGGGCGAGCACCCGCGTATGGGTGCCAGCGATGTGGTACCCTTTGTTCCGATCAGTGATGTCAGCATGCAGGAATGTATAGAAATGGCTCGAAGGTTGGGCAAACGGGTGGGCGAAAGCTTACAAATTCCGGTCTTCTTATACGAAGATGCCGCTTCTATTCCGGAAAAACAGAACCTGGAGAATATTCGTCGTGGGCAGTATGAAGCGATTAAATCTGAGATCGGCTCTTCACCTGTACGCACCCCGGATTTTGGCCCCTGCCTTGTAGGACCAGCCGGAGCTACCGTCATTGGCGCCCGTCAACCATTAATTGCCTTTAATATTTATCTGACTACCAATGACGTTAGCATTGCTCAAAAAATTGCCCGGGTAGTGCGCAATTCTTCCGGTGGCCTGCGATATGTAAAAGGGATGGGGGTATTGGTAGAAGGACGTGCACAGGTTTCTATGAACCTGACCAATTTCAAAAAAACTCCCATAGCTCGCGTTGTCGAACTGGTTCGACGGGAAGCCGAACGCTACGGAGTGGGAATCCATCATTCCGAGTTGGTTGGGTTGATCCCACAAGAAGCATTAATCGATGCAGCCCAATGGTATACCCAGATGGATGCTTTCGATCCCCAACAAATTCTGGAACAACGTTTATATGAAATTATGCGCAGTAAATCACCAGCTCAACTTGATACAGGACCGGATTTTTTGGATGAACTGGCCGCAGCCACGCCTACCCCGGGTGGTGGAAGTGCCGCTGCACATACCGCCGCTGCCGCCGCCGCTTTGGTGTCTATGGTAGGGCGTTTAACTACTGGAAAGAAGAAATATGCCGATGTGCTGGAACAAATGTGGGCGTTGGTTGAACAAGCCGAAACATTACGCAAAGAACTTACCGCCGCAGTCGATAAGGATGCCCAGGCATTTACCGAGGTGATTAACGCTTATAAATTACCGAAGGAAACCGAAGAAGAGCAAAACACTCGGGATATCAGTATTCAGAAAGCAACGATGCTGGCGGCCCAGGTTCCATTGAATGTCGCCGAAATGGCTGTAGACGTAATGCGTCTGGCCGTAAAGGCAGCCACAATCGGCAATATCAATGCAATCTCCGATGCGGGTTCAGGGGTCTTTCTTGCCCATGCGGCCCTAAAAAGTGCCTGTTTGAACGTTAGAATTAATACATTGGGCTTGAGTAGTGAAGGCAGCAAAAAAAGCTTGTTAACAGCCATTAAACAGTTGGAGACCCAGGCAGAAACCATCGATCAGGAAACCCGGTCAATTATGAAAAATCGAGGCGGATTACCAGAATCTTGAAATATCTTCTGAAAATTCTGTTGTTCTTTTTGTTATTTCTTTCCACCGGCTGCCAGCCAGATCTGGAATTTTTACCAACCCCTATTCCGCAAGAACCGCCGGTTGAACCGACGCAAGCTAGCCTCCTTTCTTTAACCCAGGTAACAATCACGCACCAGGTACCTTCCCCAACATTTCCATTGAAGAGCCCTACAGCTTTAATCGAGACTCCGACCCCGCCAACTTCCAACCCTGCCAATAATTTTTCTGCGATCCTGGAAAGTCCCATTCCTGCGGATTTTCCTCAAAATGTTGATGCGTCCTACCTGTATGGTACCACCCAGAATGGATTGCGAATCCCGCACGATGGTGTGGAATTTTATCAACCCTTCGGCACTCCGGTGTTGGCAGCAGCGGATGGCAAAGTTATCTTTAGCGGTACGGATGAAATAAATGCCTGGGGGCGCTTCACAAATTTTTATGGCAACCTGGTCATAGTACAACACAGCAATCTGGGAAATGCTCCCTTCTATAGCCTGTATGGCCATCTTTCCAGCCTGGCAGTCAAAAATGGAGATACGGTCCGGCAGGGAGATTTGGTCGGCGCAATTGGTGCCAGTGGTGGCGCGTTCGGTAGTCACTTGCATTTTGAAGTTCGTCTGGGTGGTAATGAACTGAAACACACCGCCAATCCACTCTTGTTTTTACAATTGCTGACTGATAAAAATGGTCAGGAAACGGGTATCCTCTTGGGAAATATTCGCGACAATAAAGGAGCATTGGTGCCATCTGCAAACCTGGTTTTGCAAAAAGTAGTAGAAGGGCGCATCATCCTTGAAGAAAGTCTTTACCAGGAAACCTATAGCAAGGATATTCCTTCGCATCCCGAATGGCAGGAAAATTTTGTTTTTGCCAACCTCACTCCCGGGGAATATCGTATCAGTACATTTATTAACCAGGTCCTGTATGAACAATTTATCAGTTTGCAGACCGGGCAATTTATCAATATTCAGTTAAAAGCGGAGGATTGAATGGGATTAAAACCTGATCACTGGATTCGAAAAATGTCAAAAGAACAAGGTATGATCGAACCTTTTGTAGATAGCCAGGTGCGTGATAAGGTTATTTCGTATGGGCTTTCTTCTTATGGTTATGATGTCCGTGTAGCCGATGAATTTAAGATTTTTACAAATGTCTTCTCAGCAATTGTGGATCCAAAAGCTTTTGACCCGCGTTCGATGGTTGATTTCAAAGGCGATGTCTGTATCATTCCACCCAATTCTTTCGCGCTGGCGAAAACCATTGAATATTTCCGCATCCCACGCGGGGTAATGACTATTTGTGTCGGTAAAAGTACCTATGCTCGCTGCGGTATCATTGTCAATGTCACCCCATTTGAACCCGAATGGGAAGGGTTTGTCACCCTGGAAATTTCAAATACAACCCCATTACCCGCCAAAATCTATGCTAATGAAGGCATTGCCCAGGTAATTTTTCTGGAAGGTGATGAAGTTTGCGATATTTCTTATGCGGATAAAAAGGGCAAATATCAGCACCAGCAAGGTATCTTATTGCCAAAATTGTAGTCAGTAAAACACCAAGGCAATATTGCCATAATAACATCTTAACAACGGCGCAGCCTCCGTTCCTGCCTTTAATATTGTGACTGGTGCTGGCTATCCCCTCAATGGTATGGATGTTAGTCAAAGAGGTTCACCAATTCTGGGTGAAATGGAAGGCAACGGAAATTTGGATAACTTTATTGGGAATGAATTCGGCGTTATTCTAAAATCTACAGCAACTAATCAAACTGCCATTCAATCTGATGATGCGGATTCATCCCATTAAAAACGGCCTGGCTTAATTTAGCCACAAGGTAATTAGCATTTTCAAAGAATAGTTGGCTATGCGAATAAACAAAAACGGTTATCACATACTCATTTTCCGGACCCGATACAACTGCTACATCACTGACCGTATGCAGCAGCCCATCCTGTTCTTCACTCCAACCATGTTTATGCGCCACACGCGTACCATCTGCTACGCCCGCTTCAATTAACGCGCCAATTTTATTTTCAGCCAGAATGTCCAACATATATTGACATTCTGCCTGCTGAATATTTCCCCCCGAAGGTGAACCCAGGTTTCCTTGTTTACCGGAAGCGCAATAAGCCAGGTCTGCCAATAACCGCCCAATATCCGCCGGCGTTGTTTGGTTATACAAATCTGGTTTCAAATGTATATCCTGTCGGGAATTTGCCGGGGTTTGATACACATCCAACAAAGGCGAACCAAAAGCAAAATATCCGGCAATAAATGTATTTTCATAACCCAATAACTGCAAATCCTCACTGACAAGCAGCGGCCCCCTTACCGGATCCAATGCCTCCATAAGGCGATCAGCCGGATCATTTTCGGACAATTTGATCATATACCGGATCCAACCATCTTTCAATTCACTTAACGGCAGGTCATCGCGCCAGAAAGTGGATACCATTATCGGGATCTTCATGGTACTGGCTGCAGTAAATGCAATTCCAGGCTCAATATCTGCGCCAGAGGTTAATGCAAAGTTAATCTTTTCACCATCCGAAATACGTTCAACAAACACTTCAACGATGCCGGGGTAGCCTTCCTGCTGAATGATTTGTTTAAGCTGATACTCAATCTGTGTCAGGTCAGGACCTTTGGCAGGCATAGGTTGTATCTCCAGGGTTATTTCACGCTGGCTCGGTGTTTTGTAAGAGCCCAGGATCTGCGACACAGCAGCCTGAGTATCCACCAACGAACCATCTGACGGCATAAAATATTGAGTCGTATTCGGTATAGGATAAGCAGAGCCTGCCGGAATTTGATAACGCCCTTCGACCAACTCCCTCAGCACTTCACGTACTTTTTCAGCGTCCTCTTCAAAAATGATCTCTTCGAAAACAGGAAAAGAAACATTTTTTTGCCAGATATACTGCCAGAATCCCGTCCAACCCGTCAATTGACTACAATTGGCAGCGGCTTTATTCACCATCTCTTCACTTTTCAACTGGTAGCCCAGGTCTTCCGGGAGGATGAAGATCGTTTGTTTACCAATTCTCAATGTGTAAGACATGCTGTAGGTAGAATTCAGCATGTCTGCAGCCTGTTCAGGTGACAATCCGCTCACGTCAACGCCGGCAATATTGTAGTCTTGCGGAAAAACACAGGGCACAGATTGAGATTTTTGGTATGCAATCACCATCAGGATAATTGCCGCAGCAAAAAATATACTACCCGTTCCCCGTAAAATCAGTTTACTCATAGAATCATCTCTTTTCAGCAAAAGTTGCTCTACATCATAAATCAAATCGGCTATTTCTTCAAATCACTATATTCACACTGGTAATGCTCTTCCTTTATATTTTTTCAATGCAAGGAAAGACGCTATAATTACAACATCAGCTCACGTTTGGGAGAAAGAATATGGCCGTTTACGAACTGAAGAACAACTTTTTTTTATTTACCTGTTCGCCGGAACAAGGCATTTTCAGCCTGCAATCCCAGCGGGTTGGTCTGCCTTCCTTCGAAAACAGCCGCCTGCAAATCTCAATTCAGAAAAACAAACATAGAGTATTCCTGTTAAATAACGGTTGGGACGCGTACCAACTGATGAAAACATCTGCCGAATCAGTGCACGGAAAACTGCACCAGTTGGAGTTTTCTGTTTTTCATGAAGATCACGGCCTGGTCACCCGCATAACTTTCGCACTCTGTGATGAACTGCCATTGTTCCTCTGGAAAATTTCCCTTGAAAACCAATCATCTCAAGCCATTTATGTGGATTCTCTGGAAATGCTCAATCTTGGCTTCAATCACAATGGTCATGTCGGTCGTCTGATACCCGCCAATACTCAAATTAAACCAGCCTATGCTTTTCATAGCCATGGTTGGCAATCCTGGTCGCATACAGCCACTTATCGGGAAGAACAGGTACAACAGCATACCCGTCTGCGCTTTATCCAGGATGTCCTCGTTCAAAATCCGGGCACACCGGTCTTCCGCAATGTGGGCCATTTTAGTAGTGATTTTTTTGGTGTATTGGCAGATCGCAGTACCCGGATCGGCTGTCTGGTCGGCTTTTTATCACAAAAACAACACTACGGTTCCATCGAAGCCAATTTGAATGACCATCCCCGCCTGCGTGTTTGGGCTAATGGTGATGAAACCCGTCTGGATCCTGGACGCGCTATGAATACCGATTGGGCAGTCTTTTATCCTTTTTACTTTGATCAGCCCGACCCGCTGGCTGCTTTTTATGATGCAGTAATGCGTGAACACCAGGTGATCATACCACCGGAAATGCCGGCTGGTTGGTGTTCCTGGTATCATTATTACCAGAATATTGACGAACAAAAAATTCAAAAGAACCTGGATGTAATCGCCTCACAACAGCCTTCTCTGCCGCTTTCTCTTGTGCAAATCGACGATGGCTTTGAAAAAGAGGTCGGCGATTGGTTCAACTTTAGCAAAGGTTTTCCTAATGGCGTAGCACCACTGGCCACCAGAATAAAAAAAATTGGTTTAACCCCGGGATTATGGTTAGCGCCCTTTATACTTCATCCACGTTGCGATTTTGCTATTAATAACCCGGATATGCTCTTAAGAAAGAAAAATGGCAATCCGGTTAACGCTGGTTTTATCTGGAATGTATTTACCAATGCCCTCGATCTGACAACTCCCGGAGCGCTTGACTATGCGCTAGATGTCGTTGGTACAGCCTCTCACCAATGGGGATTCCCTTACTTGAAGTTGGATTTCCTGTACGCCGGTGCTTTACAGGGCAAACGCTTCGACCCCACGCGTACCCGTGCCCAAATTTTACGTGATTCCATGCAAGCCATCCGTGACCGTGTCGGAGAAGAAACGTTCCTATTGGGTTGCGGTGCCCCAATGGGTTCCGTCTTGGGAATTGTTGAAGCCAACCGCATTGGCGCGGATGTCAGTGGCGATTGGACGCCCAAATATTTTGGTACGGATTTCTTCTTCAAAAATGAACCGCACATGCCATCAGCCCGCAATTCTATCCAGAATATCCTTACTCGCGCCGAACAACACCACCGCTGGTGGATCAATGACCCTGATTGTTTGCTGATACGCCCTACCACCAATCTGACCATTCCAGAGGTGCAGTCCCTGGCGAGTGTCATCGCGGTAACCGGTGGATCTTTGTTAATCTCGGATGACCTGACCCAATTACCAGCTGACCGCCGCCGTATTGCCGAGGTATGCATTCCGGTCATCGGTAAACGTGCCTTTGTGATGGATTGGCTGGATACCGTCACACCTCATAATCTTCGCCTGGACTTGCAAAATGAACAGGGTGATTGGCATGTTTTGGCACGATTTAACTGGAAAGAGGATGAGCGCGAAATATTTGTACCCATCCCGGATTTTTGTCTCGCAAAAAACAATTATTGGGTTTTTTCTTTTTGGGACAAACAGGTAACCTTACTGGCATCTGGAAACCCGTTGCATATACCCAAAATTGCATCACACGGTGTCGCATTGGTTGCTTTGCGACCTGATAACACAGGCCCCATGTACCTCGGTAGTGATTTGCACATATCCATGGGCCTGGAAGTATCCCGCTGGGAACTCGGTACAGACGGATTAAATCTGGATATCTCGCTGCCACGCAATACTTCAGGTTCTATCTGGCTTGTGCTGCCTCAAGAACCCAAAACCGTTCATGTTAATGCTCAATCCATCCAATATGAAAAAATCATGGAACGTGTCTACCGCATTCCTGTGACCCTGGAACGTAATGCTGAGATCAAAATTTTGTATCGGGACTGAGTATTCTGACACAATCCTGCCATAAAGATATGATAAGCTTATGCTATGACGCAAACAATCCTGGTGGTAGATGATGAACCGGCGGTAAGCGACTTGCTGGTGTACAACCTGCGTAAAGCTGGTTTTGAGCCTGTAACGGCGCTCAATGGGCGTGAAGCGCTCCTACTGGTTCAACAAATCCCATTTGATTTAATCCTGCTCGACTTGATGCTCCCGGAAGTGGACGGACTCGAAGTCTGCCGTGAAATCCGCAAATCCAGCGCTGTTCCGATCATTATGATCACTGCCCGCGGTGAAGAAATAGATCGCGTCGTTGGTTTGGAACTGGGCGCGGATGACTATGTTTGTAAACCATTCAGCGTGCGTGAACTACTTGCTCGGGTTAAAGCTGTCTTACGTCGTTCACAATCCGAAGACAAGCCAGTAAACCCAAACTCGGTAACCAAAGATTCACTTACACTGGACCGCGTGAGTCGCAGCGTGGCGATAGCCGGCTCTCCTATCGACTTAACCCGTCTGGAATTTGATGTATTGGATTTATTTCTCAGCCATCCCGGTCGCGTTTTTACACGTGAGCAGCTCTTGGAACAGGCCTGGGGCTATGATTTTTATGGCGACACGCGGGCTGTCGACAGCACCATGAAACGTTTGCGTGCCAAAATGCGTATGGCAGGAATGGAAAGCGAAATGATTGAAGCTGTCCGCGGCATTGGCTATCGGTTGGGAGGTTGAATTGAAGTCTATCCCCATCCGTACTCGGTTAATTACCAGTTATATCCTGGTACTCCTGTTAGGAATGGGTCTTGCGGCTGTTTGGGTGGGTGTTTTAGTCGAAAAACTATATCTGGATACTCTTCGCGAAAACTTGCTGGCTCAAGCCACTCTGACAGCAGTCTCATTAGAGGGGCAGCCCTTGCCGCTTCCATCATCTCAAACGTATTTACAAACATCAAATACCATACCCGGAGTGCATACCCGCTTGTTGAGTGAACAGGGGGCAGTAGTAGTCAGTTTTCCTATGACCGCCGTGGATATCCTTCCCCCAGCAGCCGAGAATGCTATTTCACTTACTTCTGAGGAATTGCTAGAAAGACATGAAATTCAACAGGCAATCCAGGGAACGCCCGCCACGGCCATCCGTACAGTGCCGGCAGCTGAAACCCGGAGGGTACTCTATGCCGCCGCACCCGTTTATGCTTCAGATCAAAGCATCATCGGGCTGGTCTACCTGGCCACTCCGCTGCCTCGTGCAGGTTTACCCCTCTCCATTATTCTGAAAATGGGGGGAGTCGTTCTGTTTGCCATGCTGCTCGTTTCTGCTATAGGTTACTGGCTCTCGCGCCGTTTGGCGCTTCCGGTGGAAATCATTGCTCACGCGGCAGACGCAGTCAGCCGCGGGGACTTAACTCGTCAGGTCCCGGTCAAGGCTGGCATTAAGGAGTTGGACAGCCTGGGACGTTCATTTAATGAAATGACAGCCAGTCTTCGTCACGCAGACCAGGCAAAAACCGCATTTATTGCCGATGTCACCCATGAACTGCGCACGCCATTAACGGTTATTAAAGGCACGATTGAAACACTGGAAGATGGCGCGCTCGAAGATACTCAAAATCGCGGATTCCTCCTCAGCGCCATGCAGCGTGAAACGGACCGCCTCATCCGCCTGACTCACGATCTATTATTATTAACCCGCGCCGATTCCGGTGTGTTAAATCTCAAATGCCAAACCGTAGATTTGGTTGATCTACTCCACGCTCGCTGTGACTACTTCAAAGCTGCTGCGAAAGCCCATCAGGTTGCCTTAAATATAAACCTTCAACCAACCTCTAGGCCATTCAATGTTTATGCTGATCCGGACCGGCTTGCTCAAATCGTGGACAACCTGCTTGACAATGCCATCCGTTACAGCCCGGTAGGCTCAGTGATCAGAATCAATCTGGAATGGGACTCAAATGAAGCTCACTGTAGTGTCATTGATTCAGGCCCAGGGATTCCGGTTAAAGATCTTCCCTTTATTTTTGAACGCTTCTACCGCGTGGAAGGCGCCCGGGATCGTCACTCTGGAGGTGCTGGGTTAGGTCTATCCATCGTCCGTTCCTTGGTAGAAGCGCACAATGGACGCATCATGGCAGAGAGTAATCCTGGTGTGGAAACCCGTTTGCACTTCTGGCTGCCATGTCAGGCTGACACACAACTGCCAAAAAACTGACACGTCACTGCCCTTCCTTATCGCTATCATGAAAACATCCAAACTAACTCATGGAGGTTCTCATGAAACAAATTTCTTTACCACTGCGTCTCATTTCTTTGGGTCTGCTTCTCTTATTCGTATTGAGCGCTATGCTGCCCAAATCAGCTGTGAAAGCTACGCCTCTCAACCTGGCAACACCTGCCGCTCAGGAAACCTGTGACTCCACCCGCACCATCCAGGTGACCGGTTCTGCCATGATCAATGTCATCCCCGATAAAGCTGTAATTCAGTTGGGAGTCCAGTCCAGCGGTGTCACCCCGGATGATGTCCAGAACATCAATGCATCAACGATGCAGCAGGTGCTCAAAGCGCTCCAGGCGCAGGGAATCGAAACAAAAGACATCTCTACCGATATTTATATCATTGAGCCTGTCTATGATAACTACAATTCGCTGTTCATCAAAGGTTACCGGATCAATAACCTGGTAGCGGTAACCCTGCGCGATATCCAAAAAACCAGCAAACTCATCGCGGCAGCACTGAAGGCCGATGCCAACCAGGTGGTAAGTGTGGAATTCTACACGAATGATCTGCGCAAATACCGTGATCAGGCCCGTGAATTAGCTATGCAAGCCGCCCGTGAAAAAGCCGATGCCCTGGCTCAGACCGCTGGAGCGGAAGCCGGCTGCGTTTTGAATATCACCGAAAACAGCTGGTCGTATTACAACGGTTGGTGGTACGGTGCCAGTCAAAATCAGATGATGACCCAGAATGTTATTCAAAATGCCGCACAGAGCAGTACGGCCAGCGGCAATGGAGATGAACCTATCAGCTTGGGGCAAATTTCCATCAAAGCCGAAATCAGCGCATCATTTTCTTTGAAATAAGTACAGACAGTTTCACCCTAAAAAGACACCGGTCAATAAACGGCCGGTGTCTTTTATAGAATTTACCTGAATAATTTAGCTTATTTTTCCGGGGATTGTTTTTGTACTTTCCGCTTTTTACTATTGCGGACAATAGCCCGGATCACCAGGAAAGCCAGATAGAACGGCAGGAATATAACGATTAAGACAGGCAGGATTACGATGATCAGCCAGATCAATCCTTTGAAAAGATCCTGCATTGCGTTGACCAAAGCCTGTAAAGCTTTGCTAACTTCCACAGATGGTTTCCAGCCGGCTACTGTAATCGGGTTGACGGCTTCATGTGCCTGGATCCGCACACTGATCGCTGATAACGCAGCGGATTCTTCATAGTATTTGATTTGTCCTTTGGTTATCTCGATTTGCTCCCGGTAGTAAGTTAATTGCTCGAAAGTTGCCAGAACATCTTCGGTTCTGGTAGCCTCTTCCAGGATCACGCTTAATTTCGCTTCAGCGTCTTCCAGGTTCTTAAGTCTGGAATTAAGGTCCGTATATTCCTTGGTCACATCCTGTCCGGATACATTTTCACTGAGAACATCCAGCTCACGGTCATTTGTCAGAGCCTTGATCTCATCCAACGCTTGATTAAGTAAATCTGCAGGTACTCGCACAGTAATATTGGCTTCGGGAACTTCCACATCACTGTAATTTTTCGTTTTCCATAAATTCGATGTGACTACAAAACCGCCCATGCGTTCAGCCATCTGTGCGATGGATTGCATGGCATCTCCTGGTTCCGTGACCACGATCGAAAGATCCGCATTGCGAATCACGATCCTAACCGGTTCTACACCACTAACGCCGTTCTCTACAGTAGTTTCTTCATATCCGTAATTGGCATTCCCACCATCCATTTCATACGAATCTCGCATCTCCATTTCAGGAGCAGCCGCTGGAGCCACCTCCAAATTATAACTTTCTTGTGTGGCTGATTTTGCGGAACAGGCGGTTAACAACATCGTCGCCATTAGAAATAGGATCAAACTTTTTTTAATCATCTTTCCTCCTTGGAACATCGGTAATTCAATTATAGCGTGTTGTAAAGACGAATTTCCACCCAATTTCGTTCCCGTTCACCATCCGGAGGATAAACGTTGCGCGTGACGAATCGGTAAATTCGCTTCAAGAATCTTTTTTTGAACAGCTGCCACATCATATTCAACTCGGCATACTTCCCAGGTCATTTTCACATCATCAAAAATAGCATAGGAAGCCCGTGCGTCATAATCCCGCGGCTGCCCTACCGAACCAGGATTCAAGATCATCCGTTTATTCATCGCAACAACCTGTTCAATTAAGGGTGCTCCCCACTCCATCACTTCTTTTTCATTATCCCAAATGCAAATCAGAGGTTGGTGTGTGTGTCCCACAAAACAAAACGGCTGTGAAAAGTGATCAAAGTTAACCCGCGCCAGATAAGGCTCTAGTAAGTATTCCCAAATCGGGTTCCTGGGGCTGCCATGTACCAGGAGAACATGCGCCGTTTCGATTCTATCTGGTAAGTCATTTAGAAATTTTTTGCTTTCAGGTCTGAGATTATTTCTTTGCCATTGAACCGATAATTTTGCTTCCTGGTTAAACAACGTGGCATCAATATCGCCGAGCACAGCCACATCGTGATTTCCCCGAATACATTCGACATTAGGCAAATTGCGAACCAGATCTATACACTCATTTGGATTGGGACCATAACCGGTGATATCTCCTAAACACCAGGTCGCATCAACAGGTCCGGCTTTTTCTACAACGGATTGTAGTGCTTCCAAATTTGCATGTATATCAGATACCACTAAAATTCGCATACACCACCATTAATCTAATTGGAATTGTATTTCCCACTGACCGGCAGGGTCAATCACCAATGTGGAATTCGAATCCAGAATTACAATCCAGGAATTACCGGGTTTCAGTCCCATAGACCGTCCATATTGATCATTAAATTGGATGGGCCGGTCTGTATCTGCAACCCGCCAGGATCCTTCCACAACCACGCCATCTCTGAAAAAGTAAGCCGGCTGCCCGTTACTGTTCCCCCATAAGTCAATCTCATGCAGTGCGGGTGTCACCTCAGTATACTCAGCAATAATAACAATAACATTTGCAAAGGCAAGCTGAGCACCGCTATTCCGATCCACCAGCGGGATTACATTCTCCGGTTGGGAGGCACTGGCTTCTATCCAGCGCAAGTAACTCCCACTTACAGGATCATAACGCCATTCCGCCCGGTCCTCTACCCCAAATTGAATACCTACCTGTAGAGCTAAGGGGGCATTTTCAGGGATTCGCGGGTCAAAAACCATCCCGCTCAGATTCTGCTGGTCATTATTGATGCCCTGCTCAACCAGATACGTTTCCATATCAAACGTATTACCGAAAGAGGAGGCCACAGAAAAAGATCCCACATCACATATCGGTGGACATTCTGCGTACCATATACCTCGATCTCCTAATTTTTCTTCTATTCCCTTATTTACTTCCGGGTCAACATTCCGATAAAAAACAACAGCCTGGTATAATCGCCCCAATTCACCATCAATCCATCGGCCGGAACGCATTGGGCCAACTTGCTCTACATCTTCTCCATAATACAGAGCCGCCAATCGATTTTCTCCATACCCAATATAATAGTCAAACACAATATCAGCCTTGGATAAACCGGCATGCGGACGGCCAAAACGGGGATAATTAGCTATCTTAACGATTAAGGGTCGGCGGTTCAATACTTCAGGATTTGCTACCTCCAACCCGGTCAACGGATTAAAGTTTTCCGGGAAAGTGATCACTCCGATAATGGGAGGAGTAACCTTAGGTGTGAAGGTGGCTATAGGTGTTAAAGTCGCTCGCAATTCTTCAACGGGCAAAGCTGTTGAGGTGGATACCGGTGGCAAAGTCGCTGGTGGTGAACGGTCCGGGTCATAAACAACCACCGGAGTGACCTGCGATTCTGTCACCATTGCTTTGAGCAAATAGTCGTCCAGTGGAGTGCAGGCTGAAAAAAAAGCTATCAACAACAAAGTACTGATGGTGTATTTGGTAAATCGTTTGGTGAAAAGTCGCATATCCTAATTATCAATCTTTTTGAAAAAATTCACAGTTAAAATCCGATTAATTTTCTGTTTTTACGGCATCAATTATTTCAGCAGCATAATCAAAACGGTTAAACGCCGGCATCAGATAAATTCCCTGGGCTGAGTTTTTCAATGCATTGATCAGTTCAACGGCAATTTTTATGCCTTCCTTCGCTCCGGCTTTTCCGGCGGATTGCATGCGTAGCATAATATCCTCCGGGATAACGATCCCAGGCACTTCATTATGCAAAAAGGCTGCATGCCGGTCGGATGCCAGCGGCAAAATTCCAACCAGAATATTAAGCTGATAGCCGCTGCATTGTTCCTGTAACCAGGAAATGGTACGGATTGCTGCTTCGGCATCATAAACGGGCTGGGTAAGGAAGAAATCCGCGCCGGATTTTAATTTCCGATGCAGGTTTTTTAATTCTGTATCCATGTTGGGAGAACCCAGGTTGAGTGCCCCGCCAGCGTAAAAACAGGTCGGCTGTCCAATCTCTGACCCGGCATGATCCAGACCGGCATTAAAGGATTGTTTGATTAACTTTATCAGGCCGGAAGGTACCAGGTCGTAATTATCCATAGCATCCGGGTATTCGCCGATGGATGTTGGATCTCCCATTACAACGAAGACATTATGAATACCCAGCGCATGCGCGGCCAACAGATCTCCTTGAACGCGCAGTAAATTGCGTCCGCGGGTGGGGAAATGCAAAACAGTCTCCACGCCAATATGTTGTTGGATCAGACTGCACACCGCCCAGGGACTCATACGCATACGTGCCATGGGGCTGTCAGCCACATTGATGACATCAGCTCCGGAATCAGCCAGTAAACTGGCTCCCGCCAGTAATTTCTTGGTACTCAAGCCGCGTGGCGGGTCCATTTCCACAGCAATGACGAATTTTCCCGCTTCCATTTTTTGCGCCAGTTCAGAACACTGGGCGCCATCTTCATCAACCTGGACCCGAATTGCTTCCGGAGTCTCAAAACTCATAATCAGTTCCTGTGGGTCCATGTTTTGAACAACGCGCGCCATGGCCTCAATATGCTGCGGGGTAGTACCGCAGCAGCCGCCCACCACTTTGGCGCCAAATTGCCAGAATGCCTGTGCATAATCCCCAAAATACTCGGGACCAGCTGGGTACATAATCCGTCCATCTTGTTGTTCCGGCCAGCCGGCATTCGGCATTACCGAAAACCATCCGTGGGGTACAGCTTTTTTCATTTGCTTGAGAATGCGCAATAATTGCAAGGGACCGCCAGAGCAGTTAATCCCAATCAGGTCAGCCCCGGCTGAGGATATTTTTTGGGCAACTTTCTCCGGGGTATCCCCCAAAAGAGTCCGGTCATCACGTGTAAATGTCATCGATGCAATAACAGCCAGTTCGGGTGCCAATTCTTTGGCAGCCAGAATGGCTTCGTTGATTTCATATATATCGGTGAAGGTTTCGATAATCAGTAAATCTATACCAGCGGAGAGCAATGCGCTGATCTGTTCACGAAACGCCTCACGCGCCTCATCCAATTGCACCCGTCCAAACGGCGCCAGACGCACGCCTAACGGACCTACATCCCCCGCTAATAAAATCGGTTTTTTACTGGCTGTAATGATGGAGCGCGCCAGGTTTACCCCGGCTACATTGATTGCTGCCACCTGATCTTCCAAACCGTAACGCGCTAATTTATATCGATTCGCTCCGAAGGTATTCGTCTGTATGATATCAGTGCCTGCCTCTATATAAGCCTTGTGAACCTCTCCAACCACATCCGGATTTTGCAGATTCAAACCATCAAAACAATCATCAAAACGTGTCCCGCGTTGGTGCAGAACAGTTCCCATAGCCCCATCCGATACAAGAGGCCGGCCTTTCTCAATCAGATTTAAAAAATGAGAAGATGAACTCATTCTGATGCCTTCATTAACTGATCCACACGGCTGCCGCCGACATGAAAATATTTTGCTTGAGGGTGATGCAGAATAATCGCCGCGGTGGATTGCTCTGGCACCAGTTGGTAAGCCGATGTGAGTATCATTCCCAACTCTTCTTCCACAGGCAGGAGCGCAAAGACTTTCTGATGATCCTCCAGCTCAGGGATAGCCGGGTAACCCCAGGAATATCGTTTGCCCTGATTTTCCGTCAACCCCAACTCGCGCCGGATATGCCTGTGCATGTACTCAGCGGTTGCCTCAGCAGTTTGGACGGCCAGCCCATGTGAGAAATATGCCTCACTGTAGTTGCTGTCTGCCTGTAATTCATCAAAGTGTCGCGAAGCCTCGTCGCCCACAGTAACTACCTGGAAGACAACCACATCCATTATGCCCGATTCCACCGTTGAAAAATAATCGGCGAGGCAAAAGTGGTCGCCGGCTGGTTGGCGCGGAAAATTAAACCGTTGTAAAACCGCCGGTGTCCCACGTTCTACGGATTGCGGATCGTATACCAGCAGATCGTTGCCATCCGACTGCGCCGGAAAATATCCGTAAACAGCCTGCGGTTTTAGCCAACCGTTGCGCAAGGCATCCCGTTTCATTTGGTCGAGACGTTTTTCATAATCCTGTTTGATGGTTTCCCATTCTGCGCCGTGGGCATTTTTCGCTCCCCAGGAAAGCCGGAAGAGTTCATTAATAGAAAGGTGTTGAAAAACCATTTCCAGTGGCATGTTGCGTACAACCCGTACTCCCCAGGCTGGCGGGGTTGGAATCTCAGACGCCGCACCTACGTTTGACCGTTCAATGCTGTTCAAACCGGCTGGCTCGGCTTCCAGCGCCTTGCGGTCCAATTCCATCTCAGCTTCTTTCCGTGTCTGGTCTCCTAAACGCGCTCGAGCTTCAGGATTATTGAGTTGGTCCATTACATTCAGGCCTTCAAAAGCATCCTTGCAATAGAACACCCCGGCAGGGAAAAACTCATCAGCATCAGTCAGCAATATACGCCGCCCAAATCGCCGGTTAATCGCCGCTCCGCCTATTAATACCGGTACTTGGATATTACGCCGGTGAAGTTCATTTATAATCAGCGGCATTTGCTTACTGGTACTGACCAGTAAAGCGCTCAGACCAATCGCATCTGCATGAACCTCCTGTGCTTTAGAAATAATGGTCTCAGCCGGTACTTGTTTTCCCAGATCAATCACATCGTATCCGTTATTGGAAAGAATGGTTTTAACCAGATTCTTGCCAATATCATGCACATCGCCGTACACCGTCGCCAAAACAATCAAGCCTTTGCTGACGCCTTCCTGTTTTTCCAGGTAATTTTCCAGGTGCGCCACCGATTTCTTCATCACCTCAGCGGATTGCAGCACAAAGGGCAAAATCAATTCACCCGCGCCAAATTTATCTCCAACTTCTTTCATCGCCGGTAACAGCACTGTATTGAGAATCTCCACAGCGCGGTCATGCGGGCGCATATCGCCAGTATCAGCCATCAGTGTGTCAATATCCGCTTCAACGCCGTCTTTATAACGTTGGGTGATGCGTCTGAATAACCGCTGATCGGTTGGTAAAGAAAGCAGTAAAGCTTCCTGATTGGATGTCTTATCGGCTGCCGTGGTGCCGTGCTCCTGATAATATTGGATCAGGCGCTCCAATGCGTCTTCCCGTTTATTGAAAATCAAATCTTCAGCCAGTTCTTTTTCTTCCTGGGGAATATCGGCATACGGTGTGATCTGTGCCGGATTAACAATCGCCATATCCAACCCGGCGCGTACGCAGTGATACAACATAATGCTGTTTATCGCCGCTCGGGCTGCCGGCGCTAGGCCAAAGGAAACATTGCTGACTCCCAGAGATGTAAGCACACCCGGCAGCTCAGCTTTGATGCGCCGGATACCCTCCATGGTTTCCAGCGCCGACTGATTAAATTCGGCGTCACCGGTGGCCAGGGTGAATGTCAAAGCATCCACGACGAGATCTTCCGGCTTTAGCCCAAAATCGTTCACCGCTATATCCAACAACCGCCGGGTGATTTCCAACTTGCGCTCTGCGGTCTTCGCCATACCAACTTCATCGATGGTTAACACCAATACTGCCGCATTATATTTCTTTGCCAGAGCAAAGACTTTATCAGCCTTGGCGCGTCCGCTTTCCAGGTTAGTGGAATTGATCAGGCAGCGTCCCGGGGCGGTTTGCAGCGCCATTTCCATCACATCCAGCTCGGTGGAGTCAATCACCAGCGGCACCTTAACAATTGGTCCCAATTTCTTTATAACTTTCCGCATTGTTTCCACTTCGTCAGCCCGCTCGGTGAGGGCCACGCAAACATCCAGGCCATGAGCGCCGCTGTCAACCTGCTGTTGGGCAATCGTCAGGACACTATCGTAATCCTCCGCCAGAATAATATTTTTAAATTTCTTGCTTCCCTGGGTATTAAGACGTTCTCCAATTAAGAAGGGTGCTGGTTCCTGCTGCATGGACATAGTCTGCACAGAGGAGGATAAGAGGGTCTTATCCAGCGTTGGGCGGGCCGGATGTACCCTTCCACCTACTTTATTTACTAATTTTTCCAGATGCGCCGGTGTGGTGCCGCAGCAGCCACCCACCACACTGATGTGATTATTCTCCACAAATTCGCTCATTGCGCTGGCAAATTCATCCGGGGAAAGCGGATAAACAGCCTCGCCGTCCACGTTTAATGGCAGGCCGGCATTGGGGATACACGAAACCGGTAACCGGGTGTTCTCACCCATAAAAGCAATCGGTTCACGCATGTGTTCCGGACCGGTGGAACAATTCAATCCGATAACATCAATCGGCATACCTTCCAGAATGGTCACCGCCGCGCCAATATCCGTGCCCAGCAGCATCCGTCCTGTAGTATCCAGTGTAACCTGTACCTGAATAGGCACGCTAATTCCGCTTTTTTCAAATGCGCAGGTGGCGCCCAATACGGCTGCCTTCGCTTCCAGAATATCCTGTGAGGTCTCAATCACCAAAAGGTCAACCCCACCTTGCAGCAGTCCTAAAGCCTGCTCACAAAACACTTCAACCAGTGTATTAAAAGAAACGTTGGATAATTCAGGGTCATCCATGGAGGGCAATTTTCCCGAAGGTCCCATGGATCCGGCCACAAACCGTTGCTTTCCGCTGGATTGGCTGAACTCATCCGCTACTTTGCGCGCCAGGCGTGCTGCGGCGCTGTTGATCTCAAGTACCCGGTCCTGCAATCCGTATTCCGCCAGGGTGAGCCGGTTAGAGCGGAATGTGTCCGTTTCCAGCACATCTACCCCAACTTCCATAAAAGAACGGTGCACTTTCTCTACTGCCTCAGGACAACTGATCACCAAATAATCATTGCAGCCGGCCAGATGTTCTCCGCCAAAATCTTTCGCCGTCAAATTCATGGTTTGCAAGCTGGTGCCCATCGCCCCATCAAAAACGAGTACCCGTTCTTCTAAAGCATCCAGGTATCGCCGGTTTGTGTAATTTTTTGTCATAGTCGCTCCATTCCAGGACAATGTAATCCTGATTAAAAAAATACCTCCCTGGAACAGAGAGGCCGTTAATCTTGCCGTGCTCATCTACCAGAACGATCCCTCGACGGATCTCTGCCGGAATTGGCACCTGCTCGAACAGTGGTTGCCGAGGCTTCAACGGGCCGGTCCCTCCGCCTCTCTTGATGAGTTAATTCTCCAAATGTTACCACAAAAAATAGCAAATCACAAATGAAGCTGGTTAGACACAAACAATTTTCCGCGGTGCCTGAACGCTATCCTTATCTTTCTCTCATACGAAAAATTGTTTTTCCGTAATAGCAGGATACCCTGGCCAGCGCTATTTCTGCGGAGAATTTCTCAATATAATCCAACCCAGGAAGCCTGCAATCAGCGATGCTGCCAATATTCCTACTTTTGCAGTGGATAAGGCAGGGCTATCGCCAAAGGCTAAACCCGCAATAAATAGCGACATGGTAAAACCTATCCCCGCCAGGCAACTGGCGCCGTAGATTTGCAGCCAGGTTACTCCAACGGGCAAATCAGCCAGTTTACCTTTCACGGCCAGCCAGGCAAAAGCGGTAATGCCAACTTGCTTGCCAATCACCAGACCTGCAACCACGCCCAAAGTGATTGGATTAGTAAAAGCAGACACAAATTCATCTCCAAACGCTACACCCGCGTTGGCGAATGCGAATACTGGCATAATGAAAAAGGCTACCCAGGGATGCAAAGCATGTTCCATTCGCTGAAGAGGAGCTGAGGTTCTTTTTACAATGGTTTCCAGTTCCTGTAACGCGGCTTGTTGGTTTCCGTTTGTGGTATCTAAACCATCTTCTGCTCTTTCAAAATCACCCAGAACAACCCGTCCATGTTTAACAAATTCCTTGCTCTTGATTCGGGCTTTGGTAGGAATGGTCATCGCCAGTAACACCCCGGCAACCGTAGCATGAATACCGGACTTGAGAAACGCCACCCACAGCCCAATTCCTAATATCGTGTAAACCAACGGATGGCGTACGCCCAGGCGGTTGACAATCACCAGCAATATTAAAAATACAGCAGCCGCAGCCAGACTGAGCCAGGAAATCTCAGCTGTATAGAATAACGCGATCACCAGAACGGCGCCAATATCATCAACAATCGCCAGGGCAGTCAGGAATATTTTCAGGGGCAACGGCGCCCGTTTTCCAAGCAGCGCCATCACACCCAATGCGAAAGCGATGTCGGTTGCCATCGGGATTCCCCACCCCGATGCACCCGCTTTACCGCTGTTAAAAGCAGCATAAATTAGCGCTGGAACAAGCATACCGCCGACTGCCGCGAGCAAAGGAAGAGCAGCTTGCCTCAGGGAGGCTAATTCACCTACCAACACCTCGCGCTTAATCTCTAAACCAACTACAAAAAAGAAAACCGCCATCAGTCCATCATTGATCCATAGCAATAATGGTTTCGCCAGAACAAAACTACCTATTCCTATCGTCAGTTGCGTTTGCCACAGATTGACATAACGGTCAGCAAAAGGTGAGTTTGCCCATATCAGTGCGATCACCGTGAAGACAAGCAGCAGAATACCGCCGGAAGCTTCTTTATGCATGAATTCCTGAAATGGACGGAGAAGTCGTTCGGCACGGGTTGGATTAATCGATTGAGGTTTTTTCATCTAAATACAGTCTCTTCTTTTTTTAAGTGGTTTGGCTGGTCAAACCAGTGATTTTCAGGAGAAACGCTTCTCCTCCAATACGATAATACCGGATAATCAATAGGATATAGATTGCGGCATTGCAATGTCGAATTATTTTGTTGGAGTACGCAAATTCCCAGTTGCTTAAGATAATTATAAATGGTCGTCTCTGGAAACCAAATCTTGCCGTACCACCTTCTGAACTTTTGATACCAGCGGAGATACCTGGAGATAATTCAAAACCAGTGAAACCACAGCGGTCCAGGCCAATATCTTGAACTGACCTTCTTTCAAGGCAGCTTCGATCTCTGTGCGGCTTAATAGCAGCATTTCCTGATCCTCCAGATCGTCGCTGTCCGGTTCAGCAGCCTTTTCGGCATTCAATGCCAGGAAAAGGTGCATGGTCGCTACACCGCGATTGGGGTCCAGAATATAACTGCCCAAATTCACCCACTCTGATGCGCTATAACCCATTTCCTCACGCAATTCTCGCTGCGCCGCGTCCAAAGGCGATTCACCCGGCTCAAGCATTCCACCCACTGGCGCCAGAGTGGTGCCGTCTACGGCATATTTTATCTGGCGGAAACACAGAAATTGTTGATCTGCGGTCACAGCCAATACGATCGCCGCATCCGGAATAATCAACCACGACCAATCAGGGATGATCTGGCCATCCGGCAGTTTTACGATGTGGTTTTCAACGGTCAAAAACTTGTTAGGCTGCAAAATAACCTGTTTTGAAAGTGTTTCCCAATGACGCAATTCTTTGTGGTTCATGGATTCTCCAAATAAAGGTTAAGCAAAAACTGGATAAATGAAATTATATATCCAAATCAAAAAGCATCCCCCGCGTTGAGCAGGAGGATGCTTTTATCTTTTTCAGGGTTTACAAAATTTTATTGTCGGCCTGAGAATCAACTGCTAACGGACCAGTAAAGGCAGATACAACTCATTTTGAGTGGGATAATTCAATGCATAAGGGTAAACAGCACCCTGCAAATTGTGACCCTGCATGGCATTATTTCGCGCACCAATTAAAGCCGTATTGCCATCAGCGCTCAATGCCACTGAAAAACCAAACTGGTCATTAGCCGCGCCATCCGCTGCACTGAGAATAGTCTTGGCAGACCAGGATCCATTCTGCTTCACAAATAGATAAGCCATTCCTTTGTCCTGTTTACCAAATTCATCCGTACCATACGCACCTACCAATGCAATCCGGCCGTCCCCACTCAAGGCTGTTGAAAAACCCACATGATCCCCGGCCAAACCACCCGAGATAGTAAACTGACGCTCTTGTGTCCAGGTGGAAGCGGTCCTCCTAAAAATATATGCCCGGCCCATATCCGCTTCTTCTCCCTGTGCACCGACCAAAGCGATCGAGCCGTCATTACTGATTGATACGGAAATACCCAGTTCATCATGTGCAGCGCCTGCGGTGGTGGTCAGCTTTTTCTGTTGGGACCATCCCGAACCAGGATTTGTGAAAATATAGGCAGCCCCCTGCATAGCTTTTCCATCCACCGTGGCGCCCGGGGTGCCAATAATGACCCATGTACCGTCCTGGCTAAAATCTGCTGATCGGCCAAATGTATCCCCGGCCAGGCCATCCGAAGCCATCAATAGTGCTTGATACGACCATGTGTCTCCGGAACGGCTAAACGTATACGCAGCACCCTGGTTGTTTTTTCCGTTCACATCCCGGCCTATCGCGCCAATCAATGCCAGATCGCCATCACCATTAATGGCTACAGATAAACCGAACCAATCATCAACCGCCCCTGCAACAGTGAGTATTTGTTTTTCAGACCAGGTTGTGCCTGTCCGGGTGAAAATGTAAGCTTTACCTTGGTGCGCATTCGCACCGACTGTTGCCCAGTATGCACCCACGATCGCGGTATTTCCATCGTCACTGATGGATACGGAATAACCGAATTTGTCACCGGCTAACCCATCCGATGCAACCAGTCGTGCCTGAGGTACCCACACCGGACCGGACCGGGTATAGATATACGCTGCGCCTTGATCAGTAACACCTTCCAGGTTCGCCGAAGGTGCGCCTATGATGGCCGTCAGACCATCACCACTGAGCGCATTAGCAAATCCAAATTGGAAGTTTGGCGCGCAGGCGCCAGTCAACTTCTGTGTCTGTGACCAATCCGAGCCGCCTGGTGTAAAAGCATACACCGCCCCCTGACCGCTGTTGCCCGCAATATCGATGCCAACAGTGCCGACAAAACTCACCTCTCCGTCATCACTTAAGGCGGCCGAGATTCCCAGCCAGTCATCCTCTAATCCATCTGCTGCCACCAAACGATCCTGCAGGGCCCACGTTGAATCTACCAGGTCAAATACGTACGCAGCACCCTGGCGGGTGTTCTCATTAATTTTATCCCATGTCGATCCAATGAGTACCCTGCTGGCGTTGTCATTGATCGCTACGGAACGGCCAAATCTGCTGCTTCCGGGTGTTGTGATTTTTTGCTCACCACCCCAGGATAGGCCTGCGCGCATATAAACATAGGCGGCATTGCCCGCACCTGAGAAGAAATCCCCATAAGCCCCAATCACAACCTTGCTCCCCCCGCCGTTGACCGCAACCGCCCTGCCGAACAAATCATCAGCTTCGCCAGCGCTGGCGGTAATTTTTACCGGAGTCCAGGAATTAAGAAATTTCATAAATATATAAACGGCGCCCTGTTCTATATTACTCCCAATCTTTGCACTCGGAGCGCCTGCTACAACCGTACCGCCATTATCACTGATGGAAATTGCTGTTCCAAACTCATCACCAGCAGCGCCGTCACTGGCGGTAAATTTCCTTTGTTGGGACCAGGTGCTGGCGGAATTAGTAAATAAATATGCCGCCCCCTGATCTTCTTTTGCATCAATATCCGCGCCGGGAGTGCCAATCACCGCCGCAAGACCGTCCCCGCTCAGGGCAACCGAGTAACCAAAACCATCTCCTTCAGCCGCGTCACCAGCAACCAGAGTCGTTAAATGCGTCCATGTGTCACCGCTACGAGTAAAAATTACAGCGATTCCCTGGTCTACAAATCCGCCCGAATTTGGCGCGCCTACCAATACCGTATTTCCATCATCACTGATCGAAACCGATTGGCCAAAATAAATTGTGGTACCGCCTTTCGTTTCAACATCTGTGTTTATATCTGGTGAAAGCATACTCTGGTTGGACAGCGTGGCCTGGTGTTCCCAAACGCCGCTGTCCCGAACAAAAATGTAAGCCACACCCACATCTTTCATATCCGTTAAATCAGTGTTTGGGGCGCCTACTACAACAGTATTCCCATCTGCGCTAAGCGCTACCGACTGTCCAAAATCATCATATGGTGCACCATAAACGGATAGTTTTCCCTGTGCGGTCGCCCCGCTAACAGTCGATTCAAAGACTTCCTGCAAATCCGGAGGCAAATCATCAAAATCAGTCCTGTTCGTTATCCCTGCTTCCGCAGAATGATGTGTATTGGATGCGGCAACCGGCGTTCCACTCCAAAGAGCAAGCACAAAAGCCGGCAGAATCAAGAGATGCAAAAATTTAGATTTAGACGTCATGTTTTTTTCCTCATAGTTCAAAAAAAGTGTCCGATTAAATAAACCGGCTTATGGGGAAATCAAACCATGGTTTTTATGGTTTATTCCCTGCCTTTTTTGATTGTATGAATGCAGCGTCCAAAAAGCGTCCAATAAAACGCCGTTTTATCCCCAAATCGCTTTCAATACCCTGGCTGCCCTTAAAGTCACCCACTTATTGGGTTCTTTCTTCCTCCCAAACTCGACCCAGGTTTTACCGGCGTAGTCGTACTCCAACACCCAGCGTCCCTGCGCATCCTGTTTCTCAAGGATCAGCTGCGCAGCATGTGTCAGGCGTGGATCGTTTCCATAGCCCAGCCCAACCAGGCTTTCCACTATTTGCAGCACATCCGTCACATAGAAAACCGGGAATCCGAACTTCCACCAGTTCCCACTTGGCTTATCCGCCCACCCGTTCGGATAACTCGCCGTTGCCGGGTCCACATCCAGAAAAAAATCCACCCCTTGCCGGATAGCCGCTTCAACCAACGCTGTGCGCTTCTCAGCAGGTAGTTTGCTGAATGCCAGCATCACCTTCGTCCCGCCCCAGGCGCACGCCATATTATTGTTCGCGCCGCACATAAACAGCGGACCGCGTTTCCCGGCATAATACCGCAGGGCAGATTGTTTATCTCCTAACGGCGCTACCCCTTCCCCGGTGGTACTGCGTGCCATCCATTCAATAGCGTTGTCCAGGCGCGCATCCGTGCAGCCCAGCTCCAATAAAGCCGCGCTCAGATTACCCTGCAAACAATCGGCCGTCCCGGATGGGCTGCCGGAGGTAGTGAACTGTCCATTCTCAGTTAACGCATGCTCCAACACATACTTACACGCCAGTTCGATCCGTGCATCATCTGCAATTGAAGCTCCCAATTGGGCCAGTAAAATAATCGCCCACACCGTGCTGCGGTATTTCGGGTTGTAACCCGGGCCGGGCTCCACCCAGTAACCTTCCGGCTGCATCTCTGCCAGCACGGCGCCAATCAGCCCCTCCCTATGTGCCAGCTCTCTGGCGCTCTGGTATTCAACATCTTCTTCCGCTAATTGCAGCAGATCACGCATGGCTAAATAACGCACATCCGGGTTATCTGCTTCCAGCAGCCAGGTTAACGAATCTCCGTTTATTTGGTCCTGCCAGGACATGGGATTCTCCTTTGTTATTCTGGGCGAATGATGGATGAAAAATGTGGTTTAGGATTGAATCATTCAGGTTTATTTTGACTTTCACATTAATTCAATTATAGCGTTATCGTTAGGAAATAATCAAAAAATCATTGTTCTTTATTTCAATTTCGGTTGCTGATATTCTCTCCTGTCCCCGGTATAAAGTATGCATCCAAATACCTGTCTGATGCCGCACTTGCGATATAATTTAAACACAGGAGTCAATGTGAATAAAAGTCTCTTTCAAAAAATCACTCCCATTTTAATAACTTCCGCCGTAATCGGGCTGACAGGCTGGATTGGGTTGTTTTTTCTGGTCCAATACACACAGCCCTTCCTCGGGCCGCGTTGGGTTTTCTTTTTCCTGCTCACCATGGCGCTCAGTGCCACAGCTTTACCGGTAATATTTTTCCTGAATCTGCGTTTTCCCAGTACGCCGCCGGTCAATGCTATTGTGCTCATTCGCCAGTCGATCTGGTTTGCTATCTTTTTTGATTTATTGGCATGGCTGCAATTAGGCCGCGTTCTTAACGGGCTCTTGATCGGCGTGCTCGCGATTGGCATCATCGTCATCGAAAATCTGATCCGATTGGTGGAACGCAGCCGTTGGCATCCGGTGGAAGAAAATGAAGGATGAACTGCGCAAACTCCCTTCCATTGACCGGTTAATCCAATCCGCCAATGAAAGTGATCGTTTTGCGCCTTTTGGCAGCCAGCAAACCACCCAGGCGCTGCGCCTGGTCGTGGAAAGTGCCCGCCAGCAAATCTTAAACGACCAGGTCTGCCCATCCGAAGCAGCCCTGTTGGAAGCCGCCTGGCAAACATTAGCCGCCTGGTTCCAGCCCACACTCATTCCGCTGATCAATGCTACCGGGGTCATCCTGCATACCAACCTCGGCCGCGCCCCCCTCAGTGCGGATACAATCAACGCCATGCGCTCTGTGGCAGCCGCGTACAACAACCTCGAATTCGACCTGGAATCCGGCAAACGCGACTCGCGTTCAGTCCATGCCGAAGCCTTATTGGTGCGTCTCACCGGCGCGGAAGCCGCAACCGTTGTAAACAATAATGCCGCTGCGGTGCTCTTGGCGCTCAGTGCGCTGGCCAACCGCCGCAAAGTGATCATTGCCCGCAGCCAACTCATCGAAATTGGCGGCGGTTTCCGCATCCCGGACGTAATGAAACAATCCGGCGCCAAACTGGTGGAGGTGGGTACCACCAACCGTGTTCACCTGCGAGATTATGAAGAAGCCCTGCAAAATCAGGCCGCGCTGGTGATGCGCGCGCATCACTCCAATTTCCGCCTGCAAGGCTTTACCCACGAAGCCGGGCTGGAAGAGATCTGCGCTGTTGCCAATCAATTTAGCGTGCCAGTGCTCGATGATCTCGGGTCGGGTACCTTTCTGGATACGGCTCAGTACGGTCTGCCACACGAACCTACCATTCAGGAATCGCTGGCCGCCGGCGCCGATCTGATCTGCTTTTCCGGTGATAAGCTCCTCGGCGGGCCGCAAGCTGGTATTCTCATCGGTAAGCGCGAACTCATCCAAAAAATCAAACGCCACCCGCTGGCGCGCGCCGTTCGCCCCGATAAAGTCACGCTGGCCGGCCTGAGTGCTACCCTGCTTCACTACCTGCGCGGTGACGCCGAACAACAAATTCCCATCTGGCGTATGATCGCCGCCGCACCCAACCATCTCCAGCAGCGCGCCTTGGGTTGGCAAAGCTTCCTGGGTGTTGGCAGTGTTGTCCCCAGCCTTTCCACCATTGGCGGTGGCAGCCTGCCGCAAGAAACCCTCCCCGGTTTTGTCCTGGCCCTGTCTGTCCCCAAACCGGACCAATTCCTGGCGCATTTGCGCCAGCAGCCCATCCCGATCATCGCCCGTATCGAAGCCAATCAGGTGCTCTTAGACCCGCGCACAGTATTACCGGAACAGGATTCAATTTTCCTGGAAACCATCCGCAATGTTTATGCCCATCAAATTACCCCTCGGAGGAAAAAATGAAAAACGAAATCGATGCTTTAATGCAAGCCAGTCATGTGGACGCCCTCTTGGTAGTCGGCGCCGGTCAGCACAACCCGGCTATGGTCTACCTCACCGGCGGCGGTCACCTCACCAACGCCGACCTGATCAAAAAACAGGGCGAAACGGCTGTGCTTTTTCATGGATCCATGGAACGCGATGAAGCCGCCAAAAGCGGGCTAACGACCCGCTGCTACGATCTCTACCCGATGCAGGAGTACTTAAAAGAAACAAACGGCAACCAGATCGAGGCCGCCGCCTTGCGCTATGCCAGAATGTTTGCGGATTGCGGCGTCACCACCGGTACGGTAGCGCTCTACGGCAGCACCGAACTTGGGACCAAATTTGCCATTCTCTCCCACCTGCAAAAAATAATGCCGGGGTTATCCTTTACCGGTTTTTCTCCCGACCCAATCCTGATGACAGCCATGATGACCAAAAGCAGCGCAGAACTGGCCCGCATCCGCAAAATGGGTCAGATCACCACCGGCGTGGTGGGTCGCGTGCGGGATTTTCTTGCCGGGCAAAACACCCAAGGCGAAACCCTGGTCAACCCGGACGGTTCTCCCGTCACCATCGGGCAGGTCAAAGGTAAAATCAACCTCTGGCTCGCCGAAGCCGGTGCAGAAAACCCCGAAAACACCATCTTCGCCATCGGGCGTGATGCCGGTATTCCCCACAGCCAGGGTAATAATGACGATCCGCTCACCCTTGGTAAAACCATAGTCTTCGATATCTTCCCCTGCGAAACCGGCGGCGGCTATTATTACGACTTCACCCGCACCTGGTGTCTCGGGTACGCGCCGGACGATGTCCTTAAGCTATACGCGGATGTAAAACAGGTATATGCTGCTGTCACCGCTGAATTAAAAGAAAACGCCGTCTTTAAAACCTACCAGACGCGCACCAACGAACTCTTCGAAGCCCAGGGACACCCCACCATGCGCATTGATCCGGCCACCCAGGAAGGCTATGTCCATTCCCTGGGGCACGGGCTCGGCCTGCGCGTCCACGAAATGCCCTTTTCCGGCTACACCGCCGGCGACAACGAAAAACTCGTCCGCGGCTCCGTCTTCACCATCGAACCCGGCCTCTACTACCCCGAACGTGGCATGGGCGTCCGCATCGAAGACACCTGGTTCATCAACGAAAACGGCCAACCCGAAAAAATGGTCGACTTCCCCCAGGACCTCATCATTCCCCTGCAATAACCCTCATCATCCCCGACCCTTCTTCGCTTAAATTGGGAACCAATGAAAACAGAAAAACCAGGGAAAGTTCCGATTGATCAACATTCGCGGATGCATGAATATGCGAAGGAATTTAGAAAATTCGCAACTCCTGCTGAAAAAGTTCTTTGGGAAAATCTTTCAAGGCGAAAAATAGGTGGATATAAGTTCCGTCGTCAGCATCCCATCGGACCGTTCATCACAGATTTTTGCTGCCCGGAACTTAAATTGGTGATTGAAGTGGATGGCGCTATTCATCAATCAAGACAAGAATTTGATGAATCCAGATCTCTATGGCTGAACGAAAAAGGATACACAGTTATTCGATTCTCAAATGAACAAGTGCTTGAAAACACAAAAACGACAATAATCGAAATAACCAACATGATAAAGTCCCTCTCCGATGGCAAATTACCAAAGTCCCTCCCTGACTAGGGAGGGATATAGGGAGGGTCACCAGTCCCTCCCTGACTAGGGAGGGATTTAGGGAGGGTCACATTTTCATTTGATCCTTCCCCCCATTCTATGATATAACAAACCTTATGAGCCCATTAAAAAAGAACTTTCCCCACGCCAGAATCCTCGCTATCGAATCCTCCTGCGATGAAACCGCCGCCGCCGTATTGGAAAACGGGCGCGTCCTGCTTTCCTCCGTCGTCGCCTCGCAAATCGACCTGCACCAGCAGTATGGTGGCGTCTTCCCTGAAGTAGCCTCCCGTCAGCATGTCCGCACCATCCACGCTGTCGTAGAACAAACCCTGCAGCAGGCCCACATGAACCTCGAAAACATCGATGCCATCGCCGTTACCCGCGGGCCCGGTTTAGCCGGTTCGCTGGTCGTAGGCGTCAACATGGCCAAAGGCATGGCCATGGGTAGCCGCCTGCCCCTCATCGGCGTCAACCACCTCGAAGGCCATATCTACTCCGCCTGGCTCTATCCCTCAGAAACCCCCGTGCCGCCCCCCGCTCCCCAATTTCCTTTGCTGGCGCTTCTGGTCTCCGGCGGCCACACCGAACTCAACCTGATGCGCGACCACCTCCAATACGAACGTCTCGGCAGCACCCTCGACGACGCCGCCGGCGAAGCCTTTGATAAAGTCGCCCGCCTCATCGGGCTGCCCTACCCCGGCGGACCCTCTGTCCAGAATGCCGCCGCTTACGGCAGCAAAGAAGCCTTTCATTTCCCCCGCGCCTGGATGGAAGGCTCCTCGGATTTCTCCTTCTCTGGCCTGAAAACATCCGTGCTGCGCACCGTGCGCGACCTGGAAAGCCAGGGTAAACCCCTGCCGGTAAACGACCTCGCCGCCGGGTTCCAGGACGCCGTAGTAGAGGTCCTCTTCAAGAAAACCATGCTGGCTGCCAGAAAATATAACGTCAAAAATATCGTTGTCGCCGGGGGCGTATCCGCCAACCAGGCGCTGCGTGAAGCCTTTCTCAACCAGAGTGAATTCACGGTATTTATCCCGCCCCTCAAATACTGCACCGATAACGCCGCCATGATTGCCGCGGCCGGCTATTACCGCTTTGTTCACGACAAAGTGGATACATTGGAATTCGATGTGCTCCCAAACTGGCCGCTTTCCTGAATCGCAGATCTTGCAACTTTTTTCGCGGAGGTTCATCTAAATGATTGAGAAACCAGTGGAAGACCTCTCGCTTGAAGCGCTCAAAGCCGGCGATCCGCAGGCCCTGACGCAGATGGTCGAGCAGTACTCCGATAGAATCTACCGTGTAGCGCTGCGCATGCTGAATGATCAAGCCGAAGCCGAAGATGTGCTCCAGGAAACCTTCATCAAAGCCATGCGCTCGCTGCCAAACTTTGAAGGTCGTTCCACCATCGCCACCTGGCTCTATCGCATCGCGGTCAACGAAGCCCTCATGACCATCCGCAAGCGCAAGCCGGTCGTCGCGGTCATCGAAGACGAATATAACGATGATGAGGATGGCGGCGGCATGCCCAACCTGCAAATCCTGGATTGGTGCTGCCTGCCGGAACAGGAATTTGAAACCAACGAAACCCGCGCCACCCTCAACCGCGCCATAAGCAATCTGCCGGAGAGCCTCAGAACAGTATTCGTCCTGCGCGATGTGGAAGGGCTCTCCATCCGGGAGACCGCTGAGGCGCTCGACCTGACGGAAACAAATGTCAAAACCCGCCTCTTACGCGCACGCCTCAAACTGCGTGAAGAACTCACCCAATTCTTTGGGGAACGTATGCTGGAGATAAAAGATGATGGAAAAACAACAGCACTGTAAAGATCTGCTCGCCTCACTCTCGGACTATGTCGATGGGGAACTCAATTCCGATTTGTGCAGCGACCTGGAAAAGCACCTCAGCGAATGTGAAAACTGCCGCGTGGTCGTAAATACCATGAAAAAAACCATCGAAATCTACCACCACCACGCCCACACAGAAGCCGCCCCCGTCGATGTAAAACAACGCCTCTTCACCAAACTCAACCTCGCCGACTACCGCGTAAAAAAAGAAGAATAAATACCTGGTATCCGCAATCCCATCATAAAACATAGCAGCAGGCCAACACAAGACCGGCTGCTATCTGCATTTTTATACCAGTTTAAAATATCTTTTCATGAATTAAGGGCAAAGGAGTTTTAGACGGGCAATCTGCTCGTCTAAAACTCCCCCCAACCCCGTATCATTGAGATGATCCTATTTATTGCAGCTTACTCCAGGTAGAATTTTGGTAAGCGGGAGAATTTAAATAATCGGAAACATCCTCAGTGGTACCCGGCAGCCGGCGCATCTCCCCTTCGATAACCTGGCTAAAACCTTCACCGCTTAAATGGATGGTTACCTTGCGCGTATTACCCGATTCCATTTCATCCGGCTCAACGTGAATCACGTAGTTTATATCCACTTCATCTCCGCTGCCCTCATTGGAAGAATAATCTACCTTTTCGCCTTGCGCGCCCTGTGCCTTTGCCACAAGGTAAATTTCCTTGGCAATCGCTACAAAGCTGCCTTTACCCACCGGCGTATCCTGGGTTAAGGGCAATGGGTTGCCATCCTCGCCCAAAATGGAATAATCCGTCCAGGCTTTGTCATCACTCGTATTGAGCGAAATGCCTAAATTATCACTGACAGCTTCTCCACCGGCGTCAAAACTCATGTCGATCGGCACATCTCCCAACATCTCTTTAATATATTCAGCCGTATCCAGGCTGGTCTGCATCCAAAAGACACCCTGATAACTGCCCGCAACCGCGCGGTTGTCGTTCGCGTCAATTTTATGCAAATAAATTTCGCATTCATAATCCGCAAAATAACCCGGGGCAATTTCAATCTGCCAGGAACCTTTGGCTTCAATCACAAAAATGCTCGGGTCATACAGGCTGCGTTTCACTTCAGTCGGGGCGGGCAGCGCGGTGGGTTCAGGTGGTATGGGTGTGCCTTGTGGGGGCGCCAAATTCGAGTCCGGTGTAGTGGTAGTGGTAATTTGCGCGGCTGCTGGCTCCGGGGTTTTGGCATCCGCGTCAGTACCCTTACTGCAAGCGCCTAATAACATCGACAGGCAGCACAAAAAAACCAGGCTAATGCTCTTCATGATTCAACTCCATTGTATTGTTTAGTTAAAGTAGGTTGGTATCGCTGGGCAAGCAGCGTGTCCTTTATTCTATTACGATTCTTCAAAAAGCGCAGGTTTTAAGCTTTGGGATCACATCCCTTTTACAGGGGAAAGGATTGTGTTTTTAATGGGCTAAGGTCTTGGCTTTCAGCTCAGCCGCATTATATTATACTGAAGACACACAACAAAAAGAGAGAGGTGAACAGAGGCGGTCGTTCAACCCTTCGCTCGTCTTTCAATTTCACAAGAATCACTTTAAGTTTTTGTCATTTCTTTTACTTAGAATGAATCCCATTAATCGGTCTCGATACAAACCAAATATGAAAAATCGCAAAAGTGAGCCAAGAAACACGAAGAGGCCGGGGATTAGGAATAATGCAAAACTCTTCAATAAAGCATATATTCCTAAGGGATACGTATTATCAGCGATTGAAGCAAGTAAGTAGACTCCTCCAAACATCACAAGGCTCAAGGACAAACCATACAAAGCGGAATCGCAAATTGCAGCACGGAATCTCTGTTCCGTCCCCCAATAAATCGCTTTTGTTAGGCGAAATGCTTTAATTCCCAAAAACGCACCAAGGAGGAGAATGAATAGAAAAATAATTGAGTAAATTATCCTCATATAGTTACCTTCTTTTCTTAATGAAATGGGAATGCAATCAAACCCAAATCATTCGCAAAACAAGCACTCTGAAGGAGAGTGGAACTTATTGCTTCTGGGGCCAGCCAGCCAGCGAGAGTTAAAGTGACGCTGTTTTTTTTGTCGCGGCAGAAATTTGACCTTTCTCGACAACAGTTGCGCCAGATTTCGTCTCCGATACATATGTCATAACGGTGGCTGCTGTCGCGCCATAGTTCCCAACTGTTAGTATTGGTTGTACAAGAAAGAAATCGGCAACAAGAAAAGCACCGCCTCCTGTCACAGCAGGTACCGGTGTCTCAACCCCTTATGATATCACAACTACTGGTAAAGCTGATCCAAATCCAACCACTGTGGCATAAACTACTATTCCATCCGCAAAAAGATCCACTAATAGGACAACACCGTCCGTTACAGTACCAGCTTTAGCCCAGTCTCTAGATGAACCGGGGACTTGGTTTAAAATGAAGTCCGTAATGGGCGTAGGCGTATCAGTAGTGGTAGGTGTAGATGGGATTGGGTCACATATAAATCCACATCCAGCTGAACCGCCATCAGATACTGCATGTCCAGTTGGATCCGAATATTTTACCGGGTTATATCTGGCGTATGCATATCTATTCCAGTCGAGCGGATTGTAAGTATCTGGAATTACCGTATCAGGGCTGGTGAACATCATTATATAAGGCGAGTAAAATCTCGCATTGTAATCCATCAACCCAAAGTCCTTGCGAAGTGCACTGAACGAAGTGATGTGCCGAAGCACTCCGAGCGTAGCGAAGGAGCTGACCTCTGCCCAGCGAAGTCCCCTGAGCGCTGCG
>PHBZ01000047.1 GCA_002840755.1 Chloroflexi bacterium HGW-Chloroflexi-10 | reverse complement strand
GTGAAAGGCAATTGGCCAATGATAAAAACTTTGTTCTCGATTTTTACCCAGTCTTATGACAAACTGTCAGGTAGCTAGTTATCTCAATAAAATAGGGCTTGGGGTGTTTTAGAGGGGTAAATGCCCCAAGCCCCAATAAATAATGAAAAGGTACGAAAAAAATTATGAAAATAGCAGCTTTTGAAACAGAACATTTTTATGCGAAGTACGAGTTCAACACGCCATACCAGTTGTGCAATTCGGACTGTGAGACAGTTACAGTAGCGGAATTGCTGAGCATGGCAGGGGTTTCAATGGAGGAGTTTGGGCGGTTATCTTTGGGTTATACCGAGACGCTTGGCAACCCACGCTTCCGGGAAATGATTGCACAAAGCTATGCGCACGTGAAACCAGAAGATGTGGTGATGCTGGCTACGCCGGTTGAGGGGATATACCTGATAGCCCGGGCTGCGCTGGAACCCGGGGATGAGGTGATCGTGTTATCGCCGGCGTATGATGCGCTGATCAACACGTTTGAGCATGTGGTTGGCGCTGGCAATGTGCGCAAATGGGCGTTTACCCCGGGCGATGGACAATGGGATCTGGATTTTACGCAGCTGCGCGCTTTGATCTCCGCACGGACACGCATGCTTGTGGTAAATTTTCCGCACAACCCCACCGGGTACCTGCCGACGCAGGCACAATTGCAGGAATTGGCACAGGTGGTGGAAGCCTACGATCTGATTCTGTTTTGCGATGAGATGTATTTCGGGCTGCTCCATTCGGGAACGCCGGCCATTTCCTCGGCAGTGGATGTAACGCCCCGTGCTGTGGTGCTCTCCGGGCTATCCAAAACCTACGGATTGCCAGGTCTGCGCACGGGCTGGCTGGTGGTGCAGGATAAGGCGCTGCGGGATACGATTATCAACTGGAAATTTTATACCAGTATCTGCCCGCCGGCACCCAGTGAGTTTTTGGGGATGGCAGCATGGCAGGTGCGAGAGGAATTGCGGAAAAGAAGCGTAGCGCAGATTGAAAACAACCTGCAATTGGCGGAGGCGTTTTTTGCACGGCATACGGGGTTGTTCACCTGGCGCCGGCCGATGGCGGGGTCGACGGCGCTGGTCGGTATGGATGTGCCTTCGGTAACGGTTTACGCGGCAGAACTGGCGGCGCAGGCGGGGGTGCTGATTCAACCAGCACGGACGCTGGGCATTGATGACGACCGGCATTTCCGCATGGGGTTGGGGCGCAAGGGGTTTGCTGCGGCGTTGGAGAAATTTGAAGCGTGGTTGAATAAATGAATTAATCGCCCACAAAGCCGCCAAGAACGCTAAGAAGTAAAACAACTACACCAGGCACATATTTACCCCGGTTTTCGAGCGATGGATACTTTCGCGGATGCAGATCGTTACCGGGTTAAATCAGGAAATTAATCAGCCAACTTATTTCTGCGGGTTTTAAAGGTATGCGGCAATCGCACCGACAATGTTGGTATAGTGTTTGTACAATGTCGTTTTATCGTATTCCCTTCCCGATTATTATACAATGGCTGTAGATTACTCCGTACCGGACATGACCGGCCGGATTGCCAGGAAAGAAAGGGAACACTATGAAGAAAACAGACCGCACCGCGGTGATATCATTTTTTGTTGTGCTTTTGATTGGTTTTGGGGTAGCTTTGGCCGGCAGCCAGGGCGGCGCCTCCGTTTTTGGATTTCCGCTGTTTGCATTCATCGTTGCTTTGGCATTTTTAATACAGTGGCTGGTTTTTATCCCCTCTTACCTATTGCAGACCGAGAAATATTTCGATCTGACGGGTAGTTTTTCCTACATCGCGCTGACACTACTGGCCGTGCTGCTCAGCCCGGTGCAGGATGGGCGTTCTTTCTTGCTGCTGGCACTGGTAGTGATCTGGGCTGGCCGCCTGGGTACATTCCTCTTCCGGCGCATCAACAAAGCCGGGAAGGACACCCGTTTTGATGAGATCAAGCCTTCATTCATCCGCTTTCTGAATACCTGGAATTTACAGGGGTTGTGGATTAGCTTA
The DNA here is from genome assembly GCA_002840755.1 of Chloroflexi bacterium HGW-Chloroflexi-10. Classification (GTDB taxonomy): domain Bacteria; phylum Chloroflexota; class Anaerolineae; order Anaerolineales; family Anaerolineaceae; genus UBA6170. Next base: position 42,474 of record PHBZ01000047.1, on the reverse strand, counting down.
ACCCTGGCGGCGGCGCTGGCAGCGATTACCACGAACACACGCAAGGAATTGGATGTGTTTGCGCTGGTTGGTTTCCTGGTGTGGGTAGTGGGATTTTCAATCGAGGCTGGGGCGGATGCACAAAAAAACCGGTTTCGGTCCGACCCGAAAAACAAAGGGAAATTTATTCAAAGCGGTTTATGGTCGCGCTCGCGGCATCCCAACTATTTCGGGGAGATCCTGCTGTGGATTGGTGTATTGATCATAGCCCTACCTGTTTTGCAGGGCTGGCAATGGGTTGGCCTAATCTCTCCGATTTTTGTAGCCTTGCTGCTCACACGCGTCAGCGGGGTACCCATGCTGGAGAAAAGCGCTGATGAAAAATGGGGTGGTCAGGCGGATTATGAAGCCTATAAAAAACGCACCCCTGTGTTGATTCCGCGTTTTAAATAAAGATTTTCAAGCTTTTGGGTATGTTGGACGGTTGTTTGCACAGCACTGGAAAAGATTGTTTAATAGAGCGAATATCAATTTTATTTTCAGGAGAGTAACAACCAATGAGCACGATGCAATCCGAACATTTCACGCAGGCACTATATACGCTATTGAGTGAAACCCTTGATAAGGTTCAGGGGTATTACCTGGATAAAAACACATCCCTGTTTGAAACACTCCAAGATATTACAGCTGAGAAAGCTTCGATTCCGGTGGGCGGCCAGTGCGCCTCTTTAGCCGCGCAAGTAAAGCATGTGGCATTCTATCTGGATGTAACAGTGAAATCGGTGCATGACCCGAATTATCGTGCGGATTGGGGCGAGATCTGGCGCACGGTGGAACGCGTGACGCCCGAGGAATGGCAGGCGATTCAGGATGAACTGCGCGCCAGTTACCAGCGTATTTTGCTGTTAATTGAATCGACGCCTGCATGGGGCGAAGATGAGATTGGCGGGGCAATAGCAATTGTGGCGCACACAGCCTACCATCTGGGTGAAATCCGCCAGGCGTTGTGTACGCTGCGCGGATAAAGACAGGGATTGCATCAACGACCTGGTATGTTTATTTTTCCAGGGTAGGATGATAAAAAAATACAGCCAATAGACCGGTGATGACGAAAAGCACAATACCCCAGGCAACAAAGCCCAAAATGGATAACCAGTTGCCGAGTAAAAAACCAACCGAGCTTAGTAATCCCAAGGCGGCATATAGCAACATAAGCCAGCAGATCCATAAATTTAGCCTGCTTCCAGAAAAAAGCGGGGCAGCAAAGAGCATAGCCAACCCTAAAAACCAGGCCCAACCCAGATATTCCAGACCTAAGAAAATTGAATAATCTCCGTAAGCTATAAACCAGGAAATCCCCTCCACTTTACCGGCCATGACTGCCTGGCGCACGACACCAATCTGGCTAAAGCGGTTGATACTCACCGCCAGAGCAAACAGCAGCGAAAAACCCAGGCTGATCTGGCTAAGTACTTTCTTTGGGGTTGGGGTGATCGTGTGCAAACCGGCCATCATACTGACAATAACCGGGCAGAAGATCAGGCTGATAATTCCACCAAACAATTGCAATCCTTCACCGGGCGGAAAGTTAAAATGACCGGTTAAGATAGATGTCAGGATCGCAAAGAAATAGATAATGCCACCCATGGTATTGAAAATCGCCGAGAAAAAGCCAACTTTATGTGCCAATGAAGCAGTAAAAAGACGGGAGGTTTGGAAAATCATAAATGCCTCAATAGAAGGGAATGGTTAGCCGTTATCGATATTTGAAAAAGATTGGACAGCCATGGAGTAGGCCAGCATAGCGAGCAGGATCCCGGACGCTACAGCATACAGCAGCCCAACAGGACCGGGAATAAAGGTCGCGAGCAGGATGGGGATAGCTGCGCAAATCATGCCCAGGATAATGCCGACTGCGCTGATCTGCGGTACATTGCCATTTAATAAAAGGCTGCTGCGCGAATGGCGGATAACGTCAAAGCCAGAAAAAAGGCTAATGACGGCCACAATTGCGGGCAGCAAAAGCACCCAACTGCTAACAGGGGCAGCAAACAACACTGCCGCAGCCAACAGTCCAGCCAAACTGATAGCTGTCTGGAGCAGATAGGTCAGCCCCAGGTTCATCAGCAGGAGCTGCTTGCGTGAAAAGGGCAGCTGGCGCACCAAAACCCAGTGAGCCAGATCGTCGCGCAGGCGTACCACAGAGGATTTGCCGATCTGAAGCGTCCATAGAACCAGGACCAGGGCACGGCTGTTTAAATCCGGCAAAAGGGCAAAAGCCAGTATAAAGCCAAACAATTAATAATATCCGGTAAACGTAATGAACGCCTTGATTGCAAGATGTCCTTCCACAACAAAGCGGCTGGTCCGGGATAGGCAGGCAGGCGCACGGTTTTTCTGCCTGCTCCCAGGCGCTGCTGCTGCTGAATTTGCTTGGCTGAATCCGTAAAGCCATAGCGCTGCAAATCCTGAACAAGGTTTAAAGTTTGAGTTTCCTGGGCGGCACGGGTAAGGTTAAAATCGCGGGCAGCCAGATAGAGCAGCGCCAGCATACTTAGAGCGAAAACAAGACCAATAATCACAGGAGATAGCAGGCTGCCCTGCCTAAAGCCGCTGTGCAGCGGAAAAGCCAACGTGTTAAAGATGCTCCGCAAGATCTGGGAAAGCGGAAGGGTTGTTTCCATTAAAGACGTCAGCAGCAGATAAAAGAAAACCAGCACCCCACCCAGAAAGGGTAAATGCAGCCAGCGGCGGATGGTATTTTTTTGCAGACGCAATATACCAGCCAGCCATTGGAAGGCAAATAAGCCGAGGTGGATGGGCAATACGCAAACCCAGGCACGCAAGCCATAACCCAGGTAGACGGGGAGATTATCGACAGCGGCATCACCAGGCAGGAAAATCTCTGCGAGGGAGAAACCCAGCACAATGGTTGCCAGCCAGACGGGAATAGCGTTTTTGAACCAGGGCATCCACACCCAGCGCAGTACTAGCAGTCCACGGGGAAGGGGTGTCTGGCACAGCAGATAGGCATCTTCTTCGGACAGCATCAACGGACTGCGTTTTAACGATGTGCGCAAACTGACAATAAACCACAACGCCAAGAGAACTACCGTGCAGATGACAGCGGCGCGTTGTGGTTGTCCGGGAACGAGCATTTCCAGGAGCTGAACACCACCGCTGGCAATAAAGATCAGTAACATAAAAAACCAGACAGCAAAAAACAAGACCAGGTAGAAAAAATAAGCCCGGTTATTAAAAGAACGGTCGCGATGATCGTAAAACACCAATGCAAACCAATAAGCCAATTCGCGCTCTTCCTGACGGGAGCGCAGCCAATGCAATGCTTTCAACATTATGTCACCTCTATCGATCCCTGGCGGATCGATATGCGGCGGTCGCCCAACTTTTCGATGAGGTCTGTATCGTGGGTGGAGAGCAGAATGGCAGCGCCCGTTTCCCGTAACCGGCGTAATTCGCTGATCAGGATTTCCACCCCTTCCACATCCAGCGCGGAGGTAGGTTCATCCAGAAGCAGGGCCTCAAACGGACGGATCAGAGCCAATGCCAGACCCAATTTAAGGCGCATACCGCGTGAGAAATGATGCGGGAAGAGATCACGCGCTTCCCAGAGACCCAGTTTGGTTAACAGGTCCCCGGCACGCTGCTCAAAGCCTGCTGCACAGTTGTTGGCCAGGGCGATAAATCGCAGATGTTCCCAGGCGGTCAGTTCCAGGTAAAAACGGGGCACATCCGGAACATAGACCATACGCCGGCGCACCTCGACTTCGTCGCGATAGAGGTCATATCCGCAGACGGTGACCGTTCCGCTGCTGGGATGCACCAGACCGGAGAGGCAGGAAAGCAGTGTGGTTTTCCCTGAGCCGTTCGGGCCGGCCAGGATGGTGATTTCGCCGGCATTGAGGATAAACGAGGCCGGCTCAAGCACCATAACGGAATCGTATTTTTTACTTAATTGGTCAGCGATAAGACGTTCCACCAAAGTGAACTCTCCTATACCAGTTATGTTTTAACGGGCGCCAATGAAATACAGCAAAACCGTCAAGCTCTCATTATACAACCAGAAGTGAAGGGTAATGGACAGATACCACAACCACACCAACAAAGAATCTAACAAATTTGTTAATTATCTTTAGGAATAACTTACGCAATCCGAATTTTATCTAATGCTAAAATTTCAATCTATTCTTTTATACTGCCAAGCTGTTTGGAGGAAAACCATGAAACACCGTTCTTTGAGTTGGATATCATTAATATTCTTGTTCATATTTGGGATGCAACTGTGTAAGCCAGGCAGTAAAGAGGTCAGTGCACAACCGTTTCGCAATCTGGTAAATGGGGAACTATTTGTTGAAGATTTTTCGGATAATTCTGCCGGATGGGCACTGGGCAACGAGTGGCAATTTGGCCCAGCAACGGAATCCAGCGCTGATACATTTGGTAATCCGGACCCCGCCAACGATCACACCCCTACTACTGAAGACAATGGTGTGGCCGGGGTAGTGATTGGCGGAAATGCTTTAGACAGCCTGCATGGCTACTACTATCTGACCAGCCCGGTGATTAATACCAGTTCCGTAACGGGACCATTAACGCTGGAGTTTTACCGCTGGCTGAACAGTGATACTGATCCTTATATGAATAATAGCATTGAGGTTTACAATGGTTCCAGTTGGGTAGAAATCTGGCAGAGTGCGGGATCACCCGGAATTGAAGATTTTAGTTGGGTAAAAATCACACATGATATTACCGCGTATAAAAACGCGAACTTGCGAGTCCGTTTTGGACACATGGTAAGTGCTAATGGTGCATATATTGTCAGCTCCTGGAATGTGGATGACGTGCGAATTCTCAAAACTAACAGCGTGCCTGTTGCTCAAAATGAACCGCTGATTACAGCAGAAGACACAGAGGCAAGTTTCACCACGATTGCGGCGGATGTAGACGGCGGCACCTTGAGTTATACAATCGTAACCCCACCCACACATGGTGCGCTGAGCGGCACAGCCCCCAATCTAACGTATACGCCACATGAAAACTATTATGGTGATGACATTCTTACTTTTAAAGTGAATGACGGTCTGGCAGATTCCAATGTGGCGACGATCACTATTTTCGTCATAGCAGAAAATGATGCACCTGAGGCAGCGGTGATTGCTGACGAGGGATGGCTGGCACGAACTGCAGGGGTGTATGTCATTCCTGCTTTCACTGATGTGGAAGGTGATACACTTTCCTATACAGCGAAACTTGCAAATGGCGCAAACCTGCCTGTATGGCTGCACTTTGACGCAGCTACAGGCAGGTTCAGCGGAATGCCGGTCAATGCTGATGCCGGCAGCTATGTGATTGCGGTGACAGCAGATGACGGACAGGGTGGGATCACGATATCGGCTTTCACCCTCATAGTTACCGCCAACCCGTATTATATTTTCCTTCCAATGCTTCTACGGTAAGTTGCCGAGGAATGATGAATTGGTTAATCAAGTCGGAAAATTAACCCTTCATTTCGCTTTCATTTTTTAGTATATATACTATAATTATAGTATTCCGGTTGACCCCCTCAATCGGATAAAAAACCGGCGTGACCCCCTCACGCCGGTGGTTTTTTAGAGAAGCCGCAGGTAAAATCAGCGAAAAGTTGTCTCATGATGCAATGGGAGCATCCGGTGGAAAGAAATTTTTATACGCAAAATTCCAATCTTTTTCGTATATGGTTTGTAGGTTTTTTTAGGTTAATTTTCTTGACTTTACTGCATTATTCTATTACAGTCATAAAACAATGCCAGCAAGTAATTATTCGGCTGGCATGCTATCATTAAATACATATTGCTTTGGAGGAGTAATGAAAGGTAAATTATTAATTCCCATTTTAATTTTGATGTTGGCTACATTAGCCTGTAACCTGACAGGTGGTAATACGCCAACCGATGTACCCGACCAACCAACAACGGCTCCTGCCGTGGAAACTCCCGTGGTTGTGGAACCGGTAGATACTCCTGAGCCCGTTTCTGGTGCTGTGGATAATATCGATGATGTTCAGGGAGCGGTTTTCCAGATCATTGGAACCGGCACGATTAACGATGTGGAACAGGGTGAAATTCTGAATGCGGAGTGGGGCGGAACGGGATTCTTCATCGACTCATCCGGGATTGGCGTCACCAATAATCATGTAGTGGCTGGTGCTGCTTTACTCAAAGCCTACGTCAACGGTGAAAGCGAACCACGCACGATCCGTGTTTTGGGCACCTCCGAATGTGCTGACCTGGCAGTAGTACAGGTAGAAGGTGACGATTTTCCCTATTTGGAATGGTACGATGGGACTGTAAAGACCGGTTTAGATGTGTATGCGGCCGGCTTCCCATTGGTAGAACCGGAATACAACCTGACTAAAGGAATTGTATCCAAAACCAATGCCGATGGTCAGACCTATTGGTCGTCACTGTCCTATATCTATGGTCATGATGCCAAGATCAATGGCGGAAACTCGGGCGGTCCATTGGTAACGACCGAAGGCAAAGTGGTTGGTGTCAACTACATGTCGCGCGCCTCTGTGGATCAGCAATTTGCTATCCCCACCGATCTGGCCATTCCGATTGTGAACAAATTGAAAGACAAACAAAATATCGCATCCTTAGGCATGTCCGGCAGTGCCATTGTATTTGGCCCCAATGGAGAGTATCCGGGTATCTGGGTCGAATCAACCACCACCGGTGGTATTGCAGACAAAGCCGGCATCGAACCGGGTGACATCATCCATGAAGTGGAAGATATCCTGGTCGCTTTGGATGGGACCATGAAAGAATATTGCGATATCCTGCGCGGTCATGATACAACCGATCCGATCAAGGTAGTGGTTTATCGTTACGGTACAGATGAAATTTTAGAAGGAACCCTGAACAGCGACGATTTGGAAGTAACCGGATATGCCGGCCTTGCCGATGTTGTGACGGATGACGGCGGTACGACCACCACAGGCGAAAGTGAACCTTTCCGTTTGGAAGAATTTGATGAATATTCCGATTGGTGGACCTGGTTCTTAACCTATGGTGATGAGACTTTTGCCGATATCTATTTTGATGAAGGCCGGATGAAATTTGATCTAACGGATGGCAGCAGTGACACCTATGCTTATCTGATCTATGAAGAGTACATTTACGATGATGTGTATTTACATGCCCTGGTAGAAAACCGCGGCAAGAACACCAACAGTGTCAGCCTCATCTGTCGTTATGACGACGTGAAAGGCTGGTACGAAGTCAACATTGGCAGTGACGGCTTGTATAATATCTTCAGATTTGATGGGGATTTAGATACTGGCGACGGTTACACAATGTTGACAAGTGGCGGTTCGACGAAAATTCGAACGGGTAAAGAGTACAATGAATACACCTTCTCCTGCGAGGGCAACAACCTTACTCTGTGGATCAATGGCACACAGACCAATACCATTCGTGATAATTCTTTCAGGGAAGGAATGATTGGTATTGGAGTTTCTTCTTATGGTGTGGCACCGATTAATGTCGAGTTTGAATCACTTGAAATTGGTGTGCCGTAAGTAACCTGAAATAAATTCATTCATAAAAAACGCCCCAAATTGGGGCGTTTTTTATGAATCTGAAATTTTATCCTGTCCATTATGCGGTTTTGTAAATTTTCTGAATACGGAGAATGAAAATATGATGCGTGCTTATGCAGGTTTATGGACAAGAATATTGGCATTTGGCTTTGATTACCTTCCCATTGCAATATACCTGGGTGTAGTGGTTATGCTTGGTCTGGCCCTCGGCGCGGCTTTCCCGGAACTCCAGCAGGTTGTGTTTGGTAACCCTGTGTCCGGTCAAATCGCTGGCTTTTTCATTGTCACTGTACCTATCTCCCTTTATTTTGTTCTTTTCGAATCTTCAGCCTGGCAGGCTACCTGGGGGAAAAGAAAGCGACACCTTCAGGTTATCAGTGCGGATGGTACGCGGCTGAGCAAAAAACGCTCTATCAGCCGCACCGCACTCAAGTTCATCCCATGGGAATTAGCGCATACCTGTATCTGGCAAATCAGTTTTGCCGATCAAACCACCTCACCCATCATCACATTCGGGTTCATTCTGGTGTGGATACTGGTCGGAGCCAACGCAATCAGTCTGCTGGTCAGCCCCGGTCATCAAACGCTGTACGACCGGCTCGCCAACACTTATGTGATTAAAATAATGGCTTAATCAATTCATTACAATCCGTATTCCCCACTGAACTGCTGCAAAAATACCGCTTGCCAGCCAGAAACATTTGGATACAATGAATAGCATGGTAGAGAATACACGCTTCCCTTTGTTATATGATCCTATGGAGGCGTATTTTCAACCATTCTTTTTCCTTTAATAAACGGGAGAATATAATGCGCGTTGATCTCTTGGGTATTGGTTCGCGTGGTGACGTACAACCGCTGGCGGCTCTGGCCGTACATCTACAGCAAAAAGGGCATAGCGTGCGCCTGACGGCCGGGGATGAATTTGCCGGGTTGGCTAATGATGCAGGAATTCCGTTTCTTGCGCTTGGGCTCAATATGCAGGCCGAAATCGCCAGACACACCAATATCTACGAGTTAGCCGCCAGTTTGAGTCCGCGTATTCTGCAATCGTGTGACACAAATACCGATGCAATTATATCTACTTTTCTGGGTGTCAGTTCCTGCCGACTGGCGCGGGAGCACGGGATCCCCTTCTTTTACGTGGTGCCTATTCCGGGGTTACTCACATCCAAATTCGCTTACCCACTTTTTCCGCAATTTCCATTGGGTGGCGTCTACAACCGATTTACACACCGTATGGCAGAGGGCATGACCAGACGATTCTTTCCTGATGCAAACTGCCTGTTTCAGGAACCGCGCCCTACCTATTTATTCTGCTTCAGCGAAAAACTCCTCCCGCGCCCGGCGGATTGGGGCACTTTTGCGCACGTGACCGGTTTCTGGTATCTTGACCGACCTGCCGGCTGGCAGCCTCCACAAACGGTGGTGGATTTTCTCCATGCCGGTGAAGCGCCGGTATGTATTGGCTTCGGCAGTATGCCAGGTACGGATGCAGACTATACTACCAACCTGGTCCTTGAAGCTGTCAAACGATCCGGACAGCGTGCCATTCTGGTGGCGGGCTGGGGCGGCCTCCAACCTACCGCACTGTCAGCGGAGATTTTATGGGTGGAAAACATTCCTTACGATTGGCTTTTCCCGCAAGTGCGCTGCGTGGTCCATCATGGCGGTGTTGGAACGACCGCGGATGCCTTGCGCGCCGGAGTCCCGTCGGTCATTGTACCCTTTGGCGGGGATCAGGCGTTTTGGGGTCGGCGGATCCACCAGCTTGGTGTTGGGCCGCAACCGATCCCCTTCAAACAACTGAACGCCGGTCGCCTGGCAGACTCGATGCGCTATACTGCACAGAATGAAGATATGCATAACCAGGCTGCCCGTATGGGCGAACAAATTCGCGCCGAAGATGGCCTTGAAAAAGCCGTTAAAATCATTAAAAGTACTCCGAGGTTAAAGCATGGATCCTAAAAACGCACCCATTCTTATCACTGGCGCCGGAAGCGGTATTGGTTACCATATCAGTTGTTATCTCGCCGAACGTGGGTATCCGGTATATGCTGCTGCCCGTAAGCCGCAGCACCTGGAAGAACTGGCAAAAATTGAGCACGTCACCCCGATCGAACTGGATGTACGCGATCCGCAGCAGATACACAAGGCGCATGATACGATCGTCCAGCAAGGCAAAGGTCTGTACGGCCTGGTCAATAATGCCGGTGTTGGCGGCCTGGGTATGTTCAGTACCTGGACAGATGAAGAGCTGTACGACATTTTTAATGTCAACGTATTTGGTGTGCACCGCATGAGCAATGCTTTTCTCGACCTGTTATTGCAGGCCAAAGGTCGAATCGTCAACATCGGTTCCCAGGGCGGCATGATCACCAGCAAATACTACGGACCCTACACCATGACCAAGCACGCTCTGGAGGCGTATACGGTTGCTCTTAACCTTGAGCTCGCAGCATATGGTGTCTCCGTCAGTATTGTTCAACCAGGTGGGATTGTCACCAATGTGGGAGAAAACGCCATGCAGGGCATCTTGGAGCGTTTTCAACGCGCCCAACCGCCCTTCAAAGCTGAAGCGGATCTGGTTCTGGCCTCTTTCAGTGAGCCGGAAACACCACCGGCCCAGGATGAACCTGAATCCGAGTACAACCGCAAACCCTCTTCCCCGGAGATTGTCGCGGCGGCCGTCTACGACGCATTGTTCACGGAAAAACCTAAACTGCGCTATCTGGTTGGAACCAAATGGGAAGGGGATCGGGTTATTCACGCGCTGATTGAGAAGCTGCTGGATGAGAATGACAACCCGCAGCACAATTATTCACGAGCCGAACTGATTGCCGTGTTGGACCAGCATCTCGTCAAAAAGAATCATTAATGAACCAACCCCACCCTTTACTACTGCGTGTTCAAACGATTATGCCGGATCTGGTCATTGATGAGGTCGAACACAATCAGGAAGGCCTTATTAACGATATTTTGATCATCAACCATCAATGGGTATTTCGTTTCGCCAAAAATGAACGCTTTGCCCGGATTATGGATGAAGAAATGCGAATTCTGGAAATGATCCGGCCGCAAATTGGTGTCGATCTGCCCCGACCGTATCTACGTGGTGCAGATTATGTAGTCTATTCTTATTTGCCCGGCCGTCCTTTCACCCGCAATATCCTCCAGGTGTTGGATGAAACCAGCCGCCAGCAGCTTGCTTCTCAGATGGGTGAATTTTTAGCCACATTGCACACCACGGATCTTAGCAATCCGGGTTGGAAAATACCCACCACACTGGCGCCGGTAACGCGGGAACGCTGGCTGGCGCTTTATCAGCGGATAAAAGAAAAAGTTTTCCCGCTCCTGTTAAAGCATCAAATGGAATGGGCTGAAGAACTGCTTAGCGGGTTTCTGGAAGACCCGGGATCTTTTGAATACCAACCTGCCCTGATTCACGGTGATTTGGCGCCTTATCATATCCTATACAATGCAGAAACCCAACGCATCAGCGCTGTGATTGATTTTGGTGTGGCCGGGATTGGCGATGCCGCTCTGGATATTGGCAGCCTGATCCAGATTTATGGTGAATCTTTTGTAAATGGAATGCAAGCGACCTATCCCGATCTGCAAAAAATTTTACCACGAGCGCGTTTTTACGCCCAATCCATTGAACTGCAATGGGTTTTGCAAGGCCTGGAAAGCGGAGAAACTTTCTGGTATACGGCACATCTGGGTGGTGCACGAGACCTGGAATAGCCTTAGCCGCTGCCTGATGAAACTGTTCAATGCCTTTTATCCAGGCAACTGGTAGAATCAAGTTTCAGGCTTCTCAACAAACCGGCAGCCTTTGAGCAGGAGAATTGTTTACATATGCTGAAAAATAAACTTTATCCCATACTGTTGGCATTACTGGCTGCTTTGTTATTTGGTGCCAGCGCTCCCCTGTCGAAAATCCTCCTTGGCGATGTTGAACCGGTAATGCTAGCCGCCTTTCTGTATCTTGGCAGCGGGTTTGGCTTGTTAATTGTTAAAATCTTTCAACAAATAGGAAAAAAATCGGTAAAAACTGAAGCAAAAATCAGAAAATCTGACCTGATCTGGCTGATTGGTGCAACTATTGCTGGCGGAATTGCGGCTCCTATTATTTTGCTGTTTGGGTTGCGGGATACACCTGCCGCCACAGCCTCTTTATTGCTCAATTTTGAAGGGGTCGCCACAACAATTATTGCTGCCTTTGCCTTCAAAGAATCTGTCAGCCGGCGCGCCTGGTATGCGATCATAACCATTACAGCAGCCAGTATTTTCCTTTCGGTTAATCTGAATTCCGAATGGGGGTTTTCGATAGGCGCTTTGGGTATTTTAGCAGCCTGTTTTTTATGGGGGGTCGATAATAACTTAACCCGTAATATTTCCGCGAAGGATCCTCTGACGATTGTAACCATAAAAGGCTTGGTTGCCGGAACATTCTCACTGATTCTGGCGATTATCACGGGTAATGTTTTTCCTGGTTGGACTGTGGTGCTTGGAGCCATGCTTTTGGGAAGTTTGAGCTATGGTTTGAGTATTACCCTCTTCATTCGGGCAATGCGCGGGATGGGTGCGGCACGCACCAGCGCATTATTTGGAACTGCCCCATTAGCCGGGTTGATCCTCTCATTTATACTATTTCAGGAAACTATCAATTTCTTATTTCTATTGGCCATTCCTTTAATGCTGGTTGGCACAATTTTCTTGGTTACCGAGGACCATGTGCACCTTCATACACATGAAAAGGTGATCCACGATCATTCCCATTCCCATAACGATGGGCATCATGAACACGTGCATCCAGAGAATAAAATTGTTTTTCAGCAACATTCACACCTGCACGAACACTCGGTTTGTGAGCACGATCACCATCACATGCCGGATACCCATCACCGGCACACACATTCATCTCAATCTTAAACAACTCGATTGGAAGCAAAGCTCTTTCGCGCAAAATTTAAAGAGGTTTATAGTGCCTGCTGTGCCGGTAAACGACATTGAATAAGAAACAAATGGGCCTTATGCGAAAGGAAGTGTGTTGTGAAGAATATGCCAAACATACCCGAAGAAAAACACCTTTTTCTTGAAATAATTACCGAACAACTTTCTCAAATCCAGGGTATGGTTGCTGTGGTGCTGGGCGGCTCTTATGCCAGCGGCCGCCAGCACGCCAACTCCGATCTGGATATCGGACTGTATTACCATGAGGCACAGCCCTTTGCCATAAACAATATCCGTACAGTTGCTGAAAAGATAGCCAAGCCTGATATTCCGGCAACTGTAACCGATTTTTACACATGGGGAGCCTGGGTCAACGGCGGCGCGTGGATACACACTCCAGTCGGCAAGGTGGATTTTCTCTACCGCAACCTTGATCAGGTTGAAAAAACAATCGCAGATTGCCACCAGGGAATTGTGAAACATGATTATGATCAGCAGCCTTCTCACGGCTATTACAGCAGCGGCTACCTGGCTGAAACCCAGATATGCATTCCGCTTTATGATCCTCAGAAGCAGATTGAACGCTTGAAAACACAGGTAGCGATTTACCCGTCGCTGATGAAACAAAGAATCATCAGCGATTCTCTATGGGCTGCCGAGTTCACATTGCTGCATGCCCGCGGGTTTGCTGCCACTGGCGATATCTATAACACCGCCGGATGCCTGGTGCGTGCGGCCGCCAACCTGACCCAGGTGCTCTTTGCCATAAATGAGGCGTATTTCCTCAGCGACAAGAAAGTAATGGGAATTATCGCTGCTTTTTCTATCCTGCCTGCGGGTTATGCGGAAGAGATTGGCAGCATTCTTGCCCATCCCGGGCAGACCACCGCTGAACTTCATAACGCAGTTTTCCGTATGGAAGCTGCATGGCAAAGCGTGACTGCCCTTACGCAAGGCAGTTACCTGCCTAAATTTTTGTTATAACCGATTCAATGCCAATACCTGTTTCTAAATTCTCAAAATATAGATTTATCACAAATCTGTTGGCCAGCCTGACCACCGGGTATATTTTCTTCTATTTTTCAGAAATAATCTTCTGGGCACGACCTCGGCCCGAGGATAGCTTATCCAACTGGCTGCAAACCTGGTTGGCTTATTCTCTGATGGCCTATGTTTTTCTGGTGGTGATGCGTTACTTTCGCGCACAAACTTTTCCGGCTATCTTCCTGTGCGGCGCCTTGTTTGGTTGGCTGGCCGAAGGCGTTGTGGTGCAGACGACATACGAAAGCCTGCCACTCAGTATTTCCTTTACCGGGTTGGCCTGGCATGCGCTGATCACAACCGGAGCGGGATGGTATACCCTGCAGCGCGTTGTTCGCCGCGGGTGGCGTCCGGCTTTGCGCGCCGGCTTGCTGCTCGGATTATTCTTGTGGTTTTGGGGAATCACCTGGATCTATGAAGAACCAGCCACTGCCGTTTCTACAGGGGTGTTCCAGGTTTACACGCTGATTTCCACCATATTACTAATGATCAGCCTGACCCTTATACCAATAATATTAATCCGGCCATTTCAGCCAACCCGTGCAGGTGTGATTGTTATTGTGGGGCTGTTTGTGCTCTATTTTGCCTTTATTGCTGTCCCAGCCGTACCGATTGCGCTAGCGATTCTGCCGGTTTTAATGCTGATAGTGTTACTCAGCTTGCGCCGCAACCGACTTCAGGAAGCGGAAGCCGACAGCCTGCTTTGGCTTGCCCAACCGGTCGCACTAAGTAACGTTTTGCCGCTGGTGCTGGCTCCACTGCTGGCCAGTGTGCTGTACTGGCTGACGCGAATTTCCGGACTGGCATTGCCAACCAACTGGGTAGTCTACCTGATCTGTACGCCGGCTGGGTTTGTGTTATTGGGATGGTCATTGTGGAAAATATGGAGGAAAAGAAATAATTAACATCCTCACCCTATTCACCCTGGTGAAATTTTGTTGGAAGATTTTATGAAACCACTTGGAATATCACGATACCGGTTGGCAAAGGACCTTGGCGTAACACCAATACGTATCAGTCAGATTGTGCATGGGCAGCGTTCGATTTCTGTGGATACTGCCATGCGCCTGGCGCGTTATTTTGGGACCAGTGCGGCTGTCTGGTTGCGCATGCAGGTACATTAGGCAGATCATGAACTCAACGAACGTATAAACCGGGAAGTAAAGGTTTACAATCAATAGACTTGGGGGCACATTTACGTTGATTAATTTGTTAGCGGTGGATTAGTACTTTCAGAGAAGCATATAGTACTTCCAATTTCGTTCAGCTCATGGTACGCTTGCAGCGATCTTAAAAGCAGGAAAAAAATATGCGCATATTTGAATGGTTATTAATTGTCGTCATCGGAATTACCCTTTTACTTCGCTTTGTCCGTTTGCAGAAGTACCCCTGGGTGAACCTGTTTCCTTTATTTGGTCTTTTGGTATTGGGCTATCACTATTTTCTGGAGGGAATGCGCTGGCAAATGGTTCCCCTCTACTTACTGGCATTGTGGATGATTCCAAATAGTGTACGCCAGGCAATGCGCCCATCAGACGAACCGCAAATAGCCTGGACTCTGCTGGGGTTGGCTTTGCTGCCAATAATGAGCATTTTACCGATTGCACTGCCTGTGCCGCGGTTCCCTGAACCGCGCGGCATCTATGGAGTGGGTACGACGACTCTGTACTGGCTGGACGAAGAACGGCAGGAAGTCTATGTGGATACACCTGATGCTCCACGGCGGGTAATGGTGCAGATCTGGTATCCGATTGGTGCCGATACAACCGGTGAACTGGCACCATACCTACCGGATGGCAAGCTGGATGCGCAAATCCTGGCATCTTCGTATGGTTTCCCTTCCTGGTTTCTGGAACATTTTCTGCTTTCCAAAACGAATGCAATCTTGGATGCGCCTCTGGCCACCTGCCTGGACTCCTGGCCGGTGCTGATCTTTTCCCATGGTTGGAATGGCTTCCGTTACCAGAACACAACCCAAATGGAAGAATTAGCCTCACAGGGCTACATTGTCTTTGCTCCCGAACATGCCTATGGTGCTCTTTTAAGCATGTATCCTGATGGCAGTGTGGCCTTTAATAAACCCGAAGCGTTGCCAAGTGGTGTTTCGGATGAAGAATACGATCAGGCTGCGCGAATTCTCGGCCAGAGCTGGGTTGGCGATATCCGCTTTACCCTTGATCAAATCGAGTTGATGCAAGGCGGCAAATTGGTTTCTATTTTCAACGGCAAATTAAACCTGGAGCAGATCGGCTTGATGGGTCATTCCACCGGCGGCGGCGCTGTATTAGAAGTTTGCCAGATGGACGAACGCTGTAAAGCCGTACTGGCACAGGATCCATGGTTGGTGCCGTATGACCGTCAGATAACTATACAGGCATACTTAAAACCACAACTTTCGATATTCAGTGAGCGCTGGAAAAGCGAAAAAAATCTACCGCTTCTGCAATCTTTCTGGGAAAGCCAGCCCAGCGGTAAGCAAAAAATTACTATTTCCGGTACCAGTCATTACGATTTCACTGACCTACCAGTCTTTTCACCAATTGCCAATGTGATTGGGCTGAAGGGACCGATTGCAGCCAGCCGTGAAATCCCGCTGATAAACGACACCTTACTGGGTTTCTTTGAGCAAAACCTGCTGAATAAAGACTCAACCCGTTTGCAACAGGCATTCGACGCTTACCCGGAAATGCTGATAGAGACGCGTTAATCACTCCCTCTAATTACAGCTTTTCTCCGCATATTCAATTTCAATCGTGCATCCGGTTATTTTTGCTTATTTTAAGACAAATTTGATTCACTCACTCTGTTTTAAGGGTTGTGTTATCCGGCTTTTTAAATGTACAATCAATTCCAGTTGTCTAAAAAGGAGCATCGGCATGGCGCAAGAAGAAACTACACCAGCAGAGGAAGAAGTTTTCGATAATCCAACAGGATGGGTGAGAAGTCATATTCGTGAATATGTCGAGAGCAATGGCAAGAAAGGTCACCGGTGGCGAGGGTTGCCCACGCTGCTATTGACGACGCGCGGGCGGAAGACCGGTAAGCTGCGGCGGACAGGGCTAATTTATGGACAGGATGGAAAAAACTATTTGTTAGTTGCCTCCAATGGCGGCGCGCGCAATCATCCGGCCTGGTATCTCAATTTGCTGGATAACCCTAACGTTGAACTTCAAGTAGGCGCTGATAAGTTCACTGCACGTGCCCGCATTGCTGCTGGAACAGAAAAACAGCGCTTGTGGAAATTGATGAACACAATCTTTCCACAATATGATAAATATCAGGCAAAAGCTGTTCGGGAAATTCCTTTAGTGATTATAGAGCCTGTATGAGTACGTGAAACGCGGCTTGATTTTTATCCTTTCACATAATCAAGCCGCGTTTCACTATCCGGAATACATATAAAAAAACACTGATAAAAGGCACAATAAAAAATTAAAAGTTTTTTCTTTAATTAACTATCTTTTTAAATCAAGCCTATTGACTTTTTGTATCCCGTAGGATACAATGTATTTGTGTGATAGAGATTCGAGAAACGGACACTTTTAAAAAATGGTTCACTTCGTTAAAAGACAAGAGCGCAAGAGCTCGAATTGCTGTTCGTATCAGACGAGTCTCGTTAGGAAATTTTGGTGATGTAGAACCAATCGGAAAGGGCGTTTCTGAACTTAAGATAGATTATGGCGCTGGATATCGAGTTTATTTTGTAAAACAAGGAAATCTCATCGTTATCTTGCTTTGTGGTGGCGATAAATCCACACAACCAAAGGATATTCAGAAAGCATATGAACTTGCTCAGATGTTAAAGGAGCAATCAAATTGAAAAAAAATAAAATAAGCACAAGTCTGTGGGACGCATCAGAACATCTTGAAACAGATGAAGATGTAATCATGTATTTGGAAGCCGCACTGGAAGATGGCGACCCTGCGCTAATTACAGCAGTTCTTGGAGATATTGCAAGAGCTAAAGGAATGGCTCAAATTGCAGAGAAAGCTGGAATGGGACGTACCAGTCTTTATAAAGCGTTATCTCCAGAAGGACACCCTGAGTTCGCGACTGTTTTAAAAGTTATCAATGCACTTGGTATTAAATTACAAGCAACTTCTGTAAAACCATAACACCACGCCATATTTTTCAATCAGGCAGTCTATTTTTCTTTTAATGTATTCAAAAAATGCGCCTAACCAGACGCATTTTTTGAATACTGAGTTATCAATACTTTCCTATAATGGACGCTATTCTTTCACATAATCGAGATAGCGGTTCACCACCCGGAAGCCAATCGATTCGTAGAGGCGGATGGCCGCCTCATTGGAAACTCCGGTGGAAATACACACACGCTCCATCCCAAGAGCTTGCATCTGACGCATGGACTCGAGTAATGCGGCGCGCGTCAACCCCTGACGACGGTAGGCCGGATGGGCGCCTACCGGTCCAAAATCACCGATGCGATTAAGCGGGTCCAGCCAGCCATTCACGTACGCGGCCATGGCGCCATCGGCTGCAACAGTGACCACATCCAGATCACGCCGGTAACCAGGCAACCGCATAAAACGGGCATACTGCTCAGCGCTGACGTTGCCTACCGACCACGGTTGCCATACTGCTCGCTGTATGGCAGCACGTTCGGCAATTTCGCCAGTTTCAGCCAGCGCACGCACCTGGCATCCAGCAGGCAGCAAAGGAGATGGGATTGGCTGCTCCATTGAGCGCAGCATATTGACCTCAGCGAAATCGCCGCAATAGCGAAACCCGCGCTGTTCAAGAAAAGCAATTCTTTTTGGGTCGTCCTGTCGTGCACCGCTAACCAAATGACCGCCCCATTGCTGCGCGTCCTGCCGGCGCAATTCAACCAAACGTGTTTCCACCCAGACCAACGCCTCATGTTCAATTCCGCGCCATTCATATTCAGGCAGTACCTGGCAGTCGAAATTGGGGTCCTCTCCTAAAATCGCAAAACCGATCAACTTGCCCTCGGCGGAATGCCAGAGGCGAATACATTCCTGTGGATTGAGATGGCAATCCACCATAAAGAACACCCATAACAACTCACCAACATGCCAGTAACGCCAGTCACTGGTGCGCGAGCGCGCCTGCATCAGCATATCCAGCATGTTCAACAGATCCGATTCATCCCAATACAACCGTGAGCTAAATGAAAGCGTGGACGGTTTGAGAGTATAGTTTAAATTCATCGATATCCTCTTTGTTTTAAAGTCATTTAAAGCAAATGGTTCAATACCCATCCTTCGCGGTTATCCAAAGGATGGGTCCGGCGTCATTCCATCACCAGATTTCAGGCAGGCTTGTTTTTTGTTACACGCGATCAGTCAGCACATCCGCAAGCCACGAACATTGGCATCCCGGATGGAAACAGCGTCTTACCCTTCCTTGTGGGCAGGGTAAATCAGTTTATGACAACACAGATGGGTTTATAGGTGCCTTATGAAATCCGGCGATTCCAGGCAAAGAGGTTACCAAACATAACGCCTCCTTATATCAAAGGAATACTATTCAAATAGTATATCTCTTACCCAACCGAAACAACATCAGCCATCTGACCGGGTTTTGTATATGCATTGGATATATATTTTTTGATACAAATCTTGCTTTAAAACATAAATAGCCTGGTTAATACTTCATTCCCTAAAACACTATGTCCATTGTTATCGTTTTGTCTGCACCCAGTCAATGTTATACTAATCTTGTCAACAAATCTGTGTTTGGGAACAGCTATCTGGGATATACCCATAAATATACAACCTTTACCCGGGTAATGGCCTAACATCATCAATCTAACGGATCGGTAGCCCGGATAATAAATTGGTTTAAAGTACGAGAGACTATGGAAAAAGTTGATCATTCAATCCATCAATCCATCGATAGGGATCAGTTGAACGCAATCGTTCGACGATCCTTGCGGCGCGAATCATTCGAGATTCAAGATTGGCAGATGAACCAGCTTGGCGGCGGCATAGGAAACCCGGTGAGTGTTGGTCTTTACCGATTTCAGGGCAGCGGACAAGAGCATGGTGAGCAGGTTAACTGGTCTGTTATCCTGAAAATCTTGCAATCCCCGGCGAATTTGGGCCTGGTGAACATGGGTGGAAGTGATGATCAGACTCACTGGAACTACTGGAAACGTGAGCTTTTGATTTATCAATCTGGCCTGCTCAATTCTCTTCCAGATGGGTTGGTCGCGCCACGGTGCTATGAGGCGATCGAACTACCTGGAAATATAGGTATGCTGTGGCTGGAAGATATCAGCGACTCCAGCAATGGAGCGTGGTCTTTGGAGCGTTACGCCTTAACCGCGCGTCACTTGGGCAGGTTCAATGGCATTTATTCATCCGAGGCAACCATACCGTCTTATCCCTGGTTTGGTATGCAGCGCAACCGAAATTGGGTTAACTTAATCGACCATTGGAAAACTATCCCGTGGGAAAATCCGCGTGTACTGCAGCGTTACCCCAGGCCTGAAGCAAATTCTTTCCGGCGTATGCTCTTGGAGAACGAGCGTTTTCTTGCCACGCTGGACCTTTTACCCAAAACGATCTGCCATGGTGATACCTACCCTACCAATTTCATATCCCGTCGTTTGTCTGATGGCCAGGAGCAAACTGTTGCGCTGGATTGGGCACTGATGGGTGTAGAACCGCTGGGAGATGACCTGGGACAGCTTGTTTTCGGTGCTCAAATGAATTTAAAAGGGACCGCACAGGATGAGATAACCGAGGTTCTGTTTGAATACTACGTCGAAGGACTGCGGGATAGCGGCTGCCGGGTTGACCCCCAACAGGTGCGTTTCGGGTTTACTGCATCAGCCGCACTGCGAGTTGGTTTGTTTCAGGTTTTGCAGTTAGGTGAAGCGCTTAAGCACAGCGATATGATTGTGAAAAATTATACGGAACACATCAATGTATCAAATTGTTTTGAAGTGACAATGGCGAATGAAGCCTACACATTATTGTCTGACTTTTCTGCATGAAAGAAAAAATACTTTGAATAAACCTCAGCAGACGTGGCGTGATCTTGTTGAAACCGTTCTACTTAAAACCAACTTGTTATTATTATTATTGAAATTCTCATTGACGTAATTCTCCAAATACTTCATGCCGCTCAAATCATTTCCAGTGCAGTGTCTTTCTATTCATCATTAGCTGGCTCTCACTCCGGCTGCGTAAAAGCGGTTGGGCACATATCAGGTTAAGCTGACCAAAAAATTGATTGCGCACGATCAAATTTGGGATAATGGCTGCATTTGGTGAAGAACTGGCGAATCGGGGTTATTTACTCAACCAAATCACGGATCTTTTCAGGCGCAACCGTGCCGGTTGGATTGCAGCGGCAATTGGCAGTTTTTTATTATTTGGCTTCGGTCATGTGTATCAGGGTATAACCGGCATTATCGACACGTTTTCTTTTTGATGTATGATGGCAGGCTTGTATTTAATGCGGCAACGAAATTTGTGGATTCCAATAATCGCCCATGGAGTCTACGATACCACAGCATTGATTATGATTTTTTTGGGATGGTAACCATGAAATCGAGGGTTAATATCCGCATGTCACCCGCAAATTTAAAGTATACTTTCTTCAAATAAACCGGATCGTGCAAAATTACAACGGTTCAGGGAATTGCATATTGGTTTATTGTACGAATATCCTGCGACCGTAAAAGGAAAAGCGAATGCTAGAAACAGACCGTTTGCTGATTAGAAAGTTCAGCCTTCTTGATTCAAAAGACTTATTTGAATATCTTTCTTTGCCAGAGATATATGATTTTGAGCCTGGTGAACCAATAAGCATGCAAGATGCCGAAAAAATGACAAAAGAAAGATCAACAACAAATGACTTTTTTGCCGTTGTATTGAAATCCAACAATAAGATGATTGGACACATCTATTTTCATCAAACTGAGCCAGAAGAATTTTTAACATGGGAATTGGGGTATATCTTTAATCCCAAATATCATAACCATGGGTATTGTACGGAAGCTTCCAAAAGAATTCTGGCATATGGATTCAATAAATTGAGGGCCCATCGCATTAATGCTTATTGCAACCCTTTGAATACAGCATCCTGGAAGGTGCTAGAAAAAATTGGCATGAAAAGAGAAGGGTATTTTGAGAATAAAGCTTTTTTCAGAAGAGATGTGAATAATAATCCGATCTGGCACGATTGTTTCGCTTATGGAATACTTGAGAATCCGGAACAATAAAATTGTATAATTCAATTATTGTCCTTCTTAGAAAAAAAAGCAGGAGGAATTTATGGAATATACAAATTTAGGTCGAACGGGCATTAAAGTCAGCCGGTTGTGCCTTGGGTGTATGAATTTTGGTGGACGGCAAGAAGAAGGGGAATCAACGCGCATCATTCACGAGGCGTTGGATGCCGGAATCAATTTCATCGACACCGCAAACGTTTATGGGCACGAACCACTAAATTTTGATGTTGGTCGCGGACGCAGCGAGGAAATCGTTGGCCGTGCGCTGCTGGGTGAGAAACGTGAGCAGGTTATTCTGGCGACCAAAGTTCATTACCCGATGGGTGACGACCCAAATGCACAAGGCAATTCACGAAGGCACATTGTCGTACAGTGTGAAGCCTCGCTGAAAAGACTCAACACCGATACCATTGATCTGTACCAGTTGCACGGAGTCAATACGGATATCCCAATTGACGAAAGCCTGCGCGCGCTGGATGACCTGATTCGTTCTGGCAAGGTACGCTATATTGGCACAAGCGGCTTTGCTGCCTGGGAATTTCTGGAAGCGTTATGGGCAGCAAAGGAATACCACCTTAACCGTTTCATCAGCGAACAACCACCTTACAACCTGCTCGACCGGCGGATTGAACGCGAGTTGATCCCTATGGCGCAAACATACGGTATTGCTTTATTCCCCTGGGCGCCGAGTGCAGGCGGCTTTTTTGCGGCAAAGTACCAGCGTGGCCAGCCTGCCCCAAGCGGCTCGCGCTACGAGGCATTCTGGAGAGGTTTTTACAAGGAAGACTTCAGCCAGGAACGTGTATTCGATGTTCAGGAAGCGGTTTTATCCCTTGCTCAAGAAAAACAGGTTTCTGGATATGCGTTAGCGCTGGCATGGTGTCTGTCCCGACCAGGGATCACCAGCCCGATTATTGGGCCACGCATCCCTGAACAACTGAGAGACTCGCTCTCAGCGATGAAGATTACACTATCCAAAGAAGAACTCGACGCATTGGACGCTGTCGCCCCAGCCGGGTCTGTCACGGTCCCATATATCGAATACCAGGGAGCTCATCCGTTTCGATGGTGAGTATCGATTCACCTCTATGGAGAATTCGATCGCTCAAAGCACACTCCCCCACAACAGCGGGCGCGTTTAGCCAAAAGGGTGCTGTAATGCAAAAAAATCGCAAGTCACCTTGAGTTTTTCTGTTCATCCATCTGCAAAGATAGGAACCAGTTCAGGAGCGAGTCTGATATGAAAAGCCTACCCCTAGATTGGCATAACAATCGCCTTGTTATTGTTGTTGAGCTCCTCATTGCCATCATCCTACAGATCCTTCATGCAAATCGGATTATTAACAGTGCAATAATCTTTCTGTTCATCATCGGCTGGCTCTCACTCCGCCTGCGAAAAAGCGGTTGGGCATATATTGGGTTAAGCCGGCCAACAAATTGGTTGCGCACGATCGGGTTTGGGATAATTGCAGGGTTGGCCTATCAGGCAATTTCCATGTGGCTTATTGTTCCTTTGCTGCATAAACTGACCAACAAACCACTGGACCTGAGTCAGTTTGAGTCTCTACGCTCCAACTCAACATTATTGATCATTTCGCTGGTGTCGGTATGGATAATTGCTGCATTTGGTGAGGAAATGGTATATCGCGGATATTTGCTCAATCGAATCTCAGATCTCTTGGAGCGCAACCAGGCCGCCTGGATTGCAGCGGCAATTGGCAGTTCTGTATTATTTGGATACGGTCATGCATACCAGGGCATAACCGGCATTATCGACACGTTTCTTTTTGGGTGTGTGATGGCAGGATTATATTTGATGCGGCAACGCAATTTATGGCTTCCCATCATTGCCCATGGAGTCTATGATACCGCAGCATTGATTATGATTTTTTTGGGATGGTATCCATGAAAAGGGATCAGCTCATGATTGCAACGATAAAAACGACTATTTCAATTCAAAAGACACTTTACGCTCAGGCTGAAGCATTGGCAAAAGCGCTCAATATCTCGCGAAGTCAGTTGTTTGAGATGGCGGTGGAGAATTTCATCAGGAATTACCAGGGTCAAGTGCTGCCAGATGAAAATCAGCACAGCTCAAACGAAGGAGAAAGATCGGCGGTCGAGAAAACAGCCAGGCCAACAATTATCCAGCAGGGGGATATTTACTGGGTAACCTTAGGAGAACCAGGCATTACGCATCCGCATGTGGTCATTCAGGATTCTATTCTTAACCGCAGCCGTATTCAAACGGTGGTTGTGTGTGCATTGACGTCGAATATAAAGCGGGCAAAGTCACCCGGAAATGTGTTGCTGGAAGCCGGAGAAGCAAATTTACCCAGGCAAAGTATAGTGGAAGTTTCGAAGATTTCGGTGGTGGATAAAACACAAGTGGGTGGGTATATCGGGTCTTTGAACAGGGAGCGGGTCGATCAGATACGGAGAGGGATGCAATTTTTGCAGGCAACCTATTTCACGAAAGACAGTCTATAAATTTTCCTTTACAAAAAATAACCGATACTTTACTGATCTCATCAATGAGTTGGCGTCCGGTGTGGATTTTAGCCGTATTAATTATGAATGGTGCGCACTCGGAATATTCCACTGCAGTTGTACATATTTCTTTGAATTCCCTGAATCACCTCTTATAAAGTAAAATTGGGTGAATTAACAAATAATGCCGCACAACCGTTAACGATCAACCCCTTATAAAATTCCTCCTATTCCAGTACCACAACCCGGGGAAACCAATTTATGAAACGCTTACTCGCTTTGTCCACCGAAAAAAAAATCTTTCTGCTAGTTGTCCTGGCTTCTCTTTTTGTTGTTTTTACACCTGCCAACAGTCTGGTAAACTGGTACGCCAGTGACGATGCCTTTTACTACTTTAAAACCGCCCAAAATTTCAGTGAGGGGTATGGACTTAGCTTTGACCGTATTGGACGATCCAGCGGTTTTCATCCGTTATGGATGTTAGTTTGCATACCCGTCTTCGCTTTAGCACGCTTTGACTTGATTTTGCCGCTGCGTATTCTGGTATTGATATCGATTTTGCTCAATGCTGGTTCAGCTTTACTGGTTTACCGCATACTCAAAGATCGATTAACACCCTTTATAGCCGTCTTCTTTTCCTTATTTTGGGCTTTATCCCGCCAGATTTTCGGTACCACAACCATGCAGGGAATGGAATCTGGCATTTCAGCCTTTTTTGTGCTGATGCTGTTGTATTTAACCATCCAACGCTTACAATCCGTTTCCGGCAATACACCCAAACTCTGGCAAATTGGCATTGTAGCTACTCTGGCTATATTCAGCCGTCTGGACAATATTTTCCTGGCTGGTTTTATGGGGATCTGGTTGTTGTTTAAACCCGCTACCTTTCGCTACCTGATTTCAATGGATATTCTGGCAGCAGTAATTTCTGTCTTTTGCAGCACTTTCCTGCGCCTGGGTTATGGCGTGATCTATGCCCAATACCTGGATGCCACTCAGATCATGGCTGTGGCGGCCCCTATTTTACACCTGATTGTCTTTTATTTTGCCGGATTATATGGGCACAATCGCCGCGAATCACTCTGGGCAACACTGATCCGCATCGCAGCGGCAGTGGGCGTTTCTTCGGTGCTATTGGCTGGCGTAATGTTAACTCTCCAAATTACCGGTGTGATTGCCGGCTTTCCACGGGCAGTATTGATCTTCGACGCTGCGTTTGTTTTATTGTTTACCCTGGTGATTCGCTTTGGTTTTCTGTTTGTTTCGAATTCCCCTACACCACTGCCAACAGCAGACCCTCTGGCAAGCTTAAGCCTGCAATGGAAAACCTGGCTGCACGATGGAATAGCTTATGCCGCTCCCATTGCACTCTCGTTGGCAACCTACATGAGCTTCAATCGTGTTTATTTTGGTGTATGGACCCCGGTAAGCGGCCAGATAAAACATTGGTGGGGTAATCTGATCACGGTGTATGGGCGTCCGATCGACTCAATTCCGGCTTTTTTTGGGTACTCACCTGATCTTCAAAGCGGACCGTGGGGTTTATTTAGCTGGATGTCAAAAAGCCTGGTTTATGATATTGAATTCTGGTTTAAACTCGAAAACGAATTACTGTACAATAACTTGATCAAAGTATTGAGTCTCATTGGATTAGCAGCAGCCATATTGCTGATCATTTTCCTGCGCAAAAAAATAAAACCACTGTTTCACAACCTGGCATTGATGCCGCTGTTGACTGGCTGCCTGATTCAGATCATGCAATATAACGGCACCCGCTATGTGAACACCCGCGGCTGGTACTGGATTACCGAATTTATTTTTCTGATGCTTTTCAATGCCATTATATTTGACAGTTTATACCAGGTTGTTATACAGCACGTGGGTAAGCCGCGCTTGTTAAAAGTTTTCCAGGTGGGCATCATTGGGGTACTGCTGGTTAACTTCGTCATTTACCTGGAGCACCAGGTACCGCTGGTTGTTTCTCCGGAAAAACGATATGCCTTTCAGGATAGTTTCCGCGAGCTTGAAGCTGCCACTCAGCCCGGCGATGTGATTGGTTCCAGTGGCGGCGGTATCATTGCTTACTTTATCCAGGATCGCACCATTGTCAATCTGGATGGATTGATGAACTCCGTGGAATACTTTACCGGACTTCGTGTCTTTAAAACAGAAGAATACTATAAAAAAATCAACATGAAATATGTTTACGCTAATGAATACGTCATCATTTCCGGTGAGCCTTATATCATTATTTTTGAAGACCACCTTGAAAAACTGGGCAAAGTGGGTGGTTCCATGCTGTTTCGTTACCTTCCATAAAAGAAAGCCGCAGCGCACCTTCCCCGTTTTCCCGCTTATAAAGTAAAATTGGGAGAATTTCTGAATACATTTTAAAAGGAGGAACTATGACTCACAGGCACGCGACCGACTTCGACTCACGCGAGAAAAAGTATGTGCTGGTTGAATTCCCCTACCCATCCGGTTCGGGACTGCACATTGGCCACGCTTTTACTTTTTCCGGCGCGGACGTTTACGCCCGCTTTCAACGAATGCAGGGTAAAAACGTGCTTTTCCCGATTGGTTGGGATGCTTTCGGTCTTCCGACTGAAAACTACGCAATCAAAACCGGCCGTAAACCGCATGATGTAACTGCGGAAAACACTGCCACCTTTAAACAACAAATGGAGCGCCTGGGTCTTTCCTTTGATTTCGAACGCGAAGTGAACACCACCGACCCCAGTTATTACAAATGGACGCAATGGATTTTCATCAAACTGTTTGAAAAAGGGTTAGCTTACAAAGTAGAAATGCCAATCAATTGGTGTCCCAGCTGTAAAGTTGGGTTGGCCAACGAAGAAGTGGTAAATGGCAACTGCGAACGCTGCGGTTCACCCACTACACGCCGGCGCATCAGCCAATGGGTAGTTAAGATTACCGCGTATGCAGATCGCTTGATCAGTGGTTTGGAAAAGACAGATTTTATTGAAAAAGTAAAAGCTGCCCAGATAAACTGGATTGGACGTAGCGAAGGCGCAAAAGTTCATTTCCAACTGACAGGCAAGGAAGAAGACCTGGAAGTCTTTACCACCCGTCCGGACACCCTATGGGGCTGCACCTTTATGGTACTGGCGCCCGAGCATCCGCTGGTAGAAAAATACTGCATGAAGCAGCCCGGAGTGGCGGCTTATGTAGAAACCAGCCGGGGAAAATCGGATATGGAACGCCAGGAAGTCACCTATGAAAAAACCGGTGTCTTCAGCGGTTTGACGGCAACTAACCCGGCCAATGGACGCGAAGTGCCGGTATGGATCTCCGATTTTGTCCTGCTCAGTTATGGAACCGGCGCGATTATGTCGGTGCCGGGCCATGACCAGCGCGACTGGGATTTTGCCAGCAAGTACGGTATTGAGATTCTGCCAATTATCCAACCTCCTACACCTTGGGATTTTGATACGGCGGCTTACCCTGAGCACGAAGGCGTGATGATCAATTCCGAGCCAATCAACGGGCTGCCGGTGAAAGAAGCTATTCCAACCGCAATTCAGTGGTTGAAAGATCAACAAAAAGGTGAAGCGACGGTCTCTTACCACCTGCGCGATTGGATTTTCAGCCGGCAGCACTATTGGGGTGAACCCATCCCGATGATTTACTGCCAGGATTGCGGCTGGACACCTGCGCCAGAATCCGAGTTGCCCATTCGCCTGCCGGAAGTGGAGAAATACGAACCCACCGATACCGGGGAAAGTCCCCTGGCAAACATTGAAGAGTGGGTGCGCACCTCTTGTCCCAAATGCGGAAAACCAGCCCGCCGTGAAACCGACACCATGCCTAACTGGGCTGGCTCGGATTGGTACTTCTTGCGCTATGTAGATCCGCACAATGACCAGGTACTGGCCGATATGAAAAAGCTGGAATACTGGATGCCAGTGGATCTTTATATTGGCGGTGATGAGCACAACACCCTGCATTTGTTATATTCGCGCTTTATTTACCAGTTCCTGCATGATATCGGTGCTGTGCCGGCGGGGATTCCAGAACCGTATTACCGGCGCATGTCGCACGGTGTTATTCTGGGACCGGACAACCAGCGCATGAGCAAAAGCCGCGGAAACGTCATTGTGCCGGATGATATTATCAAAGATTTCGGCACCGATGTAACCCGCTGTTATATGATGTTCATGGGGCCTTTTGACGCCACCATGGCCTGGAACGAACGCGCCTTGCTGGGTGTGAAACGCTTTCTGGAACGCTTTGAACGCCTGGTAGATACACAGGCTGGTACCCAACAGCCAAGCTCAACCGAAATGAAAGCTATTATCCACAAAGCAGTGGATAAAGTAGGCAAAGACCTGCCGAATTTCAAGTTCAATACCGCAGTAGCCAAGTTGATGGAGACGCTTAACGGCATCTCAGACAACGGCGGTTCGGTTCACCCGGTTGACCTGCGCATGCTGGTGCAAGCGATTGCCCCCCTGGCCCCCTTCTTTGCCGAAGAAGCCTGGAAAAAACTGGGCGGCAGTGGCAGTGTACATGCCACCCAATGGCCGCAGATTGACCCGGCTCTGATCAAAGAAGACACCATAGAGATTCCGGTGCAGGTAAATGGTAAACTGCGCGGGACTGTCACCATTGCGCGTGAAGCCGGCCAACCCGAAGTAGAAACTGCCGCCCGTGCCCTGGAAACCGTTGCCAAACACCTCGGCGAAGGCGAAGTGCGTAAGGTAATCTACATTCAGGCGAAAACCATTAATTTTGTCGTGAAGTAGTCCTTGACTTCTATCAGACAATCCTTTACAATGACGGACAATAAAAACTGTACCCCCTGAGAAAACATGCGACAAAACACCTTCTCCTTTACCCGCTTTTTTTGGCCCCATCCGCAAGATGGTTGTTTCATGTCGCAAAGCAGGTAACCCGGTTTAGAAAAAAGCAAGGAACCCCAAAACGTGAAGCAGCCAGACGCTTCACGTTTTTTTATTATCCGCTGCACCTATTCAAAAGAAAGAACACAGGAGAGACAATGAACCGAGTAGCATTTCAAGGCATCAATGGCGCATATTCCGAGGAAGCGCTGCGCCAGTATTTTGGAAATGAGGCAGATGGATTGCCTTGCAACAGCTTTCAGGATTTGTTCAGCGCGGTGGAGAACCAAACAGCGGATTTTGCCTTGCTGCCAATTGAGAATGCTGTGGCCGGCGCTGTCAACCAGAGTTACGAACTGTTGGTAGAGCACGATCTGACTATTTATGCCGAGGTGGTTTTACGAGTACGGCATAACCTGATGAGCCTTCCGGGAACACCGATGAAAGACATCCAACGTGTGCGTTCACATCCGCAAGCATTGGCGCAGTGCCAGCGCTACCTGGGCCGGCATGGGTTAATCAGCGAACCGGCTTTTGATACCGCCGGCAGTGCCCGCGACCTGGCGGCCAACCCCGAAGCGGGTGTGGCGGTGATTGCCAGTGCGTTGGCAGCTGAGCTTTACAACCTGGAAATTCTGGATCAGGGTATAGAAGATTTCCCTTTTAACTTCACCCGCTTTTTTCTGCTCTCCTACCAAAAGGCACCACGCGCCCAAAAAAATAAAACTTCGATTGTTTTCGCCACCTCACATACACCGGGAGTGCTCTACGAATGCCTGGGAGAGTTTGCCAAACGCAGCATTAACCTGAGCAAGATTGAATCGCGCCCACGCCTGAACAAACCCTGGCAATACCTCTTCTTTGTCGATTTTGAAGGACATGCCCAGGACCCCAAATGTGAGGATGCCTTGATGGGCGTGCTGCGACGAGCTTCGTTTTTGAAGCTGCTGGGTTCTTATCAGGCGGTGGTAACTGCCGAGCCGAACGCTGAAAATGGCGGGTTGTGAGGAAAAGAATATATCGCGCACAGTACCGCATAGAAGAATCTGACGAAAAATTTAGTTAGTTCAAACAGAAACAGGAAATAAAAGATGATTATTGTAATGAAAAACAATGCCACTCCGGCGCAAATCCGCCATGTGGTTGCCCAGACCGAACAAATGGGCTGCCAAACTTATATCATGGAAGGCACCGAGCACACCGTGATTGGCCTGAACAAACACACGAATACACATATTCTGAATACTGCTCTGCTGGAACAATTAAATGGTGTATCGCGGGTGGAACTGGTGAATAAGCCTTACAAACTGGCCAGCCAAGCGTTTCATCCTTTTGATACCGTGCTTACGGTCGGCGGGGTAACGATTGGCGGTAATGGGATAACCATCATTGCCGGGCCGTGTTCGGTGGAAAGCCGCAGCCAGTTGCTGGAAACGGCGCATGCGGTTAAAGAAGCCGGTGCGCATCTGCTGCGCGGTGGGGCTTTCAAGCCACGCACCTCACCCTATGCCTTTCAGGGGATGGGTGAGGCAGGGTTGGAACTGCTGGCGTTGGCACGCGAAGAGACCGGTTTACCAGTGGTAACTGAGGTGATGGAACCGGATGCCATTCCTCTGGTAAGCAGCTATGCGGATATCTTGCAGATTGGCGCGCGCAACATGCAAAATTTTGCGCTGCTGCATGCAGCCGGGGAAGCGCAGCGCCCGGTATTACTCAAGCGCAGTATGATGGCTACCGTTGATGAACTGCTCATGGCGGCTGAATACATCCTCTCACACGGCAACCATCAGGTAATTCTGTGTGAGCGCGGCATCCGTTCTTTTGAACCATCTACACGCAACACATTTGATATCAACGCTATCCCGGTACTCAAAAACCTCAGTCACCTGCCGGTCTTTGGCGACCCCAGCCATGCGACCGGCAAATGGGAACTGGTAGAAAGCGTGGCGAAAGCCGCAATCGCTGCCGGCGCGGATGGCTTAGAAATCGAAGTGCACCCGCACCCCGATGAAGCTCTTTCTGATGGCGGACAATCGCTCAAGCCGGAACGGTTCGCTGCCATGGTAAAGGATATCCGCAAAATTGCCGCAGCCATTGACCGGACAATGGCTTGAGAAAATGTCCACCCAGGCTTTATCGGTTGTTTAGCTTAATTTTACAGTGAAGCCGGTTGTAATTGCGTAAATAGGAATTATCTGAGACGTGATAATTATTGCGGAATTTTTTGTTGACTGAAATATATTCATCTGGCTATATTGCAGAATGAATTCAAATGATGGTTCCGGGGATAATGTATAGGATAACGTGTTTTTATCCAATTTTTATGGCAAGAAATCGCTAAATCGGGTATTTTTAGAGCGATTGTGAATTTATTCTATTGGGAAAATGATTAGGACAGAAAGAAATATATCTGCCGTAACATTTTCTATACCCAATACTTGTTTTATAAAAATTTCAATACCAGTAAAAATGCCTCAGCGGTTTGACGAACCGGATAAAGGTATCACTAAAACGTCTGTCGGAATCTACAGCACTTCATGGAGGATAAATGCTTTCCTGGTTCAACAACTTGCGGATGGGAGTCAAACTCCTGGTCACTTTTATTGGATTATCGATTTTTATCGGGCTTGCCCTGGGTGGAATAAGTTATATCAACTTGATGAACATCAACGGCGTATTGCTTGAAATTACTGATCAGCGCGTTCCCTCGGTAAAAAATGCAACAGCCGTGGAACGCTACGCCCTACGCACAAGTATGAATGAAAAGATGTTTTTATTGGCTGTCACCGATTCACGGTTGGAAGAGGCCGAATATCTGCAATCTGCGATGAACAATATTGACCAGGTATTAGCAGCATTGAATGAATTGGATACATTGGCCCAAAACTACAATGACGAAGATCTGTTACAAAAATCGCAAGAAACCCGTGCCATTACCCAACAGTACCGGGATCTGTATAACAGCGGTGTTGAAAAACTGACAACCAATACAGAAATGGCCAAAATAATGGAGCAAGATGGTCAAACAGTTATTGACCTGGCAAAAGCTTACTACAGCAAAGTTATCCAGAATAGCGATGAGCAATCCCTGTTGGCACTCCCTATTGTCGTTGATATCTGGAATACAACCCTCGAAATGCGCCTGAATCAGAACAAATATATGATGTATAAAGATAAGGTGTATTTTATAGAATTGGAAAAAGGAATTTACAGGCTGGAAACGCTGTATACAGAGCTGAAAAAAGTAAGCCCAGCCGCTGAGGACTTACAAAAAATTGCGGATGCGAAAGCGGCTACTGCTGATTATTTTCAAGCCGCACAAAAGTGGGTAAAAAACGATACCGAACTCAATCAAATCTTCAATGAAATGGCGCTTCTCGGACAAACCATGCAAGAGAGTGCCATGTCAGTGGAGGATGCCGGTTGGGATGCGGTAGATGCCTCAAAACAAACCAGCGCAAGCGCGGTATCCCGGGCTCTTCTGGTAACAATTATTGCAGTCAGTGTTGCTGTAGTGTTGGGAGGCGTTTTAGGCATTTTCATCTCACGCAGCATAACAAACCCTCTGAAAACAGTGGTTGACGTTGGTAAAGCCTTGTCGGTTGGGGATCTGGTGCGAAACATGACTGAGGCCAAAAAAGACACAGTGCGGTTACGCAGGGATGAGATTGGTGACCTTGGTAAAGCGTTTGACCGATTAATCAACTATATGCAAGAAATGGGTAACCATGCCCATTCTATTTCCGAAAATGATTTGACCATCACTGTCCATCCAAAATCGGAAAAGGATGAATTGAGCATGGCTTTTCAACAAATGACGATTGCTTTGAATCAAACCGTCAATGAACTGTCTGAAAGCGCCACCATTTTGACCGCCGCCTCTACGCAGCTCGCTTCAGCGGCTAATCAGGCCGGGCTGGCCACAGGCCAGATCGCTGCTACCGTGCAGCAGGTAGCCAGGGGTACTGCAGATCAGGCTCGGGCAATTACAAAAACCGCATCGATCATTGAACAAATGTCACGGGCCATCCGGGGTGTGGCGCAAGGCGCCCAGGAACAAAACCACTCGATTACCAGGGCTTCCACGGTAACCGGAGCGCTTACCGCCGCCATCGACCAGGTAGCTGGTAACGCGGACACCGTAGTGCGCGATTCAACATCGGCTGCCGAAGCCGCCCATAAGGGCACGAAGACCGTGGAAGAGACTCTTAACGGTATGCAAAGTATCAAAAATAAGGTTGATGTTTCGGCTGAAAAAGTGCAGGAAATGGGCAAACGATCCAAAGAGATTGGCGCAATTGTAGTGACCATTGAAGACATTGCCTCACAAACCAATCTGCTGGCGCTAAACGCCGCGATTGAGGCCGCCCGGGCCGGCGAACATGGCAAGGGATTTGCCGTGGTGGCCGACGAAGTGCGTAAATTAGCCGAACGATCCAGCACGGCAACCAAGGAGATCGGACTTTTAATCTCCGGTATTCAAAAGACGGTTAGTGAAGCCGTCAAAGCCATGGACGAGGGTTCAAAGGAAGTGGATTTGGGGGTTGTAAACGCCAGCAAAGCCGGCGAAGCCCTGGTAGACATTCTTACAGCAGCCGAAGCCGTCAACAAACAGGCTGTTCTCGCAGGTGAAGCCAGCCAACGGATGAGCGCTTCTGCCAATGAGCTGGTTAGCGCGGTGGACTCGGTTTCGGCAGTGGTGGAAGAAAACACGGCCGCTACGGAAGAAATGTCCGCAAATTCCAGTGAGGTCACCGAGGCAATCGAGAATATTGCCAGCGTCAGCGAGGAAAACAGCGCGGCCATTGAAGAGGTCAGTGCCAGCGCGGAAGAGATGAGCGCGCAGGTGGAAGAAGTAACCGCTTCCGCTCAGTCTTTGGCGGATATGGCGCATCATTTACAACAAATCGTGAACCAATTCAAATTAAAGGTTTGAACGATCACCTTCCAACATCAATAACAGGCGTACATAGATAAAGGCATTGTCGCCGCGCACAGTCAGCAGGTAACCCTCCTCGTTGTGATCAAAGAGGGGGGTAGACTGCTGACGGGCATGTACCTGGCAATGTGCTTCCATATCTGCCAATTCCTGCAGGGCATTGCCAACCGCCGTGTCCCGGGTGACGAATAGGATCTGGTAGCCGTCTTCCTGCTGCCAGACATGGAGGTGATTTCCGCGCAGCTTCTCCAACAATACACGTCCCTCAGGGGTGTTCAACGTACAACCGGAGATTGACACCAGCCACTCGAAAGTATCGTGGTCATTCTGGCCAAGCGGATTAGCGCAGACACGTTCGAGAAACTGTTCCAGGGAGGCACCCCAGGCACGCTGGTGGCTCTGTGCGTCACGTAAATCCTGCAGAAAGAGCCCTAACTCGTGCTGCAAGACCAGTGATTGGGTCACCTGGCGCTCCAGCTCAAAATAACGCTGCTGAGCAATATCCAGCACGATATCGTCATCCAGGTGCCCGGCCTGCAAATTATTTAAGAGAGTACGAATATCAGTGAGTGCAAAGCCGAGGCGTTGGGCACGTTGGATAAAACGCAGAGTCTGTTCGGAATGTGGGTCATACAAACGGTAACCAGCTTCAGTGCGTTCGACGGGCTGTAAGAGTCCCTGTTCTTCGTAATAGCGCAGCGCGGAAGTACGAACACCGACCCGTTTGGCTAGTTCGCCGATGGTGATTGTGTTTTTCATACGGATATTATACGATGGGGTAGTGAAAAAGTAATCAGTTTATTGCTGAATAGGTGTTATAACACCATGCGCAAAATAGGTGATAAGAATGATACATTGGGCAAGATTTTTGATTGAATTAATAGCCTCTGTATGTTAAAATATGTGTGTTATTTTTGTTTCATTTTTACAATTGCAAATCTGTAAGTGAAATCCGGACAATTACCTGATCATTGGTAAGTACCCTTTGTAAGTATTTAAAGAAATACTCATAACGGGGGTATATCTGGTAAATTTTCGTATTTGCATAGAGAACTTCAAAACTCATGACAGTCAACACCATAAATCTTCGCGCATTTTTAGCATCAGACACACCTTTTGCACAATCGGTGTATGCCAGTACTCGCGCGGAGGAAATGAAACTGGTTGACTGGTCTGATGAGCAAAAAGATACATTTCTGCGAATGCAATTTGAAGCTCAGACAAAGCATTATGCCATCCATTATCCCCAGGCGGAATACATAATCATCCAACTGGCTGATCAACCGGTAGGCAGATTAATTGTTGAAAATCGCGCGGATCATTACCTTATTATTGATATTGCCCTCTTGCCGGAATACCGCAATAGAGGAATTGGACAAACTTTGATTGAGGACCTAAAAAAGCAGGCAGTTCAGTTAAAGCTGCCCCTCGTCTTACGGGTGGAATTTTTTAACCCGGCCATCCGGTTTTACCAACGGCTGGGATTTGTCAAATCCAGGAAAATACAGATTTATCACGAAATGGTTTGGAAGCCCGATTCATCTATGGTCTGGCCCAGTTAATTAAACCAAGCCTATCACCGGGAAAGGAGAAAACAAGTTTGTGGAAATAAATGCAAATACAATGAATGAGCACATTGGTTCGGCGTTCAGTGTATTGGATGATCCAACCGGATCTGTTTTTCTAACATTAACCAGTGTAGTTGAACATGCCAAAACGGAACGCATGGAAACCTTTTCGTTGTTCTTTCTGGGTCCGGAAAATTCATATCTACCACAGCAAACATACAAATTAAACCATGCAACGTTGGGAGAATTGGAGATTTTTTTGGTGCCCGTAGCCCAAAACAAAGATGGTTTTCAATACGAAGCTGTTTTTAACTTGATTTTTTAACCCACAGAACTATTTATTTATACCCTGGGATAACCCCGGCCCAGAATTAATAAAGGAAGAAAAATGGCGGAACCTTTTTTATCTGAAATCAGAATCATGTCGTTTGTGTTTGCACCCAAAGGATGGGCTTTGTGCGACGGGCAACTGCTGCCGATTAACCAGAACCAGGCGCTTTTTTCGCTGCTGGGCACCACGTTTGGTGGCGATGGCAGAGTCAATTTTGCGCTGCCCGACCTGCGTGGACGGACCCCTATTCACACAGGCAGCGGGCATACGCTGGGTGAAAGAGGCGGGGAACAAGCGCATACACTTTCCATTGCAGAGCTGCCGGAGCATACGCATGTTTTGAACGGTTCATCAAACGCGGCAAGCACCAATGTGCCTACCGCCGGATTCTTATCTACAGTTAATAATGGCTATGGTGCAGCCCAAAACCTGGTGGCATTGGAGCCTTCTTCTTTGACCAATATCGGCGGCAGCCAGGCGCACCTGAACATGCAGCCATTTCTGACGTTGAGTTTTTGTATTGCCCTGCAAGGCATCTTCCCCAGCCCTACTTAAAGGAGAACCGTATGGCACAACCCTATGTTGGTGAGATTCGAATGTTCGCCGGTAATTTTGCACCGGCGGGCTGGATGTTCTGTGAAGGCCAGCTTTTGCCAATCTCAGAACACGAAACCCTGTTTCAACTGATTGGCACCACCTATGGTGGTGATGGGCAATCCACTTTTGGACTGCCGGATTTGCGCGGCCGGCTCCCGATTCATCAGGGAAATGGATTTGTATTGGCAGAAACCGGCGGCGCTGAAGAAATTACATTAACGGTCAATCAGATCCCGGCACATTCGCATGCGCGGTTAGCGACGAACGATGTTCCCTCAAACTCCGGACCAGCCAACAACTTAACTGGGCAGGCGACAGCAAAGTTTTACCGGGCCGGTGTTGCGAATGTATCACTTAACCCCGCTACGGTTGGGTCTACTGGCGGCAGCCAACCGCACAGTAACTTTCAGCCATATTTATGCGTCGATTTTATTATTTCACTTTTTGGAATTTTTCCATCCCCCACATAATTCAAGGAGAATAACATGGCTGATCCATTTGTAGCTGAAATTCGTATTTTTCCATTCAACTTTGCACCAAAAGGCTGGGCATGGTGCGATGGCCAGTTATTGCCGATTTCACAAAACACCGCACTATTTTCCCTGCTGGGAACTACCTATGGCGGCGATGGCAAATCCAATTTTGCCCTGCCGGATCTGCAAGGGCGTGCTCCGATGCATCCGGGCCAGGGACCTGGATTAAGCCTTCACGATTTGGGCGAAACCGGTGGATATGAAACTATCACCTTACTGGAAAGTGAAATTCCTGCTCACAGTCATGAGCATAAAACGCAAAATTTATCTCTCGGCGGTAGTGTATTGCCTGAGGGAAAGACGCTTAACCGCCCGTCCAGTGGATTTCTATACAGTCAATTGCCTGCATCAATGGTTTCAATGGCACCGGAAGGGATTGCCCCCTCTGGCGGCGACCAACCGCACAACAATATGCAGCCTTATTTAACTTTTTATTTTTGTATTGCACTGCAAGGTGTTTTTCCGCCACGCACATAAATCAATTTGTTAAATATCCGGTAAATGATCACCGACAAAAGTTTCTGTACCTGACCATTGCTTGCTGCTGAAAGCAAACACAGCATCTAAAATATGTTTGCACTTGAAAAGGATTATCTTCATGCTTTCGTCTCATTCTTCCTTTGTATTACAAAAGTATATTTTTACCAAACACTTACTCGCTTATCTCAAAAAAGAAAGCCTGAGAATGTTCATAGCATTCCTGCTGGTGAGTGTTGGCCTGTACAGCGTCGTTTCTGTGGCAAAAGCCTCTGTAAAAATGGCGGTATCCATTTCTCCAACGAAAACCGATGCGTTTATTGGCGGTGACGGTGATGGCAAAGCAGACCCTGGTGAAACCATTGAATACACGGTATCTATCCCGAATAGCGGGGATAGTGATGCAATCAATGTGACCTATGACGGCACCATCGACCCAAATACTTCGCTGGTGGCTGGCTCGCTCAACGTTTCACCGTTGGCCTGGGATGACTTTTATGAAAGCATAGGTAATACGCTGCTGGATGTCGGCACCTCAGCCGCAGGACCGGCTGTGCATGTTTCCGGGAGCCTCTTCGATAACGATACAGAATTTCTCAGCGACACCTATACTTTGAAGTCGGTTGAAAGTGTCAATTTTGTGGCTACCTCGGTGACGGCTCCAACGGAACAGGGCGGTACGGTAACGGTGGAAGAGGATGGTAATTTTTCTTATTTGCCTGCAGCTGGCTTTACCGGAATCGATAATTTTGATTATATTCTGACCGATAATGGTCCTGATAATGTTTTGGGCAACGCGGATGATCTGAGCGGCACCGGGCGGGTAACAATCACCGTGAAAGAGGTGGTCTGGTACGTTAAGAATAATGCGCCCGCAGGAGGTGACGGACGCTCCACCAGCCCATTCAATACCCTGGCGGCTGCGCAGAGTGCTTCGCAGACTAATTCAACCATTTATGTCTTTGGGGGTGACGGAACAACCAATAGACAGAATGCAGGGATTACCCTCAAAAATGGACAGCATCTCATCGGAGAAGGCGTAGCCTTAGAAATACCGGTGGCGCTTACTCAGCAAGGGACGGTCGGTTCCAACCCGACGACTTTATTGCCCAGCGGCTCCCAGCCGAGCATTACGAATACGAGCGGAGACGGCGTAACCGTCACCAATCTCAGCAATGTCGTTATCCGTGGGTTGAATATTGCCGGAACCGGCGACGCTGTGGATATCAGTACTACCGGGGGCAATAGCGGCAGTTTCGAACTGTCCAATAACACCATCAGCGGTGCAACCAACCATGGTGTGAATGTATTAAGCAGCAGCAGCGGTACGCTGAGTGCCAGCATTCATGATAATAGCGTGAGCGCAACCGGCGATGGAATCAAAATCCACCGTACGAATGGTACCGTCAATATTATTGCCTTTAATGACAACAATATTATTGATACCTCAACCGGCACAGGAATCAACATTACCGGACCTAACGTAATTTTTGATGCAACCCCGGGCGGCAGCTATAATACCGTACCCGGCGGTACAACGCGAATCGGCCAATCCGGAAACGGCGTTGGTCTATCCGGCATGCTTTTGACAAATGTTTCAGGAGATCTTTCTTTTACCGACCTCGACATTTTCGCGGGCAACGGCACCGCTCTGCAAGCCTCCAGCCCATCAGTCTATACTGGTTCAGCCGGCTTTCGAATTGTGGTGGCAGCAAATGTAGCCACAGTAAACGCAATAAACGGTCCGGCGCTGGATTTGAACACCATAACGGCCACATTACCTTTTTCTGATCTGGACAGCAGCAACAGTACAACAAGAGGTATATCACTTTCCACGGTAGCCGGCACAATCTCAGCCAAAAACGGCAGCGCCATCACAAATGCAACCGGAGAAGATTTCTATATTAACGCCGGTAATGCAGATGTGACCTATGAAGGCGTCATCAATGATACAACCGGTAACTTGATAACAATCAGTAATACCACCGGCGGTGTAAAATCATTTACCGGTGCAATCACGTACAATGGAACCGGCAGCGGTGTTTCTTTGACCAACAATACAGGTGCGACCATCAACTTCCTGGGCGGATTAACCCTTTCAACCGCTACAAACCCGGCTTTCACTGCCACCGGCGGCGGCACGGTAAATATCTGTGATGAAAATCCATGTAATCCTGCAGTGACCGGTACACTCGTTAATACCTTAACCACTACTACAGCAACTGCGCTAAACATTACCAATACAACCATTGGCGCAAACAATCTGGAATTCCGCAGCATCAGCTCCAACGCCGGCTCAAACACCGGTATAATCTTAAATACAACCGGCCCTACCGGAAAACTGATTGTTACCGGCACAGGGAGCGCAGGCTCCGGTGGAACGATCGCCAACAAAAGTGGTTCGGATAACAGCACATCGACTGGGATCGGTATCTACCTTAACAATACATTCTCACCATCATTCAGTTACATGCAATTGAATGATTTTCAAAACTACGGGATCCTGGGTTTTAATGTAAACGGCTTTACACTAACGAATTCCACCGTAAACGGAATAAATGGAACTGCCGCTTCCCTGGCATTCCCGAATAATTACGGCGAGGGCAGTATTTATTTTGGAAATGCCAGCACTACCGGCCTGACCGGCGCAGCGACGATCACCAATTCTACGCTTGGCGGCGGACGGGCACGCAACCTTTCGGTGGTTAACACTTCGGGCGAGCTGAACCGTTTAACAATCAGCGGCACCACTTTTAACCAGAATCAAAATTTTGCAGACGCGAACCAAAACCTGGCCGTAGAAGCACGCGGTACGGCCCGCATCAATGCAACCGTGAATGGAAGCAATACTTTCCATGGTTCGCCAGGCGACATCGTTAACTTTACCGGCCAAACCAGCACCAATATGGAAGTTATCTTCCAAAATAATACCCTGGATAATAATCATTCACAAAATATCATCGGCGGCGGTGGTATAACATTGGCAACCCAGGGGATAATGAATTTCAATGTTTCCAATAACAGCATGCAAGGCGCACATGGCAGTGCCCTTACTTTATTTAAGGCCAGTTCCGGCACCGTGCTCAACGGAACGGTTAATAATAATATCATCGGGGTCTCCGGTACGGCAGGCTCTGGTTCTCTTACCGGAAACGGTATTTTTCTCTCATCGGCCGGTACCGGTACGGTCACACTGGCGATAACCAATAACCAGATACGCAATTACAATGGAAACACCGGTATTTATATGGATAACACCGATGGCAGTTATGCTGTCAACCTGACAATGACCGGGAACACGGTCGCAACAAGTTCTAACCCAACAACCTTTGCCGGGTTAGCCCTGACAGCCGGCGCGCCCGGCAGCACAGACAGCATCAACGTTTGTGCACAAATTAACGGCAACGATTTCAGTAATGGTGACCCTAACAATGCCAACGACATTATCGTAGGTGTCAGTTCACTGACTTCTCATATGAGTTTCCCCGGTTATGCAGGTACAACACTAACAAATGTTCAAGATTTTCTCCTTTCCAACAATAATGTTGCGGGGACAGTAGTGAGCGCTTATGTGGACGCACCAGCGACAGCAGCAAATTATGCCAATTGTTCCGTTCCACCCCAGCCGGTAACTTATATTCCTACCGACTCAGCGGCAGCGATGGTTGCGCTGGACAAACAGGAGAATTCTGATCCTGAGGTGAACGATACACAAATTGCCTGGAACGGAAAGCCTTACACACAGCGCGACAACCGGCCAGCCGAACAGGTTTACAAACCGGTTGATGCCGAAGCGGTATTGCCAACCAGTGGAGTCCACAAGGCGCTGCTTTCTTTAGATCAACCGGCCCCGGCAAAATCAGGGGAGAGTATTAATGTCACCATTGGCGATCTGCCGGCGGGAAAGAGTGTCACGATCAAATATCAGGTGATGGTTAATCCCACGGTAAAAGTAGCGCAGATTGTAAATCAGGGCCGTGTTGGCTATATAGGCGGCCCGGTTGGTGGGTTGGGTACCATAGACCCAAGCCCGAATGCGGACGCGGCATGCAGTGGAGCGGGTACACAAACCTGTACAGCGACTGATCGCCCGGATACAACGATTACCTCGATTATCCGCGGCGGTAGTAACCCAACCAATTTAAATTCAGTTTCATGGACAGTAACA
Source organism: Chloroflexi bacterium HGW-Chloroflexi-10 (assembly GCA_002840755.1). GTDB lineage: Bacteria > Chloroflexota > Anaerolineae > Anaerolineales > Anaerolineaceae > UBA6170. Next base: position 702 of record PHBZ01000047.1, on the reverse strand, counting down.
TTTGCAAACCCGCTGGATGGTCTGACCAGTGCTAATTTTGCCCTGGTCAACAGCGGTCTAAGCGGCACATCGGCTATCACGGCTGTTTCGGGAGGAACTCTTCCTTCGGCGACCTGGACAGTAACCGCCAGCAGCGGTACAGGTGCCGGAACGCTGGGGTTGAACCTGACCAACGATACCGGTCTGACGCACGATGTAACCACGACGATGCCGTTTGAGGGTGAGGTATTTAGCATAGACCATATCCTTCCAACAATCACATCCTTCACCCGCTATAACCCGGCCGCCAGCCTGACCAATGCCGATACGCTGGTGTTTGAGGCGCTTTTCAGCGAGCTGCTATCCGGAATTGAGACAACCGATTTTGCTGTGGACGGCACATCGACTGCACAGGTGACTGCTTTGGCAGATGTCAATAGCAACGGCCTTTACCGGGTTACGGTGAGCGGCGGCGATCTGGCCAGTTTTGAAGGTGAAGTTGGATTGAACTTCAGTGGAACAGCCGCCATGACGGATGCTGCCGGTAACACCTTTACAGTAACCGAACCTACCACAGATGAAACGTATACGGAAGATAACAGTCCTCCAAGCGTGACTATCAATCAAAAAGATTCTGCGCCAGCTCAAGCGGACCCAACTGCCAGCGGCCCGATCCATTTTACAGTGGTCTTCAGTGAGCCTGTGAGCGGGTTTGCTAATGGT
>PHBZ01000046.1 GCA_002840755.1 Chloroflexi bacterium HGW-Chloroflexi-10 | reverse complement strand
ACGAAGTCCTTCAAACCCATATCAATGCCGACTGTCATATCATCCCTGTCAAACCCAGGTTCTGGCACTTCCACCTCGATCTGCACACTGGCAAAATAGCGACCTGACTTGGTTTTTGTCACGGTCACATTTTTCACTTTACCTTCGCACGGGCGGTGGATGATAGCTTTCACCTTGCCTAGTTCGCCAACAGTATCGAATTGATGTTAAATATTTAAAAATCTTTTGAGACCAGCTTATCGGGTAAGCCAACCACCATCTACAGGAATGATAGCGCCATTCAGGTAATTGGAGGCCTGACTGGCTAAAAAGACCGTTATCCCTTGCAGGTCTTCCGGGGTTCCCCAACGTCCGGCGGGGATTCGCTCCAGAATAGTGCTGGACCGTTGCGAATCAGCGCGGATAGGTGCGGTATTCGCCGTGGCCATATATCCCGGTGCTATGGCGTTGACATTAATACCCAGTTTGGCCCATTCGTTTGCCATAGAGCGGGTTATCCCGGCAACAGCGCTTTTGGAAGCTGTGTAAGACGGTACCAATATGCCGCCCTGAAAAGAAAGCATGGAAGCGATGTTAATAATTTTTCCGTAGCCATTAGGAATCATCACTCGGGCAGCTGCTTGAGAGAGAAAAAAAACTGTTTTAAGATTAATTTGCAGCACATCGTCCCAATCTTTTTCGCTAAATTCCAGAGCTGCTGTACGCCGGATGATCCCTGCATTATTCACCAAGATATCCAGATGTCCAAACATTTGGATCACTTCCTGGATGATCGAATTTAACACGGCAACTTCAGTAATGATCAGATCTGCCTGAATCTGGTGAAATGTTCTACCTATTTTTTGAACGATTTCACAGGTATCCTGGCATTCACCCCGATCCAGCCCGACAATATCCGCCCCGGCTTCCGCCAGACCTATAGCCATTGCCTGTCCGAGACCCTGACCTGCGCCGGTAACCATGGCTACCTGTCCATCCAGACGAAACTGATCCAATATCATGTTAATTCCTTTCTATCAATGGCCCAATGCTTTAAGCATGGGGACGGTCCGGCCGACCCAACCCAGAGTAGGGTCATCGGCGGTTGCTTGAATACGGTGATTCCCGGCCAATGCCCACAAATAGTAGGTTGTATATCCCGGGGCACTGACAACAGTATGGTAACCTTTAGGAGCCATCAAAATGCTGTTATCGCGAATAATATAGCCGGTATCAATTTCGTCATTGTAATAGCGGGCAATTCCAAAGCCATCACCTGGATTAACCTTAAAGAAATACAATTCCTCATGGAAGGCTTCTCGGGGTAAATCTTCTCTTTCATGACGATGCGGGGGATAAGTGCTCCAATTGCCAGAGGGAGTAAAGGTTTCACCGACAATCAAACGTCCGGCCGGTAGGTCGGGCTGCCCGGTTAACGTCAGTATCTGATGAAAGTTGCGGGTGAAGTTGGCTGCACCCCATACGCCGGATGTTACTTTTTCAGGAGTGATGACATATGGAGCGGTTTCCAGGTCGCTGGGTGCACTAACTAGACCGATTTCCACCAACCCCTCTGCTGTGATGGTGTAAACGCCGTTTTTTGGTATATAAACGGAATGTGGTTTCCCTGAAAAAACATTGGGCCGGCCGCCAATTTTGCTATATATTTGCTCATTGATGAGAAAGGTTGCTTTTCCAGAAAAAATGACTGCCAGGGTCTCGCGTTCACCACATTTTCCCGAATAGCTTTCTCCTTGATTGAGTTTGAGCAATTCAAAATCCAATAATTGAAATGGATTGGAGGGTAAACGATTGACACCAGTTTGAGTTGGAACTGTTTCAAAATACGACATAAGTACCTCGCTTTCTAATTGTGGATCAGGTATACTTTTCCCGGGCGTTTTTGATCCACCCGAGACATGTAGTAGTTAATAAGGATAAGGCAGCAAAATCTTTATTCTGGATGATGTCTTTTGAAATTAATTTGCTGCCCATCCCAACGGCAGCTGCACCGGCTTTTATCCAGCTTTGAATGCTTTCCTGAGTAGCATCCACGCCACCAGTTGGCATCAAGCGATGCCAGGGACAGGGCGCCATGACCGCTTTAATGTATGCAGGCCCGCCAACAGCTTCACCCGGAAAAATTTTACAGATTTCAGTACCAAACTCTTCGGCTGTTGAGATTTCGGTTTCAGTAGCACATCCCGGGATGTAAAGGATTTTTCGACGGTTGCATAGACGGGCAATTTCGGGATTAAAACTGGGTCCGACGATAAAATTAGCTCCGGCATTTATAAATATCGCCGCTGTCGGAGCATCTATAATTGAGCCAACACCTAAAATAACCGCCTGATTGGCTTTCACGAAATGGGAAACTAAAGTGACAAAAACTGGGTATGCATTTTCACCGCGGTTGGTAAATTCAATACAATCAGCCCCACCTGATGCAATTGCTTCAACGAGCTCAATAGCCAGGTGGCTATCTTCGTTGTAGAAAAGCGGTAACAACCCGGTTTTTAAGATTGTTTGGATGACTTCAAGACGCATAAATTTAGCCATGGTTCAAGATCCTTATTAGCGTGAAACTCTACCTGAAGCATCGCCAGCCATTAAATTTTCCACTTCAGTGAGCGATACAGCGTTAAAATCTCCCGGAATGGAATGTTTTAGGCAGGCAGCCGCGGTTGCAAACGATAATGCTTTTTGTGGATCTGCCGGGAACTGGCGTAACCCATAGATTAATCCGCCCATAAATGCGTCACCACCACCAACCCGATCGACAATTGGGAGTATATCATACGTAACGGTTTGAAAAAAAGCGCCAGCTTGCCATAAAACACCCGACCAGGTATTATGGCTGGCAGAGAGCGAACCACGCAACGTGACCACAATTGTTTGAAGTGTAGGAAATTGGGATGCCAATTCTTCACATACAGCACGGTAAGAGTTTGATTCAACCTTTCCGGCCAGGATTTCTGATTCAGGTGCATGGATTCCAAAAACCTTCTCGGCATCTTCTTCGTTTCCCAAAGCAACCTGACACTGCGAAACTAATTCCTGCATTACCTCTCTGGCACTTTTACCCCATTTCCATAATTTGGCACGATAATTGAGATCGCAGGAAACTATGATTCCTTTAGACCGGGCTGCCAGTATCGCTTCTTTACAGACTTCAGCAGCACTCTGAGAGACAGCTGGGCTGATGCCGGTCCAGTGAAACCAGTCGACTCCTTCGAACACATGATCCCAATCGATCGTTCCCGGTTCAATTTCTGAAAAGCTGGAGCCTGCCCGATCGTAAAGGACTTTGCTGGCTCGTTGGGCTGCCCCTGTTTCCAAAAAATAGATCCCCAGGCGATTACCTCCCCGAATTATGTGGTTAGTTTGAACGGCGTGAGAACGCAGATTAGCCAGGCAGGCATCTCCCAGATCATTTTTGGGTAAGCGGGTTACGAATTCAACTGTTTCTCCGTAGTTTGCCAATGAAACAGCTACGTTGGCTTCGCCACCTCCAAAACTGGCTTCATACGTTTGAGTTTGTGAAAAACGCTGAAATCCTGGCGGTGCAAGCCTTAACATGATTTCGCCAAAAGTTACAATTTTCAAATCAATATCTCCAATATACGATTTTGATCCTTACATTAAATTATTGTCATTATTATTATCATAGCCAGGAATTATCCCAGCTTATGGTCAGGATCCCTTTTCTGATTGCCGTTATTTCGATCATGCTGCCGATTCATCGAAAAGATGCTGATATTTGTGTTATTTTTTCCTTCAAATAGAACAGGATTATTTTCTGTTTGAGAGGTTAAGCTGGATTGAATGTAACAATCTTCCACGTTTTCCAGGCTGATTTGTGGCAATGCTGATTTTGGTAAAAAGGTATCGCACCCGTTGATATTCACCTTAGTAGAATTTTCAATACGGAAGGCCGGTCCTACCTGTTCATAGATTTCTACTTGATCAAGGCGTAGGTGATTAACATTACGTATAAAAAAACCTGCGCGCTGCATGGTTTCCAGACCATCCGCCATTTCAGGGTAGCCACTTTCGCTTTTTTCAGCCATTGTCACAGAAATATTACTGAATGAAATATCCTCAATTGGCATTTCCTCCAGTCCATATATAAAACCAGCTGCGTATTTCACATCTCTGGCGGTGATATGACTAAAATGGATATGTCGAAAACTGGGGGTGCCAAGTCCTATCGGTCGGGCAGATTTGTCAGAAACAATGGGATCACCCCAAGCGCCACAGCCATAATAAAGATTCATAGTGAAGGGACACAGAACATTTTTCATAATCAGATTGGTAATGCGAATATCTTCAACAAGTCCGCCGCGACCACGTCTGGATTTGAGGCGAATCCCGCGGTCGGTTCCGGAAAAAATGCAATTTGAAATGGTTACATGATAAACACCACCACTCATTTCACTGCCAATTACTACACCACCATGCCCATTTGCGAGCGTACAGTTTGTAATAGTGATATCATGGCATGCTGCCTGGTAGGCTTGTAATTCATTTTCCGTACCCGCTTTCAGTGTAATGCAATCGTCTCCCACACTGACATAACAATCGGAAATACGAACATGGCTGCAAGAATCAGGGTTGATTCCATCGGTATTGGGTGAATCGGGTGGATTAATAATAGTTAAACCGTGAATTTGGACATTTTCACAGCGGACAGGGTTTATTGTCCAACTGGGAGAATTTATCGCAGTTATATTTTCAATTAATACATTTTTACAATCATTAAAACCGACTAATCTTGGACGGGGATACTTCAATGCTTTTTGGTTAAACAGATCCCACCAGTATTTCCCCTGCCCGTTTACGGTTCCGCGCCCGGTAATTGTAATATTTTCAAGCCGGTGTCCGGCAATGAGCGGAGAGTAGGTAAGTTGTTCTGCGCCTTCCCAACGGTTTTGACTAATAGGATAATCTTCAACATTTTCACTGCCCAGTAGAACCGCACCAGCATCCAGATGAAGTGTTATATTACTGTGAAAAAAAATGGTTCCGCAAAGATATTTCCCGGCCGGAACAAAGACTGTTCCTCCCCCGGCATTGGAACAGGTGTCTAAGGTATTCTGGAATGATAATGTTTCCAGAGTTATTCCATCGCCAACCGCACCAAAGTTGAGGACATTATAATTATGGCCATACATCAGGTTTTTAGCCATTATAAATTACGCTCAGCTTCATGGTTTCCATTAGCAATATCCATTTCCAAAGCAGCTAAAATAAATGGTCCTACACCTTTAAAATCGTTGGGAATGATTTTTTCCTGTACGTAATACTCAAATGAACCATTGCGGTAGGGAATACCACCCAAACCTGCCGTACCACAAGTACCTTCCAAGGTAAGAAATCCCTGTGAGTCCATGGTTATACGGTTTTCCAAAATACCACGATAAGCCCGGCGAGCGGCAGTAAGAAATTCTGGTGGCAAATAGCCTTTACGGACACCACGAGTGAAGCTATAAACTAGCATTGCCGTAATGGAAGATTCTAAATAATTACCTTGTTGTTCACCCATGTTCACAATCTGATACCACATCCCGGTTGGCCTGTGCTGATAATTTAATAACGCGTTGCTTAATCGTTGCAAAATTTGAATAAGTTTGGACCGATCGGGGTGTTCAAGAGCCAAAATATCCAGAATGTCAATCAGAGCCATTTCAAACCAACCCATTGCCCGACCCCAAAAATGAGGAGAACAACCATTGTTTGGATCTGACCAGGGTTGTTCGCGGCTTTCATCCCATGCATGATATAAAAGACCGGTGTTTGACTCTCTTACATGTTGTTCCAAAAGTATGATTTGGTCGATACTGTCCTGACAAACTTCAGGTTGGTTAAATGTGTAGCCATATTCAACCTGGAAAGGACCAGCCATATAAATCCCATCCAACCACATCTGATTTGGGTAGATTTTTTTATGCCAATAACCATTTGAAAATGTACGTGGTTGCTTTTGCAATTGCTGATGCAAAGTGTTCAGCGCGATTAAATAGCGTTCCTCTCTGGTTTGTTGATAAGCATGGAAAAGCAATTTTCCTGAATTAATTTGGTCAAGGTTGTATTCATCTGTTCTGTAGGTTGAGATACTGCCATCAGCCTGAATAAAATGATCTACCCATTGTTTGGCAAAATCGATATAACGTTCTTCCTGAAATAGAAATCCGGCTGTCCGGATGGCTTTAACTACCAAACCATGCTCATAATGCCAATAGGCTGCGGAGATGGGATACGATTGTAAGACTGATTCGACCATGCGGATAGCCCAGGAATTAGTTTTTAAATTGGTTTGCGAGAAGTAGGTTTGCATAGTTTTAAATCCTCGACGTACTACTAATGAATTCCTTGGGCAAAAAATCGTGATTGATTTGAGTTAATTGGTTAAATAATTCGAGACAGGTATCCAGAGGCAAGGGAATGGAAGGGTCATTGCAAAATGCCTGAAAAGCCGGCCGGATATTGTGGGTGATGGCTGATTCGATAATCATTTCCTGATTGTTCACGTGTTGGAGAATGAGAGCTTCCAAATTCAAGGGTATTTTTCCGGCTTGGAGTGGAATTATTTCATTTGATTGGAAAATCGCATTTGTTTCTACAACGACATCAGCCGGCAGGTTAGTGATTTGCCCCTGGTTAGGAAGGTTTACATTAGTTATCAAGTTACCCAATCCAAGCAAAGCTTTGATGAGGCTAACGCCTTCTTCGCCGCTAGAGGTCAGTGAGAAGGGGGTTTTACCTTCCATGATGGCTGTGGTTTCTTTGGGGGCGTTGTTCCAGCGATCGATTCTCCATGAAACCGGTGTACGAATGATCCCCCATTGAAATAATTTTTGAGGTGATTGGATAAACCCGGGTAAAAATTCAACTAGGTGACGATCACCTGCGGCCGCCAGGGTACCATAGTGTTGATAGAGTTCAAATTTCACCCGATCGGCACAGTAGAACCAATCATTCCAGCTTTCTACTTCCTGTTGGGTGTAAAAATGTAATGTTTCAGGTTGGGATAAATGATGATTTAATAATTGCAGAAGATCGGTTCCTTGAAACGATGCTTTGTCTACCCAGGTAAAATGATTGATTCCAAAAACATTCAGGTGAATATCAGTTCTTTGTGGTAAGGAGGAAACATTCAGGTATTGTTGAACCAACTTAACAAACATTTTTTGCGTGGAAAACACTTCGTGACAACAACCAAAAACTTTAAGCTCCGGAATGAGGCGGGTCAGTGTACGTGTACTAATGGACATAGGGTTGGTGTAGTTAATTACCCATGCTTTGGGACAATATTTTTGAATGGCGTAAGCAAATTCTTTATAAATGAGTGCTGTTCTTAATCCTCTGATTAAGCCAGGAGCTCCGGTAGTATCGCCTACCGGGTAATATAAACCGTATTTTTCTGCCAAGGCAATTTCTTCAGCCATTATTTCCAATGGACCTGGTTGAATGGAAATTACCACAAAGTCAGCCTGGTTTAAAGCGGTAGTGAGGTTAGAGACCACCTGATAATTCCAGTGAGAAAAAATGGCTGGTTGGGATTGCAGCCAGGTACTGAATTGCTGATTGATTATGGCTGCATTTTGGTCGATATCAAATAAGCTGACTGTCCCTTGCAAATCCGGGCAGAGTGCCAGATCAACCATAAGTTTTCGTGCCCATCCTCTGCTACCACCACCGATGTATGCAATTTTGAGGTCTTTCACCATTGCGTCCATAAACCATCCGAGCCATTGGTGAGGCAGGTGTGGAATACACCTGCCTCAACTTATAAAAAGGTTACTTGATGAAACCAGCAGAAAGTAAGCTTTCTTTCGCTGTGGCTTCCAGGTCTTTAGCCCCAAGGCTATCCAGACCATCTACAAATGCCTGCCAGGAGGCTTCATCCAATGGTTGTTGACCAAGGATGAAATTGACGATGTTTTCGCTGTAGAAGCGAACAAAGTCAGCTGCATTGGCAGGAGGATTAATAATGGAAGAACCGGTTGATTCTGTGAATGGATATGTACCGAACGCTTCCCAGTAGGCTAATGGATCAATAGTTTTGCCGTTGGCGCTGACGTGTGATTTATAACGGGCTTTCAATTCTATATCAGTATTTATGTAGACCATGTTGCGTAACTGGGACAATGGCGCAGCTTCCGCACCATTCCAGGCATCAGCTTCCGCGATACCTTCGGTTGTTACATAGCCGTCAGCATCCAGATTGTAATTGACGCCTTCCTGGCCGAAAGCGAGGAGGAAGTAACCTTCTTCACTAGCGGTCCATTCCAGGAATCTGGCGATAGCAGGACCTTTGCCTTCATCAATGGCTTTTTGTGAAACAGCGTAGATACGGGCTGTTTTTACAGTTACACCTTGTGAGCTATCCCCATCAGGGCCAGTGGGCGGGGCGATGGCAATCCATTCTCCTTCAGGGAAGTTGGCATCGAAATCTTTGTAATTGGATTTGTTAGCTAAGGCAGCGAAGTTTTCGACCATGATACCGCAGGTGCCCTGTTTCCAATGGGCGCGGAACTCATCTTTTTTCAATGTCGGCCAATCCGGATCGATTACTTTGGCATCCTGTAATTCTTTAATATATTGAACAGCCTGCATGGTGCGTGGATCGCGCACATTCAGTCCGAATGATTCAGAACTGGATACATTCCAGGTTCCGGCGACGCCAAAGGCTCCAAAAACAAAATCAAAGCGGGGACCAACACCAGCTTGATTTAATCCAGTGCCATCAATAAAAGCGCATAAGCCATAAGTGTCTTTTGCACCGTTACCATCCGGATCATCATTAGAGAATGCAATGGCAACTTCTTTAAACTCTTCCAGAGTGGTGGGAACTTCCAAGCCTAATTTTTCCAACCAATCTTTGCGGATAACCATACCATCGGTCATCGGCATAGCACCGGGATCTGGTAAACCGTACATGGAACCATCTACCATTACCAATTTATTTCGGATTTCATCATTATAATGACCCGCTGTACGTGTAGGCATCATTGTCAGCAACTCATCAACATTAGCGACCAGTCCAGCCTGGACCAATTTGTACCAGTTATCGCGGTTAACCATGAAGATATCCGGCAGAGAATTGCTGGCAGCGGCAGCATTGATCTTGGTGTCCTGATCGGTCATTGTTGTGGGTAGTAAAACCAGGGATAAATTGATATTCAATTGTTCCTTGACTATATTGTAGACTGCCCAATCTTCCGGTGGTGGTGCTGCTTCACTCATGGATCCGCCAGCCCATAATTCGATATCTACCGGGGGTTCCATTGTCGGGACTTCAGTTGGAACAACAGGTTCATCGGTCGGGATTGCCGTCGGTTGTGCAGCTGCACCGGCTTCGGTTGGTTGTGCTGTGGGTTCTGGCGCAGGCGCAGGATTACACGCACTCAGTACGATGGAAAAAACCATCAATACAAGCAAAACATACAAAATATTCTTTTTCATTTAGGGACCTCTCTAAATAATCTTGTGATTTAGGAATGGTTGTTCGGAATGGCTAAGAGTAATTTCTGCTTTCTCCTCCTTTTTCAATAACCTGTAATGGTTTTATTCTTTTACGCCGCCTAATAAGGTACCTTTTGTGAAATACTTTTGAATCCATGGATAGATGATAACCATTGGTATCATTGTGATGAAAACGCTGGCAGCTTTGATTGCCTGGACTGAAGTTGAACTAAAAGCATTGGATTCAACATACTCATTGATGTTGGATGCCTGTAGGATATTTCGCAGCAAGACAGGTAATGGCATTAATTTTGAGTCGTTCAAGTACAGAATTGCTTGAAAAAATTCATTCCAATGACCTACCATATAAAAAAGACTGATAGTCAATAAAATAGGGACTGATAACGGTAATATAACGTAGCGGAGGGTTTGTAATTCATTAGCGCCATCCAGACGGGCAGCTTCTTTTAATTCTTCCGGTAAGCCTTCAAAAAAGCTTTTCATAACCAGTGTGTTATAGATGTTAATCGCACCTGGCAAAATGACCGCCCAATATGAATTTACCAGGTCCAGTTTATTGACCACCAAGTAGGTGGGGATGAGACCAGCGTTGAATAGGAAAGGGATGAGGATTAGCGTGATGAAAAAATTGCGACCGGGTAATTGCTTGTTGGATAGAGCATATGCCAGGGGTACGGTGAGAAGCATGTTAATCGCGGTTCCACCAAAGGTAATGATGGCGCTGTTGGTGGCGGCCTGTAGAAAAAAAGGATGTGTGAGCAGTTGTTTGAAGGCTTCAAAATCCCATTGCCAGGGAAATAACCACATGCCAAAAGTTTTTGTATCCAGGTAATTCAATGGTGTTACTGACATTATAAAAACACGCCAAAGAGGGATAAGCACCGCAATCATTACGATTGCCAGGAATCCGTTTGTTATTATTTGAAAGAAGAAATCGTCCCAGGATTTGCGAATCATCAGTGAAACTCCTTATCAGTACAAGCTAGACCCAGCAATTTTCTTTGCCAGCCGATTTGAAAAATATACCAATGCCAGGCCAATAAATCCTTTGAATAGACCTACAGCCGTAGCCAGACTGAACTGGAACTCGAGAATGCCTTGCCGATAAACCCATGTATCCAAAATATCACCTACGCTGTATACCGGCAGAGAATACAAAACAAAGATTTGGTTGAAACCAGCATCGAGAATATTTCCAAGCCGTAACAAAGTTACAACAACGATTACACCTAAAATCCCGGGTAAAGATATATGCCAGATGCGTTGGATGCGCGAGGCTCCGTCGACAGCGGCGGCTTCAAATAAGGTGGGGTCAAGGCCCATGAGTGCAGCCAGGTAAAGGATGGTGCTCCATCCGGTTTCCTTCCAAATATCTGAACCAACTACAACAACCCGGAACCACTCCGGGGACATCAAAAATGGTATGGGATCGTGACCGGTTGCTTTGATGATTTCATTGATCAACCCATTTGCCGGCGATAATAAGACTAATAAAACACCAAACATGATTACCCAGGAGAGAAAGTGGGGTAAATATGCTACTGTTTGAACAAAACTACGGAAAAACCGTGTATTGGATTCGTACAGCGCTAATGCCAGCATGACTGCGATTGGAATACCCAAAATTAATTTGGCCGTGCTGAAGATGATGGTATTACCAATCAATTGTGAAAAATAGAAAGAATTGAAGAAGGCAATAAAATGTTTGAAACCAATGAATGGACTACCTTCAACCCCTAACAAAGGCTTAAAATCTTTAAAGGCAATTTGAGCATTCCATAATGGCCAGTATCGAAATAAAAGAAAATATATTAACCCTGGTGCCATTAATATATAAAGCCATCGGTATTTTAAAATAATTTTACCAATGTATTTTAACTGAGACTTTAATGTAAATTTGGACTTTTTTGGGAAAGGAAGAGGTATCTGTTGGGTCGTTTCCTGCATAAGTGAGCCGCCTTTTGGATTTTTGTTGTCCATCTATTATGCATTATATTGAGATATAGATGGACTTTGGCGAACAAGTATTGGATTATTCCGTTCTTTGTTGGAAAAAAACGAAGTAAGCACTTTTCTTATTTCGGGTGCCATTGTAAACTAGTAATATGAATATAACTAAACCGGAAAGAACAGTCCCAACCATGATGAAAAATTGGATAGCGCCTAACAATAAACCAACTGTTGGTTTTTTGTTAGCCAGCTTACATACCGGTTCAAGTCGTGCGTTATTACCAGGTTTGATTCATGCGGCGGAAGAAAAAGATGTTAACATAATTTGTTTTCCGGGTGGGCGGTTGCGTAATACCAATGCCTATGAAATTAAGCGGAATGTGATTTACGATCTTGCCGGAAAAGATTGTGTGGATGGGTTGATTACCTGGTCTTCCAGTTTAGGTGGCGTTTTAAGTCCTACTGAGATTAATGCATTTCATGAACGTTACGAGCCGCTGCCATTGGTGAGTCTGGCACAATTTATGGAAGGAATACCAACCGTTTCGGTGGATAGTTACCATGGTATGCGCGATTTGCTGGCGCATTTGATTGATGAGCATGGATATACCAAACTCGCATTTATCCGTGGTCCCGAAGAACATTATTATGCCCAGGAACGTTATCGGGCTTACCTGGATACATTGCAGGATTTTCATTTGCCATTAATCCCGGATTTGATTACCTCACCACTTCGCTGGGAAATGGGGGCAGAAGCAATCCAAATTTTGCTGGATGAGCGTCATTTGGTCCCTGGTAAAGATTTCCATGCGATTGTAACCGTTAGTGATTTAATGGCATTATGGGCTTTAAAGACTTTGCAATCTCGCGGATTCCGTGTACCGGATGATGTTGCTGTAACCGGTTTTAATAATTCTATAGAAGAACGTCTTTCCACGCCGCCATTAACAACGGTAGATTTACCGTTTCGGGATCAGGGTTCTCGGGCTGTAGACGTACTCCTGGCATTATGGAATGAACAAAAGGTCCCAGCATTGTTGACCCTACCTTCTTCAGTTGTTGTTCGCCAATCCTGTGGCTGCCCTTCTCTTGCTGTGGCTAATGCGATTGAAGAGTTAAGTGAGAGTAATCCTGGGTTGCGAGGCGAATACGCCATTGAGCTTCTTAAAGGCACATATCGAACTCGTCTATTACAGGAGATGGCTGAGGCTGTAAAAGTATCTGAAGATCGAATAGAAACCTGGATTCTGCCAATATATACAGCTTTCCATAAGGATTTGGAAATGGTTTTGAATGGATCATTTTCAAACTCATTAATTCAGGCACTGGAAGAAGTACTGGATTTCGCCATGCGTGAAAAGGTTGAGCTGGTTTTTTGGCATGGGTTACTTTCTATCTTGCGGAGAAATGGAATCACGGGTCTCTCTTTAGCACAAAGGGTGCAGATCGAAATGGTGTTTTCACAGGCCAGGGTTGTAATTAGCGAAGCAATACAACGCGGTCAGGCGTATTGGCAGTGGATAGCTGATCGTCAGGCAGATGTTTTGCGGGAAACGACCAGGGCTCTATTAACCACCTTTGATTTTGATAATCTTGCAGCTGTATTGGTGGAACGTTTACCACGTTTGGGAATTCCGAGCGCATATCTAGTGATTTATGAAAACCCATCTCAATCTTTGGAATATGCTCGCATGATTTTAGCCTATTCAGAAACCGGTCCCCTAAAATGGGGAGTGGAAGGCCGTTTGTTCCCAGCTCAGGAGTTGCTGCCCAGGGATTTGCTGCCAAAACATCGCCGTTACAGTTTTGTTGTGGAACCTTTATTTTTCCAGGATCGGGCTTTGGGTTACGTAGTGTTTGAAATAGGACCTCACGAAGGTGATGTTTATGAATTGTTGCGTGCAAATCTGAGCAGTGCAATTCAGGGGGCACTCCTTTTTCAAGAGATTCAACTCGCCCGCATTCAAGCTGAGAAAGCAGACCAAATTAAAACACGCTTGTTGGCAAATGTTAGCCACGAATTGCGTACTCCACTGAATATCATTATCCGGTATGCACATAACGCTTCACGTCAATTGATTGAACCGGATGATCAATGCATAAAAGCAGTAGCACATGACCTTGATCAAATATATTCGAATGCAGAACATCAATTGCGCGTGATCAATGATCTGCTGGATCTTTCACGGGCAGAGATTGATGAATTGGATTTGAATTTGGAATTGTTGGATCCCCATCCTTTGTTATCAGATGCTTTTTTTAATATCGCCGAATCTGCTCAGGATGAAATGATTCAATGGGACATAAAATTACCATCCCGTTTGCCGGTAATCCGCGCTGATGCAGTCCGTTTGCGGCAAATTATCTTAAACCTGTTAAGTAATGCCCGAAAATTTACGAGTAGTGGCAAAATAGAATTAGGCGCGGATGTTTCTACCTCCGCCATCCATATTTGGGTTAGTGACACCGGACGTGGTGTGCCGTTGGACCAACAAGAGAAGATTTTTGAACCTTTTGTAACCTATGATCACGGACAACAAATCCCTCGCGGTATTGGTTTGGGTTTATCCATAACCCGTCATCTCATATCTTTACACGGTGGCAAAATATTTTTGGAAAGTGAACTTGAGCATGGTACTATTTTTCATATCCATTTACCTTTGCCAGCGTTTGATCAAAAACAAAGTAATGTTAATACCGAGATTCCCAGGGTGATATTGGTAGTATCGTCGACTGGGACCCTGGCAGAAGAAATCCGACAAATGGCCGAACGCCAAAAATTATCAATTCGTTTAATTGCTGGAGATGAGGTAGAGGTTGCACTTTCAACAACTGAACCTTTGGTAGTTGCCTGGGATCTGGCAAATGCTGAACCCAATGATTGGGCGGTATTGCGGAGAATTCGCCAATATCCGCGCTTGGCACATGCCCCTTTTATTGTGTATGGACAAATTCCCAGTGGAACGGAGAACGAAGGTGAGTTGGCGGTTGGTTTTACCAGTTTTCTGGATAAATCGAGCCAGGAAGAGTCACTAATGACTTTAATTAGTTCGCTTTCACCGGCAAACGAAAATAAGGTAGTGTTTATTGTCGATGATGATCCGCAGGTTAGAACTACCCATCAAAGCATTGTGAAAACGGGTTTGCCGGATTACCGTATCAAAGTATTTGAAAATGGCCTGGATGCATTAACAGCCATGAAACAAGAAGTTCCTTCCCTGGTACTGTTAGATCTGGTGATGCCCGGCATGGAAGGTATTGATGTTTTGGAGAAAATGCGTGCGAATGCAATGCTGCGATCTGTCCCGGTTATTATTCTAAGTAATAAAATATTAAGTATAGAAGATGTGCGCCGTATGGAAAAATTTACGCGGGTCACGTTTCAAAATAAGGGCTTATGGTCTGATGACGAATTAATATCGGCGTTTAATCGGGTGCTGTTTGGCAGTGAAGAATTACCTGCGCATACCAGTGTGTTGGTCAAAAAAGCGATTGCTTTTATGCATCAGAATTACGGGCAGGTCATATCTCGCTGGCAGGTCGCTGAAGAAGTAGGTGTTAGCGAAGACTATTTTAGTCGGGTATTCAATCGTGAATTAGGATTATCCCCATGGGAATATCTTAATCGATATCGCGTTCAACAGGCTCGGATGCTGTTGCAATATACTGACCAAAATATTGGTGTAATTGCTTTGCAGGTTGGTATCAAAGATCAGGCTTATTTCAGCCGGGTGTTTCATAAAATTACAGGAGTATCGCCACAGGCTTTTCGTGAGTCGTTGAAATAGTTTTGCTCCTGTAATTAATGGGTTTTTATCATGTGCACAAATTCTACGGTTTGATTTGTAATCCGCATCTATTTGTTATTGCATTTCTTTGTGAAAAGGTTTGGCAGAAACTGCTTGTACCGCTCAGAATTTCAATATTCTTCTTGATGAGGACTACATCTCCAAACCCTCCAAATGGTTACAATGCTTTTGTTTGGCCTGATTGCTCGTTGGTTATAGATAGCGAAGATTTTAGAGCAGAAAAATTTCCTTTTATGGTATATTGCCCACATTCAGCAGGGATAATAGTGGTTTCATATTGTTTCAGAGTGGTTGAATCTGTTGTGGTACTGATTTGTGCTTCGCCTTCGATGATTGTGATTGCATGGAAACTTTCCTTGTGTGTATCGAGTTGCAAGGAACTTTCTTTTGATTGTAAAATTTCTAATCGAAAATATGGACAGGAGATCAGTTCTTCAACAGCCTTAGCGTTGACGGAATTATGTGATTTTACTTTTACAACTGCATCTGGTCTGGTGACTTCAATGGATTGTTCTATGTGTAGATGACGCCCGGCTGAGGCAGGCCGCTCCCAATCATACACACGGTAAGTGATATCTGAATTTTGTTGTACTTCATAAACCAGTGCACCAGGCCCAAGGGCATGAATCGTCCCTGCGGCAATGAAGATGGTATCTCCTTTTTGGATGACATGTCTTTCAACAACATCCAGAACATTTCCTTTAAGAATGGCGGAAGCCAACCTATCTGATTCTATGTGTTCAATTACTCCGGCAATCAATTCAGCTTTTGGTTGAGCATCCAAAACAAACCACGCCTCCGTTTTACCATTATGGCCATCTCCTTCCAACCTCTGAGCTTGCTCATCATCGGGATGCACCTGTACTGAAAGCCATTGATTACAATCCAATAATTTGATTAATAAAGGGAAGCGAGACTGATCTTTTTGCAGTGTACCTAATAGGTTTTCGCCATAAATTTCGCAGAGTTTATTTAGTGTCTCACCAGCAAGAGGTCCGTTTTCGATCCGATTTTCTGCATATACAGCCCAGACTTCAGCGATGGGCGCTGTTGGCGGGTAACCAGCGGGTAAAAAGTTTTCAAATGTACGGCCACCCCAAATATAATCTTTGATGGTCGGGGTTAACAAAAGGGGGTAAAGAGGCGTTTTATACATTACGTAATTGTATCCGTAATTGTTCTCCAGGGAAGGTTGTGGAAGATTTTCTACGCATAAAGCTCCATGATTCGAAGATAATTCTGGATTGCAACAAGCCGGCAATTATTAATTTATAAGGAAGATGACAATTGACGCTTGAAAAGCGATTTGATTTATAATATATTACTAATATATTATAAAAGGATTTTATGGAAAAAAATCAGAAACAATTTTTATCGGAACGGGCATATCAATATATCAAGGAAGAAATTGATACTTGCTTGCTTGGTCCTGGTCAGATTATTGTACAATCCGATTTGGCAGATAAATATGGATTGGGGGTTACTCCGGTGCGAGAGGCATTACGCAAATTGGCATTGGAAGGGTATGTCTTATCCGTACCGCGCCTGGGATACCAAGTATGCCAGATTACATTACAAGATATTTTGGAAATTTATGAGATGCGGATTGTGTTGGAATCTGCTGCTGTACGTTTAGCTACCAAGCGTGCTTCTGCGTCTCAACTGCAGGAGATTGCAACACTAGCAAATTTTACGTACATTTATAAAAAACGAAACAGTTATATAGACTTTTTGCGACATAATGCACAATTTCATCTTTCAATTGTTGCTGCTTCTGGCAATCAGCGCTTGGTTTACCAAGTGGACAGAACCCTGGAAGAACTGCACCGGATATTTCATCTGGGGTTGGATTTGCGTGACAGTGCTGAGGAGATGCGGGTTGATCATATCACTTTGAGTAATGCGCTGAACAATCGGGATGGTGATTTGGCTGAAGCAATTATCAAAACAGAGATTGAATGCTCTCGTGAACGCGTTTTGGAAGCACTGCAAAAATTTCAAAAATCGCTTGTCACTCCCATGTTAAGCCAACGTTCTTTTGATCGGTAAGAAAACCTGGTATATCGTTTATAGCCCTTCTATTTTTAAGAATATTTTCACTGGAGGTCCATTCTAAGCATGAGCCAACCTGAAATCAAAAACCTGAATACAAGTTTGTTAACCTGTGCCGTAGAAAAAGCAGCTTTTTTAAATGCAAATCCTCGTTTTCAATCCACTTCAAAATTGGATATACTGAGGGCAACTGATTACTTCAACCTAAATCGTCTTGGTCAGATTTATCTTGATTATACTGGAGGCGGTTTATATGCTGATTCACAGCTCAAAGCGCATCTTAATCTGTTATCTGAAAATATCTTCGGTAACCCACATTCTACTAATCCGACATCTCAGGCAGCAACACGATTAGTAGATTCTGCTCGTGTAATGGTACTAAACTTCTTTCACGCTGATCCGGCAGAATATGTTTGTGTTTTTACCCCAAATGCCAGTGGGGCACTTAAGTTGGTGGGAGAATCGTATCCGTTTCGCAGTAGTAGTCGTTATCTTTTGACGTATGATAACCATAATTCGGTTAATGGAATCCGCGAGTTCGCTCGATCGAAAGGTGCTAGTATTCACTATGTTCCTGTGATGTTGCCAGAAATGCACCTGAATGCTGAAGAATTGGCATGCCAGTTACACAGCGCCGAGGTTAGTGAAGATAATTTGTTTGCTTACCCGGCCCAATCCAATTTTTCCGGAGTTCAACACGATCTGGATTGGATCGCTAAAGCACATGCTTGTGGCTGGGATGTACTGTTGGATGCGGCAGCCTTTGTTCCGACAAATCAACTGGATCTCAGTCAGGTACATCCTGATTTTGTTTCTCTGTCCTTTTATAAAATATTTGGTTATCCAACCGGGGTGGGTGCATTAATTGTCTCGCGTAAAGCACTGGCGAAGTTGCAACGCCCTTGGTTTGCCGGCGGCACCATTACGGTTGCTTCTGTGCAGGGAGATCGGCATTTTTTACATCAAGGCGCTGAAGGGTTTGAAGACGGCACATTAAACTACCTGACACTACCAGCGGTTGAGATCGGACTGCGTCATATTCAGAAAATTGGTTATGAGATGATTCATACCCGGGTCGCCTGCCTGTCGGGTTGGCTATTGGAAAAATTATTCGCATTACGCCATAGTAATGGGGAACACCTGGTACGCATTTTTGGCCCTATAAATACCGAAAGGCGCGGTGGTACACTGGCGATGAATTTTTATGATCCTGCAGGACATTTTATTGATCATTTGCGTGTTGAAGCGCGTGCCAATGAAAGCAATATTTCTATCCGCACCGGTTGCTTTTGCAATCCCGGTGATGGTGAAATGGCGTTGGGACTCTCGGTCAATGAATTGAACACCTGTTTTGGTATGAAACCACGTATGGAATACCAGGATTTTCGGACCTGTCTGATGGATAAGAGCACAGGTGCTGTGCGTATCTCACTGGGGTTGGTAAGCACTTTTGAAGATGTTTATGCGATGGTGAAGTTGGCACATAGTTTTCTGGATAAGCCATTTGGTGAGATATGAAAATTGCCATGTTTGATTTGGATAATACGATCCTGTCTCAGGATAGTGAAGTATTCTGGAGTACTTTTTTGTATACAAACAAACTGGTGGATGATAGTTACATCGCCCAAATTCATGCCTTTTATTCCCAATATGAGGCCGGAACTCTCGAGATCAATGCTTATCAGCAATGTTTTATGGCTCCTTTAGTACAACACGGCTTGGAAAAAATTTTAATCATGCGTGAATTATATCTAGGTGAGATTAAAAAATTTATTCGACCAATGATGTCGCGACTTGTACGTAATCACCTGGCACAAGGACACGTTGTGTTGCTGGTTTCTGCTTCGAGTAGTTTTTTGGTCGAACCAATTGCAGCTTTATTGGAAATTTCACAAGTTATTAGTACTGATGTGCGTATAGACTCTAAACTCATGACAGCTACTATTGTAGGTGTGCCGGCTTTCCGTGAAGGCAAAGTGAAACGGGTACAAACCTGGCTGGCAGAACAAGCCTTTACAGTGGAAGAATCCTGGTTTTATTCCGATTCGATTAACGATCTGCCATTATTACAGACAGTGACGCATCCGGTTGTGGTTACACCAGATGCATCTCTACTGTTTATAGCTCAGCAGCAAGGTTGGAAAATCCTGGTTACTTGATTAACGGTAGAAGTAATGGATTTATGGACGAATGAGTTTCAGAATCTGTTTGGCGTCCGCCTGTGGATTGAATTGTAGGATACGCTCCCGAATTTTCTCTTCGGCCTCGTGGACGTCGACTTTAGGAATCGCGCTTCCGTACCAATCTTCCATTGTGCTGTATGCTGTGGACGGCCAACTGTGAGGTTCACCATTGGCGCCGATGATCAAACGGAGCCCGCGTGTCGTCAGATACATTTTCATCATCAATTCATTCATGCCATTTTCGAAACGTGTTTTATCTTGCGAACCGAAATTGGCCAATGCTTTGATCTCGTGGGTTGCCAATATTTTACGCGGCGAAAAGAGTGCATATATGCTTTTAGCTGCCTGGCTTAAAGAACCGGTCTCGTAAAAATCATCCACTGTTTGTTCCCCCCGCCTCACAGACAGAAATTCTGCTATCCAATCCCTGTGAATAAAGCCGCTTTTCTTGGAGAATACTTTGCTGTATGCAATCTCGTTAGTTTCTGCTATGCGTACCCGCCACTTCCAGGGGTCCGTTTCTTCATTATTGTCATGCCATTCATTGTCGGTTAATTCCTGAACACTGGGCAGTGCAAAACCCTTTCCCAGGTAAGGAAGAAAGCCGATTTTGCGAATTAAGGCGACCATTTCTGTATAGGTAGTTATTTTTTCTGTTGAAGACATACATAAGCTCCTTAACTGGGATAAAACTTATGTTCTATTGTAATCGAAAAAAATATTTTGTGGTCAATAAATATACATGATCTATCCTTTCCCACTCCATAATTAGTTCACAATTTAAATCTATACTTTGCCCAGGAAAATAATCTGAAAGGGATAAGAACAATGTCTTTATTGACTAAGATTTACGAATTATCATATCGCTTCTCTATCCAAGTTGGGACCAGGACTCCATTCCAGCTGAAGTGTCAGTAATCACAGATAAAACCATTGAACAATCCCGTATTCTGGATCTTGGTTGTGGAACTGGGACACATTCGCTTTACCTGACCAGTAAGGGTTACCAGGTAACTGGGATAGATTTAAGCGCGAAAGCAATTGAAACTGCTAAAGAAAAAGCTCAAAGTAATAATGTCGCCGTGATTTTTTTTGGTTGGAGATGTAACCAACCTTGGGAATATTACCCAAGGTATTGATATTTGTCTGGATGTTGGCTGCTTTCATGGTTTAAATGAAGCAGGACGAATGAAATATGCCAAAGGATTAGCGGATTTTATGCGACCAGGGGGCATGTTTTTGTTGTGGGCGATTGATGGAAAAACCTATTTTGGAATTGGAGTGAGCCCACTGGAAATCTCCTATACATTTTTTACCGACTTCAGTCTTGAAGGGGTGCAGCCCAGCAAATTGCACGGTAAAATTTCAGTATGGTGCTGGTTTCATCGGAAGAATGGGTAATCATCAAAATGAGACGGGCAGAATTCTGAATAAGAAACTTCTCGAGATAAAATACCAACTGAAGTGACCAAATTTATAGAAGCTCTTGGAAAACCAGATGTTTCTTTTGAATTATTTACAGCTGGTACGTAACCCGATAATAAATGTATTAATCAGGAATTGGAAACTTTCTTCTCGATTAATTGGCAAACCAAATCCACCAGCACGCTCTAGCATGACAAAACCATGAATGATACTGCGCAGTCCACGTACAGCGTGTATGGCATTTGTTTCTTCCAGTTGAAGTGGTGCCAGTACTGCAAGCACCACTTCAACTATTTCACGAACAAATTGCTGTGCCACCAGGTCATCGGCTGCTGGGGCACGGACAGAGGCAGCATACAGCCCAGGATGCCCATTTGCGTAATGGTAAAAGACCTGCGCCAAAGCTATTACTGCCTCATCTACATATTTACCGATGACAGCACGATTGATCTTTTCCATGAGCTGACGTCCGCCCAGGATAGCCAATTCACGGTGTAAGCCAGGAATTCCATCCACGTGGTTATAAACCGAGGGAACCCGAATTCCCAACTCGTTGGCGACTTGTGCTAGGGTTAAATGTTCGAGGCCGTGTGTATCAGCTAATTGGCCGGCTACGGTGATCAACTTTTCGCGTGTCACGCCAACGCTACGTGCCATAGGATTTTATTTTCTGAAAAGCTTGTTCGGCATTTGCGATTGCGGTTTCGATGGCTGCAACTGGGCTTTCCAACACATTCCCATGACCTGCCGCCAATCGGGATGGGCTAAGGTGGCAAAGTTTACGAGCGCTTTCAAGTGCCAGGGAGCGGTTCCAGGTTGCCATAGCTGGAAATGGAAATAAGAGACGCATATTCCCAGAAACAGCCAATCCAGCACGAGTCTGGAATGCATCCCCGGCGATGAGTGAGTTGTCCCGCAGATCAAACAGAGCAATATGACCGGGAGTATGCCTGGGGGAACTGATAACTTTAAAAGATCCTATTTGATCGCCATTAGTGATAAATCGCGTGGGGCGAGAGGATATTTTTATATAACTGCCATTCAGTTTCGTTTGAGGTTCATCAAGGTCGAGGCTCATATCCCCGGAAAGGAAACGGGCATCTCGGGCAGTGACAAGAAACTCGGCAGCAGGTAAAAGTGCAAGAAGGGCATCCAGGGAGCCGATATGGTAGTAGTGCGCATGAGTAAGGACGATGCGGGTGATCGGCCAAACCAATATCGCGGGCGGCATTCAGGATTTCCTTTTCACAACCTGGGATACCAGTATCGATTAATGTTAAACCATTCTCTTCTTTAACAAGATAACAATTGACCGGAAATATACGCGGAAAGCGTGTCAATTGGATCAAATATTGTCCATGAAATGTAGTTCTCATAGTACCTCCTACCTGTAAAAAAACACGACAAACTAATTGCATTAGATTTTGGACTAATATAGTTTGTTTGTCAAATACCGATAGAATATACAGATATAAAATAAGTGGAAAGAAAAAAGCCCCTGGAAAACCAGGAGCTTTAGTCGGGGCGAGAGGATTTGAACCTCCGACCTCGCGATCCCGAACAGGAAAAACAAGAAACATGCCTGATTAGGGATAAAATGTCAACCTGAGAACTCGCGGTTAGCGATAAAAAGAATTGTGCTGTTGGTGGATCAACAGCCTGTTTTTATTAATTGTGCAATCTGATTATACCATATTCTTGTCAGGACCTACAAGAACGTAATGTCTTAGGTATGGCTATAAATGAGCCCCAGAGATGCTGCAATCCACCCCACAATCCTCACATGATCGGTCCAAAAAGAAGGGTCAGATAACTCATCCAGCATTCTATAATACTGATCCAGACCCTAATCTTCTTGTATCATAAAGTCATAATGGAGGACTCCATTCATAATATCTTACAACACGTCTCCTCGTTTCAGTGGACTTAATACAGAGGTGACATTTATTGGACTCTATCTAAAGGAGGAGAAAACTCGAAGCCACGCTTCGCGAAATGCTGGAAAAAGCGGTAATCCCCAGCGTCCAGTGTGTGTGCACGCTTTGTTAGCCACCGACTGACTTTGCATAACGCTTATTTTGCAATTCACTATTAATTTCTTTCCACCATTCCAGCCCGCTATCAATTGTTTTTAATTCATCATCTGTGATTTCAATCTCAGTATGGAATTTCGGATGAGTAATTCTATGTCTAATCTGGGTTGATTGGCAAAATGCTTCCCATCGACTATCAGATAAAACTTCTTTTTCAAAACCGACTTGCTTTGCAAAGGCCTTTAATGTATATGCCACCAAAGATAAAAATGGAATTCGATTAGGCTCTAAATCCAATTTTCCGTTTTTACCTAATCGGGCTGATTCGTCCAAAAGTGGGAAAACTTCATGGAGTTTCCACTCTCCACTTAAGTCGAAGTCATCAACTAAAAGTTTTGCTACTACTTCACGTAAGTCTGATAAATAGACTTCGTAAAAAGAATACAAAGAGCGCAAATAATTCCGCCGAGCAAGTTGGGAATCGTTGCTGGACAATACCTTTCTGTTTTCTTGGACATCATTGTAAAGCCATTGAGTATTTTTAACCATTTTTATAAAGAGCCTAATTGTATGAAAGGTGGCTAACGAATTAAGGATTGATGTGGCGGAGGACAAAACTGAAGCCTGGTTCAACTACTAATTATCCGAAATTCTAGCACGCAGCATTTTTACCGTTTATTTTCCCAAACACGGGTTGGTACGTTGTAATTTTGTATGGTAACCCACCCAATTCTTGCGAATAATCTTTCTAAATTAAGTATATGCAGAAATTGATCTCACGCAAGAAAAACCTAGTAGCAAAAATTTGTATCTTCTCAAACAATCACTTTCCGACGTCGGAAATTTTTCTCAATCCCATACTTGTTCGGTGCATCACATTATGATAGCGGACCATCGTTTTTCCCGAAAGGACACGGAACGTGTCCTGAGAACACAAATATGATCGGCTATTGCTATCATTTTCGACGAAAGAAACCACCCAGCAAAGGGCGTTTTGACCTATGATAATTATAGGTTTAATGGCTCAAGCCCGTACTCTGCAATGGAGATTGACCTTTCATAAGGTTGTCCCGTTGGGAACTCTGGGATGCGTCGTGACGATTTTAGCATTGGTGGCGCGAGGTCTTGTTTTAAGCCCAAAGCTACCCCGTTTAGGAAGCTGTAACACTTTAATCAGCCGCGCCGTTCAGTCCTGATGACAATTGAGTATTGCTAGTAATTGACATCTTCGAGATGTTTTTTTGAGGTTAATGAGTAGGTATCAAAAATCACAAAAAAAGACACTTTTAGGCGAGAATCGGTTTCTTAGGTGGCTTTGTAGGGTTGCGTTTTTTTATTCAAACATCTGTTGAAAAACCTAACATGCTTATTGTTACAAGAAGTATAAACAACAGGAAAGAAACAGGGAAGAATATAATTGCATAGATTGTACCTAAGATAATGTAGTTAATTTTGAATAATTGATACGTAAAAAATAAAGGAATTATTGCAGGACTAAGTGCGATTATGAACAAAAATAAAGCAAGTGGCACATACCAAATATAATTCCATCTTGATTTGAAAACTTCACCAAGCCTAAATATTATCCATATATTACCAATAGTTCCTCTTAAGTGAATATTAGTGAAGTCAACAAGAATTTCTTTAGTGTTTTTCTCTTTCGTTTTTCGCCGTGAAGTTTTTTCGTCAATATTTTCCTGTAACTTCTCCATTAATATTTCTGTCTTATCTTTATATTCTGATTCGTTTATCAACATCTTTATTCCCGTTCTAAGCGTCATGAACCAAAGGAAAGATGTAATTACCAATATAGCCAACCCGTATGAAATTGCAGGAGCAATGCTAATCCAAAATTGCCTTGAAACAGAAATATCTGCAATTGGGATTTTTACAGTTTCAGTGTCAGGCAAAATATAATAAACGTACAAAGCAATAAATACAAAAAATATAGTAAAGACTATCTTTCTATTTACATCATCTATGCTTTCTTTGTATCTATCTGTAAACTCATTGATTACTTCTTTGCTTTGATACTCCTTGTTAATTTTCCCATTAAATAATAACTGTTTCGCAACAAATGTTTGAAGTTTTTTTGTGTATAGTATTTTCAATAAATCGATGAATGCAAGTAGTATATGAATCTCCATGTTTTCACCTTTTCAATGTTTGGGGCTGAGCAGCTCAACGAATTAAGGATTGAAGTCCTTCATTCTTCAGGATTACATTGTGAAAGGAAGACAAAATCGAAGCCAGGACTAACATGCCGCCTCATCATTCCTTCGTTCCTCAGGACCATGCCCGAGTTGAACTAATCCGCCAAGGAAAATACACCTGCTATTTGGAATTTAAGACACACCACTATTTTGAATCCAGGTTTTTGCAGGCAGTTATATGAGAATTGTACAATCAAAAGGGAGGCCAATGCAAGCTTGAAACATCCTTGAAAATTCGGCGTAAGCCCTAGTGTTCAGTTCACTTAATCAAGATGGCGGACCTTCCTTTTTCCCGAAAGGACACAGACCTTGTGTCCTGAAAACGCTTTGTTAGGCGGCGTTTTATATCACTTCGAATTCTTTCCATATCGATTTATTATTTTTTGAAGAAAGACAACAAACTCTTTAGCATTTTTGTCACCTACATTATGTGGCATGTCTGTGTCATTGGTAAAGGCTTTGACATTATCGTTCTGAATAAGCCTTAAAGCAAGCGGGTCAAGTGCTAAAAGCGAATATATAGATAAGCCGAGTAACTCTTCTATCATATTAGACCCGTCTGGATACTTTTTTGTTGCTATTCTAAACGCGTTGCCAATTTCAGTACGATTATTTATATGACCTGCTGTGCCTACTAAGTTTGAGTGGACAACACCACTAAGGACACTATAAAGAATCATCCAGTTTGGAAGAGATTTTTTCTTTGCCCAATTTAGTGCTTCTTTATAAGGAGAAAGTTCGCCTTTGAAATAACGTGGAATAAGATGCTTATTTTCTCCAAGGTATCCAACTATTGCAATTCTCTCCATAAGGGCTCGAAGAAGAGTTGCAGCGTCTGCATGATAACCGACTCTCGTTAACTGAAGTGCGCCAAGAACGGCTTCGTATGCAGATTGTGCAATCAGTGATGCCTTAGGATCACATTTTCCAGTAATTCCAGCAATCTGAGACAGCGAGCAACCTCTCCAAACATAAAAGAGGATAACATGCAATACTACGCCATACTCATTATCTATCTTCGCGCTTGGCGCTTCTGCAAGAAAAGATTCTTTGAATGCTGTGGGATTAGTTTCGATGTCTGCATTCATATTCTTCATAGACTATTACCCTCACTAATGATTTTGGCGGCAGCCGCCCAACGAATTAAGGATTGATGTGGGATACGATGGAAAAATCGAAGCCAGATTCAACATACTGCCAAAACAAAACCACATTCTTCTATACGAACATGTGTGAATTGTACAATCAAAAAGCCAACCAACGCAAGCATGAAACATGACAAAAAACAGTCTAGGGGCATTTTATGCCATCTTGTTTCCCCTTCTAAGTGTGTAATACCGCTTCAACATAACCATTCACCCGACCATTTCGGTTACCTGCTACCTGGCCTGACCATTACAAGGATTGGACTCGCTTCGCTTCGCGACTAGTAAACAGTTGATGACTAATCAGGACACTCCACACGGTGTTGGGGGATGTTATTGTCTCATTATAGAAAATCTACAGAAGCGAATAAAGTATTCATCACACATTGTGCTAACTCCTGAAATCGTCTCCATATGATAGCGACTGATGAAATATCATGTGCTTCATGATTCCGTAAACCGTATGCCACAGCAAGGTCTGATTGAATTCGCGTAAGTGGAGTGCCATTTAGTAATAACAGAGTGCCACTTATTGCATTATTCAGGGTTGCTTCAAAATCATTCTTGAAAAAATTGTTGATATCGCGGAGTTCTTGTTTTGATAACGGGTGACCATAATGTTGTAAAAGGTATTCTGCATGGTCAACAAAACGCCGCTTGGTAGGATTCTTTGCTCGGATTGTGGCATCAATTACGAGTGTAATATCAAATAAGATATTTGCTTGCAATTGTCCTGAAAAACGGCTCTGTGTTATGTGAGGTGGAAACGCAAACAGCCGATTAAGCCGTGCCAAAGCAAAAGCGAATATGAATATTGTGTCAACGCTTGGCGGGTTCAAAAGAAATTTCGTGCGAAACTCTTCGAGATTAAATGTTCTTGAATGCAATGTTGCGTAAATAACCAGACGTTCATTTACAAAATTCGCCTGTTCAATCACCCATTGTCTAAACTTTTGGTCAGTCTTTGCGTAGTTAAGAGTAGCAAACGCCAGAGCAGGTGTATCAGGAAATGGATTTCCTTCAGTAAGAATATCTTCCTCAACAGCCTGGTGCATAAGGGTGTATCCCTTGTCAAGGTCCCCATGTTTCAATGCTGTCATACCCCAAAAATAATAAGCAGTTCCTTTGTGAATGCGTTCATTTGGGTTGTTCTGTTCCCACTGTAAGACAGTAGAAAGTGCTATATCCCATATATGCTCGGCCTCACTGAAATTGCGTTCCGAAAGGAAATAACTCCATATAACTGTGAAATTGTGAAAATAGCAATTGTGAATGGTCGAAGGTTTTGGATTTGCATCAAAGAATTGAATTATTTTGTTTTCAAATTCCGTAAGATCAAGCGGTTGATTACTAAAATATGCAGCGTGGAGATTGATGAATGCCTGGTCGATATCCTGACCAAGGAGTTCTAATTCAAATATCCGACCACCAATGATGAATTTCTTTTTGGTCATTTTTCTCCAGAAAGTAATGGCACTGATTCGAAGCCACCTAACGAATTAATGATTGATTATCCTTCATTTTTCAGGATTACATTGCGAAAGGAAGACAAAATCGAAGCCAGGTTCAACATGCAGCCACGTTATTCCAAGTTGAACCAACCCATCTTAGAATACACACCTGCTATTTGGAATTTAGGACACACCACTAATTTAAATCCAGGTATTTGCAGGAAGTAATACGTGAATTGTACAATCAAAAGGGAGACCAATGCAAGCCAGAAACATGATCAAAAAAACAGTCTGAGCGGGGACTTGGAACAAAAAACCGCCTGATTAGGGAGGCAATTCTTTTATCTGATACCCCAATTGTCTGCTGGGCTGGTGCGTCGTGTAAGGTTATCCATATCGGTTTGAAAATACTTTAAGTATCGTCTTACCATATCCAGGGAGGAATGACCCAAGACCTGCTGCAAAGCATAAATATTTCCACCGTTTCTTAGAAACTCAATAGCAAATGTATGTCTAAATCTATTTGGGTACACATGGTTAACCTCGGCTTTTTCTCCTAAGCGCTTTAATAAAAGTAGTACACCGTTGCGAGTCATTGGGAACAAATTGTCATTAGTTAAAAATAACGGGTCGTCAGGGCGGGGCTTATCTTTTGGGTAACACTGCACCAGATAATTCCATAAAGCCTGACGCGATGTATTACCCATGTAGATTATGCGAGATTTCTTCCCTTTTCCTGTTATTATGAGACGTCCATTCTTAGGATCGAAGTCGCTAATTTTAGCATCACATAATTCGGATACAGATATGCCTGTATCAAGCAAGACGGTTATAATGGCGCGATCCCGCTTGTACGTATGTCGTTGCATCTTATAATTCTTACGCTCACTAGTCGGCCCAGATATAACAATTGTCTCACGAGTACCATCAAGCAGACGCTGAATCTCTTCCTTGGAGAAAGGCTCTATAGGCATAGTGTCGTGTTTGATACTTTGTAAGGCGAATGGACAAGTTAACTCAAACTCTGTGGAATACCACTTTGCAAAGACAGCTAAAATGGCACGAGCGGTACTTAATGACTTCTGAGAAAGTTTGCGAGGCGGAATGGGGGTTTTACCTTGCCGCGTAATAAAGAAGTTTGTGGAAAGATATGCCATATATTTCTCAAAATGCCCATTAGTAACCTGGTCGATAGGTACATCATTAATAACGGATTGGAATCGGATTAGTTCATGTTCATAAATCCGATGGGTATTACTGGACCGCCCGCTTGCGTCCACGTGCAATAAGAAACCTTTTACTACTACGCTTAAGTTGGGGTATTTCATCAAAACCTCCTGAAAAAAGGGTTCCCACAAATTGTGAAGTCTCTCTCCCAGGAGTTTTCGCAGTATTTATTGCGTGTAGAACTGAAAGAGAGTACTCACAGTATCTTTTTATCGAAACTTGTGAATACTCTCTCTTGACCTTAGTCGGGGCGAGAGGATTTGAACCTCCGACCTCGCGATCCCGAACCGCGCACTCTATCCGGGCTGAGCCACGCCCCGAGGCGGTTTGTATTATATCTCAAAAATACACGATTTGACAAGAGATGGAAAACTTCCTTTGTCAGCGCAACTTGAAAAGTGAACCATTATTTGTTATCAAGTGGCTACTTTTCTTTGAAATATTCTCCTATTAGCGCCAGGAGTTTCGATTATCCATTTGTTTGTACGTATGAACCAGGTGTGAGGTAGGTCTTCAAAGATAACTGAGATTAGCGTTGAATTGATGTGTCTTCTGAAATTATTTAACAGGAGGGAATCAAGTTAGGAATTTGGGGCTTGGCTACTCCATCATAAATACTCGGTTGGCTGCATCAGCCTGCGCACTACTTAAGGGAAGTAAGATGGTAAAAATCGATCCCCGGTCCAGTTGGCTTTGCAGGGTAATTCGGCCGCCATGCATTTCGATTAAATCTTTGGCGATAGATAACCCCAATCCCATGCCGTTGTGATGGCGGGTTAGATGTGTTTCTACCTGATAGAAACGTTGGAAGACCTTCTGCTGATCCGCTGCTGCTATACCAATACCATTATCAGCTACACCAATACGGATATACCCGGGAATACGTTCTGCTTTGATCTGCACCCTCCCGCCTGGTTTATTAAAGTAGAGAGCGTTTTCAATCAGATTCCGGAGTGCAATGGCGATTTTTTCGGTGTCACCATCTATCTGCAAATTTTCTTCCAGGCTTTCAATATTCAAAAAAATCTTCTGGTCTTTGGCAATATCGGTAAATGCGTCCACAGTGTCCTGAACTAAGAGACTTAATTGCACCTGACCACGCCTTAAGCGCGTGAGACCGTTTTCTAATTTTTCAACATCTGAAAAATCTTCGATAATTTCTTTCAGACGCATGGCAGAACGCAGAATGGTATCAGCCCAATTTTTCTGCTCGTCGCTTTCCACGGTTTCATATAAAAAGGAAGCATGCCCGAGGATCAACCCTAGTGGAGTTCGCAGTTCGTGTGAAGCAATGGCAATAAAGTCGCCTTTCATGCGATCCAATTCCATGGCTTTATGGAAGGCAGCTTCTTTATCATCCAATAAAACCTGATTATGGATGGCGATTGCAGCCTGGGAAGCGAGTGTTTCGAGGATGGAGACATCTTCCTCAATGAAACGGCCTCCGTTATGTTTATTAATCGCTTCCATGACACCAACTGTTTGTCCGCGATACACCATAGGAACTGCAATGATGCTGGTAGTTTTTCCTGAGGTTTCACGATCGGCTACCTGGAAGAGGCGATTATCTTTTTCTGCCTCATGTAAAATTACTGGCTGGCAGTTGGTATAAACCCAACCGGCTACGCTGCGGTCCAACGGTACGCCCAGAGTAGCGAGAGATTCCATTTGATAAAAGGGGGCAGCGGCGAAACGTAATTGTTGGTTGTCTTTATCAAAAACGAGGATGGAACTGCTTTCACTCTGGGTAAGTTCAGATGCGCTTTCGATTAATGCGTATAACAAAGGTTCCAGTTCTAAATTGGCACTTAAATTCCTACAAATCTCCAGTAAATACTCCAAACGGCGAGTATAATTTGTGGAGTGAATTATTGTGGCTGTGATGTCATTTTTCACAAATTGGATTATAGCATAATGTAATGACCTGTAAGGAAAGCCATTAAATTTTTAGAGGAGTTTTTCAGAATGGGAGAAAAAAAAGTTCGTGTCGCAATTATCGGTGTGGGGAACTGCGCCTCTTCACTGGTGCAGGGAGTGGAATTTTACAAAAATGCCAAAGATGATGATCGTGTTCCAGGATTGATGCACGTTAACCTGGGTGGTTACCATATAAGTGACATAGAATTCACTGCTGCTTTTGATATTGTTGAAGGCAAAGTAGGCAAGGATTTATCCGAGGCAATCATTGCATACCCCAACAATACAATCAAATTTGTTGATGTTCCTTTTAAAGGTGTCAAAGTCCACCGGGGTATGACCCATGACGGTTTGGGTAAATACCTGAAAGAAATGCTTGTAAAAGCACCTGGCCCAACTGCTAACATTGTTCAGATCCTCAAAGACACCAAAACAGATGTTGTGGTCAGTTATTTGCCGGTTGGTTCCGAAATGGCAACCAAATGGTACGTGGAACAAATTTTGGAAGCTGGTTGTGCCTTTGTGAATGCTATTCCGGTATTTATTGCCAGCTCGGAATATTGGGGAGAACGCTTCCGAGAACGTGGCCTGCCCATTATCGGTGATGATATTAAAAGCCAGGTAGGCGCCACTATTTTACATCGCGTGTTAACAAGCCTGTTTGTTGATCGTGGCGTCAAGTTGGACCGAACCTACCAGTTGAATTTTGGTGGAAACACCGATTTTCTCAACATGCTCGAACGCGAGCGCCTGGAATCGAAGAAAATTTCCAAAACCGGAGCTGTCACCAGTATGCTGCCTTACAAAATGGAACCGACAGATGTCCATGTTGGCCCGAGTGACCATGTGCCGTGGTTAACCGACCGCAAATGGTGCTATATCCGAATGGAAGGTACCACCTTTGGCGATGTTCCCTTGAATCTGGAAGCAAAACTGGAAGTATGGGATTCCCCCAATAGTGCAGGTGTTATCATTGATGCTGTGCGTTGTGCAAAATTAGCCATAGACCGCGGTATGGCTGGCCCATTATATGCTCCGGCCTCATATTTTATGAAGACACCTCCCAAACAGTTTAAGGATGATCTGGCACGAGAAATGACCGAAGCCTTCATTCGTGGTGAGAGTGCTGAATAGTACATATCCTTACGTGGATAAACATTTGTGAATTTTACTGGTAATCGATTAAAACGGGTGGTTCAAGTCTGGCTGCGAATTGTATTGGTGGTTTTTCTGATCAGCACAATCGCCGCTTGTACTTGGCCGCCCGTTTTCATTATTTCTGATCCAACTAAAAAACCAACCCAATCTGCAACACAAACAAGCACACCCACCTCATTGCCGCCGACCGTCACTCCAACAACAACTCCCACAGCCACGCAAACTTCTACAGTTACGCCAATTCCCTATGACCTAACTGTTTTTCAGTCCAAGATATTATTAAGAGATGTCACCCCACAAGGGTATATTGGAGATACCTGTGAATACCTCAATCTGCGTTGGGGAGAGGATAAAAGTAAACCTGGCACGATAGTTGTACCGGTAATGTATCATTCTGTCCGGCAGGAAGGAAAATCCGTTTCCGATCCCATGGATGTTACTCACGAGTATTTTATGAACACGATGCAGCATGCCAAACAATTGGGTTTTGAGACTATTACCACAGAACAATTGGTGGGTTTTCTCAAAAATAATGAGTCGATCCCTCCCCGTTCGATGATTCTGATTGTAGATGACCGTCGTCCGGGTGTGATACGGCAGCATTTTCTTCCGGTGCTGGATGCCAATGATTGGACAGTCACACTAGCTTATATTACAGGTGTGGCTGCTGATTGGGAATGGAAAGAATTACTACGTCTGAACCAGAATAATCGGCTGGATATGCAAGCGCATGGATTTCTACACAATGGATCGACTTATTTTACTGAGTTTACATCTCCGGAAATTGTGGAGCAGGAACTTTTTGGTCCGATTCCTCTAATAGAGCAGTATTTTGGCAGACCGCCAATGGCATTTATCTGGCCGGGTGGTAATTATACACCGGAGGCGATTGCGGTGGCACATGAAGCTGGATATGAGATTGGTTTTACTGTGCATGCGCGTGGTCCGGTAATGTTTAATTGGATCCCATTGGGAGAATCTGAGATTGCAATGGATGACCCTTTGATGGTGCTACCGCGTTATTGGAGTAATTCAGCTTATATAAATCTTGATCAGGCGGTAGAACTATCCATTCAGGCGGAGGCCTTTGCTCAGTCAAACCAGGCTGATGAATATCACTGGTATCAGCTGTTTTGTCCGGGTTATGCAGACCTGGTGCCCTTCGAACCAGGAGAATAGGGCATGTTTGCAGGTAGATGTGTCCAAAACGAATTTCAAGAGGGACATAGTCACCATACCTATCAACTATATGTGAGTAGAATACTCTCACCGGCGAGGTTGACACTTTGATAAAACGAAATCTTTGGACCATATGTGTTGTATCAGTAATATCTTTGCTGATACTTTCTGCCTGTGTGAAACCTTCCGAAGAGAAAGAACCCTGGCATTTGGTAGTCAATACTCCTCTTGTGGTTGGTACCGGACAACCTCTAAAAACACCATATTTGCCAGCTACCCGCTTACCAAACCAGCCAATTCTTTCGCCAACGCCGGATGCACCTCGCGTCATGCCGACCTTGCGGACTGAGCCGGAATCCTACGTTGTTCAGCCCAATGATTCGCTTAGTGCCATTGCGCAATCATACGCTGTGGATCTTAATGCATTGATTCAGGTAAACCCGATTAGTAATATTAATATATTGGAGATTGGTCAGGTCTTAGAAATTCCAGCTGCTGACCCAAATATGCGCCCATCCAATTTTAAAATTATCCCTAATTCGGAACTGGTCTATGGACCTTCCTGTATTGGGTTTGATGTTGCCGCCTTTCTTTCCGGTTATAACGGCTATTTATCAGGATTAAGTAATTCGGCTGAGGTTGTGCAACAAGCTGCCGAAGATTATTCGGTTAACCCGCGTATACTTCTGACATTGTTGGAGTATCGTACTGGTTGGCTGACTGGTCCGCGGATTGTTGAAGCAACCGAAACTCCTTCAACGACCCCAACCACATCACCAACAGACGCATGGGAAACAGATTTGTTTAACATCCTGTCGAAATATGCCAATTTGCTCAATGGCGGTTATTACCGCTGGCAGGAAAACCGGTTGGGGTATTATGTATTATCCGATGGAAGTTATGTTCCGGCAGGAAATACGATTAATGCCGGTACCGCAGCAATTCAATATTGGGCTGGCGTTTATTACGGCAAATTGGATTGGCAATTGGCGGTTTCTGAATATGGTGTCTTTTTCCTTTATGAGCAATTGTTTGGTTATCCTTTTGATTATTCGGTGGATCCGCTCATTCCAGCGGATGTGAAACAACCGGAATTTGAATTACCCATGCAGCCCGGTATTGCATGGTCTTTTACTGGCGGACCTCACCCTTCCTGGGGTGATGGAACCGCCTGGGGAGCACTGGATTTTGCTCCACCTGGCAGCCCGATGGGATGTTCTGTAAGCGGCGATTGGGTAACAGCTCTGGCTGATGGAGTAATTCTTCGCTCTGAGAATGGCGCGGTCATTCAGGACCTGGATGGCGATGGTTATGAACAAACCGGTTGGGTGATTTTGTACTTGCATTTATCCAGTTGGGAACGGGTAGAAGCCGGAGATGTTGTAAAAATAGGTGATTTTATTGGACACCCATCCTGTGAAGGTGGGGTTTCATCGGGAACACATCTGCATTTGGCACGGCGGTATAATGGAGAATGGATTCCGGCTGATGGCGCATTGCCGTTTGTGATGAGTGGTTACAGCGCCGTGAGCACCGATCTGGCTTATAATGGATATTTGGTAAGGAATGGAGAAACTATTGAGGCATGGGATCGCTTCCGGACGGAAAGTCTTATTCAGCGCTAAACGTCTGTTGTTTTTGACGATTTTATTGATCTGGGCAATAACCACAGTCGCCTGTAATTTGGGCACGACATATGTTAGCGCATTGGATCTGACCGCGACAGTTTCGGCTCAGTTTGACCAGGTTTCCACCACACACCCAGCATTAGCCACCAATGAGCCGGTCGCATTGGCAGAGCCAACTCCAAATCTGGCACAGCCGACCACCAGCAATATAGAATTACCTGAAACTCCTTTACCAACCTTACTGGTTGAAGCGACACCCCTGCCAACAGCCACGCGTGACAATACTCCCCGTCCACCAATTCTATATTACACTCAATCCGGCGATACTTTGCCAGTTCTCGCTGCTCATTTTGGTGTAGGGGTGGATGAAATCCGAGCTCAGGGAGTGGTTCCGGATATTGGGTTTATTACACCAGGTACCTTATTAATTATTCCTGATTATTACGGCGCAGATCTGGCTTCCGACCCAGTTTTACCGGATAGTGAAATCATATACTCACCTTCTGCTTTGGATTTTGATATCTCCGCTTATGTAATGGAAGCCAACGGATACCTGAGTACCTATCGCGAATATATTGTTGATCGCTGGTACAGTGGCGCTGAAGTGGTAGAACTAATGGCTATGGAAGAATCGATTAATCCACGGTTACTGCTTGGCCTTCTCGAATATCAATCCCATTGGGTTTATGGTCAACCTGAAAATTTGGCTGCAGAAACCTATCCGATGGGCTTTATTGTTCAGGAAAAGCAAGGTTTGCGAAAACAGCTTTCATTAGCAGTACAGGAGCTTTCTTCAGGGTATTACGGTTGGCGCGAAGGCCGTATTATCGAAGTGTTTTTCCCGGATGGCAGCCAACAGCGCATTTACCCCAAGATAAATGCCGGTTCAGCGGCTATTCAACAGTTTTTTTCACAATTTTATGACCCTGCACGGTGGCTGGGCGTTTTATATGGACCGGAAAGTTTCCCGGTTCTCTATGAAGAGATGTTTGGCAGCCCATGGCTCCGTTCTCAGACGGTAGAGCCATTGTTCCCAACCACGCTGACCCAACCAGTACTTGAACTGCCTTTCAAGGTGGGAAAATTATGGAGTTTTACCGGCGGCCCACACCCGGCCTGGGGTCCTAAAGGGTCCTGGGCGGCGGTAGACTTTGCTCCCGGATCAGATGAATCCGGATGTGTTACCTCGAATGAATGGGTCACGGCTTCTGCACCAGGGTTGGTGGTACGCACCGGTACCGGAATTGTGGTGGTGGACCTGGATGGCGATGGTTATGAACAGACGGGTTGGGTAATATTTTATTTGCATATTGCCACTAAAGACAAAGTAAAGGCTGGTGTTTACCTTGAGCAGGATGAAGAGATTGGACATCCTTCCTGTGAGGGAGGTTCATCCACAGGTACGCATGTGCATATAGCCCGGAAATATAACGGTGAGTGGATTACGGCTGATGGTCCGGTGCCGTTCACCTTGAGTGGATGGGTCGTTGGGCAGGGCAATAAAGCATACGAAGGTACCCTAATGCGTGATGGCGCTATTGTGACAGCACATACATATGGTTCATTTGAAACACAGATCAGACGTGATTGATCTAGAATTTCATCTATTTCTTAACTTCTTAAATTATAATTTCTCCGCCAGTCTCTAATAAATTCGACGGGCATTGAATCTATGAAACAGTTCTGTAAACCAACCCAAAAATATACAATCTTGATCTCGATCCTGGTTTTGGTGGCTTTTGTTTTAAATGCCTGCCAACCAACGCACCCATCATCGCTGGATTTGTGGATCGATAATGCGGATGGCGAAGTGACGGCAACCCCGCTGCCTGAATTGACGCCGGTGGCCACCCGCCCATCCTATTTGCCAGGCACGATTGTTGATTATGTGGCTCAAAGCGGCGACACTGTACCGGCATTGGCGATTCATTTTAACACCACAGTTGCTGAGATTCGCGAAGCGAACCCGATTATCCCGGAAGATGCAACGACCATGCCGCCCGGTATGCCAATGAAAATCCCGATTTATTATGATCCAATCTGGTCCAGCTCGTATCAGATTATTCCTGATATAGCTTTTGTAAATGGGCCCAGGGGAGTGGATTTTGATGTGGTCGATTTCGTAAATCAGCATCCTGGCTGGTTGAAAGATTCACGGCATATCATCGGAGAAGAGGTGCGTTCGGGCGCCGGGATGGTCATCTATATCAGTGAGATGTTCAGTGTCAGCCCACAACTACTTTTGGCTATTCTGGAATACCAGACCGGGGCATTGAGTAATTCCACTCCACCAGATGATGTGGATGCCTATCCATTAGGGTACAGGGATATCTTCCATCAGGGTGTGGCTCAACAATTAGTCTGGGCGGCAAACTTTTTAAATAATGGTTACTATACCTGGCGGGATGGCTCGCTAAAAACCTATAAACATTCCGACGGCCGTCTGGAACGCCCAGATCCCTGGCAGAATGCTGCTTCGGCAGCTTTGCAATATTATTTTTCGCAGATCATGGGACGGGATGAGTATGCGGTGGCGGTATCGGCTAACGGTTTGGCACATACTTATGCAGCCTTATTTGGCGACCCCTGGCAGGGTGATCAGATTCTTATTCCTGGCAGTTTGCGCCAACCGGAAATGATTTTACCTTTTGCACCGGGACAGACCTGGGCCTATACCGGAGGACCGCACACCGGATGGGGATTGGGCGCACCCTTTTCCGCCATTGATTTTGCTCCGGCAACGAATGTGGGCGGCTGCACGCCAGCGATAGACCCGGCCCTGGCGGTTGCAGATGGGGTGATTTCCCGCAAGGGGATAGCCTTTGCCGTTCTGGATCTGGATGGTGATGGCGATGAACGCACTGGCTGGTCGGTTTTTTATCTGCATCTTTTGACAACCTCGATTCCTCCTGTGGGAACCCAATTAAAACAAGGCGACCCCATTGGATTACCCTCGTGTGAGGGAGGTAAATCTACCGGAACCCACGTGCATATCGCGCGCAAGTATAACGGCGAATGGATTCTGGCGGGTGATATAGTGCCTTTTAACATGGAAGGCTGGATCACAGGTATAGGCGGCGCGGCTTACAGCGGCACCATGAAGAAAAATGGTTTGGTAAAGACTGCCTGTGTTTGTTCTGATCAGTTTTCCCAGATCACAGCCCAGGGCTTGACGTTAGCTGACCAATGAAATTCCAAAAACCGCAGGGTATGCGCGCTTTTGTACTGCTCTGGTTTGGGCAATTAATTTCGTTAACTGGCTCGGCTATGTCTTTTTTTGCCTTAACAATCTGGGCCTGGGAAATTACCGGTGAAGCCACCGCCCTGGCATTGGTTGGCTTTTTCGGCATGATTCCGATGATTGTCTTTGCACCTGTGGCAGGAGCGCTGGTAGACCGCTGGAACCGTAAGTTGACGATGATGCTGAGTGATCTGGGGACGGCGGTTGGGATGACGGCTATCCTGGTGCTTTTTTTGCTAAACCGTTTGGAAATCTGGCATTTGTATGTGATTGCCGGTTTTTCCGGTGTTTTTCAGACTTTCCAGTGGCCGGCCTATTCGGCTGCAACATCAATGATTATTCCTAAAGATCAGTACACCCGTGCCAGTGGGATGATTGCCGTGGCGGATTGGGGTTCGGGTATTCTGGCGCCAGTACTGGCGGGTGCATTGATTGGCACATTGCGACTTTCAGGGATTATCGGCATTGATTTGATGACCTTTCTCCTGGCTATCCTGGCGCTGCTGATCGTTCATATTCCTAACCCGCCGCCCATCCGTGAAGAAGATGGAAAAGGCAGTATCTGGCAGGAGATTGTCTTTGGATTTCGCTATGTGATCAAGCGCCCCAGCCTGGTTTCACTGCAGATGGTCTTTTTTCTGGGCAATTTCTTTGGCTCTTTTGCGTGGATATTATCCAACCCGATGATTCTGGCGCGCACAGGCAACGATGCAACCATTTTGGGGATAGTACAGTCTGTAGCGGCGGTTGGAGGAGTGGTTGGCAGCCTGATCATCACTGCCTGGGGTGGGTTTAAACAACGTAAAGTTCGCGGGGTATTGCTGGGCTTCGCTTCCACGGGAACATTTCTGACGGTATTTGGCGCCGGTACTCACTTTATCTGGTGGAGTATATGTATGGTCCTGGTTTCGCTGGTGATACCGCTGATCAATAGTTCCAACCAGGCGATCTGGCAATCCAAGATACCACTCAATTTACAGGGCCGGGTTTTCTCGGTGCGGCGTTTGATCGCTCAGGTGGTTACACCATTGGGTATGCTGATTGCCGGACCGCTGGCCGATTCTGTATTTGAGCCAATGATGCTCAACCCACAATCGGGAGCAGGCTTATGGTTAAGCCGAGTCTTTGTGCCGGGTCCGGGCGCTGGTATGGCGGTGATTATTTCATTTACAGCTTTCATGACCGTACTGGTTGGGCTGGCAGGTTTTGTTGTTCCACTGGTTTATAAGGTGGAAGAGATCATTCCCGATTTTGATGAAGAAGGATAAAAAGACACATCTGCGTAGAGGTGTCTTTTTTTAAAGTTATTCTGCTTCGATCAAGGTGATGGTGTGGCTAATTTGAGCGGTTTTGGATAAGATGGCCTGCCCGGGACAATAGCGCTCTTCGGAAAGTTTGACCGCTTTCTCAACGGCGTCCGGATCCAGGCTTTTACCAGTGACGATGTATTCAATGTGCATCTCTGAAAAAATCTTGGGATGCTGGTCCACACGATCGGCGTGTACTTTGACCTCAAAATTGGTCACATTCTGGCGCATCTTATTCATGATTGAAATTACATCCATTGCGGTACAGCCGGCCAGCCCGATGGCGAACAATTCCATCGGCAGAAAACCATCTTCTTCACCGCCAACAATTTTCTTGCCGCCCAAGGGCAAGGTAAAGCCCGAATCGGCTGTGGCGTTGAAAGTTAACCCGTGGTGCCATGTTACTTTTGCGTCCATATTACTCCTTAGAAGATTGGAATCAGGCTGCCACGGCCAATGCGCGTTCGATTTCAGCCATGAGGTTGGCTTCAGGAACGGCTCCGACCACTTCTCCGTCACCGCTGTTGATTACGGTATGCGGGACGCCGGAGACACCAAAGCGGGTGGAAAGTTCCGGGAATTCCATGGCTTCGACCATCTCACCGACGACGAAAGGTGATTCGAGGGCCATCTGGTGAGAGAGAATAACAGCGCGGGGGCAGTATGGACAGGTGGGGGTGACGAAGACTTGCAGAAGGACAGGGTGGTCCAATGCGGCTAATTGCTTGCGGATGTCCGGGGAGAGGCCGGAATCCTGTTTGGAGACCATTACGATGGTGTTAATCAATGAAGAGAACTCGTGTCCTGCCGGAATGCCAGCGAAACGGATATTGTAGTTGCGTGTTTCGCCATCCACCACGCCAGCCACTACTGTGACCGGGGCATATTCTATATTATACAAGCTGGCTGTGTCTTTGTCGTTCTCAATATCATAGGTTTCCAATGTAATCAGGTCACTTAACTGACTGATTTCTTCCAGTAAACCACGGGTTTCTTCACAGTATTCGCAATTTTGTTCGTGGCTGCCGAAAAAGAGAAGTTTGACCGGGTGCTGCATTTCACCAAAGAATTCGCTAACCTGTTTCTTGATGGTTTCATCCAATAATTTTTCAGACATTGTACGTTCCTCCAGTAATTTTTGATGCTCCCCAACGGGGTGCTTGTTGTTTTATCAGGTAAAACAACCGCCGGATATGTAGGCGCATTGCGGGCAAACCAAGTTGAGCATTCCATCGTAATCCAGTATGCCTTTGTGGCATTTTGGGCATTGTTCACCGACCCGAATTTCAGGGGAGGGTGTTAGCTGCTCAATGATGATGGTGTGAGCTGTTTCCTGTTTTTGTTCCAGCATGGTTGTTTTGCTTTCTATGGGTTTAGATGCAGGATGGGGGAAAAAGTTGCAGGGAGGGGCGTGACGAGGTGATGGGTGGTAAATCGGACCTCCCCAGCCCTCCTAAAGGAGGGAGTCTGATAATTCCTTTTCCAAAGGGCAGACCCACCCTTGTCTGAGGGCGACGCATGCGTCGCCCCTACGGATCAGGGATTTGTGTCGGAGCTCGTTGCGTATTCGTTCTTTCGTTTTTCGTAAAAATAATTCCAATGGGAACGAATTTATTTCCGGGAAATGACCGGCATGGGTGGGGGGAGGCTGGTGGAGATGGCTGAATTGGTGTTATATGGCGGGTATGTCGTTTTGGAACGAATGGGGGATGAATAGGGAAGAACAGTGATGAGTGATGAGTGATGAGTGATGAGTGATGAGTGATGAGTGATGAGTGATGAGTGATGAGTGATGAGTGATGAG
>PHBZ01000045.1 GCA_002840755.1 Chloroflexi bacterium HGW-Chloroflexi-10 | reverse complement strand
AAAAAACAGGCGAATTGCCCTGAACCTGCTTGATAATCACAGGCTTGTTCGGGTTATGTTGCGCGTCAAAGGTCAGGCTGCCGGTCAGGCTGTTAAAATCGAGCCCCGCCAAAATATCTTTCACCAGCGAGGGGTCGTCTGCTCCGGCGGATTGAATCGCTGTCAGAAGTATATCAACCGCTTCGTAGGTCAGCGCGGCGCTGAGATCCGGATCCTGATTATATTTAGTCACATATTGGGATACCCATTTATGTACTGTCAGATGATTGTCATCTTTGGAGAAATGAGTGGTAAAGTAAGACCCTTCGGTGGCGGTTCCGTCTAGGTCGCCGGAATCCCATCCATCTCCCCCAAGAAAAGTGGCGCTGACCCCACTCGCCCTGGCCTGGGCTAGAAATGGATTGGCGATGTTGGAATAATCCGGCAGGTAGACGATATCAGCCTGGCTGGTCTTAATCGAATCGATTAGAGTGGTGAAATCGGTATCACTGCTCTGGTACGAGTCATCTCCCACGATGGCTCCCCCTGCATCATCATAGGCGTCACGAAACGCTGCAGCGAGTTCGGTGGAATAAGCGCTGCTCGGATCATGAAGAACAAACGCCTTCGTCCAGTTATTGTCCAGGGCAAATTTGGCCATCATTCCACCCTGATAGGCATCGATGAAGCAAGCCCGGAATACGAATTGCTTTGTTGTATCGTCATCATTCAGGGTCACACGAGGATTGGTGGAAAGCGGGGTAATCTGTACGATATGATTATCCTCTGCGATTTGTGCGATCGAGAGAGAAGCGCTCGAGCAGACTTCGCCGATAATGTAATGGATATCCTCACTCACCACCGCATTGGCTGCGTCAGCGGCAGCCGTGGGATCGCACTGCGTGTCTTTAATTTCGAGGGCAACCGAGTTCCCCAACACTCCCCCTTCCGCGTTCCATTCATCGATGGCCATTTGAGCGCCTTTTTGTGAAGAGGCGCCAAAAGCGGCGGCGGGACCAGTGATCGGGGCAAGCAGGGCAATCTTCAGAGTAGCTTGAGCCTGACTTTTGGTTTGGAAATAATCTGAACGAGTAAAGGCGCTGGCGGTTTCTATACCAGAAAAAACCGTCGAAAGCACCATCATCAGCGAGATGAATCCTTTGATCCAATGTCTATATCCCATGGTTTTCTCCACTGTTTAAGAAGAA
This sequence comes from Chloroflexi bacterium HGW-Chloroflexi-10, assembly GCA_002840755.1. Lineage (GTDB taxonomy): Bacteria > Chloroflexota > Anaerolineae > Anaerolineales > Anaerolineaceae > UBA6170. The sequence continues at coordinate 72,042 of PHBZ01000045.1, read as the reverse complement.
TCTATTGTGTTATGCAGTTTGACGAAAACGTCAATGGGGTGGGCTGAGTGCGTCATTTACCTTGACGATCCGTTCAAATCCCAGATCATATTTTGGTGTGAATTGATTGCACCGCCACAGATTATACTTTAATTTTCTCTAACTGTACGGACACATCACGATGTAAGAATAATTAAAATTGAGCGCTAAATTCAAATTGATTTAAAGTCTGAAACACTGGTTTCAACATCTGAACCCGTAGAACTATACAGAAGTGGAATAATTTGTTTTATAGGAACAAATTATGGATCAAGAGACTGTAGAATCATTTTTGAAGTGGTTGGATAGTGAACTGGCAAAGGAGAACTTGTCTGATTCCCAATTTGCTGCTAAAGCCAAACTATCTCACACAGTGATCAGTAAAGCACGACGAGGAAAATTACCTGGATGGGATGCCTGTGCCAAAATTGCAATAACTTTTCAGATGGATCCTATGGAGGTTTTTCGGAACGCTGGGTTGCTTCCAAAAGTTCCGGAAACAACCCAGGAACTAGAACGGTTGAAATATGCATGTGAGGTTTTACCCCAAAGGTATAGAGCAGTAGCTTTACGGTTGATTCAAGCGATACCCGAAGATTAATTTTAAGAATTCGTTTATTAAAATGAGAGGTTGCCATATAAGTTGCTTTTAAGGTAAATATTCTTTTTAAGGATTACGGGGGAAATAAATTTCTCCAGCTTAAATACCTTTGCACAAGACCGCACGCTATCGGTAAGTAAAGTGCTTTTTTACTAGAACTCTATACTTAGTTAAATTGCAATTATGTGTGGTTGGATAATGATTCAAATCCGTTGATTTCGCGTATAGAAGTTTGTTTACGGAATTAGAGACCACAAGCTTGGTAGCGTCAAAATCCATTTTAGAAAGGTTTTACCCCTATTGAAATATCGTTGTGTAACATTACGCTGATTCTTTCTATTTACTTCGTTACCTTAAAACGGTTGTGAAGTTTTAATTGAGATGAACTTTGAAGTACTTACAAGGAGGATGTGAGTGAAAATACAGGTTTTAATAGCGGATGACCATCCAATTGTTCGCGCAGGAATTCGTTCGGAACTATCTCAATATATGAATTTTGAAATTGTTGGCGAAGCGGTAACCGGTGATCAGGTTATTGAAATGGTCCGAATGACCAAAGTGGATGTTGTCATTTTGGATATTAATATGTCCGGTATGAAGACATTTGAGATTATCAAACAATTAAGAAAAAATCATCCGATTATTAAAATATTGGTATTAACTGCATGCACCGACAAGGGCACAGTTAATGGATTGTTGAATGCTGGAGTAGACGGATATATTTCAAAAGATGAGGAACCAAATTCCATTCCAGGTGCAATTCGATTGATTGTTCAAGGAAAAAATTATCTAAGCCCGGTGATATCCACACTGCTAGTCAATGAAATTAAATACCCACGGAAGATTTCAGACAAAGGGTTTCTACCTGACCGCGAACTTGAAATATTAAAGCTGATCGCAGTTGGTTTAACCACACGAGAGATAGCCAATAAACTTGGCATCGCTAACCGGACAGTTGAGTTTCACGTAACGCGTATTTACACCAGATTTGGAGTTAACTCCCGAGCAAGTGCTGTCAATTTTGCAAAAGATATAGGGTTATTCTAAAAAATTAACCCAAGATATTGCTTTATAGTTATAAAAAATCGTACAGAATCTGGAAATTTTTAGATACCAATCTAAAACACACCAGAGAATTGAATGACCACTTAAATTGTAGCGGTTTTTGTTTACGTTACGATATGATGAAAACACTTAACTAGCACCAAGAATCACAATGGCTGGTGAGTGATGTAGAAATCATGGTGACAGCCTGTTACAGTCCTGGATTTTTGTGCAGTTTTGAGTTTGCTCGGGAGAATCGATTTTTAACAAAACAATTTTTGCTGGAATTCAATCGATCCCGATATTATTTGTAGATTTTCCAATGCGGATTTTTTTGATGGGCAACCATCAAAATAGAGTAAAGTGATATAACTCATTTTCTAATTGTGCCTTCTTAGTCTGTCCTCTCTATATTATGTGAAATTTAAAAAGATATTCTCCTGTTTCACAACACGCTTCAAAAAATCTCGTTTTAGATAAAAGGGCATGATTCTTATGATCTGCTTTGGTTTGTGCTGCAGAAAATTTAGCTGACAGGTGAAGAAGTAGTCAAAGATGGCGAAAACTCTATACCATTTGATCCGAACTGCAATGGTTAATCCTAAAGACTGTTGGTTTAAAAAAACTAATCTGGTTATGGATTAGCTGTCTGATGTTGTCTGCGGCCACCTACATTTGATATGCACGATTTTTTCTAAATAAGTACAGAGCCTTGTCTCCGTCACCATCAAACTCACTTCACCCGATCGTTTTTCTCTGTTTTTCCAAATACATTGCCTGGTCTGCTAATTTGAGGATCTCATCTAACGAGCTACTTTCGTCCCTACAGGCTGCACCAATGGAGAGATTTAAGGTTTGATACGCTGGATAGTTGAGGTTGTTTTGATCAATACTGCTTTTCAACCGCTGCATCACCTGGATAGCCATTGCAGAATTGGTGTTAGGTAGAATGGCTACAAATTCGTCCCCACCAATCCTGGCAACCAGATCTTCCCTGCGAAAAACGTCCCTCAAAACCTGTGCTAACCGACGCAATAAATCATCCCCTGCGCTGTGCCCTAACGTATCATTGATCTTTTTCAGTCCATCGACATCCATCATCAAGATACTGATTGGAAATTTTCGGTTTTGTTGCAACCGTTCAATCTCCGTTTCAAAATATTGCCTGTTAAAAAGCCCGGTTAAAAAGTCGTGCGTACTCTGGTACAGCAGGGTATCCTCTAACTTCTGACGTTCGCTGATGTCACGGATGATCCCGGTGAAAAACATTTCCTTACCGGATTGCCACTTGGACAAGACAAGCTCGATTGGAATTTCCACCCCATCTTTTCGCAGCCCGATAATTTTTACAATTTGTCCTATGATGTGTGGTTCGCCACCTGTCGCCAGTTGCTGCATTCCCGCTTGATGCTTGTCACGATATACTTCCGGCATCAATAATGTAAGAGGCCTTCCCAGGATTTCGGTTTCGGAATATTGGAAGATATTCACAGCACCCCGATTCCATGTGACAATCTTCCCGCTTGCATCGGCTGTTACAATGGCATCGGTAGCTGTCTGAACAACGGATCGAAAACGCTCTTCGCTCTTGCGAAGCTCTTCGTCAATGTGCATTCGTTTGGTGATATTTCGCAAAATTATCAACCGTCCCGTCAAATTTTGGTGCTGATCTTCAAGAGGTGAAATTCGAACTTCATAGTTTTGCGGTGAAGCTTGGTTGACCTGAATTTCTGTACTTGTTTCGGTCTCAGTGCGTAACACCTGGCTCAGGGTTGTCCAGGGCATAAAGGTTTCATCTGCAAACTGCCCAATTCCAATCTCTGATAATCCGGCTATACGTTGTGCGGCAGGATTGATATCCACGATCCGATGCTGAGTATCCAGCACAATCACCCCATCACTCATGCTTTCGACTAATTTATGCCGTGCAATGGGTACAATATCCAACAAACGATAGTGAAACAGCCCTTGTGCAAACATCACTCCACTCCCAATGAACAAAATGGGTGTGAGGTCTAATTCGGGAAAAGGGCTGATATGCGTGAGGCCGATCACATTGCCAATCCAAGGGAGGAGCATACCCGCCACCATCACACCGACCTGTTTGCGTACCAGATTTGTTGCGTTTCGAAATGCCTGAATTAACAACCCAAGTGCAATGAGCAGTAATATATAGGAATAGATAACATTAACCCAGAACCAGACTCCCCCATTGAGGATGGTACCTGTGGATTGCATCCCTGCATAAAATAAGCCATGCCAGGGATCAGTCCAGAGTATCAAAACAGTGACTACGGGTTCTATAAAAAATAACCCCAGATGCTTCTGGATAAACTTATTTGCCGGACTGGTAAATTGCACCGCCAGAATTAGAAAGGCAGTCGGCGTTATTACTACCCCAAAATAGGTGGCATCCAACCAGAAATATTGAGCAGTCTGGTTGCTACTGAGCCAGCGCACGGCGTACGTAAACGCCCATACAGTAAGTCCTAGCATAGCCACGGTCAGCGCGACTGCACCCGCTGACGAGCGGCGGCGCCAGGCAATGATCATCACAACCATCGATACAATTGCAGAGAGGGTTAACGCTGCGGCATACGGAGGGTTCACTCTTCTTCGCTTCCCATTCCTTCGTTAAATATGTTCAAAAATGACTCAACTACGATTGGATCGAAGAATTTCTCGGACTGTTCTTTTATAAGTTGAATGGCCTTTTCTTTGGACCATTTTGGGCGATAGGGTCTGTCAGAGGTCAGAGCATCATAGACATCCACCACGGAAAATAAGCGCGCCGCAAATGGAATTTGTTCACCTTTCAGGCCGCGCGGATAACCGCTCCCATCCCATCTCTCGTGGTGGCAGTATGGGATATCCATAGCGGGACGCAAATAATCGATCTGAGATAGCATATCGTAAGCAAGTTGGGGGTGGCTTCTCATAATGGTCCATTCTTCGTCCGTCAGATCGCTTACTTTTAATAATATTTGATCTGGAACCCCTAACTTGCCGATGTCGTGCAGCAATGCTCCGCGGCGCAAGTGTATCATTTGACCCTCACTCATGCCATAACATTGGGCAAGACGCAACGTCATCTCGGTCACGCGTTGGGTATGGTTTTCGGTTTCTTTATCACGCAAGTCCATGGCTTGTGACCAGCCTTCAATCGTAGCGTCATAGGCTTTTAAAAGTTGTTTGTTTGCATGTTGCACATCTTCGTAAAGCTGGAGCGTAGAAATCACAATCGCGGATTGTCCAGCAAGTACTTCTAAAAAATGCAGCCAATCGGAGTCTGGATTCAACTTCGAACGATGTAACACTTCCAAAACTCCAATGATCTCGTCCTTGACCAGTAACGGGACCCCAAAATACTCTTCAAATCCTTCTATTAAGGATTCTTCTTTTAATAAATGCGCGTTTTCAGCGGAGAGACGGGTGAAATGGAACATGCGTTTTTCAAGCGCCACCTGACCGGCCAGACTTTCACCCATGTGCAAACGGATTTGCAAATTACTGGTTAGGGTATAACCCCTTGAAGATACGCACTCCAATACCTGGCTTTGGGGGTTGAATAAAAAAAGAACAGCCGCATCCACTTTTAATTGAGTGATCGCCTGTTCCAACAAAATGGTAAACATTTCTTGGGGAGAGAGATGAGAGGTGACCGCATTGTCGATAATGGCCAGGGCAGTCAATTCTTCGATTCTTTGTTGGGTGCGGGAAAAAAGACGGGCGTTTTGGATGGACATACCGATTTGATTTGCAGCCACACTTAGCCATTCGCCATCTTCAAAAGAATATGCCCCGGTCTGGTAGCTTTGTAATTCCATCAGTCCAATTACTTGTCCTTCAGCAAGCATGGGAATATAGATGGCCGATTGGGCTTCCTGTGCGCCGCCAAACAGCATTCCTCCCCCGGTTTTTCTTTTTGCTTTCATATCCAAAATAATTTCCGGAGATTGTGAAGCGATCGCCTTTGAACGTCCGCTAGATGTGTCCTGGAGGTTGAATTTTAAAGGTGGAATATCATGGACATCAATCTTGATCCCATCGGAACTGACATAAGCCGCCTTTAGGATTCCTTGTTGTGAATCAAATAACGTAAAAGCAAAATTTGGGCAAGCGATCATCGATTGGATGTAACCCTCAGCGGTGTGGTAAATCACTTCTAAATCGAATTCGGAAGCCAGGGCTCGGCCCAGTGCCGCAATCTTTTCCTGACGCTTGGCATACAGCAGTAAAGATAATTCGGATTGCTTGCGAGCGGTAATATCTTGCACAATACCTATGAGGAAAATCGGTTCACCAGATTCGTCCAATATTGCATCGCCGGATTCTGCCCATATATTGCGAATGGAGCCGTCTGGACGGATGATCCGGTATTCCAGGGGTTTTTTCTCCGCAAATGTTTCAGTGTTTGACGGTAATACAATAGGTAGGTCTTCCGGGTGAATCATCCGTGTAATGACTTCTCCAAGACTAGCGATATAAGAAGTCTTATCGATTCCGAAGATGTGGTACATCTCATCTGACCACTCTTCCTTCCCATCTTTGATATTCCATTCCCAATCGCCAACATGGGCTATTGATTGGGCTTTCTTCAAACGCTTTTCAGAACGAACCAATCGTTCTTCGCTCTTTTTACGGGCTTCGTTCTCTTCACGTAAATCTTCTAGTAGATTCAAGGTTGCGCTATGGATTTGCTCAAGCTCGCGGGTTTGTTCTGCCACTAATTGGGCGAGCCGTTCTTTTTCATTTCGCTGATTTTCATTCGTAATCTTTATTTTCACCATCGCCCGAATTTGGGCTGTCAGCTCCGATTCATCAATGGGCTTTGCCAGGAATGCGTCGCCGCCAACTTCGAGCGCCTGGATCCGACTCCGTCTGTCTCCACCCAAAGCGGTCAAAAAAACAACTGGAATATCATGTGTTTTTGGGCTGGATTTCAGTTTTTGGCAGACTTCAAAACCATCCATTCCAGGCATGACCACATCCAGCAAAATCACATCGGGATCTTCCGATTGTGCCAGTTCAATGCCGGCTGCCCCATTCGCCGCTGTAAGCCTGATTGAATCCGGAAACGCTTCTTTAACCAACGCTTTCACAGTGGTTAAATTATCTTTGTTGTCGTCAATTACCAGGATTTTAATTTTTTTATTTTCCATAAAGCACTTGCTTGATCGTATGCATGAATTCTAAGTGATCAATGGGTTTGGGAATGTACCCATCAAAACCGTAAGCGAGGATGGTCTCACGGTCGCTGGTCATGGCGCTGGCTGTGAGGGCAATGATAGGGATGTTTTGTAATTGAATTAAACTGCGGATGGCATTGAAGGCTTGAATCCCATCCAATACCGGTAAAGCGATGTCCATCAGGATCAAATGTGGCAGATGTTCTTTTGCCATCTCTACTCCAGCTTTGCCATCCATAGCTTCAATGACCAAAAAATCATTGTCCAGCAGTGCTTTAACCGTCAGTAAATTATCAGGGTTGTCTTCGACCACCAATATCACGGGTTTACCCTCAATACTCTGGGGAACTGGCTGAGGTTTTTCATTTTTCGGGGTTTCTGGCCTCACCATGCTGGTAACCGCATGGAGTAATTCGTTGCGGTTGATAGCACCCTTTTGGATCAACTGGTGAACATTGTTGCGCTTCAAAAACTTAAGCTCATCTTTGGTTATGTGCTTGGCAGTCAGGATCAATACCGGCAGGTGGGTGGTTTGCTCGGTTTCGCGCACGTTTCTCAGCACCTCAAAGCCGTCCACGCCGGGCATCATCAAATCCAGGATCATGGCATCAGGCTGAGTATACCGGATGATCTCAAGAGCTTCACTGCCGTTTCGGGCGACCAGGACACTGAATGCCTGCTCTTCAAGAATGTCCTTTAATTGGATGATTGCGGGTTCGCTATCTTCAACCACCAGGATGGTTTTTTGTGATTGTCCAGGGAGCGTTTCGGATCGGGGCGCCTTCCTGGGTGGCTTATTCAAACTGCTTACTTCCGTTTCATAGTCTGAGGAATCGTGTTCCAGACGCAACGGCAGGGAAAGTGTAAAGACCGAACCCTCTCCTAAAACGCTCTTAACTGAAATGCTGCCATCCAGAAGTTGGGCATATTTTTTTACGATAGCCAATCCTAATCCGGTTCCACCGTATTTACGTGAAGTGCTGCTATCGGCTTGTCTGAACTCATCGAAAATATGCGGAAGATGTTCTTTAGAAATACCTATTCCGCTGTCGCTGACAGCTATTTCGACCCTGTCTCCTTTTTGCTGCAAACCAATTTCCACCTGTCCGGCTTCGGTAAACTTGATTGCGTTATTAACCAGATTCTGTAGAATATGTAGGCATTTCGTGGCGTCGCTAATCATTGGAGGAAGACCAGGGTTGAGAAAGCTCAATATTTGAATGCCTTTGTGTTGGGCAAGAGGGTTAAGAACTGTCACCACATCTGTCACTATATGGTTGATATTAAATTGAGAAACCTCGATTTCTTCGTGGCCAGCTTCGATACGCGATAAATCCAGAATATCGTTGATCAACGTCAGCAACTGCTTGCCGTTTCGCTCGATCACTTCCAGATAGCTGTATTCCTCCTCTGGAATCTGGTTGACAAGCCGGCGGTTGAGCACACCTGAAAGAGCAATGACAGAGTTCAAAGGGGTGCGCAGCTCGTGGCTCATATTGGAAATGAAGCTTGTTTTCAGACGGCTGGCTTCACCCAGTTGCTTTTTTTGCGCCTCTAATTCGGTATTTTGGTGGTTGAGTTCGACGGTCTGCGCGTTTAGTTCGTTTTTCTGCGCCTCCAGCTCCAGGTTTTGCTGCTCTAGATGCACGGCAAGTGCTTGTATTTGCCGAAATGACAGGATGCCCGTGACACGAGCATTCAACGTGACCCAGATTGCATCTATAAATCGGATGGCTTGTTGGCTAAAACTACCCAGCGTTGCCAATGAGATGATAGCGATGATTTGTTGATCTGACAGGATCGGAATAGTGATGATTTCTCGCGGCAAAAATTGTCCACCCACGGTGTAAAAAGTAAAACGGGTGTCTTCCGGGATATTGGCGATGTGTTGGATCTTTTTGGAAGCCAGTGCTGCACCAAATTCTCCTTCAAAGTTATCAGCGGCGAAAGAAACCCGTCCCCCTTCGAACAACCCGATGGATACGAAGTGTTCGAAAGATTTTTGATCATTGTTCAATAAATACACCGCCGCCATTTGCGAGCTGCTGTTTTCAGCCAGTGCGGAGAGGGTTGCTTGAAAGAACTGAACGGCATCATTGATACCAAGCATTTGACTGGCAAGATTGGAAACCTTTTCTTTGAGTGTGGTATCCTGTTGAATGGTTTCTGCCATCTGATTGTACGAGTCCGACAACGCTCCGAATTCATTTTTCAGAGCATATGTGCTGCGAGAGCTTAGATCGCCGGTTTTAAACGCCTGCATGGATCGGGCTAACTCATTCAGCGGCTGTCGAATGTTGCGCAGCAAGTAAAAAACGATGGCCAGTGACATTAATAATGCTGTTCCAACGAACAAACCTAACTGAAGGTTCAGTTCATTTTTTAGCAGCTGCGAATTGCCGAACAATTCATCGCCTTTGTTTTTCGCAAAGGTGTCAATCTGTCCCAAAGAATTGAGTAACACTTCAACTTGATCTCCACCCGGACCGCCGGATTGGGTTCTGGCAGTGGCTTCTCTGGTTTGGCCCGCCCGCAGCAGGCGGATTGTCTCTGCACGGATAGCATTCCACTGAATGAACTCCTGCTTTACTTGATCTACATCACTGCGCGGGCCCAGATAACGAGCATAGAGGATTTCAATTTGGTCAATCGCATTGGCTTGGAGGGTATCCATTTCGGTGATGGTTTCGGCGATTTCTGTTTCGCTGTGGGATAACATCAGATCTTTCATGCCCAGGTGAATGGACAAAATATCTGCCCTAATCTCCCCGATAGCCCGCCTGACCTGAAAAGGGTTGTTATACAATATACGGGTCTGTTCGGCAATCGCACCGGTTTGAAACCAGGCAACCACGCCAAGCGTAAGCACGAAAATGATGATAATTGCAAAACCAAACTGTAATTGGATCTTTATTTTCATATTGGATAATTTCATGGTTGTTTCCCTTATTTCTGGTTTACACAAAATATTGACGCCTGTGGATAAATTTCTCTGTAACTATGTGCGAGGGCGACCACCCGCTCAGATGCACCTGTGACCAAATATCCGCCAAGTGTCAGGCTGTCAATAAATTTATTCAGGATGAGGTTTCGGTAATCGGGTTGGTAATAGATCAACAGGTTACAGCAAAAAACCAGATCGAATTCGCCAAAAATGCTGGCTGGAGGACAACTCCGCTTTTCTTCTAGCAGATCGAAATTCGAAAAATCGATGTGCTTCTGGAGAGATGGTTGAATGATATAACTTTCACCTTGGCGAGTAAACCAAGTTTGAGAACGTTTCAGACTTACATTTTTTATAGCTTCGACGGGGTAGTGCCCCAGACGCGCGACGTTTAACACATTTTCATCCAGATCGGTGGCAAAAATGCGATAATTTAGAACCGGGTTGGTGATTATCTCTTCCATCAAAACGGCAATGCTGTAAGCTTCCTGTCCTGCAGCACACCCTGCTGACCAGATTCGGATTTCTTTTTGCTGGTTGGCAATCTTTTTTTGGATCAGTTCCGGAATAATCACCCGTTCGAGCAAGGCAAAAGTCAGCGGATCACGGAAGAATTCGCTGAAGTGGATATGCAGGGATTCGCATAGGGTCCTAGCTTCTCCATAATTCTGTTCCAGATAATACCAATAATCTTCGATTGAATTACACTGTGTTCCCTGGATTCGCTTCTCAATCGATTTACCAAGAAATGTTTCATCATACATCGAAATATCCAGTCCATGCACCTGTTCCATCTGCTGCTTAAATTGAGCGAGTTTCATCTTCACTGGACATCATCGATTCGATATTTTTCCGGCTCACCAGCATGTTTGAGAAGCGAGTTGATTTCCTTTTTTAATTCAATCATCCTCAATTCGCGTCCAACAGTGAGACGTTGAAAACGTTGCAATTCATCTATTTTATATCGAAGCGCTTCCTCGCTCTGCTTGCGCTCAGTGATATCCTGGGCAGCACCCCAAAGACCAATCGTGTTGCCATCTGAATCCTTTGTAATCTCGCCCCGTACCCACATCCATCCATTACTGCCGTCCTTTTTTATTGTTTCCAGTTCAAGCTCATAAGGAATTCCTGTTTCCCTGGTATTTACGAGAGAAGTCGACAGCTTTTCCCAGCTTAATGTAGTAAACAATTTCATATGCTCAGTATAAGGAGGGGGAGGCAAAGTCGGATCAAAGCCATACATATTATAAAGCTCCTCTGTCCATTCGACTTGATTTGTTGCCAAATCCAAACGCCAACTGCCTAAATGTGCAATTTGTTGTGAGTTTCTAAGGTGTCTCTCGTTCTCCCGCAGATTTTCCTCGGCCTGCTTACGCTCGGTGATATCCGTAATGAGATTTATTGAAAACTGGTTGCCTTTAATAGTAATTATCTCAGCCGAGGTTAGGATTCTCTTCTTCTCGCCGTTTTTTGTTGAAATATCGCTTTCCAATAGATTAAATTTACCCTTACTTAAAAACTCCTCATGAATTATATTCATGGTTTCTAAATCAATAATTTTTAATTCTTCAACATTATGGCCTAATGCTTCTTCTGCTGAAAATCCCATTAATTGACACCATGTGTCATTTACATCTGTGAGCTTACCATCTGATATGCTGGCTATTGAAATTGCGATGGGGCTGGATTTGAATATTTTAGAGAAACGTTCTTCGTTCTCACTGTTAGTTTTATTCAACTCAATTTGTTGCAGTTTCTGATATGTCGTTTCACTGATAAGTTGGGTCATGTTTAGTAAGAAATCCATTGCTGTTTTTACCTTTTCCATTGAATAAACAGGTACAATTTCGAGCGCTTTTAAGTATTTTGCTTCATCAAAACCATACTTCTCAGCTTGTTCTCTAAAAGTGGAGATATCGGGCTGTTCAAAAAAGAATTGTCCGGAAAAAAGGTTGGCAATATGCTCTCCATTGATTACAATCGGTACCGCCACATCAACCAAACCATTTAAACATTTGTAGAAATGATATTTTTCATCCTTGGTTAATTTTTCGGCTAATACCGTATCACTGATGGTACATTTTTTTGAAGTATCGGGGTTTCTACGGTGAAATTCCGTGCAAATTTGTCTCCACCCTGATTTTGATAAGATATTTCCATCAAGGTCTAAAATGGCAGTTACAAACCCTGTTGATTTGTTGAAACCTTCTAGCAAGGTGTCCACTTTCTCAAAATCGATTAAATCTAAAACATTATTTTTCATACGTCTCCAATTTTTTATTTAATTGGTAGGTATCTTGATATTCACAGACAGAGAATAGCTCCTCGCTCGTTTTCTCGATGGCTTGCTGAAAGCTTTATCCACATAGGCAATCAGCTGAGCAGGTATGGCAGAGGAGAAAACTTCAAAAGCAGCCAACCCTTCTGCTAAAGCAAAGATGTCCGTGATAGGAAAGTAGTGTTGAGCAACGACAGGGGCAATCTCAGATGGAGAAGGTGTAAGTTCTACTTCTTTGTTGACTTCGCCAGCTGTGTTTGTTTTAACGGATGTAGTTTTTCCCTATCGCACAACCTATATTAAAGACCGATATCATCCTGATTTTCAATTATCAGACGTGAAAGATTATTTTATTATCGCACAAAATTACTAAATTGATCCTATTTCTGCGATATTTTCCTGGGCAGATCGATGACAACCAGAGCAGGTAGGCTTTTCGAGTGAAATGATTCAAATTTATTATTTTCGTTGCCTCTTTTGGCTGTCGTGTGCAGGATTAAGAGTATTGACTCCCCCGTCGATTCATTAAGTAATAACTGGCGATCCAAATTTTCCTTAGCCAATACCTGGACTAGTATCCCAACAGATGCAATGTACTGATGTTGCTTATCCAAAACGACAAACAATATTGGTATTAATTCGGTTTCGACAAACTAAAACTGAACTATATCCATCAAAGCAACACCAGATTGCAAGTTGTGTTCCCAGGTCGAAGGCAATACGAACATCAGACCACTCTGTCTGGCTTTCCAGCTGATCCACATTCTAACTACATTTTTCGGCCAACTCTGGAGGCGTAAATTCAAGATTGCCATTCGGGTTTGTGATCAATCCGACAACCAAACGGGGTTGATCTTTAAATGGCTGGATGTTGATGGTTACACCTGTTCGTTGGTTAAGAATGATAGGTTCGAAAATTGAGATATCGGCATAAATAAAACCCTGACATTTATCATCCATTGAAAAAACTTAAGTCTCCCTATCGCCCCCAGTTGAACAGGAAGAAAAGCAAAATGAAAATAAAATCAATCAAAATACGATGTACTGCCTATCCACTTCTATAAAATAGCCGTGCTATAAAGGTGTGTGAATGACTTGAAAGAATTATGCGCCATCAAGATATCAATAATAATAAAAACCTTCTTTTAGATGATTTCAGACAAGCTGTAAATTAGCTTTATTACATATGTTGAGTAAAAGCCGTTTCAATCGTAGTCTGAATCGTGTCCATGATCTGAACCTTGCCTTAAATCCGCTGGGTGAAGCCTGAAAAGAACTCAACAGCCAATCTGTTTATGCAATTAACAATTGCTTAATCGCCGCGCATTAACGTTCACATTTAATGTATTCATTTTTACTAATGAGAATGTTTTTGAAATTTGGTCTTTTGTTAAGGACATCAGTCTTAATTTCCTTTTGTAACAACTTGGCTAATTCGAATTTGTAAATCATTGAATGCTGTTGTCGATTAATCTTGAATGAGGTAAGAAAAGGGTATCTTTTGTTTATTAAATGCCATAATCACTTTATGATGGTCTGCCTTATCTTTATATCTAAATAATTTTTCGATGACGATATTGGGAAAAAGCGGATTTCCGCAATGGATTTTGCGGTCTTTGACAGGTTACAGAATAGAGGTCTTCTCATAAAATACGGAACGTTAAAAATCCAGCCAAACAGAATAATTTCTGAGGCGAAAATTTGAGAGGAATAATGATCGAACCCAACCACTACCTTTTAGAGGTAACAAAAAACATGCAATGTGTGATGGATGAGATTTCCGGTTTTCCTGGAGATATAGAAACCATCGAAATCAGCCAGATTTCTGAAAAAATATCCAAAATCGGATGGACTTCATTGTATACATCTATGATCATAGACGAACTTACGAGAAATGCTGGTGATACTTCAACAACTGGTCAATTCAAACAATTATCAAGTCAGGTTGATAGTCTCCAGTTAGCAACCAACTATATCGAAAAATCCATTCAACAGTTGAAGGAAAAGACTTTCCAATTACCATCCAACCAGGCGGAGAATTTCCTGGAGTTATTAAAAGATTTCGGCAATCGGCTTGTTGAGGTAAGCAATGTCTGTAAATAATGAACCTACCCAAAACAAATCTGGAATCACGGTAGCTGAACAACAAAAGATTCAGGAATTTGTTCGTGAATTGGCTTTGGCATTTCGTCGGATCACTGGACGTAAGGTGGACCATGATTTGGAAGGATTGCCGGTTGATCTGGGCATATCGAATCCAAAGCCAACTGAAAGTAACGAGGATTCAAAACCCGAACACAATAATTAACTGGTAATTGCATGAAAACAGATATTATCATCCCCGAAAACTTTGAAGATCTGAATAAAAAAATACGCAATCTGACCGGTAATATTGTTCGCCGTGATGAAGAAGAAAAAGCTGCAATATATACGCGGGTCTCGCGTCTGGATAAGCGTCATCACGGGTATTCAATGGAAATCCAACCGGATCGTTCAGAGGAATATGTCAAATCCAAAGGTTGGCAGGTTTATAAAGTGTATGAAGACCCCGCCCGAACCGGAAGAAATAGCCGACGTCCTTCCCTGCAAGCAATGTTACAAGATATTAAAGCAGGACGAGTTACTGTGGTTGTGGTTCATCGTCTGGATCGTCTTTACCGCAACTTGGAATCTCTATTGGCCTTCATTCGCATTATAAAAACCTACAATGTAAGATTGGTTTCGGTAACAGAGCAAATTGATACCGATAATTGGTGGGGCAGATTGGTGCTCTATGTTCTGGGTGCATTGGCAGAAATGTATATCTGGCAATCCAGTGCAAGAACCCGCGAGGCGAAACTGGAACGCGTGATGAGAGGATTCTCAAATGGAACTTTCAGATTTGGCTATTGTAATGGGTTGTGCACCACCTGTAGTGATCCGAATGGAAAAGATTATTGTCCTTGTTATGGTTATGCTGATCGGGTTGAAAGTCAAAGAGGACGAATACCTGTTCCACACCCGGTTGAAATGTATGCTGTACGTCTAGCTGCTATTCTTTATAATAATAAAAGAAGCGATCTAGAGATAGCGAATCTATTCAATAACCATACCTTTCAATTGCCGGATGGACCAGCTGTTACTTTTCGGACGAAAGGTTTACCTGGCAAGAGCGTGCCCGGAAAATTTAGCAAAGACAATATTCGGGAAATCATTCGAAACCCATTTTGTGTGGGTTTGGTCGCTCACTATCCAACCAGACCGTTGGATATGGATGATAATCCGGAGAATCCGCAGCGCAAAAAGATAGTACCAGTGAAAAATCGCAGACAGCCACAGGTGCTTCATCCTGGTCAGCATCAACCCATATATGCTTTCGAAATTTGGGATCAAAATATGAGTATCCGTTCTGCAAAGGGAAAAACCCCCACAAACTCATTGAATCCGCGGCGCGAGTATTTGTTAACTGGCATCAGTCGTTGTTGGGTGTGTTTTGAAAAGTTAGGAAATCAGGTTGGATTTCGCGGGTCCACGGGTGGGAACGGGAAGCAATATTATCGATGTGCAACGCTGATAGAGAAATCAAAAAAAGGAAAAGAAAACATCATGTTTGATGATTATTTGATTAAAAGCCAAATACAGTGCCAATCACGAACAGATTGGGATCAGTTAATTACTGATCATTCAAGGTCTACACTAAATGCAATCCAAATGGAAAAACAAGTAGAGGAATTGATGGAATCACTTAATATTCCTCAAGAGTGGTACGAAGCTATCGCTGCTTATTACCTTAAAAATAACGGACTAGCCGATTTTGAATGTGAAAATTACAACCTTAGGTTGGAGTTGGAAAGGCTACGAAATTTATACCTGGAAGGCTTTCTCTCGAAGGCTCAATTTCAAGAAAAGGCGACAGTAATAACTATAGAATTACAGAAGAGTCAGGTTTTGGAAAAAACTGAAGTAAAACCTATTTTGCCATATTTACAAAATTTTCCAAAACTCTGGTCATTGCTCACTAATACCGAAAAACGTGCCATTCTCCGAATCGTTTTTGCATCTATCTATTTCGATGATCATGCGTTAATTCGACAAGTTTCTGCGCATGCTCCTTTTGAACAGTTGTTAAAAATCAATACATTGTCTTTGACAATACCCTTCACCAATTAAGCTGAAGAAACAGGCGATTTAGCCGCATGAATGCTGCCTAAAGTGGCAAGAATTGCGAATAAAAGTTAGGCAATAAAATATCATCGGTTTTTTTCGGAAGCATTTTTAATATCTCAGTCACATATCTGCATTCTCGGTAATAAGATTTGAGGTCCTGAACCCCAAAAACAGGATCCGTTTGTCAAAAATCGCACATTAATAATTTAGACCGATTTACCATGGACAAAGATAAGTTGCCAGCGTTGTTCATCGTAGCCGGGTTGACATTCATAAAATCCTCTAGACCCCAGAACTGTTTCGCATCCCTAAAATTGAACTCAATGGTCAGATCACAAATGACAAATTTTGCCTGACAAGAAACGGTCCGGATAGCTGCAGTTTGTGCGAATGGTCGCCGGCGGAGCTGGTGACAACGGTCGGCGAATTCATGTCGCACGCTGAATAACCGGGCCAGGCCCTGATCGTTCTGGGAAAGGGCGATTTTATCAACCGCCGCTTGCAGATCGACGGTGGCCTGCTGGTGAAGCAGCCCACAGGCCTCCCAGGCTGTATAACGGAAGGTCAGGATAATATCCGTGATGGTGCAATAATCGAACTGCGGGAAAGCACCAGTTTGCATGGCCTGCCGACCGAATTAGGGACGAATTAATACATCACAAATCTAGTAGCTTGCTCTGCGCTAGCGCGTGGGAGAACACCACGCGCGGGATGGTATGGTGCCCGCCATCAGACAGGGGTTCGGTGGGCATGTAGAGGACACCGCTGAATGTCATATAGGCCGAGCTGAACCAGGCCAGGCTGGCGCGCCCATCCGAGCGATGCCACTCATCGGCGCTGTAGGATGGATCTTTCGCTCGCCCCACATGCTTTGGCGTGACGCCGCGAAACACATCCGCCAGTTTTTTCGCGATCACTTCAGGCGCGCTCTTCATCCTCATGGTGGTAGCGTATACGCGCAGAATCCGATCAGGGCCCCGCGCAAACCACGGTGCAAATTCGGCAGGGAAGGCGGCGGTGCTGCTGCTGCCGTAGAAGGCGTCGACAGAGTAGAACTCAGCCCACTTGCGGTCAAATTCGTCAACCGGCGACTTCCACAGCGCGGTATTGAGCGGCTCCAGGCGTTTCGCAAAGTTCTGTGACTGCGCGTCGGATTTGGCCTTATGGTACGATTCGAGAAGTTCCGCAATGCTGTTGTGGCGGAACAACCGGTGCGCGTCAGGACCGCCCGAGCTGTAACCACTGACGGCGATACGGTTTACTGTCTGGCGGTTGCCCGCGGAAAATTCAGAGGATGGCTCGAGCGTGTTCCATGTATTATCGCTGACGTAGGCCGCGACTTCACGTGCCAGGCGGTGCAGGCCCTGGCGGCACAGCAGGGGGCCGAAAAACCCCGCCGCGTTAATCGGCATCACCACTACATGCGACTTGCGCGAGGCCATGCCCTGGTAGGCGATAGCTGCGCCCGAGTCGGGGAAATTGTCAGGTGTGCATCCGGCCGAAAGGTATAGATAGCCGAGGTGAGCAAACGGCTGGACCACCTGCCCAAGGATGCGCTTGCGTTTGTAGGGATAGATACTGGGCGGTGAATAGAAATCGATGTCGGTGCGTGGGCCGAAAAAGAAGTGAAAATCCATTTTTCCATCGGCTCGCGCGCCCGCGCGGTTAATCTCCCAGACAGCGATGAGCATGCGGAAACCGCCTGGATCGCCATATTCAAGCCACTCGAAGTGATTCCCGCTGTCTGCTTGTGCCGGATCGACGGTTGTTTCTGTCGCGCGAAAGCGCTCCCAATTGTTCTTTTCCGCATCGCCGAGGATCTCGCGGCCCAAGATCACTGGGAAACGGCTGGCCTTGCCATCACACAGATTCACCAGGCGAAAGCTGCCGTCGATCCAGATTCCGGTGGGGTCATCGACCACGGGAGGGGCGATGTCGCGCGAGGGCAGCGCGGCCTGCTGGCGCGGGGCTTTGCGCACTCTCAGGGCAATCAGGCGCAGCAGCACCATGATTTCGCCCGAGGCTTCAGATGTGTATAGCCCCCAGATGGGACTGCGAGCGTTGACCTGGTACTTTCCGGCGGCAATATCTCTTTTCAGGTCGAGCGAGTAGCCAAAAAATTTTGGGGCCTTCAGCTCAATGGTGATGCTGGTGGCATTACCAAGATCGAATATCACCTTTTGCGCAGTTTGGAGTCCGCCGGCGACCACCGTACCGGGCAATTGCTTTCTACCTCCGTTGCTGCGCTCGAATAGAAGCACCTCGGCATCCGGCGCAGGGTCGCCGTTCACATCTTCAACCTGTACTGCGATGAGGTTATTGGCCATTTCTTTCGCTCGCTAAATCTGCCGTCCGGTCTTGGGATCGTATTTCACTTCCACTGGCACCACCTGGTCGGTCGGTAGGATTTCGAGCCATTGATCGAAAATTTCGTAATTGCCCTTTACATTGGCGCGGAATCCTCCCTGCAGCGGATAAAAACCGTGCTCATAGACCCGGTCGATCGGGGTAGAGGTAACCACATTCTCTTCATCCACCAACGGCGGATCCGCTATCTCATCCTGGCTCGGATACTTGCCTTTCTTCACGGCTTCCTGGTGCTTCATTTGGATTTTCTTCGCCAGGTCCATAATCACATCGATCATTTTTTGCCCATCCAGCGGGTTGCCGTTGATATCCTTTTCATTTGGGTTATTGGTCTGGTAGACATCGTCATCGCCGATGCCGTTAAAGCCTTCCACACCTTTCAGCCAGTTCACTGCCGCCTCTTCTTTGCCCGGGCGGATCGGGATGACTGCCTTTACCCAGGGCGCATTGAGAAATGCATTGCGCATATTGTCCCCGTCCAGCTGCAGCAGCCATCCCAGAGAACTGCCCAGCTTTGCGGGCTGCGAGTCTTCCGTAATGTAATAGTTATCCCGTCGCAGGTCGTCGAGCCCGCCCCAACCAACGGTGCTCGCCGTCAGCTTGTCCGTCGATTTCTTGACCGCTAAGCCCCACTTCTTTTTCGCGACGGCGCTGCCAACCCTACCAAGAGACAAGTACTTGACCGGTGCCACGGTGGATTCATCCAGCTGCTGCACATATTCCCTCAGCTGCGGCCGCCACCATTCCGGTGCTACAAAATACAGCATCTTGTCGACGTCGAAGATCGAATTGATCAACTCGGCGACCATGTGGCGCGTGCGGTCGTCGGGCATCTGGATGCCGTTCGTCAGCATTTCCTGGATCAGCTTACGGTACACCACGATCCTTTCCTCCTCGCGCAGTTCCTCGCTGGGACGGGGCTTAATCTCGTGGCTGGCTTTGACCCGTTCTTTCGCGGCCTGCACGATCGCTTTCTGGTTTTCCGAAGCTTCCTTTGCCTTGAAGTTCGCTTGATTTTCATTATTCTTTTTGATCGCCCCGTCGTTCGCGCCAGCCGCCGGGCTCCAGTGAAGCTTTAATTTCACCTGGACGCTGTTCTGACCCTGGAAATCCACGGAATTTAAATGCAGGGTGAACTGGGCCTTATTGTCATTGTTGACAATCTCCCCCTTGCGCGATGCCGCCACCGGTTTTCCCTGCCCGTCGAACTCTACATTGGTGAGAACATAATTTCCCTTGGGGCACACGAGGTCGGAAATCAGGAAATCCGACTGTACCTTTTCGAGCTCGCCAAAAGCTTCCGAATCATCCACCTCTACGCCGTCTTTATAGACCTCGCCTTCGTTGTCGGCATCCGTATCCTGGATCGAAACAAAAGGTAGCGTTACCACCTTGTCCTCTGAAAACGGTTGCAGCATTGGAATCTCTTCCGGCGCGTGCAGACCGTCCAGTTCGGCTGGCTTGGCAATGTGGATCAGTTTCGCCACACCCAAATCTTCCCCGGGCCGGTCCACATAGGTTTGCCAGCATAAGTAGCTGCCAATGTCCTGCACCTGGACGGCAACCTGGCGCATCTTGCGCCGCAGCTCATAGTTGATCAGATCTTCGGTGGTGTTGCTCAGCACGTAGCGCTTGCTGGAGCTATCGGTGGTTTCAGTAATCGTTTTGAAGGTGGTTTTGTAGTTCTTCCGGATCTCGGTGGAGAGCTTCTCCGTTTGCTGGCGCATCCGTTTATGTGTTTCTTCCCGGGCGGACTGCTGCGATGTGTTGTAATCGAAATTGGAGGTGGCGGTGATCGAGGCATACGATGCGGTGACGCTCGCGCCGAATTTGATATCCTGCTTGTTATCTTCCTTCACGGCGTCGCTGATCTCCTCCTGCTCCGTCACGACCGATTCGGTCTTGGTGATGGACTCCAGCGAAGTTTCCAGCGTTTTTTCCACGAGGGTCCTGCGCGTACTGATCTCGATGAGCTCCACGGTGGAGCCGGGGCTCATCCAAACATGACTTACCGGCGTGCCGAGAAACGTATCCAGTTCAAAGAAATATTGGCGGAATAAATGCACCACGCTGATTGGCGAGAGCGCGACCCGTCGGATATGTTCCTGGTCCTGCGGATCCATGTTGTTCAGATCCAGGTAACCGTCCATCATCTGCTGCTCTAAAAGGGTCTTTGCCAGATCGATGGCATGCAGCGTATTGTTCTTGAGACTGTAGAACATGGTTGCCAGCTCATTAAAGTTCTTGTTTTCGACCATGAACAGCAGCGCTCCTGCCAGGGACGATTCGCTCCGCAGCTGGCTTTCGAAGGCATTCAAAAAGAGCGCGCGTTCCTTCTCGGCATCCGTACTGCGACTCACTCGATCCAAGACGCGGTTCTCATCACCCGCGAGGCAGTACTCCACATAGTAGCTGGTGTATGCGGGTGTAACGAATTCCTTGATAATCCTTTTGATCTCGTCGGGGTTGATGAATTCGGGCCACATATTTGGTTTGTACTTTTCGTAAGGCGGGAGATTTTCCGCAATCTTTTCCATTAAGATGCTGTCGAACGTTTTTAGCTTCCCTGCCTTCAACGCTCCCGGTTTGAGTTCGATGCTCACCTGGCAGTCCGGGTTGTAGCTGATATCGACCAGGCCATTGAACTGGCTCTTCAGCCTGTTCAAGAGCGCATGCTTATCGTTTAAAAAACCTTGGTTGAAACGGTCCGCGATCCGTTTGGACTTCCAACCGATTAATGGCTGATAGATGCCAAACATTTCGCTGGCGTAGGGAAGCACCGATGTGTAATCGATCAGATCTGTCAACCGTTTGTTCGTAGCCATGGTATCCTCCAAGTGTTTAGAAGGTGATTATTCAGCCCTCACCCACAAGCCCGCAAATAATGATTTATACAGCATTCGTTAATTGTTATCATTTAGTTCTTTAGGGAAAACTGTCTCTCGTCGCGAAAGAAGCAATTTTACAGCTAGTATTCCCTCTCTATGATTAGGTGAAAATGTTGCATCCGTTTAGGGAGAATGATGGTTGATTTGGTGACAAGAAGAAGTATTGTATATATGACTTATTAAGTAAACATTACAGCTTTACATTGTTATTGTCAATAATTATTAGACGGTTGTCACAAGACTAGATAACAATGGAATAGAGCAAAACCTGAAATGGTTGACGCCAAAATAACACAGGGTAAACGCATCTTAGGTATAGACAAGCGTAGATAACCCGGCAAGGACTTTTAGCAAATAAGTATCTTCCCATCCCGCCTGCAAACGTTTAGCCTTGATACTGTGCTTACTAGTTTTTTCTAATTTGAGTAAGTTCAAAGCAATATGGCGCAAAATGGCAAATTTTTCCGGGCCATTATCCTTTCGGACACGACATTGGTCCCAGTTAAAAGCAATATCCAAAGTCCAGTGCAGCCGATTTTCGATCCCCCTGTGAGATCGGATGACTGTTAGAAGGCGTTTTGCGCCAGTGATACTGGCAATATGATAGCGATCTTCAACACTTTCGTGCTCACCAGTATAGCGATAGGAGCGAATGCAAGAAACCGTTCGTAATTTTTCCCATTTTTCAAAGCCACGTAAATATTTCAGCACATCGGGGTCTGAAATTGTCCAGTACTCCCGTTTTTCTCTTCGACCATGTCCCTGGTTGGATGTTTCGGCATGTTCAAAGGTGTAGGCCGTGTGATTGCTTTTCTCCAAATCCTTAAACAGCAGAACAACATCTTCATACAATCTGCCTTGATTTTCCTTCAAGGCGATGGCATAGTCTGCGTCTTTTTCTTTTACAACTTGTTTGACAATCTCAGTTTGACAACCAATCGCATCTATCGTAACGATACAGCCGCTCAATTCCAACTTTGACAAAAATTCGGGTATCGCCGTAATTTCGTTGGACTTGTCGTTTACCTTGACTTGTCCCAAAACTATCTGGTTTTCCGTGGCCCATGCGCTTACAATGTAAATCGCTCCTCTGCCAATCGTTCCATCGCGTGACCCACGTGGCAGTTTGCCATCTAAAGCAATTACTTGCCCTCCCGTGATCTTGACCACCTCGCTAACCCAATTGATGAAACACGCCTCAAATTGCCAGGCATCTAATCGCGCAAATTGCGATCACCAGATTTCCTTCAGTTGTCTAGATGTAAGATGCGTTTGCCCTGGAATTGAGCGTGAACTTCAGTGTGGTTTCTAGAATATATTGCATACTATAAATAAATTTATGCGCAATTCTCAAAGCTAATACATAGTGCCTAATAAGAATTATAATTAGGGAGTTGGGATTTATACACTTAACTCAACTCTCTAATTATCTTATTAGAAAAATATGATAAATGAATTTGGGATGAATTTAGATTTGGATTAATCCAATTATTTTTCTTAATTAATATAGGATTGAGTTACTGCTTCTGCTTATTCAGGCCAAAATACACATTAATCAAGGAAAGAATTGCTTCAGCAATTTGTTTACGCATATCGGGATTAGAAATTTTGTGCACAGCTAAAGCTACATCTACTGCTTCTTGCGGTAGATGTTCCCCTTTAATAATCTCCACTTCAAATACTTTTAAGGTAGGCCAGCCTGCTAATTCGAGAAATTCATTCGGGTTAAATTCAAAATAATCAGCCAATAAAATGCAATTGGTCATGGAGGGTTGGTGACCAGCTAGAATTCTCCGGATTGCTTGATGATCCAGACCAGCTTCTAAGGCTGCTTCACGGTAACTCAAATTCTTTTTTTGGAGTAGCTCTTTGATGCGATCTGTAAATGGTTTTGCATCGTAGTTGCTGTGCCTGGCTTTTCGAACAATTTTTGCGATTGGCTCACCCATCGAATTAAACCTCCATTTTTTTGTATGCGTATAGCTGTAATTTGTGATATGATAATGCTATATAAGAATTATGCAATTCATTATACGCGATCTTGAGAGGTTTACATGAATCAATCAGTCCGATTAAGAGCTGTAGGATATCGTCGAGTGTCCTCAAAAGAACAAACTGATGGACACAGTTTGGATGCTCAGGAAGTCCACATTCACAATTATGCCCAATCGCAAAACTGGGATGTTATTCAAATTTATTGTGATGCTGGTATCTCAGCGAAGAAAGATAGCCACCGTCCTGCGTTGGAACAATTGATGTCGGATGCAAGTCAGGGAAAATTCGATGTCGTTATCGTAGATAAGATTGACCGTTTTTACAGGCACCTGGGCGGTCTCTTGGTTGCCTTAGATGATTTACATAACCATGGGGTTGCATTTGCGTCGGTACAAGAGCATTTGGATTTCACCAGTCCGTGGGGAAAGTTGATGCTTACAGTCTTGGGAATGTTGGCAGAGATTTATATTGATAATTTGCGCCAGGAGACAAAAAAAGGCAAACAACAACGAGCCAGAGAGGGTATGTGGAATGGCAGTATTCCTTTTGGTTATTGTAATGGGTTATGTTTATCTTGTACTGATCTAAATGGACCGGGATATTGCCCTGAAGTGGGAAGCCTGAATAAAGGTGATGGCAAAGGCCTGATTCCTCACCCGATAGAATCACAAGCTGTCAAAATGGCATTTGAATTGTACGCAACAGGTGAATATTCCGATGGAAAATTGGCCGAATTTTTGAATAAATGCCCCATAAATCTTGAGAGTGGTGATGTTTTGCAATTCAGGACGAAGGGTACTCCTAACCGTTTGGCTCCGGGACCTTTGGCAAAAGATACTGTTAGAGGAATTTTATTGCGTATTTTCTATACAGGTAAAATTGCATATTACGGTACTGATGAAAAAGGAACTAAAAGAAGACGGAAAGATTTATTGGAATTGTACGATGGTAAGCATCCAGCCTTGGTTGACATGGATCAATTTAATGAGGTTCAATCGATTCGGTCCACATTTTCTAAAAATGCACGTGAACAGAATGAAGGCCCCGTCCGGTTATACCCATTAAGTGGAATGATACGTTGTGGAACTTGTGGAAGCTCATTCAGAGGTGTATCAGGGTCAAAAGGAAAACGATATTATCGGGATGTGGCTCAGATTGAGAAGAGGTTGGATTGCTCGCAATCGATGATAATTGCTGAGGAAATTGAGAATAAAATAGTAGGTTTTCTAAAAAATATTCTGGAAGAGATGAACCCAATAGAAAACATTCAGGCGATACAAAAATCTATCCAGGATGTCCAGGAACGATTTGAACGGGCAAAATTTTTATTCCTGAATAATATGCTCTCAAGAGAAGATTTTGAAAATGAAACTCAAAAGAGAGATACAAATATGGCCGATTTGAGTTCTTTTGATAATGATGCTATAATGGCATTACATAACTTGATCCGACAAACACTTGTTGGATGGAATCGAACCTTACCAACCGAACGAAAAAGACTGCTTCGTTTGATTGTTGAAGCAGTCTTTGTGCGAGGTAATGCCATTGTTGCATTTCAGCCTACAATAACATTTACTCCCTTCCTGCGTGGTAAGGAAGGGAGTTGTTGTAGCTGCGGGAGCGACGGGGTTCGAACCCGCGATCTCGGCCTTGACAGGGCCGCATGTTAGCCACTACACCACGCCCCCAGTGAGATAATATTTTACCATATTCCTCTTTTTTGGGAAGGGGGAATTTATTAAAACGGCATAAAAAGCGTCGTTTTTCACAAAATTTCGCTTTTTTTTACCACCAGGCAGCCTTTATCTGTGTTTCTATCAGCCGGTCGGCATAAGGCATACAGGCATCGCGGATAGTTTTTAAGGAAGCTTCTATATCGTAATCCAGTAAAACATGGTTCACTTGCCAATCTGCGTTGGTTCTCTCCACCACGGCCAAAGAGATACGTGGGTCGCCGCTTGCAGAACGCCCGCAGCTGCCGGCATTCGCCCAGATATATCCATTGCTTTGCAGTTTTATTGGCTTATGCAAATGTCCGGCGATGACGATTTGCACACCAGGAGGAAATTGCAATTCACTTTCTTCAGTGACAATCTGACTGTTGGACTCAAACCCGGCATGTACAACACGCAGTTCAGGCAGAGGGGCAAGCGCAAAAGGCAGCCCGGCCAACCATGTACGGCTCGCCTCGTTCAGGCGCGCCAATCCCCAGGCATTGATCTCGTGAATCTGCTCTAACCGCGGTGTATCCGGTGCTGAAACCTCGGCGGCGTGGGCAAAATTCCAGTCATGGTTACCCTGAGCGCAGGGGATGTCGCGCTCGGCCAGCAAGGCAATTACTTCATTCGGCTGCGGTCCAAAATTGGCCACATCACCGGCACAAATGATCTGATCTGCGCCGTAGTGATCGATCCAGTTGAGCGCAGCACGCGTAGCAACTGCATTGCCATGCATGTCGCTGATCACTACAAAACGCAGGGACTCATGCACGCTCTATCCGTTTGGCTGCGAGAATCAACTGGTGGTTATGGCCATCATCGTGCTGCTCAATCACGTCACATGCTGCAAACAGTCCCGGCAGTTCTTCCGGGAGGAAAATATGGTGCGGCAGGCCTTTTTCGAAACCCTCCTGGGGAACATAAGTGCGCGGCTCAACCTCAACACTGCTGATCTCCCTGGAACGCTCACTCTGACCACGCGGTACGGTCACTAACAGCAAACCGCCAGGTTTAAGCACACGCTGCAATTCGCTGGCGGCCGCCTGCACTTGATCCACTAACCCATGGTGGATCACCTGTATGGAAAAGACACCGTCAAAAAAAGCATCCGGGTAAGGAAAAGGCGCGAACATACTTTGTTCACACAATTCGGCATTGAGCCCTTCCTTCTCCAGCCATTCACGGGTTAACGCCAGCCCCTGCGGAGCGGCATCCAGTCCGTAAACTTCAAAACCGCGCTGCGCCAGGTAAACAATGTGCCGCCCCGAGCCGCAGCCCAAATCGAGCATGCGTTTACCGTCATTCAGTGCCACGCGGCTGGCAAATCCGGGGATGGCATTGTGCGGCTCTTCAAAGACTCGGCCATCGTGCGTAAAAATCTCGTTCCAGATGTTGTTTTCAGGCATAAAAGACCTCAATAATGGAATGTGTTAAGTATACTAAAAAAAGTATCTTTTCATTAATTGGGGGCCAGGGTGTTTTGGACGGGTGAATTCCCCGTCCAAAACACCCCCCAACCCCGTATTATTGAGATGATGCTAAAAAAACAATAGGTAAAAAAGTTGCGAATAATCAGGGAAACATGAATGTGGATAACACCGGATATCTCGCTGCTCTTACTCAGTATTCAAACGTCCTGGCGTTTTGTTTGAACCAGTTCAGGCTTTGCTGGGTGAGTTGAGAGAGTTCGGCAAACAGGGTTTCATCCACTTTCGTGAAATTGAAACAGGATTTGCCCTGCATTCTTTTAAGTAGTTGCGGGGAGATTCCGTCCAATAGCTCTGGATGCATATAAACTGGCATCAGGTGAAAACTGACGTAATTTTTCTTGATTTGCGCTCCACCAAAATAGAGTTCTCGACCCTTAATATCCGGATAAGGTGCAATAAGGTAAACTAATCCGGGATCATCCTGTTTGACTTGCATTTGGCTGGCTGCTTCATTTAATATCATTCTCAGCGCTTGAAAGACATCGGAAAAATCCTTTTCAATCATGATATATCCTTCAATACTTCACTTTCATGGCTTAAATTGGGATGTATGTGTTCCCAAAAAGCTTCTCCGGGTTGTGCTGGAGGAAGTTGCAAACTGATAATGCTGTGACCGGCTTGTAATTTTACGATTGTGTCGCACGTAGCAACTCTAAGATCATTTTTTGTGAAAGTAAATAGTAAAACTTCTTTTTCCCCGTGCCCCAGTTGATAGGCATTTACTTCAGCGGCGTTCTTAAATTCCATGATGTGGATCTGCCCGCCATACGCTATGGCTGTATCCAGTGAACCGTAGGTTACCTCGCATTGGAAGAGGTAGGGTGCGTGTAATCGTTGACGTATATTTTTTGAATAATTCCCGTTCTCGGGATTCAATTGGTAGACATGCTTTTTTCCAAAGTATTCTTCAAAACTCAGGGCTGCCATGGAATTAACCTGGTCATCCGGTGTCAGCGCCAGCAAATAGCCCAGGTCACTCAATGGAAGCTGATCCAACAAGGTATCAGAAAAAATGGAATTGTTTATTGCCAGCAACCCGCTTTCCTGTGCCTCAATCACATTGGACTCACGCGTATCTACCAGAACAACTTTAAAACCGGCTTCCTGAATTATTTGGGCCATAGCGCGTGCCGCGGGATGGGCGCCCACCAGTAAAACGCCCTGCGGATCTTTCGCTACCAGGTCCAGACGGCGTGCTAATGGCCCGGCGGTAAGCGAATAGACCAGTACTGTACCCACCACCACCAAAATGGTCACCGCCACCAGTTTTTCACTGCCTGGAATACCCGCGCGTTCCAGGTTAAGGGAAAAGAGTGAGGCTACCGACATAGCCACAATACCACGCGGTGCCATCCACCCCAGAAACAAAACTTCCTTGTTATTCAGGCCGTTACCGCGGCTGGAAAGCCATGCTCCCAGTGGGCGCGCTATAAATATCAATACAGCCAAAAAAGCCAGGCCGCCCCAACCGATCATGATAAAATCATCCAGATCCACCCGGGCAGAGAGAACAATAAACAATACAGAGAGTAATAAAACGCCTAATTGCTCTTTAAACTCAATAATATGTTTAATATTAACTCGTTTTTGATTTGCCAGCACAATTCCCATCACGGTTGCTACCATCAGGCCGGATTCATGTACAAGGGAGTTAGATAGGAGAAACATTGCCAACATGGTGATCAGTGCCAATGGAGTTTGAAGGTAATTCGGAACCCATCGCCGCTCAAAAAGAAAAATCAGAATAAAAGCAGCGATCGCCCCCAGTGCACCACCAACCAGAAGCATCATCAACATGCCGCCAACCATATTGGGAAGATAATTGGTATAAGTGCCTTCACTACGAATTGCTTCAAACACCAATACCGCCAGAGTGGCGCCGATCGGGTCAATCAGGATACCCTCCCAACGTAAAATAGCGGCCAGTTTACTGTTGGGACGAATAAAGCGCAGCAAGGGAATAACGACTGTTGGACCGGATACCACCACAATGGACGCCAACAGAATAGACATCGACCAACTCATATCCAAAAGAAAATGAGCGGCCGGAGCAGCCACAGCCAGGGTAACCAATGCGCCCAAACTGATCAGGTTGCGAACTGTTCCTCGTACGGCGCGCAGATTTTCCAGTCGCAAACTCAGACCGCCTTCAAACAAAATAATCCCTACCGATAAGGACACCGCCGGGAAAAGCAATTCTCCCAGGGTTTCGTCCGGATTGAGAATTCCAAAGACTGGTCCGGCCAAAAATCCAAACAAAAGTAGCAGTAAAATCGATGGCTGCTTTAAGCGCCAGGCTGCCCATTGCGCTAATACCCCCAGAATAACTATCATACCGATGCTGATCATTACATGTTCGCTCATGTTTATCTTTCCTGTTGTTCTAACTCCATTTCCCCATAGTCATATTGATGACAAGCGGATATTTTTTTACCGGTTAAAAGGTGTCACAGGTTAGCTTAAGCATAAACCAAAAATTCCGTCGGCGCAAACCAGGCGTATATTGTCGTTTCACCATGCTGAAACTGCAATTATTGATGTATAGGTAAAAAAAGAGTGGGGGAACCACAATCCCGTGGTTCCTTCCCCACTGGCGCTATTGGCATTTTATGCTGGCAAAAACTGTTTGTAGTGGTGGAATAAATTTTACCAAAACCCTTCAGCCTGCGAAACTGCCCGAATGGGTAGTTTAAGGATATTACGAAACTACAATCTTGCATCCTGCCATCAGCTTATGTTAGGATAGAGTTACTTGATTCTTGGATAGAAACAGGAGATGTGCCGATGAATACGAAACACGCGTTATTGGTGGTTGATGTGCAGGTCGATATGTTTTATGAAGATGAAGCTGTCTTTGGGGCGGTCGAATTGCTGGAAAATCTGCATAAGGTAATAGAAAAAGCGCGTGTGAGCAAGACACCGGTATTTTTTGTGCGAAACAGCGGAGAAGCAGGCCAACCGGATGAACACGGTACGCCCGGTTGGGAATTACACCCGGAGTTTTATCCGCAGCCCGGGGAATTTATCTTTGACAAGAATCATGGAAATGCCTTCCAGGGGACACCACTGCAAGCCTGGCTGATAGAGCTCGGCGTTACCCACTTGGTGATTTGTGGTTTACAGAGTGAGTATTGCATAGCAGATACCTGCCAGGGTGCGTTGGATCTGGGGTATAAAGTAACTGTAGTTGCTGACGCGCACAGCACATATGACGGCAGCAGCCAAACCGCCGCCGAGATTATTGTTGAACAGAATGAAAAATTTGCCGCAATTGCCGGAATTGTGTTGGTGGAGGATCTGAAATTTTGACGCTTCATAGGCAGCGGGAAAAAGAATCACCGTTTCCCATTTCCCATTTCCTTATTCCTGATTCCTAGTTTCCTGATTCCACTGATTCCCATTTCCTAATTCCCCTCGTTTCTTCTATAATAGGTACAATCTATATCAGTCGTGTTTGCCGACGGGAGGTCGTGCCGATGACGCTCAACTCTAATTCAACCGACCGTTTGTTAACCATTTACCTGGCTTTGGGGCAGTATCCGGTATTAAGTGGGCGGATTCGGGCGCGGATGCGCCAGGCTCTTTTTGAACGCGGCATCATCCAGCCGCACGCTTTTGAAGCACGCGTACGCGATATGGCCGTTCGCTCTCAGGAGCGCGAAGGAATTCGCGATCCGTATGGCGAAGAAGCCTCCGAAATCTGGGATATGCGCATCCAACGCGTGCGCGACCAGCTTACCGATCTTATTTTCAGTCACCAAATGTCTTTTGAAGAATTCGAGCGTATTACCAATAACGTGCTCTCCGAACGCGGTTTGAACCAGCAGGAGCAGCTCCTCTCGGTTAACCCAGAGCTGGCGCCGCAGGAAATTGTATTTGAACAGGCAATGATGTTTGAACGCCTGAACCCGGAAGACCGCCCTCAATACGAAGCACGCATGCAGGAAGCCAAAGTGGTACTGATCCGCAACCTGATCAGTGACCAGTTGCAGTATATTAACGTGGCCAAAGAATGGTTCACACTCAGTGATCTATTGGAAATCCGTCGGCGTAAAATAGGCGCGGGCAAGATTGGCGGCAAGGCGGCCGGCATGCTGCTAGCACACCGTGTACTGGCTGATTCGCCGGATTTTAAATTGCGTACCTGTATGAAGCCGCCCGAATCATTTTATATTGGTTCGAATGAAATTTATACATTCATGACGATTAATAACCTGGTCCATTGGAATGACCAGAAGTATAAAACTGAAGAAGAAATGCGGGCCGAATTTCCTATGATTGTGCGCGATTTTCAGTCGGGTGAATTCCCTCCCGATATTCTGGATCGCCTGCAAAGCCTGTTAATCAAAATGGGCAAAAAGCCAATGATCGTGCGTTCTTCCAGTCAGTTGGAGGATAATTTCGGCACTTCCTTTGCCGGAAAATACGACAGTGTCTTTCTACCCAACCAGGGCACCCTCGAGCAAAACTTGGGAGATCTGACCCGTGCAGTGGCCAGCATTTACGCTTCAACCATGAATCCGAATGCGCTCCTCTACCGCCGCGCACGTGGTTTGCAGGATTACGATGAACGCATGGCGGTGCTTATTCAGGAGGTGCAGGGGGAACAATATGGGCGCTATTACCTCCCGCACGGCGCCGGGGTAGCGTTCAGTCGCAACACCTACCGCTGGGCGCCTCAGATCCGCGCTGAGGATGGGTTTGTGCGTCTGGTATGGGGCATGGGAACGCGTGCGGTAGATCGCGTCGGCAATGATTATCCTCGGGTAATCGCGCTCAGCCATCCCCTGCTGCGCCCCACCACCAATCCAAAATTGATCCGCCAGTATTCACAGAATTATGTGGATGTAATTGATCTGGAAGAAAATTCATTTCGCACCATGCACATTCACGAAGTGTTGGATTCGAATTATAAACCGCTGCGATATATTGCTCAGACAGATCAGGGTGGTTTTTTTCAGGCTATCCGCAGCCGGGTATTGGAAGGCGGTGTAAAAAGCCTGGTGGTGACATTTGACGAGTTTCTCAAGCGCACCAACTTTGCCGAAACCATGCGTGAGATGCTGAAAACATTGGAATTAGCCTACCGCCTGCCAGTCGATGTGGAATTCACGCTCTCTATTAAGGAAGAAACCCTGGGTAAACCCCAGATATGCCTTACACTGGTTCAGTGCCGTCCGCAAGCGCAGTTGATGAATACTGCCCAGGTAATCATTCCCAAGAAACTACCTCAGAATGATATCATCTTTGATACACATTTTGTGGTACCCCACGGGCAGGTAGATAATATCTATTATGTAATTTATGTACCCCATGAGAGCTATTTTGCTCTTCCCACCGCTAATGACCGCACCAACCTGGCTCGCGCACTCGGCAAGCTTAATACCATTCTGGAAGGCGAAACTTTTTTCTGTATGGGGCCGGGACGTTGGGGAAGTTCCAATTCAGATCTGGGCGTGCCCATTGCTTACGGCGATATTTACAACGCACGAGCTCTGGTGGAATTGGCCGGAGAAAATGTAGGCCTGCCGCCAGAACCCTCCCTGGGAACTCACTTCTTCCAGGATTTAATGGAATCGCAGATTTATCCGTTGGCTATTCCATTGGATGAGCCCGAAAACCATATCAACCAGGATTTTTTCTACAAGACCCCCAATTGTGTCACCGAGTTTATGGATTTGGATCCGTTGTTGCAATCCTCGCTCCACCTGATCCGTGTAAGCGATTTCCGCCACAATCACCATATTCGTCTGCTGATGAACGACGACGATAGCCGCGCGGTGGCTTATTTGATGCCGGATACATTTTAGTTATTTTTCTGCTAAGCTAGCATTTTAATTCCGGCTGGAATGCGTGTAAGGAAACCATAGTGATACACCCCTACAAAATCCTATCAATTTCTTGTATTTCTGTTTGGGCATCGCTACAATAATTGTATGAACATTCCTTATGGTCCTATACTGGTGGTTGAAGATAACGAAAATGTGCGCGAACTGTTGGAAGTAACCCTTCGATTCAAAGGGTATCCGGTGGTTTCGGCGCGTAATGGTGAAGAAGGGCTCGATTTTATTAATCGGGAACACCCCGCATTGGTAATTACGGATATTTTGATGCCCAAAATGGATGGGTTTACCCTGGTGCATCAGATGCGCAAGCAATCTGCCACACGGCACATCCCGGCCATCTTTATCTCGGCTACTTATGTCACCGCGGAAGATAAAATGTTTGCCATCAGCCTGGGAGCTGTGCGCTTTATTGAAAAGCCGATTGATACAGAGGATTTTTTGCTCACCGTAGCCGAAATTCTAACCTCAGGCATCACCAGTAAAAAAGACTTGCTCAGCGATCTTGATTTTTATCAGGGCTACCGCGATCGCCTGGAAGATAAGCTGCAGCACAAGAAAAGACAAATTGCCCGCACCGAACGGTTGCTGCAGACGCTGCCGGAAGATCAAAGACCGGCATTTTTAGCCTTATTAAAACAGGCGGTGGATGACCGCGATGAAATCCAGCGCGAATTGGATGACCTGATGCGCCTGCTGGACGAAACCAGCCATTCGTCATAAAATCAAACGTACCTATATCAACTTCATTCCCTCCCTTTTGAAACGAGAGGGAATGGTTTTTATTATTGTCAGGAAACAAACATGCATCCCGAATTAAATTTAATTATTGATTGGTCAAAAGAAGTCGGTCAAATCATAAAAAATGGGTTTGGACAGGAACACCAGATTGAACTGAAGAGTGAAATTGACCTGGTTACTGAAATAGACAAACAGAGCGAGGCTTATCTGATTGCGGAAATTCGCAAACGTTTCCCCGAACATACCATCGTCGGGGAAGAATCAGGGACGCTGAATGGACACCACTCCGAAAGTACCTGGTATATTGATCCGCTGGACGGTACCAGTAATTATGCACATGGCGTGCCGATCTTTTCCGTTTCGATAGCCTATGCCTATCGGGGAAAGGTTCAAATGGGCGTGGTATTCGATCCAATGCAGAATGAATGTTTTTACGCGGAACGCGGTCAGGGTGCCTACCGCAATGGGCAAAAATTGCAGGTTTCCGCTACCAACAGTCTCATCCGTTCAATGCTGGTCACCGGTTTTCCGTATGATGTCCACACCACCCGTGAAAACAACCTGGATTATTTCAGAAATTTCCTCCTGAAAGCGCAGGCTGTGCGCCGGCTGGGGTCGGCTGCCCTGGATATGTGTTATGTGGCCGCCGGGCGGCTGGATGGCTACTGGGAACTATCGCTGAAAGCCTGGGATATCGCGGCGGGTGTGTTAATGGTGGAAGAATCCGGTGGAATTGTTACCAAACTGGACGGCACCCCCTTCACCCTGATGCCTCCGTATGACATAGTTGTGGCCAACCCGCACATCCATCCTTTGATGATGGACGTGGTGAAGGCTACATAGAATTGCAATTAGGAGTTTGTGATTTAAAACTCCAGCCTTGCGTATCAATCCGTTTTCACTTAAAGATGATTGCAAGCTCAGTTTTGTTTTAAGGAACTTTCCCTTTATTCCACATAGACCCCGATCTTTTGTCATTCACTTGTAGGGTAGATGGTAACCGGCTAGCTTGCAAATCAAAACGCATGGCCGCTAACACGGATCGCTCTTCTTTAAATTTCATGG
The DNA here is from genome assembly GCA_002840755.1 of Chloroflexi bacterium HGW-Chloroflexi-10. Lineage (GTDB taxonomy): Bacteria > Chloroflexota > Anaerolineae > Anaerolineales > Anaerolineaceae > UBA6170. The sequence goes on along the minus strand of PHBZ01000045.1, from coordinate 37,715 downwards.
GATATAATACTGTTGGAGCCTCATTCTGAGCCAAGAGTATTATCAACTTCGCATGAACGAAAAACACCATTTTTCTTTAGTAGCCATCCTTCGTTTTCTCAACCAACCAGTTCTGCTGCTCTTTTGGGTATGCCTGTTTACCTACGGCTTCTTTATTCCACTGATGGGTTTGTTTTGGGATGAAATGGTTTTCCATTGGGTTAGTGAGGTTTATGGGATAGAGGGTCTGGCGCGTTACTTTTCCACCAATCGTCCCATTTGGGGGATGATCTATCAGCTGACTACCTCAATTTTAGGGAAAGAAATCTGGGTCTGGCAGATTTTTGGCATTTTCTGGCGCTGGGTGGCTTCCACCGGGGTTTACTTTATTATGAAGCAGGTTTGGGGAAAACAAAAAGAGGCCCGGCTTCTGGCATCTATTTTGTTTATCATCTATCCGGGTTTCCATCAACAATACCTTGCTATGCTTTACGGACATTTTTTTCTGGTATTGAGTGCTTTCTTTTATTCCATTGGTTTATCATTGCTTGCCATCCGAAAAAAAATGGTATGGCTGCATATACCAGCCCTTTTTCTTTCGGCAGTCAATTTGCTTACCATGGAATACTTTTTTATGCTGGAACTGATCAGACCCCTGTTCATGTGGTTCATCCTGTATGGGAAAGAAAAATTTTCCTGGGCTTATTTTAAATCTCTGATTTTACATTATAGCCCTTATATACTGATAATTCTATCTGCAGCTTATTGGCGCCTGTTTATATATACTTCTCAAACCAGAAGTTACCAATTTAATTTGGTTACCCAATTTCAGGAACAACCGCTGATAGAGCTTGGGCTTTTTTTATTAACAATATTCAAAGACCTTTGGATCACCATTTTTGCGGCCTGGGGGAAGGTATTTCAATTCTCAGAAACACCTTTAGGCCTGCAATCACTCGTCTTATATTTGGGTATAATGGTGCTTTTCTTAATTTTTCTTTTTGTTGTCTTTTTTATCCTGCGCAAAGGAACAACCACCGATTCACGAAATTCCGAAAATTGGATTTATCAATGTTTATTTACCGGCATCATTTCCGCCATTTTGGCTGGTATTCCTTTTTGGTTTACCAAATTACCAATTGGCCTGACTTTTTCAACAGATAGGTTTACGATCCCGTTTTTTTTGAGTTTCAGTCTGATCTGGGTATCCATTTTATATTTATTGCCGGTAAAACCCTGGCAGCGGCTATCCATATTTATCCTTATGGCTTGTTTGGCAGGTGGCGTACAAACCAGAAATGGAATTGAATATCAACGGGACTGGAAACAACAATCTCGGTTCTTCTGGCAATTGATGTGGCGCGCACCTGGATTGGAACGTAACACCATCTTGTTTACGGATATTTTGCCGCTCCAGTATTATAGTGATAACTCGCTGACAGCGGCCTTAAACTGGATTTACGATAGCGAAAAGATTGGAACCCAGATTCCTTACGTACTCTATTATCCGAGTGTTCGCCCACAGCGGCTTAGTGAAATATCACAAGGTGGGCAACCCAATGAACATGATTTACTGGTGGGCACATTTTTCGGTCAAACCGATCATTCGATTGCAATGTTATACCAAACGGCTGCTTGTCTGCGTATTTTGGACCCGGAAATAGAAGCGGATAACATTATGGTACCGCAAGTATTACGAAACTTGCTTCATCTGACCGATCCGAATCGAATTCAGGCCGAAAACAACAACCAGCCCCCTGCCTACCTGTATTTACCGGAACCGCCACATAACTGGTGTTATTACTTTGAAAAAGCGGATCTGGCGCGCCAGTTTGAAGATTGGGAGGCTGTGGTTCGCATTGCACAAACGGCTTTCAGCCTGGGGGATTCGCCCAACGATCCGGCGGAACGCATGCCCTTTATCGAAGCCTACGCCCATACGGCGCACTGGGATTTGGCGATGGAGCAAACGCAATTAAGCGCTGCCATCACCCCGGCCATTCACCCGGTTTTATGTAACTTATGGCAAAGAATTGAGCGCCAAACACCCGATTCCCCCGAAAAACTTAACACTTTGCAAAGTCTGTACAATCAATTAGAATGTAACCTGGAACCATAATCTTCTACAATCCCAAAGGAGTACTATGAAATTTTTAATTACTGGTGGCGCCGGCTATATTGGTAGCACAGTAGCCTCTGCTTTGGAAGATGCCGGCCATACCCCGATTATTTTAGACTCTTTGGTCACCGGCCGCCTGGAATTTACCCGCGGACGGATTTTTTACCAGGCGGATATTGCCGACCGGCAAGCACTGGAAGCCATTTTTCATGATCATCCTGATATTGAAGCGGTCTTACATTGTGCGGCCCGGATCGTTGTACCAGAATCGGTTGAGCAACCTTATCTGTACTACCATGAAAATGTAGCTAAATCTTTGGATCTATTCAAGAATTTGCATGAGCTGGGCTGCAATAAAATTGTATTCAGTTCTTCAGCTTCTATTTATGATAATGTGCCTGGTTTTATGGTGGTGGAAGATTCCCCCTTAAATCCCAGCAGTCCTTATGCGCGTACCAAGTATATGATGGAAATGGTCCTGCAGGATATGTGCAATGCCTACGGTATGCAGGGAATCGCATTACGCTACTTTAACCCGATTGGTGCAGATCCCAAAATGCGGACCGGTATTCATGTGAAAGAACCCAGTCACGTATTGGGTAAGTTGGTAGATACAGCCATGGGAAAAATAGCTGAATTCAGCATTACCGGCTATGAATATGGGACCCGTGATGGCACCGGTATTCGGGATTATATCCACATCTGGGATCTGGCCCAGGCCCACGTAAAAGCCTTAACCGATTTTGACGGGGTCTTCAAACGCGCTGGCAGCCCGGAAGATGGCTATTTGGTCATCAACCTTGGCACGGGTTTTGGTGTCACCGTGCGTGAATTAGTGACAGCTTTTGAAAAGGTTTATGGACAGACGATTAACAAACGCGATATGCCACCCCGCCCCGGAGATGTAGCCGGTGCTTGTGCCAATGCGGATACAGCATGGCGTTTATTGGGTTGGAAAGCGGAACATTCCATTGAAGAAGGTATCCGCGACGCTCTCAAATGGGGAGAGTTGCGTACGAATATCCTCCATTGGGATGAGTAAACTGAGCTTTTCTTTAGAAACGTGATGCTTTTTGTCATATTATAAATAATGACAAACGTCTACTACGCTTTCAGCGGAACTGTGCTATGCTATGCAGCAGATTAAATACATTAAATTTGACTATTTTTATCAAAAGTAGATTGAAAGGAATTAACAATGACCCACGTAATTATTGCTGATGACTGCTTGAGCTGCGGCGCTTGCGAACCCGAATGCCCCGAAGGCGCGATTTCTGAAGGTGATGGCTTCTTTGTAATCGACGCCACCCTTTGCGCAGACTGCGGCGCTTGCGTTGATGTTTGCCCGAATGAAGCAATTCGCCCCGCATAATTTTATTTTAACTTAATTGAAACTGTTAAAGGATTACCTGTGTGGTAATCCTTTTTCATTTAACGTTCTTAGAACGAGTTTTCCACATAAAGTGTGAGTTATCCACAGTTTTAGGGGGGGTTATCCACAGTTTCATTCTTTTTTTTCCTTTTTATCTTTTTATTTTCCACAAATTAGTGTTTGCTTTACGGATATTCTCCACAGAATTCCGGGAAGTTTTCCACAGAAATCTTCCTGAACCTGCTTTTTTCTCCACCGTTACAATATCTTTTATCCCCCCAAAAAACATCTTTCTCCACAATTTATCTACTTATTTAACTGTCATTTTTCACATTTTTATCCACAGAGTCGCATGGTTTATCCACAGATTTGGGCGGGTTATCCACACCCCCAATGTCAGACAAGCTAATCTAATCGAAGATGAGTGCAAACTCGGTTTCTGTTCGGTCACTTTGTCATGGAATCCGGCTTCCTGATCAATAATTCCGGTTTTTTTATTGTTATCTGATAACATTTCACTCATCGCTGGGCAACATGATATAATCGCAGCGAAAGAAAACCCATGCGTATTCCGGAGGGTGTGATGAAAAAATTTATTGCAGTAGCGGGAAATATAGGTGTGGGTAAATCCACCCTGGTGGAAAAAATATGTCAACGGTTAGACTGGGAACCATTTTATGAACCGGTTACAGAAAACCCGTATCTGGCAGATTTTTACACCAATATGAATGTCTGGAGTTTTCACTCGCAAGTCTTTTTCCTCACTCACCGTTTACGCATCCACCAGCAATTACTGTTTACCTCGGCATCGGTTATCCAGGATCGCAGTATCTATGAAGATGCTGAAATCTTTGCCCGCAATCTTTTTTTACAGGAAAAAATGAGCCAGCGCGATTACGAAACCTACCATACGTTATACCAAACGCTGGCAGATTTTCTCACCCCGCCCGACCTGGTGATTTATTTAAGAGCATCCGTATCGACACTGACTCGCCGAATCAAGATCCGCAATCGTGACTACGAAAAGACTATCCCGGATGAATACCTGGCGCAATTAAATGAACTTTACGAAAGCTGGATAACAAACTTTACCTTCTGCCCGGTTTTAACAGTTCCAGCAGATGACCTGGATTTTGTTGCCCACCCCCGTCATCTTGAACTGATTTTGCGTAAGGTGCAAGAAAAACTGACAGGTAAAGATGAGGTAATCTTTGACCCGTTAGAAGTCAGTGAAGCAACCGACTGATTTTTTTGTATGGTAGTTTAGCGGGGTTCTACAACCAGTTTAATCGCAGTACGAATCTTTCCTTCTATATCTACATCTACAAATTCCGGAATACATACAACGATTATTCCGTCTTCTGCAAGATATCCTCGGGCCAATACGAGTGCTTTTACCGCCTGATTAATTGCTCCAGCGCCAATCGCCTGTACATCTGCTCGATGATGCTCACGAACTACTCCTGCAATCGCCCCCGCTACAGCAGCAGTGCGGGAATTTGCTTTTACTTTAATGACGTCCATTGTCTCTCTCCCTTGTTATTTCCCTTTCTTTTTTGATACGACAATCATAGACAAGCAAACAAATAATGGGGGGATATTTATAATAATTTATACAAATTGTACAGGAATCATAAACAAAAAACAAGCATCCGGGTTAGACAATTACTAATCTTATTTTAATATTCTTATTTATTGTCGAATATGTAAAACTGTGAGGCAGAATTTAGGGAATATTTCATAATCCATTAGAGTTTTGAAAAAAAGGCAATACTCGAAACGCTGGTAAAAGAGGATAGAAGTATTTTGCCCATTCTAAGCTTCATTAAAGGGATCACTTTTTTCTCCACAACCTTAATCTTTATAGTTTATAAGTTAAATGGATTCGTAATAATAGTAGGGGCTGTGGAAAAGTGGATAAGTGTGTTTTTTTTCAAAATTATCGCTATATATGGATTTTTATTGGTCATGAAACCGTGTATACGGGGGTCCAAGGCACAAAAGTTATCCCCATTGGCCTGTGTATAAATAACCTGAAAACCAGGTGTGTTTATCCACAGCTTTTCCATCAAAAATGGGTTGATCCATATATAGGGTTAGTAATAAAAACACCCCTGTATATGGGGTGTTGTTTTATAAAACTTTCTGTTTTCTTTATGTGTTTTTTACGGTTTATCCACAGCTGACTCAAGTTATCCACAGTTTTCAGGCTTTTATCCACATATTTAGCGAAAATCATTGAACTCGTTAGTGTCAATACCGTTTTGTTTGCACCATTTTTCAATGATTTCTTCCATCTGGTCCAGGTATACATCCAAATGATGGAGACGTCCTTTAAATTCATGTTCCCCCAGACCAAGTGATTCAATACAGCTTTGCCACTCCTGATAAAACTTTGAATCCGTTTCCAACAAACCAATCGCCCGTGTCCAGGTTCTCAGTAATATCCACAAGGCGGCGGCGTTTTCATCACCAATCAGGGTTTCCACCGTCCGCGTATAATAAACCAGCCGTTCTGGGTGTAATGCAACCGGGCTGTTGGGTAGGGTGGATACAATTTGCAGTGCTTTGTTCCAACTCTGCATCCATTCACGAATGGTTTCTTCACGCAAGGATCATATCTTTTAATACAGCCGCCATACCCGGATATCCGAGTTTACTCATTCGTTCAGGAAATTGTAATAAGAAACGTCGTTCGGTGAGGGGTGTTCCATCTAATAGTACTAAGGCATTGCTGGAAAGCTCCAGGGCATGCAGGTATTTCCAGATTCGTTCTGGACCCGGTTCATCAAACCCCAATTGGAAATCCAGCCAGATCTGGCGCGCCTGGTCAGCAAAAGGCTGGGCGCGTAAGAGAATCGTATCGGGCTTATAAAAATTGGCAAAAACAGTCGCCTGGGTATATTCAAACCAGTGTTGGGTGCTGTATAAGACCAAAGGGTCTTTGATTAAAAAGGAACCTACCCAGGGATCCAGGCGCAGATCACGTGGTTGGTTATAAATACTCTGGTCGTGATGCGCCAGGTCCAGGTGGACATCCGGGGTTAACCGGATAATTTCTCGCGGGGCCGGCGGGGTGTTGTCGTGAACGAAGACCAGATCAATATCGGCTGTTCCGCCCAACAGGGGTAAATCATCAATGAGGGAGCCGGTCAAATATACGCACACAATATGGCGGTCACGCAGGGTGCGCTGTTGCACAGCAGTTTTTGCCGCTTTGATCAGGGTGTCTCGGGTAATACGCATATTCGGCTTCCTCTTCTATGGGATGGTTTACTCCAGAGGGAGTTTGGGCTGGAAAGGTGGCAGCAGCAGGGTCTGGCGGATGCGGTTTTCAATCCATTCCATATCGTTCTGGTTGCGCACAAAGTCCAGTTCGTTGCATTCGATGGTTAAGATGGGCATGCTATGCTGTTGATTGAAAAAAAAGTCATCGTAGCCCTCATTCAATTCCTGTATGTACAAACTCTCCATGCTGCGTTCATAAGGACGGTCACGCATGGCAATCCGCTGCATCAGTGTACGCGTGTCAGCGCGCAAGTAAATCATCAAATCCGGAACGGGAATTTTTTCCGCCAGTGCCTCGTGCAATTTGTGGTATGTATCCAATTCATCACCCTTAAGATTGATTCGTGCAAACAGTGAATCTTTATCAAAGGTGTAATCGCTGATTAAATGTTTTCCGGTGGCTAATAATTCGGGTACACTGCGATTCTGTTGGCGGTAACGCGAAAGCAGGAAGAACATTTGCGTTTGAAACGCATATAAAGCACGGTCCGCATAAAAATTACTTAGGAAGGGGTTTTCTTCAAAGACTTCTAACAACACATTAGCTTCAAAAGATGGCTGTAATAAACGGGCTAAGGTTGTTTTTCCTACACCAATGACACCTTCAATTGCGAGATACATGGACGCTCCATATTGGTCCCTGTTTTTTGCTTGACAGGGAGAATTTTGAAGATAAACTGATCTTGAAAGCGATAGAAGTACATTGGAACTGAAGTAAAAAAAGGGTGGACTGCATCAATGAAGATCACCACCACACTCCCACCATCGCACATCAAGATGTTCTTAATATACCATAAAAGCATCATCGGGATTACGCCGGCAGCATGTGAATATGCTGAAAAATAGCTCCAATTAGTAAAAGGAGCGTTGTCTGTTGTTTTTAATCGACCCGGCGAAGAAAGCGCTATGACGATTGAAAAAGCTACCTCTTTTCTGGTTGTCAATTGCATTTTTAATAGGAATTCTTTGCGCGGACTGGTGGTCTCTTTCAGTAGCCGTCTGGCTGATTTGTCTGGCCGGATTCGCCTGCCTGACTGTGTTGGAATGGCGCTGGTTGGCTCGTTTCACCTGGTATAAAAAACTGCGCAGGGATTTTTCTTTACCATTCTTTTTATTGCTTACTCTTTTTGCTGCCGGCGGTTGGCGCTATGCAGGCCGGACGGACATCCAATGGGGAACCAGTGATCTGCCGTTTTATCACCAGCAGGGCCCTCTGGAAATTCAAGGCGTTATTTGTGAATATCCACAGCTGAATGAAAGCAGCACCCGTCTGGTTGTCTGTGCCGATGCGTTGAAACCAAGATCAACACAGCGGTTTGCTGTCGAAGGTCGGGTATTGGTGCATTTACGCGCCTCAGACTGGGTATACGGCCAGCAGGTGCGGCTCTATGGAGAATTGCTTGAACCACCTGCAAATGAAGAGTTCTCTTACAAAGCTTATCTGGCTCAGCGTTCTATTTATACCCTGATGGAGTTCCCTGCGATCAGCCTGATGGATTCCGGACAGGGCAATTGGTTTTTTAACCTGGTGTACTCGCTGCGACGCACCGCTTACCAGCGTATCAACCATTTTTTGCCCCAACCGCAAGCCGGATTGTTAAATGGAATCCTGTTAGGGATAGAAACAGATATCTCACTCGGATTGGAAAAAGCTTTTCAGGATACCGGTACAGCCCATATTGTGGCAATTTCAGGGTTTAATATGACTTTATTGGCCAGTCTCTTTCTGAAAAATTTCAGACGCTGGCTGCCGCTGTTGTGGGCTGGTTTTCTGGCTGTCTTAACCATTTCATTTTATACCATTCTGGTCGGCGCTGCACCGGCGGTGGTCCGGGCAGCTTTGATGAGTGGTATTTCCATGACCGGCGGCCTGATCGGTAGGCGTCAGGTGGGGCATTTCACGCTGGCCATCACCGCCGCCGTAATGTGTGCGTTCAATCCGCTTTTATTGTGGAATGCCGGTTTTCAGCTTTCTGCCGCGGCCACATTCGGATTGGTGATTTACGGAGAACGCATGCAGGCTGGCTTTATCCGCCTGGCAAGCCGGCGGCTTGCGCAAGCCTGGGTGGAGCGCTTATCCGGCCCGGTGGGCGAATATTTTTTGTTTACCCTGGCTGCCCAGGTGACCACACTGCCGGTTCTGCTGGTTCATTTTAAACGGCTTTCTTTATCCACGCTTATTAGCAATCCGCTGATTCTGCCGCCGCAGCCTCTGGTAATGCAGTTGGGCGGTTTGGCTGTCTTGTTCGGATTGTTCTTCCCCTGGTTGGGCCAGGTTTTTGCTTACCTTGCCTGGATTCCGCTGGCCTATACTACCAGCCTGGTTAACAAATTGGCAGAAATTCCACATGGCGTGGTTTTGCTCGGTGATCTGGATTGGAGTTTTGCCCTGTTTTATTACGCGCTTTTATTTTTCTTTACACTTCCGGGCAAAAACCAGGTGGGCTGGTCTGCGCTGCGAAAGCCAATGCTGAGCTTATTCGGGCTGTTAACCGTAGCTGTAGTGGTTTGGAATGCTGTATTATTGCGTCCGGATGGAAAACTGCATATATGGCTGCCGGACGCAGACAACGCGGCGGTGATTTTCATTCGAACACCTTCTGGGAAACATATTCTGATTAACGCTGGTGAAAACACTAACCAAACCAGTGCTTTCATCGGAGGTCAGATGCCCTTACTGCGCCGCCAGTTGGATCTGATACTGGTCACTCAAACAGCTAACGCCGATCTTCAGGCGCTGCCACAAATTATGGAACGTTATTATCCTAAGGCATTTTATTGGGCAGCACCCCAGCCAGACTCGCAGCATGTGGATGCCATCTCTGCTCTTTTGTATCAGAATAAAATTACGTCTCAGTATTTGATCAGCGGAGAGCGCATCGATTGTGGGGACGGCACAGTATTGGAAATTATCTCTGCCAGGGATAAGGAAGTCGTGTTGCTGCTTACCTACAAAGATTTTCGGCTGCTGTTGAGCGCCGGAGAAGATAAATTTAGCATCCCGGAACAGACTGCCCGCGGTGCTGTTGTCGTGCTTTCCACCGCGGATAATGTGAGTGCCTGGCAGCAAACGCAGCCTTTGTTGCTGATCAGTGGTGAACGTGTTTCGGGTATGCCAGTGGCAGGCTGGTTAAGCCTGCCGGATGTGAAAAACCTCCAATTAAACTCGGATGGTTACCAGTTGTGGGTACTGCAAAAGTAACCAGGTTTAACCTGGTTTGGGAACTTTACGCCAGGCTTTATCGTTTTATGGCTAAGCTGGATTAAAAATTGCACTTTTTTTAAAAACCAGTACACTCAAGTTAACAGGAGTTTTGCACATGCAGAATGTATATCAGGCGACCGCTGCGCCTGTTGCCGGCCGGCGCCCAGCACAACCAGCAAAAAATAATGAGTGGTTGGTCTGGCTTATGGGAATTGGTATTGTTTTAGTGATTTTTCCATTCTTGGCAGCCGGCGCCGGATTAATTATTTTCGAAAAGACCCACCGCATCCTTCCCGGTGTGCATGCTGGACCGGTAGATTTGGGCAGCTTAAACGAGGCGGATGCGGCTGAACATATAGATCAATTTTGGAACCAGGCGGCGTATTTTGTGGTCAGCCAGGAAGAAAATATCTGGACGGTGACCGCACCCAATATTGGCCTCTGGATTGATCCGCTGGCAACGGCGCGCAGCGCGCAGACTGTGGGGAAAGGAACGGGCGGATTGCAGCAGTTGCAGCAGTTGGTGCAGATGGGTGGATATGAAATTGAACCGCTGGTTACCTTCCAACCCGATGTAGCCCGCGATGTGTTTACCCGGCTTTCCACCTATGTGGATACCCCGGCGCAGGATGCGCGTCTGGAACATCTGCCGGATGGCCGCTGGATAGCCATTCCCGGAAAGGCAGGGATTGGGCTGGATGTTGATGCCATTGTAGATCAGATAAGCGCTGATCCGCAGGCTGCCCTAGCGCTTGGTTCAATAGAATTGCCCATGAAACCGCTTTTTCCGGCAATTGCTGACCTTTCAACAGAAGTATCGCGCATTGAGACCTTTTATCAGAAACCATTGCACTTATTCGCTTATGATGCCGTTACCGATGAACGCATCCGCTGGGACATGCCGCAAGCCCTGGTAGCGGCTTGGATCAAACTGGATGATCCCTATGGGGAACCCTATTTGCAGGTTGATCAGGCCCAATTTCAGACTTATCTGAACGAATGGGAGCAATCCCTTGATGGGCGCGAAATACAAACCTCAGACTCCCTGCAATCTCTGGGGAATAACTGGGTATCCGGAGGAGAATTTGAAATTCTTCTGCGCCACAAACCAACCCAATATACAGTGGGAGCTGGTGAAAACCTGGTTTCGATTGGGGCGCGATTTGGTTTTCCTTACTGGCGAATTCAGGAAGCTAACCCGGGCAGTAGTATGTACAGCGTCCGTGCCGGTCAGGTAATCACCATTCCATCCAAAAACGTCTTGTTGCCGCTGCCGGTGGTGCCAAACAAGCGCATTGTCATCAATATTTCAGAGCAGCACATGTATGTGTATGAGAATTGGGAACTGCGTTCCGACCATGTAATCAGTACCGGTATGTCCGATTCACCAACCCTGCCGGGAGTATTCCAGATTCAATCACACGAAATCAATGCCTATGGTTCACGCTGGGATTTGTATATGCCGCACTTTTTGGGCATTTATGAAGCGGTACCCGGTTTTTGGAACGGCATTCATGGGCTGCCCATGCTTTCCAGTGGTGTGCGCCTGTGGGGTAATGTCCTCGGCAGTCCGGCTTCCTATGGCTGTATCATCATGGACTTGCAGGCCGGCGAAGATATCTACAACTGGGCTGAAGACGGCGTAGTGGTAGAGATTGTTCGATAGATACCTCATTTTCCTCGTGCTATATAGGTAATCTCCAGATCCTCAGTTGTCAAACCATCAGGTAGTTCAAAATATGCTGTCACCGGCCAGCTCTGTCCGGCAGCAAGCGGTTTTGCATAAATCACATCCGACAACTCTCCCGAGGCGATGCGGCCTTGAAAAGCCATCACCAGTTCAGCATTGGAAATTTGAACCATCCGGACGTAGAATTGAGTTTCACCAATTTCCACGCTGTTATTGTTGGTGACCATAAAAGTTGTCGTGTATCCCGCTTCTTGAGGTTTAATCTCGGGGTTAGTGACATCCAGAGAGATTAGTGGGTCACTGGGGGAACTGAAACTGTAGAAAAGCTTGCCTTTTTCTACGCGTGCAACCCATTCTGCATCCGGTCTTAATCCACCCCCATAAAATAATTGCATCCCGATCGGGCGGGTTTCACCTGGGGCAAAAATTGTACCCAGGAAGCTGCTCTCAAAAAGACCGATCACCTGTCCATCGCGATCATATCCGGCCCAATAGGTAGTTATATCCAGCCATTCATCTTTAAGGTTAGTCCCTTCTCCGAAAACAAATACCTGATTACTGCCGTCCGGTATATACGGTTTGGATGCGCTGAGGAAGGTTATATTTTCTTCCGGAACAGCCAGGGGGATCCCATTGGTAATCAATTCATAGTGTGATAATTCTGATATTGGTAAATCTGAGTCAGAGGGAAGAGATCGAAAATCCAATACCATGCGGTAAGGGACAGATTCGCCGGCAGGTATGCTGCGCGGTAAATCTAGCACATAAGAAAAATGAACAAGTTCGTTATTTTTGTTATACCAGAGGGCAAATACTTCCCTTGCGATTATTGGAAAGCTTGTTGGATTGTAGAGTTCTCCAAGGACGTAAACAATTTCCTCGCCTTCAAACTCCTGACGATATTCGCCGCGGGCTTCCAGTGTCGCCGCCATCATTGCAGGGTCCTCTTCATAGAAAGAGTTGATGTGTGCAGAGAGCGCCGCTCCATCCGGTATCTGTCCATCGTAGCGCAATGAAATGAAATTTTTATCTCCAGCTGCAACAAAATTGGCATAATCGGTTCCCAGGCTAACACTCTTTCCGCCCTCCTGGTAGAAAAACTCTGTTTCAACGCCGGCAGCGGGACGACCACTCCGGTTCTCCAGCCAGCCGAAGATATGTCCGGTGGGATTATTGCTGTCCAATGTGGATTGAATGGGCAGGTAGTTCAATCCGCTGATTACCAGGTCCTCTATTTTTAAAGGTCCCAAAGTTGGGGTTGGTACCGTTGTGGCTGTTGGTGTTGGCGGGAGATTAGTCGATGTTGGAGCTGTTGTGGTCGCTGTCTCGATCGAAATGTTCTCTGACGGGTTGATAGAAGGGGCGCATGCCGAAAGATAAATTAATCCAATGAATATAAAAGTTCTCCAAAGTTTTAGTATGTCCACATCAAACCTCCAAATAAGACAAATTCTATCTAAAAAATTATAACCAACCGCAAAATCATAAGCAAAGAATGGTATCTACTCTGTATATTTGTTTTCTTTTTATTGAATAAATGCAAAAATTGAATATAGCTCCTGTAGTACACAGATCACGAAGCGGTTAGAATTGAAGAAAGATTCCCTTATTCCCGGAGGTACTTTATGAAAACCATCCTTGTGATCATTTCAGCCAATGCCGAGTGGCGCGTTGTGAGGGCCTTTTATCCACATGCAGCTGTGGAAAACACACCATTTGGTGAATTTCTTGAACTTGAATTGGCTGGTAATCGGGTTGTCATGCTGCAAGGTGGCTGGGGAAAAATTTCGGCAGCCGCCAGTGCGCAGTATGGCATCTCCCATTGGGGACCGGATCTGGTACTGAACCTGGGCACCTGTGGCGGGTTTGAAGGCCGTATTCAACGCGGGACTATTATTCTGGTGGAAAAGACTATAGTTTACGATATCTTTGAACAAATGGGCGATGCCGCCGAAGCGCTTGAATTTTACAGCACATCATTGGATTTGAGCTTCATTCGAAAACCATATCCGCAGGCGGTACAAAAAGGACTCTTGGTTTCCGCCGACCGAGATATTATTCCGGCGGATATTCCCGGGCTGGTGGAGAAATATGCTGCCGTGGCCGCCGATTGGGAATCAGGCGCAATTGCCTGGGTGTGTGCCCGTACTCAGCGCCCCTGCCTGATTTTGCGTGCCGTAACGGATCTGGTCAGTATTCAGGGTGGGGAGGCCTATGGCACACTGGCGTTTTTTCAACAAGCCACACAGGAAGTGATCTCCGCTATGTTCGCTGCATTACCTGGCTGGATCAAATGTGCTCTACCGGCTGAATGAAAAGTAATATATATATGTCATTTGATAACTGAACACCTATCCACTCGGATAGTCTTTAATGATTTAATATTGACAGGGGACAACATAATGATACAATCATACAAAGATACAATGATACAATTTAAATTTTTGGAGGTGTGCTATTCCTGTTTCGCTTGATTTCCGAACCGGTGTGACCATAACCAATCAGATTTTCGAACAGATATTTGATAAGGTAATGCGCGGTGAACTTAAGCCGGGTGATCAGTTACCAACTGTCCGGAAAATGGCACAAACGTTAAAGGTAAACTTTAATACGGTTGCGCGCGCTTATCGCTTGTTGGATGAAGCGGGAGTGATTTCTACACAGCATGGACGAGGCACCTATATTCTCCCGGTGGTTACCCCCTATCCGGATTCATGTATGGAAAAATTGGACGAATTGACCCGGCGCTATTTACTGGATGCTTCTGAGCTGGGGGCGTCTGCCGGTGAGGTTTTAGCCATATTCCAAAGAAATTTAAAGAATTGGACAGACGCTGATGAATCGCGTTCCCGGCAGAATGAATCCGGGTCGCCAAATGGTGGCGAAGATTAATAAGATGAAATATAAATCAGTTTCATCTGCAAACAAATCTTCAATGAACCACCTGCATCTTTATTGAAAACAGGTGGTTTTTTATAAATGTTTCACGTGAAACAAAGATAGCTGGAGAACGATGTATGAAAACTAAATGGGTGTTGATTATTTCAATTTTATTGGCTCTCGTGGTGCTGGCTGTTGGCTTGGCATTGGAGCCGCGTTTTCCACAGGAAATGGCCACCCACTGGAATGCAGAAGGGATTGTGGATGGCTATGGGTCGCACTTTGTGGGTATCTGGTTACTGCCGATCATGATCGTAAGCCTGACTGGTTTGATGCTATTGATTCCTTCTATCGATCCACGCAAAGAAAATATTGCAAAATTCCGTAAGGAATATAACCTGTTCATCCTGTTTTTTGCAGTCTTCTTTACCTATTTGCAATTGCTTACCCTGGCATACAACTTGGGTTATCCGGTAAATATGATAACTTACTTGATCCCTGTATTTGGTATTTTTATCTTTTTTGCCGGTGTCCTCATCGGGAAAGCTCAGCCTAACTATTTTATTGGTATCCGCACACCCTGGACTTTACAGGATGACCGTGTATGGGCGTTAACTCATAAACGCGGGGCTGTCATGTTCAAAATTAGCGGTTTGATCACTTTGTTGGGTTTGTTTTTACCTGGTTTGGGTATCTGGCTTTTACTGGTGCCAATAGTAATTTCTACTGTTTATGTTCTGATTTATTCGTATGTGCAGTACCGGAAACTGCACCCACAAATATAAAATTGGCGAAAACCATGTTTCACGTGAAACATGTCGAATAATCTTCAATCATTATGCCAGCTGATGTTTCACGTGAAACATCAAAAAAATCTAGGAGATGTTATGGGAAAGATGGTAATTCAAGTGGAGCGCTTGCAACACCGCTATGGGGATTTCACCGCGCTGCACGACCTCTCGTTTGAGGTAAACCAGGGTGAGGTGTTTGGTCTGTTAGGACCCAATGGTGCCGGTAAAACAACTACGATTCGTTTGTTAAATGGCATGTTTGAGCCAAGTGGCGGTTCCTTGTCTGTCATGGGTTTTGACCCCGCTACCCAGGGTGCGCAGATTCGCGCTCATGCCGGAGTCCTGACGGAAACGCCGGGTCTGTATGAACGTCTGACCGCCAACCAGAATCTGCGCTTTTTTGGTGCTATGGCCGGGCTGAGTGACAGGGAGATCAAATCCCGTTCCGCAGATATCCTGGCTTTGTTTGGTCTCACCGCGCGTGCCAATGATCGCACCGGAACCTATAGCAAGGGTATGAAACAGCGCCTGGCGCTGGCCCGGGCCTGGTTAACTCACCCGAGTTTGCTTTTTCTGGATGAACCTACTTCGGGATTGGACCCGGAGGCCTCGGCCCAGGTGCGCGAATTGATCGATGACGTTCGCCGCAAGGAAGGCACCACCGTGCTGATTTGCACGCATAATTTGGATGAGGCTCAACGTTTATGTGACCGGTTGTTGATCATGCGCCAGGGATCTTTATTGGCTCAGGGTAATCTTGGTCAGCTGCGCCGTCTCATTTCTCCCGGACTGTGGCTGCAGGTTGCCTTCTTACAGCCATTTCCGCAAGCGGCAAGCGTTTTATCCAAACAGCAAGATGTATTCGCCGTGGAAGAGTTGGACGACCGGCAAATCCGGGTTGAGATTTCTTCTGATCAATATGTCCCCGTTGTGGTTGCTTCATTGGTGCAGCAAGGCGCGCAAATCCTGCGAGTTCAACCCCAGGAGATATCTTTGGAAGAAGTGTATTTGAAGTTGCAGAATAACGGTCATGAAAATGGAGGTGTACAATGAACTGGCGCAAAATTCGCATGATAACCTGGAAAGACCTGCTGGAAGTGAAGCAAAATAAATCGGTGGTGATCTCGATGGCATTGGTGCCGCTGCTGTTAATGGTGGTTATGCCATTGTCCATGTTGGTTATCTCATCTCAAACCGGCTCGGCCGAGGCATTTAATGACCCGGATATCCAAATGATGTTTGAACGTATGCCAGCCAGTATTGGTACGATGTTGGCCGGAATGAATGATACCCAGATGTCGATTGCCATGATCTTGGGTTTCCTTTTCGCTCCCATGTTTTTAATCCTGCCTTTGATGCTTTCGGCCAGTGTGGCGGCAGAATCCTTTGCCGGTGAACGCGAACGCAAAACTCTGGAAGCATTGCTCTATACCCCGGCTACCGATGCCGAATTGTTTATTGGCAAGTCACTGGCTGCCTTTATCCCGGCTGTGCTGGTGGCCTGGTTGAGCTTTGTACTGTATACCCTGGTGCTCAATATTGCCGGGTGGCCGCTCTTTGGGTATATCTGGTTCCCGTTGCCTTCCTGGTACCCATTGGTATTCTGGGTGACGCCTGCCTTTGCTGCGCTTGGTGTAGGCGCTACCGTGCTGATCTCATCCAAGATGCAGACCTTCATGGGCGCTTACCAGACCAGTGGTTCTTTGGTGCTGCTGGTGCTGGGTCTCTTTGTTGGGCAGGCTTCTGGGGTGGTCTATCTGGAGGGTTATGTCGGCATGATCCTGGGTTTAATCATCTGGCTGGTCGCTGGAGTTTTGTTCTTCATTGCCATCCAACAGTTTAATCGCAAAAAATTGCTTCTTCAGAAAGCTTCCTGAAGATAGCCGTTTACCTGAAATAAAATAAATTTTTATCATAAATATATTAAAAAAGGAATGAGAGAGATGAGTGAAGTAAATGGTGTCTTAATTGCAAGTTTTGTCATTGCCGGTGCGTTTAATGTGATTTTTCCCTTTATTCTGGGATGGTGGATTATCCGAAAAAAGCATACCAGTTGGAAATTGATTGGTGTGGGCGTTTTGACTTTTATCGGTTCGCAGATTGTTCACCTGCCCTTGGTTTCCGGGTTAACCTGGGCCTTCTCATCCGGGTTGCTCCCGCACCTCGACCCGGCTGTTGCACCTTATTTTAATGCTGTCGTTTTGGGTCTCCTGGCAGGCTTGTGCGAGGAAACCGCCCGCTGGATTGGATATAAAGTACTGAAGAAAAAAGGCGATTCATTTGGTTCAGCGTTGACCTTGGGTGTGGGCCATGGCGGCGTTGAAGCAGTCATTATTGGTGCACTGGTATTATTGGGTTTGGTCTCTAACCTGACGTTGAATGCCATGTTCGCCAGCGGTGCCAATCCGGGTATTCCGGCAGAACAGTTGGAAGCGACCAAACAGGCGCTCACAGCCTATTTTGCCAATCCCTGGCATTTGCCTTTAGTCGGTGCGGTAGAACGCATTGGCGCCGTTTCATTGCATATATCCCTCTCCATCATGGTTTGGTTGGCGATTTCAGCGCGTAAACCCCTGTGGTTCTGGGGCGCAGTGCTCTATCATGCCGCGGTGGATGGTTTGGTGGTGCTGGCTGGCTCCTTTGGAATGAATATGTGGTTACTCGAAGTGATCTTTATCATTGTTTCATTTGCTGGCTTATTCCTGATGTTGAGAGCTGGTAAACAATGGGAGGCCCAACGGCTTGTCTCTGAGGAGGAGCTTCCTGTAGAAGCGCCATTAGCTCCTGAACAACTATAAATGAGCTGAATCAAAAAAAGAACCCACACCGGGTTCTTTTTTTGTTACTGTTCGGTCTTTAGTCTCCGCAATAGGGACAGGATTGATTTTCGGCTTCCACGATCGCCTGATCGCTCGACCAGAAGAAATTTTCATTTCCAATGGATTCCACTAAACCGCCGCGTTCCATCATTTTACGCACCGATTCGTGTACGCCGGTAACCATTAATGTGCCGCCCCGGTGTTTGATTCGTTCGTACAGCCGCTGAATGACTTCCAGGCCTGAGGTATCCAGTAACGGAACGGCGCGCATCGAGAGAATCAGGGTGTGTGTCTGGCTGAGATCGGCAAAGGCTTCATTAAAAATACTGCTGGCGGCGAAGAAGATTGGTCCGGTCAGATAGGCCACACGAATGTGTCGGCAGTCTTTTTTCATGGCAATACCGCGCTCATTCAACTTATCCGGATCCACTTCCTGAATATTAATCTCCAGGCTGGCGATTTTGTTAAGGAACATGGCCCCAACCAGCAGGGAACCGATCAGAATAGCCTGGGTCAGGTCCAGTGTGATAGTTGCCACCATGGTAATCCCAAAGGCAATCATATCTGTTTTGAAGTGTTTGTTGAAAATAAATCGTATACCCGGCCATTCGTTCATGCGCCAGGCAGTTACCATCAGCACACCGGCCAGTGCTGCTAGCGGAATCTGCTGCATCACCGGCGTCAGCAGAAACATGGAAAGCAGCAGCCCAACCGCGTGGATAATACTGACCATCCGGGTTTGACCACCGGATTTAATACTGACGCTGGTACGTGCAATCGCTGCCGTAGCTGGAACGCCGCCAAAAAATGGGATCAGTATGTTACCAATACCCTGGGCTACCAGTTCCTGATTGGCCTGCATCCGGATACCGGTCATATTGGAGGCCACTGCGCCGCATAATAGACTTTCCACAGCGCCTAATGCGGTAATGGTTAATGCCGGAGCCAAAAATTCGGGTAGGCTTTGCCAGGGAATCTGGGCAAAGTTTAAGCGTTCGGCTAGAAAAATGGTTTTGGGGATGCTGCCAATCACAGCGGTAGGCCAATGCAGCAACCCATTTAAAGCGGTTGCGGCAATAATTCCCAACAGTGAAGCGGGAAAACGTGCGTTCCATTTTTTAGGCCAGAAGACCATGATCAAAATGACGCTCAATCCAATCAGGATAGTGTGCCAATCCGGAACGAAGCCGCCTTTAAAATAGCCTAGAAATTTAAACACGGCAGCTTCTGTCGCTTCTGTTTTAACCCCCAGAAAATTATCGATCTGACCAATGAAAATAATCAGGGCGATCCCGGAGGTGAAGCCGGTAATTACCGGGGAAGGGATGAAAGCGATGAAACGCCCCAGGCGCAGTAGGCCAATGATTAAAAGGAAAATACCGGAGAGTAACCCGGCAATCCAGATTCCTTCCAGGCCATAACGCTGTACCAATACAATCAATACGGCGCTCATCGCGCCGGTAGGGCCGGATATCTGGTAGGGTGCCCCGGAGAGCAACCCAATAACGAATCCGCCAATTACAGCGGTAACCAAACCGGCGGCAGCGCTGGCGCCGGATGCTACCCCGAAGGCTAATGCAAGTGGCAGCGCCACGGCCGCCACAGTTAACCCGGCCAGCAAATCCTGTTGCAATTTACTCCGGTTATATCCGCGAAATTCTTCTCGCAGCATTTGAAAATATGTTTTTTTTCCCATCTATTCAGCTTTCCATTACATCTTAAAAAAAATCCGTGCCTTGTCAAAAGGCACGGGTATGAATTCTATCACCAATTCAGATTTAAGACAAAAAATGGATATTCCTAATTCCTGACCTTGTCTACCTGCATATCGGATGCCGTAGCACCGTCTTCAACTTTTCCGGCGCAATTTTGGTGAAATCGTTAAGATAAATTTCATGGTGTTTGCCGCATAGATGGTAACCCTGGTCGTAAACCAGTTGGTGCATGCGTTCTACCGAACCAGCCTCATTGTCAAACGACCCGATATGCATCACCTGAGTGACCGTCCCTTCCTGAAAAGATTCAAAGCGAATCTCCCCGATCAGCGGCGGATTTTTCTTTTTGGTTACTTCCTGCCGTACCGATTCTACTAATTCTGCGGTTACCCATTCAGGCTGCAAGATCATCAGCGTCCACGACCACTTATCTTTATCCGCATCCGTAAAATGGGTTTGCCCCAACGGCGTGCCCCAATACTGTCCTTCTAAAGGCATCACCGCGTAATCCACTTCGTATTGCTTCCGCACGGCAAATTTGATCGCGTACGCCAGCGGGAATAGCGTCTGAATGGCGTCTTTGAAGCGCTGCGCCGAATTCGGGTTGCCGCTGCCGTCCAGCATCAGGTAATTGGCCGCCGGAACCTCCACAATGGCAGGCGCTTTGGCGGAGGGGTTGTAAAGCAGTTTCCATTCTTTTTTCAGATCAATTTTTTCAGTCATCATTACTCCTTAATTTTCGTTTCTTTTTCCAGGGTGTCTGTCAGCCAATCCAGTTCAGCGTTCATCAGCTGCAAGCTGCGGCTGAACAGAGCTTGCACGTTTTCCGGCAGGTTGCCGCTGCTGTCCCGTTTGTTGCGTACCTCTTCAATTTGCGCAATCAAGTGCCGCCGTTGAATGATTAATTGTTGTTTTACTTTTCCAGGGTCAATAAAGGCGCAAAAAGCCAACCCTATTTCCATATCCGGTCTGAAAGGACGGGGGTTGCCCAGGTAGCCCAGCAGTGTTTCTTCCAGAACTGCCCATCCATTGGGTGCCAGATGATACAGTTTTTTTGCCGGACGCTCAGTATTTTCCACTTTTTCGCCCAGTATCAGGCCGTCCGTCTCCAGCTTTTTAAGCAGGTAGTATATGGAAGAGAACCCGATCTCGGTCCATTCACGCATGCCGCGTTCGGCAATTTTCTGCTCCAGTTGGTAGCCGTAACAATCGGCTTCCGCCAGCAGCCCCAGAATTACACATTCATTGTTGGTTAAGTTTTTGTTCATTTATATATTCCAGTACTATAATAATCTATAACTGTATTATAGGCAAAAGAATATTTTTGTCAAGATTCACGCGGCTTTAATTCATTTTTTACGGAAAAGAAAACAATTGGTATGTATATTAAGAAAGATATTAATGATTCCTATATTAACCACGGGGAGATCCTATGGGATTTTGGACAATTAGCAGAAAACTGACAATAATTGGCGGCGCTATCATAGTAGTTGCTATTATGATAGTGATTGGCGTTACCCAGATTGCTTTCAATAATTACGGTAAATCCGTAAATAACCTCACTCAGAATTTAGTCACATCCGACCTGGATCATATTATTCAGGGGGCTTATCATCTGGTGAACACTCAAAACCGGGTTTTGCAGGATTTATTGGATAAAAACAGCAATACCGGTTTATATATCCTGGAAAAAGAGGGTGGATTAAATACCTCTACTTCGACGATAATTCAGTGGCAAATACGGAATGAATTGAGTGGTGAAAGCCAGGAAATAAACCTGCCTTCTTTGATCGTCGGAACAACCCGGGTCATCAAGAATGAGGATCCTGAACAAACTTCATTGTGGATCGATACGCTCTTTGAATTATTTGGCGGGCGTGCTGTGCTTTTTCAGGTGATCAATCCGGAAGGAGACCTGTTGCGGATTTCATCCAATATTATTGAGGATGGCAAAAGGAATATTGGAAGTTATATTCCGGCAGTCCACCCGGATGGAACAAGCGATGAATTGATTTCCGCATTAAAAGCAGGAGACAGTTACCGCCGTTTGGAATTTATCATGAATTCCTGGTATGTCACCAAAACAACACCTTTATATCGGGGAAATGGCGAATGGTTGGGTGCTTTTCAGGTAGCCGTGCCTTTAGATCAGAGTACCGCTATTCAGAATTCACTGAATGCCATTAAAGTTGGTCAAACCGGGTATGTCTGGGCAGTGAAAGCCCAGGGAGAAACCCGTGGAGATCTGGTAGTGGTCAAACCGGGCCAGACCAATACCGCCTTATGGAATGCTAAGGATAGTGATGGCAATCCATATATGCAAACCCTCATTCAACAGGCGCTGTTAGCAAAAGGTGAGATCACGGCCAACCGATTCTTGTTGCCAGGTCCCTCCGGCCAGAAATCCCGTGGCGTCCTGACCCGTGTTGTCTATTTTGAACCATGGGATTGGGTAATTGGTGTCTACGCTTATGAAGAAGAGGTCCTTCAGGAACTGACAGCGCTGGAAACCTACCGTAAGGGCCTCAGTTTAACATTTGGTCTGATTGGTCTCGGCGTCATGATCCTTTTTGTGGTTGTGATGATCTTCTTCGGTAAGCAAATCTCGCGTCCTTTGCAGGTTATTACCCGTGCAGCCGAACGACTGGCTACCGGTAACTTGAATCAACAATTGCAGCAAACCACTAATGATGAAATTGGTATGCTGGCTATCGCTTTCCAGAAGATGATATCGTATATGCAGGAAATGGCTGCGGTGGCCACCCGCATCTCTCAGGGTGATCTCACCCAGAATATCGATTCCCGTGGCGAGCACGATCAGCTGGGCACGGCCTTCAGCCAGATGGTGATTGCCCTGCGCGATATGGTCAGGGATCTTACCACCCAGGCCAATAGTCTCTCAGCCTCTGCCAATGAACTCAATGCCGCCGCCGAAAATTCAGAGGTGACCCTCAATCAAATTTTCTCCACCATCCACCAGGTGACCGAGGGTGCGCAGCAGCAAGCCAGCAGCCTCACCCAAACAGCTTCCTCCATGAATCAGTTGGAACAGTCCATTGAAAATATCATCCAGGGCGCCAGTGAGCAGGAAGCAGCGGTAGATGATGTGCGCAACCTCACTGGACAGTTGCAAACCAGCATCCAATCCGTGGCCCAAAAAGCCGTCGAGGGTGCCGGCCAATCTGCCCAGGCAGACCAAAAATCACAGGACGGAGTTCAGGCTGCCCTGCAGAACCAGGCCGTCATGGAGGCAATCGCCGCCCGCTTCTCCCAGGCACTCGAAAAAGTAAAACACATGAGTGACCGTTCCCATCAGATCGGTTCAATTGTTGAAACCATCAATGAAATTGCCTCGCAAACCAATTTACTCGCATTAAATGCCGCAATCGAAGCCGCTCGCGCCGGTGATCAGGGCAAGGGGTTTGCCGTGGTTGCCGATGAGGTCCGTAAACTGGCCGAAAGATCAGCCTCCGCCACCAAAGAAATTACCGCGTTGATTAAGGACGTTCAAAATAGCGCTGCCGCAGCGGTTACCTCTGTCAACCAGGGTGTTGAAGAAGTGGATCAAGGCGAAGTCCGTGTCAAACAATCCGGTCAGGTACTGCAAAGCATCCGTGAGACCGCCGCTGCCGTCCGTAGCCAGGTACAGGCCATTGAAACTACTGCAACCGAAATGAGCGTGTCTTCCAGTGGGTTGGTGCACAGCATGCAGCAGGTTTCCCGGGTCGTTCAGCAGAACCAGGCAGCGACTCGCCTGATGAATACAGCCGCTGTAAATGTAAGCCAGGCCATAGAAAATGTGGCCAGCATCTCACAGGAAAATAGTGCTTCGGCGGAGGAAGTGAATGCCGCTACCGATGAAATGCGCTCCCAGATCCGCGAGGTAGCCGCTTCTGCCGACCTCCTTAGTGGTATGTCCGGCGACCTGCTCCAGGTGATCCAGCGTTTCCGCATGCCGGAAAATGCAGAAAACACAGCCGCAATAGAGTTCTACAATGAACGTGCTTACTTCATAAATATCGCGGACAAGCAAATCTTCCTTGTCGATTTCAGTAATATCCATGCACATAACCCATACCCCAATATCATCGAAGCCGCCCAACAGCAGATTTTTGCCCAACCGCCCGCCTCTTTACTGATGATGGTCGATATTACCCGTGCATCCTATAACAAAAAAGTGTTATCCGAATTACAGAAATTTGCCCAGGGCAATAAACCCTACGTCAGGCACAGCGCTATCATCGGTGTCTCCGGTTTAACGAAGATCGCCCTGATCACCATTTCCAAACTGACTGGCCGTGAATTTGTCACCTTCCCCACCCGTCAGGAAGCCATAGACTGGTTAGTCCAACAATAATCGCATATATCCCCCCTTGTTTTGCCTTCCGGGTTTCCCCTGCCCGGAAGGCGGTTTTCTATACTGTAACCCGAAACTCATTGTATCCCTTGTGGGTAGTCTTTCTCGTACGCCGCGTTGCTTTTCGTGAAATTCATTTCCAACATCCGCGTTTCTTTGCAGCCCATCTCTGAAAGCCGTATAATAGGAGGAATAATCCTGTTTTCTTCAAACCTTTACAAAAACTTAACCGGATTTATAAAATTATTTTTACAATCTTTGTTATCATTAATTCAAATCGCTTATGTCTACCTTTACCCGACTCAACCAGGCTTTTCAGAAAGCCAAACGCATCCAGATCGATGATTCCACCCGGATCATCTTCTTCAGCGATTGTCACCGTGGAGATTATGGTTGGGCCGATGATTTTGCTAAAAACCAGAACCTGTTTTATTACGCCCTCACCTATTACTTCAATGATGGTTTTACCTACATTGAAATGGGAGATGGTGATGATCTCTGGAAAAACCATCATTTCCCTGATATTTTTAACGCCCACCGTCAGGTATACGAACTGATGTCTCGTTTCTATTTGAATAACCGCTTTCACATGATTTTTGGCAACCATGATATTGAACGCTCCTACCCGCGCTTTGTCGAAAACACCATGTTTTCTTATTTTGATGAAACATCCGCCCAGGTGCGCCCGCTCTTCCCCAATATCGAAATCTCCGAAGGCCTGGTATTGCAGCATACGCCCACCGGACGCGAATTATTTGTCGTTCACGGGCACCAGGGAGACTTGCTTTCGGATATTATCTGGCCGGTCGGGCGTTTCTTTGTGCGCGTTTTCTGGCGCAACCTGCAATTATTTGGCTTCGCAGACCCCACCAGCGCCGCCAAAAATTTTACCAAAGCGCTGCGCGTGGATAGAAAATTGATTCACTGGAGCTCAGTCAACCGCAAAATGATCATCGCCGGCCATACCCACCGCCCGCGTTTCCCTGCTCTGGACCACGTGCCCTACTTCAACACCGGCAGCGTCGTCTCGCCTTACTGCATCACCGGGATGGAGATTCGCCACGGACAGATTGCCATGATTCGCTGGTGTGTTAAACCCGATTTTGGCGGCACCTTACGCATCGTTCGTGATGTCATGCAAGGCCCTCAGCCTATGGATGCCTGGTTGTACTAAAAAGCAAGACGCTCCAGATAGCTGGAGCGTCTTGTACAAATAAATTTTTCAGGGTTTCAACTTATAGTAAAATCAACCGGTTGGCTTAAGGTGTGCTGATATCAACATACTCGAACTCAACCTTGATAGGGGTGACGTTATAGGAAGAAACACCAATTCCTACCAGGCCTTCTTTAAAATCGCGGTCTTGCACAGACTGAGTCTCTTTGCCGTTAATCCATAAATTCAACATATCACCAACACAGGAAATTTCATATTCGTTGTATTCTTTTCCCATGTTGATATTCATCGAACCACCACTGGCTATTAATCCGTATTCACCACCTTCCAGGTTGCCTTCAAAACTCAAAATAGTCCACATACCGTTGCTGTTGATATTGAACTCATACCAACCATCTTCTTCATCATAACGGCACACCAGGCTGACACTGTTGTTGTTTTTTCCACGGTTCTCAGCCCGAATTTTCAGGCGCACATCTTCATAAGAGAATTCTTCATACATCAGGTAACTGTAAATATCCGTATCATCTAGGTCAAACACAACCCGGTCGTTTTCCTGATAGATATCCATTTTATCTTCTCTCCCGTACGTCAGAAACCAATACCAGTTATCCAGATCCTGTTCAAATTCTTCTACATGGAAAGGATCAACCGGAATCACGGTTGGCGAGGGTTTTAGGGTTGGTTTTGGTGTAGCAGTCGGCGGAAGCGCCGTTGGTGATGGCACATCAGTTGGCGCCTCGGTTGGTGGTACTATGGTTGGGGAAACTTCAGTTGGTGATACGGGTGTGGCAGTCGGTTCACTCCTTGCGCTGAAAGTACACGCCACTGTCACCAATACCAATATTAAAATCGCAGCTAAAATATTTCTCTTCATCTAACCTCCACGAGAATTTTATATAGGTACTTTAGACAATTAATCAAAATCCGTCAAGGAAATTTCTGTACTGAAAAATAAGTGACTTTACACCAGCCCAAAGTTATGTCTGGCATCCGTTTTATCAAATTTCACTGCTTTTGACCAGTAGACAGCTGTCCCCGACGTGGTAGAATAACCGGTTGTTCCCTTTATTCCATCCCACCATAGGCAGTCAAATGCACACAAACAACCCCCGCACAACCCAATTTCCGCCTCCCGGGCAGCGTATCGCCATCATTGGCGCTACTGGCAGTGGCAAAACCACCCTTTCTCAGCAGCTTGCCGAAAGGCTGGGTATCCCCTGCATCGAGCTCGATTCCCTGCACTGGTTGAAAGACTGGCAGGAACTCGCTCTCGATGAATTCCGTCGCCAGGTGCAGCGGTCTACCGCCCAACCTGCCTGGGTTACAGATGGCAACTACACCAAAGTACGCGACATCATCTGGCAGCGCGCCGACACCCTCGTCTGGCTGGATTACCCATTTCATATAGTCTTCGGCCGGCTCTTCCGTCGTACCATGCAGCGCGTTTTCCGGCGCACTGAGTTGTGGAACGGCAATCGCGAAGATATCCGCATAACCTTCTTCTCCACGGATTCCCTATTTGTCTGGCTGGTCAAATCCTACCCCAAACACAAACGCACCTACCCGGCCCTCCTGCAAGAGCCTGAAAATCAGCACCTCACCGTTTTGCGTTTTACCCACCCCCGCCAGACCCGCCAATGGCTGCAAAACATCCCGCGCATCCCCACCCTTGTTGAATGATCACTCACCCGATCAACAGAATAGCCTCTTTTATAGCAGCGCACTCATCTTTGTCATTCTAACACGCAGTGCTCCAAGGCTGAAAGCCGAAGGAGACGTAGTGAAGTTGTAACCCCGCCGTGTAACGCGCGGGGTTGAATGGCTTAATCTTCATAGGCAGCCCAATCTCACGGGGTCCCATACTCCACATACAACGTCGGGCGGGCGGTTTTATTCCAATCTTCCGCATCGGAAGAAACAAAGTATTTTCCGCTGTGCAAAGGTTTATCCGCGCTGTAAAGCACCAGGCTCAGCGCTGTACCACTCTGGTAACTCTGGGCGACAGCACGCGAAATATCCCATTCGTAAGCTACACCCGGCCACGGGGGAGCAACGGTCAGCACACCAACGCGGGTGGAAGCAAAGTTCTCCAATGCGTAAGGTGCGTTATTCCAGTTAAGCGTATTTTCCTGCCAATCTTCACCCACACTCATTACCTGAACGAAAGAATCATAAGCATTGGTCGGGTCTGAACCGCCAAACTGGTGCATCACCAGGCGCGCAGAACGAATAACCTTACCGGCCGGCACTTGGTTAAGAGGGAAAGTTACATAATATTTGGAATAACATGGCCAATCCGCAATCTCGGACTGGTTCTGAATAACGACATAATCTTTGCCGGCGCGATTGTTGGTGATCCCCCAGTCAGGGAAGTATTCCGGGGCTGCCCATTGTCCGCACAAACTGCCGCCCCCGGCGTCTACGTCCGGCACACTCGCGCCGTTTTCTCCCTGGCGTACCATCAACGTTTGCGGATTACTGGAAACGGGTGGACTGTAAGCCGGCATACCAAAACGCAGGCTGCCCCAGGTTGCTGGCTGGGTGGTGCTGCCAGTTTCAGGCCAACTGAAGGATTGCAGCGGCGGCCCAGCCAGGCTGTCGCGATCATAAGATACCAACCCCAGCTTCCATTGAGTGCCGTCGGCTGGTTTGCCGTTGATTCCCAGGCTGGAAAATGGGATGCGGAAGGTCATACCCCATCCGCGGTCATCAACATTATCGTTGAGTGCGATTCCGCGCCAACCAGGTGTTGTGGTATATACCAGAGACTTGGTGCTCCAGGTGCTGCCATTGCCCTGTTCGGCCCGCCGGTATAAATTGACATTGTTCCAGGTTTCGTGCATCTGAGCGGTGAAGCGGAACGAGTTTGCATCCGGTGCTGCCGTGCCGCGGCCATTGGTTTGCAGCAGCAGGGTTACGGCGTCCCAGTTTTCCAGGTCGGACCCATTCGAAGCGGTGTTATAGAAAATGCGCCGGTCAAACTGGGCAATATAAACCACCAATTCACTGTCATTATAGGCAATGCGTACATCGCTGTAATTCAAATTATTGGTTACCTGTCCATACCAGAAGACCGCCATCTGGTTAAAACGCGGCGAAGAGATAATATTCGTCTCAGAAAAATAGGGAATATTAACAGTCCGTCCATCGGTCTGTTGGGGTTGGCTCCCTCCGATGACCAGCGGTAGATAAACCGTGCTGCCGGTTTGAGCGCTGCCCGGATGAACCGGCAAAAAAACAGCCAACATAGTCACAATTAAAGCGAAGTTCAAAAACCAGTAATATTTTTTCATGAAACGGCCTTTTTTAAGTAACGGGATTTTATTGAATCCATTCCGAATAAACAACATTGATCTGGTTTTGCTCAGTAAAAGCGCATCATCTCAAAAAAGAGAGCGATATGCTCTTACGAGATACTTCATTGATGAATAAGATCAAGATAATCGTTGTGTACGCTACTGATCTTAACAGAAAGTGCTGGCAGAATCAACGAACAGATTTGTTAAGAAAGGTAGCTTTCTTGTATCTTTACATTAATTGAGGACCACAGTGTTTTGGACGGGCAATTTGCCTATCCAAACACCCTCAACCCCGTATTCTCGAGAGGGTACCTTTTTCTCTAATAATTGGTTTGAAGAATTTTTTTGGATGGTTATAATCAGCGTATGGCTGTTCCACTGATTTCTACCAAGATCAAAAAATCCACTAGAAGAAAAAACCTGGTGCTTCGGGAAAGGTTATATCAGCGATTATCAGCTGGATTAGGCGGAAAATTAATCGTAATTCAAGCCCCGGCCGGTTATGGAAAAAGTACCCTGGTAAATGATTGGTTGGATCAAACCAATCTGGATTTTGCCTGGTACACACTGGATGCCAGCGACAACCGCTTTGAGAGCTTTATCCAATACCTGCTCCAATGCCTGAGCAATGCAGGTGTCTCTGGGTTGAGTTACCTCAAATCATTTAGCGCCTCACAGTCGGAAGTGCTGGAGACCGAACTGGTCCACCATCTGGAAAGATTTAACAAACCATTCCTTCTGGTCCTGGATGATTATCACCTCATTCAAAATGAAAGTATTCATCAGTTTTTACAGGCCTTGTTGGATCATCTGCCGGAAAACACGCTTTTCATCCTTATTGGTCGTACCAAACCAAAATTAATGCTGGGTCAGTTGCGCGCCCGCGGTTTATTGACCGAATTGAATCAATCCGACTTGCGCTTTGATTTGCCGGAAACGACAAATTTCTTAAGTCATACCCTGGGTTTATCCATCCCTGAAGCGCTCATCAGTCAGATTTACCAAAAGACGGAAGGCTGGGCTGCTTCGATTCAACTGGCCGGTCTGCGCCTGATGAACGGCGGTAATAAAAAACTGGTTTTGGATGGGCAGTCCCATTTTTTGTTTGACTATTTGGTGGAATCAGTGTTTATGGATTTGCCGGCATATATTCAAAGCTTTCTGAAAACAACGGCTGTTTTGGATCGATTTTGCTATTCATTATGTGATGCTCTCGTGGAAGATAAAAACAGCCGGGAAATTATCAACACGCTGGAAGACCAAAATCTTTTCCTGATCGGATTGGATGCCGATTCGGGTTGGTACCGCTACCATCACCTCTTTTCTGAATTTTTAACCCACCTGGTAAAAAAAAGCGACCCACACCTGTTCACGCAAACTGCCCGTAAAGCCGCAGCCTGGTTTGAGAATAACCAGCTTATCGCTGAAGCAGTCCAGTACGCCTTACGCAGCCAGGATGAGTATTTTTATGCAGACTTGCTGGAACGCAATGCCATGCAAGCCGGCATGAATGGGCAGGTAAACCTGGTATTGGGCTGGATCGATGCCGTCTCTTGGGAAATTTTGCAGAAAAAACCCCGCTTGTGTTTGATCGCTGCCTGGATGTATTTTTTACAGAATCGTATTAACTTAATTCCCCGGCATCTTGAAATTGCTGCTGCCCATTACACTGCCAAAAACCAGGCCACGCTCTATGGGGAAGTAGCTGCGCTGCAAGCCCTGCTTTTAATCTTTCAGAGACAAAGCCGCAGCAGTATAGATTTTGCCAGCCGGACTTTGTCGCATATTCCTGAAAGCAGTGCTTTTGCCCGCGGTGTGCTGCATATGAGTTTGGGTAGTGCCAATCACAAGCTCGGTTGCTTAAAAGATGCCCAGCAGCATTTTGAGATGGCCATCCCTTACCATTGGGAAGCCGGTAATATTATCGGGGCCACTTTTGCCACCCTGGATTTATTAATGATTGCACAGGGGATGGGAGAACTTAAACATGCTTATCAGTTTTCAACCAATAATCTTTATCAAGTTCAAAGACAATATACTGGCACGCCTGCCATTGGTACAATTTACATAGCCCTCGGCTTCACCTTATTGGAATGGGATCATCTGCAGGAAGCTGAAGAGGTCTTGATTAAAGGGGTGCACATATCGGAAGAAGCTGGTTATTTCAGCGCTGTTTATGGAAAGATTCTACTGGTTTCAACAAAAACAGCCCAGGGAAACCTGGAAGAAGCCCGCAGGATGATCCTTGCCATCCAGCAGCAGCTTGATCTGGTTCCGCAGCCGGTCCTGCGAGATGCCGCGCCCTGGCTGGTGAATGCCTGGTTGCAAATCGGCGACCCGGACCATGCCGGGTATTGGGCTGCCATCCTGCCCGAACCAGACCCATCCGCGCTCCAATATGATCAGATTTGGGGTGTGCTCAGCCGTATTCGCTATACTCTTTCTACAAACCATGCCCATAACCCTGCCCAACACGGGCTATTAAGCCATATTATTCACCAGGCGCGGCAGCACGAATGGTTCGGCTATCTTATTGAATCCCTCATCCTGCAAGCTAGGCTGCATATACTTCTTGGTGATGCAGCGGCTGCCCAGGACGATCTGATCGAAGCCATCCAACTGGCCGAACCGCAAGGCTATTTACGCATTTTTCGCAATGAAATCAGTTGGATTCACCCAACCCTGAACAGACTTTCTCAGCGCTATCCCGGCAGTAAAACCCTGCAAACCTTGCTGCAAAACGGGCCGTTCCATTCTGCCCAACCCGTTCAACCCAATCTCAATCACACCCTGGTTGAACCGCTCAGCGAGCGCGAAATTCAGGTACTTCAATGGATGACGGATGGATTAACTTACCAGGGAATAGCAGAAAAAATGTGGATCAGTGTCAATACGGTCCGGTTTCACATCAAAGCCATTTATGGAAAGCTGCACGCCGAAAAGCGCTCTGAAGCCATTCAGTCTGCAAAAGATATCGGCGTGATTTAATGAAACATCCCTCCATCGTTTCTCAAGACAACCCCTTTTTTGTCATGTTGAAGGAGCGAGCGACTGAAACATCTCTCACAATATTTACCACAATCTGGTAATTTTCCAAATAAAGCTTCTTCCGAAATGGAATATCCTTTTAGCGATTCAAAACTACATGTTTCATGTGGTTTCATAGTCTCCTTGCCTTTCTAAAATAAGAACAACCACAGAAAGGATTAAAGTTAATGAGACTGAAAAGAATTTTATTTGTTATTTTGATAATCGGTGTAGCCACTTTCTTATTAGGATTTGTCTTGCGGCTCAAAACGCCGCCTGCGCCTCAGCAGGTTGCTTCCATTGCGGAAATGGAGTTGTATTTCGAAAGCTTAGCAGATAACAACACCCCGCCGGCCCTATCGGTTATGGTGGTAAAGGATGGTGCGGTGGTCTATCAAAACGGATTCGGTACCGCGAATCCCTATACCAACCTCCCGGCAGATGAAAACAGCGTCTATCACTGGTGGTCATCCACCAAGATCGCGACTGTGGTGGCTATTTTACAACTGGAAGAACACGGCAAACTTGCGCTGGATGATACCGTAATCACATATTTACCCTGGTTTGAAGTGGGCTATCCTTCAGAAAACACTACACCCATCACCATCCGTCATCTGCTCAATCACAGTTCCGGTATGCCGGATGCTGGCGTCGAGCTGTTTCGCTGGATTCATCCACTGGAGGCGCCCTCCGTCAATCAAACCGAATTGGTTCAGCGTGTGCTGCCGGACTTTGCCAAATTAAAATACGAACCCGGGCAGAAATCGACCTATACCAATGTAGGCTATATGGTACTCGGCGCAGTCATTGAAGCGGTCAGTGGATCAAGCTATGAGGAATATGTTCGTCAAAACATCCTCCTTCCATTGCGCATGGACCAAACCGGCTTTGTTTACACGGATGCCATGCTGCCCTATGCCGCCGCCGGTTCCCACCCGGCTTTCGATATCCAGGCTCTGCTCTTCCCCATCATCGTCCAGGCTGCGGATGTGTACATTCATGAACGCAAAGACGGTAAACTATGGTTTGAATTGCTCTACAACGACCAGACCCCGCCAACCGGATTGATCGGTCCGGCCGATGATATGGCCCGCTTTGAAATGATGTTGCTCAATGCTGGGCAGTTGGATGGTGTGCAAATCCTGAAAGCGGAAAGCGTACAGCGCATGTTTTCGGAGAGTTTTATCCCCATAACCTCAACTATGGAAAAAAAGACGCAGGCAGCCCAACAACGCGGCCTGGGTTGGGCAGTCAACGGCAGTGGTTCGGAAATCGCCTTCAGTCACCCTGGTGGTGGGCCAGGTTTCGGAACATATATGCGTCTTTACCCGCAGCAAAAATTGGGAATCGTCCTCATGGCCAATGACACCACCCCCAACTGGACCCAACTGGCCGACCTGATCGCCCAGATTGATTGGTAACACAACCCCAAAGGAGAGATGCACTTTTCGAGCCTGCCAGCTAACCTCTTAGCCAGCACGTCATGCCCGAAAAACAAATTGTCAGGCGAAAAAGTGCGTTTCTCCTGAGTACCCGAAGCGCCTTCCATCTCAAAGCGAACCCACCATCTTTCTTCTTAGCCAGCGCAGCTTGCCAGAAAAAGAAAATCAGGCAGCAAACCGTGGATATGGAATTTATGTTCTTTGTCGACCGTCTTCCCATGGAAGTCGTCGCCAGACAGCCCTCCCTGTGCCTGCGTCTTGTCCGGCTCCTGTATTCCTCATATTATCCAGGTAAGGCTCTGCGCGCCAGCGCCACCGGCATGATTGAATCAGCAGTAGCGGATGACTGGCCAGGTGCACTCGAGCAAGCCCACCAGCACCTTGAAGTGCTTGTTCGGCAGAATCAGCTTCCTGATTCAAAATAATATCCTTTTGCTCGTTAACCCTCCACTTGATCACCAGGGTCTTACAATTAAGATGTAAAACTTAAATTGCACTGGAGATAAAATGGATTCTGTTATTTCTCTTCGTAACGCGCGTCTGCACAACCTCAAGAATGTCAGTCTTGACATTCCTAAGAACAAGCTGGTGGTCTTCACCGGGCTTTCCGGATCTGGCAAGTCCACTCTGGCCTTTGATATTATCAATAAAGAAGGCCAGCGCCAATATCTTGATTCTCTGGGTTTCGTTACAGATCAGCTTACCAAACCGCCGGTGGATAGCATCAGTGGACTCTCACCCTCAATCAGTATTGACCAGCACCTCAACAACCACAGTCCGCGCTCAACAGTCGGCACAGTCACCGAGGTTTTCACTTATCTGCGTGTGCTCTTCGCGCGGTTGGGTCACCGCCCCTGCCCGAACTGCGGTAAAGATGTGCCGCCGCCCACCTTCGAATTCTCAGAGGATGAGTGGATGGACGAGAATGATGAAACTGTGGATGGCGGTTTTCCGTGTCCGCACTGCGGCGCTTCTATCCCTGAGATGGGGATGGCCAACTTCTCTTTCAACAAACCGGCAGGAGCCTGTCCGCGCTGCACCGGGTTGGGAGTGGTGCGACAGGTTTTGATAGAGCGCTATATCCATCTTGAAAAGAGTCTGAACGAGAACGCTGTGGATGGATGGGAAACCTTTCATATCAACTATTACCGTCAAATTCTCGAAAATGCCGGAAAGTGGTTCGGATTCGAATTTGAGTTCGACAAACCACTTAAGGAATACACCGAAGTTCAACGGGACTTGCTCTATTACGGCACAGATAGTCCACAGTTTTTGAGCCACTTCCCGGGCAAGAAGACGCCTGCCACCAACAACCAGGGTCGTTATGAGGGTGTGATTACCAACCTGCTGCGCCGTTATGACGAACATGCCGAAAACGAGACCTACCGTGAAAAACTCGACCAGTACTTTACCATCCAGGCCTGCCCTGAGTGTAATGGCGCTCGCCTGAAAGCAGAAAGCCGTGTTGTTAGCGTTATTGGCAAGACCATCATCGATGTGGAAAAACTGCCTCTCAATGAGCTGGATGACTGGCTAAAGTCTCTTGAATCATCCTTTACCACCCAGGAAATGTTAATTGCCAAACCGATTCTGGATGATCTGGATGCGCGCGTGGGACGTCTGCTCGAAGTGGGCGTTGGCTACCTCACTCTCGAACGCGCCAGTCCATCGCTCTCGGCGGGTGAGGCGCAGCGCCTCAAGCTGGCTTCATTGCTTGGTTCTGGCCTAACAGGCGTGCTTTACATCCTGGATGAACCGACCATTGGACTGCATCAGCGCGATACGCAGCGCCTGATCAAGGTGCTTTACCGGTTGCGAGACCTGGGCAACACCGTGTTGGTGGTGGAG
This sequence comes from Chloroflexi bacterium HGW-Chloroflexi-10, assembly GCA_002840755.1. GTDB lineage: Bacteria > Chloroflexota > Anaerolineae > Anaerolineales > Anaerolineaceae > UBA6170. The sequence continues at coordinate 2,707 of PHBZ01000045.1, read as the reverse complement.
CATGACCTTGAGTTGATCCGGGCCGCGGATTACATCGTGGATATTGGCCCGGGAGCAGGCAGTTCCGGTGGCCGCATTATTGCTGCAGGTACTCCCGGGGAATTGATGCGTAATCCTGCCTCTATTACGGGTGCATATTTATCCGGTGAAAAAACGGTACCGATGCCAGTGAAAAGGCGCAGCCCCAACGGCAAGGCGCTCACCATCCGCGGAGCACGCCAGTATAACCTTCACAATGTCTCCGTCCGATTACCTCTGGGTATTTTGGCAGCAGTCACCGGTGTTTCGGGCTCAGGAAAATCCTCGTTGATCTTTGATATCCTCGATCGTGCCGCCCGGCAGCGCATGAACCATTCTTTAGAGCAGGTGGGCGAACATGACAGTATCGAAGGCTGGCAGTATATCGATAAGGTGATCACCATAGATCAGGAGCACATTGGACGTATGCCGCGTTCCAACGCTGCCACCTATTCGGACACCTTCACCCCCATCCGTGAGGCCTTCGCGGCCACCGCTGAAGCTAAAACCCGCGGATTCACACCGCGCCATTTTTCCTTCAATGTCCCTGGGGGACGCTGTGAACGCTGTGAAGGTTCAGGCACACTCACCGTCAAGATGCACTTTTTGCCTGATGTGGAAGTACGCTGCCCTGCCTGCCACGGAAGACGTTTCAAGCGTGATACCCTGGCGGTGAAATATCACGGCAAGGATATCTCAGAAGTGCTGGACATGACCATTGCCGAGGCACTTGAACTGTTCAAAGATATCCCTGCCGCGCGTGCAAGGCTGGAGGTAATGAGGGAGGTCGGGTTGGGTTACTTGAAAATGGGGCAGCCAGCCACCACCCTTTCAGGCGGTGAGGCGCAGCGTGTCAAGCTGGCCAAGGAACTCGGCCGTAAGGCCACCGGCAAAACCCTTTATCTGTTGGATGAACCGACCACCGGGCTGCACCCTGCTGATACGACTTTACTATTGGGTCTGCTGCAGAAGTTGGTCGAAGCTGGCAATAGCGTGATGGTAGTGGAGCATAACCTCGACCTCATCCGCGCCGCGGACTGGATAGTTGATCTTGGTCCTGAAGGCGGCATGGCCGGAGGCCGATTGTTGGCGGAAGGTACACCTGAAGAAGTTGCCCAGGTGGCTGAATCCTACACCGGGCAGTATCTCAAGGTGTTGTCACTATAAATCTGAATATCACATCAAGGAATCATTTTATGGAAAACGCTATGATACAGGTCAAAGGGTTGACTAAAAAATACCGTGCGCCAGTCCGTTCGGAGGGACTGGCCGTGTCGCTGTAGGTCAGTTTGGCTGACATTCGTCCTGCATGTTCCTGGCAGGGTTTGCAGGAAACCCCAAAGGAGAGATGCACTTTTCCGGCCTGTCCGCCCCCCAAAGGAGAGATGCACTTTTCTGGCTTGCCCGCACGCCCGATTCTTAGCCAATACAGCTTCCCCCAAAGATAAATCTTCAGGCGAAGAAGTGCGTTTCTCCTGAGTACCCGAAGTACCCTCCTTCTCAAAGCATACCCGCCAATCTTCTTCTGAGCCAACACAGCTAGCCCTTATCTATTTTAGTGGCCATAAAAATCTTGCCCGCGCTCGTCGATTATTTGATACTAAACCGTATCCTTGAGCCTTATTATTCATGTCTGAATTCCTGCTTTGTGAATTGTCCTGCACAAAATGTAAAAGGTTCTTGACATTTTCTGCTTTCGTAATATAATAAATGTAAAGAACATTTTACTTTTGGAGGCGTATTATGAAATCATTTTTCTTGAAATTAGGTTTTCGCAAAATGGATGAAATGGAAAAGACCATTGGACTTAAAGCACAGCGAAATGCTTTGATTTATGTTTTATTGGCTTTAACAGCGTGGTCTTTCTATGAATCTTTTAAAACGTATACCCAACACACATCTATCAATTCATTACCAAGCTTTTTATTAGTAACCACCAGTATAGTTCTGATTTTCTCACAACTCGTGCTACAAAAAAGAGCTACAAAAGGTGATGATGAGTATCAAGACGATAATCCGCTTTTGAAAATTATCTTGGTAGGTGCAATTATTAGTGCGATTATTGTTTCGATTGGCGCTTGGTTAATCATTTCTGGAATTTAAAATTCGTCTATAGACCAACGTCAGTTCCTCAGAAGCCTACTTTTTGTCTAAATTCAATTAAAAATGAAGAATAAAATCAAACTATTAAGAAAAAACAGAGGTTTACGACAGGAAGACATAGCTGTGCTATTAAATGTTTCAAGGCAAACAATAGTCGCTATAGAAAACGATAAATACAATCCTACACTGGAATTGGCTATGAAAATGGCCAGGCTATTGGATACGACAGTAGAAGAATTGTTTATATTAGAGTAACTTATTGTTTGGATCTGGCAGTTGTCAATAGACATTCGTAGGTCTATTGACAACTGGTCGCATTGCTTTGAGTTTCCTCTGCTACCGAGCAGAATCCACGCCCGCCCTTGCCGGTAACATCAGACGTTACACTGCATTGACGCCCTGCTCGACGAGCCTCAAAAGGAGAGATGCACTTTTCCGGCCTGCCCGCCCCCCAAAGGAGAGATGCACTTTTCTGGCTTGCCCGCACGCCCGATTCTTAGCCAATATAGCTTCCCCCAAAGATAAATCGTCAGGCGAAGAAGTGCGTTTCTCCTGAGTACCCGAAGTACCCTCCTTCTCAAAGCAT
>PHBZ01000007.1 GCA_002840755.1 Chloroflexi bacterium HGW-Chloroflexi-10 | reverse complement strand
AGTACTCGGCCAAGATCGTGGCACCTTGATAGTTGTTGGAAACAATCTGAGAAACCGCAACACCTTCTTGTGTGATCTCGCGATCGATCAGGAAGGTCGGGATTCCAGCATCTTTAGCTTTTTGAACTGCTGCTACGGTTGCATCTGCACCAGCATTGTCAAGGATGATGGCTGCTGCATTCTGAGCGATGCAGCTGTCGATCAATTCGCTCTGCTTGTTGGCATCGTCATCATGGACGAGTTTTAAGGCTGTGTAACCAAGTTCTTCGACTTTGGCAGCGGCAATCTCTTGCTGTGTGCCAAAGAATGGGTTTTCCACTGGAGGAACAATAACGCAAATGACCTTCTTTTCATCTGTAGCTTGTTCAGTGGCAACCGGTGCTGGCTGACATGCGCTGAGCAATACACCAAGGATGGTGAAGATGCTCAAAAAAATATAAAATTTTTTGTGTGACATTTTTTCTCCTCTTTATGATTAAGACATGCAAGTTGCAATCTAAAATTACACAATCACGAACAACCCTTTTTTCAGAAGCTTCTCCTTTCTAAAGTGGCTCTTTAGGTCACTCCTTGTTATTTGATTTCTTGCTGCTTTTGTAATGCAATACGATCCTGCATTCTTGCTTGAACCTGGTCGATGATCACGGCCAGCACGATTACAGCTCCCTTAATTACTTTCTGCCAAAAGGACGAGACACCCATCATAACCAAACCATCTCCCAAGACGCCAATGACGAACGCTCCAATAAGCGTTCCACCAATGCTGCCGCGTCCGCCATCCAGTGAGGTGCCGCCCAGAACCACCGCCGCAATTGCGGTTAGCTCAAAAGTATCTCCTGTTGCAGGATGCGCTGCAACAAGCTGTGAGGCAATGATTAATCCCACCACTGCAGAGCAAAAACCACTAATGCTGTACACAATGATTTTTGTCTTGTTAACCCGCACACCCGAAAGTTCAGCTGCACGTTCGTTTCCACCAAGGGCGTAAACATGTCTACCAAAAGACAATCGAGTTGTAACGATATGTGCGACCACGGCAAAGATTATCATTATCCAGATTGAATAGTTGATTCCTAAAAAGTTGCCTGCCCCCAAGATTTGAAAACCAGTATTCCCATATTCAGGTCGTCCAACAATATTGGCAAATGTATAACCATTATTCCGTAATCCTGCAAAACCACGAGCCACATACAACATACCCATGGTAGCAATAAACGGTGCAACATTAAAACGCGTGATAATATATCCGCTGATTGACCCCATTAAGGTTCCAACAGCGAGAGAAATAACTACGATTGTCCAGGTATGGGGATAAATAATTATTCCCAACTGAGGCAATTGAATTCCCTCATTGATTAGTCCACCAGCGATCATGGCAGTTAAACCAACAATCGAACCAACTGATAGATCAATTCCCTTGGATAAAATCACAAAAGTCATTCCAATTGCCAAGATTGCATTGATCGCCACATGTTTCGACATAATAACGATGTTGTCAGCACTAACAAACTGAGGTGATAAAGATGTAAAAACAATCAAAACCAGGACCAGAGCGATAAATGCTCTTCCTTTTAATAGGAATTGCTGCACATCATTTTTGGTGATACGACGTTTTTTCTTCATTTGCAATAAATTTAGATTATTTTCCTGATCCATGATTGTTTCCTCCGTTTGATGGGCCGTGACCTATGGCCGAAGCCAATACTAATTTTTCTTCGTTTGCTTCCTGGTGTGTAAACTCACCTGTTATCGCGCCTTTTGACATTACGAGAATTCGATCAGACATTGCCAGTACTTCTTTTAATTCCGATGAGACAAAAATCACACCATATTTTTGCAAAGCCAATTTGTTCATAATTTCAAAGATTTCTGATTTGGCACCGACATCAATGCCGCGTGTAGGTTCATCAAGAAGAAGTACTTTTGGTTGGGTTAATAAACCTTTAGCAACAACTACTTTTTGCTGATTACCTCCGCTCAGTGATGTAATCGGTTGTTGTGAACTCGCCACACGAATAGACAATTCCTTAATTTGCTTGTCTGTAGCAATTTTTTCTTGTTTACGTAATAAAAACACCCTTTTGATATATTTTTTTAGGCTCGCCAATAGCATATTATCTTTTACGGATAACGTTTGAACCAAACCATAGCGCTGGCGATCTTCTGGTACTAGTACAAATCCTGCCTCGATGCGATCAGAAACGGACTTTGAGGTTATCAAATTACCATTCATCCACATTTTTCCTGCAGTTTGCATATGTGCCCCTGCCAGACAATCAACCAAATCGGAACGTCCAGCACCCATCAGACCGTAAAAACCTAATATTTCACCTTCATGCAACTCAAAAGAAATGTGGTCAAGAATAAATCCGCCCCCAAGTCTTGGCATGGTTAAGTCTTCTACTTTTAATAGAACTTTTCCAATTTCATGTTCCTTACGAGTAAACAATGCTGCTGGATTTCGTCCAACCATTTTTTCGATCAGCCATGAAACATTAATATTGGCGGCGTTTTCTTCTGCCACTTTTCGGCCATCTCTCAAGACGGTAATGAAATCACCAATTTGCAGAAGCTCTTCCAGTTTGTGCGAAATATAGATAATAGAAACGCCATGTTGTTTTAAATCACGGATGACTCGGAAAAGGATCTCAACCTCGGCAGCACTCAAAGCCGAAGTCGGTTCGTCCATAATCAAGACACGCACATCCTGCGCCAATGCTTTGGCAATTTCAACAATTTGTTGTTGCCCAATTCGCAAATCCCCTACTAATGCATTAGGATCAATATTTTGTTCAAGGCGCTTAACTAATTGCAGAGCACGTTGTTTTTCTTCCTTTTTATCAATTAGTCCATTACGATTAATCTCTCGCGCTAAATAAATATTATCCACAACACTTAGATTTGCGCATAGATTTAATTCCTGATAAATAATCCCGATACCCAAACGACTTGCATCCAGAGGCGTTTTTAAATGAACTTCACGGTCTTCCAGTATGACTTTACCGCTAGTAGGTTGTTCCACACCGGCAAGAATCTTCATTAATGTAGATTTGCCGGCACCGTTTTCTCCAATAAGTACATTTACCATTCCTTTGTACACTTTGAATGAGACATTATCCAATGCAATAGTTCCAGGAAATACCTTGGTAATATTTTCTGCTGTGAGTACGATCTCATCAGCGCCCAATAGCGATCCTTCGCCAGCTTTAGCATCCAAAACAGGAGTTAATTCAGGCATTGTCTAATCTCCCAACTCAATACTCATGGGTACAATACGTATTTCATTCATATTTATTTGAATCAGGTTGAATGTTCTGATGCTGAATGCGCCTTGAAAAGTAATAGTTTTCCCGAGCCAGGTATTCTTATTGGCATCACCAAGTACTTCAGAAAGAACTTTCTTGTTGATCTCTGAAGCCACCTTGCCATATTCGGTTTGTTCTTTAAAATCACCAAACTTAATCAAACCGCCTGCATCTCGAACTGACGTTTCATCGCTTGGAATTCGGGTGCCAACATAAAGTAATACTTTAATTGGGCCGTCGTAATCATTCAATTGGATTTCCACAGTCCCAATACTGGTATCCGTGTTTACAGCAGTCACTAAACCGCTGCCCTTCACCATGTAAACATGTGATTCGCCGATTGTAATATATCCAAATTCGTTTGTAATTGCCGTCAAACTTTCTTTCTGTACAATGCCATTTGAATCCGGCTGAATTTTTGAAAGGATATCTGCAAGATTTTTTGAATTATCAGTGTAGGAAGGAAGCAACGTTGATAACCAAATGTTGTTAACATATACGGATGGGTCAAAAGTTTCTGCTTGAACTGCTTGTTCAGCACTTTCGATGGTGACTACGGTAAAACCATAACGCACAAAAAACACCAAGAAAGCTAAAAATAATGCGGAAAAAATAATTTTGGATCTTTTTTGTTTCATACTATTCATCCTTGTTTGGGTTGATACAATATTTGCTGCACGGCCGTGTGCCAACTTGCGAATAGTTTATTTGTTGTTTCTATATCCAATAAGGGAGTGAATTTGTTATATTCCGCTGGTAAAGCTTCCAAATCTGCCAGTGAGTGATAGATTTTTAAACCCAAACCACCACAAAAGACAGCTCCCAATGCTGAAAGCTCAGGTAGCTGAGAAGCAAGCAAAGTGTTTTGATTCAAATCAGACACAAATTGCATCAGAAACGAATTACTCACCGCACCACCATCACCGAATACTGTGTTAAGTTCAACTCCGGCATCTTTGCTCATGGCTTTCAGTACATCAGTAACAATAAAACCGATCGATTCCAGGGCCGCCCTGACGATATGAGCACGTGTGGTAGAAGGTGTGATTCCCAATATCGCAGCGCGGACATCGGAACGCCAGTATGGAGCGCTCAAACCAATAAATGCTGGAATAAAATGAACGCCGTCACAATCCGAAACGGATAAAGCCAGATTTTCTGTTTCCGCAACATTTTCAATTAACTGCATCTGGTCCCGTAACCAGGTGATGGTTGCCCCGGTAAAATTAATTATTCCTTCAAAAGCATACGTGGGTTGTCCATCCATTACCCATGCCAACGCCGTTACGGTACCACTGTCAGCCAAATGCTTTTCGTGGCCGATATTTAAAAGAATGGAAGACCCTGTTCCAAATGTTACTTTTGCGCTTCCTTGGACAAAACACCTTTGGGCAAACAATGCTGCCTGAGAATCGCCCATAACGCCATAGATAGGGATACGTCGGTTGAGGAAACCAACTAAATCCGTATCCCCAAACCAGGCCTTGCTTTCACGTACTTCAGGGAGAAGAAAGAAATCCACACCAAATACATCGCATAACTCTTGACTCCATGCCAACTTTTTAATGTCATAGAAAAGAGTGCGTGAAGCATTGGTATGGTCAGTTGCATACACCTTGCAATTGGTTAATCGGTAGATCAAATAAGTATCAATGGTGCCAAATAATGCGGAACCATTTTTCAGGCGATCACGCAAGTCTGGTCTTGAATCCAACAACCACCTTAATTTACTCGCCGGAAAATAAGTGTCAATTTTTAATCCGGTCAACTGATGAACAAAATCCTCGTTACCTTCCTCTACCAATTTGTTACAAATGGAGGCTCCCCGGCGGCATTGCCAAACAATGGCATTATGAAGAGGATGACCAGTATCACGGTCAAAAATTACAAAAGTTTCACGCTGATTGGTAATACTGAGTGCCAGTATATTGTTGAATCTTTCAGAGTGCCGAGACAATAAAGATGTGGTTACTTTCAAAGTATTTTGGAAGATTTCTTCCGCATCATGTTCCACCCAACCAGCTCTTGGGTAGATTTGTTGGTGAGAGCCAGTCTCCTGATCCACAACAAGACCCTCCAACGAAAATAGGAGCGCTTTTGTGGCAGAAGTACTTTGGTCAATCGCTAGAAATAACCCGGTTGAATTTACCATTTTTTCCTATTGTTTTTCTAAGAGACGTTTTGCTGTCTGTGCAAGCCCTTGTGGTGAAATGCCATAATACTTGAATATATCGCCCTGACTTCCGGTAACAGTATGTTCATCTGGAATTCCAACAATACTAAATGGACGAGAAATTCCAGACTGCATGAGAAATGACGCCACCCGGCTGCCCAATCCGCCGTTAATGCTGTGCTCTTCGACGGTAATGACTACCTTTGATCTTTCAACCGCTTGTTGGACAGCGACCTCATCAAAAGGGCGCAGACTGTGAAGACTCATTACACAGCAGTTAAGACCTTCCTTTGCAAGCTCCTGGTTGGCCAAAAATGCCGGCGCAACAGTTTCACCAATCGCGATAAAGACAACATCATATGAATCTTGGATTGGCGTAAGTTGAATGGCTTTACCAATCTCAAAATATGTATCAGGTGCGTGAAGATTAAGCATGGGCTTTTTTCCAAACCGAATATAAAGCGGTTTTGGGTGGTTAATGGCAGCCTGAATAACTTTTTGTGTTTCAAAATTATCGGCAGGCGCAACAATATCGATATTATTAATGGCTTGCATTACCGCATAATCGTGCAAGGAATGATGAGTTGTGCCCAAAGAGCCATAACTGACCCCTGCGCTGATACCAATCACTTTTACTGGATGGTCGGAGTATGCAATGTCATTTTTAATTTGTTCAAGTGCGCGGGCGGTTAGAAAACAAGCCGGCGAGACAGTAAAAACATTTTTTCCCATTGAAGACAGGCCAGCAGATACGCCTACAAGGTTTTGTTCAGCAATTCCAAGCTCAACGATTTGTTGAGGAAATTTTTCGGCGAACGGGGCAACACGACCGGACCCACGAGAGTCACTGGTAGAGACCAGGATATTACGGTCATTCGCTGCCAATTCGATTAATGTTTGGGCAAAAACATCAAGGTTGGTTTTTCCGATAGAGAGAGTCATATCAGCCATACGTTTTCTCCATTTTTTTCTCCGCTAACTCAAGTTCTTGAATGGCTAACGCATATTCTTCATCTGTCGGAACACGATGATGCCAGGCAACATTATCCTCCATAAAACTAATCCCCTTACCTTTTACTGTATGAGCTAAGACCAGATTCGGTTTTCCCGATTCAAAAGGCAGAGTCTCAAATAAACCGGATAACTCGCTTACGTCATTTCCATTGACATGGCGAACAGCAAAACCAAAAGCAGCAAATTTAGCTTCCAAAGATTCCATTGCCATCACGTTTTCTGTCCGGCCACTTATTTGCAAGGTATTCCGGTCAATAATAGCAACTAAATTGTCTAGTCGATAATTGGAAGCGCTTGCTGAGGCTTCCCAAATAGAACCCTCGGTTAATTCTCCATCTCCCATGATGGTGAAAATCCGGTTATTGCGATGATCCAACTTGGCAGCTAATGCCATGCCAACTGAAAGAGATAATCCGTGTCCTAGAGCTCCTGTATTTTGCTCAATACCAGGAATGCTGCGCGTGGGATGCCCAATGAAGGGGGAGTTGAATTTTTCAATGGTCATTAATTCTTCGATGGAATAGAATCCAAGGTCCAAAAGAACAGCATACAAAGCTTCAACAGAGTGACCTTTGCTATGAACATAATGATCACGATTGTAATCTGAAAAATTTTCTTTATAAATGTTCATGGTTTGATTGTAGAGGACATTGAGTATATCCACACAAGATAGACTTCCTCCGGTATGTCCTGCTTTTGCTGAATAAATTAGAGAAAGAATTGTTTTTCGGTATTGAATAGATTTATATTCCAATAATGCCGATTTCTCTTGTGTAATTGTGTTTTTCGAAGTATTATTCATGAATATTTATTCCTGATTGGGTATATATTCTACAGATGCTATAATACAATACGAAACTAAATTAACCAATAAAAAACGAATATTTATTCATAGCAAAATTTTTATTCACAGGATCTTAAAATGACAAAAATCGATGAACTTCGAATGATTGCACGAGTAGCCCGCCTGTACTATGAAATGGACAAAAAGCAGTCGGAAATAGCTGACCAACTTGGCTTATCTCAAACTACTGTTTCACGTCTTCTTGGCCGCTCGAAAGAAGAAGGAATCATCCGCATTTCTATCAATATGCCAAAGGGTGTTTACACCGAACTTGAAGAAGCGTTAGTGATGAAGTTTAATCTGCGGGATGCTATCGTTGTTGACAGCCTGGACGATGATGAAAAATTGATCCAGAGAGACCTGGGTTCAGCCGCAGCGTATTATCTTGAATCTTCCATTCGCCCCAATGAAGTAATCGGAATTTCATCCTGGAGCGCAACGCTTTTAGCGCTGGTGGATGCTCTTCGTCCTTTACCCCGAAAAGCTGGTATAAAAGTAGTTCAAATATTAGGGGGAGTAGGAAATCCCTCGGTTGAAGCGCATGCCACTCGTCTGACTTCACGATTAGCACAACTGGTTAATGGTGAAGTCATTTATTTGCCGGTTCCCGGGGTTCTTGCCACTGAAGAAGCACGTAACATTCTTTTGGGAGATGAAGTCACTAAACACGCTTTAAGTTTATTCGATCAAGTCACAACAGCATTAGTTGGAATAGGAGCTTTGGATCCTTCTCCGTTATTAGCTGAAAGCGGCAATATTTTCTCGGCAGTTGATATGGACATGCTGCATAAAGGGAAAGCTGTTGGAGATGTTCTGCTTCACTTTTATGATATAAACGGAAATTTAGTAGATACCGGTATGGATAAAAGGGTCATCTCGATGGATTTAATGCAGTTGACAAAAGTAAATCGCGCGATTGGGGTGGCCGGTGGTTCAAGAAAGTATTCAGGCATATTGGGGGCTCTGCGTGGGCATTTGGTAAACATACTAATTACAGATCGTTTTACAGCAGCCCGCCTGGAGAAAGAACAATAACCAAACTAGCTCTACTTGCTTCCTCTCTGCCAGATATTGCGTTGAAATATTAATCCTATCTGAATATCAATGAAAAGATCAGATAATATTTTGCGTTTAAATTGAGCGCATTTGAAACGCTGGCGGTGTAATCGTCGCTGCCGTCGAACTCGGCGGTGAAGCTATATACGCCTCCTGGGAGCCGGCCTGTATTAAAGTTAGCCACACCGTTTAACAGTGGGACGGTACCCAGTGTTTGGGTGCCCAACTTGAAAGTCACGCTTCCCGACGGGGTGCCTGAGTCCGAAGCGACCGTCGCTGTCAGCATCCACGAATCGCCAAAATTATCGGGATTCGCAGTGGCAGTCAGGGTCGTCGTCGTCGCGGCTTCAGTAACAGCCGTGATATTGAAAGCTTCTTCTGCCAGGCTCAGGCTGTAGTTAAGGCCTGCCGTCAGCGTGCCGAGTGTATAGATGTAATTACCCGGCAGATCACCAGCTTCGCGGCCCAGTGCACCTGTGATCACGTCCGAACCAATCAGCTCCGTGTGGGTATAGGTAAAGACCGGGTCGGCAGCACCGAAGACTTTACTCTGCCCGGCATCCGGCGTGATCGTTACCGGCATGGCTGTAATTTCAGCCGTCAACCCGACCGGCTGCGCCAGGGTGTAGTTGCCTGCATCTTCTCCTTCCAAACCAAAGCCGGATGCGGTAACCCCAATTCCATTCCCTACATTCGGATCATCAAACGTGAGAACAGCACTGGCGCCATCCAGACTGACATCATTCGTACCGATGATGCCAACCAGAGTTCCGCCAGAATATCCATTGCCGCTTACCGCGCCATCATAAACCTTATTGTTGGCTGCGATACCGGTGATTTCCAGTTCCCTGGCCGAAACATTAATTTCCACGTCGAAAGATACGCTATTGTTATTATCAGGTTGACCGGGCGTAAATTCTACATGCAGATTTTGATCATCACCCACGTCCAGGATGGTGCCGCTGGCGGGTGTGTAAGTAAAGGTGCCGGCAACATCTGCTTCAGCGTTGAGCTGTGTAACGCTCAAGGGAGTGCCGTAAACAATGTCCGCCGGGTCATTCCAGGTGATCACCGGGGTAGCCTTGTTATTCGTCAAATTGAAATTGACGCCGGATGCCACGCCGGTGGCGCTGGCGGTGACCTGATAGGGGCCTCCCGCAAAACCATTCGCAGCGGCCGGCGCGGAGACAACTCCACCGGCGATTTCCGCTGTGAAAGTTGCCGGGTTCGTTCTCCAGGCATTGCTTAAGGAAGAGGTGAAGGTGACCACGCCGCCGTTCACCGGTTCACCAGCCGCATTCGCCGTGACGGATAAGCCGAGGGGTGTCGCAAAGTCGGTGTTGATCACTGCGCTTTGGTTCGTGCCGGTTGGGCTGCTGAGGGTGAATCCCTGCGACTCAAACGCCCCGATGTCACACCCTCCAACACGTGAATTACCGCGCTGGTCCGTGAGCGGGCAGGTGTCGCCATCGCCCGCGTCAATTGCCGATGAACCCGGCAGAAGTGGGATGGTCTGGGTAACACCGCCGTAATTCCCGAGTGTGCCGAGATTGGGGTTAGTAGTTATGATATTTACACCACCAGAATACCCCCCCTCAATGACACTGTCGCTCACATCAGGGGTACCGGTTATTGTGTAAATCTGCTCCTGACTTGTAGTGCCACTATCCGCCGTATTCCCCCAAAAAATCGTATTCCGAAGCGTTGGATTCGGACTGTTGTAACCATTGATCATCCCGCCGCCGAGGCTGGCGTTGTTGTCGCTAAAGGTGACGTTGGTTAGTGTCGGGCTGCTGCCGTCATTGTTTGTCATCCCACCGCCGCCGCTGGTCGCCGAGTTATTGCTGAAGGTGACGTTGGTCAGGGTCGGATTGCTACCCTCATCGTTGAGCAAGCCGCCACCGTATGCTTCCGTTCCGGTGGCCTGGTTACCGGTGAAGGTCACATTTGTCAAAATTGGATGGCTGCTGTTCCAGTTGATCATCCCACCACCGCCACTCGCGGTGGATCCCGAGACCAAGTTCTCACTGAAAGTGACGTAGGTCAGGGTTGGACTGCTGTTTTCATTGTATATTCCACCCCCGTAGGCATGTGTTCCCGTGAGCGAGTTGTTGTTGATGGTGATATTGGTGAGTCCCGGATTGCTTGAGTTATTGTAGATCGCGCCACCATAATGGGTCGCCTGATTATAACTAAAGGAGACGTTCGCCAGGGTTGGGCTGCTGCTGAACAGGACCATCCCGCCGCCACTGGTGGAAGCTGTATTGGCGCTAAAGGTGACGTTGGTGAGGGTCGGGCTGCTGGTGTCTAGGTACATCCCACCACCGCCGAATGCGGTGTTGCCGCTGAAGGTGATGTTGGTCAGGCTAGGGCTACTGTTGTTCAGGAACATCCCGCCGCCGCCGGAGTCAGCGGAGTTGCCGCTGAAGCTGATATTGGTCAGGGTCGGGCTGCTGTTATCAAGGACCATCCCGGCGCCATTGTTATCGGGGGAAGCGCCATTCGCATTCCCAGCTGTGATGGTGAAGCCGTCCAGCACGGCACTGGCGGTGAGGTTGACACCGGAGACAACGTGGTAACTGTTGTCTGTGCCAATATCGCCGCTCAGGATGGTGGAGTTTTCCTCGGGATTGCGGTCGCCGCGCTCGGTTTCGTCTCCGACAAAACCGCCGTAGATGGCTATGTCGTTTTTGAGGGTAAAGGAGATGGCGCGGTCCGCATCACCAGTCGGCATGTAAGATCCGGCTGCCACCCAGATTTCGTCACCGGGACGAGAAGCCGCCAGCGCGTCGCGCAGTTCGGGGAAGGCATCGCTCCAGGAGGATCCGTCACCCGCGCCGGTTGCGCCTTCCTTGACATACATGATGGCATGGTTTTCGTAAGCGCCCAGGTCAACCGCGTTGTTCCAGACGCGCTGGCGCCCGTCCAGGTCTGTGGCGGGCAGGATCGGGTTGATGACATTCTTATTGCCCTGGTCGATGGCGGGGCTGCCGAATTGCAGATGCAAGTCGCCGTAATCGTCGTTGACGCCATTCCAGATTCCGTCTACACCGGGCGAGGGATTGCGTACGAAGAGCGGATCAGTGGCGTTGTCAACTCCCTGGACCAGGCTGTCGAAAATAGCTGCCTCACTTTCGTCCATTTGCCCGATGGAAGGATTATTTGGAGCCGTGTTGCCCCACAGGATGCTGTTACGGAGGCTAGGGCTGCTGTTATCCAGGAACATCCCTCCACCTAAGAGGGAAGCGTTGTTGGCGCTAAAGGTGACGTTGGTGAGGGTCGGGCTGCTACTGCTTTCTAGGTACACCCCACCGCCGCCTGAAGCGGAGTTGCCGCTGAAGGTGACATTAGTCAGCTTCGGGCTGCTGTTGGTCAGGTACACCCCGCCGCCGCCGAGAGCGTTGTTGCCGTTAAAGGTGACGCCCTTCAGGGTTGGGCTGCTAGAGGACAGGACCATCCCGCCGCCATAGTCGGAGGCGTTGTTGCCGCTAAAGGTGACGTTGGTGAGGTTCGGGCTGCTGCTGTTGTACAGGGCCATCCCGCCACCATAGGAGGAAGCAGTGTTTGCGCTGAAGGTGATGTCGGTCAAGGTTGGACTGCTGGCAGTCAGGAACATCCCGCCACCAATTGGAGCCGAGTTATCACTAAAGGTGACGCCCGTCAGCGTGGGGCTGCTGTAGGCGGTCAGGGACATCCCGCCACCGGAGTCGGAAGCGTTGTTGCCGCTAAAGGTGACGTTTGTCAAGATTGGGCTGCTTTCAAGCAGATACATCCCACCACCGCCGAGTGCGGTGTTGTCGCTGAAGGTGATGTTGGTCAGGCTAGGGCTGCTGTTGTTCAGGAACATCCCGCCGCCATTGCCGGAAGCGGTGTTGCCACTAAAGGTGACTCCCGTCAAGGTCGGGCTGCCGCCATTCAGGGACATCCCGCCACCGGAGTCGGAAGCGGTGTTGCCGCTAAAGGTGACGTTGATGAGGGTCGGGCTGCTGCTGTTGGTCAGGTACACCCCGCCGCCGACGGAAGCGGTGTTGCCGCTAAAGGTGACGTTGGTTAAGGCCGGGCTGCTGGTAAACAGGAACATCCCGCCGCCGGCTATAGCGGAGTTACCGCTGAAGGTGATGTTGGTCAGAGTGGGGCTGCTTTCATTCAGGTGCATCCCGCCGCCGGAATCGTTAGGGAAGGAGGGTCTCGTTGCCCCGGCAGTGATGATAAAGCCATCCAGTATGGCGCTGGCGGTGAGGTTGACACCGGAGACGACGTGGTAGCTGTTGCCGCCCATAATATTGGCTGGGGTTTCCGCGATATGGTTGCCGTCTATATTGGTGTCATCTCCTTCAATGTCTCCGCTCAGGATGGTGGGGTTGCTTTCCCAATCGCGATTGTCCAGGCTGCTTTCTGTACCGGCAAAACCACCGTAGATGGCTACGCCGTTTTTGAGGGTAAAGGAGATGGCGCGGTCAGTACCGCCAGTCGGCTTATAGGTTCCCGCCGCCACCCAGATTTCGGTACAGGACAGATTGCCCAATGCCGATTGCAGGTTAGGGTAGGCATTTCCCCAGGAGGATCCGTTGCCCTCACCGGCAGCACCTTCCTTAACATAACATACGCCTTCCGCATGTACCGGGGTGACGCTCTGAGGGCTAACCAACATGATGAGAAATATCAACACGCTGAAAAAACGAACTGTGAAAGATGTGTACTTGAGCGACATGGAACCCTCCTGGTGAAAACGGATGCAATTATTTTTTAAAATGGGCTCCGCTCTACTTTTGTAAAGAACGACAAGGATGTTCTGTGTGGCAGAAATTTTACTAAAAACAACACTACAAACGCCTGTTCCAAAAAAGGTTGAGCATAGCTTCCTCAGCATACTCAATTGAAACTCGCTGGTCAGTAAAACGGCGATTAAAACCCCATAAAATCAGCATAAATCTGTTCACGATCTTGAGGTTGTCGATGCAATAGCCAAGATCAGAAATAGATAAACAGAGAAATGTTGCGATACAACCAACCGCAATTTGATTTGGCCGACGGAACCGGAGCACGAATCTTGCCCCCTTCCTGATGTCGGGGAAGGGGGCATTTTTGGGGGAAACAGATGGGATTAAGCTTCCTTGAACAAATCCATGGCAGGCAATGGGCAATCGTTAAAATCAAACAACGCCTGATTTTCCCAATTGTTGCCTAAGGTCGGGTCTGCCGTGTCCCAACCATTGCCTTCCACCGCTGTCCAGGCAGCATCCCACCAGAAGAATCCAATTCCGCGGTTCTCCGGTACAGCCCGGATGACGCTGAGGATATCCGCCAGCATTTTCTTTTGACCCTCGGGAGTGGCGGGGTAACCATCGACTGGCAAGGCAGGAAAAGCATCGATGCCTGAAGACGGAAAAATATTCTGTGTAGCATCGTCATTTTCAAGAGTAAACGGGTAGGCTGTTTCGACGAGAATAATGTCTTTTTGATAGCGCAGAGCGATGCGGTACACACCATCCCGCGCGAGTTGCGTTTGAGTGATGCCTATCGTCGCCTGCGTGGTGAAACAATTTTCTCTGATTCGGGTTTCTTGGTCCTGTTGGCAGCTTCGCGGATCATTTCCCATGAATACTTGTTTGCGTTGTCACGGATTTTTCGCCAGGTAGTTATTTTGTTGCGCGGATAAACCCAATCAGGGAAAAGTGCTGGTCTAGAACGAGAGATTGCCGGAATCCCGCCTGTTTGAGCATCGTCAGCCAGGCGGCCCCATCCGATACTTTACCATGATGCAGTATCAACGCCGGAAGAAATCCTATTCCAGCCGATGATTTAGGTTGGATCATGTCCGCGATCAGCAGATACCCGCCCGGCTTGAGTACACGGAAGATTTCGGCAAACCCTTTGCGCTGTAATTCATCTGACGGCAGGTGATGGATCATCAAGCTAGCCGTGACCACATCGAAAGATGCATCTGGAAATGGCAGCGCTTCGATCACACCCACGCGGAAATCGATCTGCAGGCCTTTGCGCTGGGCTTTACGCTGCGCCACGGCGATCATCTCAGGGGAAGGGTCAACACCAGCCGCTTCGCCGCCAGAACCAACCCGCAGCTTACCAGGGATGGTCACGCCTCCCGTCCCGCAGCCCACATCCAGGAGGCGCTCACCTGGCTTGAGTAATGAAACATCGATCGTCATCTCACGCAGACGCCTGGTCTGCCCAAAGGTTAACAGGTTGGTCAGGAAATCATAAGCGGATGCCCAACGAATCAAG
Source organism: Chloroflexi bacterium HGW-Chloroflexi-10 (assembly GCA_002840755.1). GTDB lineage: Bacteria > Chloroflexota > Anaerolineae > Anaerolineales > Anaerolineaceae > UBA6170. Next base: position 180,166 of record PHBZ01000007.1, on the reverse strand, counting down.
ATCCCCTCGGTCCTGGCCTGAGTTGTGTGTGAATGGGGTTGAGACATTATAAACCCCCCAAATGAGCCTGAAGCATCTGCACCAGGGAGCTGCCGCTGAGGTAGATTCCAACGGCGATTAGAACCAGCATGATCAGTATGAAAGCGGTGATGATCCATTTCTTCTTATTCATCTTAGTATCTCCTGTTGTATTCCTTATGATTAATAGTGTGGTTGATTATTCGTACGCCAGCGTCTGGCGCACAGTCATTTGAGCAGCGTTCCAGGCCGGGTACAGGCTAGCGAGAGCTGCCAGCAGCAAAGCGATGCCCAGCCACAAAACCATCCCCAGCGGCGAAACTGCAAATTGAAGAGGGGCTTCGAAGAACGTCATGCCAAAGGTATAGCTCACAAAGCGACTAATCGGCCAGGCCAGCATTACCGCCAGTCCCCAACTCAACCCGCCAATAATCATTCCCTCGACCACGATGATACGCAGCACCGCCGCGGTAGATGCGCCAATCGCACGCAGGACGCCGATCTCGCGCTGGCGCTCCAGCACGTTGATGCTCATTGTCGAGGCCAGCCCCAACCCACCGACGGCCAGTACTAACACCGACATCATAATCAGAAACGATGCCAAAATAAGTAAATGTTCTTCGATTGCCTTGCGCACCTGGGCTAACTGCTGGCTGGCGCTCACATCCAATCCAGCAGTAGATAGAGCGCCTTCCATCCGGCGAGTAATCTCAGCTATGGTTTCAGAAGAGCGATTTTCTGTGACAACCACCACGCTTTGCGTTAGCTCGCTTAAGCCGGTAGCCGCAACAAAAGCCTCCTGGTTAGTGTAGACAGCCGGCAAGGACATGATTTCCTGCACTACGCCCACCACCTGCCAGATCTGCTCGGCTTCTCCAATCCTCAGAGTCACCTGGCTGCCAACCTCCAGTCCAGGTTCTTTCGACAATAAGGCGTGGTTAATCACCAGGGCATTCGTGTCATCTGGCTGCAGCCAGCGTCCGGCAATGACGGGAAGCTCAGTCATCAATTGGGTAGTGGATGGCGGGGCGACCAGATTGTAGCGATTGCTCAGCGTACCGTCGGGGTACACCAGTTCCACCTTGGCTCCACCCCAACTTTCTGCTTCCGCTATCCCCTCCACAGAGCGGATGATTTCCTCTACGCGTGCTGTCGGGTAGGGATGACTGAACCAAAACTGCACATCGTAGCGGGCAGCGTCATATCTGGCAGCCACAGTCGAATCCATTGATGCCAGCACATTCATGGCAACGATGAAACCTGCTCCACCCGTTGCCAGCGTCACCAGCGTTAGCGCCAGGCGAGCTCGGCGGCGAAAAGTATTGCGTAATGAGAGCAGGAAAGGCCGTGAGAAGATGGCGAACCGCTGCTCCTTGGTGGATAATCTCGTGCTTGGCGAATCGGCAATTCCATAATCGTTTATAGCCTGACGCACCGTGACCCGGCTTCCACGCAGGATGGGGAAAGCGGCGGCCGTCAGTGGGATGAGCAGCCCCACCCCAGCCTGTAGAGCAAACGCCCAGCCAGGAATGGCATCGCTGAAGATTTTGAAATTCAACATTCCGGCGGCAAAACTGGCGTATCCCCGCCCTGCCAGAATGGCCAGGGGTATTCCCACTGCCAATCCCAGCAGGCCTAAGAACAGCACCATGCCCAAATAGATCACCGCCACCTGGTAAGCGCGCCCACCCACGGCTTTCATTACTCCAATCTGCCGGATTTGCTGCGCCAGCAGGGCGGAAATCATGTTGGCAGTCAGCACACCGCTCAAGCCCAAAGCCAGCAGCCCAAACGCTTCCAGGAGGAAAAGCAACGTTGCCATTTGGTTGGCATGCGGGTGTTTGCCAGGTTCGGGGATTTCGATTCGACTAACGGATTGGCCGTTTTGTTCCAGCCATTCTTTAACTTCATAAGCAGTGCTGCGGATGGCGATTCTGTCGAGTGGACTCTCGGCCACAGCGATCTTTAGCTCATCAAAATAAGGCACTCCTCCCAATCCGGTGAAAGTCTCGTGGGTGATAAATCCGTATGCGAAGCCCTCCATCCAGGCGGGGGGCAACCCCGGAGCGTGAACAACGCCTGTCATTTTTAAGTCAACCGGTGCACCATCGGGTATCTTGACCGTAGCGGTGTCGCCCACCTTCAGACCGACCAGGCGCAATGCGGCGCGCTCGAGCAGTATCTCACCAGTTTTAGGAGGATATTGACCCTGGTCTGGAGAAAATCGGTCCAGCCGCACCTGATCATAATCGTTGATCACAAACAACCAGATGTTCAACCATTCATCCGGTCCGACCTGGATACGTCCAACCACCATGCGGCGAGCTTCAGCCTCGGCAATTTGCGGCAAATCTTCAACAAACTGCACGGTGGCCTCGTCCAGCGGACTTGTATACAGCGTGGCAGAGGCCGGGTTGGTACGCTGGTAGTTCTCGTTCATTTCCCTTGTTAGGATCGTATAGGAATCCAACACAAGCCCAAGTCCAAAGACACCCACCGCAATAGCTAAGACTACCAGTGCAGTACGGGTTTTATTCAGCCACAAATCACGCAGAGCCTTGCGCCATAGGACGCTAACGTACGGCATATTCCACCTCCCTCGGTTCAGACTGTTCATTAACGATCAGGCCATCAGACAAGCGCACGGTACGAGAAACGTGTTGGGCGATCTCGCGTTCGTGCGTCACTACCAAAACAGTTTTTCCTTCAGCGGCCAGATCTTTGAAAAGCGCCCAGACCCGGTCTGCATTACTGGAATCAAGGTTGCCTGTAGGCTCATCTGCCACCAGAATCGGCGGGTCGTTGGCCAGAGAGCGGGCAATGGCGGCGCGCTGCTGCTGCCCACCTGAAAGGGAAGCAGGTAGTTTGTTGGCCTGATCGGCCACGCCCACGCGTTCGAGCAGCAGGCGGGCACGCTCCAGACGCTGGCGGGTGGGCAATGTCGCGCTGAAATCCATCGGCAGGATCACATTTTCAAGGACGGTCAGGGTAGGCAGGAGCTGAAAGAACTGGAACACCACACCCACCGTGATCCCGCGCCACACAGCTACCTGGCTCTCATTAAGTTGGTGTACACATGTTCTACCTATGTTCACTTCGCCTCGGGTTGGGCGGTCAATCCCGGCGATAACGTTAAGCAGGGTAGATTTACCGCTGCCTGATTTACCAACCACCGCAACGAATTCGCCTGGCTGGATGGTCAGGTCTATCCCTTTCAGGGCTGTAAATGGTCCGGCAGATGTATCATAATCTTTGATCACACCGCGCAGTTCAATGCGGGGTCGTTCTCTAATTGCGGAGGTTGTTGGTTGAAAACTCAACATTGGTGATTTCCCTTTCATATTTTGATGTACAATATATTCGATACTGAACAACATGTTCGATAGAGAGTATAAAATTTCACCCACTCGCCGTCAACCAACAATCGGCGAAAAAAGTTCATTAACGGACAAAAAAGAAAAATTGTACGAAAACGGAGAAAGAAATGGCCAACTTGAAAACTGACCGTCGCAGCCAACGTACTCAGCAAATATTGCACGAGGCTTTAATGTCGTTGATGCAGGATAAGCGTTACGACGATATCACGGTGCAAGACATCATCGACCGGGCGAACGTGGGGCGCTCTACCTTCTACGCCCATTACCAGGACAAAGAAGATCTGATGACCAGTGGGCTGATGCACCTCATGCAAATCATGAGCGGTTTTGTTGGAGCGCCGTCCAAAACAGGCGAAACGCGCATGTTTCCCACCCAGGAACTGTATGAACACGTGCAAGAGAACCATAACCTGTTCAGAGGCATGGTGCGCGGCCGCGGCCTGGAATTATTCTTCGAAAAGGGACAGGAGTATTGGAGCCAGAAACTTACCGCTGATCTAAAAGCGCGTATCTCTCAAGGCAATCAGCCCGTTATACCGATTGAAGTGATGGCGCAATTCTTAGCCGGCACATTTGTAACCATGCTGCGCTGGTGGCTGGATAACAAAATGCCCTATTCCCCCAAGGAAATGGATGAGATGCTCCAGAAGCTGGTGACTCCTGTAGTAGAAGCTTGTCTTCAGAAGGGATGAATTGGATTTTGTCAAATGCCAGACAATAAGCCACAATGATAAGAGATACGTTTCAATAAAGGTCGTGATTTCGTAACCAATAGAGATATCTTCATTTATTACTAATCAAGGATAGTTTTCGATGATGTTCGCAGTTCGAGTTCGGCAGGCACTGAGGGTATCCACTCAGGGGGCTCAGGGGGGGTATGGACCAGGTAATCGAAACAACTGAAATCACGCTGCTTTCAGACGATTTGTCCGGTATCCTTCACCTGGTCTTGCTCTCGCGTCGGACTATGTACGCGATTTGCCAGCACCTGGCCTTTTTACTGGGCATTTTAGCGATCGCTATCCTCCTAACCATCTTTCGAGTTCTAACCCCGGTGACTGGCACGCTGCAAGATATACTCTTCATCTCCTGCCCCCTTCCTGATGTCGGGGAAGGGGGCATTTTTGGGGGAAACAGATGGGTTTACGGTTCCTTGAACAAATCCATGGCAGGCAATGGGCAATCGTTAAAATCAAACAATGCCTGATTTTCCCAATTGTTGCCTAAGGTCGGGTCTGCCGTGTCCCAACCATTGCCTTCCACAGCTGTCCAGGTAGCATCCCACCAGAAGAATCCGAGTCCGCGGTTCTCCGGTACAGCTCGGATGACGCTGAGGATATCCGCCAGCATTTTCTTTTGGCCCGCGGGAGTGGCGGGGTAACCATCGACTGGCAAGGCGGGAAAAGCATCGATGTCTGAAGACGGAAAAATATTCTGTGTAGCATCGTCATTTTCAAGAGTAAACGGGTAGGCTGTTTCGACGACAATAATGTCTTTTTGATAGCGCAGTGCGATATCATTAAGATTTTGCTGCAGACTCAGCAGTGTGCCGTGCCAGTAGGAATAATAGGAGACACCGATCAGGTCGAATTCAACGCCGTGCCGGATGATGGTATCGAACCACCAGCGGAACTGCTTATTGTCGCCGCCTTCCGCAATGTGGAGCATCACGAGGCTTTCCGGTGAGCTATCCCGCACCGCGCGCACGCCTTCTTTCAACAGGGCGGCCAGCCGGTCAAAACCATCATCATTTTTGCCATCCGGCCACAGCATGCCGTGGTTGATCTCATTTCCCACCTGCACCATCTCCGCCGGAGTACCCTGCAGCAACAGGGCATTGCAGACGTCGAAGGTATGTTCATAGACGGCTTTTTTCAAACCTTCAAAATCCAGGTTTTCCCATGCACGCGGTTTAAACTGTTTGCCAGGGTCAGCCCAACTGTCCGAATAGTGAAAATCAACCAGGAGCCCGATGCCCAGCGCTTTAAACCGTTTGGCCATCTCCATCAGTTGAAGCTTGCCGTGATAGCCATCCGGGGAGCTGAGCCAGATGCGCAGCCGCGCGAAATTCAGGCCGTGATGCTGAAGAATGTTCAGGGCATCGTCCGCTCTTCCTTGTTTGTCGTAGTATATACCGCCCATGTCCTCCGATTTCTTGAGGCTGGAGATATCCGCGCCTCTGATCGGGAGGGCACACCGTCCGGCGGTCAACTGGATGTCGTCAAAAGCGATCCAGCCATCGTCTTCAATTTCTGAGTACAGGCTGATGGTGCAGATTCCACCAGTTAGATACGCAGAAAAAGCGACTTGCAGCCAACCCTCCTGCGACAGTGGAACCGAGATTGATTTTGCCTGGCTGCTTGAATCTTTTAGCGTAATGGCAGCAACCCTGGGTACAGCATTGGTCCGCAGCCAAACCCGCAGGGTGTACCATCCGTCGGCTAGATTTTCCAGCTGCTGAGTTGTTTGGATAACGCCGGACTTGTGCGTCAGGTGCGAGCTGCCTGTGTGTCCACCGGATTCCACAACACCAGTAGTGTTCCAGCCTTGCAGCCCGGCCTCGAAACCCGGATTAACCACTGAAGGGATGAAAAAAGCCATGACTCTAAACAACTCCTCTGTATATACGCTCTTGCTCGATCACCGCAGCAGCATAGGCGGATAGATGAATCATGCCATTAACCTCTTGGCCTGAAAGTAAATCTGTTCCGTTCTTTCCAGTTGGAACTTCAAGCGAAGTGGCCGTGTGATTCAGAATGAAAAGCCATTCTTTGGATTTGTCTGAGCGCAGCATCACCTCTATGCCAGCCGACAGATTGGGTAAATCCGGCCGAACCTGCGCCTGTTCAAGAATTCTATCGATTAACCATTCGAGTCCATCCGGCAGCAGTTCAGTGCCAAGGTAGTAAGCGGTGCCTTTTCCAAAAGTGTTGCGGGTAACGGCGGGACCTCCGGCATAATAATCCTGCTCGTAATTCGCCAGCGTTTCAGCGGTGTTCAAATGAACCACATCCGCCCAGAAAGTGTTTTTAAATTGCTTTCCGTCAGTGGTCCGGATGGTGTTGTTAAAACCCGCCTGATATGGAACAAATTCTTCTATCGTCAGCCCCAGCATTTCGTGGAAAGGTGCGGCGTATCCACCCGAGTTGATATGTTGATTATTATCTACAATGCCGCTGAAGTAAGACAGCAGCAGCGTCCCGCCATTGGCAACATAGTTATTCAGATTGTTTGCAGCAATACCTGTGACCAGATAGAGATTGGGCGCGATGACGAGTTTGTACGAACTTAAATCGGCTTCGGGTGGGGCAAAATCCACCATAATGTTGCGCTCGTATAACTGCCTGTAGAAGGCTTGCAGGTTGGGAATGAGTTTCAGATCGCTGGAAGGTTTGCTATCCAGCTCGAGCGCCCACCAGTTTTCCCAGTCCATCAGGATGGCAATCTTCGCTTCGACTTTGCTGGAAAGCAGATTGCTCAATCGGGGTAATTCGTTTCCCAGCGCACTTACTTCGCGCCAGGTGCGCGAATCAGTCCCGGCATGCGGCAGCATCGCGGAGTGAAACATCTCACCGCCAAACTTTGATTGGCGCCATTGGAAGAACATAATACCGTTGGCGCCGCGCGCGACAGCTTGCAGGCTGCCCAGGCGCATGACCCCGGGACGTTTGACTGCGTTACGCTGCCGCCAATTAACCAGCGAGGCAGCCTGCTCCATCAAAATCCAGGGGTTGTCCTTTTTCAATGAGCGGATCAGGTCATAGGTCATTGCGGAGTGGACCATCCAATCCGGTTGAGATGTATCCGGGTAACTGTCGAGCGAAACTACATCTTCCAGCTGCGCAAATTTGAAGTAATCGATCGGACGGTGAAAACTCATGAAATTTGTGGTGACAGGGACAGCGGGCGTTATTTCTTTGAAGACCCTTTTTTGTTCCTCGAAACAGACCTGCCAGGAATCGGAGCTAAAACGCGTCCAGTCCAGCTGCTGGGTCGGGTTCTTCTGGGCAGGTGTGCGCCTGGGCGGCTGGATTTCGTTCCAATCGCCGTAGGCCTGTCCCCAGAAGGCCGTTCCCCAGGCAAAATTCAATTGATCCAGGGAGGTATAACGCAGCTTAAGCCATTCACGAAAAGCCGCGACAGAATGTTCGCAAAAACATTCACTGATATGGCAGGCGTATTCGTTATCCACGTGCCACATTGCCAGCGCAGGGTGATTCTTGTAGCGTTCGGCCAGGACCCTGGCAATGCGCTGCGCATAGCCGCGGTAATCCGGGTTGTGCGGGCAATAATGTCGGCGCGAGCCATGCCAGAGCGTGGTTCCATCTGCCGTGACCGGTAATATTTGCGGGTGAAGGTGGACCATCCAGGCGGGCGGGGCAGCGGTTGGTGTCGCCAGGTTGACCGAAACCCCATGTGAATGGAGCAGTTCCATCACACGATCCAGCCATTCAAAATCGAATATGCCGGACTGTGGTTCCAGTTTCGCCCACGAAAAAATGCCCAATGATACCAGATTGACTCCGGCTGACTGCATCAGGCTCACATCTTCAAGCCACGTTTCCTCCGGCCATTGCTCTGGGTTGTAATCGCCACCAAAAAAGAACTGTTCAAATTTCATGAATACCTGTAGGATTGTTTCATAAGAGCCGGTGTTTGAGAGAGTATTTAGAAATCCGTAATGCGTACCAGACGATCATGGTATTTTTCCCGGAACTGTTGATTCAGTTGTTTAACCTCAGTCTCATTGCCGGTGAAGGAGCACCGCAGGCAATAATACTCGGTTTTTTCATTGTCATAAAGCATATCCATATCAATCTCGCGCGCCAAACAGCGCGGACAGCGGTAATTTAATTTGCCTTTGCGACCTTGAGCCATGTTCGCAGCTCTCCTTTCGTTTTGACGGCCTTTTTAATACCCAGGGTGAACATGGGGGAAAAGGAAAAACCTTCGCGATAATAGCCAAAAGCATTGCCCTCTGGTCGCATTTCCACGTAGGTATCCACCTGAGGAATGTGGGCCTGGACGAGCTGAACATCGCTTTTCTCAGCTTCACGGCATTGGTAAGCGTATTCGATAGAATCAACTATTTGTCCGCTTATCAGAGACAAGCGCATCCCCGTCAGGTCTTCCGGATATTCGGTTGTCCCATAACAGGCGGTGAGATATTCATCGATGGTGAATTCAGCTTGTGGGTCGCTGGACTCGATGATATTGCGCGTAATTTCGATTTCACCCGTGCCTTCTTTCAAGCGGAAGACGGACTGCACTTTTACGGTGAGATCATTGAATTCGATGGTCACCGGGTCGAGCGTGACAATGCGTTCATCACCGGCTTCGGAAAAAGAAGCCCTGGTCCGGCAGGTACATAAATCAACCTGTTCATCGCCGTAACCGATTTTACAGCTTTTCACCGCACCTTCACCAGCGTAATGGGTAAAGAAGCCGGCACGGTAAAGCGACTGCACCAGAAATGGGTAGGATGCATCCTGATTGGCTTTGGTGCCGACACCGCAGGGGCGGACCAGCTTCGCAGCATAAGGCCGCAGGTCCACCATTGCGCCGCCCTGGTTCATGTCCAGGCAAAAGCGCATCCACGGATCAGCGTACCAGAACATCTGGCGCTTCGAGCCGTAAAGGATATCTTTCCACAAAGTGCATTCCGGGCGGGCGTAAGGCCGGTCTTGCCGGTAAACATCAGCAAATTCGCTCATCGTCAGGTCTTCAAGCTCGCCCTGTTTTTTGAGCTCTCCATAATAAGCCATACCATCTTTGTAGCTCTTTAACAATAGATCGTAATCCGCCTCCCAGCGGCCGCTTTTACTCATCCAACCCGGGCCGACGAACATCATGTTATAGGCATAGCCACGGTTGTATTTGTGCATCGCACGGTATTGATCAACGATGTTCTTAAAATAGGGGAGTTCGTCTCCTTCATAGACCATGCCGCGCAGGATGTTTTGCGGATGTGTGCCGTAATAGGAACCGGGACCGTCAAACACTGCCATCAGGTCACGTGAGAGGTGCGGGATAGCCACGATACCGATATCGTCATCCGGGTCTGAGGCAATGCAGTGAATGTTCCTTTTCGACGGAATCCAGGGGTTCCACGGGCCGCCGTCCAGCAGGGTATACCAGGAATTGTTGGCGTTCCAGTAAGCTTTTGGTCCTTCTTCCCAACAGGTGGCCACGGCTATCTTGACCATCGGAAAGGTTTCTTTGATGTAATTTACCAGCTCTGCATCCATGTAATACGAACCGGTGGAGGTGGGCAGAAAACCAAAGACTTGTTCGAACTTGCCAAAGAGCTCGTCAACAATCTTGCGTTTTTCTTCCATGGAGAACAGCCAGATGGCCAGCTCTTTTGAGTGGAACTTTTTGCGAAACTCCTTGCACTGAATGCCGAGAAAGGTTAAGCCGATCTCGTCGTTGTACTCCTGGTGGTGTTCTTTGGCGATGGCAACCGCCTCTTCATTAAACAAGCTGGCGTACGTCATCTGTATCGTTGTCCGCAGGCCATTCTCATGCGCGATTTGCTGCTGTGTGCGGAAGATATCCAGTGATTCCTGCAAGACTGAATTACGGGAAAGGTCTTCTTTTTGTCCTTGCTCAGCTTCTTTCTGGATATATTCGGGGACCATTTCTGGCCGGTGAACGATGTTTACATAAAATTTTGCCATAAATTTTCTTCCATTAATTTTGCGGTCAATGAGCTTGCTCTATTGCTCGCTAGGGATTAAGGTATTCCTCCATTGCGGGTAATGCATTGTTGGAGTAGTTGAATAGCGCCTGATTTTCCCAGGCATTCTCAGAAGCGGGATCGGTTGTTTCCCAGCCATTGCCCGGCACTGCTGTCCAGGTGGCATCCCAATAGAATACACCCAGCCCGCGTCCGTCGGACACTCCCCGTACAACCGACATGACATCCCTGAGCATGAGACGCTGACCTTCCGGCGTGAATGAATAACCATCAATGGCCATTTTCCGGCTGGCGATGTTGGGTAAGTTGTCATTCTCAATGGTCGTAAAGGCATAGGCAAACTCAGCCACAACCACATCTTTGTCGTAGCGGGCGGATAAGTCATTCAAATTGGCCTGCAACTGTACCAGGCTGCCATGCCAGAAAGGATAATAAGAGACGCCAATCACATCGAAGGGAACGTCTCTGCTGGTGATATTACCAAACCACCAGCGCGCCATCTCATTGTCTCCACCTTCTGCGATGTGCAGCATGACCAGTGTTGAAGCGGAGCTATCTTTCGCGGCTTGATAACCGGATTTCAAGAGAGCTGCAAGATTATCGAAATGGTTGTAGTCTGCGTCAGGCCACAACATTCCAGCATTGATCTCATTGCCAATCTGGACCATATCTGCCGGAGTTCCCTGCGCAGCCAGGCTGCTGCAGATGTCATAGGTGTGATCATATACAGCCTGCTTTAATTGCTCGAAATCGTAATTCTCCCACGCGGCAGGTTTATATTGTTTTCCCGGATCGGCCCAATTGTCTGAATAATGAAAGTCCACTAACAATTTAATCCCCAGGCTCTTCAGGCGCGTAGCCATTGCCAAAATTTCAGCTTTATTGTGGTAGCCATCAGCCGGGTCTACCCAAACCCGCAGCCGGGCGTAATTCAGACCAGAATCCTTCAGAATCTGTAAGGCGTCAGCCTGGGTTCCATCACTGTAATGATATACGCCGCCCATATCTTCGGATTTATATAAACTCGAGATATCGGCGCCAAGATAGGAAAGCGCGATCTGTCCGGGAACCAATTCAATGTCATCAAAGCTGGACCAACTATCAGGCGTGCCAAACGAGTGCAGACTGATCGTGCATTGACCGTTAGAGACCTGGTTAGAGACTACCAGGTGTATCCAACGGTAACCGGGGGTAGTGGCAGGCGCATAGACTCGCTTTTCCTGGTCACCACACATTAGGCTGAGATAGACTTCATTTTTCCCGCTTGAACGAACCCAGGCGCCTAGGGTGTACCATTCATTGGCCAGCCTTGAGACGGATTGTGAGGTCTCCACGATATATGTTTTAGCCGCTGTGTGCGTCAGGCGAAAATCCCCCGAATGGCCTCCATCTTCGATGAGTATTGCATCCTCCGGGCCAGTGTTGCTCCAACCGGCGAACGCTCCGCCGGCAGCCGGCTCTTCAAATCCGGGATTAAGCAGCGCTGCCGGTTCTGCAATCGGGGCAGAGGCGGCTTGTTCCGCAGGGGCTGCCGTTTCTGCAGCCTGAACGGGTGTGGATTGTTCCACCGCGGCAGCCGGTTGTGTTTGAGTAACCACTGGGTTACACCCAACAACGCTCACCATGATTGCGAATAGCACAATAATCGTGAGCCGTTGGTTTATCTTTATAGGTAACATCTTCACTTATCCTTTTACCGCACCCTGGGTTAAGCCGCTTACAATATGATCCTGGAGAACAAGATAAATGATGATGATCGGGAGTGCGCCCATTAATGCGCCGGCTGCAAATACTCCCCATCTCTGCTGGAATTGAGCCCCGGCAAAGATCTGCAAGCCAACCATGAGGGTGTATGTCTCATTACTTCTGAGCAGCACACGTGCCAGCACGAACTCGCCGTAGGTTCCAATAAAGTTGATGATGGCGATAACAACCAGCATGGGGCGTAATAGTGGAAGGATCAACATGGTGAATATCTGCCAATACGATGCCCCTTCCACCATAGCAGATTCATCGATGTCGCGCGGGATGGTGTCCAGGTAACCTTTCATCAGCCAGATATTTATGCCCATGGATCCGCCCAAATAAACCAGGATCAGGGTGAAATGGTTATCCAGGCCGATAATATCCTGGCCTTTATATTGAAGGACATCTCCCATCTGGGAGACCATCAGGAAGGTGGCAACCAACGCTAGCAAGCTCGGGAATGTATTGATCAGCAGGATGGCCTTGAGCATAGTTTGGCGGCCGCGGAAGCGAAAACGTGAAAACGCATAACCCGCTAATGTGGTGATGGCAAGTGAGGTTACCGAGGTAATGGATGCAATCTTGAGTGAATTTAATAACCAATTCCAGAAGGGAAACTGATCCATCCTTACCAATGTGAGATAGTTGCCAAATCCCGGATTCTTGGGAATCAGCGATTGTGTGGCCAGTGTACCGGTTGGACTCAAAGAAGCGGAGATCATCCAAAGCACCGGAAAGATCGAAAAAATGATCAGGATGACCGCGATCACCAGACGAATGCCAACGCCAAAAAACTTGCGTTGAGCGCCTTTAGACGTACGTAAATTTTGGATGTAATTGGGCTGGTTAGACATTTTCACTGACCTCCTCCCACATACGGGTATAGCGGTACTGGAAGAGCGTGATGGAAGCGACAATAAAGAAGATGATGATTGTGATGGCAGCCGCAAAACCGTAATTCACACCACGGCTGCCGGAAAAGGCCAGATTGTAAACATAGCTGATCAGGATATCCGTGTATCCGGCGGGAGTGGGTGTGCCTGGGATGGGCGGACCACCGGCATTGAACAGGTAGATCAGGTTGAAGTTGTTAAAGTTAAAGGTGAATGACGCGATTAACAAGGGACCAACAGCCACCAACAATAAGGGCAGCGTGATTAATCTGAATTTTTGCCAGGGATTGGCTCCGTCCACTATGGCAGCTTCATAAATATCCTGCGAAATGGATTGAAGCGCTCCGCTGCATATCAGCATAAAGTAAGGGTAACTCAACCACAGGTTGATCACCAAAATGGCGATTTTTGCCCACAACTGGTCGGTGAACCATTGTGGGGACCAATTAAACAAATCCTGCATGATGCGCGAGATGACGCCCAATTCCGGATTTAACATACCCCGCCAGATTAAAACAGTGATCAATGCTGGCACGGTGTAGGGAATGATCAATAATGAGCGGATAAGCTTTTTGAAAGGAAAATTAGGATCATTGAATAAGACAGCAATCGCCAGGCCAAGGCCAAAATTGAACAAAAGACTTAAAAATGCGAAAGCAAAGTTCCAGGTCACCAATTGGAACATGGGACCACGTAACGCCGGACTGACGAAAAAATCCCTGAAATTGTTGAACTTAATCGAAGAGACAAAACCAGGTCGCAGCGCTTCGCCGGTTGATGAAGTAAAGGTGCCGCGGAGGTTTTTATAGACGACTGCAGTTTCCTGGTTAACCATGGCATCCTGCTCAGGATCGTAAAGGTAAAGGGGCAGCAACTCGGAAGCTTCCACCGAGGAGCGAATTTGGATCGTTTTCCCCTCCTCGCCAAACAGAATATTGGGCAGGTTTTTATCCGTCACAGCCCGAATGGCATTCAACCTTTCATAACCCTCTATTGTTTGGGGGATGCCTTTATCGTCGAATTCCCCAATCCCTGACTCACCGGGCAGGGGCCGCGTGATTGTCTCACCAGGTTTTGCCAGAAAGCCATTCCCTTCCGGATTAATCAGCCAGAGCGCATAATCACCTTGTGCTGATTGAAATGCGGTCCAGGTATAAGCTTTGCCAGCTGGCGGGAGATATTTTTCGTTCAGTAGCTGGTTTATGGCCTGCTGTTTGGTAATGAGGTGACTTTCACCATAATTTGTAAAGGCTACCCAGACCGTAAAGAAAATGGGATAAATGGTAAACAATGCCATCAATACAAGGCCAACAACCATCCAGCGGAGGGGATAAGTTTCGTGCCGCAGGAGGATAATATTTACGAACAAAGTGATAATGACAAAGACTGCCACAAGGGGATAGTATCCCAGGGATGCCAGCTTGAGTATGAACCAGATTACTAAGGCATCCAGGAGTACTAAAAGCGCAATCTTCAATAACCGTGCAACAATCGGTGTTGAAGAAGCAGCCCTCTTTGAAACGTGTTTTCCGGTAATGGAAGTCACACCGTTACCTCCTTGCATTTATAATGTGTTAAAAGAAGGCCGGAAATTTTCCCGGCCTTCTTCCTAAAAACAATCTACTATTTGGTCTCGAATTCCACTAAGTGGGTTTCGGGATTGTAGGTAAATGTCACGGTACTGTCGGCTGCCAGGCTGAGGGCGTAGTTCGGGCCGTCCTGAGCGCCATCTGAACCATAGTTCACTGTCCAGGCACCATCCAGTGCGACTTTGAACTCGTAATCTCCTGCGGGGATATCCACGGTAAGGGTATAGAGACCATCATCACCCAATGTCAAAGCTGTCGCTTCGCAGGCAGGGTCCCATTGGCCGCCACATCCCGTCTTATCCTGAAAACTACCAGGAACATTGACCATGCCAGCCAGCGCTCCCTGGATCAGGGCACGCACCTGGTTGGCTGCATCCGTCATGGCCGCTTCTGGGTCCTGGGTGCCGGCTGCCGCGAGGGCGATACCATTATTCCATGCTGTCCATACAGAACCCATTTCCGGGATGTTGGGCATAGGCATGGCATTGGTGATTTGCCCCATTGCTAACAGATCAGGATCAGTGGTTTTTTCCAGAACTGATACTAAAGCAGATGGACGCATTCCGGTATCTGCAATTTGCTGCATGAATGGTTCGGTGGCGACGTACTCGGTCAGGAAAGTCTGAGCCAGAAGTACATTTTCACTGAAAGCATTGATCATGAAACCCTGTACACCAGAGAAAGGTGCGCCATTATCCGGGAAAGTGGTTACCTTGTAGGGTACACCAGAGGCCTGGATGCGTTCCAATGCCCACGGGCCAGCCATCAGGAATGGAGCCTGTCCAGTCTCAAATAATGAATGGGCGGTTTCATAATCAGCGGTAGCAGGAATAAGACCAGCTGCGGCAGCATCAGCCAGATAGGTAACGCCGGCAATCATGCCTTCGCTGTCCAGACCTACATCACTGGCATTCCAAGCACCATTTGCGTCCTTGCCGAAGATATAGCCGCCATTCGCCGTCAGGAGCGGCATATTCTCATAGCCGCCGCCTGCCATGGCAAAGGCGTATTCGATCTTGCCTTCATCTTTGAGAGCCTGAGCAATTTCGAGTACTTCTGCCCAAGTGGTGGGTGGGGTTTCGACCAGGTCGGTATTGTAAAAGAACCCAAGGTTTTCTGTGGCATAAGGAACACCGTATAATTTGCCATCGGTATAGGTGAAAGCATCCAATGACATGGGTACAAATTCACCGGCTTTACCTCCCAAATCGATGGGGGCTACCAGACCGCTCTCAACCAGGGCACCTAACCAGTCATGGACGCCGATGAAGATATCAGGACCTTCGCCAGCCGGTGCTGCGGTGATCATCGGTGTGCGGATGTCTTGCACCCGGCCCAGGTCTTCTACAATCAGTTCTACATTGTATTCTGCTTTAAAATCCTCGGCGAAATCAAGCAAGATAGGGGTGCGGGTGTCATCAGCCCAGATTTTCAAGGTAGCAACAGGTTCCGCAGGTGCCTCGGTGGGGGCCACAGTGGGTTCGACAACCTCCGTCGGCTCAGCAGCGGGCGCTTCAGTCGGTGCTACAATGGGAGCTTCGGTAGGGGCCGCGGTCGGCGGGGTTCCGCATGCCGTTAAGGCGATGCTTAGAACGACAATAAGCGAAATGAGTGTTACGAACTTCTTCATGATCATTCTTCTCCTTATAAATTATTGGTTATCTGCTCAGACCACCTTTGATTGGTAGAAAGACGAGATTAACTTGCTCTTTAATTTTAACAAATCGACGTGCGCATGAATTGAATAAAAACCGGAATCATTTGTATTTAAACCGGATTTTGAATCTACATCCTGCAATTCGTAGCAAGTGCATTGCGAAAGTCATCGTAAGTCAATGGATGAAATAAACAATCATCTGCGCCAGATTCTCTCGCAGCAGCCTCCTCTCCAATCCCTGAACAAACGAGGATTTGTATTGCCATATCATCTAGGTTCACAATCCAGGCCTGCGACGATTGCAGGACATCTAAGGAGGAGAATATGATAAAAGACGGATTGATCTTCTGAAGGTCAGCAATGCTGGGCAAGTTTATGGTGCTGTCCATGGTCAGTCCACTCTGTTCAGCATACCGCTTAATCAGATAAGATAACATGGAATCATTTCCTACCATCAGGATCTCTATAGCAGCATTCGGTATTTCCAAATTCATCCATCCTCGTATTCTTTTTCATTCATCGTTTCGGCATCGCAGGATCTTTGAACGGCCAAGACGAATTTTCGATAAACCAATGATACGAACTGAGGAAGAAGGGGTCTTGTTCCTTAGCCGGATGTTTTTGAAAAAAAGCGGGATTTACTTATAACCTTTATAACGAAATGCTTTCGGCGACATCCCCATTTCACGAATAAAAGTGTGAGTGAAGTGGGCACTGTCTGAAAAGCCTACATTCATGGCCACCTGTGTTATTGATCGATCGGAGTTTAATAATAATTCACAGGCTTGTTTGATGCGATAGCGGCGAATATAAGTCATCGGCGTGATGCCAAATTCCTGCCGGAAACAATCCGTCAGATAATCGGCGCTGATGTTAAGTTGTGTGGCGATATCCTCGCGGGTTAGCTGCTCGGCAAATCGTGTGTGAATGGTTGCCAGGGCGCGGCGTACTAATTGGCGCGTGGAATTATTTAATGAACTCTGGCGTGCGAGCGCAGCTTCGATATGGCCGAGCGTTTCTTCTGCGCTAAACACCCCTTTGCTGAGAATGCTGGCCACGCCGCGATTGCACCGCTCGATGTCCGCATCAGAGAGTAAACGAGCCGTCAGGATGACTACCGGGATATTGCGCGTTGTTTCGCTGGCGTGTAAGGCATCCAAAACGGCGAATCCATCCATTTCCGGCATGACCAGGTCCAGCAAGATCAAATCCGGCGGGCTAAGAGCAATTTTCTCCATTGCCTCACGGCCATTGCGAGCCGTAACCACACGCTTGCCGTTGCCTTCCACCATGCGGCGGTGCATGTCCAGAATGCCGGGGTCGTCATCCACTATCAGTACGGTTAAGGTTCCTGGTCTCTCAGAGAGGATTCGGGATAATTCTTTGGTTAATTGATCGGCCTGTATCGGTTTATGCAAGTAGTTCAGTTCCAGGATTTCACCCTGGTTGTTATTCTGATCGAGTGAATAGGCGAAGATGGGAATGTTTTCCGTTCCAGCCTGGTGTTTCAGAATCCCCGCTATCGACCAACCGTTTTGGGATGCCAGGTTTTTACCGAAAATTACTGCGGCTGGGAGACATTCCAGAACCTGTGAGAGCCACTCCGGCTCTTCGTCGACATTGATCAGATTGACCATAAAACCATTGTCACGTAAATAATAGCCCAAATGATCCACCGGATCGTCCATTTTGTAGAGTACCACGACGATAAAACCAGGCGTTGCTTTCGATGCAGAGAGATCCGGCTGCATTGTCCCGAGGGCCAGCGTGGGAAGTGTGTATGTAAATGTCGAGCCGCGTCCCAGGCGTCCCGGAGATTGCACTGAGATCCTGCCACCGTGGACTTCTACCAATTGTTTGGTGACTGCCAGACCTAATCCCATTCCGCCAATACCGGCCTCGACGATCCGGTCCGTGCGATAGAACTCGTTAAAAACCTTTCCGAGGTCTCCTTCGTTTATGCCTATGCCAGTATCGCTGATAGAAACAGAAACTTCACCTTCCGCTGCGGCGATCTCCAGGCGAACTTCGCCACCCGGCGTAAATTTCACTGCATTGCTGATCAGGTTAAGCGTGATCTGTCTCAAACGTGTCTGGTCTCCCAATACCCACGGACCCTGTTCCGGCAGCGATACATTCCAGAACAAGCCTTTTTCACGTACCAGTTCCTCACCAATTTTCGCAGCGACGCGAATGACTTCAGCCAGATTGAGCGGTTCACGTAAAATGCGTAACTTTCCCGCTTCGCTGCTCGCCAGGTCGAGTACATCGCCGATCAAACGCGCGAGATGCTGTGCGCTGGTATTGATCTGCTCGATATCGTGTTTCTCAATCGATTTGCCTTTCAGAGACATTTCGCTCAGGCCGACGATGAGGCTGAGAGGGGTGCGAAGCTCATGGCTGACCATTGATAAGAAACGACTTTTTAACAGGTTGGCTTCCTCGGCCATTTTGCGTCCAGCCAGCGCATCTTGATACAAACGGCTGGTGCGCAGGGCTGCGCTCAGGTTGTGGACCAGCGCGGCGCACAATTCCGGGTTTGGTGCATCGAATGCCACGAACCCAAACATGTCCTGGTCGATGGTGAGTGGAAGAATGATTAACTGAATTGGATGGTCAGCAGAATATACTCCCGTGATCGGAAAGGCTCTTGGGTTGAAGGTTAGGTTGTTGAGCCTGTCCTTGAAACCAGCGCCGAATAAAACCGTCCCCTGTGACGTCGGATCTTCGCTGCCGGCTTCGTAAATCGCGACCAGCGCATTTTCAATGCCGACTTCAGGCAAATGGCGCGTCAGGATTTCAGCGGTTTGCTCGATGTTCATAGCCGACAGCATCTCAGCTGTTAACTGACCGAGCTGAGATGTCATGTGAATATAACCGACCATTGCACGCGTGGTGGAGCGTTGAATTTGCTCGCTCAATTCCTGCCTGGCTCGATCCAGATATAAGGCGGCGCAGACTATGTCCAGTTCGGGGTAGAGCGTGATCAGATTATTCAAATTTTCCAGCAATATAGCTGTGGCGGCCTGCCAGATGTGCGCATCTTCGTCATGCGCCTCAGTCCAATGAATGTGCTCTTCAATTACATCCAGGATTGGCCCGTACACCTTCTCACGACAGCTCATCAAAAACGCTTGAAGGTACTTTGCCGATCTTACCCGAAATTCCTCGAGAGAACTGTTGCGCGCTTCTGAAAAACACGCTCTGGCCATTTCATCAATAATGGCATTTTCGGTTCGATGTGCGGTTTGTATCTCGAGCGTACCGGGCCGGCATCCGCAAGATTCGCGGGTGATTAAACGGGTGGGAACGATGACCTTCGTGTTTCCCTCTCGTTGGCCCTGGATGTATTCCATCAAGGTAACAACGGCTTGATAGCCAAGCGAAAAGGTGGGGTGTCGAACCGTGGAAAGCGATGGCGAAAGTGAGCGCGCTTCGAGAATATCGTCGAAACCGATAACGGCGACATCTTCCGGGATGCTTAAACCGGCCTGCTGTAAGACTTCGATCGCGCCGATACAGGAAAGATCATTACTGGCGATCAGCGCATCAAAGTTCTCGCCGCTGGATAAAATTTGCTGCATTGCGATTGCACCGCCTTCTTTACGGTGTGCGCCGTAGGCAGTCAACTTTGGTTCAAATGGTATACCAGCTTCAGATAAGGCTACATGGTAAGCGCGCAGCCGCTCTTCACTGTCGCCGCCGCGACCGGGGTTGCCTGCGATGAATGCGATGCGTTTGCGTCCATGTTCCAATAAATGCGAAAAGGCGGAGCGAATGCCATAGGAATTGTCAACCGAAACCAGGGGACCGGGGCCCTCCGGAGTGGTAAAGATCACCGGAAAACCTGAATCCAGTAAATCGCGCACGTAGTGCAATTGCTCTTCAGTGAGTTCATCCGGGACAATGATGAGCCCATTCGTGTTCCACGGACCGACCGGGACGAAATCAGTTCCCTCACCCGGGACTGGCCAGAAACTGTGGTGCTGCGGACTCTTTCCGGTAACGCTAAAACCGCAGCCCAATAGTAAATTGCAATTATTCTCGCGCGCCGCGGCACTGATGCCCTGGATCAATGAATGCGCATAGTGATCCATTGTCGTTCCCTGGTAGACCGGCCAATTCGAAATGAATCCGATTGTGCGAAACTGGGACATAAAAATCATTATATCATCCTTGTATTCTATCAATTATGAAATCGTGACCGATCTACAATGGGAAATTTGAATATGCGGGCATACTTGTTACAAAAAGCACAAACAATTGAGTCTTTTGCTATAATTACCTCTGCAACCGATTGCATTTACCAGGAAGGAAATGGATTTTGAATAATTTTACCTACTACAATCCGACTAAAATTGTTTTCGGCAAAGGCACCATTGCCAGGCTGACCGAGCTGGTTCCCCAGGATCAGAAGATTCTGATTACCTATGGCGGCGGCTCGATTTTTAAGAATGGGGTTTACGAGCAGGTCAAAGCTGCGCTGGCTGGTTTCCAAACCTATGAGTTTGGTGGGATTGAAGCCAACCCAACTTACGAAACGCTGATGAAAGCTGTCGAGCTGGTAAAAAAGGAAGGTATTCAGTTCCTGCTGGCGGTTGGGGGCGGTTCCGTGGTGGATGGCACCAAGTTTATCTCCGCTGCTATTTTCTATGAAGGCGCCGATCCGTGGGAGATTCTGAGCAAGAATGGCAAGATTGGCAAAGTTCTGCCTCTGGCCAGTGTCCTGACCCTGCCAGCCACCGGCTCGGAGAGTAACCCGAATGCGGTTATCTCGCGTACGGGCACCCAGGAAAAACTCTCCTTTGGAGATGACCGTCTTTACCCGGTCTTTTCCATTCTAGACCCTGAAACGACCTATTCTCTGCCGATTAACCAGGTGCGCAATGGGATTGTGGATACTTACATCCATGTAATGGAACAATACCTGACTTACCCGGTGAATACTCCCTTACAGGACCGGCAGGCTGAAGCCATTCTCAAGACCCTGATTGAAGAAGCGGATGCTATTCTGGCGACACCAGCGCAATACGATGCACGGGCTAATTTTATGTGGTGTGCGACCCAGGCGCTGAATATGCTGATCAACTGCGGGGTAGTGGAAGATTGGGCAACGCATATGATTGGGCACGAAATTACAGCGTTTTACGGGCTGGCGCACGGCGAAACCCTGGCCGTGGTGTATCCTTCGGTCATGCATTACAAGCAGGAACAGAAGAAAGCCAAACTGCTGCAATACGCCGAACGCGTCTTTGGGATCAAAGATCTACCGGAAGAAGAGATTCTCAAACAAGCTGCCGACCGGACCGAGGCTTTTTTCCGGCATGTTGGTATTGGTACGCGTTTGCAGGAATATAAAGTGAACGCCACTGAAGCAGCCGGTAAAATCGGTGATCGTTTTGCCCGGCGTGGTTGGAAGTTGGGTGAACACCAGGATATCGATGCTGAAGCCGTCGGCCAGATAATTCTGAACGCAGCCTGATCCAATTCTCCAAACCCTAAAGGTTTCTGGTATCCTGATCAAATCAGTGCACTATTGGGAAAACCAAGGACCTTTAGGGTTTTAAATCTTAGGCGAAGGTGGTTTGTGATGCCTCGGATGGCAGTATTTCGATGGTGCTATCTAGCGGCAATCCGAGCTTCTGTTCATATCCAACGCACCTTTACTTATAGTAATAAATCTCACCGTCGATAGTTTTTTGCGCGAGCGTTAATTCTGCTTTCATTTCTTTCGCGATGGTATCGCCTTTATCCCCCAGCAAGTTGCGTAAGGCACCTTTAAATTGAGGTTCAAAGAGAACCAGTGCTGCTTTTTCTTCACGAAAAACGATTTCCAATGGATCAGTGCCGTCACCAAATGTTTGCACACCACGATCAACAATTCCTGGAAGTGAGGGGATAATATCGTAAGGGTAGCGTTCCATGTAGAGCAGCAGTAGTTCGGGCTGGTTGGAAATCAATACGGTATTTTGCGGCAGGCTGCGGGCGGCTTCCAGCAGGGTGCTGGCGCGCCAGTAGTATGCCGTGTAGCCGGAACCTTCCTTGTGCCGGTCTTGCACCAGCTTTAAAGATTCGCCGCCGTTTTCAAAGAGCAGGACAGCCAGAAGCAGGGTGGCAATCAGCATACACAGGTGGGACTTGCAGTTTTTCCAGGAGAATAACAGACTGGCGAAGAGGAGCAGGTAGAAAAATGGCTGGAGGGGGATTAAGGTGCGCTGGATAATATCCGGCTGGACCGTGGTGAAGGCGTATGAAGCAAAGAAAGCCCCCAGATAGAAAAGAATCATCCAGTACGCGGCAGTAGGCAGCGGCATTCCGGTTTGTTCCACGGGCCGCGTTTCTTGGAATGTACCACGCCAGATCAACAGGGTGACCAGAGCGAAGAAAAGTAACCCGATGACCAGGGCGTTTGCCGGAGAGGATAACCAAATTTTTCCATAGGGAAACCAAACGGCGATTTCTAGCGCTGTCTTTTGGATAAAAGACAGCAGAATTTGTAATAAATCTATGGGGAAGAACCAGTTTCGACCTGATGCAGGTCCGGCTTGCAGGATGGACCAGGCACTGATGGGCACAATAGAAATAAGTCCGAAAATGGCTGGTTTCAGGAGCGCTGACCATCGCTTGTTTTTCAGGGACAGAATCAGGATAAAGAGACCCAGGGCAACATTGACCAGCCCGATAAAGCGGGTGAATAAAGAAAGCCCGGCGCAGATGGCAGCAGCCCAGAAGAAAATGGGATTGCGCGAATTAACATAAGCCAGCAAAGCAAAGAAAAATGCCAGGGTAAAGAAGATATAAAACGGTTCGCTCATTGCGCCGGTGAAGTTGTTGATCACGTGCGGCGAACAGATAAACAGGGCCAGCGTGCTGATTGTCAGCCATTTGGATCCACTGAAACGGTAGATGCCAACGCCCAGAATCAGGATACTGCCGGCAAAAGTTGCCAGATTGATAAGCAGGGTGGTGGTGAAGGGGTGGATATCCAGGTATAGGAAAAGACTGAGCACCAGCGGATAGAAAGGCTGGTGCAGGTTGAGCGCCAGGAACTGACCGGAGGGCGCTTTAAACCCAAAACCATTTCCGGTAGACAGGCTGCGCGCTGCGGCAATATAGGCAGCAGAATCGCTGAATGCCCAGGGACCCCAGCGCATATCATAGTACAGCAAACCAGCGCCGGCCAATGCCAACGCGATGATCAGGGCGTAAACCCAGGTGTCTTTGTGTTGCAGTCGTTGATGTAGTTTCATGGTTGCGTTCCGTTGTCAGGTTCCAGATGGAAAACAACTACCCCGTCAATCTCGGTCAGACGCTCTAGGCCGAGTTCGATGATAGTAGCCTCCACATTCGGGTAATCGGCGAAATCATCCGGTTCCAGAAGGACAAATTCCACCTTGTATTCCGCCAGAGTCTGTACCGATTTCTCGTCGGGAAAGCGTTCCATGATCCCTTGCAGGTATTGGAATTGAGGTGGTTGGTTGGCATTGAAAAAGCCGCCGGTAAACGGCTTTCGATGGGTGAGCGTGTAATACAGTTGAATCTGATCTGTCGAATTCCCAAAGGGCATTTGCACAACCGCGCCGTCACCAGGTTGCTCGGCCAGCCAGGTATCCACCGCACGCGCCTGTATGGGAGTCACGCTCTGGGTGTAGGGACCAGGGTAAAAATCCAGCAGGATCACCAGGAGGATTACCGATAAGACAAGGATGCGCCGCCAGCCATTCCAGCGATTGAGCAATTTTGCGCTGCCCAACCCGGCCAATGCGCTTCCAAAAAGCAGGACAAATAACCCGATACGCATCACAGCGCGCATCTTGGAAAAGAAAGGTAAAAAGGTAAACAACCAGGTAGCCGGCAGTGTGATCGGAAGCGTTTCCCCGACAGCGTTGGGGATCAGCAGCTGCTGGTTATTCCAATGCAGGCTGGGACCCAGCGCCAGGATAAAGCAAACCAGCATGATGAACAGGGCGGTTTTGGCAAAACTGAGCTGCCGGTCACCTTTGCGTGAATACCAATAAAACGCGATCAACAGCAGGGTGCCCAAACCAATGTAGAGGGATGATTCCATCCACAGAGAACGGTCCAGAATCGAGCTGATCCATTGACCCAGTGCAAAATGATCGGCGGAGACGGTGAAAAAATCGGTGGGGCTGGCAGAATAGCGGTTGGCATATTCCAGCGGGCGATCGGCTAACCCGCCGCTGCCGGCCAGCTGCAAAAAAGGACGCAGCGCGACAAATAAGAAGGGGGCACTGAAGACAGGCAGCAAAATCAGTTCCTGCCAGAAATTTTTGTTACGCAAAAAGCCGCGTTTGGAAAATAAGAGATAACCTGCCAGGAAAAGCACGCTCACCAGCAGGGTGAAATACAGATAATACATGGAACTCAGACCGATCAGACCCAAAGCAACCCCTCCCAGCAGTGGCGGCCACCAGCGGTTTTTTTCTTTAGGTGTAAAGATTTCCTGTATTGCAAAGAAGTAAAGCGGAAACCATGCGGTGCCGGAAAGGTTGAGATGTCCGGCCATAAAATGTGCCATGCGGTAGGGTAAAAAAGCAAAAATCGTGCCGGCAATCAACCCGGCACTGTCAGAGGCCGTCTGTCGTCGCACCCACAGATACATGAAAAAACCAGAGAGGATAAAGGTCAGCCCCATGGCAATGTTGTAACCGGCAATCGGCCCGAAAAGCAGACTGAAAGGCACACCGGGCAAAGCCGTGGCCAGGGCTGTATCGGTGGTGGAAAGATTCCAACCTTGAGGATAATTCATTTGGGCATTGAAGAAGGGTGCTCCCCAACCTTCAAAGATGACGCCCTGATACCAGCGAATCAGCCAGACAAAATAAACCCCGTCACCCAACCCGCCCAGAATTGATTTACCCAGGTGGAGTATCAGCGGATAGGTCATCAGGAGGGTCATCATCAGAAAATAGACCAGAACGATGGGATAGCGGAACTTTTCGTAAACGGATTTCAACCGGTTCATGAATATTTCCCAAAAAATAAGATGTGCTTATTATAACCCGGCTTCGGGCGTTCAGAAACTGAGCTTGCCAGACAAGAGCGGGTGTGTTTCGTTGTTAAAGATAAGTTACCCGATAGTGCTCTTCCCAGGTCCCGGTTCTTTAAGAACAACCGTCCTGTATTTCCAAAAATTGTACCTGACAGATTTGTTAGGAGATTAAAACCGGAAACTGATACAGGTGTAAAGTTAAGCCTATCAAGTCTGGTGTTCTTTTTCCTATAATAGATTCGCGGAACAAAATTGCCGTCATTATTTGATTGGATGGACTAAGATTTATGAGCGTATTACCATTTGCAGGTCTGTGTATCTCCGGGAAAGCGATGTTGACTTACCTGAATGAATTGCGCAGCATGGTAGGGGAGAACAGTGTTTTAATGGTATTACGGAAATCCGGCTGGCTGGATGGGGTACGCTCGATTATATCCACCCGTCATGAAAAAACCGCGCCGTACGAGGCGCTGGTTGCCATCAATCAAAATATCAGCGAGATATTCGGGGAAAAGGCACAGCGTACTGTGGTGTATTCTTCCGCCAAGCGCAGTTTTGCCGGCAGTTTTGGGGAAACCAAGGTGGTGCAAGAGGCGCACAATTGGATTGAAAATAATCCGCAAAGCCCTTTGCGCTTACGAGCCAGCCTGGAAGCGATTATCTATCTCATCGAACAGACCAGTGACCAGCAAATCCGCCTGGATGAGAGTTCGAGTCATTATCACCTGACGGTACAGTTTTGTGCAGCCTGTTGGGGAGTCCATAATCTACAGGCACCGTATTGTTACTACAATTTGGGCATCATTCGCGGCGGCTTACAATATATTTTTGGCAACGACGATTATCCGGTGCAGGAACTGGCCTGTGTATCATCTGGCGATAAAGCCTGCGAATTTATTGTCCGCAAATTCCCCTTCAGCGAGAACGAAATAGGCAGCGGCAAGACGGGTTTCCTGACGCTGCCCAATCATTTACGTTAATCTATGCTACTCCACCGGTTTTTCGGTTGGGGGTGTTGGTTCTACGTTGATATCTACATCCGATACATTCTGAATAATTGTCTCGTGAATAGTTTCTTCCGGTTCCTGTGCACAGGCATCATCTACCGGAGTATCCGGGTGACTATTGATATCAACATGGAAAGGAACTTCAATTAATACGATATCCTTGTCGTCCCGCAGGCGAGCACGCAGGCGGTTAGCTGTCTGGTTGTGCAGCCAGGATGTCCATTTACTTTCCGGAATAAACTCCGGTAAAACCACCGTTGTAATCTGATTGTGGAATTCTTCATCATTCACAAACTTAATATAATCTACAATCGGATTGAGTACATCACGGAAATCATATTGGATTGCCACCAGGTTGATCCCTTTGGTGATTTCACTGAAACGGTTCCAGCGTTTATCAAAGCGCT
Organism: Chloroflexi bacterium HGW-Chloroflexi-10; assembly: GCA_002840755.1. GTDB lineage: Bacteria > Chloroflexota > Anaerolineae > Anaerolineales > Anaerolineaceae > UBA6170. Next base: position 153,759 of record PHBZ01000007.1, on the reverse strand, counting down.
CGCGGTTAACTTCATCTGTAAAGATCGTTAATGCACGCACATCGCTGGAGATACGTTTGGCATATTGCAGGGCCAGCAGTGTGCCGCGGTGTACATCAGCAATCGGGACAATGACAACATCTGCCACACCGCATACCTGTTTAGGAGAAAGATCCTGGGTGGTCAGGGCGTGGGCAACATTTTCGTAATGACGGTTGATACTGTAAAACATAGTGACCATAGCGGGGATCAGCACGGCCACAATCCAAGCTCCATCGAGGAACTTGGTAATCACCAGAATCAGGAAAACCAAAAAAGTCAAAGAAGCGCCAACGGCATTTACCGCTCGTTTCCAGGCAGTGTGTTTTTCATAATGAATCTTGGTGACCAAGGTCTGGATTGATTCGCCAGGTTTTAACTTACCAATTTTTCCCATTAAACGGAACATTCCGGCTTGTGACAGACTGAAACCCATCATTACACCGATGGCATAGAGCGGCAGCATGGCAATTTCATCTGCCTGAAAGGCAATGATTAACAAGGAAGCCAGGGTAGCCAAAACAACAATTCCGGAGGAATAAACCAGACGGTCGCCGCGGATCATCAGCCAGCGCGGTAAAAAGTTGTCGCGTGCCAGAAAGAAAGAAAGCCGCGGAAAATCCTGATACCCTGTATTGGCAGCGAGGAAGAGAATGGCAGCTGTAAAGAACTGTACCCAAAAGTAGACAAAACCTTTTCCAGTGGCACTACGTGTGAGTTGAGAAAGAATACTTTCGGCTTCTTCCGGGACCAGCAGTAAATGAGTTGCCAGGAAAGTGATACCAATAAACAGAGTCATCGCGATGATACCCATGGCAACCATGGTAAGGGCAGCGTTTTTTGCTTCGGGCTTTTTGAAGGCTTTGACACCGTCACTAATAGCTTCAATACCAGTCAGTGCCGTACAGCCACCGGCGAAGGCACGCAGCAAAAGCCAGATAAACAGGAAACCACTTGAATCGACCTGAGCCTGAACATCGTGTGGGGTTATTACCAGGGGTGTTGCGCCGAACAAACCAAAATATCGCACCATGCCAATTACAATCACAACCAGAACACCGGCGATAAATGCATACGCTGGAATAGCGAAAATTGTTCCACTTTCCCGTATACCGCGCAGATTGATCCAGGTGACCAATATTAAGACTACCAGTGCGATCAAAACGCGGTATTCAAATAGCTCGGGTAAGGCAGAAGTAACAGCCCTAACACCGGCCGAAATGGAAACAGAAACGGTGAGCACATAATCGGTAAGTAAAGCGGCTGCAGCAATCAACGAGGGCATTTTTCCCAGATTATCTTTGGAGACCATGTAGGATCCGCCGCCCTCAGGATAGTGCATGATGGTCTGAATATAACTGAAGATCACAAGTAAAACCAGGGTAGCTACGGCTAAACCGATTGGTAATGTCAGCGCTAGAGCGCCACTGCCTAACACGATTAAGACGTGCATGATGGCTTCGGTGGCATAGGCATTCGAACTGATTGGATCGGATGCGAAAATGGCTAAAGCTCGTACATTATCCAACCGCTCGTGACTGTCGCGGCTGGTGGGAAAGGGTTGACCGATGAGAACTCTTTTGAGATTGGAAAAATCCATTGTTTTTTCTTTCAGGCAGAAGTTTCTTCTTCTTTGCCGCTTTGATTTGATCCGAACTATAAACAATTTGCTGGTCTACTTCGTTCAGCAATTCGAATTATCATTTTATTTTCATCCGCTCAGTAACTTCAGCACGACAGCGTTACAGCATTGTTGGCGTTGGAGAACACTTCAGCTTGTTCTGAATGGATTTCTCATCCTATTCTAATTAAGAATCACGATTTTTAGGAGGGTATTGGGGTTAAATTCATGTTAAATTCGCTCCATTCAGACAAAGAAACGAAAAAAGGACTATTAAGTCGGAATTTCCCCGCTCCATAACCAGAAAACTACTGATTGGAGCGGGGAAATGATTGGCTGGGGTTTGGCGTTTTTATTCCAGCCAGAGGTTCGCGTGTTGTGAGCGACTTATTCCAGCATACCCGGATCGCCCGGAATAATGATTTCGTTGGGCGGTGGAGTACCCTCAGGCATAGTAGTCTCTTCAGGTTCGGGTATAACCCTCGGCAGATCGAAGTTTTGTTCCGGTACAGTGATATCAATACTGGGAGGCTGGATTAAAATTTTGGGAGTATTTTTTATCTCAGGTCTCTCCAGAATATTTGGGTACTCCAGGGTTGCCAGGGTGATATCGATGATTTGGGTAGTTGTCAGGGTAGGTGTGGGGGTTTCGACCAACCAGGAGTCGGTTGTGTGACAGCGAGAACATTGGCCACGTGAGTGATTGGCTGGACGTGTATGACAAGACTTGCAATCCGTGTAATTGGTGTGATCAAAGTCAATTTTTGTCCAGGCAGATGTATCATGGCAGCGGGAACATTGCCCGGGCCAATGCCCGCTGGGTTGGGCATGACAGTTTGTGCAGGTATCTGCGTCGTCATGATTGTAAGTAACCGCGCCCCAGGACGTAGTGTTATGACAGGCAACACAAGCCTCAGGATAGTGTTCAGCTGGAGTGGTATGACAATTTTCACAACTGGTATAACCTGTGTGATCGAAAGTGATCATATCCCATGTAGCAGTGATATGACAGTTCTGACAATCTCCCGGGTAATGTTCTGCCGGGGCCGCGTGGCATTGGATACAGACATCTAATCCTGTATGATCGAACGCAATGTCGGTCCAGGCAGATGCAGCGTGGCAATTGGAACATTCGCCAGCATAGTGCGTATCCGGCAGCGTGTGACAGGCTGTACATGGAATGGGTTCATTGTGTTGATATTGGATACCATCCCACGTTTTGTAGTTATGGCAGCTTACGCAATCGCTGGGATAGTGGTTGGAAGGTGTGGAGTGGCAATCAGAGCAATTGGATGAAAGATGGTATGAAGCACCTTTCCAGGTATCCATGCTGTGACAGGAGTTACAGCTTCCATCGAAATGCTTGGCGGGTGCAGCATGACAGGTTTCACAATTTGAATTAGGGTCATGTACAAAGAAAACATCATCCCATGTTGTTGCATAGTGGCATTTAGAACATATACTTTGTGAATGTTTTTCCGGGCGTTCGTCTAAATGGCAGGCGTAACAATTCGGGTATTGGCTGTGATCCACCTTGATAATTTTCCAATCATCATAGTCGGTATGGCAGTTGACACAGTCTCCTTCATAGCTTTCGCGGTGATCGTCATATTGGTGGCAGTCTGTGCAGCTTTCCAGGTCCATGCAGCTTTCCCCAACTTGTACTTCAGGTTGTGTGTCAGCAGCGATATGACAGGAATCACATGTATCCAGGTTGTGGTTGTAACTGGCTTCTTCCCAACTGGAGGTGTCGGTATGACACTGCATACAATCACCCGGATAATGTTCAATCGGTTGACCGAATTGTTTGAAATCCTCTTTCAATCCGATCATGGTGAAATACCCATTGGGTTGTTCAATTTCTTCACGAGGAACATCTTCTTCATGGCATGAGATACATTCCGTGACTTCTTCGTGGTCAAACTGTGTAGGAGTCCAACTGGATATACCGTGACAATCTTCGCATTCCCCGGCAAAGTGGAGCGGGTATGCGGATTGAGCTAAGGGATAGGTGGGGTAAGGTTTTGGATCCAGATTGGCGTATTCTTTTTCAAGCTCATGACAGGTGCTGCAAACGGTTGCCGTGTTTTCATAAACTCCATTAGCATGACAATCTTCACATTCCAGAAAGGCGTGCCCGCCATTCAGAGGAAAATCGACATGGTCTACATCTTTTCCCAGAAAGGGAATGACCTTGGCCACGACAATTGCTGGAATATGCGCCGGTTTTCCTCCCGTGACAGGAATTAATTGAGGCGTGAAGGCTGCCTGTAAAGTGTCTACTTGAAGCTGTAATTCTTGCAGCTTTTCAGTATCTATCTTTTCTTCCAGTCCGGCCAGAACAATTTCCACACGCACCAGTGTATTGCTTACATGTTGATTAAGGATTTCTCCCTGGGCAGGAGAGATCTTCTCAATACTCTGCATGGCATCACTAAGGGCACGTTCGAAAGCTTTCAAAGCCGGTTTCATACGCTTTTCTTTGGGTACGCTTGCCAGGTCGGAGAGACGGCGTTCAACCAAAGTAAAACTCATTTCTGCTTTTTGCAGTGGGTCGCTGGTGAGGTTGATTCGTTGGCGTTCCGCAAAACTCTGTATTACAAAAAGTGGATTTCCCGGTTGAAACGGGTAAACCTCGGAGAGGTATAGCAAGCCAACCAACATCATGATAACAGCGGCGTTTACTGCGACGACCAATAATATTATCTTTTTCATTTTACCCATCCTTCCCAGACTGGTTATTAGAGTCCTTGTTGGGTTTATTTGATTGTTTTTCATCCTCGCTAGGTATTTGATTCTGAGTATTTGTTTGTGTTGTATTATTATTTTGATGATTTGAATTATCCGTTACCGCAGATTGAGATTCCGGCTTAAAGACTTCTTCTTTACCGCGACCGGTCGGATGGCAGGAGATGCAATCGTTGATCTCCGTAATCCCTTCGCTAAGATGCACCGTTTCCATTTCAGCATCTTCATGACAGGTACCGCAAGGATATTCGGTGTAAGAACCTGCGTGACAGGTCTCACAAGTGTCAATGGGTTCATCGCCGTGTTGAATCATAAAGGTGTGTTCTTTTAACTCAGCCGGAGCCCAGGCGGTCACAGAATGACACATATTGCAATTCTCTCCAAACACCCCTGCATGCAATTCCGGATCGGCGTGGCAATCCACACAGGTAGAAGAAATACCGACATATTTTTGATCCTGGTGGCATTGTGCGCATTCCAGGTTTTCATGCCCCTCTTGGAGAGGGAAATATGGTTCATGGTCAAAGCCTGCAATCATGCGATCGTTGCCGTCGTGACAATCCACACAGGCTGAACCATACTCTTCAATGTGGGTAGCCATATAATCGTGATCTTCCTTACTGTGACAGGAAATACAATCCAGGGTTTCGAGGAAGTTGCCGGCTTTCGTGTGACAGGTGGTACAGGTAAAAGCAGTTCCGTCGTAATTTTCAACGTGCAAGCTCAGACTAAACCCGGATAGCATATAATGATCTACATTTGGAAAGGACAGCTGGATGAGGTCTGCATCAGCGCCGTTGTGTTCGGTATGGCAGTTCTGGCAGCGCGAAACCCCGGGAAGCCTGCCGTGTAGCGTATTAACATCGTTACGGTCTTCGGCAATTTCAAGGTGACAATCCTGACAGCGAGAATCCGTGATGCAGTGGATGGGGGCGTGGCAGTGTTTACAATCCCGTTCCAGATCGGCGTGGGACATGACGCCACCCAATTCTTCAGATTTTGAATTAAAGGCAGATAATGGTCCCGGACTAAGCAGGTAGACTGCCTGAGTTTTAATATAAATGAAGCCACTTGCGACAATTACTAAAAATAACGGGATCGCAATCCGTATTATTTTAACTTTGGACCTTATAAAGTTCAGCAATTAGCACCTCCTTTCTATATTTTCTATTTGTTGATTTTTGGCGTTAATGAATTCTGAACAGCGACATTGGGATCATTTATGATACTTAAGGCTTCGTCGACCGTGAGGGTTGGCGAGGCAAAAATACCCATCTGAGTATCCCGTAATCGGCCAGCTTCACCACTTTCTCCGGTGGGGTGACAAAGTGCGCATTCCGTATATTCTGATATGTTTTCAGAGATATGGACCGTATCCATTTCATCCGGTTGGTGGTCCAGGTGGCAACTGTAGCAGTCATACTGCATGTAGGAATCCGGGTGGCAGGTGGCGCAGGTAACTTCCCCATTTCCACCGTGACCCAGCAGAAAATCGTGTCGGGTCAGTGCTGCCGGGGTCCAGGCCATGGTATTGTGACAACGAGCACAGTTAATGCCAAAAAGGTCGGCATGAACTGGAGGTTCTTCGTGACAGTTTATGCACTGGTGGGGATCACTTACCCCTTCGGTTTCCAGGTAAGCCATTCCAGTTTCCACTGCTGCTGGCGGTGGTTCTACAAAACCACGTACTGCAGAAATACGTTCAACCACCTTCCAATCTACTTCTTGAATCAGGGTGACCATTTCTTTCACCTGATAATCGTTAAGTATGCCGCCTTCATTTATATGCCACGCGGCCATTGCCGAACCATGTTTTGCGCCTGCAATGGTTTTAAAGAGCAGACTTGTTTGCGCATTGGCAAGCCCCGGGATATTTAATGCCGGCATTAATCCAATTCCTTCTCCTGTTGCGCCGTGGCAGGCAGCGCAATTCTGAATATACAATTCAATGCCATCCATTACGTAGGTTTCACGCAGCAGTTTATTCGTTTTGTCCATTCGCCGTGGTTCCATTAATCCATAAACAGGAATGGCAATAACAATCAATGTCAGTGCTGCCAGGCTAATCCAAAAGGTTTTGTTCATCGCGCAATGCCTTTCCCTGCTTATAGTTCCGGTTTGTAGACAATATGTTCAGAAAGGTGATGTGGACGAGCCTGCACCTGTACTGTATCCACCTTGACCATGCCATTTTCAAAAAAGACCGGAAAAATATCCAACGCACGCGAGACAAGCTGACTGTTGAACTCTCCGTGCTGATCAAAACTGGCCGCATGACACGGACAGTAGAATTTTCCTTTCTTGGAAATCCAGTTTACCGTGCATCCCAGGTGTGGGCAGCGCCGGTAAATCGCCATAAATCCACCCTCCGCATCGCGAACCAGGTAGAAATTAGCATCCTCTATTTCAACCACCGATCCAGGCGAAAATTCATCGACTTTACCCACGGTAATTATGCCGCCAAATTCACCTTCCAGACTTCGTGCCCGTAAGTAGAGTAAACTTGCACCGCCCAGCTCTAGTAAGGCAAGGCCGCCAAGTACCTTCAAACCGGTTTGCAGAAATTTACGGCGCGAGAGATCGTCTTTCTCACATTGTCCAGTTTCCGTTTTTTTGATTTTTAACTTTTTATCCATTCTCTATCCTCCTTTGGTTAAAAAGGTAATCCAAGCGCCATGTTGGCGCCCCTGAAAAATATTCCGACGATCGTTAATATCAACAGTGCAGCTACGGCAAAAGCAAAAACGCCCAATAAGGCTTCACTGTGGTTGGCATTCCGCTGATCATGAAGTTGAATTTTGCGGAAGAAGATATATATTGCAGCGAATACACCCAGTGTAAAGAAGCAGGGTATAAGGCCGACACCGATGAAAGCCGGCAAGCCGGGCAGCCAACCAGGGATATCTATTACATATTCATCCAATAAAACCATCAAGGGAGTCAGGTTGAAACCGATCAAGGCACCTAATACTGCAGCGCGCCGTCCTACCGGTGAGCGAAAATAAATGCCGATATCGCGATCATCTTTGTCCAGCAGCGGTGCTCCCACCAGAGCCGCACACAGGATACCGATCAGACTTAAGGCCGCCAGCGGGTGCATGTGCAATAGCAATTCCTGTAAACCGAGGAAATACCAGGCTGCTTTGGCTGGGTTAGGTGAACTGTACGGATTGGCGATGGGCCCTAATGGCGCCGGATTGGCCATGGACCACAACAATACCCCTGCAATGACTACCAGTGCTGCGGCATACTCCACATTAACCAGGTGGGGGATGGTGGATACACGTTCCACTGGCTCGCCGCTATTGTTTATGGGCTGAGAAATGCCACCGTTTTTACGCACTTTCCAAAAATGATAAGACATCAGAATAAGGATCATAGCAGGAACAAAAACAACATGAAGAGCGTAAAAATTACTCAAGGTAGCTTGCCCAACCTGGGGACCGCCGAGCATGAAGGTGCGCAGACTGACCCCGATCAGGGGAATGTACGCCATCAGGCTGGTGCTGACGGTGATTGCCCAATAGGCTAATTGGTCCCAGGGCAACAGGTAGCCGGTAAAATTGGCAACCAGAGCCAGGAAAAACAGGACCAAGCCGATGATCCAGTTGGCCTTGCGGCCTAATTTATATGATCCGGTAAAATAGACGCGGACCAGGTGCAAAAAGGTAGTAATCACCAATAAGTTGGCAGACCAGTGGTGTAAGGCACGTATCAAAGAACCGAAAACAATCTCGGACTCCATTTGCTGGATACTGATGTATGCGTAATCAATGCGTGCATCGTACCGGAACATTAACAACAGGCCGGTGAGAGCCAGCATAACGATCAACAATGCCGAGATACCGCCCAAACCCCAGGTATAGGTAAAGCGGATGGCTTGCGCAGGAACCCGGGCTGGATGCAGATGCAGAATCAGACTGTTGGCTGCCCTGCGGATTTGGCCGGTTTCTGTTTTTTCTGCTTTTTGGGTGACCAGTAATTTTTGCCACCAGGGGATAGGGGTGTTTTGTGCCATAAAGGGTTCCTCTTGATTTTCAGGGGTTATTCTGAATTGCTGGTAAAAAAACCGTGTGTTGGATGACATCACCTGCGGCTATACCATAAAAACTGTAAGCACGGCCCATAACTGTTTTTTCATCACGTTTGTAAATGGGTGCTCCGATCAACAGATCATCTCTTTCATCGGCGTTTACATCACCCGCCGCAGAAATTGCATACCCGAACTGAGTTTCCGCTTTATTGCCGCTGGCGCTCCAGTACGGGGTTTTTTCTGCGCCTGCTGAGCTGCCACGGTAGACAAACACAAACCCTTCTTCGGGCTGGTCGTCTGAGTAGCGATGCGCTCCCACGCCTACATCTGCATAACCGTCATTGTTTACATCGCCAAAACCAGCTACCGCAATACCGAAACCGGAGTAAGTCTGGTCGCTAAAGGTCATCCAGGCGGCCGTTGGGCTAAAGCTGCCGGCTGTGTTGTAAAAAAGATAGGCAGCGCCGGCATCAACGATGGTGCCGCTGTCATAGCCGCGCGCGCCGACAATTAAGTCGGTGTATCCGTTTCCATCCACATCTCCTGCACTGGCTACAGCACTGCCAAGGCGTTCATCGACCTGGATGCCGGTTACACTCCAGGTGGGAGAAAGGCTGGGGCCAGTTTTACTGCCCAGAAACACCATTACCAGACCGGTATCCAATTCGCCCTGGTCGAAGTTGGGTGCACTCACGACAAAATCAGCATATCCATCGTGGTTTATGTCACCTAAACCTGCCAGTGCATGGCCCAGCAGAGCGCTGGTCTGAGCGCCGGTTACTTGCCAGATGGCGGTATTTTGCGGCCCGCTTGGGCTGCCCAGGTATAGAAAAGCTGCCCCTTCATTACTGGATTGCAAGGAATAGTTGCGAGCTCCAATGAGGATGTCGTCATAACCATCCCCGTTGACATCTCCGGCGCTGCTGACTGCATAACCGAATTGAGCATCTCCCATCGGGCCAACCATCGTCCATACAGGCTGGTCGCTGATACCTTCGGCTGACCCGGTGTACAGGTAAACTGCGCCTTCGTAACCGCTGTTGAGATGATAATGAGAAGCGCCGATGAGAATATCATCATAACCATCCCCGTTGACATCCCCGGCGCCGCTAACAGCATTGCCGAAATATGTACCGGGGTCAGCGTTCGTGAGCTGGCTGTGGGCGGAATCGGGTAAACCGCCCGGCCCACCCAGGTAAACAAATGCAGATCCGCAGCGCTGCCCATCCACCAAATATTTCTGTGCACCAATCACAATATCGGCATAGCCATCGCCGTTAATATCCCCGGCCGAGGCTACCGAAATGCCGTAATCCACACCATTATCCACGCCATCACTGGTCCAGGCTGGCAGGAGCGTGCTCTGGGTTTGAAGTCCCGCTGCGGTTTGTGCAAATATCGTATGGAGGCTCAATACCGGCAGGAGCAGGAAGGTTAGCATAATGAAAAGTGGATGTGGGTGAGTTTTTTTCATATTGGTTCCCAGAGCGCCTGCCCGGATAAATTCCCGGGCAGGCGTCATATCAGGGGTGATGGACTATTTATGGATTAGCTATTAACAATGGGATATGAACACTATAGGGTTGAGCATCGGCAATCGTTTCGGCGATATACACGCGTTTGGATACGCCTTTGGACCAATTGCCTTCATTATCTTTGACACGAACCGAGAATTCGTACCAGCCGTAGAAATAATCCGGTTTTGTGCCGGGGTTGGTGAATTGATGACCGTCCCAATTACCGGAGACTACACGCGCCGGAGCGTTGCACATTTTGTCTTTGGAACAGTTGGTCGTGTCATCAGTGATGCTGAACGGCTGGCCGTTGATCAACCATTCGTACTCGACGATTTGCGGGTCGTCGCCCAACGTATCCAGATCACGTGCGGCTGCGAAGAGGGTGATGACTTCATCATCAGCGGTGCTGTAAATCTCTTGTGGGTTGGCTGCGATGAAAACGATGGGAGTGCGTTGTGTGGTTGCTATATCGTCATCTTGTAGATACAAGAAGCGGCGGAACCAGATATCGCTGTCAAAGACCAGTTCATGACCATCCGGCAGAATTTCTTCCTGCCACTGGTTCCACACAGAGTACATGAATGTACCACCCGGATTAGCCAGCATGGACGCTTCGCCGGAGAGGATTTCAGCTTTGTTCTCTACCCAGGGCCAGCGGTAATCCTCAATTACTCCAGTTTCTTCGTCATACCAATCCGGATCCAGTTCCCAGACATCGCCGTAAACAGTGGCGCGGCTGTAGTAAAGATCCAACGGAACCGCTTCGCCTTCGGCGACGGTGGTGTTGTCACCGGTTTCATAGATCATGAAGTATTTGGAGGGGTCGCGTACTAAGTCGTCTTCATAGGGTAGGGTTTCAGAGGCTGGGCCAATATTTGTTGTGAGCCAGTCGGTACGGATGGTCGGGTAGAGTTTGAGACCACCGGTGGGGGTGTAGCGGGGATCCAGGATGGTGATCTTGTTACCGATTAATTGCGATACATTAAGACCCTGTTCGAATTCACCGGCTGCATAAGTAAACTCTGTGCCTTCGCATTCAGATGAGGCTGTACTGACACAGTAATTCTCTGTGGCAATGGTGCCAGTTCCACCGAGATCACCTGGTGTTGTCGTCCAGGTAAGACCGCCATCAAAGGAACGCCGTACATACAGGTTGTAGTGGTCGTTACCAACAGTGTTGGCTTTCCAGTTCGGCGACCAGGCGTACATCATCATTACAAAATCGCCATCCAGGAAACCGCGGTGCCCTTTGGATACATCGAAGGGGTTTTCCCAGGTCTGGTCATCCAGATCATTATCCGATTCACAACCATCAATTGCAGCGATGCCATCACACTGGCGCCATTCGGTCACTTTGGGGAAGGATGTATCACCTTCTGGAATACTACCGTCATCGGCCACCGGGAAGGTGGCTGCGCAGGCATCGTTGCCGGCAGTACCCGTGCATTCCACAATGGTGGAACCGGAGATGTTGATGGCTGGCGAGAGACACAACCCTTTGAGATAATTGGGGTTGGATCCGTCAGTGTAAACCCATTCACTGCATTCCATGTTCTCGAAGGTGTAGGGGTTGTCAACTGCTGGGTCAAAATCCTCCGGAATCACCACGCGCCGCAGCATGATATCCGCCGGACCGCCCTGATTGATGATGCCCTGCTTGTAGATCAGCATGGCTGCCAGACCACTTTCGGAATCTGCTGCTGCCTTCACTGAATTGGTCGTCAGCGCGAAACGCCGGGCAATCTCGGTCAGGTAGAAATCGCCGCCATTGAGCGGATCGGTCTGCACGGGGAAAAATTCGTAATCAGCACAATCATAAGTGGCACCCACTGTCCATGGGCTGCATTTGGCGGGTTGATTAAGCATACCGCCCTGATCCACCAACGGATGAGCGAACATGTCAAAGCTGTAATACCAGATGTCTTTGCCAATGTCAATCGGATCCTCAGCTGGATCTCCGTAAGGATCAATCAGCATGTCGCCCAGTGCTTTGGTTTCTTCTGCAGCCATTACGGCCCATGCACTCTTTTCCACCACACCATCGCCATCCGCATCCACTGCATCTGCTGGTGAATAAGGTTTGAGGTTGAGGCGCACCCGGGTAGAAGCCACCCGTCCATTCAGTACCCGTCCGTCTTCGGTAACACAGATGGGAATTGTACTTCCCCCAGGGGTTGTCCAATCGATTTGAGTTGTGCAAAAATCAGATTCTGCGGTGGGAGCAGTGGGTAAGTTCAGTGGATCAATGGCATCGATATTATCGAAATCAATGTAGCAGTATGGATCTTCCATCTTTGTAGTGTCTGTGATACTGCTGAATGCCTTGCACATATCATTATCGGTCAGGCGGGTTGGCATGGCCATCGGAACATACACTTTGGCCAGGGTTTCACCGGTAAATTCTTTTAGTGGAACAACTTCGGTTGCAACAGGCGTTTCAGAGTCTTCAAATACATCATCAAAGTCTGCATAACTGATGTAGGAATACCAGATATCGGTTTTACCATTGGCGACCGCACCAGACCAGCCTTCACCTGGTCCAAGGCCTTGACCAGGGCGTAAGCCTTCGGGGTCTTCCTGCCAGGTAAGGATACAACCGGCATCCTTTGCGCAGTCAACCGCGGGCAGGTTGGCATCCCGTACACCCGAAGTCAGGCGTTCGGGTTTGGTCCATACCACATGGGTTGCTTCTGAAGTATCTTCCGTTTTTGGATCATCACCGGCAATTAATTTGCCGCGCGCGGTCCATACGCAGGAATAAGGAATTTCCCCAATTTCCGGGTATCCTTGAAGGGTATAGTCCACCGAACCCTGTTTACCCTTAACCCCAAACAAATCATAAAGATAGAGGGCATCTTTACCATAAGTTGTTTTTAAATCCTCAAAGTAAGCAACATCTTCCGTATCAGCGGGATCCATCTTGTAGAATGGTGTGCCGCCGTCACAATACTTGCTCACCCATGCGACAAATATATTGTCACCGGCGACCTGATGCACCACATTGTGGACATCACCAGGATAATCATAACCACTATCCAGAGTGAAGGATGACAGATCTGAGGAGTTCGAGAGGTTGGTGGTTTTCCAACTGGTGCCGTCATCCAGCGAAACGCCTACAAAGGCGTCAAAATGGCCGAAGGTAATACCGCCCTTGGTCTCCTCTTCCGGATGGAGATCGTCGATATAGACCGAAATCAGGGGTTTGGCGTAATTACGGGCTACATAAGCGGATGTTGTTTCATCATCCTGGCTATCTTCATCTAAGAGAAAATAGTTATCAACAGGGCCCACCAGACCGGTGGAAGCCTGTGCCGGGACGTAGAAGTCCATCATGTAGATGGCGGCTTTCTCAGTTTCATTTTCCGGTGTTTTGGAAATATTACGTCTGAATAAAGCGCCGTCTTCCGCCAGCACTACTCCTAACGAAAGGCTCAATGCCGTGATCAATGAAAGACAATAAAACAGAATCTTTTTTAGTTTCATATCAATCCTCCTCACTCAAATGAATCGATTTTAAAAACGACAGATTAAAATGTTTTTTCATGCTCTCCTTACTTGTTTATTTAATTTCATCGGAAACAGATGTGCTGAAATTTTGGTCAAATGGATTTATTTGATATTGGTCGGCTTTTTCGCTTGTTAACTCTTCCAGGTTGGCGTATAATCCTTGTAGGGTGGCGAAACTGTAGCTTTCATCACTGAAAACATCCTGAAGTGTTGCGTGCCATTCACCATTGAGATTGTCCTGCCAAATCCGTAACAAATATGATAAGTAATGAAAATTTTGTTCTTGCATAACCGCCAGTCTTTCAGAATCAAAATTTATATCCATTATTGCAAACCGGCGGGAACCAGTTGTGATATAAGCGTGAATTCAGCGTGATATTGGATTAGAAATGAACAGACTCGGAATCTCCCTGCTTGGTTCAATAAAAGTGCAGTTTGATGGGGCAGATATTACAGAAACGCTGCGCACCAAAAAAGAACGCGCCATTCTGGCTTATCTGGCAGAAGAACCTCCCCGTTCTCATGCCCGCCAAATCATTGCCGAGTTTTTATGGCCGGATCGCCCAGAGAATTATGCACGGATGAATTTGCGCCAGGCGCTGCTGGGAATCCGTAAAGCTTTTGGCGGTGATGCAAACGCTAATCACTTTATCCGGATTAATGAAGAAACTGTGCAGTTTCTTCACAAAAATGTCGATTTGGATACACAGGAATTTAATAAGTTACTGCATTCAGTCAAGATTCATCCCCATCCCCATTTAAATAGATGTGAGGAATGTGTCCATCATCTCGAACAGGCGATTGAGGTGTATCGCGGTGAGTTTTTGGAAGACCTTATTCTGGGGGATGTAACCGGTTTTCAGGAATGGATTGTTTTTCACCGTGAACGCCATTTTCGCAGCATGTTAGATGCGCTGCAGTCTTTGATTAAGATCTATTACAAACAGGGAAATTATGACAAGGCTTATTTCTACGCATGGCGTTATGTAGACTTGGCCCCACTAGAAGAAGGTGGGCACCGTCTGCTGATGCGGCTGTTAGCGCTTTCCGGGCGGCGCAACGCAGCTTTACAGCAATACCAATTTTGCAGGACGATTATAGAACGGGAGTTTGGGATTGAACCTTCTGCCGAAACCAAGCAGTTATATGCGCAGATTAAAAGTGGTTTGCCGATAGAGAAAATAGATACCGGTAGTTTGGCGGCAATTGATATTCCTACTCAGCCGACAATACAGCGGGTTTCTTCAACAGGGCAGCTTTACGATCCTTCTACCAGAATTCCGCTGCGCCCGCTCTTCATGGATCGCTTAAAACATGCCATTATCCGGATGGAACGTGGCCAGGTGATGGCGATTGTGGGTATTGTCTCTTTTGTTTTTCCGTATAATCCGGAGATGTCCGCTGAACAGCAGCAGCAGGCGGAACAACATCTGGTGCGTCGCCTGGTTGGTGCGGTACGTGAAGGCGACACCGTTGCAAAGCTGCAAGAGAATGAATTTGGATTGATTCTGGAAGGCATAAAAGACGCTGCTGTGGTTGAACTTATTGCCCAAAAAATCGTTCGGGTTGTAGGTACACCGATCCTGTTTCAGGGTCAGCGCATAGAGGTTAAACCCTTCATCGGTACTAGTCTCTATCCAGCGGATGGTATCGATCCGAACTCATTACTTAACCAGGCGGACATTGCCATGCGTACGGCTCGGTTAAACAAGTTCGATTAGGTTTCCTCTTTTTTTTCCTGGTCAGTCTCTTCCGGCAATAACACGGTATCCAACCAGTAGCTGCCGATTTTACAAACGGTTTCCTTCAAGTCCTTGAATTTGACTGGTTTGGTGATGAATCCGCTGGCACCCAGGCGGTAACAGCGGTCCAGATCTTCATCAGCTTTGGAAGTGGTCAACACCACAACCGGAATGGAACGCAATTCCGGGATGGCTTTAATTTCCTCCAGGGCTTCCCTTCCATCTTTCCGGGGCATGTTCAGATCGAGGATAATGAGGTCCGGCCGCGGCGACTGGTTTTCTTCGGCATAATTCCCTGTACGGGTTAAGAATTCCAATAATTCTTCACCATCCTGCACAATATTGAGGCGCACATCCATTTTGCATTCGTCAATGGCTTCTCCAATAAGGTAGATATCATCGGGGTCATCCTCGACCAATAAGATAGTTTTTCCTTTAAATGTATTGTTCATTCTTTCCCGGCCCTTTCGTTTGGCTGCATTTCCGGCAGCCGGATGATAAACCTTGCGCCCTGTCCTTCTTTGCTGACAGCAATGATGTGGCCGCCGTGGCGATCCACTATTTTTCGACAAATAGCCAATCCCATGCCTACACCCTCATATTCTTTACGCCCATGCAGGCGTTGGAATGGCTGGAAGATACGATCGCAATATTTTTCGTTAAACCCAATTCCTTCATCTTCCACAATTAGCTCCAGATGTTTATTTCCATTATGTGCATCGGGGATAATCTGACCATAAATTCTAATCATTGGCGGGTAATTAGGCTTATGGAATTTCAGGGCATTGCTGATCAGATTTTGCATAAGCTGGGTGATCTGTACCAGATCAGCTTCGATGAATGGCAATTCTTGGACTTGAATATCAGCCTGCTTTTGTTCAATCTGCCAATCTAGATCGGAAAGAACCTGTTTTACTACCCGATTCAAATCCACATTGATGAAAGGACGCGCTTTGGTGGTTACCCGGGAATATGCCAGTAGTTCATCTATCAATATTTGCATTCGTTGAGCAGCCGCCTGCATGCGCCGGATATAATCCACGCCGCGTGGGTCGAGGTTCTGGATACTTCGTTCTTGAAGCAATTCGCCAAATGTCTGAATCTTTCGGAGCGGTTCTTGCAAATCGTGGGAGGCGATATTGGTGAAGTCACGCAATTCCTGGTTGGTGATTTCCAGTTCGTGTGTATAATCAGCCAGTTCAGCCTCATTGCGATCACGCTCCGCTTCGCGCAAAGCCAGGTCGGCAGCCATTTGGTCGAAAGCCTCAGCCAACTGTCCCAGTTCGCCGGTTTTGTAATTAATTCCGCTGCGGACACTCAGGTCTCCGCTGGCTAATTTTCCGGTCGCCTGTACCAAAGTTTGCGCTTGTTTGACAATGAGCGCTTCTCCTAAAAACCACATAAGAGTGATGACAACGGCCATTACGGCTAATAGAATGCCTAAATTTCGCCACATGGTCTGGTTGGCTGTGGCAAAGGCAATGCGGGTGGGCATACCCAATGCCACATAGAGTTGTTGGGTGGTACCATTCATCGGGCTGATGGCAAAAATACTCTCTTCTCCGCTCAAACCGGTGCCGATCAACACGCCATCTTTTTGTTCAAACAAGCTTGCCAATACACTGTTTGAAGGCAACGGATAGCCGCGCCAGCGTTCGTTATCAGGATAATGGGAAAGAATAGTACCTTCCTCATCAATAATAATCAGTTCTGTGCCTTCCGTTAGTCCTGTATCAGCGGCAAAATCATAAAACCAGATCAGATCCAGACTGATATTGCTTACGAGAATGGTTTCATCCTCTACATTCTTTATTGGATAACCAATGGAAATTACGGACTTTCCGGTATTTTTGCAGATGTGATAACCATTGATTACGAAGTCATTAGCCTGGACCAGGTTGCTGTAATGATGGCATTCTTCAAAATCCGGTGTATCGTTTAACGTAGGTGGACTGCAGAGAATATTTTTTTGCAGGTCGGCTATATAAAATGAAGAGAAGTATTGAAAATGTTCTTCTACCAGGTGAGAATATGTTCCCTGGCATCCTGTAAGGTCCCCATTCCGTAACGTAGGCAGGTGTGCCAGGGTAAGCAGGAAAGATTTGACATTGGTAACCATTACGGATTGGACGTTTGAAGCGACGCGTGCTAAATGGATTACCTCTGCTTCGGTGGCCTGCATAGCGTGATCGCGCTGGTATAACCCTGTTTGGACCAGGAAAATAATACCTGGTATTGACGTCAGGATTACAAGAAGTATTAACCTGCTGCGTAATGAAGAAAAGAAATTAACCATATACCCTGCCTGATGGTCAACAATTGCGTTCTTTAAATCTGGGACTACCTGTTTGCCGATTGTAGGTCTTTAAAGGAAGGTGTTTGGAGATGATTACAGAAATAATATGAAAAGATTGAAATTTTGATACAAATATAAATTTTCCGGCAGCAACGCTGCTTAATATTGATTATAGTGATTTTTTCAAAAACAACCATAGGGAACCTGAGTTTGGAATCGCAATAATCTGGTATAGGTACCGGTTTTTCGGTTGGGGTCGTTGGTTCTTCCTCGATATCTACATCCGATATATTCTGAATAATTGTCTCGTGAATAATTCCATAATGGATCTTGCTGACCAAAGTCTGGATTGATTCGCCAGGTTTTAACTTGCCAATTTTTCCCACTATTCCAATTGAGAATCACGATTTTTAGATGGGTATTGGGGCATAGATTGGTGTAAAAACGAGCTTTTTAAGGTGAGTTTGGTGTAAATTAATAAAGAATTATCACCGTCTACGAGAATCTTATTCTTTAAGTATTCTCTTGGGAAATTAAATATATAATCGAATGTAATCTTGTTTGAAAAATCGGAGAATGTATGTTAAAGAAATTCAAGTATATGATTATTGGTTCTCCATTACCAAATGAAATGATGGAAGAGAAACGCCTGAATAAATTTCGCGCCTTGGCAGCCTTTTCACCGGATGCACTTTCTTCAGTGGCATATGCCAACCAGGAAATTTTTCTGGGACTGGTGGTTGCCGGTGCAGCCGGGCTTAGTTTTACACTCCCAATTGCTTTGGCGATCACCCTTCTCCTTGGTGTAGTCGCCCTTTCGTATGCGCAGACCATCCGGGGGTATCCATCCGGGGGTGGTTCTTATATAGTGGCCAAAGAAAATCTGGGAACCATTCCGGGTCTTGTTGCCGGTGCAGCTTTGCTGTTGGATTATGTACTCACTTCTGCAGTGTCTCTGACGGCCGGTGTAGCTGAAATTGCTTCGGCTTTTCCGGTGTTATTACCCTATCGTGTCTGGTTAGCATTGGGGTTATTGGTAATCATCATGCTGCTCAATCTGCGTGGGCTGCGTGAATCCGGGACAATCGTTGCTTTCCCGGTTTATTTGTTTCTGTTTTCCTTTATTGGTATGCTTTTGTATGGCATTGTTCGAGGTTTAATTCAGGGGACACCTGCTGACCTGACTGTTACTGCTCCAGTTGCGTTTGAGCCGCTTACAGTGGTGTTGCTTTTGCATGCGTTCTCTGCCGGATGTACCGCTTTGACCGGTATTGAAGCGATCAGCAATGGTGTTACGGCTTTTAAAGCACCAGAATGGGTCAATGCCCGCAAGACTCTGGTAATTATGTCCATATTAATGGGGTTCATGTTCCTTGGCAGTATGGGGTTAACCCAGTTCTTCGGAATAATCGCTGGAGAGAATGAAACTATTCTTTCTGCTCTTGCCCGCCATTTATTGGGAACGGGTCCCCTGTATTATCTGGTGCAATTTTCCACATTAGGCGTATTGGCCGTGGCAGCCAATACCAGTTTTGCCGGTTTCCCCCGGGTTACCGCTATTCTGGCTAATGATAAATTCATGCCTCGCCAATTGTTTAATATTGGCGATCGTCTGGTTTTTCAAAATGGTATTATGCTGCTGACCGGTTTTACAGCATTATTGATTATTCTCTTTGCTGGTGACTCTCATGCCCTGATACCGTTATTTGCCGTAGGCGCTTTTACGGCTTTTACCCTTTCACAAGCTGGTATGGTAATCCATTGGTGGCGTTCAAAAGAACCTGGTTGGCTAGTAAAATCTATTGTTAACGCGTTGGGGGCACTGGTTACGTTTACCACTCTATTGGTTGTGGGGTATTCAAAATTTTTAAGTGGAGCGTGGATTTCAGTTCTCGTTATACCGATTATTGTGTTCATTTTTCTGAGAATCCGTCAGCATTACAAAAGCGTGGCAGGTCAGCTATCCATGAAAGGTCTACCGCCTTCTTTACGCCCATTTCCCAAACCACGTGTGGTGATACCGGTATCTAGTGTCCACAGGGGTATGGTGGATGCTGTTAATTTTTCCCGATCCATCACCGAAGATGTAACCGCCGTCTATGTGGATATTAATCCCGGTCCGGACGAGGATGTGCTGCGGGCTCGTTGGAATGAGTGGTTCCCGGATGTTAAATTTGTGGTGGTTTCTTCCCCTTACCGTTCTATTACAGAGCCTCTATTGAGTTTTTTGGATCAGATGGACCTGGATTTGCATGATGGCCGCCAGGCGGTTCTGGTATTACCGGAGTTAATTCCGGCTTCACCCATACATGAAATGTTGCACAACCAGGCTGCAGATCAAATCAAGAAAACATTATTGTTTCAACGCCGCAAGAATGGATTCCAGCGTATTATCATTGATGTGCCTTATCATTTAAAGTAGTGTATTTTTTTAGAGCATTGATTCACCGGTCTGTTTAATCCATCAAACAGACCGTGGGTTTTATTAAAGCCTTCTTCGCTGGAAGAACCAGGGAAAAGTTATATTGGATCCTCGTCTCTCTCGCAGGTAATGCTTTCTGCTAAAAATCAATTGCTTCGCTTTTATGGTGACTCTACTACCTTTCGACTAACCCATTAACCATCCGGATTAACCCCTTTTGACTGGATTATCCTTCCGCGAATTCTCTTATACTTTGATCAGCATTCGATTGTGCCAAATTGTACATATTACTGGTTGCCAATCATGATCTTATTTAATTAGTCCGTATAGGAGGAGAAACATGAAGAGTGAGAAATTAGGGTTGAACCGACGCGATTTCCTGAAAGGTACAGCGCTTGCTGCAGGCGCTGGACTTTTGGCTGGCTGCGCGCCAAGAGTTGTTGATTCTACAGCCAAGGCGACGGAAACTCCCGCTGGAACCGAGGATTGGTTAGGTCAGGAACCTGCCATTGGCAGTATTGCAGAAACCATTGAAAGCGACGTCATTGTTATTGGCGCAGGCACTGGTGGTGCTTATGTCGCGGCCTCTCTTCTTGAAAAAGGCATAAAAACGATCCTTCTGGAAAAGAACGCTACAGTCAGCACATTGCGCAATGACTGGGGCGCTGTCGATTCCAAGTGGCAGGTAGAAGAAGGGGTTAAGCTGGATAAGGCAGCCATTTTGCATTATCACGCCATGTATTCTGCTAATCGGATTGACCAACGTTTACCACGTATCTGGGCGAACGAGAGTGGCGCTGCGATTGATTGGATTGGTGAACTGCTCGAGAAACGAGGAGCTAAGTTTTACTTCGAAGGTGGTTACGAACCCGATTTCTCTTCTTCCACATACCCAAAGTTTCCTACGGGGCACAGCGGTGATTTTGCCGCCGGCACAGACGGCGCGACTATCATGAAGGAATACATTGAGGAGTTGGGTGGTGTATACCACTTCGATACTTCTTTTGTGAAGTTCGAGCACGAAGGTAAAAAGGTCACCGCGGCGATTGCCACAAATAAAGATGGCAAACAAATTCGGTTCGTTGGCAAAAAAGGTATCGTACTTTCAACAGGCGGTTACCAGAATAACCCGGCCATGATGAATGCGCTCCAGCCCGCGGACGTAATGATCATGACCAAACCAATGCCCGGCGCGATCTCCGGCGATGGAATTAAGGCCTGCTTGTGGATGGGCGCCGCTATGGATGAGTGCCATTCCAGCATGCTTTTTGACCGGATGGGATTGTTGCCTAACGAAACACCAGCGACCATGACCGTCCCCGGCTTTTTCTGGCTCGGTTCGCAACCATGGCTGAAGGTCAATTTGCTGGGTGAGCGCTTCACGAATGAATCTGGCCCATACGATTTCATTTTGCATGCTGCTGCCCGCCAGCCAGGCGCGACCTACTGTGCCATAATGGACTCTGCCTGGTTTGAGCAGGTTACTCAGTTCTCAACCACTGGCTGCTCCCGAATTTATCCCTTCCCCAATGGCAGTCCCAATGACGTTTTCAAGACCGCCGGTCTCGAGTCAACGGGGACAGATCTGGCAGTTATCAAAGAAGAATGGACGAAAATTTTGCAAGGCCTGATAGACAGCGGTCATCTGCAGATGGCAGACACTCCCGAAGAACTGGCGGCCAAACTCAATATTCCCGCGGATACATTCGCGGCAACATTCAATCGTTACAATGAACTAGCCGAAAAAGGCGTGGACGAGGACTTCTACAAAGACGCTTATCGCCTCCTGCCGCTGAAATCCGGTCCGTATTATGGCATCCGGCTGACCGGTTGGCACCTGTGCACCCTGGACGGTATCCGCATTGACACACAGATGCGTCCTTTGGATGCGATGAATGAGCCCTTTGAAGGTCTCTCCGTCATTGGCGACTCTTCCGGCAGCTACTTTGCCCACACATATCCTAACCTGTTCACCGGTTATGCTAACGGTCGGACTACCACATTTGCCCGCCGTGTCGCGCGCATTATTGCCGGCGAACCCGAAAACCTGTAATTTTCAGTACTTTTTTGTCCGAGGCGGCCGCTTGCAAAGACCTTTTGCATGAGGCCGCCTGCGAAACCGTTTCAAGGAACCATTTTATTTTCTTATTAGTAGATAGTGAAGTTGTTAACGATGCTCAAATTTAAACCTTCCACAGATAAAGCAAAAGAGACCAAACCCCGCCAGAAAACCAACTGGCTAAAAGTCTTAACCATATCGAATATTGTTATCATCGCGCTGGTTGCAATTGGTATTGGCAGTATGGCCGTGATTCACCAATCGGATACCAATCCAAACTTTTGCTCCACCTGTCACATCATGCAGCCCAATGTTACTTCATACCAGACCGGCAACACCATGGATAACGTCCACCAACAAGCCGGTGTTGAGTGTAAAGATTGTCATGACTATCCAGTCCCGGCAGAAATTGCCTCAGGGGTTAATTACCTGGTCGGCAATTACGAAGTGGATACGCAAGGGAAGATCCTCAAGCGGGTTTACACGGATGAAATGTGCCTAGATTGCCATATCAGCCAGGAGTATGTCGCGGATGTGACGGATTTTCTTTTCAGGAACCCGCATAACAGCCATTGGGGTTTTATGCCGTGTAGTGAATGTCATATCTCGCATGGAGAACAAATTGATTACTGCTCCAGCTGCCACGATAACGGTGGTCAACGGATGACGGGAGAGCCTATTGAAGACCGCGGAAAGATTGGTCACCTTGAACAGATTACAAGTAGTGACTGATTTGCCAGTTCCGGATTAAACCCTAACCCAATACTGGGAAAGGGGAGAAAAATAAAAGAGGGATGGCGCTCGGAGTAAAGCTCCAGGCGCCATCCCTCTTCGCGCTTATATGCTATAATTTTTAATAATATTTTAATGTATTTCTTGTTACGAAAATGTTATTAATGGTATGTTGTTTCTTATCGCTTGCGTCCACTTTATAATTTTTGGTGCTCATTCTTATAGGTAATTCATGAAGGAAAAAATACTGTCCGGTTCTAATCCGTTTAATGCCCTGTTGGTGACAAAATTTGAAGTACCTGTGGTCCGGTACCGCATTGTTCTGCGCCGCCGCCTGACAGATATTTTAAAAACGGGAATGGATAGACAGCTTACTTTACTGGTTGCCCCAACCGGGTATGGAAAAACCACCGTATTGGTCGAATGGTTGTCCGGTATCATGATGCCGGACTGGCGAATAATCTGGCTGACGGTTGATTCGTTTGATAACGAACCTCTCCATTTCTGGTCCTATATTGCTACAGCTTTAAAAAAAGTGTATGCTCACCTTCAATTTGACCCGCAGCGTTCATATCAAGACCGGGTTGAGAAGTCGCCAATCGAATCTCTGACACCTCTTTTCAATGCCATCACGCAGATTCCGTATCAACTTGTATTAGTCCTGGATGATTACCAGTGGATAACGGATGATCGTGTTCATCAGGAGATGCGTTATCTGCTTAATCACCAGCCGAAGAACCTGCACCTGGTAATCTCCAGCCGGGTAAAACCCCCTTTCCCCTTATCACGTCTTCGGGCACAAAGGCAACTGGTTGAATTGACTGCAAAAGACCTCTCGTTTAATTTGCAAGAAGTTAAGAACTTTTTCTCATCCGCTATGGAAGTGGATATAGATCATGATCAGGCAGCCTCCCTGCTGGTGGCTACCGAAGGTTGGATTGCCGGATTACAACTGGTTACGCTTTCTTTGCAAAGTCAACCGGACAAGAAGGCCTTCATTGCTAACTTGCCGGAAAAGAATCAACAGATCTTTGAGTACTTGACTGAAGAAGTGCTGGATCAGCAAACCCCGGAGCTTCGGGATTTTCTGCTAAAAACATCGCTTCTCTCTGAACTTTCCGCACCCCTTTGTGATGCTGTTCTGCAGCGTAAGGACAGCCTTGAGATGCTTAACCGGATTCAATCGGCGAATTTATTTATTGTTGCCCTGGATGAGCACCGCCACTGGTTTAGTTATCACCGGCTATTTAGCGATACTTTACAGAAGTATTTGCGGGATACGCAGCCTGAGATTATTGCAGAACTGCATCGCAGGGCCTGCACATGGCTGCAGGAATTTGGATTTCCGGATAAGGCTATCAATCATGCGCTGGCTTTTGGTGATGTGGAACAAGCCGCCAGTATCATCGATACCTGCGCACTACAGGCCGTGATTACCTTTGATCTGGTCCAGTTGGCGCAATGGCTCAGCCGGTTTTCAGACGAGCTGATCAGTGAGCGACCTCAACTGGGGATTTATTATGCCCTGGCGAATTTCTTATTGGAACGGTTCGATAAGGTTGAGCCTAAGCTACAGGCCCTTGAACAAATCCTGGAAAAGCCCAGGAAGAAAGAACTTACGCTTAAAGACGAAAAACTTATCCGCTGGGAAATTGCAGTAATACGGACATGCCTGGATTACTGGAATGAGAACTCTGCCGAAAGCGTATCAAATTTTAAGACGCTCATGCAAAACCCGCCTGAAAATGATGTGTACTTCTCCGGTCTGATGCAGCATAACCTTGCCGAAGTATATGCTTCACGAGGTGATCTGGAAGCCGCCGTAGACGCATATTCCAAGGGATGCCGGTTTGCAATTGACTATGGTTTACTGAGGGAGTATTGCTATTCTGCATCGGAACTGGCCTATGTTCGAAAGATGCAGGGACGCCTGGGTGGTGCAGAACGGGATTACCAAGACCTGATCGATTATGCTCTGCGATTTGGCATGTCTGATGCCGTAATGGCTTTTGCAAAGGCCGGCATGGCCGAAATAGCTTTGGAAAAAAACCAAATGGAACATGCCGGTGAGCTGATCCGTTGGGTGATAGAAAATTATGACCGGATTGAAATGAGCCCACTTAATTGGATCCGGCAGGAATGGCTTTACGTTCGTCTGGCAAACTGTTTTCTGGCTGGTCAGGACATAACGAATTCTCAGATATTTTTTGATAAGGCAATAAATGGTTACCGTTCTAACCGTCAGGTTGTTCACTATTTGTCGTCTCAGTTAATCGACATGCAGGTCAAAATGTGGTCAGCAACGGGGGAGTTAAGCTCCAGGAATTTGAATTTTGAAGTGCAGATTGACTTCCTTGATCCTACCGGAAAATCGAATCCGGCCAAACAGACCGCGTTGATTCGGTATTACCTGGCCCAAGGTGAGCCTGAGAATGCGCTCAATGTGTTGAGTGAATTAGTACCCAAGCTCGAAGAACAAAAAATGCAAGAACGCCTGTTGGAAGTAATGGTACTCAAATCACTCGTTTGCCAGGCAACGGGTAATTACCAACAGGCTATAAAGTCACTCCATCAGGCATTACAGATTGCTGTCACTGAAGACTACCGCAGGGTCTTTACAGATGAAGGCGATCCGATGAAAACATTACTCAAGCAATACGCCCGGCAACCTCTGGATGAGGAGATCAATGTTCAAACGGCAGTCGGAAGCATGGTAAGCAGCCTGATCGTCGAGTTAGAAAAAAAGGTGATTGTTCCAACCAAAATTGTTACGGATAGGCACTCTACCACTGATCTGGTTTACCCAATGCCTGAACCATTTAGCCACCGTGAGTTGGATGTTTTGAAATTAATTGCTGGTGGAAAATCGACAAAAGAAATTGCTGTTGCCTTGATGATATCGGTTAATACAATCAAAGTTCACATTAAGAGCATTTATCGTAAGACTGGGACGCATACACGTTCGGTTATGCTCAAACGGGTAATTGAATTAGGTGTCTTAAAAAAAACATAAGCGCTTACCAGGTCATTCGATGTTAGATCCATTTTCTCCACAGGAAGACGAGAAAAGCCGCCACGATGAGAATGGCGCAGATCATCAGGATTAACCATACGGAATTCGCTCCTTCGGCAAATGGGATCATCACATTCATTCCAAAGAAACCGGTTACCAGAGTAGGCAGGCTTAGAACGATCGTTACCGAAGTTAAGATCTTCATCACATCATTCAGGTTATTGGAAATGATCGAAGCAAAGGCATCCATCATGCTGGATAAAATGGTGCTGGATATCATCACCATTTCACGTGCTTGTTTGTTCTCGGTGATGACGTCATCCAGCAAGTCCTCATCCTCTTCGTATTCCAGAAAGATCCGGGTGCGATCCAGTTTTTCCATCATTACTTCATTGGTGCGCAGACCGGTTTCAAAATAAACCAGGCTTTTTTGGAATTTTAACAATTCCAATACTTCCTTATTATTGAGTGATTTTTGCAGCCGGTCTTCGACCAATTCGACTCTGGCATCGATTTGATTAAGAAGCTCCAGATATTTTTTGGCAGTTTTCAGCAGAATAAAAAGTACAAAACGGTTTTTCTTATTGGTAGAAAAACCACGGACTTTACTTTGCAGAAAAGGATTTAATAATTCATTCTCTCTTTTGGAAATGGTAATGATGATATTATCTTTGAAAATGATCCCCAGCACGATGGTTATATAGGGAATATCAAATTCATCACCCTGAAAGAATGGCGTACGCAGCAGGAACAGGATAGTACCGTCATCTTCTTTTTCCATACGCGGTCTTTCATCCTCATCCAGTGAATACGTGATGAAATCGGGCGGTACACCTATGTTGTGCAGTTGTTTCGTATCTTCCACACTGGGGTCCACTACATGAACCCAACACTTTTCTTGAAATTCGTCGATTTCAACCAGTGTATTATTTCCTTTTGTTGTAAATATTTTTAACATAAAGGACCTCCCAGGTAAAAAAACTGATCATTAATCATCAGATGAATATATATATATTCAAGTCTAGCACGAAAAATTAGAGAATACCCCAATCCCATACTGTCATTATTTTCAGGCGATGTGACCGGGGAAACAGCCTCCAGGTTCTTGCTTTTCTTCATCTTTGGTTTGTTGAGTATCTCTGTTTTTGGCTACAGATTTACATACGTGACCTGCGCTGATAAGGGTTGGAAAAACCAACAATTACCAGGGTTACCTGTTTTTTGAAACCAAAATGGAGCACAGGCAGTCTAATCTATCAATAAGGCATCACTTTAGAAAAACCAACCGAAAGTATAGCCCTATTCATGCGGTTAAGCGGTAGAATTCCTCTGTTTTGCAACTCTGCTAAACAAAATTCGTATATGGTATATTGGTATTCTTTTGGAGGTTTTTTTATGAATCCTTTTTATAATGCAGTTCAACATCGTATGCGCGCCTTATGGCGGTTTCTGCTGCAAGCCTTATTTTATTTGATCATTCCTCAATTGGTTGGGATTGTGTTTGGTCTGATCGCTTTTGCATGGATGGCGATTTCCGGAACATTGCCGGTTGAATCGATGCTGAGTCCGCAGGCCATGACAGATGCTTTGATGTCCTTTGGCGGCGGAATTTTCTTTCTGGTAAATGGTTTGGGTGTTACCCTGGCCGCAGTAGCCGGATTCTGGATTGCCGGGCGTTGGATTGACCGGCGAAAATTTTCCGATTTTGGTTTTCATTTTTCCAAACAATGGTGGCGGGACATGGGCTTTGGGCTGCTGCTGGGCGCCGGGCTGATGTTGATGATTTTTCTCATCGAATACCTGGCGGGTTGGGTCCGCATTGAGGGGTATCTGGTCAACCGCAGCACTGTCTCCTTTGCCGGGGCTATTCTGATTTCACTGATAGGCTTTTTGTTTGTAGGTATTTATGAAGAAATGATCAGCCGTGGGTACATGCTGCGCAACCTGGCTGAAGGATTTAACTGGAAAGCCTTGGGAGCCCGCGGGGGCTTGTGGATTGGTTACGTGCTTTCTTCTTCTGTTTTTGGTTTATTACATGCGGGTAACCCAAACGCCACGCTGGTTTCCACGCTCAGCCTGGTTCTGGCCGGCTTCTTCCTTGGGTTGGGTTTTGTGCTTACTGGAGAATTAGCCATTCCGATTGGGCTGCATATCACCTGGAATTTCTTCCAGGGTAATGTGTTTGGTTTTCCGGTGAGCGGTACGACCACTTCAGGAACTTTTATCGGTATTCAACAGGGGGGACCGGAATTGTTGACCGGTGGCGCTTTTGGCCCTGAAGCGGGTTTGATAGGTATTTTTGCCTTGCTGGTAGGTGCTGGTTTGACATGTTGGTATGTTAAAGTTACCCGTGGAGCGATAAAACTGCGCTATGACCTGGCCGTATATACCCGCCCGACCGACAAACAGGTTGTCATAGAACCGGATGCGGCTAAATTGGTTCAGGCTGAAAGCACCACTTCGTCGCTTGAATAAGCTTGGTACTATACGAGATGGGCAGCTTTCATTATAATACTAATAATAGGAATGGGCATTTTAACGAATAAAAGCGATTTCTGTGGAATTGAACAGACATGATTGATTTAGGAAACTTCTTTCAACAACTATTATCCAGTGATCCCGGTGCTGCTCAGGCAAACCTGTGGGTGTATTTGGTGTTGCTGGTGCTGGTAGTTGTGGAAGGTCCTTTTGCGATCCTGATAGCTTCTACAGCGGCATCCACCGGTTATTTACAACCCCTCCCGGTTTTTATTGCTGCCAGTGCAGGAAATCTATTAGCAGACTCGCTATGGTACTTTTTGGGGTATTTTGGCCGTGTAGATACATTGTTGCGTTGGAAAATTCTGCGGATTGACCCCCGCAATGTAAATTTGCTCAAAGGCAGCATTCAAAAACATGTCATAAAAATATTGATGGTTTCTAAATTAACCAATGGCCTGATCGTGCCAGCTTTGATTGCCACTGGTGTGGCTCGTGTGCCGATACGACGTTGGTTTCCTACCATCTTTTTGACCAATTTTTTGGTGACAGGTTTATTTGTGGTCCTCGGTTATTTCACTGCCATTAACCTGATGAAGCTGGAACATTGGATTCGTTATGTGGCAATTGGTTTTTCGATAATATTCTTTGTGGTAGCTGCGCTGTATGCTCAGCGGTTGTTGAGTAAGCGCCTTTCTTTGGAAACTTATATAGACACCACAATGGGTGAAGAAGAGGAGTAAGCCATGCGAATATTAATTGCTTCGCATACATATGCACCCCACTTAAATGGGCAGGCGGTTTTTACAACCAATCTGGCTGAAGAGCTGGTTAAAAGGGGGCACCAGGTATATGTTTTGTTACCGGGAATTGATCGGCCGGATGAAGAAGTGCACAATAACGTACATATCCTGGGTACATCCGCGGTTGATTTACGATTTATTCATAAGGATCTCAGTATTGCTCTGTGTGAAAGCAGACAGATACGTGATATTTTTGAGCGTGTCCATCCGGATTTGGTCCATGTTCAGGACCCCGCTCCCGTTAGCCAGATGCTGGTGCGCGAGGCCAGGAAACGAGGGATCCCGGTGGTCGCTACCCACCATCCCGGCCCGGCCATCTGGGCGCCTTATTTGCCGGGCGAAAATTTCGTAGTACAAAAAGGCCTGGTGCCCCTGGTTTGGAAAGGTTTTCTGGATTATTTGAACCAGGCTGACATGGTTACTGCTCCCTCGCGGGCGGCAGCTCGCATGCTTTTGCAGCATGGTTTGTCCGTACCGGTGCGTCCGGTATCCTGTGGGGTGGAACTGCAACGGTTTAACATGTCGTTAAATAAGGATCGACAGGCCCTACGTGATCACTTTGGGTTGCCGCAGGAGAAAAAGGTCTTTGTATATGTGGGGCGGCTGGACGAAGAAAAACGAGTGGACGTGTTAATCCATGCAATGAGTTTCGTACAGAATCAGGATGTATTACTGGCGCTGGCCGGTGGCGGTACCCGTGAAGATGAAATGTTCCAACTGGTAGAAGAATTGGGGTTGGGAGAGCGTATCCAGTTTTTGGGTCGTGTTCAACGCTATGAGATCCCCGATTTATACGTGGCGGCTGATGTTTTTATTATGCCTGGCGATGTGGAAAGTCTCAGCATTGCCACATTGGAAGCAATGGCTTGCGGCAAACCGGTGATCGCAGCCAATGCTATGGCCTTACCTGAATTGGTGAATGCAGGGAAGAACGGATTTTTGTTTAATCCGGGTGACTCGGAAGACCTGGGCTGCAAAATAGATTGGATGGCCGCATCGGAAGGGCAATGGGAGATGATGTCTGCCAATAGCCTGGAAGCTGTCCGCCGGCATGATCTGGTTATTACAATCGATACTTACGAACAAATGTACCGGCGCTTGTTAACTAGCACTCCTAAAGCGCAGCATAAAAGCAGTGGGTTGCACTTACCCCGCACTTTTTCAAACCCCTATTTTTGGGTTGTTGTAGCGCAATGGGCGGCTGCTTTGCTCTTCCTGGTCCTCTCTTTATTGACAAACAATCGCCCAGTGGTGGCTGCGCCACTGCAGAATGTGGATATGCTGGGTCCGCGGATGGTGGAAAGCTTACAACATTGGATTACAATCCTGCGTCAAATCGATCTGCCGTCCAATCAGGCCAATGGGGTATTATTGATAACCCAAAACATCAAAATGCTGTTTGCGGGCGGGGGCGTGCAGGCGCACTAACCGCCGATCTCACTCATCATTCGATTTATCGCCACTTCGCCTTTGGCCAGGTCGTGCCCCCAGGGTTTCTGCCAGATTCCAGCGCTGATCATTTCTTTTAAGTCGCTCAGAGAAGCCCCGCTGCGTAATGGGGTTAGCAGATCCACTTCTTTTTCTTTCAGCAGGCATAGACGCAGTTTACCATCCGCTGTAAGGCGGGCACGGGTACAACCGGCACAGAATGGCTGAGTCACCGAGGAGATAAAGCCCAGGGTGCCGGGGGCGTTTGGCAGACGGTAAAGTCGCGCCTCTCCATCTAATATTCCGTTATTTAATAAGGCAGGGTGCCCACACTCTTTACCGATCATCTCTAGTATTTCAGCTTCGCTGACGATCTGACTGCGTTGAAAGTCGGTTTGCCCGGCAAATGGCATCATTTCGATAAAACGTACCTGCCAGGGAAAATGCAGGGTCAGTTTTGCCATTTCGGCCAGGTCTCCATCGTTAAATCCACGAACTACAACGGCATTGAGTTTTACCGGAGTTAAACCGGCCGACTCCGCCGCCAAAATACCATCCCATACCTGTTCAAATTTTCCCCAACGGGTGATTTCTTGAAAGCGCTGCTGGTTTACTGTATCCAGGCTGATATTGACACGCTGCAAACCGGCTTGTTTGAGCGGAACAGCCAGTTTTTTTAGCAGGACACCATTGGTGGTCATGGATAACGAATTTACTCCTGGGGTGGCCGCGATACCGCGCACCAGTTCGACGACGTTGGCTCGCACCGTCGGTTCACCACCGGTGAGGCGGAATTTATCGAAACCGAGTTCGGTGAATAAGCGGGTGAAGAGCAACAGTTCATCATCCTGCATCAGTTCTGCGTTGGGTCGGAATGTCATATTCTCTGTCATGCAATATACACAGCGCAGATTGCAGTGGTCGGTCAGGCTGATCCGTAAGTAGTGAATATTGCGTCCAAAACGATCAAATGACATGTGTGTCTCCAAATTAATATGATAAAAACTATAATAATAATATAATTAAACCCCTAAAAAAGCAATATACAAAAATGAAATATGCTTATCATGCAAATGAAGAGCGTTGGCATTCAGAGAGAGGGTCTTACGGTTGATCTGAATGTAGAAAAATCTTGCTTGAATTGCCGGAAATTTTTGGATAAAATTATTATGTTGGCTTGGTATTTTAGAAGTGAGCTGGGAGGGTCTTTGGGGTATGTCTTACAGGATTTATCCGTCTTCGGACGGAAAATATATTATTCAGGAAGTGGAAGGCGATTATTATCGTAAGCGGGCGCTGGAATTGAATATTGAGGCGCACGCAATCGCCCGCGGGTTGGGGATTAATCGCTTCCTGGTGGATTTAACCCAGGCGCGAAATGTGGATTCGATTTATGAAAGTTACGAATTTTCGTATGAAGATATGCAGATTGAAGAAATTGACCAATCTGCCCGAGTGGCTGTACTGGTTGATATAGATGATAATTCGCATGATTTCATAGAGACAGTGTCCAGAAATGCAGGTTCGGATGTGACCCTATTCCGGGATGTAGAAAAAGCACGGCAGCATTTGCTGGCTGATTGAAATTTGAGACGTGGATCAGTAAATTTTCGTTAATATCCCGCCGGTCATTTTGACCAGGTCTGCCGGTTTTAATTTAAAAACAGCATTTGGTGTACCGGCTGCCGCCCAGATTTCTTCATACTGCAGCAGATCTTCATCAATCAACGTTTCCAATGGGTGAGTATGAGCCAACGGCGGGACTCCGCCTATGGGGTAGCCGGTGTGCAGACGCACAAAATCGGCATCAGGCCTGATTATTTTTTCTCCCAACAGACTGCCGATGACTTTTTCGTTGACGCGATTAACCCCACTGGCAGCTATCAACAGCGGGGAAGCGCTTTCTTTGCGCATAAAAACCAGTGATTTGACAATTTGTTCCACCTGGCAGCCGATTGCCTGTGCAGCTTCAACGGCGCTGCGGGTGGAATCCGGCAGTTCTATAACGGTTAAGGTTAAGCCGTGCGCTGCCAGAGCAGATTGTACGCGTTGTGCATTCGGGTGCAGTTCACTCATTTTCCCGCTCCTTGCTGTACAATTACATCCATTTTCTACTATGCATCCACAGATACATACCAACGGGTACGGCGATGCAGGAAAATAAAACCAGGTAAAATACCGGCATGGAGGTAAAATTTTCCAGCGGTACCTTTTTTGCAAAAAAGTTCATCCCAAAGAAACCAACAATAAATGACAAAGGCATAAATATCGTAGTGATGATCGTCAGGGTTTTCATCACTTCATTCATGCGCTGATTGATCACCGAAAGGTAGGTATCCAGTACACCTGCCATCAAATCACGCAGGCTTTCTGTAATATCGTACAGGCGTACCAGATGATCGTAAATATCACGGAAAAAGACACGTTCGTGTTTTTCAATGATCTTATCATCCCCACGCGCCAATTTGTTAAATACCTCGCGCATCGGGGCCAACATTCGCCGCAGATGCACCAATGAGCGTTTAATCGTGAACATATTTTCAAGAACGACTTGAGAAGGATCGTTAAAAACCATATCTTCGATTCGATCCAATTCTTCATCCATTTTATCCACCACCGGCATGTAGGCGGAGATGAGATCATCGGCCAGTTTATAAAACAAATGGTCGGCTCCTTGAGTCAGATAACGTTGATCTTCCTGCAATAATTTCCAGAGATCATCAATGGTTGTGATAGGTTCATGGTGGTAGGTTACCAGAAAAGTTTTACCCAGAAAGATATCCAATTCCTGGCTGTCAAGAAGATCGCCATCATCATCGGGACCAAAACGCAAACCGTGCAGCACCAGGTAGAGATACTCATCCCAATCATCTATTCGGGGCACATGAGTTTGTTCCAGGGCATCTGCCACGGAGAGAGGGTGAAAGCCGAACGTGTCTTTTAAAATAGGTTCACAATTAGCAGCAGTTTCTTCGGAAAAATCCACCCACAGCAGACCTTGTTTCCCCAGAAAGGCAGTCTCAATCTGTTTTGGGGATAAGTCCATTTTGGTTTTTCCATTATTGAAAAATAAGGAACGTATCATTTGCCCGACTCCGTAAATAGATTATAGAAATATTGTACGCCAAAAACTAGCTTTTTGTTTAACTACGAACTCAGACTGTGAAAGATGAAATCGAGGAAGTTTGTTTCCAGTATTTGAGGGTTATAAACGCTAAAAAGAGGATGGCAATTCCCTGGTTAACCAATACCGCCCAGGGTAATACACCAATGCCGTGATTTTCAATGAATTGACCAACCACCCAGGGGGAAATCATGGAGGAGACACTGGAGGATATAAAGAAAAGGCTGGTTATTTTTCCGGAGGTGGCACCTAAACGTTCCGCCAGGTTTAATGCGGTGGGGAAGGTAGTTGCCATAAATAAACCACAAATCAATACGCCTGCCCATAACATAATTTCGGATGTAGGAAAGAATAACAGAATCAGCATGGCGCTGGCAGAACCGAACAGGTCGATCCAGATCATGGTGCGGGCTGTGATTTGACGGGAGATGAAGATTCCCAATAAACGAGCTGTGGTAAAAGTAGCCCAAAATCCAGAATTCAGGTAAGCCGATTGCTGGGCATTGCCAAACCCACCAGTCAGACTGTAGGTGTAAATCCAATTACCAAAGGTGACCTCTGCGCCGGCTACTCCAAAGAAGAGCAGGATCAGTAAAAAAATAGCCAGCGAAGAGTTTGCCTGTTTTTGGTTGTGAAAATGGTCTGGATTATGTTCCGGATTGGCGGGAGAGGGCAAACGCAGCAGAAAAGGTAGTGGCAAGAGTATCAGAAATGCCATAAACCAGAAGCCGGCAGTGATTGTATTGGTCAAAGATAGCGATTGAGCAATGATCAAAGGCGCCATAAAGGATCCCAACCCAAAGAAGAAATGCAAACCGTTCATATAAGGGGCCACATTTTTACCATGCAACCAGATAATCAATGTATTTTCACTGACATCCAGGTTGGATTGGGCAATGCCAAGCAGAAAAAAAACCAACACCAAAACCCATAATATATCGATCACCGGTAAAAACACCACCCCCGCAATCATCATGACGATAGCCAATGCCAGGATACGATGCCCTGGAATACTGTGCAAGAAACGTCCTGCCATGAAGGAACCCACCACAAATCCCAGTGAGCTAAAAATAAACAGATTGCTGAGTTGTTTCAAACTGCTGCCAGTATTGGCGGCAAAGGAAGGCAGGCTGGGGCCAAGAGCCCCGCCGATTAATCCAACGGAGATAAAAGAGAAGAAATAAATGACGGTTGTGAAACGTTTTAACTGCATGTCGAAAATCCCGATGGAAAGATATCTGATCTTATCATCGGTTGTGGATACTGAAAAGACGGGATTCGCAGGTTCAGAATTCCCAGGCGGGTTGCTGGTTGGAAGAAAAAAAGAATCGAGTTAAAGGAAGAAAAAACCGCTGTAAATGGAAGAGTGATGACCACGTTGAGATGAGGGCTGCAGAGGGAAATGTAATTCGTGGTATTTATAAAAAAGGAATTTTACAAAAACTTTATGGTTTATTGAGGGTGAAATAAATAGACTATTTAATAGCATTCTGCAAAAAATTTAATCCCATAGAGGTTTTTCTATTGATGTTATTGAGATCATTTCTGGTTATCGCTTTGTTCCGGCAGTTGAGAGTAGAGCTAATAAAACGTAATTTCACAAAACATATTCAGTCAGACAGATCGTTCTTGGTTTTACACATATGCAGGTTATCCGAAATTTTAAATAGTTAGTTGGTTTTGCTGGGAGCGATGGTTCACCAGTTGGTTGAGTAACACATTTGTTTGAAGAAGGAGCTTAAATGATAAAGTCGAATCAATTATTTCTTGGCGTAAAGATCATTGGGGTGATGAGCGCGTTAGCAGTGTTGGGCGCGGCAGTAGTGTTAGTCTTTCTAGTTGGTGGGGAGAAGGTTCCAGTCTGGGTAATCCCATCTCTGGGTGCAGTTAGTGTTTTGATTTCGCTTGGTTTCGCCATTCACCTGACAGTTTCCCTGGTCCAACCGTTGCAGCGGCTGGTAAAAGAGATGGCGCAACTTTCAACCAATGACCGGTTTGTATTACAGGATAAATTGGATGGATTGGTTGGCCGTGAAGATGAAATTGGCTATTTAGCTTCTTCGCTGTCAGCAGCATCAGAGCGTGTCAGTGAAAAAATGCATTGGTATTTGAATATATTAGATACGATACCATTTCCGCTTTCCGTTACGGATATGAATATGAACTGGACTCTGATCAATCGCCCTGTTGAACAGTTCCTGAAAGTTAAACGTGAAGCTGTTGTGGGGCATCAATGTTCCGAATGGAGCGCCAATATTTGTAAAACAGAGAATTGCGGTGTTGCTC
The DNA here is from genome assembly GCA_002840755.1 of Chloroflexi bacterium HGW-Chloroflexi-10. Taxonomy (GTDB): domain Bacteria; phylum Chloroflexota; class Anaerolineae; order Anaerolineales; family Anaerolineaceae; genus UBA6170. The sequence continues at coordinate 117,932 of PHBZ01000007.1, read as the reverse complement.
GTTTACGCAAGAATTTCTTGCAAACCTTTTTTGACCAACAAGGTGGTAACTTTCAGGTCGACACGGCTTACCTGACAAACCTCAAAGGCGAAAAAATAGGCCATGTTGAAGTAGTACAGGATATTACCCGGATGGTTTCTGCTAATCAGTACCAGGATAAAGCGATCAACCAGATTGCCGGCTACCTGACGCACATGGCACAGGGTGATCTCGCTTTTCAAATTGCGGCTTTATCGGAGGCTACTGCAGCGCAGAAAGATACCAAACTGAGTTTTCAAAAAATATTGGACGATTTATCCAAAGCGCGGGATATGTTGAGGGTAACCTTAGAACAGGTTGTAGAGAATATTGGAGTGGTTGCCAAAGCTTCCACTTTGCAGGAAGAAGCTGCCGCTCAGGCGGGGAGCGCCACTTCGCAAATTGCCACTACTATGCAGCAGGTTGCCAGAGGTACCACACAGCAGGCCAATGCCGTTTCCGGTACCAGTATGACGATCCAAACCATGACAGAACTAGTTGAAGCTGTAGCAAAAGGTGCTAAGGATCAATCTGAAGCAATTCGCCAGGCATTATCCGTTACCGAAAAAATATCTTCTAAAGATGGCCTTACTTTCCGAGTAGGTGCTTCCGCTCAGAGCGTTAAAGAGATGGGAGAGCGTTCCAAACAGATCGGCGCCATTGTTGAAACAATTCAGGATATTTCCTCACAAACCAACTTGCTGGCGCTTAACGCTGCTATTGAAGCAGCTCGCGCAGGTGAGCACGGCAAGGGGTTTGCCGTGGTGGCTGATGAAGTACGCAAGCTGGCTGAACGCTCCAGTATTGCTACAAAAGAAATTGCCGGGTTGATTGCCGGAATTCAATCATCTGTAAATGGGGCAGTTGAGATGACCACTTCCGTCGCAGCGGATTTGGAAAAAACTTCGAGTGAGTTGGCAGAGACCATTGATAGTGTCTCAAGGGTAATAGAAACTAATCTTTCTGCGTCAGAAAGTCTCACAACCAGTGCCCGTCAGGTGATGGAGGCTGTAGAAAATATTGCCAGCGTCAGTGAAGAAAATAGCGCTGCTGTTGAAGAAGTGAGTGCATCGACAGAAGAAATGACAGCTCAAGTACAGGAAGTTAGCATTTCAGCACAATCTCTATCGGAGATGGCACATACCCTGGAATCGGTTGTGGATAGATTTAAATTAAATTGATCGGATCTGTTTTTTGGTGGTAATCAATTCAACTTAGCAACCGGTTATAAAATTTCAACTTCATATCATATGCCCCTATAGCGCAAGATCAGTACACAGATTATTCCGTTATACGGGCATATGAGTTTTTTAAATACCGTATCTGACAGCAGCACTATTATTTTTGTATGGCGAATTTCTGGACCAGTATATCGGTCATTCTCACTTATGGGTTGGCTGTCTCGATTGGAGCAGTTGGTGAAATTCCCGTTTCAGCCGGCTGTGGAGTTGAAGTCAATGTGGGCGTTGAAGTCAATGTAGGGGTTACAGTCAATGTGGGTGTTGTAGTAGAAGTGGGTGTTGCAGTTGGATAGGGTGGTGGGTATCCGGGTTCAGTCGGGCCTGCTGTTGGTGTAACCGGAGCCGGGTAGCCAGGATTGGTGGGCTGCTCGGTGGGTGTAACCGGTGGTGGATAAGCGGAGTTGGTAGGTTGTGTGGATGGTACAACTGTTGGCAGGCTGGTTGGTGCGTCTGTTGGTTCAGCTGTCGGTGGGATTTCAGTCGGGGTCCAGGTAGGCCAGATATACACGCTGGTAGGCATGAAGGTAGCCGTTGAGGTAGGAAGCACAGCTGTTGGGGTGTGCGTCATTGGAGCAGTGACCGTAGGTGTAATGGATTGCGGGGTGACAGTTGAGACATATACGGAAGTAGGTTGTACTGTAAGGGTTGCCGGCGCCGGATAACCGGAATCGCTAAGTAAATTGGCCTGATTATTTTGTTGGGTGTTTTCAAAAAAAGTTGCGAACAATGAAACCACTTCATCCTGGTTTGTGGTAAAGGCTGCCCGGATCTGTTCGAACGCTATATCTCCCGTGTTTGGCGCGTCCAAAATTTGTTGGCTGACCTGCAGATAATCGTCGATAAGTGCGACCATCCAATCCGGTTGTTCACCCTGCTCATCACTTTCCAACAAGACAACCAATGTGTTGATAGTTTCTCTGAATAAATTGGCAGTATTCACAGCATCAGGATAACGGCTGGCAGCCACAAGGAGGTTCATTTCCCCTATGCGTTCGACTCCAAAGCTCCGATACAATTCAATATCCGCAGCGTCGGACGAAAGTGCCAGACGCAAATCTTCTATATGCAGTTTGATGGGGTAGAGCGGATCGCCTGATAATGCGAAACAGGATGCAATCAACATTCCCCCAAACATAAACCAAACAATGGAAATAAAAATAATTTTTTTTATCAAACCGGCCTCCATACCAATTCACAACCTATTCATCCTGAACAGTGAGTCTTGCGGAATTTTAAAGATACAACTTGTTTTTGAGTTGTCCTCACTTTTCCTGAAATATTTTTGACAGGAAGCAGAAAACAAGCAGAATCTTTGTTTCACTATACAGGATTCTTTATCCGGTTTGATGTATTTATCAAAAATGTTAAATGAATTTATCCATTTTTTATGCATTGGTAAGGTGTCGTTTCGTTTAATGCGAAGGCGATAAACTGTACCACAAGACATTACATGCAAAGTGTTCTCGCTCTCTATATCCGATTGAGAAACTTTTATGCTTATTTCTTAAGCTGCTTTTCCCAGCAAATCCCTTACCATTATAAGTTATTTGAAAATTAGTAATATTGATTGTTTTGGTAAATAACATCACTATTGATTTTAACGTAGAAATATCTACAATAAAGTAATGTAAGGTTTATTCTTATAGTTTCTTTCTCCCCTGTTTTTCAAACTTTATACTCCCCTTATTTGTAACAGCTGAATAAATTTTTTTCGGGATGGATCTTCGCGTTGCCTGGATTAACAGGTATTTATCGTCATGATCACACTGATCATTGGTGTGATACAAATTTGCATTGGCGCTAAAGCGCCAGGAGGAAAATGATGAATATTCTCTTAGTTGTTGGTGGTGGAGCTCTGATTCTCATCTTAGCCTATTTCACCTATGGTAAATTCTTATCCAAGAAGATATTTTCGCTCAACGATGAGAATGTAACCCCCGCTGTTGAAGTGGATGATGGTCTGGATTATGTACCGACTGATGCAAAGTTCTTGTCGGGCCAACATTTTTCCGCGATTGCAGCAGCAGGCCCTGTTACAGGTCCAATCATTGCAGGTCTGGCCTTTGGTTGGGTGCCTACGTTGATATGGATTCTTGTAGGCACTATTTTTATTGGCGGTGTGCATGATATGGGTGCCTTGATCGCCTCGGTCCGCAACCATGCCCGTTCCATTACCGAGACCGTACGACAAAATATCTCAAGACGGGCCTGGATTCTCTTCAATTTATTTATCTTTTTCACACTGATTATGATCATCGTTGCCTTCACGGATATCACGACCTCTGCTTTTGTGAACACTGTTGACCTTGGGAACGGTGAGTTGGTTGGGGGAGGCGCGATCGCTACATCTTCATTGCTTTACCTGCTCCTGCCTGTGATCATGGGTTTCTTGCTCAAATATACAAAACTCAACCTCTTGTGGGCCACAATCATCTTTCTGCCTCTGGTAGGCGTTTCGATTTGGGTTGGTAAATTTATTCCCTTGAACCTGCAGGCGTTTTTGGGTCTTGAGACCCCGGCTGCAGCCCAAAAAGTTTGGAACGTCATCATCCTGATCTACTGCTTTGTTGCTGCAATCGTTCCAGTTTGGGCGCTCCTACAGCCCCGTGGTCACCTGGGTGGTTACTTCATGTATGCATCTCTGGCTGTGGCTTTCATCGGTGTTATCTTCGGTGGTTTTCAGATCAATTATCCTGCCTTCACCACTGCATTTGGGGATACTAAATTCTGGGTTCCGATGCTCCCGATGTTGTTTATTACTGTGGCTTGTGGAGCGTGCTCCGGTTTCCACAGTCTGGTAGGCTCTGGCACTACTTCAAAGCAACTTAAGAAGGAAACTGATGCTAAGCCTATCGGTTACGGTATGATGCTTGCTGAAGCTATGGTTGCAATCATTGCTCTGTCAACCGTGATGATGCTTTCAAAAGATAATGCATTGGTCGGAAAATCGCCAAACTTCATTTATGCCTCTGGTCTCGGCTCTTTCATGCGATTGATTGGTGTCAGTCCAGCTTTTGGAATTTCTTTCGGCTTAATGGCCTTCACAACTTTTGTGTATGACACCCTGGATATTTGTACCCGCCTTGGTCGATATATTATTCAGGAGCTTACTGGTTGGAAAGGTAATTTTGGGCGTTTTATGGCAACGGCTCTGACCGGAGGAGTTCCGTTGATCCTGATCACGATCACCCTCAGAGATACTGCAGGCAATCCTATTCCTGCGTGGAAGCTCTTCTGGACAACCTTCGGCGCTTCAAACCAATTGTTGGCTGCTCTGGCGCTGGTTGGTGTCACCGTTTGGCTGCTCAACACCGCCAAATTCAAAAAAGCCTGGCTCTACACTGTTATACCGGCCGCATTCATGTTCATCATGAGTACCTGGGCTCTGATCCGTATGTTCCTTACCTACACAGTCACGGATGGTGTTTTTGCATTCCCCGCCGGCACAACTGTGGTTATCCCAATTATGTGCTTAATCTACATTGCCCTGGCTGTCTGGATGGCGGTTGAGACTGGAGTGACTTTTGGCCGAAAAGGTCAACATCCTGCAACACCAATACCAGCATCAGCGGATTAATATTTTTCATGATTCATAAAACCGCCTGTATTTTCACAGGCGGTTTTATGTGTTCACTAGGTGAGACGATCCATGGAATGGATCTTGGTTTCTGCGGGGTCTGGCTTTTTGTATAAGAAAAAAAGCATTCTTTTTGTTCACCTATGTTCTGATTTTTCTTCTATTGGTTATGGTTATATGTTCTAATTTTATTCCATCTTGGAAGTGCTATACTAAAAAAGATATTTTTTGGTTAGCTATGGATCGAAAGCAAAAGGAAAAACTTCGCTTCTTACTCAAAGCGCGCAAACGCGCCGATAAAGTGTTGGCTAAACGACTTGAGGCTGAGCAAAAAAAACGCGACATAAAAACGCGTAAGGAGGCTAACCAGGAATTAATAAAGCAGTTTACTGAAGAACTCACTGTATTGGCGCAGGAATGCGGTATCCTTGCGCTGGTGAGACAGGCTGCACTTGATCGAGGCGGCAACTTGGCGCAGCAGGTCAGTTATTATATGGATTATGGATTTTCTACCAGTAGACTGCAGCAGCATGTCCTCGAGCTTGAGAATCAAGGTGTGCTGCGTGCTTCATACCTGACCTTGCGCATTTCCTGGGGGCAGCCAGATACATTATATGTGGCAGAAATTCGTGTCTATAAAAATAGACAGATTAGATTCCACAACTTTATATTGCCGGTGTTTCCTTTTATTTGGCGGCGTAACCCTCGGCTGTTACAAAAAATGCTTACAAAAGCTTTGGAACACCCACGCCAATATTTTGCACAAGTAAAGACGGATACCTAAATCTCAGAAACAAACAAATCGCTTGAAGAATTCGATATATCTTTGGTGTGTAGTTGCTTCCCTTTTAGCAAAAAGAACCAGCCTATCACAATTCCAACCAGGGCCAAACCGATCCCGAATTCATCGATAATGTACGGCGTTATTTTTGTCTGTAATGTCAACGGGGTAAAAATGGCCTGCACAAACAGATTATGGCTGGCATGCAGAATGACCGCCGGCCAGAGACTGCCTGATTTCAAGCGTAGCCAGGAAAACAAAACATTAATTCCCGTTACCATGATGGTAAACATTACCGCCGCATACCATTTGGGGATTCCGGGCATGTTGTAATTTGCAAAAAGGATTATCGGCAGATGCCATACCGTCCAGACGGCGCCGCTGATTAAGGCTACCCTGGGAAATGTGGTGATTTTAGCCAGTTCCGGCACAAAAAAACCGCGCCATCCAATCTCTTCACCAGCGCCGGAGAGTAAACCGCTGACCATACCGATTGTTGCAATGAGTACACAGTAAATTATCAGCGCTACCAGAGGGGAGGTGTTAGCCCCACCGTATGCCAGCATGATCTGATCCATCAATTCCGGGTTGGGTACTTTGCCCAGACCGGTCAGCCAGGTGATTCCATAAACCACCAGGCAGTAAATTAACGGAATAACATAAGCCAGAAGCAGATATTTTGCTTTACCCGGTTTCCAACCCATACCACGCAGGCTGCGTTCATATATCAGTTTGGTAATAATCCCGGAAACACCAGGTACCCACATGATTCCCAAAACCAATAGACCGCCGTAAGCCTGTATGCCGCCCGCGGAAATGATCCATACATAAAAGATCGATGATAAAACCAGAAGCAGAACTAAGAATGTAATAATTTTCTTTTGAGGAGTTGCATTTGAAATCATGCTGAGTTTTCCCTTCAAATAATATTGAATAAAGGATAAAACAAAGGAAATAGTATACCATTCCCTATTAACATTATAAACGCAGATTTCATCCTGTTTCCTTATATTTGTTCGAATTATTTTATTCACCCTTCAAACAAATTTTTATTTTTTTTGTTTTTCCGGTACCATTTGATGTAACGACGCCCGGATGAATCACTGCCATCCAAAAAATCTATTGCCCGGACTGTTTCCACTAACCCACTTGTGGCAGGATTAACCAAAGCCGAATCCAATCCCCAAGGGATGGCTGCTACTAAATAAGCCAAATCGATTACAGTCGGAATGGGCATTCCATACCCTGCATTTCCAATGCCCAGAGTTGTGGCAACTTTCAATTTTTCATGAAAAGCCTTCAGGCTCTGCATGGTCACCCGAAATGAATCCGGTTCTGCAGACGATGCCAAACAAACGCCATCCATTACAATTCGATCTTTGGGTATGCCCATATCCGCACAGGCCTGAATGATAACATTCGCTTCAAATATTCGTTCCTGGACATTTTTGGGTAATCCATAGGTATCACCAATTGGCATCCCGACCACAACCGCATTATATTTTTTTACTAAAGGCAAAATGATCTCTAGTGATTCTTTGTTTGCCGTTACGGAGTTGATCATTGCAGAATATGGTTGCAATTCTTTTAATGCAGCCTCTAATGCTTCTGGATTTCTCGAATCAAGTGAAATCGGACAGCCAATTTTTTCATTAATTAAATGGGCGATTCGAGGCAGCAATTCAATTTCGTTCAATTCCGGATGAAACACAAGAATATCAACGATATCCATGCCGCACTGAAAGCCATTTTTCGCAATTTCCAACACCCCAGTCAAATTCAACGCAGCCAATTGTTCAAATATTATCGGCTCTTGATCCATAATTCGAAGTTGGTCATTAATCAAAACAGTCGGAAATTCGTAACCAATAATAATCTCACCATTTGGTGAAGTTAATTTTGTAGGCATTATTAATAAATCCTCATATGACACATGTTTCTAATAACTATTTTTAAAATTGAATACTCATGTGAATCAATTCAAACGATTGTTAATTAGTGAGAGTCAAAATCCATCAAAAATATACAATTTATTAAAAATTCAAAATATACCAGTTAAATCAAGCATAGATTCAAAACAAAAAATGATCCGTTGGGCCACTAAAAGCCCCGAATCCCCAAACTGCCCAAGCAACGAATGCGGCGATCAGGAAAATGGTAAAGAAAATTAAAACTGCATAATCTAATGGACTTAAGATGGATTCATGCAAATAGGTTCGATCCGGATCACCTGAAAATGCTTTGGATTGTAAAACAATTTCCAATTGCTGTGATTGAACCATCGCACCTAATATGAGGGGGACAGCAACCTTTGCATACACACTGACACGTTGAATGATATTCATCTTTTCCATCGCTAGACCGCGTAAACGTTGTGCTTGAATAATGTTGCCAATTTCACTGAACAATAAAGGGAAGAAACGTAAAGTAGCCGAAAAGATGAATGCCAGCTTATATGGAACCTTTGCTCGCACCATTCCTACAATAATATTATCCAGATCCGTAGTAAAAATCACTAATGGAACTACCAAAACAATCGTTAATGTTTTAAAAATGGTATTTATCCCATACCAAAAACCTTCGAGAGAAAAATTTAAGCCGCCAATTAACCACCAATTTTGTGGAATAGAAAATAAGGTAGTTAATTCTGACTTTCCGGTTAATGATTGAACCTGAGAGATATTAAAAAATCCGTGTGTGATTAATAACAACAGATAAAAAGGGATCATGATCAACAAAATGGTACGAATAAACTTCATCTTAACACCGCTAAAAAAACAAGCGATTAAGATCAAAAATGCCATAGCCAATTGCACAACCGGACTCTCCCAAATTAAAGCAATCACTGTTAGTACTAACATCATATAAATCTTTGGCCGAAAATCTAATCGGGTAAAAATAGAATCGCGTTCAACAGTTTGAAATTTCATACTCATACTACACCACCATTCATTTTGAAAATGTTAGCCAATTCTAAGGGCGTCAACAAGGGATAATTCTTGCCGGTCAATTTGCTTAATTCAATTGAAAGCAAAACAGCCTGGGGTGGCGTAAGAAAAGTGCTGTTTAGTTTTTCTATATCAAAATACGCTTGTCGAATAGGTGCATCCAATAAAACGGTTCCCTTACCCATGACAATCACCCGTTCAGCGAAATCCGGCATCAAATATAGATGGTGGGTAATCACGATAACGGTTTTACCCATTTTATGAAGTTTGCGACTGATATCCAGAATATAATGTGCGCCGCGGTAATCTTGGCCGGTGGTTGGTTCATCAAAAATTACCGTATCGGGCTCCATTGCCAAAATGGCTGCAATCACCACCCGGGCACGATCACCTTTAGGTAATGACAACGGGTGACGCTCTCTAAATTCATATAAACCCATTGATTCGAGGTTTTCTTTTGTTCTTTTTTCCACTTCTTCTTTAGAAAATTTTAAATTCTTAAGGGCAAACGAAACTTCATCCCATACGGTCATATTAAAGATTTGATTATCCGGATTTTGCGCAATGTATCCAATATTCGCTGCTAAGTCACTCACCGTTAATTTTTTAGAATCGATACCGTTAATTCTAACGGAGCCTCCAGTAGGTTTTAGCAGATTTAAAAAGTGTTTTACCAAGGTTGATTTTCCAGCACCATTTTGCCCAATAACCAAAAGGTATTCACCGGTATGAATATCCAATGAAATACCGTGTAATGCTTTTGTGCCATCCGGGTATGTATGTTCCAGATCTTTTATTTGAATTAAAGGCTGTCCCTGATTGTGCTTTTTTTCTTCTTTTAAATCTGGTGTTTTTAATTCAATATTTGTTTTTACGAGATCACTTAATTCTTGTTTTGCTTGTTCGAAACGTACCGGAATTGTTTTTACCGGTATTTTGTTTTGTTTTATTGCATAGAAAGTAGAAGCAACTTGAGGAACCCGCAAGTCATTATTGATCAGTAATGGAATATTTGAATAAATTTCATCCGGTGTTCCGATTGAATCTAATTTACCATTGGTCAATAAACCAATTCTACTGGCATACTCCGCCATTTCCTCAGATGCGTGACTGCACATCAGGATTGTCATTCCCAGTTCTTTATTTAATTCAAAAACGGTTGAAAATACTTCATTCGCACCAACAGGATCCAGCTGTGAAGTAGGTTCATCCAGTATTAACAAATCGGGTTGAGCAGCCAATGCTGCTGCAATCGCCAGTCGTTGTTTTTGCCCCCCGGATAGTTCGGCAGGATGTTTTTTTTCTGTGCCTTCCAAACGCACCATTTCCAAAACCCGTGGAATACGCAGCATAATCTCTTCTCGGGGGACTTTTAAGTTTTCCAGAGCAAATGCAATTTCATTTTCCACCGAAGTTGCAATCAGTTGGGTTTCAGGATCTTCAAAAACCTGACCAACATGTTTTGCCAGCACACTGATCGGGTGTTCTAATGTATCTAGTCCGGCAATTTCTATTTTTCCAAAAAAACGCCCCCCATAAAATTGAGGAACAATGCCATTTAATGCACAACAGAATGTTGTTTTGCCTGCACCAGTAGGCCCAATTAACCCAAAAAATTCGCCTTTTCTAATTGTTAAATTGATTTCCGAGAGAACAGGTTCCTTTGAACGTGGGTATTGGTAACTCACATTTTCCAACAATGCAATAATTTCACTCATGTCACTTCCTAATGGTGGATTTCCAGGCTGCCTGAATTTTCAGGCAGCCTGGTTAAAATAAGGTTTAATAAATTGCTTCGGTTGGTTTTACCAGGCCAATGGCGCGTAAACCAGCAATCACGCCGGTACCGATTACCGCTCCAATTGCACACCGGCTTATGAATTCGATCGGAATGACAGAACTTAACATCACCCAAATTTCTTCTGGCCAATTGAACATAGTGTAGGTAAATGCGTTTTGTATAGTATGTGCTATCCCAAAACTAATCCAGGTTCCTAGGGCTAATCCAATCGCCACAAAAACCAAATTTTTACTGCCGATCCACTTAGCCACCAAATTGCGGGTTGGCAAAATGAACAGCAGTAATGATGACCAGTTAACAAAACTTGCAAGAATCGCCCATTGTAAACGAATGCCATTTACAAACATGGCACGTCCAACATAAATAGCAAATGCAATGACAGTAACAACAACCACACCTATCCACCAGGATTTTCGTTTATCATTTTTGGTTCCCATTACACCAGCAGCAAAACTCGTAACCACTGCCCCAATCACGGTCACAAACCAAACACCAGCAGTATGAGGTGCCACAAAAACACCAATTAATGCACCAATTCCTGAAGAAACCGCACCAGCAATTGGACCCAAGACCCAACCGATTAGCCCGAAGATACCTTGGTTCATCGGAAAGGAACCACCAGAAGCCATCACAACAGAAAATGGAATGAAAGCCAAGGCTGTTACAACGGCGGCAAGTACGACAATATACGCTACAGGTGCACCATCAATTGAGGCGCCACCAATGTTTTTTACTTCTCGTTCTTTTCCACGAGGTGTTACTGACATTTTTACTTCCTCCACAGGGTTTGATTAATTCTTTGAATAAAACAAATTACGAACAACAAAGACCTTTATTTACCTCCTTTCAGCATAGGTACACTCTTTCCTTAATTACCGGAAAAATTTGATCTATACCGTTTCATTTTTAAATTTGGATAAACTTCCAGATTATGAGTACAGATCTTTGACTACGAATAAATACAAATAAATACAGCAAAAATCCAATAAAGTTTGCTAAAAGATATAATTAAGTTTGGTAACCAAGGGATTCCGGATTCAAAAATTAGTTTTATTTAAATTTTCTTACCGTAAATACTTCAAAGAATGCGAACACTGTTTTTGATCAAAATTGATACTCATCGTTTTATTTTTTTACGAAATGTTTTTCTTATGGGTTCCTCCGGGTTATTAAAAATATTCCAGATTACAGTGGCAACAGCCCCAATCAAACAAGCATCCTGCCGGTAACGAGAAGGTTTAATCTGACAAGAATTTCTTTGCCAGGGTAAAGCACGTTGGTCAACTTCCGATTGGATGATTGGATAAACCAAATGAAATGCTTGACTAAGCGGACCACCCAAAACAATTAGGTCAGGATTAAATAAGTTGATCAAATTGGCAATCCCAATTCCCAGCCATTTTCCAGTTTCCTTAAGGGCACCAACTGCGACCGAATCCCCTTGCCTTACAGCTTCAATAAATAAATTAAGAGACAGGTCATTTAAAGAGTGATTACAAAATTCCAGCACACATGAACTTTCTCCTGCATCAATCTTGGACTGGATCCGACTAACCGCTGCTTTGAAATTAACCATTGTGTTCCAACAGCCCAAATTTCCACACTCACACATAGCTCCATTCGGATCAAGAGAAAAATGTCCCACCTCACCAGCCAATCCCATACTACCTGGTACGACATTCTCATTAATGATAATCGCACCACTCATCTCCAAACCCCAGTTTAAATAAAGCGTAGATGCTGATTTTTCCGATGACCCAAAATAGCGCTCACCTAGGCCAGACATGTGCGCCTCATTACCAATATGAAAATTTATATCTTCGTTACCTTCAATGAGTACGTTAAGATCAATATTCTGCCAACCTAATTCAAAGGCTGCTAACAATCTATTAGATTCAATATCTACCATGCCAGGAATGCTTAATCCTAAACCTAAAATGGGCAGCTTATGCCCCCTGGCAAGGTTGCAGACTTCCTGTATCAAATTCTTAACAACCTGCATATTTTCCTGAAAAAGATTACTTGCAGGCAGGTTTACTTCTTTCCGCCAAAGAATATTGGGGGAAATATCAGTGATGACAGCAGTCACAATTCCTTGATTAATGCTTACACCAATGATTCTGCCTGCATCCGGATTAATCATCAAATCAATGGAAGGATGTCCCACATCCTGATTGCCGCTTTTTACTCCTACTTCGATAACAATCCCGCGATCAATTAATTCGCGAATCGTGGTCGAAATGGAAGCTTTATTAATTCCAAGCTGGGATGATAATTCGGAACGGGAAATTGGACTATTCTGATGTAGGTGATTCAGAATGAGCGCAAGGTTTCTATTCCGCATATCATTATGGTTTATATGAAGATGAATTGACATTTTTTATTTAGTTTTAACGCAGGGGATGAATTGGATAATTAGTTTAAGTAACTAACTAATTAATTTGATTATAGAAATAATTGTTTTATTTGTCAATAATGAGTTTTTTAAATGTCATCGCAACTTGAAAAGTGAACCATTTTCATTTGAAAAGTGAACAGGTAAAAATTTGATCAAAACTTGAAAAGTGAACCGGGGACATGCTACATGATGAAACAGAAAGAAAACCAAACCACTACTATTACGGCAGCAGCGTTCCTAATTTACGACATTTCTATTTTGCCTTGACACGTAGATTTTTTGCTTCAGGTTGCATTCTGGAAAATTGCTTTGGTTCAGGTATGTTTTCAATTTTTTGCTCAAACAAGCTTTTTGGCAGGTTTTCTTTTGTTCGGCCGGTGTATCTGGTTGCCCGAAGTATCGTTTCTCAGATCGGTATTCTCAAAAGGTTCACCGGTCAGTGTCTCAACCAATGCGGCCAGGTGACCCGGTGTGAGAACCAATTCAGGATCATTCAAAAGGGAAACATCCTTGGTTAACTTATCCATCATGCTGTTGATCTTCCATTTTGTGTTGGTTCCCATTCTTGCTCGTTGTAATAGACGTAGAACAAGGTCTTTAGTTTTTGTCGGCTGAACAACCAGTGAACTATTCAGTGTGCTGATTTCAATGGACAAAGCCTGCTTAATCCCCACTGTAACGGGGCCTACGATGTAGGTGCGAGTGGATTCCTCATAAATGGAAGTGAGTTTCACTGGTTGGGTGTTAAGTAACGCAGTGAGAATCTCAGGGTGATTAACGCCTCGAAAAAGAATTCGATAAGTGCGTTGCGGGGGAATGGTTTGCAAGTCACCTTGCGCTGGATTCACTTGAATTGAAAAGGTTGAATGGGTTGCATGAGAATAGAAGCTGGTTGAACAACTGCCCCCTTGGCGATATTCCTGAGAAATTCCGTCATCTTCATAGAGCGTGAATATGTTATCCCGGCAGGGAAACACCAACAAATCGATAGCCTTTGAGTTGGTGCAACCATTATTGATCGTGTCCGTTTGCAGCGGAACAATCGCGCCTGACCGGGCAAACAGCGGGATTTCATCTAAACCATAATACAAAATTTTCTGTTGTGGCCCGCTGAAAGGTTCGCCGGTAAAGAAATCAAACCATTCGCCGGGTGGGAACCAGATCACCTGCCGGCACAGATTCAGATCAGGGTCAAGGGGGGCAGTGATAGGCGCAGCCATTAACTCGCTCCCAAATAAATATTGACCGGTGGTTGTATAAGCCGTTTCTTCTTCCGGCCAGTCATAATAAAGTGGGGTGATTAATGGTAGGCAATCTTTTGCGTTGCGCTGCGCCATGGTATACAGATAAGGCAGCAGTGCATGGCGGAACTGCATGGCCTGGCGTGTCAGACGCAGGATTTCGGCGCCAAATTTCCAGGGTGACCGGTCCACGAATTGGTTTTTGCAGCAATGTAAACGAAAAATCGGACTGAGGACACCGAACTGAACCCAACGGGTGTATAACTCACCGTCTTCCATGCCGTACATATGACCACCAATATCATGGCTCCACCAACCATAAGCGACGTTTGCAGCGCTGGCTGTGAAATAGGGTTGGTATGCCAGTGTTTCCCAGCTGATAATCGTATCACCGGAAAAACCGATTGGATAGCGGTGGTTACCAGGCCCACCCCAACGCGAGAAAATGATGGGTCGTTTATTATCAGCGCGTGCCAGATCATAAAAATGTAAATGATTTAACCACCACAGCGGGTCCAGACTGGGGAGGGTAGTCTGAAATCCCTGCTGCCAGTCGATCCACCAGAAATCCACCCCCTGTTCTTCCAGTGGATGCAGCAATTGTTCAAAATATACCTGCACGAATTCAGGATTGGCGATATCAAAGGGAATCGGTTGAGCGTCTGCCGGGTCCAATCCCAATTTGCGTGCGGCTTGATCGTATTGATCTTCGTGCGGGTGAATTCCTTCGGCAGGATGAAGATTTAAAGAGGTGATTAATCCATGGTTATGCAGCCATTTCAAAAGAGCGGGGGGATCGGGGAAAAGCGTCTTGTTCCAGCTGAATCCGGTCCACCCACTGCAGCTGTTTCCGGTTTTGGTGATGTGCCAGTCCATATCGATGATGAATACCGAAAGGGGAATTTGCTCAGCTTGAAAACGATTGACCAGATGTCGGATATCTTCCTCGGAATATTCCCAGTATCTGGACCACCAGTTGCCGAGAAAAGCGCGCGGAAGAAGTGGCACGGTGCCTGTTACAAGTTGGTAATCCTTAAGCGCGGCTTTGTAATCGTGTCCGCACACCAGAAGGTAAAGATCCTGGTAACCGGATTGGTTTGGGCGTGGTTCCAACCAGCCATCCGGGTTGAAAACCAAACTAGAGGTATCATCCAATAGCACCCAGCCAGAGCGCGAGACCAATCCGGGTTGTAAGCGGATGGAGCCATTTGTCTCATCCAAAGTGCGCGCCGTACCGGGGAGCTGGCCTGGGTTGGGGGAGTCCAGGTCTATGATAGCGCCGGTTTCTTTTATAATAATTTCAAAAGATTTGTGTTTGAGGGGTTTAGGCGAATCTTTGTAGTCTAGCTGAAAAAAATCTGTCTCAACAGATAGCACATGCTCATGTAGCGTAACCGTTGAATGGGGGAGGGGCAGATTGCGGTACCAGAATACCTGGGAAGGACGGTCTTCAAAACTGCCTGTCAGACTGATTTCGATACGGATCAGCCGGGGAGTAAGCAGTGTGAAGCGTGTTGTGGAAAATTGATAAACAATTTTTGGGTTTGGTGAAGCCGATAAGATAGGGGGAGTAAAAAATCCTGAATCACCCATAAACGTCTCCTGGAGTGGGTATTGACTTTTTAAAAAAACGTTCTATAATAATAACATAATTCATTCAGTAAACAAAGTAAATCAACTATGAACCCTATTCCACGCGGCAACCGCGACCTCATCCGAAGTATCAACCGTTCCAATCTCCTGAACATCATCAAGACACAGGGAGAGATTTCACGCGTTGCACTTGCGCATACCACTGGCCTCAGCCCGGCTACCGTTACAACTATAACGGGCCAGCTTATTCAGGAAGGCTTGGTATTTGAAAAAGCCACAGGTGATTCTACCGGCGGCAGACCGCCAATTATGTTGGCGCTCAATTCCAGAGGTGGTTTTGTTGTCGGGATTAAGCTTATGGAAGACCGGTTGGTTGGCGCTTTGACCGATCTTAATGCGACCATTTTATCGAAAGATTCCATTGACCTTGCTGACACCCAGGTAGAGACTACCCTGGTCACTTTAGTTACTTTGGTTAACCGACTCATTCATAAAAGCGGCATCCGCAAAAAACAGTTGATGGGGGTGGGGATTGGATTGGCGGGTGTGGTTGATTTTAAGCAGGGAATCGTAAAACAGAATCCAATATTTGGCTGGAAAAATATTATGTTACGGGACCTGTTGGAAGCGCGCATGAAGGTTCCGGTTTATATAGATAATGATGTCAACACACTGACGTTGAGCGAGAGATGGCTTGAACCTGGAGAACCCGAAGACAATTTTATTGTAGTTACGCTTGGGCGTGGTATAGGCATGGGTATTGTCATCAATGGGCAGATCTATCGCGGTAACGGCGGCGGAGCGGGGGAATTTGGACATACGATGGTGGACCCGGATGGTCCGCTTTGTGATTGCGGAAGATACGGATGTCTGGAAACTTTTGTGAGTGACCGGGCGCTTGTGACAGAAGCACAAAGATTGGTAAACACGGATATCGCTGACCTGGACGACCTGATCCATCGGGTTGCGGCAGGGGATTCCGCTGCTTTACAGGTGCTAACCCGGGCTGGTAAGCTCTTGGGTAGGCAACTCGCTAACGTGGTTAATTTATTTGACCCGAAATTGATTATCATTAGCGGTGAAGGTATCCGAATGGGCGAAGCGTTCTTTTCGGCTGTTCGAAGTGCCTTTCAGGATAGTGTCATGCCTGGTCTGACGGAAGATACCGAAATCCGAGTAAATTCATGGGGAGATGATATTTGGGCGCTTGGGGCAGCCAGTTTGGTGATTGCAGAAATCTTTATTTCCCCGATTCATAAGGAGGAAAGAACTACTAATCACAAATAGCTTTTTTTAAGTTAAGTTAATTCGTTCAGTGTATAAAGTAATACAATAATGTCTTTTACCGGAAATTCCAATCATAAATCCAATTTCGCAACCCAATTTAGAAGGAGAAGAAAAAATGAAACGTCGTTCGTCATTAGTAATCCTATCTGTCTTAATCGTCTTGAGCATGCTTTTAGCCGCCTGCTCACAAACCGCAACACCCGTTGCGCCTGATGCGCCTGCAGCAAATGATCCTCAGGTTGCTGAGCCAGCCGCAGAAGAACCTGCTGCTGAACCGGTTTCCATCAAGGTTGTAAGTTTCTTAACCTACGATGAGAATAAAGAAGGCGCTGAAACCGCAGTGGTTGCCGCCTTCCAGGCTGCGCACCCCGAGATCACGGTTGATTTCCAATTGCTGCCATATGCTGATTATTTCACCTCTCTCAAAACCTGGATCGCTGGTGGAACCGCTCCGGATATTGCTTCACTCGACCTTGCCATGCTTCAGGAAATGGCTGCCAGTGGTTCTATTGTTGACCTTAATCCGATGATCACGGCCGATAGTTATGATCTGAGTGCGTATTATCAGAGCACCCTGGATATGTTCCAGAACAATGGCGGGCAATACGGTTTACCGGCATCACTCTCCAATGTTGTGCTCTACTACAATAAAAATCTCTTTGATGCTGCTGGTTTGCCTTACCCGGATGACACCATGGATTGGGAAACCTACGTCGAAAATGCCAAGAAACTGACCCAAGATACCAATGGGGACGGCACCATCGATGTCTTTGGAACCGCTCGCCTCTGGTGGCCATATTATATGCTCGTGACCGGCGCTACACCCTTCAACGCCGATGCATCCGCGTGTACGCTAACAGAACAGAACGCAATTGATGGTTTCCAGGCAATGGTAGATCTTACCCTGACCGATAAAGTTGCTCCCTCCGCCAACGATTTGGCCGCTCAGGATGACTGGCACATGTTCGAAGCTGGTCGTCTGGCAATGTACCCCATTGGACCATGGTCAATTTCTGAATTCAATGATGTCATCGTTGATTTCGATTGGGATGCAACCACTTTGCCCTACGGCCCTACCGGCGAGAAAGTTACATTCCTCTTTGGTAATGCTTACTCCATGCTCTCCAGTTCTACACAGCAGGAAGCCGCTTTCGAGTTCTTGAAATTCGTCACTGGTGCTGAAGGCGATCAAATCCGACAGGATGCCGGTTTTGAAATTGCTCCAATCAAATCGGTTGCCGAATCATCCTTCCTGTCAGCCATGGCTGGAAAGAAACCTGCAAACGTCAAAGTATTCCTGGAATCTGCTGAATTCGCGCTGAGTGTTCCAACTCACGCCAACTGGTCAGAAATTGCTGATGCGATCTCTTCTCAGTTGGATTCTGCTCTGTTAGGTGACATTACTGTTCCGGAAGCAATGCAGGCTGCATGCGATACAATTAATCCAATATTGGCTGAATCAAAGTAAAGTTTTATAGGTAATTACAGGGCGGCGAAGCGCCGCCCTGTATCTAATTTCGGTTGCACCACCTGTAAGAAAGAGACTGGAGTAGTGATGGAAAATATCCAGGCAATTGAACCCCGACCCCCATTTTTTAATAGATTCAAAAAAGCGGTAGGAAAGTATTTTTGGGGATATTTCTTTATCCTGCCAAGTTTGCTGATCATCATTCTGTTTAAACTGGTACCGTTGGTTATTGGTTTTGCTATATCATTTTCCGATTGGAACCTTTTATCTTCTCCTGAATTCACCGGGTTGCTAAATTATGGCCGCTTATTCACGGATCCAACCAATACAAAGGTGTTTGGAAATACCTTTTATTATGCCGCTTTGAGTGTTCCATTAAATTTAACCATATCTTTGGGTTTAGCAATTGCATTGAACCAAAAAATCAAGGGATTGGCATTTTTCCGTACAGCTTATTACATTCCGGTGGTGGCAGCCTCCGTTGCGGTTAGTGCAATTTGGGTATGGCTGCTTTCGGATTTTGGCATGATTAATACCTTTTTAACGAGTATCGGATTGCAATCGGTTAATCTTTTGCAAAACACAAAATATGCGCTGACTGCAATAACGCTGGTGGATGTCTGGAAGAACCTGGGATTCAATGTCATCATCTTTCTGGCCGCTTTACAGGATGTTCCTGAAGAATTAAGAGACGCGGCGCGCGTGGATGGCGCTAGCAGTTCAAGTATTTTTCGCCATATTACAATCCCCATGATCAGCCCGGCCATATTTTTCACCGCTGTAATGGGCGTCATCGGTTCGCTGCAGGCTTTTGATCTGGTTTTCAATATGTCCATGAAACATGAGGGCGGTCCAGCCCGAGCAACCAGTACTGTGGGTTTTTATATCTGGCAGAATGCCTTTAAATATTCCAAAATGGGTTATGCCGCAGCGTTGTCTTTTGCTTTGATGGCAATCTTGTTGATTCTTACGATTATTCAATGGCGCATGCGTCGTAAATGGGTTTATGGAGAAGAGTAAAAATGGCTACGATTCCAGTTCATCCCTCACATATTTCTCGACGCAGGTTTTCTGCCGGCAAATTAGCGATCTACATCTTTCTTACTTTGGGTGCTTTGATCATGATCGTGCCCTTTATCTGGATGGTCTCAACTTCATTAAAAGATCAGCAGCAGTTGTTCGCCTGGCCTCCAAATTGGATTCCCAATCCGTTTGTCTGGAGTAACTACACTGAAGTATTCACCAGGATCAATTTTAGCCTGTATGGTATGAACACACTGAAAATAACGGCAGCTGTTACAGTAGGTAGATTGGTCCTGTGTTCCATGGCTGGCTATGGTTTTGCCAGGATGAAATTCCCGGGAAAAGATTTCTTATTCATGTTAACCCTGGCGACGATGATGATCTCTTCTCAGATTACGATGATTCCGAACTTTGTCATCATGCGTTACCTGGGTCTGGTGGATACACATCTCGGTGTTGTCTTGCCGCAGTTGGCAGATGGATTCAGCATCTTTTTAATGCGCCAGTTCTTCTTAACTTTTCCTTACGAGCTTGAAGATGCTGCAAAATTGGATGGCTGCAATCCTTTCATGTTTTATCTGCGCATCTTAATCCCAAATTCCAAGCCAATTCTGGCTACCCTGGCGGTCATGACATTTCAAGGTGTCTGGAATGATTTTCTCTGGCCATTGGTGATGCTTACCAGTCCGGCAAAACGCACATTGGCGGTTGGCCTTTCTTATCTGGTCGGTCAATACACGACACGTTGGGATCTGCAAATGGCAGGTTCCGTATTAACAGTTTTACCCATTCTTATTCTGTTCTTTTTATTGCAAAAGTATTTCGTGCAGAGCATTAAAATGTCAGGGTTAAAAGGTTAGAGGTACTTGTTTATGAATTGGAAACTTTATTCCAAATCAATCGAACTTATTCTTAAAAATCAAAGTGTTACGGGTGCTTATGTAGCTTCACCGTCATTCCCTACTTATCAATATTGCTGGTTAAGAGACGGTAGTTTTATCGCGCATGCCATGGATACAGCTGGCGAATTTGCCAGCGCTGAAGCTTTTTTTCGTTGGGTGGGTCGCACCATTCAAAAATTCAGCTATAAGGTGGAAGAAATTCGTCAACGTCTAGAAACCGGCCAACCAATTGGAAAGGATGATGTGCTGCATACTCGCTTCACCCTGGATGGCGAGGAAGTTTACGTAGATAGCACCTGGGGAAATTTTCAGATCGATGGGTATGGTTCCTGGTTGTGGGCGTTGTCTGAGCATGTGCGCTTGAGTGGTGACAATGGTTTGCTGAAAGAGCTGTCTGAACCAATTCTGACTTCACTGCGTTATCTTGAGTTGGTCTGGAAACTACCCAATTACGACTGTTGGGAAGAACATCCTGAGTATTTACACCCGTACTCATTAGCGACTGTATTTGCCGGCTTTGACTCCATCGCCTCTCTGGTTAAAACCGGTCAAATGGATGCCACGCCGGTAGTCGTTGAGCAGCTTGCCCAAAAGGTGAAAGAGTTTATTTTGGAATTCGGCGTATATGAAGACCGGCTGGTGAAACATATACAGCCGGCAGGTCCCAATGCTTCTCCAGAACCTGTTCTAGACAGCGGCGTCGACTCCAGCCTTCTCGGTTTAACAATTCCATACAACGTTTTTTCTCCGCATGACCCGATTATTCAAAATACCATTCAAACAATCGAAGCCGATCTGCACCGTCCGGATGGGGGAGTCTACCGCTATCTGGCGGATGTTTATTACGGCGGCGGTGAATGGCATCTCCTGACTGCCTGGCTGGGTTGGTATTATGCCCGCATCGGGAAAAAAGAACAGGCGCAGGCTCTGCTGGAATGGATAGAATCCAAAGAAGAAACCGGCGGCTTTTTATCTGAACAGGTCAGCGATCATATTCTGGCTCCCATCCATTATGAACCCTGGCTCAAAAAATGGGGACCAATTGCCTCTCCGCTGCTCTGGTCTCATGCTATGTATATCATTCTTATTAATTCAATTCAGGAGGATAAAACCAGAT
This sequence comes from Chloroflexi bacterium HGW-Chloroflexi-10, assembly GCA_002840755.1. Lineage (GTDB taxonomy): Bacteria > Chloroflexota > Anaerolineae > Anaerolineales > Anaerolineaceae > UBA6170. The sequence goes on along the minus strand of PHBZ01000007.1, from coordinate 96,537 downwards.
GACACCTTCTATAACACCTATATCACCAATGCTGATGCATCAGCCCTATGGCGAACAACATCCTTACATTCCTCTGCCGTATGAACGCTCTCCGCGTGACCCAATCGCCGGTGAACCGGTAACGCTGGGTGTCGAGACCGGGCAAGACCCGGCCGCCGATTCGGTTTGGTGCCTGTGGCGTCTTGCCGTCGATCCGGTATTCCACCGCGTTGAAGCGCAAGGTTGCATTAAAGGTGAGACATCCGATTCCTGGAAAATTCAGCTGCCTGCCTTTAATAGCGGCGATATTGTCAGCTACCGGATTTTTTCTTCCAGTAAGGGAGCAGATGCACAGACCGAAGAATTCTCCTTTTCCGTTTCCGGCTGGGTGGATGCAGTTTCGGTCGCGGCAGTCGAACAAAATTCCGAACGTCTGGTTGTAAAGTTAAACACAGATCGTCAAAACCTGGTTGTGTGGCTCGTGATTGAACCCAATGCATCCAACACACTCTCTCTCAGCCTGACGGCCTCATCCGAAAAAATATCCCCGAAATCGATTCTTATGATGAAGGAACAGATCACCACAGCGTGGGATGATCTGTCCATTACCCTGACTGGCAATCCATTGAAGCTGGCATTTGCCCGGCAAAGCGATGGTCTGGCGCTGCAAAGTTTAAGGCCTATCCGGGTTTTGTTAAGCGCGGATGGAAAAGTGTTGAAGTACAATCTGGGATTTGTGAGTCCGGACGATGAAGCGTTTTACGGATTCGGTGAGCGCTTCAATGCTCTCGACCAACGCGGCAATATTCTTGATAATTATGTGTATGGACAATATACCAGTCAGGAAAAACGCTCCTATATCCCTATCCCGTTTTTTATCTCTTCTCGCGGGTATGGGCTGTGGTTGAATACGGATCGTCAGGCAGAATTTGACATGGCGGCAAACGAGCCTAACCGTTGGGCAATCACCGGCCATGCTGAAGACGAAGGTGTCGGCCTGAAAATGGAATTCCTTTTCCAGCAACATCCACGAGAAATTGTTCAGGCATTCACCGGTCTAACCGGTAAACCCAAGTTGCCCCCGGCCTGGACTTTTGGGCTATGGATGAGCAGTAACGATTGGAACAGTCAGTCAGAAGTCATTCATCAATTACAACTCGCACAAACGCACCAGATCCCGGCGACTGTGCTGGTGATCGAAGCGTGGAGTGACGAGATCAATTTCTATATCTGGAATGACGCACAATATAAACAACTGCCGGCTTCACAGTTTCTTCATCTGAATGATTATCACTTTCCGACGGAAGGGCGCTGGCCGGATCCGAAATCCATGATTGATGAGCTCCATAAAGCCGGTTTGCGTCTGGTTTTATGGCAGAATCCAACCATCAAATTTGGTGAGGCAAGAGAAAATCTGGATGAAACGTTGAATAAAGTTGACCAGGTTTATGCCATTGAACACGGGTATGTCGTCACAAAGGCGGATGGCAGCCCGCACCGGGTGGAGGCGCATATGCCGTGGTTCCGCAACAGCCTGGTTTTCGATTTCACCAACCCGGAAGCCGCTGATTGGTGGTTTAAGAAACACGAATACCTGGTTACGGAAATGGGTGTCGATGGATTCAAGACCGATGGCGGTGAACATATCTGGGACCCGGAAACGCGTTTTTCCAACGGTTTGCGCGGCACCCGCGGGATCAATACCTACCCGCTGGATTATGAAAGCGCCTATCAACGTTTTATGCAGAGCCATCGCGGAGAGGATTTTGTTCTATTCAGCCGGGCCGGCTACACCGGTGCTCAAAATACCCCCTGCCATTGGGCCGGCGACGAAAACTCCACCTGGGATGCTTTTAGAGCTTCCCTGCGAGCCATGCTCAATGTGGGTCTGTGCGGGGTACCCTTCATGGGTTGGGATATCGCCGGCTTCGCCGGACCTCTCCCCAGCAGTGAACTCTACCTGCGCGCCGCTGCGTTTTCTGTATTCTGCCCGATCATGCAATATCATTCGGATGTCAACCATCGCCGCGAACCCAGCCGCGACCGCACCCCCTGGAATATTCAGGAGCAAACCGGAGATGCTGAAGTGATGCCTTTCTTCCAGCAGTTTGCAAACCTGCGTACCAATCTACTCCCGTACATTCTCGGCCAGGTGGTTGAATCCAGCCGGAGTGGCTTGCCGCTCATGCGTACACTGCCGCTGGAATTCCCCAAAGATAGGCAGTGCCGCGAATTCCCGTATGAATATATGTTTGGTGAATCGCTTCTGGTTGCCCCGGTGACACAGGAAGGTATCACCACCTGGCCGGTGTACCTGCCGCAGGGGGAGTGGCGAGACCTGTGGACATCCGAACTGCATCACGGACCGGCTTTGATCGAGATGAATGTTCCCCGCAGCCGCATCCCGGTATTCCAGAAACAAGGCAGTATTCTCGCTCTCAATCTGGATGCATCCGCTGCACTGCCCAGCCCGGTTGGCAACCGCGTGGATACATTTGACCATCTTACCCTGCGCATCTTCCCTGCTAAAGATGGGGCAGCTTCCACCACCCTTTCCACAGCCAGCGGCTTGATTCGTGTAGCTGTAGAGAGTTCGGCGCAGGATGGCGCGCTCAGCGTGTCGCTCCCTGCCCTGGACTATTCTCTGAACCTGCTTATCTTCGGCGCGCAGCCGGCATCCGTGACAGTTGAAGGCGGCCCTGCGTCTGATACCGCTGTCGCTGACTGGCACTGGGATGCCGACGCACAGGCGACCAGGATTCACCTGGCCGGGCCTGTCCAATCTTCACGCATCATCATCCGCTAATATTTGGCTTTCATTTCCCCCATCAACCAGCTTGGTGGGGGATTTTCTATAATTCAATCCGGAAAGTCCGACGACATGACAACTCATCCATTATTCAAATCCTTGTTGAATTTCAAGGGGAATGCCCGTGGCTGCGTATACGCTGAACCTTTGAATGGTATCCCTTTCCATCTGTATGCACCCTATGTCTCCATATATATGCTCGCCCTGGGTGTGACCGATTCCAAGATCGGTTTAATCGTCAGCATCAGCTGGTTGTTTCAATTAATCATGGCCTTGCTAAGCGGGGTTATCACCGATAAGCTCGGTAGACGCCGCACAACCCTGATCTTTGACCTTATCTCCTGGACAATACCGTCATTAATCTCCGCTGTGGCTCAAAACTTCTGGTTCTTTTTAGGCGCCGGTATTATCAACAGTTTCATGTGTGTATCCCAAAATTCATGGATGTGCCTCCTGGTCGAGGATTCCGAACCTGACCAGTTAATTGACATTTTTTCGTGGATCTATATTGCCGGGATGCTCTCCGCGTTTTTTGCCCCCTTCGCCGGGTTGATGGTCCGGGCATATTCACTGGTTCCAACCGTACGCATCCTGTATTTGTTCGCGGCTGTCTGTTTTGCTGTCAAAGCGTTTCTGACCTATAAAATGACAGCTGAAACTCAACAGGGTTTGGTGCGGATGCAGGAGACACACCAGACGAGTCTCTTTGTCAGCCTCGTTGAATATAAAGATGTACTGCGTCAGGTGCTGCGTTCTCCCAGAACCCTGTATACGGCTGGTATCATGCTCATCTTGAGCATCTGCTATATGATTAACGGCACTTTCTGGTCGATCATTGTGACCGAAAAGCTCAAAATCCCTGCTCAGAATATCGCTATTTTCCCCTTCGCCAAATCGGTGGTGATGCTGTTGTGCTTCTTTTTTGTCATTCCCCGATTACGGTCTATCCCTTTTAAGTTTCCGCTCATGCTCGGTTTTGCCGGTTTCGTCTTCAGTCAGTTCATGCTGGTAACTGCTCCGGTAAGTGGTTATGTGCTGGTGTTGTTCAGTATCCTGCTGGAAGCTTGCAGCACCGCCATCGTCAGTACGTTGGTCGACCGGATGATGGTCCTGACAATCGACGCCCAGGAGCGTGCCCGCATTCAATCCATCCTGAATGTAATCATTATCCTGATCACCTCTCCTTTTGGATGGATCGCTGGAACGCTTTCCGGGATCAATAAAACCCTGCCCTTTATCCTGAACATTGGCCTTTTCCTGGTGGGCGGTATCCTGGTATATCTGGCAGGTCAGGCCTCAACCTCCGCGGCAGGCAGTTCTTCCAGCCCTGAGCCTCTCACTGCCGATTAAGAACAGTTCTCCTCATTTTATTGTATTCGTATTATAGAATCAAATTCGGCAGATATTTTCTTTGCTTCCTGTTTCTCCTTTTTTACAAACAATCTTCAATGCGGAAAATTGTTGTAATGATCGCGAGTTTGTTTGTGTAACTCTTGCCTAAATCAGTTTTTGTCTCTATCAGGGTTGACCTCATAGTTGCATTTGTTGTCTTGGTTAGTACTAAAAATTTTCTATGGTAGGAATTTTGTTTGTTTAATGACCAAGGAACGGGTAGGTAACCGGATTCGTCTCAGAGGATGTAAAAAGTTACCTATTTTAGTGTAGCCTAGTTTTTATTCCGGGTAAATCCCTTTCGCATTAATCCTATTCAGAATGTCCAAGATTTAACCCAAAAGTAGTAAGCTGGTTCTGGCACAAGATAGGCATCCTCTCTTCGAACCCTCGTTTCCGGATTAATTGATCGTTGGCCGTTATATCCCTCACCTCCCATAATGGAGATCCCGCTGGCCAACTCACTGTGTCATATGTTTCCTGCGCGAAGGTGCGCCATTGTACCGTTACATCCATTATTTCGGTTGTGGTAATGCTCCTGTCAGATTTGATTCTGGGGTCGGGTATAAACTCACTCGTTGATTCAGTGGGTAATAACTGTTGATCCTGATATTCTTGATAATCTTCGGCAGTCAACACCTGGACCAACATCCCAACCGATGCAACGCGCTGGTTTTGCTTATCCAAAACAACCAACATCATTGGGATTATGCCCGTTTCGACAAAATGGAGCTTAACCGAATCTATCAAAGCAATGCCAGATTGCAGATCGTGTTCCCAGATCGAAGGCCTATCCGCAACCCATCCTTTCAAAGGACATAGACCCACTTTAATAGGTAAGAGTGCCTGTTCATTTTCCTGATCGTTATACCCAATTACATAATTTTCTTCTATCCACTGATCAAGAGTAACCATTTCAGGAAGGTCGAAGGCAATCCGGATATCTGCCTCCGACCACTCTGTCAGGCTTTCCGGCTGATCCACACTCCAGCCGCATTTTTCGATCAACTCCTGGGGTGTAAAACCAACAGCTCTAGGTGATAAGGATTCTGCCGTCGCTTCAGCAGCAACCGTAGCCGTCTGTATTTGCGGATCCGGTGTGGCGGGCTGAAGAACATCCGAGGTGGGATAAGGGCCAGGGGTTGGGTTTAGGTGAGCTGTGCCATCTTCATCAATGATGACTCGATCGAAATCTCCAACAATAAACCCGCCCTGTACAAAACCGACCTGAGCCGCCACCTGCCATCCGCCTGGAGCCGTGAAGGTAACCGTGGAAGTAAACGTAAGCTCCTGTTCAGCCTGGGCATCAAAATACCAAACTTTATCAGGCGCAAACTCAACCTTGCCACTCGGACTTGCGATCAAGACGACAACTAGATCTGGTTGATTTTTCGACGCCTGGATTTTGATTATCACATCTATTGGTTGGTTGAGAACGATGGGTTCGGCAATCGAGATTTCGACACAGATAAAATCTCGGCATTTGCCATCAGTTGAAGAAACTGTAGTTTTTCTACCGCCTCCAGTTGAACAGGAAGACAAGCAAAGGGAAAACAGAATCACCCAAAACACGATGTGTTTACAGATTTTTTTCATTATGTCCCCTTCTATAGGATCGGTATGCTATAAAGTTGTGTGAATGGGTTAAAAAATTATATATTAAAACGATAAAGTAATGATAACGTAAAAGTAAACTTATTTTAAAAGATGATCTCTTCTTACTGCTTATCAGTCTCAATTTACTTTTCCCCGAACTGTACTTTCGTGAGGGGTTGTTGTTTTTATCCTTGAGACAAGCGGGCGGCAGCAGGCGGGTGAGTCAACGCCAGTTGAATCGCCATTTTTTGGATTGGCAAAATATTATCAGGTAGTTCGTTTGGGCAGAAAAAACGTGCCTCAATCACTTCCTCTTTTTGGATCTTAAGTGTCTGCGGCTCTGAATCCAGCCGTGCGCGGAAATACACTTCCATGCGCAAACGGTAGCGGCTCTCCACCCGTAGCATCTCAACATCCATAACCCGCAGGTTGCTCTCCTCCAGCACTTCCCGAGCTAAGGCTGCTTCCAGGGTTTCGTCGCGCTGCACAATACCGCCGGGTAACCCCCACACATCCGGTACCCAGTGCCGGTGGCGCTGCAAAAGAATCTTGCCCGCATCGTCGAAAATAACACCCGCAACAGACACCATGAATTTACTGTTGAATAACCAGATAAGCCACCATTGCAGCCTGCCATTCAACCGTTTCCAGATTTGAAACAAAAAATCAAGCAGCATATAGATTTACAGACCAACTTCTTTGATGTTTGCAGATATGCCTGTACTGATCATATCAGGTTACTTGGTGTGGAATATCCATTATACAAGATTCTCTCGCACGGCTTTCACTGCCGCTTCCACCCGGGAACTTACATCCAACTTGGCAAATAACGACTCAACATATTTTTCAACCGTTTTATCACTGATGCCTAATTCATGGGCAATGGCCTGGTTGGTCTTTCCTTCAATGATTAAGCTGAGCACTTCATGCTCACGCGTCGTTAATAATATTGCAGGTTTGCTTTCACCTCGCATCAGGTTTACCATCTGCGCTGAAATTTTCCGGCTCATCCACCCCTGTTCACCGCGTGCCACACCTAGAACAGCATCCACAATCGCCTGAGGTGCTTCCTCTTTTAACAGGTATCCGGATGCTCCATTTTCTAATACCTGCAAAATATATTGGCTGTCATCATAAGCACTTAACGCCAGTACTTTCACCTGAGAAAACTCGCTATTTACACGGCGGGCTAATTCGGGTCCATCAATTTCCGGTAATTCCATATCCAATAACAGAACATCCGGCAGGTGCTGTTTGACCAAATTATACGCTTCACTACCGGTTGCTGCTTCGGCAACAATTTCAACCTGACCAGATTTTTCTAATAAATTGCGAATTCCGGAACGAACAATCGGATGATCATCTGCCAATATTACACGAACCATTTTTACTCCTCTTTGAGTTTTCCTTCAGGCCTTTTTACTGAAACTTGCAGGGTAACTCCTTCACCTGGATTTGTTGTGATATGTAAATTGCCTCCCAGGCCTTGCGCGCGTTCCATCGCTCCTACCAAACCCAAATGGCCCTGGCGTGCCATCGTCACCCACCGGCTTGGAATAACGAAACCTTTCCCATTATCCTTAATTTCCAGGGTAATATTCGTATCTGTTAAACTTAAACGAACGCGTACTAAGGTTGCCTCCGCATGCCGCCAGACATTATTCATAGCTTCCTGGAAAATTCGAAATAAAGTTAACCGGGTCATCTCTGGCAGCGATTGTTTATCTGAATCCAAATCCATAAGGATCAATGTTTCAGGGTGCATTTTTTGGTATTGTTCTGCGTAGGATCGAATGGCTTTTTCCAGACCGAACGGTGCTAAAGTTGGCGGTCGTAATTCGGAACAAAAAATTCGCACGCTGCGCACTGCGTCTTGTAATGCATCTTGCACATTTTTTAGCGTTTCGTAATCTTGTGTATGCGTTAATCCGGCTTCCAATGTCTGTAATTGATAGGTTATGGCAATTATTTCTTGTAAGGGACCATCATGTAAATCTTGTGCGAGACGTAATCGTTCCGTTTCACTGGCTTGAATAAGCCGGTGCTGCGTTTCCTCCAACTCCGCTTCGATTTGTGCTTGAGAGGTCATATCCGTCGCGACGCCGACTACACCAATAATTTCCCCGTTTTCATCATATAAAGGCGCGTAACTTACTTCAAATACCAGATCCATTAATCGCAATTGCGTGCCAAATTGTTCCCCGCTCATTGCTCTGGCAATATTTTGAATAACCTCAGGATGATCGGCATATATGTCTTTAATGTGTTTTCCTAATGAATGCAGTCTCCGGTCTTTCAATAATTGGCGTGCTTTTCCAGCGGAAAGACGTACAATGCCGTTCCGATCCACAACAAACAATACCAATGGGGCGCTATCCACCGTTACCGATAATAATTGTTTTTGGGCCTTTAATTGATCTTCCACATGGTGGTACGCTGTAACATCTTGACCCTGCGCAATCACGCTTTCCAATTCTCCAACCGTATTAAAAAATGGGGTTAATTCAAAGTGAATTACGCGGTTATTTTTTCCATCCGGAATTTTAAGTTCAAAAGAAAATGATTTCTCACGTTCAAGGATTTTTATAAAACGAAAGAAGTTTTTTTTCGTTTTTTGTGGATCATTCCAAATGGGCAAATCCCAAATTAATGTACCTGGTAGTTCTTTACCCCCCATATTGGCTAGCTGATTTGCCTGTTGATTTCCATATAGCAAGACGCCAGACGCCGAAAAAATTACAATAGACAGATTTAACTGGTCCAAAACAGCAAAAAGTTCCGGATTGTTTTCACGTGTAATTTGTCCGGCGAGTCTTAACATAATGTTTTTCCTAAATTGATCGTTGTTATGAATATATTAAAAACATATTGCACTTTATTATTATAAAGGACACTGGCTGGGATCTTTGCGATCCCAGCCAGTGAATATTTTTACCTGACCATTAAGTGGTTATTCTTCGTCCGGTGAAAAGGCGTATTATAGCAATCAATACCACCGCACCAATAAACGATACTAAAATGGATGGCAGGTTGATGCCGCTAAGCGGATCTGGAATACCCAGGAATACGCCGGCTAACCAGCCGCCCAATAAACCACCTACCACACCAATAATGATGTTACCTAATAAACCAAAACCGGTTTTCATCACCATACCGGCTAACCAACCGGCGATCAGCCCAACAATAATCCAGGATAACAGTCCCATTTTTTACTCCTTTTTAAAATTTACTAATTGGTTTTCTTACCCCCGCGGTGAGGAACCATCCCCACCGCGGGAAGATTTCTTTATCTTTAATCAATTAAGATTCATAGCGTTTCACGAGATCGTTCATTTGTTTTTCGAATTGTTCTCGTGTAATTCCATAACGTTCCTGAACCAAACCGGCTAATTTGTCGACTTGCCCATTCGCCTGATCCAATTCGTCGTCCGTCAATTTGCCCCAGGCCTTTTTAATATCGCCACGAATTTGTAACCATTTGCCTTTCACAATATCGCTGTTCATTACAAAACTCCTTTTCTTAAGTTATGTTAATTTATATTGTTCTTGCCGGCTTTTTGCTGCCGATATTGAAAGGATAAAAGTTTTGATCATTAAAAACAATTGGGATAAACCCTCTCAAAAACAAGGGGATTCCCTACCCCTCTTCAATAGGGAAGTTACCATTTCTGGATGATATCCATCCCAGGCTCAAGGCATATCCTAATAATTCATCATTGCTGTGTACCCAAAAACGCCGGCGCATACCCTCAATGACCCGTTCCGCCTCTTCCGGAGATAAATGAACAGTTTGCGCCGCCCCATCGATAGAATCATGAGCAGCATAAGCTTTCAATAAATCTAATTCAAGGATGGTTATTGTTGGTTGGTAATTCATATTGGTTCGCAAAGTTTTCAAGCGATCGCTAACGCGTTTTTCACTCCACGCCTGTTCATTCTCAGCTACCTTACGAATAGCCGAAACCAATTGTTTTGGTGCGTTTTCTTTCAGCAAATAACCATTCGCGCCGTTTGCCAACAATTCTAAAATATATTCCAACTCATCATATGCACTTAGAATCAACACCCGGGTGGCCGAGTGTTGGTTCTTTAAATTGCGTGCTACTTCTATCCCATTCATGAGCGGCATTTCAATATCGAGAACCAATACATCCGGTTCCGTTTCTTGCACCAATGTCAACGCTTCCAGGCCGTTTGAGGCTTCACCGACAACCTCCATCCCTTCAGTCTGGGCTAACAACATGCGAATACCTTGACGTACAACGGTATGATCATCTGCCAGTACAATTCGAATGTTTTTCATCACTTTCTACCTGTAAATTTATTATTTATTTCTCCTATATTAAAAATCCCTTTGGGCTATAAGCCGAAAGGCTCCTTCCAATATGCTGTGCCTGACTTGATTCTGATTGGTTGCACTCTATAAAACAAGCGGGGAAATACCAGCCATAGTATGGGGAATTTCCCTAAAAAGGACGCCGAATTTTACGGCGTCCTTTTTGTGGTTATTGTAATAATCGTCTTAATTAGGAAGCCATGGCGATTCTTGCTTCCTGATCATTATTTGTTTTGTTAAGCTGGCACTTCTTCTTTTGAAAGTTTACTGGCAGCATTTTTTAATTGTGAAAAACGATCACGCGTTTTATCCACTACGGTTGATGTTAATTCACCAATTTGTGTGCGTGTATCATCCACTGTGGATGATACTTTATCCTTTAAAGCAAGGCTTTTTTCAGAAATCATGGCGCGGGTTTCTTTACCGGAGTGTGTGGCGCTCAATAAAGCAACTCCTGCACCAACCAGGCTGCCAACCAGAAGACCGGAAATCCATCTTTTTTTATTCATTTAATTTTCTCCTTATCATTTTTCAAATCATTTGACTTATTGACCTGAACTTATTGATTGTTATTAACTTCTTATGCCTGATTGTAAGTGGTATTTTCACAGAATCAATGGGGATTAATTCCCATTGAATATAGGGAAGTCCCTGGGCTGGTCATTTCCGGCTGCTCCGCTGTTAGCTGTTCCCTCCTCCCGATAGGAATTATTTTCGAAAAACGAATCCAAATTTCCATGAAAATAATTCCTGAAAAATCGCTCTCTATACTCGATTCATGGTAAGATTCCTTGAAATTCACCGACCCAGGAGCTACCCATGAATTTTCGACCCATGCGCCGCAAAGACCGCCAGACGAGTACTGAATCCGCCCTGTCAATTCTTGAGAAAGGTGAATACGGCGTGCTTTCCAGTGTTGATTCTGCTGGACAACCTTATGGTGTGCCGGTTAGCTATGCTTTTGATGGCGTTGGGCGTATTTATTTTCATTCTGCCCAGGAAGGCCATAAGCTGGATAATCTGCGAGCTAACCCGCGCGTGTGTTTCACCGTGGTGGGTATGACGCAGGTAATGGCCTGGAAGTTCAGCACTGGCTTTGAGAGTGTGATTGCCTTTGGTACAGCCACAGAAGTCGAAGGCGACGAAAAACGCCTTGGTTTACACTTGCTTGCTGCCAAATATAACCCCGGAGAAGAGGCCGCCGGTGAAGCCTATATTGACAAACTTTTCGATGTTACCCAGGTAGTTTGCATCCGGGTTGAACACCTTACCGGCAAAGAACGCGCTTACCAACCCCCGACGGAGACCTGATTTTTCCTGACCACATATACCTCCGTACGCATTACTGATTACTTTTTTACTATACTCATCCCTCTTTTCTGGAGAATAACCATGACCTATGCTAATCAACTTGCCAAACTGATCAATCTGCGCCCCAATCAGGTGCAAGCCGTAATTGAAATGCTCGATGAAGGCAATACCATTCCCTTCATCGCCCGTTATCGCAAAGAACGCACCGATAGTTTGGATGAAGAAGAACTGCGCAAAATTCAATCCGGTTTGGAGCGCCTGCGTGGGATGGATGAACGCCGCGCGACCATTCTGAAGTCTATTGAAGAACAGGGCAAATTAACCGAAGAATTGCAAACAAAGATCAACGCTGCCGAAACGCTGACCCAATTGGAAGATCTGTACCAGCCCTACAAGCCCAAACGCCGCACACGCGCCATGATCGCCCGTCAGCGCGGGTTGGAGGGTCTGGCGGAGTGGATCCTCAAGCAGCCAGCCACCCAAAGTAAACTGGACATGATTGCTAAACCTTTCTTAAATGAAGAAGTACCCACATTGGAGGATGCCTGGCAGGGTGCGCGTGATATCATAGCCGAAACCATCAGTGACCATCCCGAGGTGCGTGCAGCAGTTCGTGAAAAGGCGATGAATTGGGGGTCTTTGTCCTGTAGTAAAGTGGAAGACGCGCAGGATGAAAAGCGCGTTTATGAAACCTACTACAATTTTGATTTCCGCATCGACCGTATCCGCCCGCACCAGGTGCTGGCGATTAATCGAGGTGAAACAGAGAAAGTGTTGCGCGTGAATATTCAGGTGCAGCCGCGCGATTGGGAAAATGCCATCCTGACTCATTTCCGCCCCAATCCCAAATCGCCGCTGGCAGATCAGATGCGTGAAGCCATTCAGGACAGCGCCGAACGCTTGTTACTGCCAGCCATTGAACGCGATGTGCGCCGCGCTCTGACTGAGTTGGCCGAGGCGCACGCCATTGCCGTCTTTGCCACCAATCTCAAAGGATTGCTCAGCATTCCGCCGTTGGCCGGGCATACCGTGCTGGCGCTGGACCCGGGTTTTCGCACCGGTTGCAAGGTGGCCGTGGTTGATCCAACCGGTAAGCTGCTGGATACCGGAACAATTTATCCACACCCACCTCAGAATCAGAAGAAAGAATCACTGACGATTCTCAAACATCTGGTCGAAAAACATAAGGTCACGCTTATCTCGATTGGTAACGGGACTGCCTCGCGTGAGACCGAGCAATTGGCGGCTGAATTAACCCGTGACATGCATACTACCCGCTACATTATCGCCAGTGAGGCTGGCGCTTCGGTCTATTCTGCCAGCCCATTGGCACGCGCCGAACTGCCTGGTTTGGATGTCTCCATTCGTGGTGCGGTCTCGATTGGCCGCCGTGTGCAGGATCCGCTGGCTGAGTTGGTCAAGATTGACCCAAAATCGATTGGCGTAGGCATGTACCAGCATGATGTGGACCAGGGCGACTTGTCGCGCTCGCTGGGTGGGGTGGTTGAAGATGTGGTTAATCGTGTCGGGGTGGATGTAAACACAGCTTCCCCGGCTTTACTGACTTATGTCTCCGGGATTGGTCCTAAGCTGGCGGATAAGATTGTAGCTCATCGAGATGAGCAGGGACCCTTCCACAGCCGCGCCGAACTCAAGAAGGTTGGTGGGTTGGGGCCGAAAGCTTATGAACAATGCGCTGGCTTCCTACGCGTGCGCGGCGGCGAAGAGCCTTTTGATGCTTCGGCTATCCACCCGGAAAGTTATGCTGTTGCGCGCGCCATTTTGAAAAAGGGCGGTATTACCCTCAAATCTTCGTTGGATGATCGGCGCCAGGCACTGGACCGGCTCAAACGCATGCAGCCCCTGCCCGAACTGGCGGAGGAATTGAAAACCGGCGTTCCAACGTTGGAAGATATCTTTGAACAATTGGTTCGTCCCGGGCGTGACCCCCGTGAAGATCTGCCCACCCCTATCCTGCGTACCGATGTGCTTTCCATGTCGGACTTACAGGTGGGTATGCGTCTCAAAGGCACAGTACGTAACGTTATCGATTTTGGCGCATTTATTGATATTGGCGTCAAACAGGATGGTCTGCTGCATCGCTCACAGATCCCACGCGGCGAGGTTTTGGGAGTTGGCCAGATTCTGATGGTCACTATCCAGAGTATTGAAATAGACCGCGGACGCATCTCCCTCGGTTGGGCTCAGGATTAATATGGATAAGATGATGTGGTCAAATTATGACCACATCATCTTATTTTCCTTATAACTCGGTACTCATTATTTCTATTTCTTTTACTGGAAATATCCCGATCCCTCTACAATTTCCTTTGCCGGCAGGAATGTCGCTTCCTCAATGGACATCCCAGTGCGCTGGAGAAATGTGCGCACAACCTGGTAACCGACTGTGTATCCGCCGTAAGTTGGCATCCCGCCAGCGGGTTGAAAACCGTATTTTGAAGCCAGTTCATCGCCAAAGATATATCCGCGAATCACATTAAAGCCATTTGCATCCAGATTGCTGCCGATCAGTGTACAGGCTATTTCCAATTGGCTGCTGTCAAAATCGGTAATGAAAGTACCTATTTTTTCCTCACCAAACAGTGATGCAGCGAATGCCTCTGCCGTGCCTTCAATCACGATATAATCGGCCACTGTCGTCGTCATCGGGTTGAAGGGGAAGACGCGCATGCGGATCAGGTGGTGCATCTCGTGGGCAACCAGGCTGCCAATCCGTTCCAGGTAGCGTGGTTTGAGTTCCCAGAACTGGCAAACAAAACGCGGTTCCAGCCAGTCGGTTGCTCCGGTATAACCGCCTTCCATTGGGTTTGAGCGTGCCGGATCCGCCAGCAGCAGCCAGCCTTCAATGCTTGCGAAGGGAATGCGCTCGGTGAATGGCTCAAAACGGCTGGCAGCCAATTGAAACGCAGCTTCGCCGTCTTCCCAGGCGTGGGCTGCTTCTATTTGTGCCAGTAAAGAGCGGATTTCTTCCGTCTGGTCCGGCAATAGCCAGCCAAAGGTGCGCGCACCGGCTAGTGGATCGGTTGAGTTGCCCATGAATTGCTGCGCCATCATGTCCATCATTGGTTTCCAGGGCTGCATGATTTTGTGTAGATATAAATCCTGCCTTGTTCGCGCATCCGGTGCTGCCAGGATTTGCCGGTAAATGTCATTGGTGTTGATCCAGTTTGTCTTGATCATTGTATAACTCCTAACTCAAATAGTATTGCTAGACCGGTCTTCCAGCATGTCCTCATCTTAATCTATGACGTAACGTTAATGTCAAGAGGAAAATCGAAATTGATTCCTCGACGTCCTGAAAACTGGACAAATGACTGTTTTTGTTCTGTTGGGGATTGGCTAAAATAAGTTCATGATCCATGCAATTAATAAAAAATTCTTTATTTTTGGTCGTGAAGTAGCAGAGGAGATTTTTATGCCCGATCAAACTTTCTCCTGTTTATTTTCCAAATAAATTAAAAATAAATTTATATGCACTTTTCCCAGGTTAAATGCTTTTTACCTGAAAAAAATTGGGAAAAATCCACTCTCTGTTTTGTGTTATTGACCATAAGATAGAGGTTTGTTGCTATTTCTTGTTTTCTAAGATTGCAATATTTATTAGAGAGGTACATATGCAAGACTATCGTATTAAAGTGGGACAAATTGAGTTACAAATCCGTGATTATAAAATGGATACAGATCCAATCATCTTTCTGCATTTTGGCGGTGGAAATCTGATGATATGGCAGCGTGTCGTTCCCTTTTTTGAAAATGATTACCGATTAATCCTGGTTGATTTGCGAGATCATGGTAAATCGGATAAACCTCAGACAGAGGGCCATATAGACGTCATGGCTGCGGACATTGTTGAATTGATGCGCCAGCTCAAATTGGATCGTGCTCATGTCATTGGCAGTTCTTTAGGCGCCGAAGTAGGTCTTAGCCTGGCGGCACATTATCCCGAAAAGGTCATTTCGCTGGTGTGCGACGGAGCACTTTGCAGTGAATATGGACCTTATGGTGTTTGGGAAAGCTCTGAGAACGAATTTAAGCAATACGTAGCCAAATATATTTCAGATATTCACAGCCGTCCGCCTAAAGTTTTCCCCTCTGTTGATGCATTCGTTGAATTCTATAAAGAGATTTTTGAAAAGGATGGTTGCTGGAATTCCTTTGTAGCGGATTATTTTCAATATGACGCCTTCGAATTCAGCCCGGGGCAGTTTACGCGCAGCTGGCAAAAACAGGCGATCGAAAACTATATGACCCAATATTTTGATTGCCGCTTTGAAGAGTATTACAGCCGGGTGCAGTGCCCGGTATTGATGCTGTCCGGTGAAGATGACGAAAAGGATGAAAAAACCTGTAAGGCCATGCATAACCTGATCAAACTGGCAAAAAATGGCAGACTGGTGGTAGTGCCCGGTTGGATTCATCCTTATGGTTGGATGTTGGACCCGGATGGTATTTGTGCCAGTATATTGGGTTTTCTAAAAGGGACGAATGGCCAGGAACTATTCAATCATTGATTGTGAAGGAGGAGAAAAGTGGAGTTACAAAAACAATATAAAAATTCTGGTACGCTTATAGATGCCGATTCGATATTTGAATATCAATACCGCACACTGTCGGTTGCCCATTTGCCGCAATTGCAGGAAGATATCGCTCGTCTGGACCGGGCTGGCCTGCTTAGCAACTCGGAAGTTTTTCGCAGCTACCTCAGTGAAATGACCTTCACACTACCGGAAGATTTTCCGAATGCACAATCGCTGATTATTATGGCGATTGCAATCAAACCAATGAGAATAACTTTTCAAACAGATCATAAGCGGTTTTCAGCAGCTATGCCGCCCAATTATTATGAATCTGGTCTGACCAGGGTAGCACTGAAAGATGAGGTTCAGAAAAATATTATCAAAGAAGATAACCATCGGATTGAATGGACTTATAACCGCTTTCATGGCAAATTGCTGGCAACCAGAAGCGGTCTGGGGCGCTATGGCCGTAATAATATTTGTTATGTGGAAGGTATGGGCAGTTATCTCACATTGCACTCTTTTCTGACGGATTATGCCTTTGATCAGGACGACTGGCAGGAAATTCAAAAGATGGATCTTTGCCAGACGTGTACTATTTGTATGCAGCTTTGCCCTGGAGGCGCTATCCGTTCCGATCAGTTTGTTGTGGATATTAATCACTGTATTACGCTCTACAATGAAGTTCCCGGCGTATTGCCGGATTGGTTTCCATCCAATGCTCACAATTCTGTGATGGGTTGCATGATATGCCAGTTTTCTTGCCCGGCCAATCGCGAACCCGCAAAGCGCACCGGTCAGTTGGATGGGCTTACAGAAGAAGAAACCCGCCAGTTTCTGAATGGCAACCCGGAGGAAAGTGTTGTCCTTTCTGTAAGTAAGAAAATGAGAATTCCATATCTGGTGGATTCAAAAGAAACAGTGGATGTGATCAGCCGCAATATGAAGGCAATAATTGGCTAAAATATATCCGGGAAAAAGAAATACCTTGGAATATTCTAATACGTATCCCGAACGCTCCTGCGAGGAACTGTGCTCCAAACACAAAAAAGGCAAATTTGTATGATCGTTTAGGAAGATTTCACTGAATAGCATTAAAAGGGTTTAAGGATTTTATATGGATAATGAATTATTAAAAGATCAGACACAATTAAATTCGATAGGTTCTCTTGTCTTTCGAGGGTTGCACAGCGAGCAGGATTACCCTTTGATTCACGAGATATTTCACAGCCATTGCCAGGCGGATAATCACCCGGAAAAGTTTACTCTGGAGGATATTGCCCGATCGTATGCGCCAACCGCTGAATTTATTCCGGACCAGCAGGTGTTGATTGCTTTCCATGCAGATCAACCGGCGGAAGCAGTAGGCTATAGCCGTTTGGGCTGGTACTCCAGTAGTGCCGATACGCGTCTGTACTATCAGATTAGCCGCTTGAAACAGGAATACCGTGGGCAGGGGTTCTGGCAGGAAATTGTTCGTCGTAACGAGCAGCAATTGCTCACCATATCTGCCGGGCACGGCCTGGTTACCAACCGCTTTTATCAGGCCTGGGCTCCTGATTATGAAGTTGATTGGATGGTTATTTTGGAAACCAGCGGTTATCAGGTTGTCCGCCGTTTTAACAATATGCTCCGCCAACTCGGTGATGTTCCCGATTATCCAATGCCGGCCGGGTTTGAAATCCGCCCGGTACGGCCGGAGCACATGCGCAGAATCTGGGAAGCGCAAAAAGAGATGAATGATGGTTTGTTTGAAAATGTGGAAGGAGATTGGCTGGAAGAAAAATACCCTGAATGGTTGGAAGACTCATCCCATACTCCCCAGTTCTGGCAAGTCGCCTGGGACGGCGAGGAACTAGTCGGCATGGTTCATATGCGTATAGATTATGAAAAAAACAAAGAACACAATCAAAAACGCGGTTTGACGGAGCACATTTATGTCCGTCCGGGCTGGCGTAAACGTGGTTTAGCCAGTGCCCTGATTGTGCGTGGTCTTCAGGTACTGAAAGAGCAAGGCATGCAGGAGGCTGAACTGGGCGTGGATGCCGAAAATGAGTCTTCGGCTTATGCGCTGTATGAGCATCTAGGATATAAAACTTTCTATGTCGATACATGGTATCGCAAACCAATGCCGTAAATAGCTGGGAAAAATTATTCAATGGACATTGCAAAAGATATTATTCACCGGATTCCTTCCTGGCAGAAAATTGCCGATATTCAAATCGAAAAGCTGGCCGGGCTAACCAACCAAAATTTTCAGGTCACTGTGGGTGGCGAGCGGTTTGTGTTACGTGTCAGTGGCCAAAATGCTGCTCGCCTGGGGATTAACCGCCTGCATGAACAGGCTGCTTTACAGGCAGCGGATGTTGCCGGGATTGGACCACACGTGGTGGCTTTCCTCTTGCCAGAAGGACACCTGGTGACGCGCTGGGTAAATGGCCGGCATTGGGGTATGGAAGAATTTCGCACGCCGCAGAATGTGCGCCTATTCACAGAAACCGTCAAACGTATCCACCAACTGCCGCCCAATGGCGCTGTCTTTTCACCCTTTCAGCGTGTTAATTCTTTTTTGGATGTGGCCAGGCAATTTAATGTTCCGCTTCCACCGGACTTAGCTGAGTTTCTCCGCACTATGCAAAATATTCAGGATGACCAGAATAACGACGCGTCCAATTGGCAGTGCTTTTGCCACAATGACCTGGTCTCGGTTAACTATCTCTTCTCTGAGGAGGATCACAGTATCATTGTGCTGGATTGGGAATTTGCAGGGTGGGGGGATCGCTATTACGATCTCGCCACGCTGGTGTACACGCACGACAGTGATGGCCCTATTCCTTCACCTCTGGAAGAATTGATGCTCACGGTTTACTTTGGTGAATTTTCTCCCTGGCATAAAAGGCGCTTGCAGGGAATGAAGTATATGCTCATGCTTTTTACCGGTATGTGGGGATTGGCTCAACATGGCATGCAGCAGGCCGGTCTCATCCCTGCTGTGGAAGATTTCGACTATCTGGAATTTTCCCAATACCTCTTTCAGCATGATATTCCCGGTTTGCAGTTAGCTTTTCAACTAATGTTGTAGATAATATCATACATTTCCTTGTTTTTACATTGGAGTACCCCGCCAGATTATTTCCCTTAATCCTGCAACCAGAAACGCTCCAGTTTGTCTTTAATCTCACTGTTGCTTTGTACTACTTGAAATCCCTGCCAGTGTGAGGGAAACAATCGGCGGTAACGAGCATGCGTAAAACGCTCATCAA
The DNA here is from genome assembly GCA_002840755.1 of Chloroflexi bacterium HGW-Chloroflexi-10. Classification (GTDB taxonomy): domain Bacteria; phylum Chloroflexota; class Anaerolineae; order Anaerolineales; family Anaerolineaceae; genus UBA6170. The sequence goes on along the minus strand of PHBZ01000007.1, from coordinate 77,313 downwards.
TCAGGATAATGGCTCCTCGGTCTGCCTCCGTGCGAATTACCCGACCGGTCGCCTGTAGGACACGGTTGAAACCTGGGTATTGGTAAGCATAGGCAAAGCCGCTGCCATTTTGGCGCTCAAAGTATTCTTTAATCAAATCATTCTCGATGCATACTTGCGGTACTCCCACACCTACAACCACAGCGCCAATCAACCGCTCTCCCACTAGATCAATTCCTTCACCAAAAATACCACCCATAACAGCTAATCCGACCATTGTTTCCTGATTACCGGCCGAGAACCGGGCCAGGAAGGCTTCGCGCGCTGCTTCCGTCATGCCCCGATCCTGAACAAGGAACTGCCTTTCCGGCAGTCTCTCTATGAGCAGTTCAAGCACTGCCGTCAGATACGCATAGGATGGGAAGAAAACCAGGTAATTACCTACATGCGTGTTGCAGATGGTCTCAATTGCCGAGGCAATCGTGGCGTAGGAATCAGTTCGCTGCGCATATTTGGTGGATATGCCGTTGTGGATCATCAAGCTGACATTCTCCGTGGGAAAAGGAGATTGGAAGATCCGTTTGGGGTGCTCGGCTTCGCCGGTCAGGAGCTTCATAAAATAATCTAATGGCAGCAGGGTTGCCGAGAAAAAGATGGTCGACTGGCTGCGTTCCAGAGGACCGGCTAGCATCGGGGCCGGATCCAGGCAGAATAGTTTTGCTTTGAGATCAACCTGCCCCTGGCGCTCAAAATAGGATACATAGAAGGTGTTGAAATATTCAGCCGTGCGCAGATAATTGCAGCATATGAAATAGAACTCCAACAGCTCCAGCCTGAACTCGGTGGCCTGGTTCATAGCCAGCCAATCTTCTGCATCTTGGTTGAATTCCCGGATAGCTTTGAGCAGCTGTTCAGGAGAGGTATACTCAACCAGCGCGTCCTTGCCTTCTGCCTGGCATGTTTTGCGAATCTCCAGCAAGAGTTTGTTGATCGCGGCCAGCTTTTTGGCCAACACCGGTAAATGTGGTTTCAGCCTTCGCTGGAGGTCCAGCACCGTCTTTTTATCCAGTTCAGCCGAATACATAGCTCTGGCCCGGTCTGGAAGATTGTGCGCTTCATCGACCAAAAAAATATACGCTTCAGTACTGAAGTCAAAAAAGCGGTGCAGATAGACACGTGGATCAAACGCATAGTTGTAATCGCAGATAATACAATCAACCCATAAAGCCAGATCCAGTGAGAACTCAAAAGGGCAGAGCTGATGCCGTTGGGCGATCTCTTCAATCACCGGACGGGTAAAAGCTTGGTACTGGTCGATCTCCTCCAAAGCCCTTTTAACCTTGCCAAAATAATCACGGGCAAAAACACATACTTCGGGGTCGCAGTTGACCGGTGGGCAAAAACATATCTTTTCTTTGGCCGTCAGGGTCACACTTTTAAAACGTAAACTGGCCAGGCGCATGTCATCCAGCGCCTTTTCTGCCACCAGTCGTCCGGATGTTTTGGCTGTCAGGTAAAAAATCTTGGCGGCTGCGCCCTGGCCCAAAGCTTTAACCGCTGGAAAAAGGGTCGCGATGGTTTTTCCCACCCCCGTAGGCGATTGGACATATAGGCGACCCTTGTCCCTGATCGTTTTGTAGACCGCCACGGCCATATCTCGCTGGCCCGGGCGATAATCATCATAGGGGAAATTGAGCTGTTGAATCGATTGATCGCGCCTGGTTTGCCATGCGTGTATCTTTCGAAACCAATTCAGGTATGGAGTGGTCAGGTTGCTGAAAAAGGTTTGCAGTTCGGCCAGTGTAAAATGCCTTTCGAAGGTTTTTTCTTTCTGGCTATCCAGATGATAATAGGTCAGGTGAATGCTGACCTCGCTTCGATTATGCTGCCGGGCGTACATGTAGGCATAACATTGAGCCTGTGCCCAATGCAGATGGTTATGCTCCTCGTTGACCAATTCGAGGCTCAATGTGGTTGTTTTGATCTCCTCAATGATCACTGGCTCTTCGCCGGCATACAAGCCATCGATCCGGCCGCGCACTTCGAGGGTCGGATCTGCGCTTTCAACCAGGTAGGAAATCTCAACTTCGGCTTCATATCCTTCGGGGCGGGAACGTTGCACGCGCTTATGACCTTGTGTGCCAAGTTGGGCGCGATCACGCCTTTGAAAGCCGCCAGGGGTTATATCACCAGCTTGCAGCACAAATTCCACGAGGCTGCGGACGGAGACAATATGAGTTTGGCATACTTCAATTGGAAGAGTGTTGTCGGTGTGCATTTTCACCCGGGATTCTAGCATGGAATGGGGTTGTTGGGGGATGGATGCTTGACTTTTAATTATTCAGCAAATCAATTTCTGTAGAGTTCCAAAGACCTTATTAACAAAAACCTTCTCTGGGTACTCTACTGTTCTAAGCGAGAAAATATACTACAAAACGTGTCGGGATAGTGCTTGCCTGTATCCTGGTGTTGCAGAAAATGCAAAAACCGCTTAAACTTCAACGATACGTATGTTCATTGACACAAAGGAATAGACTTATGCGAAAAATATTGCCAGTCCTATGGCTTTTTGCTCTGATACTTTCAGCTTGCACCACAGCTCAGGCACAGACTGAGCAGCCCGGTGATGTTGCGATCACCCCTTCGGAAACAGCGCTGCCGGTCTTGCCTAGCGTAACGTCTACCACTGCGCCTGGTGAAACCTTGCAAGCTACCAGTACCCCTAAAGCCACTGCGACAACCAAACCCAGTGCCACGCCGAACTATACAGCCACACCGGATACCCGCCTCAAACCGGAACAATGGCAGATTTGGCCGGTCGTTCCTGAGATCACCAACCGGGTTTATGAGATTTATCAGTTGGGTCAGGATTTGGGCAACGACCCGCATCGTTTCACCAAAATTGGAGATTGCCAGTCGGTTAGAGCGGCCATGATGGGTTTATTTGATGTGACCGATAGTTATAATTTGACCGAAGAAACGGAATATCTGCAAGAAACCATCGACTGGTTCCATGGCTCCTATAATCGCGATGGTTATGCGGTTAAGGGTGGCTATAACGCGGCTGCCGTGCTTTCTCCGATCTGGGCCGACCCGCAGGTTTGTCTTCCCGGCGAAAACCCGGTGGAATGTGAAGTGCGCGTCCATAAACCATCCTTTGCCATTATTAGCCTGGAAATCTGGTGGGAGGGTCGTACCCCTGATCGTTATGAAGAATATATGCGCCAGATCATCGACTACTTGTTGGAGCATGGTGTCGTTCCGATTCTTTCCACCAAAGCCGATAATGTGGAAGGTAATCACGCCATCAACCTGATCACCGCCGAACTGGCTTATGAATACGATCTGCCGCTGTGGAACTTCTGGCTGGCGGTTCAACCTTTGCCCAATCATGGTCTGGATGACACCGAAGGGCGTGATGATGGTTTCCATATCAGCTATGATGCCTGGACAGTGCGTTCTTACACGGCGCTCATGGCGCTTGATTCAGTGTGGAAACCTATTCATGCGCAAGAGTAAACTTTTTGCTGGCTTTTTGATGACCTTAATCCTGGCAGCCTGCCAACCGGTGGTTTTAACGCCGGCTGTGGCGCCGGCAATCATACAGGCAACCGGCACCGCGACCAATGAACCAATTACAGCTACACTCCCGCCGGCCACGCCTGAAAGTGCGCTGAGCCTAGCGCCTACAGGGTTATCCGCTGCCACTCCCTGGCCGACACCCACACAGGGACTGGCTCCCCTGGGCGGTTCAGAAGAGGTATTGTTCAGTGTTGAGGAGCGCAGCGGCGAGGAATATCTGGCAAAAGGTGTTTATCTCTTAAACCAGGTTTCCGGTCAGTTAACCGAACTCTTTGGTGAAGGGTACCAACTTCAGGCGCTCTCCCCCGACGGTCACTGGATACTCGTTAACCAGGAAGCCAATCTCTACCTGGCCGGACGTTATGGAACTCAGCCTGTTTTACTCAGCGAAACTTTCTTCAATATGGGCACTGTAGCGGCACGTTGGACGAATGATAGCGGTACGCTGTTATGGATCGAACAAGCCGAAACCGGTACCCGTTTGATGAGTGCCGCACCACTGGGAGAGAATTTCCACCTTGCACCGGAGAAATTCCAGGGTAATCCAGTTGCACTTTTTTCCTCTCCGGATATTCATAATATCGTCTGGGCGCAGGGTGAATGCACCACCTTTGCTGTTTGCAGCCGGGATATCTGGGTGGGTGATCTGGAAGCGGATATGCTGGCACATTGGGAAACGATGTACAATCCGGTTCCCAATGCGGCAGGTATAAGAATAGCCCATCTCATTCAGGATGCGGCAGGCTCCCATTTGACAATCGGGGATGGCATCGTTACTTCCGCCCAGCAGATTCTTGACCTGGAGGATGATATACCCGCCGATTACGCCTGGCTACCGGATGGTAAAACCCTGGTTGCTCTTGGCCTTATTCGCAGTGACTATACGGGCAAGAGCTTTGGTAACCATGTCATTACCTTTACTGGAAAGGATTGGTCACCTGAGGTCCTGGGTGAAGTGAGTGGGTTGAACGCGCGCTTGTCTGTCTCCCCGGATGGCAAGGCCATCGCTGTAACCGCCACCGAAGCGGATGACAGTAGCTATCACCTGGGTCTGCGAGTCTTTAAGCTGGCGGAAAAACAGCTAATCAGTTTTGATGAACAAATTAATTTTAGTTCCGCCAACTACCTCTACGTTCCCCAGGTCATTTGGGTGCCATAATACCTTCTTCTTGCCTTCCAACTCCGCAGCGTTTATAATCGGGAGCATTCGTGAACGATTTTGGAGGAAAAAACTCATGCGTAAATTCGCTCTTTTGTTGGTTGTGATACTGCTCTCTTCCTTAATATTATCCGCCTGTGCTGGCGGTTCTGGCAGTGCTGGCCCTGAGAAATCGGTGGAAGCTTACCTCAACGCCCTGGTGGCGGCAGATGCTGAGAAGATGTCGACCCTCTCTTGCGCCGATTGGGAAACCAATGCCATGCTCGAGCTTGATTCCTTTCAGGCCGTGGAAGCTTCACTCAAAGATATGAAGTGCACTCAGAGTGGCAGCGATGGGGATACTGCTCTGGTGGGCTGTGAGGGTCAGATCGTTGTCAGTTATGACGGAGAAGCCACCGAGATTCCGTTGGACAGCCGCACCTATGATCTGGTTCAATCTGGCGGCGAGTGGCTGATATGCGGCTACCGCTAATTCACAGACTCTGGACAAAAGAAAATCGCTGGGCGTTTGCCTTATTTATCATCATCGTGGTGGTAATTGTTTTAACCGCGGATAGTGCGCCATTGTGGATTTACCAGGGGTTTTAATTGGCTCTGCCTGAAATTTTCATTTTTACTCTGTTTGCATTGGTTTACCGCTTCACTGCTCGCAGCAGTGCGCGTGGCTGGCTGCTGCTGGTTGGCTCCACTCTGGCCATTTTCTGGTTGCAGCCGGCTACACCAATCCGTTTTCTGGATTTCTGGCTGCCGGTGGCAACCCTGGCCCTTACGATCTTCTCATGGCTGCTGAGCGCTGAACGTGACCAAAAACGAAACCGTGAGAACTGGCTGACCGCCGGTGTTATTGGCGGGATCGTGCTGCTGCTGGCACTGACGCGTTATGTTTCAATGGATGGGATACTGACAGTCAACCGCCCGCCGCAGACCCTTCAGGTGCTGCTTGGGCTGGCCGGGCTGGCTTTGCTCGGTTGGTTGTTGGGTCGTTTCAGCAACGCAAAATCTGCTTGGCTGGGCGCAGGTATGCTCTTTCTGCTGGCGCTCTTCCTGGTACTTAAGCTGCCCCAGTTATCTTTATCGGCCTCAATAGGGCTTCGCAGTTTGGTGGGGCAGGGCACTGCCACCGCCACCGCATTGGATATCCGCTGGTTGGGTTTTTCCTATGTGGCTTTTCGCCTGATCCATACCCTGCGGGATCGGCAAGGCGGGCGTCTGGCGAATGTATCCCTGCAAGAGTATGTTAATTATGTCATTTTCTTTCCGGCATTCACTGCCGGACCAATCGACCGCCTGCCGCGTTTTACAAAAGATCTTCAAAAACCGTTAATCAATTCTGTGGAAGAATTTGGGGTTGCTTTTTATCGTCTGACTATCGGCATTTTTAAAAAATTTGCCATAGCGGATACACTGGCGTTGATCGCATTGAATGGGACAAATGCCGGACAGTTACAGACTGCCGGCTGGTCGTGGATTGTCGTCTATGCTTATGCCTTTCAGATTTTCTTCGACTTTTCCGGCTATACCGATATAGCCATCGGGTTGGGGAGGCTCTTGGGTATACAGCTTCCCGAGAATTTTAATCAACCTTACCGCAGAACCAATCTTACCCTTTTCTGGAATAACTGGCACATGACCCTTACCCAGTGGTTTCGTGCGTATTTCTTCAACCCGTTCACCCGCAGTCTGCGCACGCGCTATAAGAATCTGGCTCCAGGTTGGGTGATTTTGATCACACAGGTGAGTACGATGGTGCTGATTGGTTTGTGGCATGGTGTTACCTGGAATTTTGTTGTGTGGGGGATTTGGCACGGACTGGGTCTTTTTGTACAGAATCGCTTTTCGGATTGGATGAAGCCACGCACAGCAGCTATCCAATCCCGCCCACGCCTATCCAAAGCATTGGATATTTTGAACACCCTTTTCACTTTTCACTTTGTCGTCCTCGGCTGGGTATGGTTTGCCTTGCCATCTGCCTCTCTATCCTGGCAGGTGATTCTGCGTTTATTCGGGCTGGGCGGGTAAGGAGCAGCGTACAACATGGACTTTCGCTTTTACCGTAATGTGATCCTCAAGGCTCTGGTGCTTTTTCTGGCGCTTAATTTTCTCATGGTACTGCTGCCACCTGCACGGGTTGGCACAGCCCAGCCTTCCTTATATAATATTATCTATCCCGGGCGGGAGCGTTTCCCCTTTGGCGAAACTCCGCAGCAGGCGTATAATTTCAGCCTGTATGATGTGGATGCCATGTTTGCAGCCCATGTGGTTTCAGCCCGTGTTACCAACCCGGATGAACTGCGTGTCTTTGTGATGGGCGATTCATCAGTCTGGGGGACACTGCTCAAACCGGAGGAGACACTGGCCGGGCAGTTGAACACCTTGCAGTTGACCTGCGGTGAAGCTCCGCTGCGCTTTTTCAACCTGGGTTATCCGACGATTTCATTGACCAAAGATCTGATGTTAATGGAGCTTGCTCTGGATTACGACCCGGATATGATTTTATGGTTAACTACGCTGGAAGCTTTCCCGCTGGAAAAACAGTTGGCTTCTCCTTTAGCTGAAAACAACCCCCAACGCATTCAGCCGTTGGTTCAAACCTATAATTTGCCGCTCAGTTTTCTTGATAATGATAACACCTGGTGGAATAAAACCTTGTGGGGGCAGCGCCGGATCATAGCCGATTGGCTGCGCTTGCAATTGTATGGGGTGATGTGGTCGGCTACCGGTATAGACCAGATCTACCCTCCGTACGAGCCGGCTGCCTGGGATCTGGAAGCTGAAGAAACCTATTATGAGTTGACGCCGCCAACATTAGCGGAAGAGCAGCTGCTGTTTCAGGCGTTGCCGGCAGTCCGCAGCCTGACGGGTGATCTGCCGCTGCTGCTGGTGAATGAACCCATCATGATCTCCGCTGGAGCCAACAGTGACCTGCGTTATAATTTCTTTTACCCGCGTTGGGCCTATGATCAATATCGAACACGGCTAAGTCAGCAGGCGGGTGCTGCTGGGTTACCATTGGTGGACACTTGGGACTGGATCACCCCACAGGAATTTACCAACAGTGCCATCCATCTTACTCCGTCCGGAGAGCAATTACTGGCAGAGCAACTGGCTGCCAGTGTGTTGGAACAAATCTGTAAATAGCCTGCGAACCATTCCGTTTATTAGCATCAAGATATCTTTCTAATGGTGATGCTTTTTTTTGTATTAAGCACAGACTAGGACTATGATTAATCAAGAACCCTAAGTTTATGTGGTTTTTATTCAATTCTGACAAAGAATATGTTATGTTAATGTATATATTACATAAATTTTGGAGTCTGTGTTGCATCCATCCAATTTGGACGAAACATTACCACCCCAGCCTGATCAGCTTCATACTACATGGCAATCCCAACAGGAACGTTGGGTAAAAGACATCACACAAATGATGTTGATTGTCATACTTGTAGCAGGAATCCTGATCTTGGGTTTTGTTTTAACAGGCTTCTTTACGCTTTTGGATACATTGCCGATTTATGTTCTACTGGTGTTGATTTTGCCAGCCTGGTGGGTTGCCCGAAAAGGTGGTTATCGTTGGGTAGCCATATTTCCAGCGTTATTATGTTATGGCCTGGGGGCCTATAGTTCAATTGTTAATGGGTACATTTCCATTTTTGTGTTGTTTTATGCCATTTCTATTATGTTGGCAGGAATGCTCATCAGCAATCGGGCGGGTTTTATGATGGTAGGGCTAAGTATCGCTACTTTTTGGTTTTTTGGTTGGGCTAAATCGGGTTTTACTGTAGAAGATCTTACCAGTGTAATCTCTTTGTTTTTTGGGTTGGTAGCAATTTCTTTACTGCAATGGTATATTCACATGCGTTTACAGCAAGGTTTGGAAGCCCAGATTAAGGGCAATGAGGTGCTGCGTGTAGAAATTCGCCAGCGCGAGGAAATGAAAAAAATTCTCCAGCAACAGGAAAAACAACTCCGCCGCCTGGCAGATTATACAACCGATCTGGTCGCTGAAATCACTGCTGAAGGAATGTTCAATTTCGCATCTCAGTCTTACCGGATAGTACTGGGTTTTGAACCTCAGTCACTGATAGGCACCAATGCTTTTGCTTTGATTCATCCTGATGAAATCCATCATGTTCAGGAAGCAGCGCTTCTGTCGGCCGAAAACAACCAGCCAAAAACAATGAGAATGCACGTTCGTCGCCAGGATGGTCATTATATTTTTATGGAGGTCTCCGGCAACCCGCTGCGCGATGAACAGGGAGAATTGGCCGGGTTTATTCTATCCAGCCGGGATATAACTTTGCAGAACGCGGCAGAACTGGCGATTCAGGAATCCGAAAAGAAATTCAGAAACATCATTGAAGCACTTCCAATGGGGATTCACATGTACACATACCAGACAGATGGGTCCCTGGTCTTCAGTGGATATAACCGGGCGGCTGACACTATTTTGGCTTTTGACCATTCCATTGTGATGGGAAAATCCATTGAAGAGGCTTTCCCTTCCCTGGCTGATACCGAAATTCCACGACAATACCGCCAGGTGGCAAGCTTGGGCGGTGTGTGGAATAAAGAACAGGTGGATTATGAGGATCTAACAGTGCGCGGAGCATTTGATGTACATGCTTTCCAGACCGCGCCGGGCCATGTGGTGGCAATTTTTGCGGATATCACCGAACGGCTGCGGGCTGCGGAAGAATTGCGTTTATCTGAAGAAAAATTTTCGACAGCATTCCGCACATCACCGGATTCGATCAATATCAATCGTTTAACTGACGGTGTTTACATCGACATTAACCAGGGGTTTACGAAAATGACCGGTTATACGCGTCAGGATGTGATCGGAAAATCTTCTTTGGAGTTAAATATTTGGGCCGATCCGGCAGACCGCGCGCGCCTAGTGCGGGGGCTATTGGATTCTGGAATAGTAGAAAATTTAGAAGCGCCTTTTCAATCAAAGAATGGCAGCATAATTATCGCGTTAATGTCTGCGCGTGTGGTGACGGTACATGGAGAGAAATGTATTCTTTCAATTACACGGGATCTGACCGAAAGAATCCAGGCGGAAAAAGATCTGCGGGAAGCGCACGTTCAGTTGGAGTCAGCTTATGACGCTACATTGAAAGGTTGGGCTAGAGCGCTGGAACTTCGCGAGCGAGAGACTGCCCAACACAGCCAACGAGTTGAGGAACTAACCTTGCAGATAGCCGCTGTATTCAACATGGAGCCGGCAATCTTACAGAATATTCGGCGCGGCGCATTATTACACGATATTGGTAAAATGGCCATTCCGGATCATATCCTGCTGAAACCTGGCCAATTAACCGTAGAGGAATGGGTGATCATGCGCCGTCATCCAGAGTTTGGACGCGACATGCTTGCGGAGATAGATTACTTACGCCCGGTGGTTGACATACCCTATTGTCACCACGAAAAATGGGATGGCTCCGGTTACCCGAATGGACTTCATGGTGAAAATATTCCATTGGCAGCCAGAATTTTTGCCGTGGTAGATGTGTATGATGCACTCACCCATAATCGTCCCTACCGCCCTGCCTGGAAGGATGTGGAAGCGCGCAAATATCTGCTGGAGCAAAGCGGAAAGCACTTTGATCCTCAGATTGTGGACATATTTTTAAAGATCGTGTAAGATAATTGAACCAGAGCTTATTAAGCAATTTATGGTTTATACTAAAAAAGGGTTCCAATAGGTATAAAAAACCGATTGAAATCCGATGAGTATTTATTGTTATTGGAGGATTTTGGTTGAAGAATATTTTTCCCCTGTTGGGAACTCTTAGTGTATTGGCAATTTTCCTGACGGGCTGTACAACAGCTCTTTCAGCCAGTGCTTCAATGGCCCCGACCAGTGAAGTAACCCTGGCAGCCTCGGAACCAACCAATGCCAGTGTACAACCAACGCTTACTGCTGTAAAACCAACTGAATCATTTGAGAATAACCAGGCAATCTCCGTGAAAACACAGCCTGTTAAACAGCCCACACTTCCTACCAAGCCAACCGCTACGCCCCAACCGACTCCTACACTTGGCCCGGATGACTGGCAGAACTTTCCGGTTATTCCCACCGGGGTGAGCGAACGCGCTAAAGAGATTTACCATCTGGGTATTGCCAATGGCACCAACCCTGAGCGGTTCTCCAAGATTGGGGATTGCCAGAATATTAATACTTATTTCCTCGCCCTCTTTGACGATCCTACCCGTTACACATTGGGTGAGGATTACCAGGATTTACAGCCGGCGATTGATTATTACGCGGGTTCCTGGTCTCGGGATAGTATCGCGATTAGAGGCGGTTTTAATGTTGCCTCGGTTTTCAACCCTTGGTTTAACAACAAGGAATTGTGCGATAAAAATGAGTCGCCGGTGGATTGCGAGCTGCGTGTTAATCGACCAAGCGTCGTTATCATCAGCATGGAAACCTGGTGGAACGGAGATTCGACAAAATATGAAGGCTATCTGCGAAAAATAGTTGAAACGGTCATTTCTTATGGTGCCGTGCCTATTCTGGCCACCAAGGCTGATAATGTCGAGGGTGACCACACGATCAATCGTTCCATCGCCCAGGTAGCCTATGAATATGATATCCCTTTGTGGAATTTCTGGCGCGCTGTCCAACCTTTGCCTCGCCATGGCATTGAAAGTGATGGGTTCCATATTACCCACGGCCTCAACGATTACAGTGACCCCTTAAACCTTCGCAATGCGTGGCCAATACGTAACCTGACCGCTTTACAAACCATAAACGCCGTCTGGTCCGCTTTACAGGCTGTCGAATAACTTTACAGCTTTTTTATGGAAGCTATTCTTCCGGTAACTTATAATAGATCCGGAGGAATGTTTTCCATGGAAATTCCGCTTGAAATAAAGGATGCCCTTACTGAAACGATCAACATCGGTTTTGGGCGGGCAGCAGCTTCATTATCCGCATTAATCGGTCAGCGTATTTCTCTCGCGGCTCCCGAAGCTGATCTGTATCCGTTGGACCATTTGGTTGGGGTCTTCCACCAGCTTATGCTCAAAGACACCATAATGGTACACCAGGCATTTCGTGGTAAGGTCTTTGGCGATGTCCTGTTGGTGATGGATCGGCAAAGCTCTTCAAAGTTGGTTAATTTACTCAGTGAAGAGCAAGGTAGCCTTGATGAATTTTCTATATCGGATAGAGAAGCCTTATTGGAAATTGGCAATATTTTATTGAATGCCTATATTGGCTCTTTTGGTAATTTGTTAAAATTTCGGGTGGATTTTAATATACCCCGCTTGCTGGTCGATCCAATGGAAGAATCAATTCGTCAATTTATTCCCAGCAATACAATCGATTATTATTCACTTGTGGTGCGTACCGAATTCCATGTTCAGGGCAGCAGTGTGGATGGTTATGTTACCCTGATCATGGGGATGGACTCTTTACAGAGCATGTTTGCGGCCTTGTTGGAAGACTAGAGTTTGATCAGAATGAATATACCGGATAGAACAGAAAAAATTTCGACAGAGCAGGCAGGCTTGATTCTGGATCAGGTGCCTTCCGGTATTCTGGTAGTAGACCAGGAATTTAAAATTTTGTGGTTTAATCAGTGGGTTGAGACACGAATTCAATTGAGCCGTAACGAGATAATCGGTCGTCTCCTGGGAGAAGCTTTTCCGGAGATTAATCGCAGAAATCTGATTCAGGCTTTGGAATTGGTAATTCACAGTGGTTTACCGCTTACCCTTTCGAACCGTATTCATCGTTATTTTATCCAGATGTCGCCAGACGACCCCACCCTTGGCCTGGTGGATATGCCCCAATCTGCTGTAATTACACCACTGTATCAAGAAGGTCAGTTTTCCGGTATGGCAATTATGATATCAGATGTAACTGAGCGCGTTATTGCGGAACAAAAGCTCAAGCGTGAGGTTAATAAACTTACTGTATTGCACCAGATAGATCAGGCTTTAGCTACCTTGGATATTCAAGCCTGTCTGGATGAAATCAAAACTCAGACACAGCGTTTATTTGAAACGGAGAACGTGCATTTTTGTCTTGTGGAGCGCAACGGGTCAAATTCCTTTTGGGAACTTACCCAACATGAGCTTCCCGAAGAATTGGTAACCAGGGTTGTTTTACAGGGTGAACCACTGCTTATTCGGGATACCGCTCAACATGATCTGTATCGGGCTAGCCCGCCCGAACACTGTTCGGAAATTACAGCCCCATTAATGATTGGTACAGAATGTATAGGTCTGCTGACGGTTCGCGCTGCGGAAAAATTTACCTATATCCGGGATGACCTGGTTTTGTTGGAGGAAGTGGCTAATCGCGCAGCACAGGCTATTCATAATGCCCGTTTGCACGAACAGGAGCAAAAACAGCGGCGTCTGGCGGAGGCGCTCAGCGAAATTTCGCGCTCTTTGGCTTCTGAACTGGAACTCTCGAATGTTCTCGATCGCATTTTGGAAACAATATCCACGGTGGTGCCTTATGATTCGGCCAGTTTTCTGATGAAGGAAGATGGAATAGTGCGGGTGCGTAAACACCGCGGGTTTGAGCAGTTCGGGTCAACTCAACAGGTTGAAAATAGTATCTGGAAGTTGGAAGAGATGCCGATTTTGCGGCAGATATTCGAAACACATCAGGTAGTACTGGTCGAAGATACCCATGATGCGCCCGGTTGGTTGGTTCTACCAGAGTCCGGGCACGTCCGTTCCTGGGCTGGTGTTCCCATTGTGATGCGGGGTGAATTGCTGGGTATTTTATCCTTGGATAAAGCCGAAAGTGGTTTTTATCATCAGGACCACATTGCTCCTTTAACGGCTTTTGCAGCGCATGCCGGAATCGCATTATACAATGCCAGTGTATATGCGCGGCAGGTAGAGCTGGCTAACCTGGATGGATTAACTGGGTTGCCCAACCGGCGTTTCTTTGACATGCGGTTGGCGGAGGAAATGCAGCGCACGCTCCGCTACGGTCATCCAACCAGTTTAATTATGCTGGATATTGACCATTTCAGGCAATTTAATGACAACTATGGTCACTTGATGGGAGATGATGTCTTGAAAAAAATGGCTCATGTTCTGCGAGCAGGTGTGCGATTGATAGACCTTGCTGCTCGTTATGGTGGTGAGGAATTTATCATCATTTTACCGGAAACTACACCACAGGATGCAATGATTGTGGCGGAAAGATTGCGCAGCAGAGTCCAATCTGCCGTATTTGATGTCCAGTTATGTGAGGCTGTAACCATCTCCTTGGGTGTAGCAGGTGTGCCGATGCACGCTAAAACACCATTGGAATTGATTCAAAAAACGGATGAAGCGCTATATATAGCCAAGCATAACGGACGAAACCAGGTAGTTTTATATGAAGCATTGGTTAAATAAATGTTGGAAAGGAAATGAGAGCAAATGGCAAAAATTTTAATCGTGGATGATTCGACGTTTGCACGTTCAAAAATAAAGAAAGCCTTAGCTGAACTGAATTGTGAAGTGTTAGAGGCCGGAAGTGGTGATGAAGCAGTGGAAATTGCCAGGACTCAATTACCCGATCTGATGACTCTCGACTTATTAATGCCTGTCATGAGTGGCCAGGATACCTTACAGGCGGTCAAAAACCTGCATTTGCCGGTTAAGGTGATTATTGTTTCTGCTGATATCCAGATCCAGACCCGGGAAGAACTGTTAGCGGCCGGAGCGAGTGCTTTTCTAAACAAACCGGTAGATGCTCAGGTTCTGATAGAAACGATTCGTGGGCTGCTCTAAGGCTGGATTGTATGAGAGATACGATGGATATTGAACAGTTGAATGGGCACATGCAGCTTGCCGGTCAGCTTGCTGGCGAAGCATTAACCGATGTTCTCAATTCGGTGATCTTACCTCAACCACTTGCGGAAATTCGGGATGTTGCTGACTTTCGGCAGTGGCAGGCGCTGGACTTAAACCCACTGGGCGCAGTTGTTTGCTTGCCTTTTTATGGCGCATGGACCGGGAAAGGTTATTTGTGTTTTCCGGAAAATCACTTTGTGGGATTGGAAGCTGTATTGCGCCTGATGGATGAAACCATGTTTGACCAGATGGGTGGTTGGGAACCGATTCTGTTTGAGATAGGTAATATTGTCTTAAATGCCTGTGTCGGTACGTTGATGAATGCTGTTGATACGCGTGTAGAGTATGAGGTCCCCCAGGTATTAATGGGTGCTGATGCGGCCCGGCTTTGGACGGATGACAGCCTGGAAAATGCCTTACTTTTACGCAGCCGTTTGCAGTTTACCGGAGAAGATACCTGTCTTTTTGTGGTGGTGGCCGTGGAAACTGATTCGGAAAGCATGTTCTGACCAGGAGTCTCACGTTTGACCGCTTCCATACCAACTGGGCATTTCCGTTCAAGAAATGCGCAGATGCCAAAAGATTAAAATTGCCTTCCCGGGGCAGTGCGTGTTATCATAGAAAAAAATAAATCATTCGATCCATAAGATGGTAATAGTTTTGTTTCGAAATAGATTTTAAATCACTTTATATAGGTAAAGGTTGGCTTTGCTGTGGCTTCAATAAAACAAAACATGCGCTGGTCTATTGTTTTTGTCTGTTTAATGATGGCGGCCTGTGCTCCGCAGGGTGTCATCAATTCCGAAGAGAATCTTCCGACTGTAACCACACATCCAACCTCCATTGTACAGCCTACCTCTGTGTTACGGCTTACGCCAACCGTAACAGCGCAGGTTACCCGCACGTCTGTTCCAACTGCAACGCAATCAATAACGCCGGAAGCCACCCTTACCGCCGAATCCAGGGTTAGAATGGCGCCCGAAGACTGGCAGAAATGGCCGGTGATCCCTACGCTGACCGAGTCGGCACGCGAGATTTATGCCCTAGGTCAGACCTTGGGCAACAATCCGCACGCTTTTATCAAGGTTGGGGACTGCGAATCGACCCCCACCTGGTTCCTGGGCGATTTTGACGCCGGCACCTATACACTGGGGGAAGAGTATGCCTCTTTACAAGCGTTAATCGATACATTTCAGGGTTCATTCGGGCGTACCAGCCTGGCAGCCAAATCCGGGTTTAATGCTGCCTCGGTGCTTTCTCCGTTTTGGACTGACCGCAAGCAATGCGAATCTACCGAAAGCCCATTGGGGTGCGAGATGCGCATTATGCAGCCTAGTTTTGCCCTGGTAACTCTGGGAACCAACGATATTTGGGATGAAGTCAAGTTTGAAACCAATCTGCGTACTATTTTGGATGAATTGATAGCTAATGGGGTGGTGCCGGTACTGGCTACCAAAGCTGATAACCTGGAAGGTGACCATGCGATCAATCAGGTGATTGTTCGTCTGGCCTATGAATACGACCTGCCGCTTTGGAACTTCTGGCTGGCCGTCCAGGATCTGCCGGATAAAGGGCTACAGGAAGATAAAGCGCACCTTACCTGGGGACCCAACCGCCTGAATGACCCTCTGGTTCTGGAACGTGCATGGCCTCAGCGCAACCTTGGTGCACTGATGACACTCGATAATCTCTGGCGCGCAATGGAAGAGTGATCTGATCCGTTTATTGGGAATCCCTGATAGCTGATTCCCGGTTCCTCGCGATCACATTAGACAGTTATCTAACTGTCCTATTATCAATTTCTGTATTTCCCGTTATACTAGAAAATTATGCAAGCTTTTGCTGAATTTCGTATTCCGGAACATTACACTACAGACCGGCGCGGTACGTTGCGCTGGATCTTTTCGCATGCAATCCGTCAATGGCCTTTAGTGCTGATTGCACTGGTTGGCGCATTTGGAAATGCTGCTTTAATGGCAACTTTACCCATTCTCACTGGTGATGCCTTTAACCTGGTGCTTGGAGGCTCTCCGGACATGCGGCGTTTGGGCGAGATTGCTTTGCTAATGGCTGGCTTGCAGGTTATCCGCGGTATTATGCAATTAGGACGTAATTATGGTTTTGAATTTGTGGCTCAAAAGGTGGAGCGTGAGGTGCGCTTTGAACTTTACTCCAGCCTGTTAGGCAAAAGCATGACCTTTCACAATTTGCAGCCGGTGGGAGATACCATGGCGCGCGCGACCAATGATGTGCGCGAGGTAAATTATATGTTCAGCCCGGGTGTCAATGTTGTGGTTGGCTCGCTGAATTTTCTGATCATGCCGTTGATCTTTTCGGCCAGGTATCACCCGGCCTTATTGTTGACCCCGGTTGTTTTCACCATCCTGTATGGGTTGGCCCTGTGGCATTACCTCAAAACGCTCAGCCCGATCACTGACGAGGTGCGTGCTTCTTTTGGTGTGTTGAACACCCGCCTGGCAGAAGCACTGGATGGCATTGAGATCGTGAAGGGCTCAGCGCAGGAGAACGCCGAGGTAGAACGCTTTGGCAAAAACGTGGTGCGTTACCGGGATGCTTCGGTGCGTCAGGGTGATTTGGAAGCGCGTTTCTTGCCTCTACTCTTATTGGGTATCGCAATGGCCGGTGGGTTGCTGCATGCCTTGCTGCTGTACCGCCAGGAACTTATCTCAGTAGGTGATGTGGTCTCTTATTTCGGACTGCTGCTTATGCTTGGTTTTCCGGTATTTGCCTCGCTATTCGCTTATTCTCGGATTGCCCTGGGTGTTGCCGGCGGACGCCGTATTCTGGAGTTAATCAACCGCGAAACGGATCTGGATCAGAATGCCAGTGGGCATTCGGCGGTGATGCGTGGTGAGGTAGTTTTCAAGAATGTGGCTTTCAGCTACGACGAAGGCGACCCAGTGCTGGAAAAAATCAACTTCACGGTGAAACCTGGGCAAACCGTGGCTATTGTCGGCCAGACCGGCTCGGGGAAGACCTCGCTGGTACGCCTGATCAACCGCACCTATGATATCAGTGCCGGGCAGGTATTGGTGGATGGTCTGGATGTGCGTGAATGGAACCTGGATGACTTGCGCCGGCAAATTTCAATAATTGAGCAGGATATTTTCCTTTTTTCACAGACTATTGCCCAGAATATCGCTTTTGGCAAGCCGGATGCTACCCAGGAAGAAATTGAACAGGCGGCGCGTAATGCCCAGGCGCATGATTTTATTGAAACCTTCGCTGAGGGTTACCAGACTGTTATTGGTGAACGCGGCGTGACCCTATCCGGTGGTCAGCGTCAAAGGCTGGCACTGGCGCGCGCTTTCCTTACCAATCCGCATATTCTGGTGCTGGATGATTCGACCAGTGCTATCGATAGCGCTACCGAGGATAAGATTCAACGCGCCATTTACGCAGCCGCCCAGGGACGCACCACTTTTATCATCACCCATCGTTTATCGCAGATCCGTTGGGCGGATTTGATTGTCGTGTTACGCGGCGGGCAGATTGCCGCCATCGGTACCCACGACGAATTGTTGCAAACCTCCGAAGCATACCGGAGAATATTTAGTGAATAGGGAGAGGAATCAGGGATCAGGAATAATAAGCTTCCTACTTCCTAATAACAAATTCCTGATAACTAATTCCAATTAACGGAAACTAAATTACATGGGCTTTTTTGCAGGATTAAACGAAGAGAAATACGACCGGAAATACACAGACCGTCAATTGACTGCCCGTATTATTACCTATTTTCGCCCTCATATTGTACGGGTTGTCACTGTGGTGCTGATGCTGCTGCTGGTCTCCGGTACCGATGCCCTGCAGCCGGTGGTTGTCTCGCGTGGGTTAGATCAGATTGGCACAAAGATGGAGTTGAAATCCATTTACCTGATTGCAGCGATCATCCTCATGGTGGGGGTTTTCAACTGGTTTGCCAATTGGGCGCGTCGCCGTCTGACAGTGCGCGTCATTGCCGATGTGCTTATGAAACTGGCGCAGGATGCTTTTGCCGCCGCCGCCGCCCACGACCTCTCTTTTTATGATGAGTTCTCTTCCGGAAAAATTGCCTCGCGTATTACTTCTGATACGCAGGCTTTCGGCGAATTGGTGGGCTTAATCACCGATGTGGGTTCCCAGGTGCTCGAATCTATTATTTTGGCTGTTATCCTTTTTACCATAGATTGGCGCTTGACTCTCCTGGCGATGACCCTGATCCCATTGATATTTACGATGACATTACTCTATCGCAACCTGGCCCGTAAAGTAACTCGCCAGGGTATGCGCGCTATGGCGGATGTCAACTCAACCATCAAGGAAACCGTCAGCGGGATTGCAGTCGCCAAGAACTTCCGCCAGGAATTGGGCATTTTTGAAATTTTCAATAAGGCTAATTTGGCTTCGTACAAAGTCAATATCAATCGCGGGTTGGTCTTGTCCCTGGTTTTTCCTACCCTTAACACGATCGCCGGAGTAGCCACTGCGCTGATGGTCTATGCGGGTGGATTGAGCGTTTCCCAGGGGATCGTCACCGCTGGTTCATGGTATCTCTTTATTCTAAGCCTGGATCGGTTCATGTTCCCGGTGATGAGTCTGGCCTCATTTACTGCCAATATTCAGAATGGTTTGTCTTCGGCAGAGCGTGTCTTTGCCCTGATCGATGCCGATCCGGTGGTGGTACAGACCGCCGATCATGTTCCGCCGCCGTTACGCGGAGAAATTGCATTTAAGCATCTCAACTTTCATTACAAAGACACTGAACCGGTGTTGAGTGACTTTAATTTACACATTCAGCCGGGGGAAACGGTAGCCCTGGTAGGGCATACCGGCGCCGGTAAATCTTCGATTGCCAAACTGATCGCTCGTTTTTATGAATATCAGCAGGGAGAAATCCTCATCGACGGGTTGGATATTCGTTCCTTAAACCTCGAGTCCTATCGTCGTCAGTTAGGAATTGTTTCACAGGTGCCCTTCCTCTTCTCCGGAACCGTGTTGGAGAATATCTGCTATACCTGTTCACAGATCCATCCAAAAGCTGTGGAACAGGTGGCCCATCAGATTGGGGATGGCGAATGGTTGGAAACCCTGTCAAACGGCCTGTACACCGAAGTAGGGGAACGTGGTGCGCGCCTCTCGATGGGCCAGCGCCAACTGGTCTCGCTGATGCGTGTTCTGGTTCAACGTCCGGCGTTATTCATTTTGGATGAAGCTACCGCTAGTATCGATCCTTTCACCGAATGGCAAATCCAGCAAGCGCTCAACCTGATTCTCAAACAAACCACCTCGATCCTGATTGCGCACCGCCTCAGCACGGTGCGCTCAGCTGATCGCATCATTGTTATGCGTGAGGGCAGTATCATTGAAGAGGGCAGCCATGATAACCTGATGGGGCAAAACGGGCATTATGCTGAGTTGTATAATACCTACTTCCGTCACCAATCATTGGCCTACGTTGAAAGCGCCCAATGGAAAGGGTAAGTTCCTGAGTATTTCGTAATTTCGACACATACATCCGTAAAGAGAGCACAGCAATGTGCTCTCTTTTTTGAATACAACCCGACTGAGAAATTCTCGCCGGAAATTTGATACACTTTACAAAATTGAAGCTATACTTAACAAATGCAGTCATCACGATTCCTCAAGCCGGCTATCTTATCACTTTCTTTTCTTTCAGTCCTCTCAGGCGTGGCTGTTTCGCCGGCTCTGGGGCAGATACGGTTGGCGTTTCCGGATGCCAGCGACCTGGCTATTCAATTGGTATTGACCCTTCCTCCGCTGTTGGTGATTCCGGTTAGTCTTTTCTCCGGCGCTTTGGCGTTGATTTTCAAAAGACGCCAGATGTTGTTTGTCGGGCTGGTTATTTACATTTTGGGAGGGTTAGGCGGTGGCTTGGTAAACTCTTTGCCATTGTTACTGGTGACCCGCGCTCTACTGGGGATTGGGAATGGAGTAGTGGCTCCGCTTTCGCTTTCTTTGATTGCAGATTTTTACACAGGTGAAGAGCGGGCGAAGACGATGGGGCTTTCTTCTGCGATGGCTACCCTGAGCGGGGTTGTCATGCCTTTAATTTCCGGATGGTTGGCTGTGTATGATTGGCACTATGCTTTTGCATCTTATCTGATCAGCCTGCCGGTTTGTATCCTGGTCTGGCGGTTTTTGCCGGAGCCGCCTTTAACAGTAAAAACACCAGGAGATGTTAAAAAATTGCCCAGGGTAGTGTACGCCATGGGATTCCTCACATTTCTTCTGATGGTTGTATTTTACTTAATTCCTGCAAGGGCAGCTTTGTTCTTAATGGAAACAGGCATTGGAAATTCGAGTCAGAGCGGTTTGGTAATTGCGGCCCTTAATGTATCGGCTTTTTTGGTGGGTTTGTGGTTTGGCTCCCTCAGGTCGTTTTTGAAACGCTTTACCAATTTGTTTGGCATAGTGATGTTGGGGTCCGGGTTGGGTATTCTCTTTATTTCTCAAAGCCTGCCAATGGTGATAGTCGCCATGTTCATCGCTGGCCTGGGAATCGGAGTCTTGATGCCAATCATCTTTTTGGGTACTGCGAATCTGGTACCAGCCTCTTTGAATGCCACTGCGCTTTCGATTATTAATAGTTCCCTGTACCTGGGCCAATTTGCCTCTCCACTCGTATTTGCAGTTATCGCCTCGATTTTCCATACCGAAGGAGTTCGCAACTATTTTCTTTCAGGTGCGCTGATGACAGCTATAGCTGCTATAGGGGTGGCAATGCTGACTTTTAAAAAGAAAGAATCACGGAATGAGTAAATAACAACATAACCAGCCAATTAGTTGGATGATGTAGCTAACGGATCAAAGATTCATTCGATGATTCCATACATTTTGTTTTCACTGGTCTTCTTTAGGAAATTTGTTAGCCGCTTTTGGAATTCATCGGGTAGTTTTCGGGATTCTTCGATATACCCGACGCGAATTCGTTGGTAGTCAGCGGGAAACCCGCAAAAGTTCTCCCAGGTTTGCGGGTCTTCCTGCAGCAGTTTCAGAATATCTTCCGCAATTATGAAGGAGTCTAAAGAAAGATCAGGCAAAACTTTCAGGCCAGCTTCAGTCATCTTACCATTTTCTATCAATCGTCTGGCGCGCTCTTTGTTTAATGCCGACCAATTGCTTTTTGGGCGGCGCGGTGTAAAACGCTGAATCGTACGCTCAGCATCCATCTTCATTTGAACACCGTCGATCCAGCCGAAACACAACGCTTCTTCCACTGCGTGAAGATACGGAATCCTTTGTTTACCCGAAGCATTGTTGTAATAGATCAGCCAGATTTCTTTCACCGTGGCGTGATGCTCCATTAACCATTGACGCCATTCATCGCGATTTTTTAAATAAATAGTTTCGGTTATCTGCATGGCATACCTTTTTTCGGCTGATAAAATCTATGCTTGTGCTTGCCTCTCTGCCCTGATTTCATAATGGCGCGAGCGTTCATCAAAATGCGAGAGTACGGCGCGTGCTTTTGGCGGCACCACCGCCGCTTCGTAATCTTCTCCCGCAAATTCGCGTACTGCATCCAGCGAATCGAAGATCATGATCGTTACAAATTCCACTTCTTGCCCCATTTCACTTCGCAGCAATTGAATACTCTTGAAACCGCGAATATTCCTGTCTTGAATGCCGACAAAAATTTCTTCCTTTAACATTGCCTCGTATATATCTGCATTGCCGGGCGTTGTCCATCCATGCCAGATACGACTGATCATTTTATGTTTCTCCTTTTCCAATTAAGTCAAATACTTTTTTTAATCATTTCTAAAGCATTATACCGGGGGAAAACCAGACAATGCAAGGCAGCCCATCCATTAATTTTTTTTTACCAATTTATTTATCTTAAAATTTATTATTTTTTAAAACTCACTATTGAAAAATAATAAATTTAAGTTATACTGAAATTATGTTCACGTCATGAACACATGTACAAGGTGCTTGAATGCAACAATTCCCTCCTAAAATGAATGGAAATCTAACTGATGATGAGTATCGCCTATGTGTGCGGGTGGCATTGCTTTACTATGAAAACAACCTGACACAGAATGAAATTGGCGAAATGCTCGGATATTCCCGCGTAAAAATCAATCGGGTGCTTCGACAGGCTCGAGATGCAGGAATTGTTGAAATTTGTATCCATACACCGGAAACAGATTATTATTTGTTGGAAGATCAACTGGTGATGAAATATGGTCTTCGTGACGCTTGTATTGTGCAGGATGCGGACGAGGGGCAGGAGCTATACCTGACCCTGGCGCGTGGTGCAATTGGGTGGTTAGGATCAAGGTTGGAACCGGGTATGCGCATTGGATTAGGCCTTGGGCGCACAATTTCGCATTTGCCGCAGGTTTTTCAGCTCGAACGGCAGGTCAATTGTACATTTACTGAAGTGGTAGGTGCCGCTTCAGATTTTTCAGGTGGTATAACCTCGTATAACGTAATATCAAAACTGGCGGAATTGGCTGGCGGAAACGCTGAGATGTTTTATGCACCTATGTTTGTTTCCAATCCGGCGTTAAAACAAGTGCTATATGCCGAACCTTCGGTGACAACTGCACTGCAACGTGCCCGGCAATGTGATATTGTCCTGCAATCCGTTGGTCCAGTGGATAAGACTGCACTTCTCTACATCCATGGTCATTTATCTGAACAAGAGCTGGAAACATTACGCGAGAATGGAGCTGTGGGTGATGCTTTGGGGCATTATTTTAATATCCACGGAGAGCTGGTGTCATACCGTATGGATGATTGTTTGATAGGTCTTGATTTAAAAGACCTGTGCAAAATTAATTGGAGTGTTTTGATTGCGGGTGGCATGGAGAAAATCAGGCCGATTATTGGTGGGCTTCGCGGAAAGTATTTCAATGTTCTCGTTACTGATAGAAAAACAGCAATTGAATTACTTAAGGAGGAAAATATCCATGCTGAGTGATTTTATTTCACCAAACCTTATAAGACTTCAAATTCATGTAAAGAATTGGCGTGAAGCAGTTCAGGCCAGTGGAGATCTTCTTGTCGATGCAGGAATTTGTGAGGCGCGTTATGTAGAGGCAATGATTGCAGCGGTGGAGCGATTGGGTCCATATATGGTGCTTGCTCCGGGAATTGCTCTGGCGCATGCCCGACCGGAGGATGGTATGTTAAAAGCCGGCTTGAGTATTGTAACCCTGGCAGAGCCAGTTGAGTTCGGTTCTGTGGACAATGACCCGGTTTGCCTGATCATTGGTTTCGGGGGGGTTGACAAACACGGGCACATTCAGATGTTACAGGATCTCGCAATTTTCCTGAGTGAAGAGTCGAACCAGATTTTCCTCAAGGAAGCGGATGATGTATCTTCTTTAATGGCAGCTTTTCAAAATGGTGTTGGAGGATAATATGAAACAATTAAAGATAATGGTGGTATGTGGTTTTGGTTTGGGTTCCAGTATGGTATTGAAATTGACTCTGGATGGGGTTTTAAAAGAAGCTGGTATAAAAGCTGAGACGTTTTGCTCTGATGAGGCAACATCCAGAGGTGAGCGCTTTGATATTGTTTTTACATCCCAACCGCTGGTTCATTTGTTTGCCAATATCAAACAACCTGTTATCGTTATCTCCAATTTCCTAAGCAAAGATGAAGTTCGCACAAAAGGGCTTGAGATTATTCGTCAGTTATCTGAGGATTAAGGCGAAATATGATTCAGGCTCAATTTCCCTACGGAGTCTCGTATTCTCCATTAATATTTGCTGAAAACGAATGGGCTGCAGAATTGCAGCGTATGCAGGATGCTGGAATAAATCTTGTCCGCATTGGTGATGTTCATGGATCTTGGGACCGGATTGAACCGGTTGAAGGTCAATTGAAAATCGATGTCCTTCAGCGCTTTTATATTATTGCGCAGGATTATGGGATCCAAGTATTACTCAGCACTGGAGCCGCTTCACCGCCGCTCTGGCTGGCTTCCCGGCATCCGGAAGTTTCAATCCTTTCCAGCAGAGGAGAACGTTATCCGCTCGGCGCATCTTATCATTGGGCTTGTGTTAACAATCCTGATTACCGTAGCGCAGCTGAATCGTATCTAAAACGAATCGCAGAATTTGTAGTCCAATTTCCCACTCATTTTGGCTGGCAAATTTCGAATGAAATAGGTTATCCTTTTATGCCTGCCCGAGAGTCTACGGAATTGGGTTTGTATTGTTATTGTGAATATTGTCAAAAGTCCTTCAGAGAATGGCTGAAAGAAAAATATCAAAGTCTGGAGGCACTGACATTTGCATGGTCCTGGAGCACGACTAATTTTGTTTACAGCTCATGGGAAGAAATTCGCGCTCCGGAAAGTTTGCCAGCATCGTGGTCTGGAGTGACTCGTTGGATTGACTGGCGGTTGTTTTGCCAGGATTCTTTTGTCAGATTTTCCGGATGGCAGCATGGAATCATCCGCCAGGTTGATTCTTCTCATCCAACCTCTATCAACACCTTTAATTTTAAAGGTTTGGATCGTTTTGGTACTTTCATGGGATTGGACCAGTGGAAAATTGCTTCCCAAGTGGATCATATCGGATATGACCTTTATCCGGGCACAGGAAACAAGTTAAGTTCCCGCCCAGAACATAACTCAATTTTTTTGGATCACGGCCGTAGTGTGGCAAAATCACAGGGTCGTGCGTTCTGGTTGCATGAAGTTGAAAGCGGCCCGATCGGTGGATGGGTGCTTGGCCCGGAACACGACACCAATGAACAGGATGTTGCTAATAATGTAATCGAAAGTCTTGGCCATGATGCCAAATTAATCCTTTTTATGCCGTGGCGCGAATGGGATTACCAGCCTTTACATTGGGGGGCATTAGTAGATCTGGATGGACAGCCAACCAGGCGTTATGATGTTGCAAGAGAATTGGGGCATTTCATTCAGGAGAACACGGAATTTTTCTTGAAGGCCAATGTGGTTTCTTCTATGGCGGCTATTTATGAGTCGAAATCTAATGCTATTTTTTTTCGTGGTGTTAACCAGGAAGAAACTTTGTTCTCTGCCCAACGGGGTGTTTACCGGGATTTATGGGAAGCAAATTTTGGCGTAGATTTTATTTCCAAGGACCAGTTGAATAGTGCCTATTTACAACCATATAATATCCTGTGTTTACCATTAGTTGGCTTGATGAATGAAACCGAAAGCCACGCCTTGGCTGAGTACGTTTTTCAAGGTGGAATTCTGATCGCGTTTGCACGGGTTGCAACCCTGAACGAAGGTGGTTGGTATTATCACAAATTGCCTGGTGCTGGTCTGGATCAGGTATTTGGTCTGGATTCAGTCACAGCCAGTACTCTCGATAAGCATACTATTTTAATGGGAGATAAAGTTTTTGCCGGTCATCTCAACCGGGACATTTTGAAACCAGCATCCACTACGAAAGTATTGGCAAAATTTGATGATGGTTTGCCTGCTATCACAGTTGCCAATTATGGCAAAGGACTGGCTGTTTATATTGCTACCCAGGTGGATGGTGGTGGGCAGGATCATAAGCCTGGTTTGCTGGCAGCTGTATTGGAAAACCTTGGTATTGACCAGAAATTATTACCGCGGATACACCTTGAATGTTCTGTGGGGCGTGCTGGTGGTATTGATACCCATGTTTTGCAGGGGCAGGGCAAAACAGTGGTTATGTTCAGTAATTATTACCAAAAAGATTTAGAGGCGGCGCTCCATTTGCCATCGAATAATCACCAGCCGTTGATCGTACGGCAAGTCTATCCTGAAAAAACTGCTTTGGATTGGGTGACGCAAGCAGAGTCTCTGCAAATCGCACTCAATTTTAAAGCCAAGGAGGTGAAGGTAATCGAAGTGTGCTGGCTGTAAGTTTGATTTGATCTGAATAAATTCTTAAAATCCTGACCATTTTTGATAGGAGAAAACAAAATGACCCCTGATTTGATTTTTTCAATTGTTCCCCGACTCCTTCCAACCTTCATCTTGGGAATTGTTGCGCTTGTAGGTCTTCTTCTACAGCGTAAAACTATGAGCGAGACCATTTCTGGCACTGTGAAAACCATGGTTGGCGTGATTGTTTTATTCGCCGGTGTGGATTTGCTCGTCAATGCGATGAACCCATTGGCAACCCTTTTTGGCAAAGTATATGCCTCTCAGGGTCAGGCTGTTGCAGCCGACTGGGTTGGTTTCTTAGGCCAATTTGGCGTTGAAATCGTTCTTGTTATGGTTTTCGGTTTTCTTGTTAACCTGGCCTTAGCGCGGTTTACTCCTTTAAAGTATGTCTTCCTTACCGGTCACATTCTTTTCTGGAACGCATTTATGGTTACAGCTGCCCTAGCAGATGCCGGGAAGATATCTGGTGTTGCTCTGGTTGTTGTTGGTAGTATCGTCCTTGGCTTAATCTCTACCATCCTGCCCGCACTCATTTCAAAGTTCGTTTTTGCACTTACTGGCTCACGGGATTTCACCATTGGTCATACTACTACCATTCATGCCTTTTTGGGTGCTCTGGTTGGTAAACTGGTTGGAAAAGGTTCAAAATCCCTGGAAGAAGTCAAAGTTCCGGAACGTTGGTCTTTCCTCAAATCAATGACCATTTCAACTGCCGCAGTGATGTTCATTCTCTATTTGGTAATGGGGTGGATCTCTGGTACATCCTTTGCAGCCGCCACTTTCACTGGCAGCAATACAGTTTTGTGGTACTTCTGGGCATTTTTCCAGGCATTGCTCTTTGCCGCTGGTTTGACCGTCCTGTTGACAGGCGTCCGCATGATGTTGGCCGAAATTATTCCGGCCTTCCATGGTCTTGCGCAAAAAATAGTGCCCAATGCTGTCCCGGCTCTCGACTGCCCGATGATTTTCCCCTACGGACAGAATTCTCTGGCAATTGGCTTCCCCATAGCTATGGTGTTCTCGTTGATCACCCTGGTAATCTTTGGATTGGCTGGATTCCAATATGTATTACTGCCCCTGGTAACAGCTGCATTTTTTGATGTTGGACCTGGAGTTATACTTGCCAATGCAACCGGGGGACGCCGTGGTGCTCTGGTTTATGCAGCATTAGGTGGTGTTTTGTTGATCGTGTTGCAGGCTGCAGCCTTACCCTTTGTGATGAATTCAGCAGCCGGTTTCGTCAACCTCTTTGGTGGAAATGACTTTTCCGTGATTGCTATCGTGGTCGGTGGCATTTCCCGACTACTAGGTTTCTAATATTTTCTAACGGGTGCTCCTTCCTTCCCCTGAGAAGGAGCACCCACATTATTTTGGAAATTGCAATTTTGTTACGAATGATATGATAGGGAAACAAGAATGTATCGTTTAGGAATTCATTTATCATATTGGCAGGAAAATTGGTCGGATGATCTTTATCCGCTGATTTCCCGGGCTTTCAGAGCAGGTTTCAATATTGCTGAGTTTCCATTATTAGCACCTGCAGCGTTGGATTATCCAAACTTGCGGAGTGTTTTGGATAGTTATGGGATGACGGCGAGCTGCGGTACAGGTTTAAATCAAAACACGGATATTACTAGCCCTGTTGCAGAAATCCGAAAAGCTGGTCTGAAACACCTTCAGGAATGCCTGCTCGGCGCGGCCAAATTGGGCAGTCCTGTATTAGGTGGGTTAACCTACGCTCCCTGGGGTGTCTTTCCGGAGGATAATTGGGGATTACACCGAAAACAATGCATTAACTCATTACAAGAAGTAGGTAAGATGGCAGGTGATTTTGGGGTTAGCGTTTGTCTCGAAGTTGTCAACCGTTTTGAAGGATATTTATTAAACACGGTTGACCAGGGATTGGCTTTATTAGCTGAAATTGACAATCCTAACCTGAAATTGCATTTGGATACTTTTCACATGAATATTGAAGAAGATGATATAGCAAAAGCTATTCAAAAAACTGGAAATCAATTGGGACATTTGCATGTGGTTGAGAATAATCGAAAAAGTCCCGGACAGGGTCATATTCCCTGGAAAGAAGTCTCCCAAAGCCTGAAGAAGATTAATTATGACGGCTTTATTGTTGCGGAAATTTTTGTGAATCCCGCAGGTGAAGTGGGCAAGGGATTGTTTATCTGGCGTTCATTAGCAGATGATCTCGATGAGAATGCTTTTCAAACATGCCAATTCTTAAAGAAGGAATTTGCTGATGTTTGATTTAAAGATTGCACACCAATTTTTTTCCCTTTTGCGCGCTAATTTTAATACCAATCGGGATCAATTAAATGCTCTCGATTCTGCGGTTGGTGATGGTGACCACGGCTTTACTGCTTTACGCGCCTTCCAGGCCGCCGAAATTGCGGCGTTAAGCGAATCTTCCTCCTTGAGTAAGGTGTTTGATCTCGCTGCCGAGGCTATGGCTGAGAACGCAGGTGGTGCAATTGGTCCATTGCTGGCTGCTTTCTTTGGGGAAGCTGCAGTTGTTTGGACCGGTAAAGACCAGGTTGGCTTAAGCGAATTTAGTGACTGGTTTTACGGTGGCATGCATGCGGTAATGGAAGTAGGTGGGGCTGCACCTGGTGAAAAGACTTTATTGGATGCGCTGTTACCAGCAGCCGAAGCCTTAAAGAATACTTCTGGTGAAACTATGTTTTCCGCAGTGCAGGCAGCAGCAACGGCAGCTATGGTGGGGGCGAAAGCAACGACCTCCATGACTGCTGTTCACGGACGTGCGCATTTTTCGGGTGATCGCTCACGCGGATACCAGGATGCAGGTGCCACTTCGGCAGCGCTTATCGTGCAGACTCTTGCGGATGCACTCTCTGGTAAATTTGCAGAACCAGTAGATGCAAGCCACGAAGAATTTTCTATTCCGTCCGGCAAGCTAATCAATACACCGGAATCAATGGTACGGGAAGATAATGAAGGCCTGGCTTTGGCTTATCCACAATTGGTCGCACTTACCCCTGAAGGAATCCTCATTAGAGCCACTTCCAAAGACTCCAACAAAGTTGGTCTGGCTATTGGACATGGCGGCGGCCATACTCCTTCGATGGGCGGATTGATTGGCCCAGGTTTATTGGATGCGGATGTCTATGGTCCTATCTTTACTTGCGCGTCAGGTATTCGGATTGCTGAGGCGATTCGCGCAGCCGACCACGGTTGTGGGGTCGTTTTATTGATATCGAATCACAGTGGGGATGTTTTAAATGCGCGCCTGGCATTGCGCCGAGCCGCACAGGAAGGGATCCGGGTTGCTCCTGTTTATCTTGGGGATGATCTGGCAACCGCACCACGCACCAAATTAAGTGAACGTCGTGGATTAGGCGGATTATTGTTTGCATTGAAGACCGGTGGTGCAGCTGCCGAAGCCGGTTTACCGCTCGAGGAAGTTGTGCGTGTAATGCAAAAAACGAATGAACGCACAGCCACCTTATCTGTGGCAGTCAGTTCTCCCAATCATCCTGCAACCGGACAACCTTTGTTTAGCCTTCCAGTTGGATATATTGAGGTGGGTACTGGTGTTCATGGTGAAATTGGGGTTTACCGGGGCGTGGCAATGCCTGCCGATGACCTTGTCGATTTGCTGCTTGGACGTCTGGTTGTGGATATCCAGGGCTTCAAAGAAAAAAAATTATTGGTGTTTATTAACGGTGCTGGTGGTACTTCACGTATGGAGTTGCATATTCTTTTTCGACGTACTTATCATGCCTTATTAGCAAAAGGGTACCAGATTGCAGGCAGTGTCGTCGATTCACTTTTTACAACCCAGGAAATGGGTGGTTTTTCGCTTTCACTTTGTGTCGTGGACGATGAATTGGAAGCCTTGTGGAATGTACCTGCCGTTGCACCTTGTTTCCATATGCCTATGAATTAAAGTTGGAGGATTGGTGAAACCTTTAAAAAAACCAAAAATTGGTCTGGCTGGAGTGATGTGCACTCCTTTTCGGGGTAATAAGGAAGAAAATTACCTGTCTCACCAGGCTGCATTGGAAGAATTGGCTATAGCGTATGATTTTGATTTTTTTGCTGTAAGTGATGGTATTTATTCAGCAGTTCAGGCAGCTGAAGCAGCCAAAAAATTAGATGATTGGGGTGCAGATTTTGTCATACTTCAAGCATCCTCATTTGCTGGCGGAGATTTTATTTATCCTTTTGCCGAACTTTCCGCGTTGTTAGGGATATGGGCAGTTCCGGAGGGTGCACCAGGCCCTGGTGGTGGTTTACCCTTAAACAGCTTTACCGCAGCCAACTTGTATAATAGCATTCTTCGGACAAATCTAACCGGATATCGCAAACCGGTTAAGTGGTTTTTTGGTAACCCCGGACAAGCTTTGTTCGATGAGCGGCTAAGAATCACTGTCCAGGCACTGCGGGCATTGATTAACCTGCGTGGGGCGCGCGTTGGTTTGGTAGGTGGTGTCGCGCCTGGATTTGACAACCTGATCATTGATGAACAAAAACTGAAGGAACGATTGGGTATTTCAGTAGTGAATATTGCATTTGAAGAGGCTTTGCAGCGCTCACAACAGGTTTCTGTGGATGCTGCTTCTTCCATTGCCAGTGAAATTCGTTCTTCTGCTGCCGAATTTGATACCGGCCTGGAAGGTGCCTTGCAAAAAACGGGCAGCACGACCGTTGCCATGTATGATCTTGCCGATAAATATAATCTCCAAGCTTTGGCTATCAGTTGTTGGCCACGGTTTCAATCGGAAAACCATCTGGCGGTTTGCACAATGATGGGTTATTTGAATACACAGGGATTGATTGCTGCTTGTGAAGGTGATATTCCCAGTGCAGTTAGTATGTTAGCCTTGCGCGGATTAACGAATGCGGATGTTATTACCTTGATGGATCTGGTTACGGTGGATCCGAATGATGAGTCGGTCTTGTTCTGGCATTGTGGACCTACTTCACCTGCTCTGGCGGATCACCGTGGTGCGAGACTCGAATCTTTATGGTTGTTTGACCAACCTGGCAGAGAACCAATTGGCTTGCATAATGATCTGGTGCTTAAACCGGGTTTGGCAACTGTGCTCGGCTTTACAACAGATTTCGAACGTATGTTGATTATCGACGGTCAAATGGATCCTGCGAAACCCAGTTATACTGGGAGTCGGGGTTGGATGAAGTCTTTACGATTGAATCAACAATCCGTTTCGGTTCCGGAATTGATTCAGACTCTGATGGTATCCGGGTTTCAACACCATTATCCATTTGCCTATGGTTCTATAGCCGATAGTGGGTTGGAACTTTGCGCCTGGTTGGGAATTTCAGCAATTTCAAAAGAACAATATACTCCTTATGTAAGGTAAACCGTATGTTAAAAACACTTTCCGAAGTTCTCGCTCAAGCAGAGCAAGGCGGTTACGCAGTAATTGCACCAGACTTTCCAACACTTTATATTGCCCGTATCTTAATGGAAACGGCCGAAGCAGTACAAGCACCGCTTATTTTGAGTTATTCAACATCATTCAAACCGATTCGTGATTTACGCAGTTATGCGCATTTCGTTAGGGTGGTGCGTGATGAGGCCGAAAGTTATTCCGTGCCTATTGTGTTCCACCTGGATCATGCAACTAATCTTGAGGATATCGCTGAAGCGGTTGACCTGGGATTCACTTCGGTGATGATCGATGCTTCGATTGAACCGTATGCGGTTAATCTGGAGCGAACACTAAAAACAGTGGAGATAGCACACGCTGCCGGTGTTTCAGTGGAGGCAGAACTGGGACACGTTTCCAGCGATACCGATTACATCACCACAGACCAATTCAATGGGTTTATGACTGACCCCCAAGAAGCTTTCCGTTTTGTTCAGGATACTGATATTGATGCACTGGCAGTAGCGATTGGTACTGTACATGGTCCTTACAAGGGTGATCCAAAATTAGACTATGCCCGCCTGGAAACGATAAACCAAATTGTCTCTGTGCCATTGGTATTACATGGTTCTTCCGGTCTCTCAGATCAGCATCTCTCTCGGTGTATCCACTTTGGTATTCGAAAAATCAATATTTATACTGAAATCATCCGGGCGATATTGGGCGAATCTCTGGTAGAACTAACCCGCCAGACATCGAATCCGGTGCCTGTCTCGTTGGCGCAGGCAAAAGCTGTCCAGAAAAAGCTGGGTGAATATCTCAGCTATTCCGGCAGTATCAATAAGGGTTCGGAGAACATTAAATGAATATTGAGCGACTTCGCAATATCCGTTGTTTCCTGTTTGATATGGATGGTACTGTCTATCTTGGTGATCAGTTATTGCCAGGGGCAAAAGAATTCCTGGCGTACCTGACATCTCAGGATATCCCTTACTATTTCTTGACGAATAATTCTTCCCGGTCCCGCGTGGATTATGTAAAAAAGCTGAACCACTTGGGAATTCCGGCCACAGCAAACCAGATTTTTACCTCCGGAGAGGCGACGGGTATTTATCTTAATGATAAAAAACCGGGAGCCAGTCTCTATGTTGTCGGAACACCTTCGCTGGAAGAAGAACTGCGGAGTTTCGGTTTTCAGCTGGTTGAGGAAGACCCGGATTATATAGTTTTGGGGTTTGATACCACTCTGACCTATGCAAAGTTGTGGAAATTCTGTGATTTTGTGCGGGCTGGGTTACCCTACCTTGCTACCCATCCTGATATCAATTGCCCCACTGAAACCGGGTTTATGCCGGATATTGGAGCGATGATGGCATTAATTTCTGCCTCAACCGGACGGGATGCCGATATTATTATCGGGAAACCCAACACGCCGATCATTGAAGCAGTTATGCGCAAGACTGGATATTCCATTCAGGATCTGGGCATGGTAGGTGATCGGCTATATACCGATATCGCACTGGGGCAAACAGGCATTGCGACTGTACTGGTATTATCTGGCGAAACAAAAATTGAGGATCTGGCCGAATCTCCTTTTAAGCCGGATATTGTGGTTGACCATTTGCATGCTCTGCATCAATTTATGAAAGGTAATAATTAATATGCAAACTCTGACAATAGCAATTCAGGCCGCCGAAGGATTACATGCCCGACCGGCGCATTTGTTTTGTTCTACGACTGCTAAATACAAATCTGATTTAAAAATTCGTAATGTGACAACAAATTCGAAAGTGGTGAATGCCAAGAGTATTTTGTTGGTGCTGACGCTAGGGGTTGAATCTGGCCATGAAGTGGAAATTAATGCGACTGGTGAGGATGAAGTCGAAGCCATTCAAGCACTGCGGGATTTGATTTCACAGGATTTTCCGGGCAATTAAAGGATGGTTAAAGTATATGTTCAATGCAAAGGAAACTTATAAGGGGATAGCAGCCGCTCCTGGTTTTGCTCAGGGACCGTTATTTCTTTTTCAGGAAAGTAACCTGACTTTACCTGAGCCATATCAGTGTAAAGATCCGGAAATCGCCTGGGAACGTGTTCTTTCTGCAATAGAAGATTCGAAAAAAGAAATTCGCAGTATGCGTGCCCGTGTTTTGCAGGAGGCTGGTAAAGAACAAGCAGCTATTTTTGATGCACATGAGATGATGGTTGATGATGCTGCTTTGCATGAGATGACCCAGGCATCCATTCAGGAAGGTATTAATCCTGAGAAAGCATGGTTTGAAAGTGTAGAGGTTTTTGCTGATATGCTGGCTGACCTGCCTGATCCGTTGCTGAGTGCCCGAGCAGCTGATGTCCGTGATGTAGGTCGGCGAGTTCTGGCGCACCTCTTGGGGATTCAGGCACCTGCTAACGTGCTGATGACTCCTTCTATTGTAATTGCTCGTGACCTTGCACCCTCCCAGACAGCTTTAATGGATCATTCCATGGTCCTGGCGTTTTGTACCGCTGAAGGTGGCCCCACATCGCATACGGCGATTCTGGCAAAGGCTCTGAGAATTCCAGCAGTGGTTGGCCTGGGTGATGCCATTCTTGAGATTCAGGTAGGTGACCTGGCGCTGGTGGATGCTGATTCCGGAAGGGTTACTGTGAATCCGGATGCAGAAGACCAGGCAGCCTTTCTGAAATTATCACAGGTGGCAGCCGGACAGCGCTTTGCTGATCTTTCTACTGCATTTGAGCCGGCCGTCACCTTTGACGGGAAACAGGTTGAGGTTGTTGCAAATATAGGCGGGTTGGCAGATGCCAGGCAATCTATCGAAATGGGGGCAGAAGGTGTGGGGTTGTTTCGTACAGAATTTGTCTACCTTAACCGTAAATCTCTGCCAACATTGGATGAACAGGTAAATATTTACCGTCAGATATTTGACACAATGATCGGAAAACCGGTTGTGGTTCGAACAGTGGATATTGGCGGGGATAAGCAGATTGATTATTTAGGGATCAACCAGGAACCCAACCCGTTTTTAGGTTGGCGTGGAATCCGCATGATTAGCGAAAAACCTGAAATTTTGAGTGACCAATTATTAGCCTTAATGCTGGCTGCCAGGGATGATGCCGATTTGCGTATTATGTTGCCGATGGTTTCACAGGTGGAAGAGGTACTGCAAGCCAGAGTGTTGTTGGATGAGGCGTATGCAAAACTCAGGCAACAATATCCTGATTGCACGCGCACCTATCAATTTGGCATGATGGTGGAGGTTCCATCCGCAGCTTTGACGGTGGAGCACTTTGCCCCTTATGTGGATTTTTATAGTATCGGCACCAATGATCTGACCCAATATACTCTGGCTGCTGACCGCATGAATGCGCGGGTAGCCAACCTGGCCAGTCCGTTTCACCCGGCAGTATTGAGCTTAATTGAGCGTACAGTGCGTATTGCGCATGAACATGGAAAATGGGTGGGAATGTGTGGCGAATTGGCCGGAGAACCGTTGGCGGTACCTTTCCTGCTTGGAATCGGCCTTGACGAGTTTAGTATGTCGGCAGCGGCTGTACCAGCTATAAAGCGCATTATCCGCAAATTAAACAGTGTTGATTGCCAACCGGTTGCCAGAAATACACTTACCTGCCATTCTGCGGATGCAGTACGCGAATACCTGCAATCAGAACTGAACCGTTTGATTGCGGTCTAATCACCAAAATTGGAATAAGATTTTTCAACCGGTCGGGTAGAGTCACTGATCCATTCATCCCACGAGCCGGCAAATAAGCGTGCTGTATCCAAACCTGCATGCTGGATAGCTAACACATTTAAGGAAGCCGTAACGCCGGATGTGCAGTAAACGACAGCCTGTTTGCCATTCAGCAGATCTTTATAACGTTGGATCAGGGTTGGGATGGGCAGCAACAGACCTTCCCGATCCAGATTCTGAGTATATTGAAAATGGATCGCACCAGGAATATGACCACAGGTTGGTGAGTTGGGATCTTTCTCCCCGCTATAACTCTGGGAAGAACGAGCATCCAACAGCAAAAAAGCCGGATCATCCATGATTTGCGATACTTCAGGACTCGAAATCAACAAATGAGGGTTCAAGTCTGCTATAAAATTACACTTGGGTCGTTTGTTTTCTCCCGTTTCCAATGCCAGTCCTTTTTTTTCCCAGATGTTCAATCCGCCATCCAGCAGTGCAACCGCCCGATGTCCCATCCAACCTAACATACGCCAAAGCCGTACAGCGTAACCACCATCCGCGTCGTCATAAACCACCACCTGGACGTTTTTATCAACACCCCATGCGGAGAGTTTTTGAGCAAAGATATCCGGATCCGGAAAAGGGTGCCGGCTTGTTTTACCTGGGTTGGGCTGGCCGCACAAATCCCGCTCTAAGTCTGCATACAGCGCACCGGGAATATGGCTCTGGCAATAGAATTCAAACCCCAAACCGGGTTCTTCAAGAACAGTGCGGCAATCGATCACACACCAATCCGGATGAAACAGATTAGGGATAAGGTCCTGAACTGATATTATGGTTTCGTATGTCATCAGAATCCACCTATTAAAAACTTTTACGGGTTTTCTTAAGAAAATATAGATATGAGTATATTGAAATTTTTAATCTCTTTTGAATACTTCGCTACTCATTCTTCCCGAGAATACTTTTTCTGAACCTCCCAGTGTAGTGTCATCCAAATTTTAAGATATGTTTCTAGTGAAAGTAGTAGCTTTAGTGTGCGTATTGATCAAGCTCAAAAATGATTAGACAGGTTTTGCATTAGGTCACAGAATCGCCTCTGGCATTATTTTATTTTCCGGTTTTGAGTGATGCCCATTATTATAGTAACGACCAGAAGTATTCCTCCGGCCAAAGCGAAACCATTGTTTTCCGTATATAAGCCGACTCCGCCAATAAAGATTGCAGCTAATAATAATACAATAATATTTGATTTTGAATCTGAAAGTTTTTGATTATTCAAGTTATCCACCTTAAGTCATAAACCTTACTCTTTTTAATCATTACAATAATATCTAATTGCCTTTGAGTAAGACAAACGAGTTTACAAGGTTCATTGCTTTCCAGTACGTCCCATGCACCGCCCATCATCTTTGAATTTGTTTCGGCAGCGGCCTATAGACGGGATTTGCCGTTGGTTGGCAGTTGACTATTCTTTTGTTTTGGCCACCCAGCGCGCCTTGATCCCTTTTTGCTGGCCGAGAAACATGTTCAACTGGGCGCCGTGCTCCTGAACGTGGCGCATATTGTGAAGCAGCACCTCGCCATAACTGACAGTTTCCCAGGGAAAGTGGCACTCGCGGATAATTTGCTCATCGGTTAATTGCATGGTGATAGTCTGGCATTTCCGGCGGCCATGCTCTATATAGGCCAACAGTTGCTCTTTGGTGTATGGCGGGCTGGGGACGATGCCTTTCGGGTCCAGCTCTTCCAGGGAGAAAGGCGCCGGCGGTGTAAAGCCTTCCACTGTACCGCTAAGGTACAGATCCAACCAGAAAAGGGTGTGGTAACCGATATACCAGAACTCAGCCAATGCCGGGTTGTAATCCTCTTCCCACAAGCGTGCCAGCCACAAATCCTCCGGGCAGTTGAGCACGGCGTTGGTGAACATATCGAGTGCGCCCCCAAATTGGCGCCAGAGAATCTCTTTTGCAGTCGTGTCCATGCTTAGTCTCCTGTCTTCAGGTGTATTCGCGCATGACGGGTATTTTTCTATTATAGTATAACATTGGGGGGTTATGGAGCTGTTTTCAAGGTCAATTGTGCTGCTACGGGGCGGTGATCGGAATAACCGTCCCAGGGAGCCAGCCAGGCGCGGTTGGCTTGCCAATCATCTGAGTAGAAGATATAGTCGATGCGCGTCAGCCAGGGTGGCACTGAAACCCCGCCGAAAGATGGCCGTGAATTGCCGGGAGTGCTGCCACCTGGAAAGGTATGCCCGATACCCCAGCCGCTGGTACGCCATGCATCCGTTAAAGCTGCATTCACAATCCGGTAAGCCAAACTTTGACCAGACGAGTTCAGGTCACCCAATGCGATGATTGGTTGACTGGTATTCCGGACATACTCGGCTATCATACGCGATTGCTTTTCTCGCTCGCTAGCGGATTTTTTTAGGTAGTCTGTGTTACTGATTGATCCAGGGGATATGGTATGAAAATTGATCACCGTAAAGGTGGTATTATCAAGCGTTAGTTCGACAATCAAGGCGTCATTCCTCCAAAAACGATCGCTGCTAGGCGCAGCTGCTTTTTGGATGGGATACCGGCTGATGATCCCAATGCCTGCCGCGCTCCATTTTGGCTGAAGAATCTGGTAGGGGTATTCTTCGAGTTCACTCTTAAGGTATTGGGCGAGTTCTGGGTTTAATTCCTGAATGGCGATCAGGTCCACATCCGATTTGCGCAGGGCATTAATGATTTCGTCATATTGTCTATTACTGGCAAGCACATTGTAAGTCATCACCCGAATGGAGGAACCTTCTGTCTGGTCGCTGGCAAAAACCTGTTTGGGCAGGAAGGTGCCGCCAAAATAATACACCCATAGGCCGAAAACCACCACCAGACTGGCCCAGACTTTAAAACTTCTGCGGGAAATAGCATAGAAAGGCAAAACCAATAGGGGCAGAAACAGGTAGATTGCGAACGAATTGATCAGATATAGCCACCACCGGCGGTCAGGGTATAAGGTGTTCAATGCAGCCCAGCCTAACAATCCACCGGCATACAAACCAGTGAGATAGGGTAGGGTAAAGTGGATCACCTTTTGCCAAAAACTGTGGAAATTATTGTGAGTTGTATTATTGTTCATAGGTTTTGTTAATTCTGTCAATCGTATAAACCTGATAATCTGGCATTGGATCACGCTGTCCTCACAGCTCGGACCCAATCCGTTGTTGTAAATAAGAATTTAATACAATAAATTTTTATCTGATTTTCTCCAAAAAAACTGTATAATCTGCTTGAAATTAAAAATCAGATATAAATGTCATTCTACTCGATAAAAACCCTTTTTAGAATTTTTGTATTGCTTTGCCACACTGGATTACAAAAAACAACTGCTTTTTGTTAAGCATGGATGATTTTTAGAAATAAATTGGTTTAGCTGAGGTAAAAATTCAATCTTGATCGACAAAGCGCTTGAATATCCTGCATATGGCCAGGCTGACCCAGAGCCTGGTTTCGCGCGCTTTAGGGGTGTCCTTTTCGACAGCATGTTTTTTGAGATAGGAAGTTTTCCATAAGCCGGATTCTTCCTGGTGGTCAATCAGCCATTGCAGCGCATGTTGGATTTGCGCATCCTGACTGGAAAGACCGATACGGGACAGGGAATCCAATGCAGTAACCAGGTTTGTCCACCAGAAGGGATAGTCAAAGTGCAGCCAATGCTCTGCGGATTGGTAGGAAGTGTAGCTATCCGGTTGAAAGAAGCGTGATTTGAGCAGACCGGCAGCTTCCAGGATGGCCGGTGTTTGGCGGTAATCCGCATGTGCAGCAAAGGCGCGCAAGACCATTCCGGTCCAGTGGTGAGAGAAGGGTTTAGAGCGGATCGGTTCCAGCGGTTCAGCGTATTCACTGGTAAGGCGGTAGGTGGTGGCCCCATCCAGTTTGTGGGTGAGGATCGGGATGGTCCAGCCCTGGTCGTCCTGGCGCATGTCCAGCAGCCACTGCAAACCGCGTTGGGTGCGTTCGTCCTTTGCGTAACCAGCCTGGATGAGGAGAGCGAAAATGGCACCGGTGTAGTAGGTGGCGTACTGGTTGGCAAGGAATCCGCGGATATCTCCGGCGGGGGTCTGGCAGGAAAAGAAGTATTCGGCGGTCTGCGCGCATTTGGGATGCTCACGAGTGAAGCCGTACTGTTCCACAAGGCAGCGGAACTGGCGCCAGGTCTCGATCAACCGGTAGTTGACCGCCGGGTGCTTTTTCTCGCCGGTTGGAGGCCAGGTACCGTCTTCCTGCTGCTTTTTGAGAAGGCGTAAGGCTGGCGGCAAACCCCAAAGGACATTCACAGGGCCAACCTCCTCACCCAACACGTCGCGTCGGACAAAATAGCGCAATGCCAGGTTTTCCGCCGTCAGCAGGGGCGGAAGAGGATCATATTTCAGACGCACCGTACTGTAAAAACTCGTGATATTCATCCGAATTAGTCCTCCAATCCTATAATCTCAATAATACGTGGTTTGGGGGGAGGTAGGATGTGGTACATTGAGGGTGGATGTACAATTATTTTGTATAATTAGTATACATTATAAAAAGGAGTGTGAAATGGGTACGAAAGGTCGTCAGATTGTTGGAATGGATGTGGATGAATTATTGGGTCTGCTCAACCAGGCTTTCGCGGATGAGTGGTTGGCGTACTATCAATATTGGCTGGGCGCCAAGATTGTAAAAGGCCCGATGAAAGATGCGGTTGCCTCGGAATTGTTGCTGCACGCGAATGAGGAACTGGCGCACGCGGATATGCTCGCCTTGCGCATCATTCAACTCGGCGGTACACCGCTGCTCAGCCCCGAAGAGTGGTTAAACCACACACATTGTGGTTACGAAGCTCCCACGAATCCCTTCGTAAAAGAGATATTGGCGCAGAATATCAAAGGCGAGCAGTGTGCGATTGATGTCTATCAGAAGCTGCTCCAATTAGTCAGAGATAAAGACCCGGTAACCTATAATATCGTACTCACCATCTTGGAACAGGAAGTCGAGCATGAAGAAGATTTGCAATCGCTGGATGAGGATTTAGACTCCTTAATGATCAGACCCTGATAAAATTTCAGCCAGAGATGGTTTTTCAAATCCGGCTTTTTTTTATTGTGGGGTGTCTGCGTGCTTTCGTAGGGTCAGCGATTGGAAGCCCAGGTGGTTGCCGGCTTCCACGGTTATGTGCTTGAAGGAAAGTATCTCAAATACGGTCTTCACTTCTTCTTCCAGGTGTTCATCGCTGAAGAACGAGAAAAAACGCTGCGGTTGGTAAGCATCCTGGTCCCAGATGCCTTCATGTTCGTAGCCGCCATAGATTCCCAGGTAAAACAGCCCACCCGGTTGGAGAACGCGGGAGATCTCCTGTAGTACCAGTGGAAATTCTACCTTGGGGAGGTGTAGCAGGCTGTTCATGGCGTAGACCGCGTCAAAAGAAGCATCCGGGAATTGCAGATAGAGCATATCCATCACCTGCGCGGGTAAGCCCTTTTGCTGGCATAGTTCCACCATGGCTGCTGATAAATCGATGCACACCGGTTTCAGTCCTTGCTCCAGAAAGAAGAGACTATCCCGCCCCGGGCCGGCGCCAATCTCCAGCAAGGTATGTTTGTGCTCCTGCTGCAAAATTACTAGAAAGCCGGCGCGTTCCTGCGCTTTCCAATCCTGGATGGAACCGGAATCACGCTCCTGGGCGTATTTATCATAACATGTGCGCAGATTTTCACGCTGGTCGGTTGGGTTGGGAGTTGTCATTGGCATCACCTCATCGATTTTTATTCATTTTACCCGGTCAATTCATTGGATGGCAATGGAAAAGCGGATTTGCAGATGAATCCGGCGGGGGCTTTGGGCTCCTCAAAAGAGTACTCGTCAATGTACAGGGTGATCTCTTCCTCCAACCCCCGGATAACAAAAATGTCCAGAATGGTTCCGGCATGATCAATGGAGCCGGTACGTTCATAGGTGATGCTTGTGCCGTCGGATCCTAAAAGATTATCCAGGTAGGCGCGTTCTCGGGCCGGCCCATCGAAGGCATCACCGCCAACGCGGATGGGATTGTCTTTACTATAGCCGTAGGTTTCATCAACGGATATCACGCAGGAGGTTGCGGTGCCGGCATTTTCCCCATCGCCAAAGGTGAGTGATTCCACAATCTCGCCGAAGATACGTTCACCATAATTTTCCCAGAGGTCCGCTTGTTTATCGGTAAAAGCAAAACCCAATCCGCAAAGATAACTGTCTTTATCGGGCATAACAACAACAGCCATTCCCTGAACATTTTTTTTATCAATCGTCCCGGTGATTGAATAGGATGCGCCTTCGATATTGTCAATGATGATTTTCTGTCCAACTCCTTTTTTGTATTGCCCCAGGCTGCTGCCATCTTCATCATAAAACAGGCTGCCAATACAATAGGTCGCTAACGCCTTTTGTTTGATGTGCTCAGGATTACTGGCGGATCCATCGAAAATGAACATCATCAATCCGGACGGGCTGGCAACAAAGGATTGTTCACCTTCCATAAAAACAATGTAACTCTTGGGGGGGTAGAAAGAATACCCGCCAGCCTGATTGTAGTGCAAATCATTCAGATGGGAAGTTGGACTCGCGCTTGGTCGCGGTGTGCGGCTGGGCTGGGGTGTGGAGGTAGCGGTGGCCGTTGGGCTTGGGGTAAAGGTCTGCGTGACGGTGGGCGTGTTGGTTGGCAGTGGTGTGGGGGTAACCGTTGGCGCCGGTGTCGGGATCAACCCGCAGGCAGACAATAGGATGGAGAGAGTGCAGAACAGACTGAGTAAGACGGTGTATTTTTTCATGTTCGATGA
This sequence comes from Chloroflexi bacterium HGW-Chloroflexi-10, assembly GCA_002840755.1. Classification (GTDB taxonomy): domain Bacteria; phylum Chloroflexota; class Anaerolineae; order Anaerolineales; family Anaerolineaceae; genus UBA6170. The sequence goes on along the minus strand of PHBZ01000007.1, from coordinate 34,992 downwards.
TTTCCTCCCTTGGTTTGGAATCGGTTATAGATGCAATTATACCGGAGGATAGAGGAAATGGGAATTGAAGAAGAACAGTTACGCTGCAATTATTCCTCTCGTCCATACCGCGCTGCATGGTCCGAAGAAAAAACGCTTGTCCATATTCGCTCCCTGGAAGGCACACATTTTGACCCTCAGATTGTAAATATTTGTCTGGAATTAGGCCTGCTGCAAAACCATATCAAAGAATTGTAAGCTTGCCAGCATTTTTAATGAAAATTGGCATTGAAGGCAGAAGGCTCATCCTGCATCAAAACTCAGTTGGTGGGGGATACCAGTACCTTATCCACCCGGCGTCCATCCATATCCACAATTTCAAATCTCAAATGATCCCACTCAAAATAATCCCCGGTTGCCGGTACTCTGCCCAACTGTGACATCATAAACCCGCTTAATGTCTCGTAACTTCCTTCGTCTTCGTACGGCAGTTCATCAATATCCAGGTGATCCTTTAATTCATCAATCTGGATCATTCCATCAAATAGCCAGGAGCCGTCTTCTCGTCGCATCGCCTCACCGATATTAACCCCTTCAGGCGTAGCCATATCCCCAACAATGGCGACGAGAATATCATTCATGCTCACCATGCCTAAAACACCGCCGTATTCGTCTATCACCACCGCTATTTCGGCGCCGCTCAGTTTAAACTGTTCCAGCACTTTCAGCACACCGGAGGGCTCAGGGACAAACAAAGGCTGTTGAAGCACTTTGTGAATGTCATAAGTCGACCCTTCCACCCGCTGCAGCAGCAAATCGCGCGCACGAACAATTCCAATCACATTGTCCTGGGTGCCCTGAAAAACAGGAAAACGGGAAAATGGATTCCTGGCGATCTTGCTGTGAATTTCTTCGTGGCTGGCGTTGATATCCAGGAAGATGATATCCACCCGCGGCGTTATCAGCGAACTGATCGCGCGGTCGCTAAGCCGGAAAATACGCACAACCATATCCTGTTCAGATTCTTCAAAAACCCCGATTTCCGTTCCCTGATCAAGCATACTTCTCAGATCAGCCTCGGTCACTTCGGGCTCGTTAGAAGGACGCACCCCCAGCAATCGCACAATAAAATTGGTGGACCCGCTCAGAAAGGAAACAAAGGGGGTTGTAATTTTGGAAATAAATTGCATCAACGGCGCGACCGCGATCGCGATTTGCTCGGCGCTGTTCAGCGCCAGGCGTTTTGGTACCAGTTCCCCCAATACCAGGGAGAGATAGGTGATCACTAATACAACGATGCCAACACCAATGCCTCCACTGTACGGTGCCAACAGCGGCACTTTATTGAGTTCCACGCCAATCTTTTCGGCTATGGTCGCCCCACCAAAGGCCCCATTCAGGATGCCAATCAGCGTAATGCCAATCTGGACAGTGGATAAAAATCGGTTCGGGTTTTCGGCAAGCTGCAATGCGCTTGCTGCGCCGGCATTTCCGTTTTCAGCCTTAAACTGCAATCGATTTTTCCGCGCAGAAACAACCGCCAACTCCGACATGGCAAATACACCATTGGTCAGGATCAGTAATAAAATGATAATGATCTCAAAAAGCATGTTTCCTCTTCTTCTGCTCTTAGCCAACCATTGCAAGCAGGCTGTAAAATTCCCGCAATATTCATTCGTTGCAGCTCTATTTTACCTGAAAAATGCTGTATTCTTCTTCGAACCGGATAAATCTTATACAAATCCATTACCGGCGCAATGTGATAATGTATACTTAATTTGTCAATTATTCGCTATCAGGGTGGACCACCCGACAAATGCTTTGGTATCGCCTGCCGTGAGATAAATAGTTGGCAATCCTGGCTTATTTCAACAACAGGAAAATTCTCAGGTAGGTAAGGAGTGCGGGTAAAAGTATTTTAATCGCGGTAAATATGAAGGAGGTAAATTAACAGCTTAATCGTGAATAACCGTGCTGAACGATGCTTATAAAAGGAGAAAAGGTAAAATGAAAAGCCAGGAATTAGTGATTTTGGTTCATTACGATGATGAAATTACCAGAGACTATGTATCCACCGAGATTTCAAAATATGGGTTGGTACAGGCCGTTCCGGATAAAAATCTCAGGGTTTTGGTAGACCCGGTATTAATTGCGGTCATCGTCGGGAGCGTCTTTGCGGCCGCGCATTTTGTAATGTCTATTATTGAAAGAATTCGCGGCGGCATGGTTCTTGATTTAACCGGAGACAAACCGGAAATCCGCTCAGACAGGGACATTCCGCTGGGCTGGCTGATTATTATCGCTAAGGACGGTAAAGTAGAGCTCAAAAAGGAAGAGTTGCCCGCCGGTGGTTTGCAGCAGGTTATCGAAAAATTGTTTGCGATGGGTACCGATATCACAAAAGCGGCAATCGAAGCGGCCGTTAAATCCGTCAAAACTGGGGAAGAGAAAAAGGAACCTGCGGAAGGCCAGGATTAGCCCATTACTGGAAGGTTGTTAGGAATGTTAATTCCCCTGGAATGTTTTCCTGATCCGTTTACAAAAGGCAAGACCGGTTATTTTATTTTGAGATGATTCTCCAATCAGCGAATTTGGCCGTTATCGGGTCTTGGGTTATGAAGTAAACAAAGAAGGCAATTTCCAGGGGCGTATCCTCGGACCATTCTTGCTCAGTATCGACATTGAGCCAGGTCCAGCGTTTGTCATATTCTCTGTAGGCGCTGCGGAAAATCTGTTGGTCGCGTTCCAATCTCAAATGGACCGTATCCCGTTTATAACCCTGTCAGGCGGCGAGGGTGCCAATCAGGCTGCCTTAATCCGTTATATACCGGGCGATAATAATCCAATCCGGCGGAAAACTAGTGTTACCCAATACCAGGCGCTCGCCATACCCACTACTTACACCGTAGATATTTCTAGATCTGGCGGGCTGAAAACAATTTTGACCTGTAAGTCGAAATTGGCGGGCAGTTTTTGATGTAGATAAAAGCGGGAGGACAGGGCCAGGTATGTGGGCCGGCGGTTAGCATTAAAACATCACCTGCCAGCGCAAACAAACTTAACTCGGAATTATCCGCATCCCATACCCGCCTGGGTTGATGGCATTGGTATCCGTGAAATCGTGGAATGGCCCTCTGTCGGAAAAATGGGTGTTGGTAAACAGCGGTATAGGGTAACCTTACTGGCCGGGGGGAGAGTACAAATATGAACCGTTGGCCGATAGGTTAAACCAGTCTGCTTCTTTATAATGAAGATGAGCAGTCCTTTCGATTGGATTTCAACCGTTAACACCCTTATGATCATTCTTTCCAATGCGATGATCTGTTTATTTTGACCCGGGTATCAGGAATAGTTAAAGGAAAATCTCATGAAACTCATCCAAAGAAATTACCAAAGTGAAGAAGATTACTGGCGTATCCGTACCTTTTTACGGGAGGTGATGCTGCAAAACCAGCGGCGGGAATGGAGCTGGCACGTAGCGCGCCTGGATTACTGGTACTGGTTCGTTAATGCCGATCTGGAAAAATTACCCGTTGAAGAGCAAATCATCTTCTGGGAAACCGAGTATGGCGAAATTGCCGCCGTGCTGACTGCGGAAGCTGCGGGTTTGGTACATCCCAACATCCATCCGGATTTTGCCACAAACGCACTATTGCAGGAGGTCATCCAGGCGGCGGAGGAGCGCATGCAAACCACAGCAAAGGACGGCCGCCGCAAGCTGTGGTTCTACGCGGATTCAAAGGACAGTGACGCGCATACCGTTTTATCCAGCCGGGGCTTTTGCCGCGTAGAAGACGGAGAATATGTCGAAACACAGCACCGCCGCAGCCTGGATGAGGCGCTGCCGGAACTGCCGCAGATTCCCGGGTATACGATCCGCTCTTTGGGTGCCGGGTTAGAATTTCTGGAACGCTGCTATGCCTCCGGATTGGGTTTTCACCAGGATGATATTGCCGTGGCGCGGGATAATCGGGACCACCCGGAATGGTACCATCACATCCAGAGCGCGCCGCTTTACCGGCGGGACCTGGATTTAGTCGCTGTGGCGGATGACGGTTCGATCACGGCTTTTTGTACGATCTGGTTCGACGATTTCTCCCGCACGGCTTATTTTGAGCCGGTGGCGACTGTGCCGGCGCACCAGCGTAAGGGATTGGGTAAAGCCGTGATGATTGAAGGCCTGCATCGATTGAAAGCGATGGGCTGTAAAGTGGCTTTTGTGGGCGGGTACTCTCAGGCGGCCAATGCGTTGTATTTTTCGGTGATGGGCGCGGACCATGACGTCTCTGAACCGTGGGAAAAGGTCTTGGACCATGATTAGATCATACACCCGGCATAATGAAGATTACAATTTTATTCGGCATTAGCCCGCATACCTAAGGAGTTGATCCGCTCTTGGGAAAACAGACAAGGGTGGGTTGCCATTTCGGGCAACCTCATTTTTTGTCGTAAACCAGACACACCCGCTCTCTGTCAGATACTCCTGGTCCCTTGCGGCATGCGCCGGTGCTACAAAACACCGCTAATTTCAGTGGGCGTTGCTGAAAATCACTCCGAGATCAAAGCCCCTTGACTGTACGATATAAGGCCGCTCATACTGTGACCCTTGCCGGGGATGATCTCCAGTTTGAAATGACTCTCCAATCCGTTTTCTGCGGCAAATGCAGCCATAGCATCGATCCAATTCCGCGCGATAGTGAAGCGATTGCGTCCATTCTGCCCGGGGATCAACACTGCAGACAATTCCGCGGTGTCATTCAACCCGACGATCACGGTGAGCGGAACCTGTGTGGCTGCCAGCCATTTCTGTTTATCGGGCACGATATCCACCTGTCGGACGGTATCCGCATCCCACTCAATCTCCGTATGCAATTCGCCCATCCCAAACGGCCAGGCTACTGTAGTGGTCGGCTGTGGGTAAGTGGCTGCGGAAGAAATAACAGCTTTCTTAACCGCCTCAGGGTGAGTCACCAGGAAGCGCCCGATGAATTGCCCGCCGGCCGAATGCCCATACAAATAAAAGGGTTCATCCGCCAAGCCCAATGTCTGCTGATAGGCTTTTACCAGGCGCAGCAGCCATTCATCCGCGTTGATTTCGCGCCCGAATAAGCCGCGATAACCGCTCAAAGCATGGTCGCCCAGGCGGCTGCTGAAATTCTCTTGGTTAAAGACGGGCACGATGAGGATAAAACCTTGTGTTTCGGCAAAATCAACCCAATTGGTCACATAATACTCGGCATCTTCCGCTTCGGTTTGATCCTCCGCGGGTGTGCCATGCACTAACACCAGGATTTCCGGCTGCTGTGGGGCGGTGGTGGGCACATAGGTGAAGAATGTTCCGTAATGATCCTCCCCATGGGTGACCCGGCCCGGTTCAAGGCTGGTTGGCGGTTCAGGGATTGTTGTGGAGTTGCATGCTGAGCCAGCGATGACCAGGCTGAGTAGGAGTGCAGCCGTGGGCAGCACGCCACAGCGTGACCTTGCGGGGAGATAATCTTGAAACGTTTTCATCGTCTTGAAATCATGTGTCTGTATTCCTGATGTGCAAGATGCGTTATAAACCGATAACACAACCTGAGCACCCACCCCGAATGATCCGGATCGATAAGAGTAGTATAGCATTTTTTGAAATGGGGGATTGATACCGGAAAGGCAATATTCCATAACCGGTTGCTGTTTTGTTTCTCTAAAAAAATTTTGCTACAATAATGCTATCCTGTAAAGATGCTTGTCATCGACCCCGCCCCTCGATTGCGCAATTTTTTCATCTAGTCTATACTACTCTCATAAATTATTTTATTTCAGGGTGCGCAGCCCCACAGATCGAACATCATACCAGCCCGATTTAAGGTGAATACACTGGGCAGAATGGCAACGTATCACAATAATTGGCTGGTTGAGCTGGATAAGTATGCATAAATCTGAAAAACTATTAAACAGATTGGATGAAATCGGCAATGCACTATCAAAGAAACCGGGTGCATTGGCTCTGATTGGATTGGGTTCGGTTGGGATTGAGCTGAACCGCTTGGATCAGTTTTCCGATCTTGATTTCTTTGTTATCGTTAAAGCAGGCAGTAAACCCCAATATCTGGAAGATCTGGGTTGGTTGGCCAATATCGCGCCAGTGGCATATTACTTTGCGAACACCCCGGATGGCTATAAACTACTATATGAAGATGGTGTGTTTTGCGAGTTTGCAGTGTTTGATGAAGATGAGCTGGGAGCAGCGGTCTTTTCTCCCGGCAGGGTTGTTTGGAAAGCAAAAGGCATCTCGGACGAGATCGGCATTCCAAAACGCCCAATCAAGCTAAAACAACAGCCTTCGACAGAGTGGCTTATTGGTGAAGCGCTCACAAATTTATATATTGGTTTAAAACGGGATCAGCGAGGCGAAAAATTATCAGCCATGCGTTTCATACAAAGTTACGCGGTTGATCGCATCCTGGAACTATCAGAGAAAATCGAAAAAGTCGGACCAATCGCCGCAGATGATTTCAATATTGAGCGGCGCTATGAGAAACGGATTCCTGCAATGGACAGGTTATTGCCTGAATTTCTACAGGGTTATCAGCGCAATCGTGAATCAGCTCTTGCGGCATTATCATATTTAGACAGGAATTTTGAAATCAACCCTGCAATGAAACAATCTATTTTAAAGTTATGTGAGCATGTTGAATAAAGCCAGCCAACAAAGCGTTTTCAATAAACCTTCGTACCCTTTTTGGGAAAAATGATGGTCCGCCATCTTGACGTGGTGTACTGGGCGCTGGGGACTATGCTTCGTGTGTGCTGCACTGTGCAGGTGAGCTGAATCCACGCCTACCCCAGCGCTTGTATTCCCTACGGGGACAACATCGCAAACCGTTAGGCGTTGGCAAATACAAAATCATTTTCACAAACAAAGGGAATCAATGATGAAAACCAAAGCGATATATTCATTCATAATGTTATTTGTAGGTGCTTTTTCTACTCTCTTACAATCAGCTTGTGATAACCGAATTTCGATGGACCCAACAGTAGCATTAACTTATACTGAAACACAAGAACCTGTATTTGCAATTATTCCAATATCAACCCAAACTTCTTTGGCAAGCTTTACACCAAATCCAATGGTAGAGTCCACCCAGCCAGCATGGCGCGCTACAGCCATAGCAATACAAACAGCAGAACGAGAGGCGGACCAACAATCGAGGAAAGAGAAAACAACCCAAATAGCCCAATTTCCTGCAGCTTGTGAAGAAATGAATTTTTATTCAAGTGTTGTCTCTCCTGATGGGAATTGGTTCGCCGCAAGTTGCGGTTACAAAAGAAATCAAACATTGATTGTACAAAGTAAAGACGGATCAAAATGGGTTATAGATTTCAAAGATGTATTCAATATGGAAAGTCTCGATATTATGGGATTATTAAGTCCAAAATTCTGGAGCCCGGAAGGGAATTTTCTATTTTTTGCAATAGAGCTAGGGTATTCCGGAGGTGGTAATTATTGCTTTCCTTCCGGAGATTCTGGAGATTTTGGCGATTACGGTCTTTTTCGCCTTGACCTTTCAACAGGCTCATGGACAACCCTGATTCCATCCACAGCTTCTTTTCCCGGCTATGAAATAGAGTTTTCGCCAACTGGCCGGCGTTATGCGATTACATTTGATGGTTTAATGATTACGGACCTACAAACTGGAAATACTACAAAAATAGAGATAAGCGAGCAATTAGAAAGATTGAGTTGGTCGCCAGATGGGAAATACCTTGCTTATTCTTTGGCAAGTTGTGATACTGAAAAAGTAATATCATCATCAATATATATATGGGATGCCCTGACCAATCAAACGTTAACCCTATTGAATATGGATGAAGTAATACTAAAACCTGAATCCTGGACAGACAATTCAACGCTTAGAATTATTGGAGAAGAAATCAGGAATTTTAAGTCGTTTTACACAATATATGAATACAGCATCGAGTAAAAAAACGTATTATTTGCAAGAACAGCGACACCAAGACCTTAACCAATCCTAGTCCAGGTTTCATTTCGCAGAAACACCTGCTTCAACCAATAACGAATAGCACCTGTCTTTCTAAGAGACAAGGGTGGGGTGGTCTGTACAGGGTATCATCAATTTTCGCCCTAAACCAGACCCACCCGCTCTCTGCCAGAAATCTCCAAAGTCGGACATTCGCCGGGGTGGAATGCGCCGGCCTCAAATTTACCCCTTACTCCGGCAATTCACCCAACAATTCCTGCGCCCATTCTCTGGCAACCTGATGCGATCGCATCCCATAATCCAGCGTTTTAAATTGGTACCCATATATTTTCATTTCTTCATCAGTTAATTGCAATTGAGATAACCTCTGGGAAAGCTGACCTAATTTTTCTTCAATTGCAGTGATTGCAGAAACAATGTTTTCAAGAATTTTCCGTTTCTCATTATCCGCATCCACCAACCCCAGAAAAAACACCTTGCATAAGGCCATCGTTTCCGTCTTGTTTTCGTCAATATCAGCATGCATCCATTGAGTAAAATGCGCCCTGCCTTCTTCCGTGATATGGTAAATCTTCTTATTTCGGCCATTCTCAACCATTTCAATAAAAGTGATTTCATTGGACGCTAACAACTTCTTGATCGCGTTTAATAAACTGCCATAACTGGCGCTGTAAATCAACGCGATGCCGGATTTAAAAGCCTGGTTTAGCTGATAAACCGTTAAATCCTGAATCATGAGCAAACCCAGTACGACGATTTCCATGAGACTTCTCCTGTAATCACACATTTAACAGTAATATCTCTTTTAGATATATTAATCATTGACAATTGCAACTTTTGATATTACTATTCGTTATATTATTATAAGTGATATTCCTAAGGAGAACGAATATGAAGATCTTAAAAATTATTGGAATTTTATTTCTGCTGCTTGTCATCATCATCGCCGTACTCTTCTGGTTAAACTCCCGACCGGTCACCAAAGACCAGGCCATTTCACAGATAAAGGGCATGGTTGACAATAATTTGAATGAAAAGAATTCTGTATATTCAGCTTTGATCTATATTGATGCGCCCCAAAAGGATTTCCTGCTGAAATATGCCGCCGGAAAAACAAATGGCGCGTCCATTCAAACCGACCAGCCCTTTCATGTAGCCAGTGTTGGCAAATTGTTTACCGCCACACTCATCGGTCGCCTGGTCGATGAAGGTAAAATCCAACTTAATGATCCCATACATGTATATCTGGATGGTGCCATGCTGGAAAATCTCTTTGTAGTGGAAGGCGTCGATTACAAAGATCAGGTGACCATTCAACACTTACTTTCACATACCAGCGGCGTGGCGGATTATTTTGCCTTGGAAGACAACGGTCTGATGGAGTCTCTTTATCAATCTCCGGATACTTTCTTCACCCCGCAGGCATTGGTCCAGTTTACACGTGAGCATCAATCGGCATTTTTCGCTCCCGGGCATGGCTATCATTATTCCGACACCGGCTACATCCTGTTAGGATTAATCATCGAATCCGTCTCCGGCAAGCCTTTCCATGAAAATCTGCACCAGGTCATCTTCGACCCATTGGAGATGAAGGATACCTATTTGCTGTTCTATTCCGAACCCGCGAATGGTAAGCGACCAATCGCCGAAGCATGGGTCAACGGGCACGAAATCAGCCAATTACAAAGTGTCAGTATCGACTGGGCCGGCGGCGGTGTGGTTTCCACTGTAGATGATCTGGCGCTCTATATCCGCGCTTTATATCAGAATAAAATCATCACCCAGGAAACATTGCAGTCGCTGCATAAATTCGATTATGAATTTATGTCCGGAATTGCCTATGGCAACGGTTTCATGCAAATGCAATTCGAAAAATTTTTCCCCGCTCTGGGATTCCTCCCCAGGATGACCGGACATATGGGCGTGCTCGGAACCCAATTGTTTTATGATCAATCAACCGATATGCTCTACGTTTCCAGTTTTGGGTCATCAGACGCCACGGTAGCAAGCGTCAAAACCATGATTCAAATCCTCTCAACGGTATATCGTATTCCATAAACCGGCGATTCGGCAAATAAACAACAAAGCTCAAAAAGCATATGCTTTTTGAGCTTTATTTTAATAGCAGATCGAGTCATCCGAAAAGAGACTCATTGTGGATTTCTCTTTTTTCGCCCTTAATTACCCCCACCTTTATCCTGGTACTTCCTGATTCCAAATTCCTATTTTCTGTTCGCTGCCTCATTACTCACCACTCCTCACTGTTCTTTCCCCTTCCCTTTCTTGTATCTTGTCTACACAACCTGCCTTTTTGTGCAATATTTGTCTAAACAACCTGCCTGTTTAGGCAGGTTGTCAATCCCGGGAATATTCGTCATAATCAATTCATGGCGCAGAACATGTGTTCTGTCAAAGGAGAACGAATGACCCGCATCACCAACTCTCATCCCTCATCACTTTTTTTCCCTAATTCCGAATTCCTGGTTCCTGCTTTAGCATTCCTGCTTTATTCCCTTCCCCATTCGTCCCCCATTCGTTCCAAAACGAATACCGCCAGGGAATCAGCATATCTGCTCTTTCCAGCCGGGGCGCCACCATGGGTGGGGGACATTTTCCGAAAAGACATTCGTTCCGATTGGAATTTTTAGCACGAATACGCAAAGCGCTCCGACGCAAAGCCGACGCAAAGCGCTCCGAGCGCAGCGACATTGTCCTGAACGTCTTTTTGTGAAGGAAGGAGTCGTAGCGACGTTATCCTGAACGTCTTTTTGTGAGGGCGTAGTCCCGATCCAAAGCGAGGGTAAGGAGACGATTAAAACGAATACTTTAAGGCATAACGGCACCTGAATAAACGCAGCACTTTAACAATTGAATACCCACTTTTTATCAGTATACTCTTAATTATTGCGTCTCATCCCCCACTTATTATCACAAATATCCCATAATTTGGGAAATGATAAAAACTCTACGTGCATCGGCCAGCTGATAAACCTGCACCGGGAGGCAGATTCTTGATGGAAATCCCGTGTTAAACCGCTTCAAATTAGCATTCCAATCCGCTGCACCCACCGCTTCAAGGGAAAATCACCCGGCATAGTCTCCAATTGGAACAAATTTCAGAGAAACATCGTCTTATTCTATAAGGAGACTAAAGATGAACGCCTTATTTTCTTTCAAAAAAATGATGATACTTTTACTTGCCGGAGCAGTGATCCTGGCCAGCCTGGGATTCACTTCCGCCGTGTCGGCTCAATCCACTTGTGGGGACTCGTATACGGTTCAGAAAGGTGATTATCTGACGAAGATCGCCAGAACCTGCGGCGTAACCTACGCCGATTTGCTCAAAGCCAACCCGACCATTACCACCCCAAGCAAGATTTACCCCGGTCAGGTGATCAAGATCCCTGTTGTTGGCATCCCGGTGACCGGCGCCACTAAGCCGAGTATGTACACGGTGCAGGCCGGTGATACGCTCTTCAGTATCGGTCAGCGCTTCGCTGTCACCGTTGCTGAACTGCGTGAAGCCAACCCAACCGTTGGCAGCACAATCTCAGCCGGCCAGGTGTTGAATATCCCCGCCCGTATCAGCTTTGCCGCTGGCGGAACGGCTGCCACTGTTGCGGGTAAGTTGGAGGCCAACAGCAAGCATTATTACCTGTTGAATGCCGCTGCTAACCAGACCCTGGAAGTGACTTTGACTGCCCCTGCTGGTGGTACACTGGCAATTTTGGGAGCGGACGGTACTACCCTAAGCGCTGCCGGTAGTAACACCGGGTATCGCGGTGTCTTACCCAAAACACAGGATTACATCCTGGTGCTGGCTTCTGGCAGCAGTGCGCTGGATTACGGCCTGAGTGTGGATATCCCGTTGCGCGTTAGCTTTGCCGCAGGCAGCACCTCGGCTACTCTGACCGGCACGATTCCCGCTAACCTGAACCAATACTTCATCGTCCGTGCCTCCAAGGACCAGACCCTGACGGTGACGACCACCCCGAATGACAAGATCCAACTGACGCTGTACGGCGTGGATGGTACTGTGCTCAAGAGCCCGATGGGCGAGGGAGCTTCCTTTAGCGGTACACTTCCCAGCACACAGGATTACATCCTGGTACTGAAAACCGCCAACCAGGTTCAATCCTTCACGCTAACCGTCAGCATCCCCGGCTCGCCCAGCATCCCGGTGACCGGCACAACCAGCTACACCGTGAAGAAAGGTGACACGCTGTATAGCATTGCCAAAGGTGCTGGCACAACCGTTGCGGTTCTGATGCGCGCTAACCCGGAGATCACCGACAAGAACAATATTTCCGTGGGCCAGGTGATCTACCTCCCGGGTGCGACGATCAAACTTTCCGATGGTAAGACGGTCTACATCGTCAACAAAGGTGAGTCACTCGGTGCGATTGCCAAGAAATTCAACATTACCCTCAACGCATTGACCGCTGCCAACACGCAGATCACCAATATCAATCTGATTTTTACCGGCCAACGCATCAATATCCCGTAGGGATGAACAGTATTGAGGTAGAGATCAGGAAATAGGAATTTGGAATTAGGAAATACATGATAAAAGTGGGTCTGGTGATTATCCGGATCCACTTTTGCATTGTGCCAAAAATCGGCAAAAATGCGGGTTCACAAATTGGGGAATTGATTTAAAAACCGGTTTTAACCGGTGTCGTTTTAGCCCCCGGTGTTTAATATATGGCTCGCCTGTCCCCTCAGTGGAGGCTGGGAGGGGGCCGAATGGTAACTCACCCCTCCAAATTTCCCTATTGACAAACGATTAACATTTGGTTAAACTCTATGTTAGTACAATAAACTTACAAAGTATTCGGAACTATCCCATGAAAAAAGCCACCCGACAATTCACCAAAAATCACAATATCACCCTGGTACTCAAGACCATCTTCCAGCAGACAGCCGTTTCGCGCGCGGAGGTTGCCCGCATCACCCGGCTGACACGCACGACGGTTTCGGATATCGTTGGGGCGCTGATTGAGGAAGGTTTGGTACATGAGGTGGGTGTAGGTGAATCATTGGGCGGTAAACGCCCAATGCTGGTGGCGATTGAAAAGGATGCGCGCGTGATCCTGTGTATGGATCTCTCCCGGCGTGGTTTTCGCGGCGCTTTGGTTAACCTGCGTGGCGAAATTCTGGAACGCACCAACGGCGGACGCGAACATTATCGCGGCGAGGCAGCTTTACAGCAGGTCTTCGCCCAGTTGGACAATTTAGTCGAAAAAACAAGCCAGCCCATATTGGGGATTGGCATTGGCACCCCCGGTCTGATCGATACGCGTGAAGGTGTCGTGCGCCGGGCGGTCAACCTGGATTGGAACGACCTTCCTTTAAAGAAGATTCTGAGTGAACGCTATCATTTGCCGGTGCATGTGGCCAACGACAGCCATGTCGCCGCGCTGGCGGAATATTCTTACGGCGAGCTGCGCGACGTGCCCAACCTGGTGGTGGTAAAGGCCGGTGAGGGAATTGGCTCCGGAATTGTGCTGGGCGGCAAAATCTTCTATGGAGATGGCTTTGCTGCTGGTGAAATTGGGCACCTCGTGGTGGGGGATAACGGCTTGTTGTGTACCTGCGGCAACTACGGTTGTTTGGAGACAGAAGCCGGCACTCGCGCCATCTTACAGCGCGCTGCCAACCTGGTAGAACAACACCCCGGGGTTTTGCCACAGGCCAACCCAAACGCAAAACTGAATCTGGAAGATGTCCACCAGGCTTTTTTGGCCGGTGTTCCTCAAGTGACCGAACTGGTTAGCGCGGCTGCGCGTGCCCTGGGTGTGGCAATTGCCAACCTGATCGGGGTGCTGGATATGCAGCAGGTGATCCTCTCCGGTGAGATAACCGAACTGGGTGAACCATTTCTGGATCTGGTGCGCCAACAGGCACGCCGGCGGGTGCTTTCGGATATGGTGGAAAATACCACCTTGCGCCTCTCCAGCCTGGGCGCCGATCATGTGCTGCTGGGGGCTTCAGCGCTGGTGCTTTCACAGGAATTGGAGCTGCCCTGATGCTGAATGCAGCTTTTAACGACACTGTTCGCAAGGGTTGGGTGCTCGGTCTGGATGTCGGCGGCACCAAGATTGCCGCGCTGGCAGCTGATGAACAGGCTGTCATTCGCGGACAGGTGATTTTGCCAACCGATCTGAGCAGCAATCCGGGTACTGTCGCCAGCATCTGCGCGGCAGTCGAGCAGGTCTTGCGCAGTGCCGGCGCAGCGATGCAGCAGGTGAGCGCCATAGGCATTGGCATCCCCGGTTTGGTGCGCGGCGGCGTGGTGGAAATGGCTGTCAACCTGAACTTGCAGTCTTTTTCGCTGGCAGCCGTGCTGGAACAGCGTTTTGGTGTTCCGGTGGTGGTGGAGAACGATGTGCGTACCGCCGCTCTGGGTGTATATGATTACTTTCAGGAACGGGAAAGCCTGCACAGCTTGGCTTACCTGAGCATTGGCACCGGCATTTCTGCCGGTTTAATTCTGGACGGGCGTTTGTACCGTGGCGCGAATGGCATGGCCGGAGAGATTGGGCATGTCAGCCTGGACGCGGACGGTCCCCATTGCAACTGCGGCTTGCCCGGCTGCCTGGAGACGTTTTCGGCTGGCCCGGCGCTGGCTGCGTTTGCCTTACAGGCGCGCCAGAACGGGACGCTTTCGACGATGGATCAATTTGCCGTACTGGATGGGGCGGTGGTTTACCAGGCTTATCGTGAAGGGGATGCAGTGGCGCAGCATATCATTCAACAGAGCGCCTTCCATCTCAGCCGTGCCATTCAATGGCTGGTGATGGGATATGATGTGGAAAAAGTGGTGCTGGGCGGTGGAGTGGCCTCACAGGGTGAGGCCTTCCTTAACCCGATCCAGCAGGAGTTGGAACGGCTGCGTGCGCAGTCGCCTTTGGCCCGGCGGATGCTGGCGGCCGAAAAAATTGTACTTTTACCGCCCGATATAAAGCCTTCTGGCTGGGGGGCGGTGGTATTGGGCCGGCGGATGGTTGCCAGTCCGGCTCAGGTTCACGTGTAGGAGGTATCCCAATCGTAAGAAGAGAAAACCGCTCGATCCCCGTACGTTTAAAGGAAATTCCTTGTTCCCAGAATATCCAAACAAAATTCAAGAAGGAGAGTAATGCCATGTTAAAGAAGTTGCTCGTAGTACTATTTATATTCAGCTTTTTGCTGAGTGCCTGCGCCCCGGCTGCCACCCCGATTGCCACCGTCGATGAACCGGTTGTTGAAGCACCGGCTACCGAAGTAGCGGTAGTCGAACCGACTGCTGCTCCAGTGGTTGAGCCGACAGAAGCACCGGTTGTGCCTGCTGGCCCCAACGCTGAGCTGACTGATGCCAAAGCCGGAAAGTATGCCGGAACTACTGTTACCATCATGGGACCCTACACAGCAGAAGATGATATCAAATTCCGTGCCGCAATGGAACCATTCATCGCTTCTACCGGCATCAATGTTGAACATGAAGGTACCGCAGATTTCAACACCCTGTTGACCGTTCGAGTTGAAGCCGGCAATGCCCCTGATTTGGCCGTAGTTGCTCAACCTGCCACCACCAAACTGTATGCCGAACAAGGCAAACTGGTGGACCTGAGCTCTGTGCTGGATATGGACCAGGTTAAAGAAGATTATATTCAGGATTGGATCGACCTGGGTACATTCGACGGCAAGCTCTATGGTATTTATTATCGTGCCAGCACCAAGTCATTGGTATGGTATATGCCAGCCGAATTTGAAGCTGCCGGTTATGCAGTTCCGACCTCCTGGGAAGAAATGGTTGCTTTACAAGACCAGATTATCGCCGATGGTAAAGCCCCGTGGTGTATTTCCATTGAACATTCCGGAGTAACCGGTTGGGTTGCCACGGATTGGCTGGAAGAAATTGTCTTACGCAAATACGGCCCCGAAGTTTACGACCAATGGGTTAATCACGAGATTCCGTTCAATGCTCCCGAAATCGTAGATTCACTTGAAGAAATGGGCAAAATCTGGAAGAATGATGCTATCGCCTATGGTGGCAAGGATTACATCCTCAATACTTGGGTAGGAGCAACACAGAACCCGATGTTCGAAACCACCGGAACCGGCGAAGACCAAAAATTGGATTCAAAATGCTTCATGCACCGCCAGGCTGGCTGGTATCTGAGCTTCATTCCGGAAACACAGCGCGCAGCCTCTAATTTCTTCTACTTCCCTGCCATGGACGAGAAAATTGGTAAACCGATCCTGGGCGCTGGGGATCAGATCGTTCAGTTCAATGACCGCCCCGAAGTACGTGCTTTAGTTCAATACCTGTCTTCACCTGAAGGCGGCAAAATCTGGGCAATGACCAGTGGATTCATTTCTGCCAACAAGAATGTACCCCTGGATTGGTACGGAAATGCCCTGGACCGCTCACAGGCAGAGATTCTGCAGAATGCCACCATCTTCCGCTTCGATGCATCCGATATGATGCCCGCTGAAGTTGGTTCCGGATCATTCTGGACTGGAATGATTGAATGGACCAATGGGAAAGACTCCCAGACCGTTCTCGATGAAATTGAAGCCTCCTGGCCGAAATAAAGAAATAACCAGGCGTTAGGTAAGTGAAAGGCAGGGCGGGTTTCACCAGCCCTGCCTTTCTGAAAGAATAGATGTGATGGGAGAAAAATATGGCAGTCCCAGTGAAACCCCATAGTCGTGAACCCTGGTGGGTAGGGGTGGTGCGCTCCAGTATGTATCTGGCTGCTATCGTCATCCTGGCGTTTCTTTTGAAATTTTCTTTTGATTTTATACAGGCAAAAAGTACCCCCAAAACGGTTATTGTTTTTGTTGGGCTGCTCGCTGGGGTTGGCGGCGTCTGGCTTATGTTTACCTTCGTTGAGGGATTGATCGGAATGATCCCCAACCGGAAAATTCGCAACACATTGCAGCCCTTTATTTTTATTGGCCCGGCTATTTTATTGTTATGCGTTTATTTGATCTATCCAATCATCAATACTATTGTTCTCAGTTTTCTGGATGCACGTTCAGAAAGCTTTATAGGACTGGCAAATTATCAGTATATATTCTCCGACCCAGGGATTTTGGTAGCCTTCCGTAATAATGCTTACTGGCTGGTCACTGTCACATTTTTCTGTGTTGCTCTGGGTCTGGTTTTTGCGGTTTTGGTGGACCGGGTAAAGTATGAATCTCTGGCAAAATCCTTCATATTTCTACCGGTAGCGATCTCATCTGCCGGTGCTGCGGTGATCTGGCGCTTTATGTATGCCTACAAGCCGGCTTGCGCAGAGCAGTATGGGGTAATCAACGCTCTGGTTCAGGCGCTCGGTTTCAAACCACTGGCTTTTATGACAATTGCACCACTAAATACGTTTATGTTAATCGCGATCATGGTCTGGCTGCAAACCGGTTTTTGTATGGTGGTGCTCTCGGCAGCGGTCAAAAATGTACCCGGCGAACTGATGGAAGCCTCTCGGATTGACGGGGCCAATGAATTTCAGATTTTCTTCCACATTACCATTCCCTATATCCGCGGAACGATTATTGCCATAGCCACAACCACCCTGATCATGGTTTTGAAAATCTTCGATATTGTCTATGTGATGACGCGTGGTAATTATGATACCGAAGTGATTGCCAACCGCATGTACATTGAAATGTTTACCTTCCGCAATTTTGGTCATGGAACCGCATTGGCAGTCATTTTATTCCTGGCGGTAATGCCGGCAGTATATATTAACATTCGCAACCTGCGCCAGCAAAGGAGCTAGCCTTGAAATCCTATAAATTCCAGAAAATTCTTTCCTCTGGCCTGGTGCAGATTGTGGTCATAGCCTTGTGCTTATTATGGACTCTGCCATCCTTCGGGGTTTTTGTCAGCTCGTTCCGATTGCCGGATCAAATTGCATTGAGCGGCTGGTGGAAGGCTTTTGAAACCCCGCTTGAATTTTCGCAGTGGACTTTGGAAAATTATGCAGAAGTGCTTACCAGCGGCGGATTGGCCAATTCTTTCTTGAACAGCCTGATTGTGACAATTCCATCCACTTTGCTGCCGATCATGATTTCGGCGATTGCTGCCTATGCCTTCGCCTGGATTAAATTCCCCGGACGCGAGATACTCTTCGCCATTGTGGTTGGATTGATTGTCATGCCGATTCAAATGGCGCTTATTCCTGTTTTGCGCATGTATAACCAACTGGGATGGACAGGGACATTTATGGGAATATGGCTGGCACATACTGGGTTTGCCATTCCGATGGCGGTTTATTTACTGTATAACTTTATTTCTCAAATTCCGCGGGATTTGATTGAAGCCGCCACGATAGATGGTGCAACCCATTACCAGATATTTTCCGGCCTGGTGCTGCGTTTATCCCTGCCAGCGATAGCATCCTTTGCGGTGTTTGAGTTCCTGTGGATATGGAATGATCTACTGGTTGCCCTTGTGTTTTTGGGCACACGGGCCGAATTGGCAGTGATCACTGCCCGATTGACCGATCTGATCGGTACACGTGGCGAAGCCTGGTATCTGCTTACAGCCGGAGCTTTCATCTCCATGTTGGCTCCGCTGGTTGTGTTCTTTGGATTACAACGATTCTTTGTGCGCGGCATGCTGGCCGGAGCCGTTAAGGAATAGGATCATAAAGCGGATGGATGGACACATTAAGCACACTTTAGCGAAAAATGCATTTGTCAAAAAAGACCTTTCCGTGCAAATGGGTCAGTGCATGCTATTGGCAGCGGAATGTAAGTACTTTAACGAAGCCCTACGCGGGCTTATCGAGAACTACTGTCCAGCGGGGTTCAGCCTGTTCCGTCCGTTTAATGTGGAGAGCCCGGAGCAACTGCGCTCGCTGACCACGGCTATGCAGACGGCAGCCGCTGAACAGGGTATCGCGCCGCTTCTCCTGGCCGCCGATCAGGAAGGCGGGCAGTTGATGGCAGTAGCACCTGGTACGACCCAACTACCGGGTAACCTGGCATTGGGTGCAGTGAATGACCTTGAGCTGGCGTTCCGTGCCGGGCAGGTGTTGGGGCGCGAATTGGCGGCGGTGGGTGTGAACGTGAATTATGCGCCTTGCGCCGATGTCAATATTAATCCGCGTAACCCGGTCATTGGGACGCGTTCTTTTGGCGAGGATCCGGAGAAAGTGGGGACATTGGCCGCGGCGTTGACGCGCGGGATACAATCGGTGGGGGTAGCCGCTACCGTCAAGCATTTCCCCGGGCATGGCGATACGGCCAGTGATTCGCATCACGGCGTGCCGCAGGTGCCACACAGCCTGGAGCGTTTACATGCCGTGGAACTGCCGCCCTTTCAGCAGGTGTTGGATGCTGGCGTTCAACTGGTGATGACATGTCACCTGGCTCTGCCGGCGTTAACCGGGCGCGTGGATCTGCCGGCAACCCTGTCCAGGCGGGTATTGACCCAATTGCTGCGCGAAGAGATGGGTTTCCGGGGTGTGATCGTCACCGATGCGCTGGATATGCATGCCATCTGTCAGGGGGAAGCCCTGGGGATGGAGGCGGTAGCCGCATTGCAGGCCGGTGCCGATCTGCTGCTGACGATGAGTGACGCGCAGGACCGCGAACGGGTTTACCATGGATTGCAGCAGGCTTACAACCGGGAAATTTTGACAGTAGAAACAGTTCAGGCAGCTTTAGGGCGGGTTGCGGCGTTGAAAACCTGGGTGAACACATATTTTGTGCAGCCGGAACTGGCTGTGGTGAATTGTAAAGAGCACCGCGCTGTGGCGCAGGAAATAGCCGAACGTTCGATCACATTGGTGCGGGATGAACAAAGGCTGTTGCCGCTGCGAGTAGCTTCTCACCAACGGGTGTTGGTGTTGATGCCCAACCCGCGAGACCTGACGCCAGCGGACACATCCTCTTACGAATCGCCCAGCCTGAAAAACTGGTGGGCAGAGCGACTGCCGGGTGTTGAGGAACTGCGTTATGATAGCCAGCCGGAATCCGCGGAGATTGCCGCGCTGGTGGAGCGTGCCCGCCAGGCCGACCTGGTGATTCTGGGGACGATCAATGCCTACGACCAACCCGGCCAGGGTGAATTGATGAATGCTCTGGCTGCTCTGCAAAAACCGTTAATCGTTGCCGCGCTGCGTATGCCATACGACTTGGCGGTTTTCCCGCAGGTGGGCACCTATCTGTGCACGTATTCAGTGCTGCCGCCGTCTATGCAAGCGCTGGCACGCGTTCTGCTGGGTGAGATCCCCACGCTGGGTAAGCTGCCGGTAAAGATATAACTACAAGGAACAAGTATTAACACATGGCGAAAAAAATAATTTTAAGGATACGGAGTTTTTTGGTTGTGCCGGATATTGATTTTCGTGGAATAATAGAGTTATGAATTTTACAATAGAAAGTAAGGAGATTTATTCGCCGGAGCTGTTCAATGGCAAGACGCTGCTGGCGGTGGAAAATGGTCGGGTGAGTACTCTGGGGGAAGTGGCTGGTGCTAAACGCTTACTCGTGCCGGGTTACCGGTTGGTACCCGGGCTGGTAGAGGTGCAGATTAATGGCGCCTTTGGCGAGGACTTTACAGATGATCCCACGGCGATATGGCGGGTGGGCGCACGGCTGCCGGAACTGGGCATAACCACCTTTCTGCCAACCGTCATCACCAGCCCGCTGGAGACCGTGCACCTGGCGATGGATACCTGGATGACCGGCCCGCCTGTAGGATACACAGGGGCGCGCATCCCTGGCCTGCATCTGGAGGGACCGTTTCTTAACCCCCAGAAAAAAGGCGCACATAATCCCAAATATTTGCGCACGCCGACAATCAGCGACATTCAAAATTGGGACCCGCAGCACGGCGTTCGCCTGGTAACTTTGGCACCGGAACTTCCAGATGCCGTTCAATTAATTGAAGCCCTCAGCGCACGCGGGGTGGTGGTCAGTGCTGGGCATTCTCAGGCGAGTCTGGTGGAAGCACGCGCCGGGTTTGCTGCCGGCATCCTCTGTGGCACCCATCTCTTCAATGCCATGCCTCCGCTGGGTCACCGCGAGCCAGGCCTGGCCGGTGCGCTGCTGGATGAGAAGCATTTGTTTACCGGTTTGATTGTAGATGGTATCCACGTCGCTCCCGAGATGGTTCGCCTGACCTGGCGCATGAAAGCACCCGATAGACTGGTGCTGGTAACCGACGCCATGGCCGCCTTGGGCGTGCCCGGCGGTGAATACGTCCTGGCCGGAGCGCACGTACGGGTGGATGAAAAGAGTGCCCGTTTAGCGGATGGCACTTTGGCGGGCAGTATCCTCAAGCCGCTGGATGCGGTCTACAATTTACAACAGTACGCGCGTTGTTCCTTCGCATCTGCGTTGACCTGCTTTACACGCAATCCGGCCCAAATGTTGCGGCTGGAAACGGTGGGAAGGGTGCAGCCGGGGTCCCCGGCGGATATGCTGCTGCTGGATGAAGAAAACAGACTGGCAGCCACCATGGTAGGTGGTGAGCTGGTTTATAGCGCTCCCTGGGCGAAGTTTAACTGGGACGAAAATACAATAGCATAGGAGAGAAGTATGAGCCTGATCAACGAAATTAACCAACAACCCCTGGTTTTACAGAACTTGCTGGAAAACCAGCGTGCGGGCATTGAGAAAATAGCCACCCAAATTCGTGAACACAATCCACGTTACGTCTTCCTGGCAGCGCGCGGCACTTCCGATAATGCCGGGCGCTATGCCAATTACCTGTGGGGCGCTTTTAATCAACTACCGTTAGCGTTGGCTGCGCCTTCACTGTTCACCTTTTACGAACAGCCGCCAAGCCTCAAGGATGCCCTTGTGGTGGGGATTTCACAATCCGGGCAGTCACCGGATATTGTTTCGGTGCTGGAAGAAGGGCGCAAACAAGGTAGCATGACCCTTGCGATCACCAACGAACCTGATTCGCCGCTGGCCCAGGCTGCCGATGCGTTGATTGATATTCAGACGGGCGAAGAAAAAGCCGTTGCAGCCACCAAAACCTACACAGCCGAATTAATGGCGGTGGCGATGCTCTCGGCAGCCCTCAGCCGTGATGAAATGCGTTGGGAGGCATTGGCGCGGGTACCGCAGTGGGCAGCGCAGGTGTTGGAAAAGCAGGAAGCAATGGCTGCCATGGTACAACGCTACACGTATATGCGTCAGTGTGTGGTGTTAGGGCGTGGGTTTAACTACGCAACAGCATTTGAATGGTCACTCAAACTTAAGGAACTGACATACACGGTTGCCGAACCTTATTCCTCTGCCGATTTCTTGCACGGCCCGATTGCCATGCTCGAACGCAATTTCCCGGTACTGGTAGTGGCTCCACAGGGGAAGGTATACGCCAATTTATGGGAGGTGCTCCAATCGCTGCGTAAGGATCACCAGGCCGAACTGGTGGTCATCTCCAACCAGGCTGAAGCGCTGCACCTGGCAAATACACCGATTGCGCTACCTGTGGATTTGCCCGAGTGGCTTTCACCGATTGTGGCGATTATCCCGGCGCAGTTGTTTGCCTACCAGCTTACCAGCGCCCGTGGTTTTGATACCGAAGCTCCGCGCTCAATTCACAAGGTAACTGAGACTCACTAATTAAAGCACGCTGTTGGCATACAAATACAGCTTTAAAGTGCCTTTTTAAAAAATTTACGAAAAATAGTGATTCTTAAGAAAACGATCCCAGTAGGCCGAAGAACACCTTAACCCCCACTGCTGGATATTTTGTAGAAATAATTACCAGATATAGGGTGCACCTTACAATTTTGTAAGGTGCACCCTATATATACCTATGCAAACTATATCTTACAAATATGAATTTGCAACCAGAAACTCAAACTTAAAGTTTAAGCACAGGCTATTAAAAAGTTGTATGATATTCTTATTGTATTAGAGAAATTAATGCCCGGGGGGGTGGCAGACCGTGAATATAGTACTGACAATTGTTTTTTGGGTTTTAGGAATACCGCTATTTTTTGGAATTTTGTACCTCATTGGAGCAAACATGGATCAGAATCGACGAGAAGATGAAAATCGTGTTCATGATGCATTAGCAAACCTGTATGTGAAGGATGTGCAGATGGTGCATCATTTTCCGACAAAACAGGAGAAACATGATCCATTGCAGGTGTTTGGATACTGGGTGGTGTTGCCGTTGTTTTGCGCCTCCATTTCACTGACGATGATTTTGGTGATCGCGTTGTTGGCGGGAAAATAGAGATTCGGAATTAGGAAATAGTTAATAGGAATCACTGCTTTCTATTATGGGGATTTTATTAGCGTTGCTTCAAAAGAAATTCTTATTATTTAAGTATTCCGGATTCCTTTTTTATCTGTAACCCATTAAGGACAACATACATTTCCTATTTCCTTCCAAAGATATGATGGTGATATAAATTGGTTTGTAAATTGGTTATAATTTGGTAAGTCTTTGGTTGACAAATTGGATATTATATGTAATAATAATAGAAGTTAAATACATTGATTGGATGCATTGACACGAGCACGATTTGGTCGCTTCTTCCTGAAAAGGAGGAGTGCTCGTAGAGCTAAGTAGCGAAACCGGCCGATTGATTCAATCGGCCGTTGCACTTTAACAGTTTAATATCTTATAGAGGCAGTGAAACGAGTGCTGATATGGTCGCTTTTCCCGTAAGGGAAGGCACTCGCAGAGCCTAGTAGCGAAACCGGCTAACAATTAAGCCGGTTTTTTTATTTTTAGGAGAAATTTGTATTATTACTTTTTTCAGATATTGCTAACCCGTCACAGGCTAAAACAGCAGCAACAACAATCGTTTAGACAATCACCGTAGGCTGATTTGTATATAACCGGTGATAAAGAGAAAAATTGAAGCTTTGTATTGTTAGAATTTTTTGGATGTAGTCCAAACACTGACAAATAATCTTATCAATGGCTTACATACAAATCAGCCTCTTACTGATACCTCGTGAAGGTCAATAACGGTATAGTAGATATCACACAAGATTTATTTGCTCTTAAAGCAAGTTGTTTGGAAGAGATGGAGTGGTAATTTGATCGATTCAAATCGGACGCTTTCAGCCCGTTGATTACAGAAGTAATGGTCGTTCGTGGATTCGCAGTATCGGATTTCGAGCAACGGGCAGCGGAATTATCCGTCATGTATCCGAATTTTGTTCCAAATTACCATAACGCTTATATTATCACATTGAAGAACCAAGTAAAAAAGACTTCAACCGAAGAGCTCAGGCAGGCTATGGTCAATTATCATTCCATGTTTGAGGAATTGTTGGGAATTGTCAAAGTAAATGAAGTTGAAGACAAGGACATGGAAGTAAGAATTGATGAATTACATCTATCCAGTTAGTGATGGACCAATAGAAGCTCCAATGGACTCAGCGCAGACAGTAGAAGCCAGACAAGAAAAAATGTTGATTGGAAAGAACCAGTGACGATTCCTGAAGAACCAGTGTACGGTACATACTTTCAGATATGGATATCGAATTGGTCTCAGACTGATTATTTATCAAGGAGAATTTATTATGTTTAAAAATTTGCGTCCGACTCTACATTTCTTAACCAAAGCAAGTTATGTTTTGGGTGTATCTAGCATCATAACGGCTTTATTGCTTTCTGTAGTGAGTTTTCCTGTAGCGGCACGCACAATGAGCCAGGAAAACGCCAGCATAAGCCAAACTTCTGTAAGCCTCGATAAGGATTCCCCCACAAAGAAACCTCCTACGCCTCAGGACCCGACAGCTTCACCAGTGACGCCGATTCCTGACAAACCGACCTCTACACCGGTAACGCCAATCCCGGAAGAACCAACTACTACGCCGGTGACACCGATTCCTGACGAACCAACCTCTACACCGGTAACACCGACCCCGGAAGAAACAACACCAGTGATACCGACACCGGAAGAACCGATCCCTACACTCGTGACGCCGATTCCAGGGGAACCGACCGCTACACCCGTGACACCGATTCCAGGAGAACCGACCGCTACACCCGTGACGCCGATTCCAGGGGAACCGACCGCTACACCCGTGACACCGATTCCAGGGGAACCGACACCTACACCCGTGACACCGATTCCAGAGGTACCGACTTCCACACCTGTGACGCCAATTCCAGAGGTACCGACTTCCACACCCGTGACGCCAATTCCAGGGGAACCGACACCTACACCCGTGACGCCGATTCCAGAGGAACCGACACCCCAAAATCCAATACCCTCACCGGTAACTCCGACCCCGAATGCGCCCACATCTGCACCAGAAACACCAGAACCAGTTACACCGACTACGGAAATACCGGTTGAATCACCCACTCCGGGTGGTCCAGAATTTACACCAATTATTCCGGTTACAGGAGAGACACCCATCCCCGAGGAGCCTAATACTAGTCCAACACTAATATCGACTCTGGCTGTTCCAGGCTCAAGTGGTCAACAAGCTATGCTTATCCCGGTTACCGGGGGTGATTTTACCCCAGTTTCTACCAGTAGGGTCTTACGAGAAATAATGCTCAATCTGGGTGTAGGATTTGTTGGATTGGGATTGATTTTGCAAGGGATTAGACGCCGCTTTGAATAACATACTCAACCAGAGCCTGGACACTGTTAACAGTGTCCAGGTGAAAGAACAAAATCTTTTGAACACATTTTTTCAAAATGCGTTGATTGTTTTTGGATCTGTGCTGCTCATCATTGCTTTTTATAATACCCTTTTTGATTTGCGAATTATTTCCATAGAAAATTTCCAGGCATTTCAACACCAACAATTGGCCTCGATTCAATCGGAAACCAGCAACCTTCTAACTAGGCAGGAAAAAGCCAATGAGATTATCAACCCGGTATCTGAAAACGCATTGGTAAGCGTATTGAGCACTCCAACTGCAATAGCCACACAGAGCACAAACGAAGCTGATGGTTTTTTGCCGGTTCGGATTGAACAAATTCAAGACGAAGCTGAGAATCCTGAAACCATTATGGAAGTGGTTTTGGTGGTACCGCGCAATATGATTATTCCGGCGATAGATCTGGATGCACCGATCATCGAAGCTGCCCATAAAGATATAGCTGTGGAAAATGTTAACTACATTCAATGGAACGCACCAGATGAATATGCCGTTGGCTGGCATTCCGATTCGGCTGGTTTGGGTCAAATTGGGAATATGGTTTTCAATGGACATCATAATGTATATGGCGAAGTATTTAAAGATTTGGACAAACTGGTTGTAGGGGACCTGATTTCCGTTTATGGGGATGATTTTAAAAGCTACAGTTATATTGTTACCAATGTCATTATCGTTCCGGAACGAGACGCTTCGGTAGAAACCCGTCTGGAAAATGCCCGCTGGATTATGCCTTCAGCGGATGAGCGTTTAACCATCGTGACCTGTTGGCCAAGCTATTCCAACACCCACCGTTTGATCATAGCTGCCAGTCCTGTGGAATAAACCCAATTAATCCAAATTGGTGTTCCTGAGAAACACCAGCATTCCGTCGCTTTCGTAGATATCGGTTGGAATTTTTTGGAGTAGGCTATATTGATCCAGGAAACGAGGGTCTTGCAGCAAGCCCAGGCGGCCATAGACTTCCAGCATGATTAGGGCGTCCGGCTGCTGATCGATGATCAGGTCGGGGGAGATAGCGTAATTGATCACGTAGTATTGCTGATCCAGCGGATAGTATTCCAACGCCACCGGCGAGTTGAGGCCGACTGTATCCAGGATGAGACCCGGTGTGTAGAAACCCAGCACACCGACATCACCGGCGGCCAGGGTGGTCGTGGTATCCAGGTAGGGTGAAACAATTTCGGCTGCCTGGCGGTAGAGCAGTTCTAATTTAAACCAGGCCATTTCTGGAGCAGGGCGTTGGGGTCCGTGATCGGGACGCAGGCTCCAGGCACTGAGGGAGGTAGCTACTGGCATCAGGACGACGAAAACTGCCAGAACACCCTGCGCTGAATGCTGCGGCAGGCGCAGTCTGGGTAATAACTGCTGCAGAAAAACGGCTGCACCGGTCAGGACCAGCAGAAAATAGGCAGGCATGGGCGGTGTGAGATACCAGCGGAAAATGAGTGGGTTGGCAACGGCGAACACCAGAAAATATAACCAGGGATAAGCTATCCAGGGCAGACTGCGTGGATTGGCTCGGAATGCGGCTAGCGCACCCACAAAGAATAAAAATGGATATAAAACCAGACCCAGACCCACTCCTATAGCGGCCCCGAACCAGGTGTGCTGCATAAATGGGGTAGTGTAATGCTGCAAGAGACGCACCAATGCGGCGGTGGGTTCCAGGATATAAGCGCCCATTTTTGCCTGGACCGAGTGGGGGATGGGTGAACCGAACTGCCAGGTAGCATATCCGTACCAGACCAGCGGCAGCAGCCCGAGAGCCAGGATTTGCCGCAGGGTGAGGGGTTCCTGTTTGCGGATGACGCGGACCAGGTGATCCAACGCCAACGGGCCGATCAGGATGAGTGCATCTGGCCTGGTTAACATAGACAGACCGGCCAGAAAAGCCGCCGGGGTGACCTTTCTCTCCAGGTAAAACGTTACACAGCCGGTCAGCAGCAGGACGTAGATACTGGTTTCCAAACCGCCGATGGCAAAGGTGACGCTGTGCGGCGCAACCGCCCAGACCAATGCCGCGCTTAACCCGGCAAGCGGTTGGTTAAAATGGCGTTTTCCAATATGCCAGAGCAAAAGTGCTGTGATCCCGTCTGCCAAGGCATTCACCCCCAGTGCAAGCTGCGGGAACGCTGCATCCACGCCGCCAGTAGCTGCACCGAGTGCGGCCATAAGCAGAGTATACAATGGGGTGGTGGTACCCATTACGGCTTCACCGGGGTTATAGGCAAAGCCAGCACTGGATAGAAGGTTACGTGCATAACGGAAAGTGATGAATGAATCATCAATCGTACGCGCACCAGGCAAAAGGCGTGCTGTAATGGCGAGGAGGAAGATCAGGATGGCCAGCCAGGGAATATGTTTTTTCATGCGTTCTTATTTTAGCAAGGATTAAGAAATTTGATAATGAATAGGTGGTAGATTAATTTACTGGTCTTACGAGATGGTGAGCCGGCGAGATTCATCAAGAAATACATACCACTCCGGATGAATCGGGTTACCAACCTGTTGAAAGAGTTCAATTACCCAGCCCATAGTCATCGCGGCGGCGGTTTGCCAGTTACCGGTATTTACCAACGGAAGGATGCGGTCTTTGAACTCGTACCAGTCACGGCCTTCAGCCAGCAGATCGGCGAAGCGCAGGCTCCAGTTCAGTGGGGTGTGGAATTCAGTGTGATCACGCATATAAGAATGGGTATGGATCGCGGCTTTAATCAGTGGATCGTGAATGTCCAGTTTCTCTTCGATAAACCATGCGCCTACCGGTCCGTGCAAGTAAAGGCCCAGCGTTTCCACTGGGTGTTTGAACCTTATCCCAGCCTGGGCAGCCATTTGCCCGAGTTCCTCATCCGGAAAATCCTTGACCACATCGTGGAGCAAGGCAGCCGTGCGCGCCTGATTTGGGTTGAGCATGTAAATGGGAATCAACGGTTCCATGGCTACCAGCACCTCGAGTGAGTGCTGCAATCGCCGTGGGGAGAGCAATTCTTGAAGCTTGTGCAGGTAAGCGGCTCCATTGGGGATTAGCTGTACGAGATCGTGTCCAGTGGCTTGTTCGGTAATTCTCATTTCTCGATTATAGCCAGGTTTGAGCAGTTTGAGCGTTATTTTTTGTTCCAGCTATTTAACTATTTCAACTTGACATTATTACGTAATACTGCTATTATAATCATAACACTATGAGATTGAGGTAAAAATGACTTCAGAAGAGTATCAGATTGGTGAGTTAGCAGAAAGGGCCGAGGTGACCGTTCGCACTATCCGCTATTACATCAGTGAAGGTTTGCTACCAGCGCCGGAGACACGCGGACGTTATTCCGTCTATGATGAGGACTATCTCAATCGCATCCGGTTGATTAAGCGGCTTAAGGATGTCTTTTTACCGATCCGGGAAATCCGCACAATGCTGGACACACAGTCTGAGTTGGAGATTGAGGATTTTTTGACCCGTTACGAAGGTGTACGCAATACCGGGAATGATGCGTTAATGTATATATCAGATGTGCTGGCCGAGAAATCTCAGCCGTACCTCAAAAGCAAACCTGTTATGCCGGCAGCCGCTCCGCGAGCAGCGATGCGCAGGCTGGAAACAGACAGGATGAAAGGGGAAGACCTTTCCCCGTCGCCACAAGTGGCGGAAGTGAGCCAGTGGCAGCGTATTATAATTACCGATGGGGTAGAAATTAACGTTAGTGAACAGGCCTACCAGCGTTATGGGCCGCAGCTTTTACGCTGGATGGAGGAACTCAGGCAGCGCTTGGTCCGCAATGAACTGAAGAAATAACATCTATCCAAATCGGATGGAATGGGCATCCCGGGTTGGGTTGCCTACTATTCAACTCACGTTTTGCTCAAATTTGGAGGTAGCAATGGTGGAAAAATTTTCGTTTGAAATGCATTTTGATGCTGATATGATTGCGCGTGAAGTGCCTTCACAGCGCATCCTGGAACTGGTGGTTACGCCGCCGGCCGCTGCTGCTTCCAAAAACCGCCCACCGCTTAACCTGGCGTTGGTGATTGACCGCAGCGGTTCTATGAGCGGTGAAAAGCTGGGGTATGTGAAACAGGCTGCAGAACATGTGCTTGATTTACTGCAGGCGATTGATCGCGTTACGATTGTTGCCTATGATACGCAGGTAACGCTGGTTTCACCCAGTATGCTGGTCACCCCGGCGGCACGTACTTCACTCAAGGCAGGCATCCAGAGCCTGACCAGCGGAGATATGACGAATCTCAGCGGCGGCTGGCTTAAAGGCTGCCAGGAAGTAGCGGCGGTAGCTCAAGAAGGTGGTTTAAACCGGGTGCTTCTGCTAACCGATGGATTGGCCAACCATGGTATCACTGACCTGGAAGAATTAGGCATGCATGCCGGCCAACTGCTGGTGCGAGGTGTAGGCACCTCTACATTTGGGGTGGGACAGGGCTTCAACGAGCATCTGTTGGAGCATATGGCCAACCAGGGCGGCGGACGCTTCTATTACATCGACAAACCGCAGAGTATTCCACAGATTTTTGAAAAAGAATTTAATGAACTAGCTGCTATTACTGCCCGCAATGTGAAAATCCTGCTGGAGATTGCCGAAGGTGTATCTTCCCAGGTGTTGGGCAGTTGGCGGGTGGACAAAGACGGCGACCGGATGCATATCTGGCTGGGTGATCTGGCAGCCGGTGCGCGTCGTGAAGTCTATGTAAAGCTGTTAACCCCACTAGCGGGAGATCGGCAGCAATTGGCCTTTACCGCACATGCAATGGGGCAGGGTGAAAAAGAGGAACAATTTATCGAAGACTGCGAAGCAATTCTGGTTTATGCCCCTCAATCGCAGGCGGAAGCCGCACCTGTGCGCATGGAAGTGATGCAGCGTTACAGCATGGTAGAAATTGCCGATCGGGCGACTGAAGCGCTCAAACTGGAGCGAGCCGGTGAAAAGGAAAAGGCCAGCAAACTGATGGAACGCAGTGTACTAATGGCAGCACCATATATTCCTCAGGATGTTGCATCAGAATACAATAAGTTGTCTGATCACCTGCGCCATGGTATGGATGAGTCGACCCGCAAAGATAGCCACCAACAGCAATATTTGCGCAAACAGGGACGCGACAAATAACCCAACTCATCAGATTTGTCATTTCTATGGTTACCGTACACAATATCTCTTTCTGAAAAACCTGGGTTTAAATATTTCCCGCATTCCACGAAAGTTAATCAAAAAAACGACAAAACGTACGATTTTGGCTAACCCATTGGGTGATGGAAAAAGTGGTTGAATCAACTAATTTTCATCTGCCGTGCATGTAAAAATTGGAGGTGATAAAACAATAGTGTGAATAAGGATTTATTTTTGATCAATAAAATTGATTTTTCACCCAGGAATCTGACGTCAAATGCAGGCTTATTTCTTCTTCACGAAAGCGCAAAGAACAACGAATTATTTGAACAGATAGGCACCAATCTAATATTTGATAATGAATCAACCAACAAAATCATAATGAACCACTTCAAAACGATGCTCTATGGTCACTTTATTGGAATCAATAAACTGGAACGGCACAAACCTCTGCAAGGAGATCCACATGTTAACGAATATGATATTTCGGTGAAAGAACCTGAATCTGTATCCAGATTTGACAATCAATAACAGCTATAAAATAACCCAAATGTTAAGAGATATCAATTTCAAAGTCGTTAAAAAGGTTGCTTTATCATTCCCAATATTCCGATTCGCAAGTATTGTTCGTAAAAATTTATGGCGATGGGGTGCCGAAAATGCTATACTATAGAGAATATTTCCAATCGGATGTAGGTAAATGGAGGCGATTTATTTTTTGGGACGGTATTCAGGTGTTATATTCTTCCAAATTACTTCGCCGATTGAAAAAATGAGGATTATTTTAACGGGGATTCAGTTACTACTAAAAACCTGGATATTGGAGATGTATATGAAAACGATGACCATGCGTGAACGTATGTTGGCGGTTATTCAAGGAAACGAACACGATCGTGTCCCATTTGCAATTTATGAAATTCTGGTGCCACCAAAAGAAGTGCTGCAACATATGGGTCATGGCAGGATCGGTATCATCCGTTTTTGTCCAATTTATCGGGTTGAGCACCCCAATTGCAAATTTGAAAGCCAGATTTTTCTGAAAAATGAGACCAAATATAAACGTACATATCTTCACACTCCAAAAGGCAGTCTGGAAGAGGTACGCGTGTATGAACCTGCGTTTGATAGCTCCACTCCCAGCAAACATTTCATCAAAACCAAGCAGGATTATGAAATTTTCTGGTCATATTTGGAGGATTGTGTGATATTGGAAAATTATGACCAGTATTATCGGGATGTGGCTGACTTAGGAGATGATGGTTTTCCGAAGGTGGAATGCGAGAGAACCCCGTGGCAACAGCTCTGGGTAGAATGGATAGGATTGGAAGGCTTATCCATGCATCTGGCCGATTTTCCAGATCATGTGGACCACACCATTGACTTAATGATGAAACGCGAACGTCAACAATTCGAAATTGCATATCGCTCGCCAGCTCCTTTCATCAATATACCAGACAACATCACTGCCCCGGCCATCGGTCCAGCTCGTTTCAGGAAATATTGTGTCAGTCTGTATGATGAATTGGCAGGAATGCTCGAAGAACGTGGTGCGAAGTTATTTATCCATATGGATGGCTTTCTGAAACCTTTGTGGAAGGATATTGCAAATTCCAAAGTTGGTGGCTTAGATTCATTTACACCAACACCGGATTGTGACACAAGTGTAGCAGACGCGGTAACTATGTGGCCGGAAAAAATCCTGCAGCTCAATTTCCCCTCTTCCATCCATCTTCAATCCCAATCTGAGGTACGACAGGTAGCAGATGATATTCTGGCTACTGCTGGACATACTGGACGGTTACAGATTCAGATCTCAGAGAATGTGCCATTGGATATCTGGCGCACGACTTTACCCATTATTGCAGATGCAATCGAAGACTTTGGATCACCGTTTGGATGAACGAAGCCGAAGATATTTGGAACGGATCATGACCAATCTGGTTTTAGTTTAAAGCTGACATAAGTTCAATTTTCGGCCGGGCTCTTTGGCTCGGTAGAGCGACTTGTCTATCAAATCGATCAAATCATTTTTATTGGCGACGTCGTTGACAGGTATTTATTCCCGTACATACGACTTGGTCCACGCAGTGGAATTGAGATTGTCAATCTAAAGGCTTGAGTTACGTGCTAGCGGGCAGAGCGTGGATTGGCTTGAGGGCAGGACTGCCGCCCGTAGGGCGGCGTGCTTGGTCATGGAAAAAACTTGGCCAAACCTTAGGGAAGGCGGCATAACAACACAACTCATCCCACTCTTACCCGCCTATGTGTATCGTAATGCTGACCAGATGACGGTTGCTGATGGCTACCCGGAGAACATAGGGAGCCAGATATTTCAAAGCGGTGCTCCCATTGCCAATAGGTTTGCTTTGCACAACCCAATCCTATTGCCAGACCCTGGGTGGTATTTGAGTGAAAAAGGCTGTCTTTTGTAAAGCATGGCGGAACATACCGCGGAATATCTTCCGGAGGGCTTTCACCAGCAACAGAAAATTCTTTGGTGCAGGCAGCCAGGTTTGTTTATCTGCAGCCAGGG
The DNA here is from genome assembly GCA_002840755.1 of Chloroflexi bacterium HGW-Chloroflexi-10. GTDB lineage: Bacteria > Chloroflexota > Anaerolineae > Anaerolineales > Anaerolineaceae > UBA6170. Next base: position 1,788 of record PHBZ01000007.1, on the reverse strand, counting down.
TACCTGCAGGTACCAGATTGTGGATGTGTGGGATTGATTAATTACACATCGTTTATATAATTGATATAAACACTGAAGTTAATTTGCGGCAAATCAATGGCTTAATCCATTTTTAACAATAAGGAATGAGATTCTCTAAGGAGGAAATTGTGCTGCCACTGCGATTTGGGCAATCCCTTCGAAAAATTTTTCCTGTGGTCATACTATTACTTTTCTCTATCTGTTCATGCACCTATCAAGGAGATGAATTTACGTTTTCAGCTCCATTTGGATTCAAAACGAAGCAGTACGAACCATTTGATGGCAATCCAAACAATGATTCCGAAATCCTTATCTTTTCTCAAAAAGGTCATTTGTATTTTCAGGTTTTTCGCCAAAAGATCCCCGTGGACAGTGATCTTAATAAGGTTTTTGAAGAATATGTGTCGCGAACAAGTGAAAAATACACAAAATATCAGTTCATTTCCCAGGAACCTATTGAAATGAACAATCAAATAGCCATTGAATATGTGCACCGGGAGTTCCGAGGTGAACCTTACGTGCAATGTAGAGAAATCTGGATGGAACACAATGGCTGGGCATATTCACTGAAATGTACTGATCCAACGGATTCCACAACTGGTTTGAATATCCCAATTTCAGAGTTGTGTATTCGTCTCGTAGGAGGTTTCGAATTTAAGTAGCAACACTATTGGACTGTGGGTAATTTTTTCGGAATGTTGAATGTACTCGGTTAAACAAGGACTCTTAAGAGGTGCTTGTTTATGAGTATACGTTGGTTTTACTTAGAATCGGTTTTCGTTTTCCCAACCAGGATATAAATAATAACGCCCACGTTTGTGATGATTAACAGTGGGTAAATAATCCAAGCGATGGTGTTTAATGACCCACGCTGGTATTCGTTGATAAACATGACCAACATGACCGTGCCAATCACCAGGTTATACCAGTACGGCTTTAATCGTTTTAACCACATGTTCTTCCTCCCATTGTATGCTTTTGGAAAATGAGTGATGCGTGAGAGGGTATTATACCTTTTTTTTCTGCTACGAATTTCAACGATTCGGAATCGAAACAATACCGCAAGCCAGTTGGTTTGGGACCATCGTTAAATACATGCCCGAGGTGTACATCACAACGGGCGCAGCATACCTTAGCTGAGATCAGTGTAGGTTTCGATATGCGCCTCAGAAACCGGTTAAAAGAAAGACGGCCAGCTTGTGCCTGAATCAAAATTGGTATCCGATGAAAATAATGGTAAATCACAGCTCACTCAAAAGTAGGTCCCGGGATTCTTGTGGTCGAAAAAAGTACCACAAAAAGGTGCTTCCGTTCCTTTACGGCGAGTATTTCAGTATTCTTCAGGCTTTACAAAAAATTTTTGCTATTTTGTATCGGTTCACGAAATATATTCCGTGGTTGTTGTCTAGATCAGGTTTAATGAAATACGTTTAATAATTTTTTTACAAAACAAAATGAGTTGGCATTGTTCAAATACATCAATCACTATATGTAACACTCGTGGTTTTTGAGACGGGTTCTTCTGAAGATTGCGCTAATGTAATTGAATGACCGAATTAAACCCGCCGCAAGCTATAGGGCTTTAGCCCCGGTAGATAGGTGGGTTTTTGAGGTGCTTTAGCACCTAGTGCCATTCGACTACTTTAGAACAATATTTCTACAAACCTTGACAAAATGTAGTTTTTTCGTATATTTAGAACATGTATACAAACAACGAGACAGTTAATACCATCCGTGATTACCAGCGAGACGAACATCGGGTTCATC
>PHBZ01000073.1 GCA_002840755.1 Chloroflexi bacterium HGW-Chloroflexi-10 | reverse complement strand
GCGATTTTTGATCGAGGCTGGATAGAGTTCGGGCTGAATCAACAGTATATAAAGCGGATAATCTACCCGTTTTGATTTGCTTTGGATACCACAGTAAGAGCACCAAAGTAGTGGACAAAAGCCCAACCACTGGAATTAATATCGTCATAGATCCTCCAGGTAAGTTTTAAAAACAAAAGCCAGACACTCGTGCTCATGCGCCTTTGAAGTGCGCATCCAGCAGGTAGAGTCCGGCTAACGATTGAAAGAATAGGTTATTTAGTTGTCAGATTAGATTGAGTATAGCAAGCGAAAAGGGCTTATCCTAGGGGGACAACCAGAATGAGAAGTATCTACCATATAGATACTATCTTTTTATCCTGATTTCGAGCGAGCAATGATTATTAAAACAATAGATAAAATGATCAGATAAACAATTAATGCTATCAGAACTACAAAGATCATGCGACCTGGCCTAGTCTCTTGTTAAGATCGTTATTCCAATTGTTCCAAGACCTGTATGGAGTGATAATCCAGGTGTAAATTCGGACAACAAAAAAGGCTTTTGATCAGGAAAAGAAATATTTATTTTATCCTGTAGGTTTTGGACTTTTTCTGGGCAGTCCGCATGAATGATAGCGCCTCTTTCAATCGCTTTCCCATCGCAAGCATTTATCAGCAGTTCAAACATCTTTTCAATAGCTTTGCTAACGGTTCGCTGACGACTGATGACTTCCAGCTTTCCTTCTTGAACGGTCAGTATTGGTTTAATATCTAATAGATCTGCGAAGTTAGCTGAATGTTTATTTAACCGACCACTCAGAGCGATATATTTCAGGGAGGGTAAAACTGCAAAAGTGTGAATTCGTTTTCTGATAAGGGTTAAATTTTCCAAAACCTCATCTCTTGTTGCCCCATTTAAAACAGCTTCAGCAGCTGTCAGAGCCATAAAACCTTGCCCCATTGAGAGATTTTGGGAATCAATGACAACAATATCATGCTGGAACATTTGAGATGCAAGGATTGCAGAGTCATAAGAGGAGCTTACTTTACCAGATACGCAAATACAAATAATGGATTGGACACCTTCAAGAATAGCTGCTCTAAATGCTTTGGCAAAGGCTTCTGGAGAAGGAGCCGATGTTGTTGGATATTTTCTAACCTGTTTCAGCATTTCAAATAAGAGGTGATCGTCAAGGTCCACACCAGTTTGATAGGTCTCACCCTCTATAATCACGTTAATGGGAACCTGGCGGATTCCGCCTTGCACAGTTAGATGAACAGGCAGGCTGCTATCTGTGTCAGTAATAATGGCAATGTTCTTCATACTTTCTCCTTCGAGTTTCAAGTTTTGTCATTCTTTATAAATACAATAATTTGTTGATGCTAATCCGTTTTGAGACGTTGCTGATGAAATGAGTACCATCTCTTTTGATCCAATAGGATAGATTTGAGCTGCCTGCGTAACTCGGATGTGTCAGTGATGGTAGCAGGCATGTCATGATGGATGGGAATTACATAGGGCGCCTGAAATTGCCTGGCTGTGCGCACTAATACTTTTTTATAGTAAGACGTAAAGAGAGGCGCTTTCCGCCAGGGTAAGCATAAGATATCCGGCTTCACGTTCAGGGGAGCTTCATGCGCGTCACCAATATGCAACAAACTTGCTTCATCCAAAATAAGAAATGAGAGAGGCGTTGTAGCGGGTTCTGGTTTCCTTCTATACAGAAGAAAATACAAAAAACGATAGAAAAAACCTCTGGTCTGGCTATACCCGGGCAAAACCCGGATATTTGCAATCTGTTCACCTGGCTGCACGGGCCTCATACGATGGTGTGATACTCCCATCTGCATAGCCATTTGGCAAACATCAGGTGAGGCGATCACCACCCCAGTAGAAATCTCTGCCAATCGCCCTATATGATCTTGGTGACCGTGGGTGACACAAATATACTCTACACCGGATTCGGGCTCCGTGGTAAAGTCTGGATCGATTACAATATGGCGATAGCCAATAATTTCAATACAGGAATGACCAAGAAAGCGAATTTTCATTGAGAGAAAGTTGGCCTCCTTGTCTTTCTTCGACGATTTGGGGGAAATAATTGCAGATGTTTTATCATTAATAAGACTTCTCCAGAAAAATAATCATTTATTTTTGGGGCGAAAAAGCAAAATGAACAGCCATATTCCCAAACTGATGATTAAAACCAATCCACCGATGATCATCCATTGTCCCCAATCGCTTTGGGAAGGATTTGAGACCAAGAAAGTTAGTCCAATGATTAAAGCACCCACAAGAATGCTAAGCGATAAAAGGGTGAATAGCCGATCTAGCCTGCTGATGATTTGATCTGTGTCATCGATCTGGATCCTAAAAGGCTCATCCCGCTCAATACGCTCCAACATTCGGTTACCAGCTCGAGGTATGCGGTTGAGCATCTCGCCCCAATTAGCCCCGCCGAGCAAGGCTGCTCGAACCCATCCCGCGTTGGGTATCGCCATGTTCCACAACAATCGCCGCACAAACGGTTGAGCCACTGCAAACACATCGAATTCAGGATCTAATTGCAAGCCAACCCCCTCCATCATGGCTAACGTCTTCCCTAAAAGCCAAAGATCGCTGGGCAGGTGTAGGTGATGTTGAAAGGCAATCGGCATTATTTCTTCCACGACTTCCCTGGCACGAATGTCATTAAGAGGGAGGGCATAATATTTATTGAGAAGGCGACCAATATCGCGGGCCAACCCGGTTCGATCCACTTCAGCACCTGCAGCGCCCATCCGGATGAGTTGGTCCACGATTCCATCAGCGTCCAACGCAACAGCGACAAGATAGAGTCGAATGAGATCGAGGCGATCCCGATCCTTCAAGTAGCCAACCATCCCGAAATCCATAGCGCCAATCACCTCCCCAGGCAGCACATTGTAATTACCAGGATGAGCATCAGCGTGAAAAAAACCATCTTCCAACACTTCCTTGATAATGACACGTGCGCTATGCAGGGCTATACGATGTCGGTCATAACCAGCTTCATCTAATGCAGGGAGATTGTCAATTTTGATGCCATGGATGCGTTCCAAAACTAACACGCATTGACTGCTATACTCCCAATAAATGTGTGGGATGAATAAATGAGATTCATTAACAAAATTCTCCCGAAATCGGTCAGCATTTCGACCTTCACGGCGATAATCCAATTCGTTCCTTAAAGTGAAAGCGAAATCATTTGCCATGTTGACAAAATCGTAGACCTTTCCCAACCGGGCGGTCTGTGCTCTCTTCGCTAGTGAAGATAGTATTTCAAGATCGGTTTCGATCACAGCAGAGATGCCAGGCCGCTGAACTTTAACAACCACTTCCTGACCATCCGGCAGTATCGCAGCGTGAACCTGAGCCAGCGAGGCTGCCGCCAGCGGCTGCGGATCAATTGTCAAAAAAACCTGTTCCGGTTCGCGGCCAAGTTCACGGGTCAACACTTCCCGGATCAAGCTCCAGGGCGTTGGGGGAACATTATCTTGCAGTTTGCTCAATTCGGTAATGTAGGATGGTGGAAGCAGGTCAGGGCGAGTAGAGAGTATCTGTCCAAATTTGATAAAAGTCGGTCCCAGTTCCTCTAACGCCAAACGGAAGTGCATTGCCAGTTCCTCAGGAGGTGTTGAAGGTTCCTTCCGCGAAGGTAGCCTCAAGAAATTGCGGAAGGAATTCCAGTCTGGTTCCAGTTGGCTAAAGGCAAAGCCAAAGCCATGCCGTAAAAAGATGCCAACAATTTCGCGGTATCTCTGCCAATGACGTACTGAACGTGATTTTACGAACATGATGATTGTTTCTATACTCTCCTGGCTTCTTTTCAATTCGTGGGAAGCACTCTCACTTGAAATACACCCTTACAGATACCATTCAGCGGCCCAGTTGCTCCTGTAAATTGCGGAGAATTCTTTGCATTGGAGATTCTAATTTGCTCCATTGATGGTGCAATTTTCTTATTTGAAAAAAATTTAAACGATTCGACACATTGGCTGGACCGAATGTTCCGAATTCATACCCGAAAGGCGCATTGCGTACCGGTTTTCCCATTAGCGCATAAATCTCACACCAGGCATACTTCAGGCCAAGTCCCACAAGTCCTTCTTTCCCCACTCGCCGCATGGAGACTGGAATCCGGGCGCTGGATAAAATTCCGAACTTTCCATTTTTTTTTGCGCGCCGGGCATAGTCAATGTCCTCACTAAGTGTAAGCGATTCATCGAATCCACCCATTTTTTCGTGGGCGGTACGCTTCGAAAGGATGCAAAAACCGGGAGCATGAGGGGAAAACGGTTGGATAATCTGGAAATACAGGTTTGTACCCACACAGATCATTCCATCCAAAGGGTTTCCATCGAGTGGCGCGATAAAGCATGTCGCCACGTCCTGTTTTTTTTGTTCAAATTCCTCTAAAACACGGGCAATAAAGTCAGGCGGTGGCAGTACATCCGCATCGAGAAATAAGAGGAGATCCCCTTTAGCTGCTCGAGCTCCTGCATTGCGTCCTACTGCCGGCATTCCACCGTGCACAAAGCGTACGCCTCTTGATTGCGCCAGTTCTGCAGTACCATCCTTTGAACCAGCATCCGCTACAATAATCTCATCTGGTAAACGGGTTTGCTTGGCCAGAGCGTCGAGCAATTGAGGGAGATATGCAATTTCATTGAGTGTCGGAATGATGACAGATAAATGTGTCTTGTTTTGACCTTTATTCGAAGCTGTATACAAATATTCTTTATTTCTCATTTTCCGGTATCCTTTGGATTATTCCCTCCATCACACCAAGTTGATCCGCGATAGCATGAGCGATCAGATGCGAAGCATCCGGCCTGGCAAGGCGGCGGCTGTTGGCAGCTATCTTTTCACGCTCATCGGGATGATCGAGCCAGTCGCGCGATACCTCTATGATACGATTGGGCTCTGGTGCCCAAACGCCTGCGCCCTGGTTCACCACGTACGAAACATTACCATCTTCCTGGCCTGGCATGCGGCTGTAAAGGATCATCGGGAGGCCGGAGATAAAGGCTTCACTGATCGTGCCGGGTCCGGCTTTGGTTAACAGAATATCCGCGCTGCGCATAAAATTGGGTATCTCGTGCGTAAATCCGTAAATGAAAGTGGGGAGCGACCAATCCTCAGCCTCAAGTTGTGCCTTAAGCTTATGATTACGTCCAGTTACGATTACCAGAGCTGCGTTGAGATGGGCATCCGAGATAGCTCGCGCTGTCTTGGCAAGAGGCCCCATCCCATCTCCACCCCCAATCAGTAAGATCACTGGTAGCTCTTGCGGCCAACCCATTTTATCTCGGAAGAATAGACCACTTTCCAGTGACTGGCAAAAGTGCTGGGCAACCGGCAACCCCACCACGCGAATTTGATCAGGTTTGAGCCCATAAGACAATCCCCTCTGTCTCGCGATTTCAGTAGGTACAAAGATTAGATCAGAGCGTTGGTTAAACCACCAAGTATGAGTCGAAACCATATCGGTAACGACCGTGAAAAATGGTGGAACCCCCGACTTCATTGCCCGGCTGACTGGAAACACTGGGACGGGATGCACCGTGACCAGTAGATTGTATGGATGATCGTTTAGCAACCTGTAGGTGGCCCGCCGAATATAGGGCCACATTAAATTGTAAAAAAAGCGAGTACGCTGAGGATCATCACTCAACTTGTATCCAAATTTCCAAACATCAGGTACCCTAGCCATTGGAGGATACAGATCAGATGCACGATCGAATGGCGGAGGCGCATATTCTTTGAAAAAATCAACCATTTCCGTTGAAATACGATTTGGAAAGTCCAAATTAATCGCTTCAATGATCGCTTCTGCTGCACTGCGATGACCTCCTCCTGTATCAGAAAACAGGAAAAGAACGTGCGGCGGCTTGGTTTCTGAGTGAGTCATTAATCCCTTTCGTAGCCAAAATCCAATTAAGATGAGTAAATAAAACCTTCAATAATGCGCATATGCTTCCTGGCTTCTGCGCTGGTCAAAATATCTATGAAGGGAAGCATTTTGTTGTCTTTTTCATTAACAATTTCCATCGGGTGTAAAAACTTTTATCGGCATAGTATCCAATTAATGGAACAACTTTTTCTTTTCTTTGAGTATTGAATGCTCTCATGACTGCCCTAGAGAATTTTAGAAAACTACCTGTTGAAGTACTCCCTTTATGGATGATAAAAACGGTATACTCATCATCAATGATGAGCGGACGATAGTCTTTTAACATGTTTAGCCATAGACTGTATTCCACAACTTCATTCTGGCCCTCATTAAAACCTCCATACCTCTGAACAAAATCCCGCTTCATAAATGTATTTTCATGAGAGATGAAATTCATGACGGAGAGGGCTGTTTCTGGATTCATGCGCAGTAAATGTGTTTGTGGAATGACCACTTTTCTTCCTGCTAATTCGATTAAGAAATTACCGGTGAGCCACACAAGATCTGGTCTATTT
>PHBZ01000101.1 GCA_002840755.1 Chloroflexi bacterium HGW-Chloroflexi-10 | reverse complement strand
TGCATATATCGGTAGGCGGGTACAGGTTGCGCCTTTGGTATAAGCTACGAGATAATTGGCGTGCGCGCAAATATCTCATCGATTTTCTTCATTTGTTCCTTACTCAACAAACCCAACTCCATCGCTTGGATGTTTTCCTTCACCTGAGTAAGGGTCTTGAAGCCAGGAATAGGAATGGTGCGATCGCTGCGTGTCCAGAGCCAAGCCAGAGCAATCTGAGCCTGTGTTCGAACATCACCGGTGTCAGCGAAAATCTTTCGTACCGCCTCAATACGCGGGAGGGTTTGCGCTGGCCACTCATCCCGCAGGTTCCAAGAGGTGTGCCGCCAATCGTCTGCTGGGAATGTAGAATCGCTGTTGAACTTACCCGTCAACATGCCGCTCACAAGGGGGGATCGGTTGATACTGGCCTGATCATGTTCCTCACACACCGACAGCATTTGAGGCACGTCGTCTGCCATATTCAACCAATGCTGGATCGCGGTGCAATGGGTACCTTGCGCAAACGCCTTTGCAGCCTCAGGATTGTCTGTGCTCCAGCCGTACCAGCGTATCTTTCCTTCTTGAACCAACGTTTCCAATACCTCGCATACTTCAGCAGCCTTCTCCGGATCATAATTCCACTTATGAAATTGGTAGAGGTCAATATAGTCGGTCTTCAAGCGGCGTAAACTGGCTTCGCACTCCTGACGGATGCGATTGACAACATCTTCGGTTTCTGTCACGTTGCGTTTCTCTTCGTCTACAACATAACCGAACTTCGTTGCCAGAATGATCTTATCGCGCCGCCCCGCGACGGCCTGACCGAGCACCTGCTCGCTGTGCCCACACCCATAGTTGGCTGCCGTGTCAAAAAAATTTATTCCTGCATCGAGCGCATAGTGGATGGCACGGATTGATTCGGTATCGTCCACCTGCCCCCAGCCATCCGGTTCGTTATCAAAAGTCCATGCACCTCCTATTGCCCAACAACCCAATCCCATAGCGCTTACTTCGAGATTACTGCGTCCTAACCTTCGTTTAAACATGATGCCTCCATTTTTTATTGTGACATACGAAAAGTATTATATTCTCTTGC
>PHBZ01000044.1 GCA_002840755.1 Chloroflexi bacterium HGW-Chloroflexi-10 | reverse complement strand
GACCACAATGCGGCGATAAATATTGAAAACGAAGCAAAAACTAGGGCGGGAATTGCCCGAAGTAACGCCGGTGGAGAGGGTGTAAATCCAGCCGTAAAAAGGTGGCAACCGTCGTTGAAGTCGGAAGAAGCCGCTAGGTCTTTAGCCTAGCGGTGGTTCACCATTTTCCATTAACCGCTAAGAAACAGATCGCAAAACTTATCAAGTCAGTGCCGTTTTGGAAAATGTCCCAATATTGAAAAAATCCCTGGTGAACAATTGTCCCTGCTTTTTGATCAATTTGATACCCGGCAGGTTTTGCATGTTACCTTTGATTCAGTTCTCGACCATTATAACCAGCTTCTGATGACTCTCTTAAACCAAAACATGGGTTTATACACCAGTGGATTGGAAAAACATTTTTTCCGTCATATTAAACCATTTCTTCATTAAGCAATTCTCAGAACAAAAAAGTGTCAACCAGATGACTCTCTCTTTTTGTTAATTTGCAATCTTGACAATAAATGTTATCATTCTCTCATTATAAAAAATTACAGATTGCAAGGTCTGAGAAATAAAACGTAAGGACAATCATATGACAGAGAAAAAACCCACAATAGTTGTCGCGCTTAGCGGCGGTGTTGATAGTGCTGTAGTTGCTGCCAATTTAGTAGAGCAAGGTTACCCGGTCATCGGTGTAATGATGCATTTATGGAGTGAAGCCGGCAAAGAATGTGAAAACAAATGCTGCACTCCCCAGGCTATGGAAGAAGCCGGAAAATCAGCCCGTCAATTGGGCATTCCCTTTCATACAATGGATGCAGCTGAGACTTTTCGTAAACAAATTGTGCAATATTTTTTGGATGGTTATGCAGAAGGCAAAACCCCAAACCCGTGCGTGCATTGCAATAAGGAAATGAAATGGGGACTGCTATTTGAAAAAATGAAGGAATTGGGCGGGGACTACCTGGCAACCGGCCATTATGTTCGCAGGTTTGTAGGTGATGATGGAACGGTTTTTCTTCGCCGCGCCCGAGATGAAAAAAAAGACCAATCTTATGTAATGTGTATGCTCACCCAACAACAATTACGCCATACACTTTTCCCTCTGGGAGATTATTTAAAAACAGAAGTTCGTGAAATGGCACATAAATATGATCTTCCTATGGCTGAAAAAAAAGATAGTCAGGATTTATGCTTTGTTTCAGATCATAGTTATCGCGACTTCTTGATGCGCAACGCACCACAAATCGGCATACCCGGTCCGATATATGATAGGCATGGCAATCGCCTGGGAGAACACCAGGGATTGGCCTTTTATACCATTGGACAACGCAAAGGAATTGGCCTGGCTGCACCTGAACCACTTTACGTAATCGAGAAAAACTCACCACAAAATCTGTTAATCGTCGGAACTATTGACGATCTGCATCAAAAATCCATTCACACACAGGGGGTTAACTGGCTCAGGGGTAAGGCTCCCAAAGAACCTATTCGTGCTGAGGTTAAGATCCGTTACAAAGCTGAATTTCAAGCAGCTACTGTTATTCCGGAGACTAACCAAATGGCAACAATAGAATTCGACGAACCAGTCCGTGATGCTACGCCAGGCCAATTTGCAGTTTTCTATGAAAATGACATTCTTTTAGGTGGCGGAGAAATTACCAGGACAAAACAGTAAAACAGTAAGCACGGAAACTGTAACCGGCATTCCCGTATAATCCGTTACATTACTGGTTTTTCTTAGATTGATAAGAAAAGTTGATACATAGCCATAAGCATATTGTATAATTTGGATAAATATTGTATAAATATCCAAATTATTTCCCATCGAACCTTCTAAGGAGTTCAATATGCAAAACAATCTTCACATGCAAAAAGATGGAATTCCGATGCCTATAGTGAGCCTGAATCGGAGCATACTGGCATTGGGTATATTAATTGCATTATTCACCCAACAGACCTGGATTACCACCGTCTTGTTTTTAATTTTATTGCCAACGACATTGTTTGGAAAACGCTTCAGCCTGATTTTTCGTTTGGGTTCCTGGCTTTTCAAACGGCGAAATCTGATATCTGAGAAAGAAGACCCTGGTTTACAGCGTTTTAATAATAGTATTGCCACCACCCTGTTAGCCTTCGCACAGCTATTTTTCGCCATTGGACAACCAATTGTGGCGTGGATATTTGCAGGCATGGTCATGCTTGCCTCAGGAATAGCCCTGGCCGGCTTTTGCATTGGATGTTATTTGTATTATCAATATAACATTCAGCGCTATCGCATCTTTGGTCCATAGCCTCCTTCAAACCACAAAAAGAAAACGGCTGCCGGATATTCCAACGGACAGCCGTTCTCTTACGTTGATTAGCCGTTTATGATTGCTAGCCGACCCAGTTCGAATGCTTGCTGATTGAGAGCCAGAGATTTTGTGGGTACTCTGGAACCAATTACCTGCAACCATGAGTCTGAAGCCATGCCCAGTAATGCAGATAATGCACCCAGCAAGACCACATTCGATGCCTTTGTCATCCCTAGCGATTCTGCTATTTCAACTCCCTTCACCCAATATGCCTGGTTTGTATAGGTTTGAATGACATTGCTGATGTATTCATCCGTAGGATAAATAGCCGCTCCAGAACTGACTGTAACCGGTACAATCTCATAATCATTAATCAAAATCAAACCACCGGGTCGCAGCATATCTATAAAACGCAGTGCTTCCAGTTTTTCAAAGGAGATCATAATATCTGCTTCCCCTTTTGGAATAATCGGGGAGTATACACTTTCGCCCCAGCGTAAATGAGAAATTACACTGCCGCCTCGCTGAGACATCCCATGCACTTCGGCTTTTTTTACATCATATCCGGATGCCAGACCTAATTCTGCCAGGACGTTGCTTGCAAGAATGGTACCCTGACCACCTACACCTACAAGTAAGAAATTGACGGTATCGGATTCAATGGTTAAATTTGGAAATTCAATCATGATTTAATCCTTTGCTTTACCTTGAAGCATTTTAACCTGATCACGGAACAAGATAGCATCTCGTGGGCACACCTGAGCACAAATTTCACAACCAGTACACAACTGGCTGTCAATCTCTGCCAAAGGACGGTTATATTTGGGATCTAGGGCTTCTGATTTCAAAATAGCTGGGCAGCCAATCCGAAAACAAACTGTGCAACCATTGCATTGATCAGTTACCTGCAGAGAAATATATTTTTTTCTGGCAGTTGGCAACAATGCACATTCTTCTCTAGTTATCAATACTGCTGGACCGTCCTCTTTCATCCATTGTTTTAATGTTTTTTCAATTAACTCCACATCGTAAGCTGCTACAGTCAAAACTTTTTTAATTCCACAGGCTTTAACCATAGCTTCTATATCAATTTCAACAGTATCCTGGTTCATTAATGTTTTCCCAGTACCCGGATTCTGTTGATGCCCGGTCATACCAGTAATCCGATTATCCATGATAATCGTAATCACATTGCTCCGGTTAAAAGCAACATTAATTAAAGGTGCAACACCAGAGTGAAAAAAGGTTGAATCGCCAATAACAGCTACGTGACGTTCTGAATCTCCAGCAATAGAAGCGCCATGTGCTACACCAATCCCAGCTCCCATACATCCACAGGTATCGGTAATTTTTAACGGTGGTGCAATTCCCAACGTATAACAACCAATATCGCCATTCACCGGAAGTTTCAATTTGCTCAACACATAAAAAGAAGAACGGTGTGGGCAACCCGGGCATAAAGTGGGCGGACGAGGTGGCAATTCTAATATCAAATCGGGTATAGAATCAGGAATTTTCCCATCATAGAGACCAGCACGTTTTGCTTCTATACGGATAACAGCCGGACTAAACTCACCAAACATGGGAAACACAGATTTTGTCATGGGATAATTATTTAATTCAATATCTTGTGGTCGATATATTTCCACTCCCATCAAACGCACTTGATCTTCAATAAATGGATCCAACTCCTCCATAATAATCAATTTTTTTATTTGTGAGGCAAATTTTTTAATCATTTTTTCCGGTAGTGGGTAAACCATACCTAACTTTAAAATACTAGCGTCCGGAAATACTTCGCGCGCATATTGGTAGGCAATTCCACCAGTAATAATGCCAAGATCCTTTTGACGCCATTCAATGCGATTATGCGGGAATGTTTCGGCAAATACTGAAAGATCCACAATACGTGTTTCAATCACCGGATGACGCTGGCGAGCATTTGCAGGAATCATCACATATTTTGCTGGGTTCCGTGGGTATTTATGTGGTTCCGGTACACTTGCTTGTTGTTCGAAGACTTCCACAGGACTGCTGGTATGGCAAACCCGGGTTGTCATCCGCAATAAAACCGGTGTGTCAAACTGCTCACTGAGATCAAAACCAGCAATCGTAAAATCCTTGGCCTCCTGGCTGTCTGATGGGTCCAGACAAGGGATGCGCGCAAATTTTGCATATTGACGATTATCCTGTTCATTTTGCGAAGAGTGCATTGCGGGATCATCTGCGGAGACGATAACCAGACCAGCCTCAATACCAGTCATAGCGGCATAAAACAATGAGTCGGCAGCTACATTAACCCCTACATGCTTCATGGTTGAGATTGCCCGCCGGCCTGCGTATGCAGCACCAATGGCCGCATCCAGGCCTACTTTTTCATTGGTCGCCCACTCAGCATACACATTCGGATAAAGACTAAAAGTTTCAATAATTTCCGTACTGGGAGTTCCCGGATAACCGGAAGCTACCTTGCAACCAGCTTCCCAAGCTCCCCTGGCAACAGCTTCATTCCCGGATAGTAATCGTTTCATAGTTATCTCCTGCTTACTATTGGTTCAGTTAAAGATTACCCGGCCGTCAAGAGCAATAGCACCCTGACCTTTTGGCAAAACCAGTAATGGATTAATCTCAATCTCACTGATTTCCGGGAAATCAACAGCAAGTTGGCTCAGCCGCAAGATTGTATCCACTACGGCTTCCACATCTGCCTCGATTTGCCCACGGAATCCGGCTAATAATTGCCCTGCCCGTGTAGCTTCAATCATCTCCAATGCATTATTACGTGTTAATGGCGCCACACGAAAAGCAACATCTTTAAATAATTCAACAAAAATTCCACCCATTCCGAACATCATAATCGCTCCAAATCCCGGATCACGGCGCATGCCGATAATAACTTCCTGCCCTTTTGGCGCCATAGCTTCAATCAAAACCCCTTCCAGCCGAGCATCCGGTTTTCTTTCTATAACATCTTTCAATATTTGTTCATAAGCTTGAGCCACATCTGAGCGATTCTGTAAGTTTAGTCGAATTCCACCATATTCAGATTTATGCAAAATATCCGGTGACACAATTTTCATCGCCACGGGAAATCCAATTCTTGCCGCCAATGCTACGGCTTCATCGTTTGTTTTCGCATGATCTCCTGAAATTACCTGGATACCATATGCCGAAAGCAATGGGCGAGTCAACACCTCACCCAGACTTTTGTTACCAACAGAAGCAGAAAAAATATCTTTAACTAGCAGTTGATCCATATCGGAGAAAACAACTGTCTCTTCTTGTGGGGAATCAAGCCATTTGGCATAAACTCTCATAGCACCCAACACCGAACCAATGCTTTCAGGGTATACAACCATTGGCACGCGATTTCGGTGTAGCACTCTGCGCGGCTCCGCTACCAAGCTATCGCCCATAAAGCATGAAATCACTGTTTTACTGGAGGTAGCAGCAACATTACTGATTTTCTCTGCAACACTGATCGGATTAACCAGAGACTGAGGAACCAGAATAGGAACAATAATATCTACATTTGGGTCTGCTGCAACCAAGCGCATGGCTGCTTCATATTCTTGGGGTTCGGCTCCACCCAGCATATCCACTGGGTTGGAAACTTGCGCACTTGGATTAAGAATTTTGCGCAATTCATCCATGGTCTTCTGGTTTAGATCTGCCATGCGTAATCCATTGTTAGACAAGCTATCTGATGCCAAGGCGGCCGGACCGCCCGCATTGGTCAAAATTACTACTCTATCGCCTTTAGGAAGTGGCTGTAAGGCAAAAGCCTGAGAAACGTCAAAAAGATCATTTACAGATTGCACCTCTACCACGCCGGATTGAACAAATGCAGCTTGATAAGCCGCATGTGAACCAGCAAGTGAACCAGTATGTGAAGAAACTGCACGAGCACCCGCAGAGGTTCTGCCAGCCTTGAGTAAAACAATGGGTTTATGTCTGGTGACACGCTGCGCAGTCCGGATAAAGCGTTGTCCGTCGCGGATTTGTTCAACGTAAGCTGTAATTACTTTGGTTTGTTCATCCTCACCTAAATAATCAATTATGTCAGTTTCGGAGACATCTGCCTCATTTCCAAGGCTCAAGAAATGAGAAAAACCAACACCTTTGTCTTTTACATAATCCACCACGCCACCTAAAACAGCCCCGGACTGAGATAAGAAGCCGATCCCCCCTGTATCTGGCACACCATGAATAAAGGTCGTGTTTAAACCGGTGTGTAAACTCATGGTACCTACACAATTCGGTCCAACCATGCGCATTCCATGAGCCTGAACAATTTCCATAATCTGAAGCTCCAGTAGCTCCCCTTCTTTTCCCAACTCCTTAAAACCACCTGAAATTACAGTAACAGCTTTGATTCCGCGAGTCGCACAATCTTCCAATGTCTGAGCTATTTGGCCAGCTGGCAACACAATCACTGCCAGATCAACCGGGTCTGGAACATGTTGAATATCAGGATAACATTTTTTTCCTAATATTTCTTGCGAGCCAGGATTAACCGGATAAATTCCTCCCTGATACCCATATAATGTCAGGTTTTTTACAATCCCATAACTCAACTTATTGGGTTTACTGGATGCACCTATAATGGCTACACCAGAAGGGGAAAAGAACGGTGATAAACTATTTACCATTGCAGCCTCCGATTGTTATTTTTATTTAGGCATCAGCCACCAGATATTTTTACTCTAAACCCTTTATTTTCTAAAACTGATTTTAAAGCGTTACACACATCCCCCTGAACTTCAATTACACCATCTTTAATCGCACCACCAGAACCAGCCGCGCGCTTTAACTCTTTAGCCAAATCTTTAAGCATCTCTGCTGATAATGACAACCCCTCAATCAATGTAACGGTTTTACCACCACGTCCTTTTCGTTCCAACCTTAAGCGAACAATTCCATCTTTGGATGATTGATTGGTAGGTAGATTCTTTTTACAAATACATTGTTCTTTTGGTTTTCCACAAACCGGGCACATTCGCCCAAACTCCGTCGAATATACTGTTGGGTGTTCAGAATTTGAATCTTTCACCGATTTTCCTCAATTACGGGGATTATGCTTAATTCATTGTACAGAAAAAATCGATGGAAACACCTGCCAAATGACCTTATTTGATTAAACACCTTTCCAAAGTTCTAAGTACATTTGTTATTGTTGAAGATCAAAGTTATATATTACATTTTTTACAGCCCGGTTACCCACCTGTTTGTATTTAATCGCAAAATGTCCATCTGAATCGGCGTTGATCCAACCAGAAAAACTCCCCGGCTCCTCCGGAGTCACATTAAAACTAACCCATGTCCCCCCATATTGAAATACTTCCACCTGGAGCTCGCCAGTTTCGATACTGATTGCTAAATTTAAAAAACCATATTGTTGCGGGTCTGTAAATATATCAGAATAAACCTTAACATTTTCATTACGGACTTCTTGCATCGTTCCACTACAGACGCCGGAATTGTTCGTAACCCTGCAAGACTCTTTTACCTCGATTAATCCGGCATCGAGGCGCGCGCATCCAGATAAAAGAACTAACCCAAAAAACAATACTATGACGATTCTACTTTTACGCATAAACCCTCCGAAATATTAGGGACAAGAATTGAGTTTTGAACATCACAGTTTATAGAATGAAAAATCAATAACTTAATACAATTGTAGTGGATTCTTTCGCTTTTGGATAACTATTTTTTAAACACAATATCCATATAACCTAAAAATCTCGGCTATATGGATATTGGTAAAATCTTGAATACTATTAGGCTACACGCACTAATATTTTTTGAGCTTTTGCCGGGTCGGTTTTTGGTAAGATCAACTTTAAGACCCCATTCTTTACTTTTGCTTCTATTTTCTCCCGATCAATCTCATCTGATACACTGAATTTTCGGCGAAAATCTCCAATTCCATATTCAGCATACGTTAGTGAATATCCTTCCGGACGTTCTACCTGTACACGGGCATCAATGGTTAGTGTATTCTTTTCCAGGGTGATATCGATGGAACTTTCATCAACACCCGGAATATCTGCAATTACAAAAATGGTGTCGTTATTCTCGTAAATATCTACCCGGGGAATATAAACACGTCCTTCCCGTGTGCGTTCTGCCTGATTTTTTTCTGTCATCTCTTCTTTTTTTTCATTTTGAATTTTTAATTCCTCAGACATTTCACACCTCCTTAATTTACTTTAACCAAAATCTTGCGTGGTTGATCATATTCTGCGCGTGGAAGCCAAATTTTTAAGATCCCTTTTTCATAAGTGGCTTCAACTTTTTCTACTTCAATTGGGAAAGGCAGTTGAATTGAACGGGAAAACGTTCCAAATCCCCTTTCCTGACGGTGTAATCGATAATTCTCTTGGTCCACAGGTGTTGGTCGTGAACCACTGATTGTCAGAATTTCTCCTGCCACTTTTATATCAAGATCATCCATACCCACACCAGGTATTTCAGCCGTAACCACCTGTCCTGAATCGGCTTTAGACCAAACGTTGATAGCTGGAAACTCAACACTTGAAGACATCAGGTGCATAGGGCTACCATCATAAGCTGTTTCAAACAAACGATTCATTTCCCTCTGAATATTTTCCATTTCTTGCCAAATTGTTGGTGTTTTTCCTCTTTTCATATTAAACCTCCTGTGTAAACAAAAAACACAATAAGTTGATTTACTTGTAGTTTATTACGAGATTATTAGAGATTTACAAACAAAATATTAAAAATTTATAAATTTGGTATGTGTCATCGAAAACGAAATTTGTGCAATAATGGATGCGTATCTTCTGTGACATTTATGCGTCTTAATTGGTGAGGACATGTTGGAAATTGAAGATGACTTCTTAGAAAAAATCCAGGCATTGGAACCGACTGTCCTGGTAGCCGTTTATGATCGGTATAATGACGCCTTATTTCGGTATGCCTACAGGTTATTAGGAGATCGTGATCGTGCAGAAGATTGTGTTGCCGAAACATTCAGTCGATTTTTGAAAGCAATACATGAAGGAAAAGGTCCCAGGCTGGCAGTTCGACCTTATTTGTATCGGATCGCTCACAACTGGATTACAGATTATTACCGTCGTCCATCGCCAGAGACAGAGAGCCTTTCTGAAAACTATTCTGATCCGAATAATAATCCGGAAACCTTAACAAATGATAAATTGGAGCAGGTATTTGTTCGAAATGCTTTACATAATTTAACACCTGACCAAAGACAGGTCATTGTTCTAAAATTTTTAGAAGAATGGGAAACTGCAGAAATTGCAAAAGCTTTAAAAAAACCTGTAGGTGCTGTAAAAGCCTTACAAAACAGAGGACTACGAACACTGAAAAAAATAATGAAGGTTTAAAAAAATGAATCAAAAATACCCGGAAGTTGAAAAAAAAATATCGGTTCTTAAGGATACTCCTGAAAGAAACCCATTAAATGTTGCCTCCGCACGGAAGAATTTTCTTTCACAAATTGTCCAAAGCCAAAACGTATCCATTGCAGAGAAATCACGTCATAAGTATTGGAAACCAATAATCAGAAATAAGGAGATATTTCCAATGAAACTTGCAATTTTAATAACGATACTTACTATGCTTTTTGGTGGTTCAGGTGCCACCTTGGTAGCTGCTTCACAGGCCAGCCTGCCGGATGAAATACTATATCCCGTTAAGGTTTGGACAGAAGACGTCAGATTGGACCTAGCCGGAAATCCAGAGACATCATTTCAATTAATGAATCAATTTGCCAACCAACGTTTTGAAGAAATTCAACAATTGATTGAATCAAGCGAAATGCCACCGGCTCCTGCTGTATATAAGTGGGAATATCAATGGCAACGGACCCTTCAATTCGCTACGGAAACAGAAACACCCCTGGACAACCTGCTCTTCGTAAAAGAACAATTACTGCAACAATTCCAATTCATGAACCAAAAACAAACAGATGATACTCTTGCGCCATTTATGAACCAATTCCAAAATCAAATCCAACAACAAATACAACTATGTGATTTAGGAGTACTTGACCCGCAACAAATGATGCTTCAAATTCAAAACCGGTTACAGGTCATGCAGGAAACCCCCTTGGTCGATGGCGAATATCATTGGCAATATCAATACCAAAATCAGATTATGAATCCAAACGAAAACACTAATCCTGGTGAAGTTCCAGAAAATCTAAATCATAATCAGAATCAGGAACAATATCAAACTCAATCGCAGCATAATGGAACCACACAACCTTCAAATACCAACGAACAACACGAGCCCAATGGTTCACAAGGTGAGAATGATTCTGATAATGGATCTAATAATGGTAACAACGATAATGGAACCGGTAACGGTTCTCAAGACTCCGGAGAATCCGGTAATCAGGGCGGATCCGGTGGTTCAAATAAGTCAGGCTCTGGCGGAAAATAATTCCTCTCCACTCGTTTTAAGGGCGGGGTTTCCCCGCCCTTATGATTTAACTGGCTTATTATGATTGCCAAAAATAGAAGATAAAAGGGGAATTGCCAGAAGGTTTAAAACCGCTATAACAATAAACGTCCAACGATAACCAATAGAATCGGATAATGCACCGCTAATCGGTAATCCAATACCGGTGCCAACGTTAGCAACCGCCATCAACAAGGCAAACATGGATGCTGCAATCCGCGGGTCAGTTTTTTCCATCGAGATGGCAAAATAAATAGTTTCATAATACCCAAAAGCTATACCAAACAGAGCCACCAGAACCCAAGCCAACCCAGCACTGGTGGTAATGGCCAATGCTCCAATCGAAAGCATAGAAACTAATAGTGCACTTACCACAGCCCTGCGTTGACCAATGCGGTCCGTAAGCCTGCCGCCAAAGATACTACCGCCAACGACACCTAGTCCCCACACGGTAGTATAAAATCCTGCCTGCATAACTGAGATACCAAAGGTGCTTTGTAAGAATGGATTGACAATTTCGTTAGCTCCATTGATCACCAAGGAGTACAAGGCACCTAACAGACCCAAGGCAATAATCGGCCAATGTCGGAATGCACCAAAAGCCTGCCAATCAAATTTTTGTTCCGGTTTTCGATCACTTTCATGATAGCCAAATACCAAAAGCAGTGGTAATAAGGTCAAAATAGCCAAAAGCCAGAATGCCCATTGCCATCCATACGTTTGTGCCAACCAGCCGATCAAACTGGAAAGGACTACTACACCCATGGCACGCCCACCCACCATGAACCCCTGAATTGTACCTTCCTCCTCCTTTGGGGTACTGTCCAATGCCAGCCCATCTGTGCAGGTATCGTATAAAGCCATACCCGTCATCGTCAGAAAAGCTAATAGCCCATACAAACCAAAATGATTTCCGGGATGTATCAACGGCACAATCGTCAAACAAACGGCTTGAAATACCAGCCCAATAATAATGTATGGTTTGCGGTATCCCAATTGAAAAAAATTAACCCTATCACTGATCATACCCAAAAAAATCTTCAGCACAAAAGGGGTTAATGCTAACCCGCTGATAATTCCAATTTTTGTCATGCTGATACCGAAAGATTGTAAGTAAATGGCATTCAACGCAGTAAAATAACTTAATACGGCGCCCTGGGCAAAATACAACAACGCAAACATACTGTAACGATACAATTTTGAACGATCCATTTTTTAGGACTCCTTTGGTTTTAATACCAGTCTCAACCTGGTATCACATTCAAAATAAATTTTTTATTAATTGGGGAGAAAAGCTTGAAATAAATTCACATAAGTATAGAAGGAAACTTTAACAATGTCAAAAACCAGAGCAACTTATATTTGAAAGAAAACTTGCCAGAACCATTACTTTAAAGTATAGTCAAGTGGTATAAAATTGGGAGATATTTTACGAATTTTGCTAAACATAACCGTTAATTCTTGGAGAATTCTAATTATATGAACACCGAAAACGAAAACTTTTCATCCTGGTTAGAGAAGCCAATTTTTAAGAATATACCAAAATTTAATATTGAAACCCTCATTATTATCATCATTTTGTTGGTTGCGGTCATCAGCAGGTTTTATGACCTGGGTGCGCGTGTTATGAGCCATGATGAAGTGAACCATGTTGTACCTTCTTATGATCTTTCTATTGGAAAAGGGTACAAACAGGACCCCGTTACTCACGGGCCATTACAATTTCATTTAATAGCTCTCACCTATTTCATGTTTGGAGACAATGATTTCACATCAAGGGTTCCCGCTGCCCTTGCCAGTGTAGCAGCGATTGCTGTAATTTTATTAGCTTTCCGGCGTTATTTGGGTAGATGGGGACACATCATTGGGGGTGTTCTTTTTCTGATTTCGCCCTTTATGCTCTTTTATGGCCGTTATACCCGTAATGAAGGTTTGATAGAAGTAATTGGTGTTGTGATGTTGTATGCCACTTTACGATATCTGGATCGTGGCGATCATTTTTCTTTGATCCTACTCACCATCGCACAGGCACTTAACTTCACATCCAAGGAAACTGCCTATATTTACATGGCACAATTGCTGCTTTTCCTGGCTATTATTTTCATCATTGATGTAACGAAAGAAAAGTGGCCAGCACATGATAAAAAAGTACTTTTCTTTTCAGTCATGTCAGGAGCGATTGTACTGATATTAACCGGGATAACTTTAGGATTTATCCATGCCAAACAAAACCCGGTTACAGAGGATGGAGCAGCTGCCATCTCCGATGGCCTCCAATCATTGGTTATGTTCAGCAATATCACTGTATTTTTAGCAGCAGCCCTGGGTGTATTTGGTATTTATATTCTTATCCACAACCTAGGCATGAAACGTCTTCACCACTTGCGTTCATTTGATCTATTAATGCTTAACGGTACTTTGGTGTTACCTTTATTATCGGCTTTTCCAATTGTTATGATTGGTTCCATCCTCAACACCAACTGGACAGCTACCGATTACACTAGCGCCGGTATCCTGCGTACCTCCATAACGCTATTTATTATGTTGACTATTACTGCCTTGCTGGGTTATTGGTGGAATTTTAAAACGTGGATTAAAAATACAGCCATTTTCTGGTCCATTTATACGGTATTCTATACCACTTTTTTCACCTGGGGCAATGGTTTTTGGACCGGGCTGGTAGGATCATTAGGTTACTGGTTGGAACAACAAGCTGTCAACCGGGGTTCCCAACCACTATACTATTATGCCTTTTTACAAATGCCATTCTATGAGTATCTGGCCATCTGCGGTTTTCTGGTCGCCCTTATTTACGGTTTTTTCCGCCCTCGGGAAGCCAGTATTTTGCCAGCAGTACCATTATCGCCCGTTCAGGATGATCCTTCTTTAGAAGATGAGTACCTTAAAACAGAAAGCAATGAAACAGAACCTGTAATAAATTATGCTGACACCTATCGGGTTCCGGTTTTGCTATTATTCATCTTCTGGTCACTTACCAGCCTGGTTGCTTACAGCCTGGCTGGAGAAAAAATGCCCTGGCTAACAGTTCACATTGCTCTTCCGTTTCTTTTTTCTGCTGCATGGGGTTTCAACAAACTGGTTGAATTTATTCCTTGGCAGAATTTAAAACAAAATAACAGCTGGATAGGGTTGCTCTTCATTCCTGTATTAATAACCAGTTTTATGAGCTTTTCCGGAGCTTTATTGGGAACTCCTGCCCCATTTGAAGGGAAGACTCTGGAAGAATTGCAAGTAACCAACTCTTTCGTTATTGCCCTCATAGGTGTAATAGCGTCCATGTTTGGGCTTTCATATTTTCTAAAATCCTGGAAAGTCAAACATTTGCTTACCATCTTTTTCCTTGGATTTTTCTCCTTATTAGCAATTACTACCGCACGCACTGCCTTTATGGCTGCATTTGTCAATTATGATACCGGAAAAGAATTTCTGGTTTATGCCCATGCGGCCCGCGGACCAAAAGATATACTCGAACAGGTTGAAGAAATTTCCAAACGAACTGTTGGTGACCGGAATATAACTGTGGCTTATGACAATGATGGACTCTACCCATATTGGTGGTACTTCCGCGATTACCCCAATAAAATGTGGTACACCGATCAACCTACCCGTGATCTGCTAAATGCACCGGTTATTCTCGCCAGCAGTGAGAATATTTCCAAAATTGATTCTCTGACGAAGAATGAATACATCAAGTACGACTATCTGCGCCTTGTATGGCCAATGCAGGACTATTATTTCCTCACCTGGGAGCGTATTCGTTATGCGTTTACCGATCCAGCAATGCGGTCCGCACTATTTGATATCTGGTTAAATAAAGACTACACCAAATACGCAGAAATCAAAGGCCGTACAGATCTTACCGAAGCAACCTGGTCCCCCGGTAATTCAATTAGTATGTATATCCGAAATGATATTATCGCCCAAATTTGGAATTATGGAGTGTTACCTGCAACTATCTCTGAACCAGTCGCAGACCCATATACAGATAAAATGAGCCAATATATGCCAGATCGGACGATTGGTCTTGCGGGTGACCAGCCCGGACAATTTGCGGCCCCGCGTGGCATCGCTGTCGCTCAGGATGGTAGTGTATATGTTGCGGATTCACTCAATCATCGCATCCAGCATTTCAGCCCGGATGGAACCCTTTTGCATGTTTGGGGGAGTTTTGGTGAAACCAGCGTCGAAGGTCTCGCACCCTCCGGTTCATTTAATGAGCCTTGGGGTGTGGCTATAGGTCCGGATGGATCGGTTTATATCACCGATACCTGGAATCATCGTGTCCAAAAATTCACCCCAGAAGGCGTTTTCATAACCCAGTGGGGCGTTTCCGATATTTCAGAAAATCCTTATGGATTTTATGGTCCGCGTGGGATCGCTGTCGATTTAGATGGCCGAGTATTTGTTACCGATACCGGGAACAAACGTATCAGCGTTTTTGATTCTAATGGAGTATTTATTACCCAAATAGGCGAATCCGGGTTTGACCTGGGACAATTGGATGAACCTGTAGGTGTGGCGATCGGTCCAAACGGTGAAGTCTATGTTGCCGATACCTGGAATCAACGGGTGCAAGTATTCTTGCCCAATGAAGATAAAACTACCTATTTTGCCAGTAACGCCTGGGATGTTGTCGGATGGAATGGTCAAAGTGTCGATAATAAACCTTTCCTGGCAACCGATAATTCAGGCAATGTATATTTGACAGACCCTGAAAGTTTCCGCATTTTGGGATTTAGCCCAGATGGCAATTTCCTGCGCGGGTGGGGACAATACAGCCCTAACACAGATGGATTTGGTATGCCCTCAACTCTGGCATTTGACCCCGATAACGGTGTATGGGTCGCAGATGCCGGAAATAATATTTTATTACACTTCACCCTTCCATAATAATTCAACGAAAAAAAGAGGTACTGATCAGTACCTCTTTTTTATTTCCAAATTATTTTTTTCGGCGATGACCATCCGATTCGTCTTTAAAGATAGCAGTTAATATAAAACTAACCACACTTACAATCAATGCGCCTAGAAATGCAGCCCAAAAATTTTCTACTTTAAATCCAACCTGGAACTGAGTCCCTATCCAACCAGCCAAAACAAACATGATGGTGTTAATGATCAAAGTTCCCAGACCCAATGTCAGAACCAATAATGGACAGCTCATCACAATTAGCAATGGTTTTATGATAGCATTTACCAGACCAAAAATTAAGGCTAACCAAACAAAACTTAGCCAGTTATCGCTCTGTGGAGTAATACCCCGTCCAGCCATAAATGCGACGGCTGCATATAAAGCAACCGCATTAATTGCCAGGCTAATTAATAGTTTCTTCATTTTTACCTTCCTTCCTTAACCTATTTACGTCTTCTAAAGTAAAAAGTTGCATTAAACCTCAATTGACACAGGGCGCATTAAGCGTTCTTCCATCCAGATTAAAGTATGGTTTTTATCGAAACCCATTAATTGAAAAGATTCTTCTGCAACTTTGTCTGGAAAATTTACAGTCATCGGTCGCAAAAAAAACATATCTTTCTGAATTTGAGGAATAACTTCCTCAAGCACACCTGGTTCCATCCCTGGTTCAGCTGCTAGCCAAAGATTATCAGCATACAAATGAGTACGTTCCAATGAGGCAACACCTACCAATCGATCATTTTTTTTCAAACTCCAATGCCGAACCCATTGACCATTTAGAAATCGCCGAATGGACTTTAATATTCCTGGTTCCAATTTATTTTCTTTCAATCCGATGTTCCAACGCACATTTTCCGGATAAAGGTTGGATAACCACTCCTTTTGCTTCTTCCAATCCTGAAAAGACCTTCCGGAACTATTGAAACGTTTATTCCATTCTATTATTTTTCGCGAATCTGGTCTTAATGTCCAAGTACTTCGACGGCAACATTCAGAAAAACCCATGGATAGATACAATTGTTGAGCAGCAGGGTTATCATCGCGTACTTGCAACCAGGTACTTACAGCATTTTTTGAACGGGCATGTTGAATGGCTCGCGCAGTGAGATCTCTTGCGATACCATGCCGGCGATATGCAGGGTGTACCGCAACGTTCGCAATTAAATAAACAAACTCATCACCTTTTTGAAATGGAAGCAT
Source organism: Chloroflexi bacterium HGW-Chloroflexi-10 (assembly GCA_002840755.1). GTDB lineage: Bacteria > Chloroflexota > Anaerolineae > Anaerolineales > Anaerolineaceae > UBA6170. Next base: position 27,566 of record PHBZ01000044.1, on the reverse strand, counting down.
CGAAAGATTTCCGATTATCGAACCATTAAGCTCATAGACAAAACCTTGCATCGGACTAAATGAATTTTGAAGGGCACCTAAACCCCAGGTCATGTTTTTTGATTCTTGAGCCATTTTTCTTAAGTAACCGATATAATCCCGCCCATCTTCATCCATTGTTCCCATAAAACATAACTCAATGAGATCAGCAATTACTCCCAAATCTCTGGAAGAATCCAGTGAACGCAATTTTCCTTTAAGAATCAAATTGTCAGACACCATTGCACTATTTTACACCGGAAAAAGCTAACGATTAGAAATTTACCTGACCAAATTTTTCACACACCAGTGGACAAAGATTGAAGTGAAATCTAAAAATTGGAACTGTGCAATTGCCATAAGAAATCATTTTCAATGTAAAATACAGATATACACAAATATTCTTATAAAGCTCTAATAGACTTAATGCTTAAATTTGATAAGGACTTTGCTATAATCAGCAGAATGTTAACAGCAAAGGTAAATCAAACATGCTGTTATGGAAGGAAAAACTCCTATGATGAGATTTGACCGCTTTACCGAACGTGCCCAGGAAGCGGCACAACGCGCCGCGGAAATAATTCAGCGATATGGGCATAATCAAATTGATACAGAACATATTCTATTGGCTCTTATCGAACAGCCGGAAGGTGTTATTCCCCAAATTTTGGAAATTCTCAAGATCGATCCAAGTATTTTGGAAGAACGCCTGGATTATATTTTACGTACCAGCCCGAAAGCCAGTATTTTCGGCGGTGGAGCCGGTCAGGTATTTATTACTCCCCGGGTAAAGCGTATCATCGACCTCGCAAATGAAGAGGCTAGTCGGTTAAAAGATGAATATATATCCACCGAACATATTTTCCTGGCAATTTTGAGTGAGAAAAATACACCCGCCGCAAGATTACTGGAAGGTGCCGGTATTAATCGCGACCGTGTGATTGAAGCGGTTAATCAACTTCGCGGTGGACAAAGGGTAACAGATCCACAAGCCGAAACTCGCTATCGCAGCCTCGAAAAATATTCCCGAGATCTAACCCAACAAGCCCGTGAAGGAAAACTGGATCCGGTAATTGGACGTGACTCTGAGATTCTACGGGTAATGCAAATCTTATCCCGACGTACCAAAAACAACCCGGTTTTGATTGGGGAAGCTGGTGTTGGTAAAACAGCCATTGTGGAAGGTCTGGCACAAAAGATAGCAGATAATGATATCCCTGAAATTTTAATGGGTAAAAAAGTAATTTCATTGGATCTGAGCGCCATGATTGCTGGTTCAAGGTTTCGCGGTGAATTCGAAGAACGTCTCAAAGCCGCTATTGAAGAAGTCCAGCGCTCTGAGGGAGAAGTCATCCTATTCATTGATGAACTTCATACTGTAGTTGGAGCCGGGGCTGCTCAGGGTGCCATGGATGCCTCTAATATGCTTAAACCTGCCCTTGCTCGTGGTGAATTACAATGTATTGGCGCAACCACACTAGATGAATTCCATAAACATATCGAAAAAGATTCAGCTTTGGAACGTCGTTTTGCACCAGTATATGTTGATGAACCAACCATAGAAGATACTATCCTGATGCTGCATGGCTTGCGAGATCGATACGAAGCCCATCACAAAGTGCGTTTCGCTGATGAATCGTTGACAGCCGCTGCGCATCTTTCTGCACAATATGTAACTGAACGCCGCCTCCCGGATAAAGCGATAGACCTGATGGATGAAGCTGCTGCAAAATTGCGGGTTGCTTTATACAGCCTGCCGCCTGAACTCAAGAAAATGAAAACAGAGTTGGAACGGTTTGCAGCTGAAGAAGAAAAAGCCGGTGTGGAACGGGATTATGAGCGTGCTGCTAGAATGAAAGCTGAACGCTTACGCCAGCAAACAGAATTTGATGAACAGCGTGATAAATGGGAATCTGAACACCAATTGGACGAAGTAGTGGATGTGGATGATATAGCTCAGGTAGTAGCACAATGGACTGGTGTTCCCGTGTCCCAAATGCTGGAAACTGAAGCAGAAAAGCTCCTTCATATGGAAGAACGGTTGCACGAAACAATTATTGGTCAGGATGTAGCCATAAAGGCCATTTCTGATGCTATTCGACGTGCTCGCTCCGGTCTTAAAGATCCCCGCCGTCCAATTGGATCATTCATCTTCATTGGACCATCCGGTGTAGGTAAAACCGAACTGGCAAAATCACTGGCTGAATTCATGTTTGGAGATCAGGATGCCCTGGTCCGCCTGGACATGAGTGAATATCGAGAACAACACACTGCCTCACGTTTATTTGGTGCACCTCCGGGATATATTGGGTATGAAGAAGGTGGCCAACTTACGGAAGCTGTGCGCCGGCGACCATATCGGGTTATTCTGTTTGATGAAATTGAAAAAGCGCACCCTGAAGTATGGAATGCTCTATTGCAAATTCTGGATGACGGACGATTGACTGATGGACAGGGTCGTGTGGTGGATTTCCGCAACACGGTTTTAATCATGACTTCTAATCTTGGTACTGAATTCGTTCGAAAAGGCGGTACATTAGGCTTCCTGAGCAGCGACAATGAAGAGCGAGATTCCCACGAAAAAATTGAAAAAGCGCTCAAGAGTACATTCCGTCCTGAGTTCTTAAATCGCGTCGATGAAATTATCATGTTCTCCCCATTAACTGTTGAACAGGTACGCGATATTGTCAACCTGCAAATGAAAGAAATACACGGACGGTTGAAAGAACACGGACTGACAGTAGAACTTAGTGATGCAGCACGAGATTGGATAGCTAATGAAGGTTTTGATGCTTCTTTTGGCGCACGTCCCCTGCGAAGAGCTCTGCAAAAATTTATCGAAAGCCCACTATCTGTCAGCCTTTTATCAGGTGAGTTTAGCAACGGTGATACAGTTTTCGTAGATTTGGATACAGAAACGGGAAAAATTAAATTTACCAAGAAAAACGATTAATAAATAGATTAAATTATTCAATAAAAACATCCTCAAAATGATTTTGAGGACGTTTTTTTTACAATGATCGAATACCAAAATACTGGTAGTGCTGCAGAACCGTTATGAAAATCGGCCATTCATAGGCTGATTCAATTTATCCTTTTTTTCATAAACCTTTGGTGGAGGTGTTTTGGATGGCTTAACTCCCGTTGTTGAAACATCGCCTCAACCATTTGACAGCCATTCCGGCAATGGTTATACTTACTTTTCAGATTTATAAAATTACCCCACTGCCTCATTGGGGATCTGGAGGTCAGAATGAAAAAAGCTCTCGTCACAGGAATCACTGGTCAGGATGGATCTTACCTAGCAGAATTATTGCTTGCCCAGGGATATGAAGTACATGGTATCATCCGCCGTGCCAGCACTTTCAACACTCGTAGGATTGATCATATTTATCATGATCCGCATATGAATGGCGAAGAAGTTAAACTCAATCTGCATTATGGTGATGTCTCTCAATCCGAATCACTGGTGGATGTTATTTACAATATTCAACCAGATGAAATCTACAACCTGGCTGCTCAAAGTCACGTCCGTGTCAGTTTTGATATGCCAGAATATACCGGTGATGTTACCGGTCTGGGCACAATTCGTATTTTGGAAGCTATTCGAAAAAGCGGTATAAAGACCCGCTTTTACCAGGCTTCATCCAGCGAATTATATGGGTCCGCCACTCCACCTCAAAACGAAGAAACTCCATTTCTGCCACAAAGCCCATATGCAGCCGCCAAACTATATGCCTACTGGGTTACACGCCAGTACAGGGATGGTTATGGTATTTTTGCCTCAAATGGCATTCTCTTCAACCATGAATCTCCACGTCGTGGAGAGACTTTTGTGACACGAAAAATCACTCGCGCATTAGCGAACATTAAAGCTGGGAAACAAAAATTTCTTTACCTGGGAAATTTGGATGCCAAGCGTGATTGGGGTTACGCACCAGATTATGTAGCCGCCATGTGGAAAATTTTACAACATGAAGAAGCCGGCGATTATGTTGTAGGTACAGGCGAGGCACATTCAGTACGCGAATTTCTGGATGAGGCTTTTGGATATGTTGGTATGGACTGGCATGAATATGTTCATATTGATCCGCGATATTTTCGTCCCAATGAGGTGGATTATCTTCTCGCTGATCCCAGTAAAGCCATAAAAGAAATCGGTTGGACTCCGCGGGTAACTTTTAAGGACCTTGTAAAAATTATGGTCGATGCTGATCTTGAACTTCTCGATCTTGAATCACCTGGAGAAGGAAAAAGTTTACTCGAAAAACATCATGGACGCTGGCACCGCTGGGAAAGCCAGGTTGTTAGTATGGATCGTTAACCCGGATCAAAATTTATGCCTGAACCCAGATCTGTTATAGTGATCTGCACAGCCAATCAATGTCGCTCTCCCATGGCTGCTGCGATCTTACGGAATTATTTAAACCGGATGGATCCGGATACTTCTTGGCGGGTAGAATCGGCCGGGACCTGGGCCACACCTGGTGTTCCCGCTACACCCCAAGGTGTACAGGTTATGGCACAACGTGGTCTTGATACCAGTCAACACCGATCCAGGTCAATATCTAAAGGATTGCTTGATCAATTTCAATTAATCCTGACAATGGAAAGTGGGCATAAAGAAGCGATCCAGGTTGAATTTCCCGACCTGGCAAACCGGGTCTTTCTTTTAACCGAGATGGCGGGTCATAAGGTATCCATTAAGGACCCAATTGGTGAACCATTTTTTAAATATCAGTCTACTGCAAGAGAAATTGACGAATGGATCACAAGAGGCTTACCAAAAATACTCGAAAACCTGAATTATCCGGAAATCGAATAAGCCAACAAACATTCAATCAGGAACAGTATGAATTCCGTCATGTTTATTTTTGAAAGGTAATATGATATGGGTAAAGACTTACAAACATTGACACAAGCCATGCACAATTTTGTATCCCAAAAAGGTTGGTATGGTACTGAAAGTCTAAGACCTCAAACGCCTAAAAACATAGCCATTTCTCTGGTACTTGAAGCAAATGAAGTATTGGAGCATTTCCAATGGCAATCCGAAATTACTAATAAAGCAGAGCTCTCAAGCGAACTGGCCGATGTCACCTTATATTTATTACAATTGGCTCAAATTTGCAAAATCGACTTGGAAGAAGCCGTTTTAAAAAAATTGGAAGTGAATTACCAGCGTGATTGGGACCAAAATACAGTAAAATAACGACTATATCTTTTATGGTGATTAATGAAAATTACTGTTTTTGGCGCATCCTCACCCAAGCCCGATTCTCCTGCATATCAATTTGCGTATCAATTGGGGGAAAAATTAGCTCTGGCCGGATTTTCCGTAATTACCGGTGGCTACATGGGTACAATGGAAGCCGTTTCACGCGGAGCCGCTGAAAAAGGCGGTCATGTGATCGGTGTAACCTGCAATGAAATCGAGAAATGGCGAAAGACCACTGCTAATCCTTGGGTTCAGGAAGAATGGCGCAGAAATACACTCCAAGATCGACTGACCACATTAATAGAATCTTGCGATGCCGCAATTGCTTTGCCTGGTGGTCCGGGGACTTTGGCCGAAATTGTATTGATGTGGAATAAAATCCAAATTCAAGCCATACCGGTAATGCCTATTATATTAATTGGAACAGGTTGGAAAAAAGTTATGGAGACGCTATTTGCGGAACAGGGTGAGTACATCGCTGAAACCTATAAAAAGTGGATCCTATTCGCGGAAACCATTGATGAGACTTTTGCGTTATTGCCATTATTAAAAAATAATATTGAAAATCAGTAGAAAAATTATTTTATACCCTACAAAATGATCATCCGAATAGGAAGAAGAGAACAACAAATATGAGTGAAGAGAAATTGCCAAAACAAAGTGAAAATTTTTCAGAATGGTATAACCAATTAATCGCCCGAGCAGAATTGGCCGATTATGCACCGGTGCGTGGCTGCATGGTGGTTCGACCTTATGGTTGGGCCTTATGGGAAAATATCCAAAAAGCACTGGATACCCGTTTCAAACAAACCGGTCACGTCAATGCGGCTTTTCCTATGTTAATTCCAATGTCGTTTCTGGAAAAAGAGAAAGAGCACGTAGAAGGCTTTGCCCCGGAATTGGCTGTGGTGACGATTGGTGGTGGTCAAAAACTGGAAGAACCACTGGTAGTACGGCCCACATCCGAAACAATTATCGGATATATGTACTCCAAATGGGTAAAATCTTACCGTGATCTGCCCATTCTCATCAACCAATGGGCTAATGTGGTCCGTTGGGAATTACGTACTCGTATGTTCTTACGTACCTTGGAATTTTACTGGCAGGAAGGCCACACGGCGCATGAAACTGCAGAAGAAGCCGAGGAAGAGACCCGCCGGATTTTAGATTTATACACCGATTTTGCGGTCAATGAAGCAGCTGTTCCAGTTATACCCGGGATCAAATCGGAAGCCGAAAAATTTGCCGGGGCTGTGCGGTCGTATACTATTGAAGCAATGATGCGTGACACCAAAGCCTTGCAATCAGGTACATCGCATAATTTGGGACAAAATTTCGCCAAAGCATTTGACATTCAATTTCTGGATCGTAACAATGAGTTGCAAAATGCATGGACAACCTCCTGGGGCGTATCCACTCGTTTTGTGGGAGCAATAATCATGACTCATGGTGATGATCAAGGACTCATTCTGCCACCTCGCCTTGCACCTATCCAAATTGTTATTGTACCTATTTATAAAGATCCGGTAAGTATGGATAAAGTCATGCCTGTGGTGCGCCAATTGGAAAAATCTTTGAGCCAATTCCGCGTTAAAGTAGACGACAGAGATAATGTCACCCCCGGTTTTAAATTTAATGATTGGGAATTGCGCGGTGTCCCATTGAGAATTGAGATCGGACCACGTGATGTCGATAATAACACTGTCGTAGTAGCCCAACGCGATATTCCCGGTAAAGCTGGCAAACTATTTCTCTCCATGGATAACCTTGGCGGGCAATTGGAAACCATCTTAGTAGATTTCCATCAACGCTTATTACAACGTGCTACAGAATTCCGTGATAGCCATATTTTTGAGGCTAAAGATTTCGCCGAATTCAAACAAATTATACAAGAAGGCTGGGCGTTTGCTTACTGGTGCGGAAGCACTGCGTGCGAAACTGGCATCAAAGATGAGACAAAAGCTACTACACGCTGCCGCCCTTTAGATCAGAAAAAAACAGACGGGGTGTGTATTTACTGTGGTCAACCGGCTGAATATAAAACTTATTTCGCTCGTGCTTACTGAAATGGAGAAGTTGGAGAATATTGTTCAAAACTAATATGCTTCCTGCTTAGAATATGCCTGCAATTCAATTGGATCGCTTAAACCAACAAATTCTATCTATTTTACAACCGCAATTTGGCCCCCAGGCATTTGTGGAAAGTTTAAAATCATTGATGGATGCACATACTAACCGGGCTTATCGTCCTGGTTTTGAAGTTGAACAAAATCTGAGTATTGAAAGTTATCACCTCGCACCAATTATTGTTCAGCAACTAAATGTGCAATTAATTCGATTTACTCAAAACAATCCGGATCTAGCCCTCAGTTATGTACAATTCCTCTGGAATGAACCTTTTCTAGAATTAAAAACCCTGGCAGCCACGATATTAGGAGTGCTTCCGCAGGAAAAATCGACCGATGTTCTGCGGATCATTTCCGCATTGGGGCTGGAAACCAATGAAAAAATGTTGCTACAATTGCTTTTCTTGCAAGGCACCCATCAAATCCGGAAAAAAAATCCAAAAGAATGGCTTTCCATCCTGAAAGAGTGGCTGGATTCTGGAAATCCAGGTAGAACAAATACGGCTCTTCAGGCATTACAAATTTTAGCTGAGGATAACCAATTCGAAAACCTACCAACCGTATTTTCTATGTTAACCCAGGCATTCTTGAATCCTCTGGAAGCGACCACAAATTCATTGGTTGGATTGGTCCAAAAATTAGCCGAACGAAGCCCAATAGAGACTGCTTACCATCTACGGAATATTTATTTAAATTCCTCAACAGAAAAAATTAATCGTCTGATCCGTCGGTGTATCCCGTTTCTTCCGGAGGAACAACAATTTAGTTTGCGCCAAGTGATGAGGTAATCCGAATTTTTGGGTAAATCGACCTGCAATGACCAAAAATATCTGTACGACCATCAGATACTCTGATATAATTTACGTCCGTGACTGGTCCTGTCCCCGGCTTATGCTGAAGATATGGAGACCTGCTAAAAAAATTATTGCAATAGGAGTGCAAACGTCATGACCTTAACAAACGAACAAAAAAATGCGATTATTAAAGACTACGCTCGCCATGAAGGAGATACTGGTTCACCGGAAGTTCAAGTTGCAATTCTGACCAACCGCATCATCTACCTTACTGAACATCTGCGCCAACACAAACACGATGAATCATCTCGCCGTGGTTTGTTGATCCTCGTCGGGCAACGCCGCCGCTTATTGGCCTACTTGCGTGGCAAGGATTACGGCCGGTACGCAGCTTTGACCGAACGATTAAAACTGCGTTCCCGATAATAAATCGCAAATAAAAACGAGTAGATGGATAAAAACGGCCATTTGCTCGTTTTTCAATCATTTTTTCACCCGCTGGTTGGGAATTGAAATGTGTTCAGAACCGGACTGTTCTGGATAGTTTTCAGTCCCTGACCGGGCGGGAAACAGTAAAGGGAAGGTATATGAAACCAGAATCGAAAACCTTTAACGTTCCCCTTGGGGAAGGTGTCGTTTCATTTGAAACGGGAAAATTAGCCTTACAGGCCGGTGGTGCTGTTACAGTTCGCCTTGGCGATACCATTATATTTGCCGCTGCAACAATGGACAAAGAACCCAAAGAAAGTTCGGATTTCTTTCCATTGACAATTGATTACGAAGAGAGAATGTATGCAGGTGGACGAATCCCAGGTTCTTTCTTCCGCCGCGAAGGTAGACCAGCCACAGATTCGATACTGATGGCACGTTTAACAGATCGCCCAATCCGCCCTCTTTTCACTAATGGCATGCGTAATGCAGTACAGATTATTATGCTGTCTTTTTCATCTGATGGGTTCAATCCGATCGATATTCTGGCAGTCAATGCAGCTTCGGCTGCATTGATGATTTCGGATATTCCTTGGAACGGTCCGATTGGTGCTGTCCGAATTGGCCGTATTAATGGTCAGTTCATAATTAATCCTACTTTCCAGCAAATTAAGGACTCAGATCTGGATTTGCGCGTTGCCGGAACCCGCGAAGCCATTTCTATGGTTGAATGCGGCGCCACAGAAATTCCCGACGAAATCATGGTGACTGCTCTGGCTTTTGCTCATAAATCCATTCAACCACTGATCGATGCACAATTAAAGATGGCTGCCGAAATTGGTAAAACCAAACGGGTAGTCCCACTCTTCGCTTCCGATCCAAATCTGGTAAAAAAGGTAGAAGCCCGAGTCTCTTCTGAATTAGAAGCAGCACTTGAAGCTCCTCACAAGAAAGCCGAATTGAATGACGCCGTAGAGGCAATAAAAGCCCAGGTCGTTACTGAAATGGCTGGTGAAGACGAATCCTTGATTGCTCCTTTAAAAGAAGCCTTTGAAGAAAGCTACAAGCATATCGTCCGCCGCCGTATTCTCACCAAAGGCATTCGGCCTGACGGTCGTACGTCCGAACAAATTCGCCCAATCTGGTGCGAAGTGGGTCTAAGTCCACGTGCTCATGGTTCAGGCTTATTCACCCGTGGTGAAACACAGGCATTCACCCTTGCCACACTGGGAACTCCCCGCGAAGCCCAAGAAATTGATACACTTGCGCCAGCCGAAAACAAGCGTTATATGCACCACTATAACTTTCCGCCATATTCAACCGGTGAAGTAAAACCATTACGTGGACAATCCCGGCGTGAAATTGGTCATGGTGCTCTGGCAGAGCGTGCTTTAGAACCGGTTATCCCTTCAGAAAGTGTTTTTCCCTACACAATCCGTCTGGTTTCCGAAATTCTTGCATCCAATGGTTCCAGTTCCATGGCGTCCGTTTGTGGTTCAACACTTGCCTTAATGGACACAGGTGTACCTATCAAGGCACCAGTTGCTGGTGTAGCTATGGGTCTGATTATGGACGATGAGAAATATTCCATCCTCACTGATATTCAGGGGTTGGAAGATCACCTCGGAGACATGGACTTCAAAGTAGCTGGAACTCGTGCCGGCATTACCGCTTTACAGATGGACATTAAAATTAGTGGAATTACCCCTGAGATTATGTCTCAGGCATTACGTCAGGCATATAATGCACGTGTCAATATTCTGGAACAAATGCTCGAGGTTCTTCCTGAACCACGCAAAGCTTTGAAACCGCACACCCCCCGCATTATTACCATTAAAGTCCCTGTGGATAAAATTGGTGCGATTATTGGCCCAGGTGGTAAAAACATTCGTGCTATTCAGGAAGAGACCCTCACCAAAATTGATATTGCCGAAGATGGTACTGTTTACATAGCCTCAGCAGAAGGCACAGGCGCTGAAATCGCCCGTGACCGGATTGAATCATTGGTGGAAGTTCCTCAAATCGGTCGCATATATACCGGAAAAGTTGTCCGTACTGCTGATTTTGGCGCTTTCGTTGAAATTCTCCCTGGAACTGACGGAATGGTCCATATATCCCAACTAGATAGCGAGCGTGTAAATTCTGTGGAAGACGTCGTTTCTGTTGGTGATGAAATCACTGTCATGATTACTGATATTGATCCCGGTGGCAAAATTCGTCTCAGCCGACAGGCTGTTTTAGAAGGCTGGACTGCAGAAGAAGCTAAAGAACATGATCGTGGTGGAAAACCCTCCAACAGTGGTCCACGTCGTGGCAATGACCGTGGTGGAGATCGCGGTGGTAATCGAGGCGGCGACCGTGGCGGTCGACGTTACTAAATCATAACTATATAAAAAAGTGGCCATCCGCTTAAGAGATGGCCACTTTTTTATTCTTTCCAATCCGCTTGCTGTGTGGGTAAATACGGCATTGATGGGCCATTTATACCCAAATATGCTGCCAATGCAGCCCGCATAGCCGTACGATCATCCCAATCAAATTCGGTAATACCAAAGCACATCGATTGTTCATGACCCTTACCACATGCTATCACCAAATCTCCCGGTTGGGCCATTTCTATCCCCTTCTGAATGGCAAAACCGCGATCTGGAACAGTATATAAGTTTTCCCCATATTCAGCTCCCTTTTCTTCCGCTGCAAGCCGCATTTCGCCTAAAATCCCTATCAATGATTCGGTCCGAGGATCTTCAGCGGTAAGTATTGTAATATCAGCGATCTGTGCCGATACCTCCGCCATCATCTTTCGTTTTTGTCTATCACGCAAACCTGCTGACCCAAATATTGCAATTACCCGGCCTGAGGTCATTGCTCGTGCTGTCTTCAAAGCGTTTTCCAATGCATTTGGGGTATGTGCAAAATCTACTATGGCAGAAAAGTTCTGCCCCAGATCAATCGGCTGCATCCGGCCAGAAACCGCCTGTAAAGATGCAATTCCTTCTGCGGCCTGTTCAGGAGAACACGACAATCCTAAAACAGTTGCTGTTATAGCCGCCAGGCTATTGGAAACATTGAATTCACCTGGCAAATGGCAATTCACCGCCACGCGAAATTTTTTCCCGCAAGCGAAATAATGGCTACCTGTGGTGGATGTTTGAATCTCTTCAGCCCAAATATCCTCTTTCTGGTAGATACTATAGGCAGCCTGACGGTCAATTGGTATTTGTTTCAAATACGGATAAGATTGATCATCACAGTTCAAAACGCCCAGGCGGATATTACCATGTGGTTTTTTGACTGTCTGAGAAAGCATGCGAAACATACGTGCTTTAGAATCTCGATATGCCGCGTAAGAACCATGATAATCGAGGTGTTCGTGGGTGATATTGGTGACAACAGCTATATCATATTCACAACCGGTAACTCGATGCTGGGCCAAACCATGTGATGTTGTTTCTAAAACAACATGTGTTAACCCGGAAGTACGCATACGTTCCAGGTAATATTGAACAGCCGGGGCTTCCGGTGTTGTAACATGAAATCCCGTGTCCAAAACCTCATCCCCAATCTGCGCATTCACCGTGGAAATCATCCCAACCTTTACACCAGCTTCTTTGAGGATTTGATAAATCATATTCGAAGTTGTCGTTTTGCCATCCGTCCCGGTCACCCCAATCACAGTCAAGTTACGAGCGGGAAAATTATAAAAAGAAGCCGAACAATATGCCATGGTTTCACGGGTATCTGTCACAGAAATATAAGCGACAGGGATCCTTTTCCATAGCTCCACAGGTTGACTACCCAAAACTGCTACTGCACCATTAATGATTGCCTGGTCAATGTATTGATGCCCATTCAGATTATCCCCTACTAATGCCACAAATAAATCACCCGGTTTTACCTTGCGAGAATCATATTGTATTCCAGATATGGCAATATCCATATCCTTTGTACTGCTTTGCCAGGCTACCGGCAAACTATGGATAATTTCTGATAATTTTTTTCGCATACCTGTCAACCTGTATTGGTTTTTTGATGATAATTTTAACTGTTTTTAGAGTTTTCGGCATAAAAAAAGGGTTGGAGACGTTGAGCCGCCAACCCTTGCAAGTTTATTTCTAAAACTAAATCAAGGCACGTTGTAAATTGGTTAACTGCCCTGCGACAGAACCATCCACAACCTGGTCACCGACACGCACAATTAATCCACCCAGAATGGAAGGATCCACTCGGAAACTGATGGAAGCGGCATCGCCCATTTTAGCCAGAATCTCTTGTTTAACTTGTTCCTGTTCTTCGCGAGTTAATGGCAATGCACTGGTGACTTCAGCAGATGTACCACTTAATTTTCTATCTTCCAGCACGAATACTTTTCCACCTTTTACTCCTGAGAAAAACTCTGTCAGCAAAGCATGTTGTCGCTTTTCATCCAGGGCTTCGCCAATTAATTTTTGTGCAGCCGCGATGGCAATTGCAGATACATCACCACGCATTTCACTTAACTGGCGTACTCTTTCTTCCTCAACACCTGCTAAAGCAGAAGCTCGTTCTTTTTCAATATTCTTCCGTGCAACACTTTCCCAATCTTTCTGTAAGGATTCAGCACGAGCTGTTGCTTCCCGAAGAACATCACCTGCTTTTGACTGTGCCTCACTAATGATGCGGCTGGCGGCATCTTCCGCATTAGCGCGTGCATCTGCGGCTACCCGAGCATCTTCCAGACCTTGAGCAACTTTTTTGCGACGATCCTCGAGCATTTTTGTCATTGGCCTATACACCCATGCACGTAAGACGACGAAGATAATCGCGAAATTAAATAAATGAACCAGCAAAAATCCAAGATTAATACCTAGCTTTTCCAAGGTAGGCTCCCTTCTTTAAAGAACAAACAGCATTAAGAAGGCCACAACCAGACAATAGATTGCGATCGCTTCGGAAAAGGCAATACCCAGGATCATGTTGGTCAACAGGTTACCATAGGCATCCGGGTTGCGGGCCATACCATTTAATGCACCCTGTACACTCAAACCAATGCCGACACCGGCGCCCAACGCGCCGATCATGGATAAACCGGCACCAATGAATCTTCCCATCTGAATTAAAGCTTCTTCCATTGTTCCTCCTGATAATCGTTTCTAGTGTTCAGCATGTTCACCATGCCCTTGTGTCGCCTGCGCCATGAAGACCATGGTCAGCATACCAAACACAAACGCCTGGATTACTCCCATAAATAATTCAAAAGCAAAAATTAACGATGGCATAAAAACAGGCACCAACGTTGAAATTAATGCGACCAATACCGTTCCCGAAAACATTACGCCAAAAAGACGGAAAGAAAACGACAATATTTTTGCGAATTCGGAAATTAATTCTAAAAGACCAACAATCAAATCCATAAACCCAAAGAAAGGTTTTTTGAAAATTGTGGAAATATTAAAAAACTTCAACAAATATCGCCAGCGTTGAGCTCGAAAACCAATCACCTGAGTCATAACCACTGAAATCAAAGCTAATGATACAGTGAAATTCAGATCGGTAGAAACACCTCGAAACCAAGGTGTAACCACATAACCTTCACCCTCATGCGCCTCTGTCGGTAACAATATTGCAGCATTCGCACCAATCGATTGGATCTCATTACCATGTTCGGAATGATGCATAAAACCAATAGCTTCCATACCAGGGATCAGTTTGGTCAGGTTGGCAACCAGCACCAGGATCATGATGGTGGCAAACCATGGAAAAATTTGCTTGGCATTTTTACCCGCAGATGATTCAGTCAGGTTATATAGCATTTCCACCAAAGCCTCAAAGGCGGACGCGATGCCCTTTGGAACTAAGGTACCACTCTTTAATGCTTTACGCACCAAAAATGCCAACCCGATGATAATCAAATCCACGAGAAGAAGCGAGGTTAATGTGTTCACCAGATAAAAATCACCAATAACAGGTAATGTAAATAATGGTTCACTGAGAATTAGTTCGGGAGCTACTTGAATATGTGGGCGAACTGGGACGGATACAACGGTAACAGCAATAGCCGTTAGAATCACAAATCCTAGAATCCACCAGCGGTTCACTCCCCAGCGCCATTTACGAGTTTCTTCCAATGTCCGCCTCCTGTTCCTCTTTTTCCAGATTTTTTTGATTGGTCTTAATTTTGGAAATTCCGAACTTAACGATAAAAAACATCACAGCCAAAGATACCGGAATACTGGCAATTAAAAATCCTAATGTAAAAGCAGGTTTTGTGCCATTCACATTATCCAACCATAAGCCCCCAAACACTGCTCCTAAAATAATCAAAAGTGTTAAACAACCAACCTGTGCAGTTATGCTGGCTAACGCTAAATTGAATATTTTTGTCTTACGGTCAACCGGTGCGGATTTGATAGGCTGCATACGCAAAGATTATAACATATCCAAAAAATGAAGGTCAATGAACTATCAATAGGTTTGTCGAAGCTTGACCAATCCAATTCATCCAGGGCGAATAAATCACACCTAAAACAATAATTCCCAGCACACAAATGGCAAAGGCAAACTTCCAGGCAGGAAACACCGTCACGGGTTTAGATACTTCAGCATCACCTGTAAAAGCAATCCGTAACACGGTCAGATAGTAATACAAACCTATGATGGAATTGAGTATACCAACCAGGAGAAGCCAAACCATATTAGCTTCCACTGCGGCACTGAACACAATAATTTTACTGATAAAACCACCAAATGGGGGGATTCCAGCCAACGATAAAAAAGATACCAACAAAATCAAAGCCAGTCCGGGAGATCGTTTCATTAAACCATTTAATTGATTGAGCTCGCTGGAACCTGTTTCTCTTTCGATTGCGTTAATCACTCCAAAAGCAGCAGTATTGGTGAATAAATATGCCAGCAGGTAGTATATAACACCTTTCATTCCTAAGGCTGTTCCTGATGCAACTCCAATCAATATATATCCTGCATGCGAGATCGATGAAAAAGCCAATAACCTTTTCGCATCTTTTTGAACCATTGCTAACAAATTTCCCGTCAGCATACTGATGGTTGCTAACATTGCCACAATCAGCATCCAAATCTGTGGTTCAATCACAAAAACTGAAAGAAGAAAACGCATCAACGCAATAAAACCAGCAGCCTTTGAAGAGGTCGATAAGAATCCGGAAACCGGTGTAGGTGATCCTTCATAAACATCTGGTGCCCAAAAATGAAAAGGAACAGCAGACACTTTGAATCCAAATCCAACTACAACCAGGAAAAGTATCATAGCTTGAATTCCTGGCGGGATCAACCCTTCTTGAAGCGCAGCTAAAATAGACGAAAATTGAGTACTACCGCTAAATCCATACAAAAGACTAAAACCATAAAGCATTACAGCAGAAGTCATCGCACCGAACAGCAAATATTTTAGTCCGCTTTCTGCAGATTTTTTTTCTCTAGTGATAAAACCAGCCAAAACATACAGGGGAATTGCGGTAATCTCGATTGCCAGATACAACATGATTAAATCAGAAGCCGCGGCCATCAATCCCATACCAATGATACTGAATAATAGCATGGCAAAATACTCACCACGTTGGTTTACACTATCAATATGCATGGAAAACAAAACAGCTAAAGCAGCACCCATTAAAATAATCAAACGAAAAATAGCTGCCGCTGAATCTACACGCAACATTCCACCCCATACAAGGAAACTCTCATTGCCTGGCCAAAACAAAACAATTCCTAAAATGGCGATCAACGATATTCCGATGAAGGTTACCCAGCCTAACAAGTTGTCATACCTTCTTTTGGGCCGGAAAAGATCCAAAACCATTATCAAAGCAGCCAGAATTACCAACGCAATCTCTGGCAAAATTGCATACAAATCAACGAGTGTTACGATTCCCGGCCCCACTTATGCACCTCCCAACAGTACTAAGATGTGTTTCACACTGGATTCAATTAGCGGACCCAATGTAAGATCTGGGAACAAACCAATCACAATCATAAACAAACTGAGAACAGAAATAGCGATTTTATCCATGAAGGTAATATCCGTAATTTCATTTTCAAACACTGGCATTTCCCCAAAAAATACTTTGCGAACGACCAATAAAATATATGCTGCTGTAATAACAATAGATAGAGCCGAAACGATGGCTACCCAGGGCGCTACCTGCCAGACACCCAAATAGATAGGGATTTCTGCCACAAAACCCGAGAGCCCCGGCATACCCATAGAAACCAAACCTCCGATAATAAATCCAATTGTCGCAAATGGCATCTTTTTTACCAGTCCCCCCAGTGAAACGATATCGCGTGTATGCGTACGATCATATACCATTCCAACAATTGAGAAGAATAGTGCTGTCATAATGCCATGTGAAAACATTTGCATACCCGCTCCCAACAATCCATTGGAATTTAAACTGGCAAAGCCTATTAAAACCAGTCCCATATGGGAAACAGATGAAAAGCCAATCACATATTTAAAATCTTTCTGGATCATCGCGATGAAAGCGCCGTAGATAACATTAATTGTTGCCAGGACCAGTATCCAATTCGACCAGTACATTGCACCTTCAGGCAGCAACGTGATGGCTACCCGCAATGCCGCAAAAACACCCACCTTCATTTCTACACCAGCCAATAACATTGAAATCGCTGTCGGCGCAGCTACATGGCCGTCCGGTGCCCAACTGTGAAATGGAAATATACCTCCAAGGATTGCAAATCCCAGAAAAATGAACGGGAACCACAACCGTTGTACGTCAGTTGAAAATCCAGCATTTTCCAAAACAAGTAAATCAAATGTACGCATTGGTGCCGAAAAGTATATCGCCAGAACACCCACAAGTGCGATCACGGAACCAATAAAAAGGTAAAGGGTCAGTTTCATGCCGCCATAATTCCGGGTTTTGGGTGATCCCCAAATAACGATCATCAAATACTTTGGGAACACGGCTAGCTCTAAAAAGAAAAAGAGCAAGAATAAATCCAATGAAGAAAACACTCCCAATACACTAGAGGCAAGAAACATCAAATAGGCAAAAAATTCATGAGCACGGTCCTGTATATTCCAAGAAACCAACACACCAGTAAAAACCACCAATCCAGTGAGAAGCAGCATGGCAATACCAATACCATCCACACCAAGGTGATAGGAAATACCCAATTCCGATAGCCAGGTTATTTTTTCAATAAATTGATAACCGGCATTTGTTATCGAATAGGATGCCCACAATACCAAAGTTAGCACCAATACAACACTGGCGGCAAATAATGCAATCGGCCGGATCAATTTTTCATTTTTGCGGCCTATAAATAAGATTACCAGGCCAGCAATCAGGGGAATAAATATGATGACACTCAGGATCGGAAAGCCCATTCCTTCACCTCTTTAGAAGAAAAAATTAACTGCACGGTTGATTAAGTCCAATATCCAGGAAGGCCATACGCCTATCCATAGCATTAACACCATTAATGGCGCAATCACCCATAGTTCCCTTACATTAATCTCAGGAATATGGTGCCAATGTTCATTGATTGGTCCCTGTAAAACACCGGCGATAGCTTTGAGAATATAAGCACCGGTAAAAAACAAACCAACCATGCTTAGTGAGGTTGCTAGCGGAAATATATGCCAGGCACCACGAACAACGAGAAATTCTGAAACAAATCCATTTAATCCTGGTAGACCCAAAGCGGCCATAGCTGTAAACATAAATACAGCGCCATATTTTGGCACAATCGCCCATAATCCGCCCATCTCATCTAATTGACGGGTATGTATTCGATCATAGATTACCCCTACCAGGAAAAACATTCCAGCCGAAGATAGACCATGATTGAACATCTGCAAAATAGATCCGTTAAGCGCTATAGTTGCACTTATCCCATAAGCAGAGTCGGGATTTCCCCATGCATACGATGCGGCTGCAATCCCCAAAACAACAAATCCCATATGATTGATAGATGAGTATGCCACCAATTTTTTCAGGTCTTTTTGCGCAAATGCAGAAAGTGCCCCAAATATTATCGCCGCTGTGGCTAACCCTGCCAAAACACCGGAAAATCTGTAAGCTTCCGTTGGGAAAAGGGGAATGACAAGGCGGATGAAACCATATGCACCTAATTTCAGAAGCACACCAGCCAGAATCATGGATCCTGCGGTTGGTGCTTCGGTGTGCGCATCAGGAAGCCAGGTATGCACTGGCCAGATCGGTACCTTGATAGCAAACGCAATCACAAAGGCCCAAAAAGCTATGGCTTTTACCGTTGGTAGAGATAGTCCTAAAGGAATAATCTGTTGAAAACCCGGTTCAAGCAAGCGTGGCCAAACTTCCATCACCTTGACCAAATCAAAACTCCCTACAGTTAATCCTATCATCTGAATGGAGAGTAACAAACCCAGTGAACCGCCCATCGTAAATAAAATGAATTTTAGCGCAGCATAATTACGATTAGCACCACCCCACTGGCTGATCAGGAAATACATAGGTACCAAACCAATTTCCCAGAAAAGAAAGAAAATCAACAAGTCTAATGAAAGAAATACCCCTAAAACACCAGTTTCAAGGAAAAGAAACAAAGCCATATACGCTTTAATTTTTTCTTCTATACCAAAAGACGCCAGAATAGCTAAAGGGGTCAATAATGTAGTGAGTAATACCATTGGCAAAGAGATACCATCCACGCCAAAGTGGAAAGATGATGAAATCGCTGAAAACCAGGGAGCCTGAAATTCAAACTGATAACCATTGATTTCCCGATTAAAGTTAAACCAGACATTGAGAGATAGCAAAAACGGAATCAAACTAAAACCAAACGCTCCCCAACGTAGCAGTTTTTTATTTTCAGCAGGGAACAAAAGCAAAGCCAATGCCGCCAGACTAGGGATGACCAGAATATACACGAGAATATAATTTTCCATTAAAATCGTCCTCCCCATTTCTAAAATAAAATCAAATAAAAGATGACAATACCCAACAAAGAGATTCCTAAGGCCCACATAAAGTAGTCCTGAACTCGGCCAGATTGGGTAATTTTCATATCCATACCCAAATGACGAGTTCCTGAGGCGAGCGCATCACCTCCCTTATTAACAACCGGAAGGTCAAACCAGTTTCGAAACTTATTTCCAAGCCAGAATCCGAACGCACCTAATCCATGCAGACCACCATCTAGGATAGTCTTGTCCATCCATTGGTAAACAACTCGTTTACTTAGCCATTTCGCAGGTTTAATGAAAATCAACTGATAGATTTCATCAATATAATATTTATTCTCAAGTAAGGTATACAACTTACCCAAAGCCCATTCTTGAGGATCGCGTACTGTATCATGAATAAATCGATACATCAAATACCCAAAAGTTAAACCGCCCAAGCTGACAACCAACGAGGTTAATAATGGAATAACACTATGCCCAGTTGCTTCATGCCCTCCTTGGTGGAGCATACTACCAACAAACTCTCCAAACAAATTGGGTATTTTTCCACCAAAAACCGGAAAAGCTTCTGGTATACCGATCCACCCGGCTGCCACAGCAAAGAAAGACAGTACAACAAGAGGTCCAGTCATTGTCCATGGATTTTCATGCGCATGCGCAGCTGCTTTAGTTCTTGGTTTTCCAAAAAATACTAATGTAATCTGACGCATGGTATAAAATGCAGTCAAGAGTGCCGCGGCTGCTAAGACCACAAACACTAATAGATATCCACCATTAAATGCACCGGAAAGAATTTCATCCTTGGACCAAAAGCCCGCTGTAATGATTGGAAATCCGGCTAAAGCCAGACCACCTAATAAGAAAGTGATGAAGGTAACCGGCATTTTCTTCCGTAAACCGCCCATATTGAACATATTCTGTGGGTCTACGTGTTCTCCGGTAGTTAATACTCCATGCTCCATCCCATGGATAATCGAACCGGAACCCAGAAACAATAATGCTTTGAAGAATGCATGAGTCAATAAATGAAAAGCTGCCGCCGTATAAGCACCTACGCCAAGTGCTGCAATCATATATCCCAATTGGGAAATTGTAGAATACGCCAAAACCCTTTTGACATCACGCTGAGTAACCGCTATGGTTGCGGCAAATAATGCTGTAAACGAACCAATGACTGCCATAATTAACATGGGCACTGTCAGGATTTGTCCACCCTCCCATCCAGCAGAGAGAATAGGGAAAAATCTAAGTGCCAGGTACACACCAGCGGAAACCATAGTAGCTGCGTGAATCATAGCTGAAACAGGTGTCGGACCTTCCATGGCATCCGGGAGCCACACATGTAAGGGAAATTGAGAAGATTTTCCAACTACGCCAATGAATATCAGAATACCTATTAAGCCTGCCCAGGATAAACCTGATATTGGTGAAATAGTGGTAGCCAAAATATGCAAAACTTCTTCGGAGAAAATTACTTCATAATGCAGACTTCCTGTCAGTGTATATAAAGAAACTAGGCCAATCAACATAAAGACATCCCCAATCCTGGTGGTCAAGAATGCTTTTTGGCCGGCGGCCCGTGCTGATGGTTTTGCATACCAGAAGCCAATTAATAAATAAGAACATAAACCCATTATCTCCCAACCAATATATAGGGTTAATAGATTATTGCTCACAACCAGCACAAACATGGCAAATGCAAACAAACTGATAAAAGCAAAAAAGCGAGCATACATTGGCTCAATAGACATAACCTTCTGCTGATTGCCTTTTCCGTCCTCTAAAGTAGCCCCATGAGGTGGTAAACCGGGATGGTCGTGATCGCCCTTTGGTTGACCGAAATTATGGTAACCAACACTGTAAATAAAAATCATAAATACAGTCCAGGCCACAAAAAAGAGGGTAATTATTGTGAGTGCATCCAATCCCACACCAATATCTAACCAGGTCCCAGCAGTTGGCAACCAGGGTATCGAACTACTTAACGCTTTTTCTTGCACGCCATTCTTTCCAATTGCCCAGAAAAAGACCAGCATACTTAAAAGCCAGGAAATTCCAGCAGCCACAATTGCAACGCTATGACTGATCCGGTTATTTTTATTTGTCAATAAAACGATCAGAAAAAATGCCAATAACGGAGGTAAAGGGATTAACCAGGTAAGGATCTCATAATTCATGGATGTCTTTCTCCTTAACCTTTCAACATGTCTAATTCGGATACGACTACCGTTTTACGCCGGCGATAAACCGATATGATCAACGCCAAGCCAACCGCAGCTTCTGCAGCTGCTGCAATAAAAACAATCGCTGAAAAAACCAAACCATTGACATCAGATGTTCCGCGAATTTGTGTATGGTAATGCCAGAATGCCAACAAGTTGACATTAACTGCGTTCAGCATTAACTCAACGCCCATTAAAATAGCAACTGCATTTTTTCGCGTTAAAGCACCAAACAAACCAATCAGGAAAAGAATTGCTGAGAATATTAAATACCAGGAGAGTGGAATAGTCATGGTTGGTCCCCTTTCCGATCTAATGCTATATAAACCCCACCTATTAAGGCTGCGAGAAGTAAAATAGAAGCAGATTCAAAAGGCAGGGCAAATCCTGTGGGGTCCAACAATGCTTTTCCAAATAAAATGATGTTTTCCTGGCCCTGCATTTCTAACCCAATTAAGCTGATATTAAAGCCACTCCAGGTCGACATCTGGGTTACCAGTAAAACAAAAATAATTGCTACCAGAACCAGAGAAATACCCCAGGAGCGATTATGTTGAATATCATCATCAGTCATAATATTCCTGGTGAGCATTACTGCAAATATTAAAAGAATGGCAATAGCCCCTATATATACAAGTAACTGAACTGCTGCAAAAAAACTGGCTTCCAACATAGCAAAAAGTGAAGCCACGCCTAATAAAGCCATAACCAACCATAAAGCTGAATGAAACAATTTACGCAAACTAACGACCATAACAGCGGAAAATAATGTTACTGCCGCAACCACCAGGAATAATAACTCTGTTATCGTCATTTCATCCTCCATTACTGGATTGTATGAAAACATTATCCGGTTTAGCCAAAGGCCGACTCCGAGAACCAATTTCCTCAACGGATAATTTTCCGGCTTCATGCGACAATGTGCGATATGCGATAAACATCAATATTAGATTGATCCCTAACATTACAGACATCTGTATAAACGGCATGGTATTCATCAGAAGTTTTTGTACAAAAACCAATATTAATAATAGGACCAAAGACAATGGGGTTAAAAATTTCCAGTTTATATCCATCATTTGATCAATTCGAAAACGAGGTAATGTGCCTCGGATCCAAACCCCTGCGAACCATACAATTAACGACTTCAATACCAGATAAAAACCACCTAAAATCGGGAAAGCTTCGGCTCCGGGACCTTGCCAACCGCCCAAAAATATGGAAGCAAAAATTAACGCAGAAGTAAATGCCCTTAAAAAATCAGCCACATAAAACATCCCGAATTTCAGACCTGAATATTCCGTGTTAAATCCAGCGACCAGTTCAGATTCTGCCTCAGCCAGATCAAATGGTGCACGTCCATTTTCTGCGATAGATGCCACAAAAAAAATTATTGCTGCCAAAGGCATTATGAAGAAATATGGAACTGTCTGTGCTTTCACAATATCACCCATAGCCATTGAACCGGATAACATTACCGGAATCAATAAAGTAATCGCCATCGGTACCTCATAAGAGATCATTTGAGCAGAAGCACGAAATGCCGAAAGCAAGGCATATTTATTATTGGAGCCCCAGCCTGCCATCATAATACCAATTTCACCGACACCTCCGACGGCCAGGATGAATAGCACGGCTACATTCAAATTGGATCCCATTAGGCTCTCTGAAAATGGAATTACGGACCATACTAATAATACTGAAGACACCACGATGATCGGGGCTAGGTGAAAGGGAATTGGATCCACGCCATCAGGAATGATATGTTCCTTGATAAATATTTTAACCATATCTGCAACAGATTGGAAAATCCCCCATGGTCCTACGCGATTAGGTCCAAACCTGTCTTGCATACGACCAATAATTTTTCGTTCGGCCCAAATCAATAACAAAGTAAGCAGAAGGGCTACAGTTCCTAAAATCGCAGCACCAATACTAAAAAGGATAAAAGTCACCCACTCAGGTGCAACTCCCCAACCAATCAAGATACTAGAGAGCCACTCGGCAATATATGTAACTGGATCACGTAAGAATTCAAAAAATTCCATTCTGGATTCTCCTCAAATTAGCGCCAGATTAAAGCACCCTTTTTCCATATATACAAGTATCCGCCCAAAAGGATCAGGATAAAAACAACGGCTTCAATGACAGCAAACAAACCTAATTGGTTATATGCCACTGCAAATGGGAATAAGAAAACCGTTTCGACATCAAAAATTAAAAAAACCAAAGCGTATAAATAATATTGGATTCTGAATTGAATCCAGGTGTCTTGGTATGTTTCTATACCACATTCATAAACAGAATTCTTGATTTTGTTTGGTTTTTTTGGAGAAAGGATTCTGGCTAAAAGGATGGCCACCGCCGGCAAAAATAAAGATACTCCTAAAAAAATGCCGATATACAACCATTGACTCAGCATATATTCTCCTTTTTAGAGTAGTCGGACATTCTTAAAAAAGAATTACCCGCCCGTGTGTGAAAATATTTTATCATAATAGGTCTAATTAGGCGAATTTTTCGAACTCTGTTTCCAAATCCTTATTGATTACTCTTTTTTATATCTTTTTACCAATTTGCGAAATAACCACCCGAAAAGTGTCTCTATAAAAGGCAAACCTAAAAATCCACTCGTAGTTGCACCGATAAAACCCACCCACCGGGTTACATTAGCAGGCATACCCAATACACTGACCCCTTTTATTTCAATAGGTTTGGAAATTAATACTTCCTGAATAACCGGACCACCTCCCTCTTTTGGAATCATATTGATGTAGACCCAGATCGTTCCCCGAAAGTATCCGGTCTGTTTGGGGCTGATACTCCAAAATAAACGAACTGTCTTTCCCTTTTGCATATTCACACTGGTAGTACCGGCGGGATATATTTTAATACCCGCCATGTCCAACCGTGCTTCTATATTCAGATAATATGCTTCATACAAATCCGGGATCAGGATAGGTTCACCAGTAATTTGATTTTCTTCATATATTGCTGTAGGTGTAATATTTCCAAATTCATCTACTTCCAAAGTCACTTGAATTCTATCGGAATCACCTAACCGAATTTTTTCAGGCCACTCAAGGCTAATCAAGCGTTGTTCGTAAAGAATTGTTGTTTCCGGAGGAGCTGGGGTATTAACCACAACGGTTTCCTGCGGTTGTGGCTCAGAAGGAGCAGGTGGTGTTATAGAAACTGCCGCTGCAGAAGCGCAACCAGTTGAAAGAATTATACTTACGCAAACGATGAAGGTTTTTCCAACGCGCCGTAAATTCATTTTTTCCTTCTGGGATTCTTAAGAATTATTCTACCCAAGGCAATTCAATAGAGGGCATAGGCACTTTATGGTGCTGGATTGGAATTGGACGGTACGAAAGAAATAAAAGAATTATTGAAGCTATTAATAGCAAAATAGCAAAAACATAACGAACTTTTCTTCTTTCCATGTTCTTATTATAACGAACCCTTTTTTATTTCCAACCCTTAATTTTTTCAGGTGTCACAGGTATAAAAAATTTTTATTCAAATCAATCGAATTAAACTCAATAAAAAAGTGGATTTCTCTCAAATGCGCAACTTAAAAAATTAACCTTCCTTCAAAATAATAAATTTATCCGATATATATTTCGACCTTTGTTCCATCTTTATCATCTACGTGCACATAAATTGGATCATCCTTCTTAATATTATCGTCTATTGCATTGATCATCCCTACAATATCTGTATTTCTGGCTGATAGAGGCAATTTATGTTGAAACAAATGAAAAACAATCCCTATCAACTGAAATGGTAGAGGAAAACCAAGAACTATTCTTTCAGGTGATTCGCCTTTCGGTTGACGAATATGAATATGTATCCAACGGGCACGCTGCAATGTCCAGCCCAGGTAGATTAAAAACACACCTATAAGAAACGGTATCCAGGTAAGCCAAAAACGAAATCCTAAGCCAACCGCCTGATAACTTTCATACAACCAGGCTGAGGAGAAACTGGTCAACATGATTCCGAACATCATAGGTACCAGCCAAAAAACAAAAGCCCATTCTGGTTTTTTGTGTGTTTCTCCAGAAGATTCATCATTTATTTCAGGTTCTTCAATTAAACTCACTGGGGTGATATCAATTGGTTGATAAAGCTGCTGATCAACTTCGCCTAATAAACGTGCCGCAACTTCAAGAGATAATTCTCCCTTTTCTACTTTTTTAAGAATTTCTATTCGCTGTAGTTCAGTTGTCATAATATCCTTTTATTCGGTAACTTTGAAAAATGTACTCTTCATATAAATAAGAAAGGATTTGGAAATCATGGAAGCAGATTATTACCGCTTATATGATTTCCGGTTTACCATACCACATCTTATAGAAACGACGACAAACACGACTATCAAGAGAGTTCCAGGGCTTCCAATAAGCGGTCAGCTTCTTCAGCTGTAATTTTCTTTTCTTGAAGCATTTTTAAGATCAGCATTCGTTCTTCATCAGACACACCTGTACTTTGTTTTTGATTGGTTACTGAAGAACTTCCCTGATTTGGGAGATCTTCAGAGACATTGAATCCATTGGAGAAACCGACTTTCCTGTTTATTTTTTCCATCGCCTGTTGAATTCGTTCTTCGGCCTTTCGGGTCCTGGATTGAACCTCATTGCCTATTTGTCGTTCCAGATCAAATAAACCGGTAAAGTTAATGCCGAAGTCATTTTCAACGCGCATTTCAACCTGCCTCTCCAAATCATCCCAGTGAGATTCGCTGCTTTCCATGAAATTCATTTCCAATTCTTCATCCCAGGCTTCACTCGATATTTTTATATTTCCTCCCGCTCGGACTTCTAATTTTTTTAAGCCTGTCCCAAATGTACGTTTAAAAATTTTTCCGGAGGTCTTTTCAACTTCGCCATTCAATTCCACTTTTATTAATCCACCGGATGAAGCTATCAATTCCATGTCTGGTGAACCACTAAAACTTAGTTTTAGGTTCCCTCCGGCAAACAATTTACTTTCCTGGTCAAGCAGTGATTTTATATTGAGTTTTGCATTTCCACCTACTTTACCATTAATCGCCAATTGTTCACTGGTCGCAGTCAGATTGCCACCAACATGCTCAAGTTGCAATAAACTTCCGCCACTATTCAATTTGATATTACCGCCAATATTAACAAAATGCCCATTATCTTTAATTTTCCCAACACGAACATTTCCACCAACCTTATCAACAGAAACCGAATTAGTCTGCTCAATTTCCAGATTGCCATCCACCTTATTTATTACAACTTCCTGAAAACCGTTGAGAATTTCACAATTTCCACTTACAGATTGGATTACAACTTTTACTGTTGCCGGTATAGAAATTAATAAATTTCTCTTACTGAAAATCGATAAGCAAGATCCTTCCAATCGATCCTCGAAATCACTACTCTGTGAATATCGGATTTCACTATCTTCACGATCCCAAGAGCGTATATAAACGTTCTTCCAACTGGTTATGCGAACCTCATCAATTCCGCGAAAATTCTTTTTTTCCATTAAATCACTCCACTGTAATTAAATTCTAAATATAGTCTAACATTAAATTTAGTTTTGTCAATACATTTATCAATTTTATTTATATGTATTTAAATATTATTTATTTTGCCAAATCGTTGTGATCTTTTTTTTTAATAGATCGGTTGTTTTTATATTAAGTCACATGAAGTGAATCACCGCTAGGCTAAAGACCAAGCGGCTTCTTCCGACTTCAACGAGGGTTGCCAGCTTTTTACGGCTGGTCTTACATCCTCTCCACCGGCGTTACTTCGGGCAATTCCCGCCCTAGTTTTTGCTTCGTTTTCA
>PHBZ01000100.1 GCA_002840755.1 Chloroflexi bacterium HGW-Chloroflexi-10 | reverse complement strand
GGCGGCGGAGTGCGCGCGAGGACAAGTTTGGTGGAGGACAAACGCCCCGCCCCCCCTTCCACCAGCTCCCACCCGGTAGAAATGGGATATTTTTTGCGGGGCGGTGGAAAGTGGTGGGAGCCTGGTGGGCAAAAGAAACGGCCTGGTGGGACTTGATTTTCCCCCACCAAAACGCCTTCCACCACAAAATAGGCGCTAGACCCCCTTTCTGATTAGCGTCCAAATAGTTCCTTTCTCTTCGAATTGCCGGGTTGCCGCTGAAATGTCACACAGATATAAAATATCCTGCGGGCCTTTCATTGCAGGCAAAGCGTACCTTGTCACGTTGTTGATTGCTGATTTATTTGGGACAAAGGCGAACATCTTCCCGTTTGAAAAATGTCTAAAGTTTCGCCATTTTGTATCAAGATTTTGGTTTGCCTTGGTAGTATTGCGCTCTACTTCAGCGTAAATAACTTCGCCGTCTTTTTCGGCAGCAATGTCTGGCGCGAACTCATGACCGTCGATGAACATCCGGGTCGTTGGTAAGATTTTATATCCCATTTTCTCGAGAAGTGCTTGCGCTTCTAATGCCAGTATCACCTGGGATTCTGACTTGTGCTCTTTCTGGTAATCGTTTTCTCTCGGTTTGCTGCCAGTAGCCTGTTCAAAAGCATACTTACCAAACTTGGTCAGTTCTACGAGCTTCTGCCGGCCCCTGCTTGTCTCAAATGATGTGATTATGCCAACTTGCTCCGCCAGAGACATAACCTCCGAAACGGTTCTCCCTTTTCCTTCAGGGTCGTTAAGGTTTAGGTTTTCGGCGATTTTTTTTCGTAAGTCGGGCGAAAGCGCTTCTCCTCGTTCGCCAATGTATTCGATTATGAATGCCAGCTGATCACCATGCTTCGTCTTGGGCAGGGCATCATACTGCTCGGCAAAGCTTTCCGCGTTATCGTTTTCGTCGGCAGCAGGCTGGCTTGAGCGTAGCCTGTCGATCTGATTGGTCAGTCTGTCGATGGCTTCTTCCTGATTCCTATTTGCTTTCTCATATGCGTCGCGTTCCCTGCTTGCCTTCGCCAGTTCTGCGCTCAGGCGATTATTCTCTGCCTTGAGCGTTTTTGTATCCGCCTGGCC
>PHBZ01000043.1 GCA_002840755.1 Chloroflexi bacterium HGW-Chloroflexi-10 | reverse complement strand
GCAGGCGTTCCGCGGCTCGCAAATACTCCGCCGGAATCTGGTCGTACAGTGCCACCGACGTGTGGTCGATCACTAGACCCTGCGCGAATTGCTGTTGAACACTTCCGGCAGGCTGGTTCAAACTATCTGCTTGAACCACCTGTGTGAATATACCGAATAACAGAACACCGATCAATAATGCTCTGAAGGTTTTTTGTTTTTGAAACATACGCTACTCCTTTTTAAGTTGAAACATTTTTGAACAAGCGCACCCATATTAAACATAATCAACCTCCAAAAATTGCCCATTAACAAAAATGTTAAGTAAAAAATAGCAACCCTTGCAGAAAGCCAACAAGGAATTCACTATTTATTCAACTTAAGCATCCAAATGTCATTTATTTATTTATTTCATGGATTTATCAGTTTTTGGCCTAAAAACCAACAAAAAAATTTAAATACCGGTAAAATTGCCTTATGAATCTGAATAATCCCATCATCCGGCTTTGCATCCAGGGCACTCAGTTGGAATATGCCGGACGGTTAACGGACGCCCGCAATCTCTACCAGCAAGCCTGGGATAGTGCACGGGACAACTATGAGCTCTGTATTGCTGCACACTACCTGGCGCACCTGGAAAAAGAACCACAAACCGCTCTACACTGGAACCGGATCGCTCTGGAACACGCCAGGTCCGTGCCAGTTGAAATTGTGCGCGATTTCTTGCCCTCCCTCTACCTGAGCCTGGGGAAGTCCCACGAACAATTGGGACAAACACAGGAGGCTCAACACTTTTATACTCTTTCCAGCTCATTGGGTGTTGAACACAAGATGGAATAAACCATGTCCCTATTTGATTTCTTTTCAAAAAAATCAGACCGGTACGCTGCTTCACGGCCACAGTATCCTGACGCACTATATACTTATCTGGTGTCACAATGCACCGAACGCGAACAAGTCTGGGATTGTGGTACTGGCAACGGTCAGGCTGCAATAAGCCTTTCGAAACACTTCAAACAGGTGTATGCAACCGACCTGAGTGAACAACAGATCCTCAACGCTTTCCAGGGTCCCAATATCCATTACTCCGTTCAGCCAGCCGAAGAAACTCACTTTGCCGATGCTGCATTTGATGCTATTACGGTTGCCCAGGCACTCCATTGGTTCAACCATGCCAGATTCTGGACAGAGGTGAACCGCGTCTTGAAGCCCGGTGGTCTCTTTGCCGCCTGGGGATATGATTTTTCCAGCATCACCCCACAAATCGATGCAATGGTCAAAGAATTAATTCTGGATGTGATCGCGCCTTACTGGTCACCGCGTGTGCAGCTGTTATGGAATGGCTACCGGGATATAGAATTTCCATTCAAACGCATAGAGACACCCGCATTTCAAATCACAAACAAATGGAACCTCTACGCTTATCTGGAATATATCCATACTTGGTCAGCCACCCGTGAATGTATTGAACAGCAAGGCAAGACCTTTTTTGAGCAAGCTGCTCGCAAACTGGAGGATTGTTGGGGTTACCCCAATCTACCCCGCCCGGTCATCATGCCGTTAACCCTGCTGGTTGGGCGAAAATAGAAAACACGACAGCCGAAATACAATTATCAATACTTTTAATAAAATTGCTATCCCGTTTTCTAAATTTTCCACATTAAACACCTATGAAAATCACATTCTTCACCGGGCAATTATCAAAAATAACGGTTGCGCTGATTAAAAAGTGTTTTATAAATTTTTATGCCACTCATTCATAAAGCAACATGCCCACTTAAAAAGGCATAGATATCTCGTTTATCTACTCGATTTGCATTCCGCGTAAGGTATAGCGGTTCCTCAACAAAGAACCGGTGTGCCAATTCTATACACACTGATTTATAGTTGTTTATGTTCTGGTAAACTTTAATAAGGTTTCTTTATGTCTTAGTGCGACTCGCGACGCTCCTATTACGTAAACCCTTTCTTTATCAATAATATCTATCGCGAGGAAAATTTTAGGTACTGATTCTTTTCTGGAGGTCCTATGCAATTTGATCCGGCAAAAACCATACGCAGCCGCCCTGGCTTTTCGATCAGTTACGGCATTGATCCCAACCAAGAGAAAGGTCTTTTGGAGTGGGATTGGGTCAGCCAACGCTTGCACAAATCTCGTAATTATTGGATTGCCAGTACACGCAAAAACGGAAATCCACATGTTGCACCGGTATGGGGTGTCTACATGGATGAAATGGTTTATTTCGGCACCAGTGACAGCTCTAGAAAAACCAATAATTTCAGACACAATCCGAATGTGGCATTGCACCTGGAAAGTGGGGATGAAACAGTCATCGTTGAAGGAAAACTGGAACTGGTAACCGACAAAAAAATTCTGGCCCAAATTGCCGCTGCTTACAGCGCAA
Organism: Chloroflexi bacterium HGW-Chloroflexi-10; assembly: GCA_002840755.1. Taxonomy (GTDB): domain Bacteria; phylum Chloroflexota; class Anaerolineae; order Anaerolineales; family Anaerolineaceae; genus UBA6170. Next base: position 43,547 of record PHBZ01000043.1, on the reverse strand, counting down.
AATACCCTGGCTATAACCCACCACCAGAATTTGATCCGGGTACTGCAATCTATGTCCTGCTGCCTAAAACTATTCTCGCCTGGACCGAAAATGATTTTCTTAATACTGCCACACGCTGGGCCGTTATTGGCGATGATAGTTCTGAACCAGGAAATACCGACTTTATTGCTAATAATCATGCCTCATAAATTCCTGCCAATTACATCTTCCCTGCTTTCTTATCATCTTTCCCCAATTCTGGGTTAGAATCAACCTGTATGCAGCCAGATTATCCATTTTTGTTAATAAAAAAGAATTCCTGAATGCATCAAAATTGATTTTTATTTAAGGAAAACAGAATGACCTTAAAAGCTGAACGACGAGGACGCACTCGCTCTATTTTAATTACCGTAATTATTGCTTCGGTGGCCTGTTATTGCATTGGACTGGTAGTCTTGCAAATCGGCCAGCAAGTCAACCAACCCACGCCAACACCCTCACCCACCCTGCCACCGACACTAACCTTCACAAGTGCACCGCCGCTCCCACTGCCCTCTGCCATTGTTTTCCCAACGGCATCGCCTACTGCTACGGCAACCGAAACCTGGACACCAACGGTAACCTATACTCCCTTTGTTCCACCCACACGCACACCTACTGTAACCGAAACAGTTACGCCTACCTTGGAATTATCTACCGCCACAGCAACCCAAATCGCAACCGCTACTGAAACTCCGGTTGCAACGACTGCGGCGGCGCCCACAGAAACTTTGCTTCCTCCCTCACCGACCCCTTCGGTGACACCCTAATTTTAGAAACGGGAAAGGTGTATGACAGAATTAAAAGAACATCTCAAATCGTTGATCTCATTATCCGGTCTTTCTGGACATGAGACGCCGGTACGGGACGTGATTCGCGAGGCTTGGCAGCCGCTGGTGGATGAAATCAGCGTCAGCCGCCTGGGGAGTTTACACGCTCTACGCCGGGGTAATGCCCACAAACCGCGGCCTAGTATCCTCTTGGCCGCCCATATGGACGCCATAGGCCTGATGGTCACCGGTATTCAGGAAGGGTTGCTCCGCTTTACCAATGTAGGCGGTGTCGACCCAAGAATATTACCTGGTCAGGAGGTAACCGTACACGGACGTAAAGATCTGCCCGGTGTAGTGATTCAGCCTCCGGACTATTTGTTGCCTGCCTCCCAGCACGGCAAATCCGTTGCAATGGAATACCTGTTTGTTGATACCGGTCTTTATGCCAATGATGTGGAAGAATTCGTGCGCGTGGGCGACCTGATCTCATTTGCCCAGAAACCACTTGAATTAGCCGGTAATACACTGGCAGGGCACAGTCTGGATAACCGCGTTTCTGTCGCCGCCATCACCAGTTGTTTGGAGGAATTGCAGCATATTCAGCATGCCTGGGATGTATGGGCGGTAGCAACTGTCCAGGAAGAAGAAACGCTGGGCGGGGGATTTACCTCTCCCTTTGATTTACGTCCCCAAATTGCTGTAGCCATTGATGTGACCTTTGCGAAGGGTCCCAATGCTAATGATTGGCGCACTGTGCATCTGGCAAAAGGTCCAACCCTCGGCTGGGGTCCAAATGTTCATCCCTATATCTACAAACGCTTCAGTGAAATGGCAGAAAAACTGGATATTCCACATCAGAAGGAATATATGCCAGGCCATTCCGGTACCGATGCGTATGCTATGCAAGTGGTCGCCGAAGGCTTTCCCACTATGGTGGTTGGCATTCCTCTGCGCTATATGCACACCCCGGTCGAGCTCATCTCACTGAAAGATATGGAACGTACCGGTCGTATTCTGGCCGAAACCATAGCCCGCCTGGAGGTGGATTTTATGGAAAAGATCAGCTGGGATGAGGTGAATGATGAAGAAAAATGAGATTCTCGCTCGGATCCCGCAAATTGGCGAAACACAAATAGCTCTGTTGGAAAAACTTTCCAATACGGTTGCCGTCTCCGGAGATGAAGGCAACGTACGTGCTATTGTTTTAGACGAACTGAAAGAGATTGCGGATGACCTCAAAATAGACGCAATGGGTAATATATTAATCACCCGTAAGGCGAAAGTAAAAAATCCGCTGCGCGTGATGGTAGCCACACACATGGATGAGGTCGGTTTCATGTTAGTCGACGATGATGGTGATGGCCTTTTTCGTTTTGAAATCGTTGGTGGAATTGATAACCGTCAACTTGTAGGAAAAACCGTATTGGTTGGCAAAGATCAGATACCCGGTGTCATCGGCGCAAAACCAATCCATCACACAACGGCGGACGAACGTAAGAACCCTATTCCATTAGAGAGCTTGCGCATGGATGTCGGTCCTGGCGGCTCTAAAAAGGTTAAAGTAGGTGACCGCGCCACCTTTGCCACCCGCTTCCAACAACAGGGTCCCAGCCTGCTGGGAAAAGCTCTGGACGATCGTCTGGGAGTGGCAACTTTGATCGAATATGTCAAACATCCACCAGAAAATGTAGAATTACTGGCAGCCTTCACCGTACAGGAAGAGTTGGGGTTACGCGGCGCACGCGTGGCAGGTTACAGTATGAATCCTGATGCGGCCTTTGTAATTGATTCAACCCCGGCCAACGATCTGCCGGTGTGGGACGATGAAATTGAAAATGCGCGCTATAATGTGCGCTTGGATGGTGGCCCAGCTATTTACCGCCTGGATGCCGGCACCCTCTCCGATCCGCGCCTGATCAATCTGTTGATCAAAACTGGTGAGGAATTGGAGATTCCCTATCAATTCAGACAGCCAGGCAAAGGTGGCACCGATGCCGGTTCTATACACAAACAACGTGCCGGAGTTCCCACAGTATCAATCTCTGTTCCTGGACGCTACGCCCACACGGCGGTGATGATTGCCCGCCTGGTGGATTGGAAAAACACGGTCGCCCTGGTGCATGCCACCATGCAGCACCTGACCAGTGAAGTATTCGAAGTGGAGCGCTAGGGTATGGCCATTAAACGCGAAGCCGAATTGATAGCTCAATCACCGGCGCCGATCACTACACTCAGCTTAATCGCGGATTTCAAAGCATTGGGTATTCAACCCGGCAGTGTGCTGTTAGCACACTCAGCCATGAGTCAATTAGGCTGGGTATGCGGTGGACCAGTTGCAGTAGTTCTGGCATTAGAGGAGGTACTTGGTGCCCAGGGTACCCTGGTAATGCCCACCCATTGTGGTGACAATTCCGACCCTGCTGCTTGGAGCAACCCTCCGGTACCACCAGAATGGTTCCAAATTATCCGTCAGCACACACCTCCGTATGATCCCAACCTGACTCCAACACGTGGCATGGGTCGCATCGTGGAGACCTTCCGTACCCAACCGGGAACCTTACGTAGCGCACACCCACAGCTATCTTTTGCAGCAAGGGGTCCATTGGCAGCGCATATCACTGCAGACCACTTCCCTGAAGTAGAAATGGGTGAGGGTTCCCCCCTGCAAAAAATATATACACTGGATGGCTGGATACTATTGTTAGGTGTAGGACATGGCAATAACACTTCGCTGCATCTGGCAGAATACCGTGCAGATTACGCTACCAAACAACCAAACACGAACGGTTGTTCAATGTGGGTAAATGACCGTGTTGAATGGTTCCAATTCCCCGGACTCAATTTTAATGATGAAGATTTTCCTACCATTGGTGCAGCCTTCGAAGCAGAATTTCCACAGGCCGTGATAAAAGGCAAGGTTGGGTTGGCTGATGCTACCCTGATGCGTCAGCGGCCGCTGGTCGATTTTGCTGTTCAATGGATGCATAAGAACCGCAAGTAATTTTAGAAAATTATCCTATACAGGAGTAATACATGAAATCATTAGTAAAAAAACTGGTTGAAATTGTTGGCCCTTCTGGCTATGAGAGCAAAATACGTGATGTTGTTCGTACCGAAATCAAAGGTCTTGGCAATGAACAACGTGTGGATGCCATGGGTAACCTCATTGTACGCATGGGTGAGAAAAAAAAGGACGGCCTACGGATTATGCTCTCCGCTCATATCGATGAAATCGGGATCATGGTCACCCACGTGGATAAAAATGGTTTCGCTCGTTTCACCACCATTGGTGCTGTTCGCCCACATACTTGTTTTGGCAGCCGCGTCCGTTTCTTGAACGGCGCTGCTGGTGTTATCGGTGGTGAACGATTGGACAACCCCGGAAATGTACATAATTTCGAACAGATGTATATCGATACCGGAGCCAGTAGTGACGCCGAAAGCCCGGTAAAAATTGGTGATGTGGCCGCTTTTGACCGTCCCTTCGAGGATTTGGGGAACCGCCTGATCTCTAAAGCAATGGATGACCGCGTTTGCGCAGCCGTGCTAATTGAAACCATGCGCGGTCTGAAAAATAGCCCTCACGAACTCTTTTTCGTATTTAGTACCCAGGAAGAAGTTGGTCTGCGCGGAGCTACAACCGCTGCCTATGGCATTGACCCTGATCTGGGTATTGCCGTGGATGTTACCGGCACCGGTGACACCCCGCGTTCCGTGAAAATGGATGTTTCCCTCGGTAAAGGCCCAGCCATAAAAATTCGTGACGGCGGTATGTTAGCCGACCCGCGCCTGGTGGATGCAATGGTAACCTGTGCGCAGAAAAACAATCTGCCCTATCAGCTGGAAATTCTTTTAGGTGGTACCACCGATGCGAAAGCGATGCAAATTACCCGCGCCGGAATGCCTGCTGGCTGTCTTTCCATTCCAACTCGTTACATTCACTCTCCTTCAGAGATGGTCGATTCGCGTGATTTAGAGAACGCGGTACAATTACTGAAATCACTTCTCAGTGAACCAATTGTTCTTGCATGAAATTAAAGTCTCTCCTCCAGCCGTCTTTTCGATCTTTTTTCATTGCCATTGTTTTTGGCTTTGTTTTGGTTTTAAGCGGCTGTGATCTTTCCACTGACGCGCGTCAATGGATCAATCAAATCGCACAATCCGAAATCTTTCAGAAAACGGAAACCCTTCCTGTTGATACACAGACACCAACCGTGGAATCAACCGAAACACTACCTCCTCCAACGCCCACCGCAGAAATTCCGGCTGGTCCGTTAGAGTTAATCGTTTGGGTACCGCCTCAATTCGATCCTCAGGCGGATACTCCGGAAGCGCAACTACTTCGTGATCGCTTGAATGCTTTCACAACCAATGAACGGGATGTATTTATTAATGTACGGATTAAAGCTGCCAGTGGTCCCAGTGGTATGCTTGAAGCTCTCGCAGTTACCAATAGCGCCGCCCAGGCGGCTATGCCTTCCCTCGTTTTATTGCCGCGTTCGGACGTACAAAGTGCAGTAACCCGTAAATTAATTTTCCCTATGGAACCTTTCACCGGGGCAATCGAACATCCTGATTGGTATAATTATGCGCGCCAACTCACAACGTGGGGTGGCAGTAGTTATGGTCTGCCCTTTGCTGGTGATGCCTTAATGCTTTTATATCGCCCAGCCCTCATTGGCAAAGCACCGGTAAATTGGGATGATATCTTGCGTCGTGGCGAACCACTTTCTATCCCGGCAGCCGATCTCCAGGCATTGATTACTATAAACATGTACGAATCCGCTGGTGGCAAACTGGAAAATGCGCAGCGCCTGCCTCCATTAGATCTGGAACTGCTCACTAAAATCTTTCAAATCTATGAAAACGGCAGCCAATTAGGGGCATATCCGTTGTGGATTACTCAATTACAAAATGATGCCGATGCCTGGACCACTTACAATGAATTACGGGCAAATTGGGTTGTCACATGGAGTTCACGTCTCTTGCAAAACACACAGGAGGATACTATTGGGGTTTCATTTCCAGCAATTGGGGAAAACCCCGTCACGTTGGCAGATGGTTGGGTATGGTGTCTCACCGAGCCTGACCCAAATGCTCAGTCCTCCTCAGTACAATTAGCTGAATTTCTGACAGCACCGGAATTTTTAACCCTTTGGACACCGCAGGCTGGATACCTGCCAGTACGTCCATCCAGTTTGCAGGGTTGGAATGACTCAAGTTTGACTTTACTGCTTGGACAGGTTGCTCTCTCTGCCCAGGCTAAACCCAGCAATGAGGTAATTGCTACCTTTGGCCCTGTATTGCAGGATCTTTTGCTGCAAGTAATCTCCGGAAAGACCACAGCAACCATTGCTGCGCAAGCAGTATTGGACAAGATAGGAAATCAATAATCTTGATGGTTAAAAAGAAATTTAGAGAATTCATAGAAAGCAAACCGGAATGGTTAAATAGCCGGCTAATGTTGCTCCTTTCTACGGTATTGATTTTCACAATGGCGCTGACATGGGGTGAACCGGTGCCGCAAGCAGCTGCAATGAACTTTAAGCGGGCAGGAGTTATGCACGCCCCATTGCAAAATACTGCTCCGGAAGATCAATTGCTGGTCAACCTGCAGCCGCTGGATGTCCCCACTAGCTGGATGCAAACCAATGGCATTCTGTTAGGTTGTGTCGTCCTGGTATTAATTATCATTGGTGTATCTATTCATGCCCTTCGTCAGGATTTGGATGAAATGCCGTTCAATCAAGCCTACAGTCAGGACGAACTGAAAATTCCGAGGGAAACTCAATAAAAGAAATAAGAAAAGGAACAGGCGCGCGCTTAAAAACTACTCCCAATAGAGTAAGATTAAAAAAATCGGTGCTGTGATATGGTGCTGATTTTTTTTTGCAACTTTCAACAGGATGTTTGCGTATATAGAAACGGATCAAATATTTTTACGGTATCCCTGTTTCTGGAGATAAAATAAAAAAGAAACGTATCTTTTCATTAATTGGGGTTCAGGTGTTTTGGACGGGTAAATTGCCCGACCAAAACACCTCCCAACCCCGCTTTATTGAGATGATACAAAGAAACGTAACTTATTATAATTTTTGCCACGCTTTATTGAATTGACACACGCTATTATAGTAATTTTGGAGGTGAAATGAAAGTTTCTGTTCGGTTTCTCACAGTATGTTTATTGATAGCACTTATTTTTACAGCATTATCCATTTCTGCCGGCGTTGTTCAGGCTGACAGCGCGAACGGAGATGGTATTGTTGGCCCTGAAGAAGAAATTTTTAACGATCTCTTTTTAGAGGGTAACGAAGTCATCGTCGAAGGTACCATCCATGGCATGCTTTTTGCTGCAGCTGAGACCATCACCATTCGCGACGGTGCACAAATTGATGACGATGCCGTTCTTTTTGCGCGCACTATTCATCTGGAAGAAGGAGCTGTGCTGAGTGGCAATGTTTTTGTGGGCGGACAAAACGTGACTGTAAACACGGCCATAGGACGTAGTCTGTTTGTAGGTGGGGCTACGCTGGATATGAGTGATACGGCCCGGGTCGGCAGCAACCTCTTCTTTGGGGGTTTCCATTTGCAAACCGCTCCTAAAACTGACATTACCCGGAACCTGTATGCCGGTGGCTACCAGACCATTTTAAACGGATCGATTGGTCAGGACGTACGCGTAGGTGGTGCGGCCCTGGAATTAAACGGTAAAATTGGTGGCAATGTAGAAGTTGCTGTAGATGTGGAAGCAAACCCGGATGCGACCCAATACTGGATGCCTTATATGAGTGAGTACAACATCCCCGAGGCAATCAATCCTGGTTTACGCATTGGAGAACAAGCTGAAATTAAAGGACAGTTAACATACACCAGTTCCAGGCAGCTTGACGAGGCATTTAAATCGCTTCCTATTGGCGGTGTGATCTTCAAAACTCCCTCACCGGACGGACAAGCCGGAGAACCTGCCGAAATCAACATCACTGTGCCAAATGTTTTCCAGAATCGCATACTCCGCGCTGTCCGCCTGTGGGTCAGCCTGCTGCTGCTGGGTGCCCTGGCTTGGTGGCTGCTGCCAGGATTATTGAAAGATGCCTCAAAGCAGGTAGCGGTTAAGCCATTCCATACTGCCGGTGTAGGTCTTCTCAGCCTGATCGCTGTCTATATTGGTGCCTTCGTAATATTTGGATTGGTACTTTTCCTATCCATCCTTTTGGGAATATTCACCTTGGGTAGCCTGAGCCGCACATTCTTCGCATTGGGTTCCAGCACCCTGGTCTGGATACTGGTGGGTTTCAGCCTGCTGGTTGTTTATGGCAGTAAACTGGTTGTATCCGGTTGGTTAGGTGGTCTGTTGCTGAACAGCCTCTTCCCTGGTAAGGAATTCCACAGCATATTGCCCCTCTTTGCCGGGATCACGGTTTTCGTATTGGTCAACACCATTCCTTTATTCGGATGGTTAGTCAGCCTCGCCATTACACTCGTCGGATTGGGCGCGATATGGTACACCTATCAGGCTCGCAAGCGCGTGGTCATGATACCCGAGGTTGGGTAATAAAAAAACAGAGCCGGTGGAATTCACCGGCTTTTTTTACGCGATAAATTCGTTCAACTCTTCCACCATTCGCTGCAGCAATCGCAGTGATTCCAATGGTTTTCCGGGAATCTCAAACCCATGATCAGCCCCCGGCAGCACCAGGCTCTGACTACCCCCACTCCATTCAAGCTGGGCCAGTACAGCCGGATCGTAATACCTGTCCGCTGTCCCGATTACAAACAAACCACGATGCGGAATCGCCAGCAATTGTTTTAATAAAGGCTTATTCGTCAGAATGGGTGTTAACCACACCCAATTGGCGCTGCGCAAATCAGACTGGGATTCTAATAAATGCCCTAATGCTAAAGTACCAATGGATTTGCCAATCAACGTAATTTGAGTATAGTCTCTCAGGGCTGAGCCGATCTTGTAAACTGCCTCTGCGTCTGTTTTGATCCATTCATCCTGGATATTGCTCGGAAGAGATTGAAATTCAGATGTGTTGTATTGGTATTCAACCAGCAGCACATCTGCTCCCTTCGAACGCATCAACTGCCAGGGATAATATAATCCGGGCATTTTGGAACTGTAGTTTAACCCGGGGAAAACAATTGCCAGGTGTGTGTTATCAGGATTTTCCTGTCGGAAAAAAGTATTTGGAACAGGTAATCCTTGATAACCGCCGATATTCAGTTTCTCTGATTTCATATCTTCTCCTTCATTAGTTTAAGTGACTGTATGCTTAAAAAATCAATGGTTTGAATGGCCTCAGAGGTTATCAACCAGGTTTTAATAATTGCCGCTGGCGCGCCACCGCCAATAATCATGGCACCCGTCACCTGTCAATTGAGTCATGGTTCTTCTTCAATTACAGGCTTGACTGATGTCTACGATTGTAACATTTTCGGGATCATTATTTGTTAATCCACGGACTTTCAAATACGCCCGGAAGAGTACGGCCGTGGCCAAATCAAGCATCCTTACCGGTCCAACATCCACTGCCTCACCCATCTCTATGCATTGATCGTGTGCCATACCCGGATTTTTTCACTAATAAAAAGCTTGACTTAATAGAACTTTTATTCTAAAATAGTTCTATCACATACCATTGTGACCTAAAAGGACGTGGCAAAAAGCAAATCACCGTTAAAAAAATATCGCCCTATCCTTACGCCAGGTCTGCTTTCACCATTATAACAATTTGAACTTTAACAACCTCATACCACTTGATGCACATAAAATCTTTGTTACCCATTCGTTCCTATTCGTTCCAAAACGAATACCGGCACTTTACCGACAAAATAACACCATATCTGTTATTCCACTGAAAGCATCACCCACCCATGCCGGTCGTTTTCCAAAAATACATTCGTTCCGATTGGATTTTTTTTTACGAATACACAACGCTCTCCGACGCAAAGCGCTCCGAGCGAAGCGATGGAGACGTAGTAACGTTGTCCTGAGCGTCTTTTTGTGAAGGAAAGAAACGAAAAACGAATACGCAATGCGCTCCTCCGCACTTGGACAAGGGTGAGCTGCTAATTAAAGGTGAAACACAACCCGTACGGGCGAGGCTGGAAGAATTTTCTCCGCCCGTACAACACCCGACGCCTCGTCCCTCAGCCAATTGAGGGCATTGTCCCGACGCGTAGCGCTCCGAACGCCATAGGTCCCGATTGTCACTTGTCCCGAACGTTTTTTTGTGAGGGAAAGGAGCTGCTGGTGTTCCTCTTTTTTACAACTCTTGGCAGTTTTACCAATCTGAAATAATACAAAAATCTATGCAAAGAGCCTGCCGCCAATATCCGGATATAATTAAATAAAGGAACAACAATGGCTTTTTTCTGCCCGGAATGCCGCACCTGTCACCTCGGGATTACTGCATCCATATCCCTGCCATCCGACAGTCGCTCGGATGATATTGTGCTGCAATTGGTGAAATGTGAAATTTGTGCATTTCAAGCAGTTGCAATTTATGAAGAATCACGACGCGGCGCACTAAACAGTGAAAGTTCTGATCACGCCGGTTATTACGTTTCGGAGGATACTTGGAAGAACCTTCACCACCAAATCACAACCTGCCCGCAGCCGGATAAAACCTCCTGCCAATGCGCTGCACACACTTCACTGGGTAATCAGAATCAACAAGGTCGCTGGGTTGGATTAAATGCCATTGAAACGCAAAACATCTTCCCCATGGAATATATTTCGGGATGAATGTTTCACTCTTCCTTCGAAATTAGCAAACGCCGCAGGATCAAACTGCGATGCAAAAACTCACCTCCTGTATCCCAAGAGAATCTGCGGTTGCTGGATTATCCCTGACCATTTGCATTCGTCGGCTGCACAAAGCCGGCGCTCGCTCGATCCGTATGGAAAACCGATAACAAGCATGATACAGCCTGCCGCTTATATGAATCGGTGGGGTTTCAGAAAGTAGTAATGTGCAGGTGTATCCTGAAGTTTTATAGCACCGTTGCAAAGAAGGGCACCAGCATTTCCTCCGCCGAGAGTCCACCGTGTCGTCCAAGCAAGGGATTTTCTTTTTGCCACCACCACCACAAATAGGCATTCCCCTGAGGGGAAAGGATCCAATCTCCCAGGCGGTCTGCCAGCATGGGATGATGCACACCCTGTCCAAACAAACCTTTTGTAATGGCATCCTGTGAGCGAATGGGCAAAAAATCCTGTTGGAAATGATGCGTGAATAAATCCAACACTTCCTGTTCGTAACCAATGCGTGGGAAAAGGTAAGGCAGCCGATTTTCACCGGTAGGCACCATAACCAGCTTGCGGTTAATCTCTGGATAACGGTTCAGATCATATCGCGGTAATATCGGCGTTTGGATATGCCCGTGGTCGGCAGTCAGGATAAATAATGTACGTCCTTTGGAACGTCGCCGAATATTCTCCAACACACGGGTAAGCCCCAAACTGAACAATTCAAATTCCCGCCGGTTACGTTCATCCTGATGACCATAACGATGTGAAAGAGTATCAATCGTTTCCCAATACACATAAGTGTAGGTACGTTTTCCACGTTGTTTTTCATACAAATGCTCAAGGCTTACAAACAAGTCAGCATTAGAACGATAAGAAACAATTTCCACACCTGGAAAAAGCATTTTTGATAATCCGGAATAAGCAATGGAGATATGCTGCAGAGCAAAAGTTTCGATGCCATGCTGTTGCATGTGCGGTCCCATTGTGGGAACTGGCAAGAAGGTAGCCGGGTCAAAACCAGCCCGCTGTAAACCGCCTACATCACCCTGAAAGGTAAAAGCCGAATGCATGATCATATTCGCAATCATGCCATACTCCCGTAGCCAGACTTCATATCCCAAAATTCCGTGCTCAGCCGCGTTTCGACCTGTCCACAAAGTGGTCAGCGCTGCCGCAGTGGTGCTTGGCGTAATGCTGGTTAATGGGCTGAAAACAGCCTGGGATTGAAAACCTTTCCAGGCACGCGAATCCAGATAAGTTTGAAAAAAATCAAACCGCACACCATCGGCCAATAGAAAAATAACATTTTCATAGGGCCCACCCAATGTATTCATAATTTGATCATCCAACGCCTGGGCACCAAAAGAAGGAATGTTTAACAAACTGCATATACTGGATGGCAGATTTACCAGTGAAAGCCCTTCGTAATAAGGAAAGATCATATTTTCGCCAATATTTAAACCGGGAATATTATGTTGTTGTAAACGATTTAAAATTGGTTCCACCAGATTTTGCATAAAAGACTCCAAATAGTAAGATGTAGCTTAATCATACTATAAACTGAATGCGGCACAACCTTCATCGTTGAACACCAATAATTCCACTACTTTATACCAATTCATTAACAAAATATTAACAAATGTACACAAAACGTTAATAACAATTTGATGCACCCTTAACATTGAAGTGCTACAATCCTTGCCTAGATGGGTAATATTTGGGTAAACCCTAGAGCTTCTGAAGCCTGATTTTGTCCTTTCCCGTTCACTCCTGGGCTTCAGAAGACTCGAAGGGTATAAGAACTGGCAAGCGTTCTTACAAAGACCACGGTTGGGTGCCGTGGTTATTTGTTTATAGGTCCCCATGCACGACTGTAAAATCCTGCCTGCAATGAACGATTCAGTTTATGTAATTTGCTCTTCTGTCACTCGCACTTCCCAATCATCTCTCCAACTATATTGAGAAATTACCAAAAACTGCTATAATCAACATGCAAATAAATGGCAAAGGATAGATATAAAACGATGCTCCCACGGCGCGAAATTCTTACCTGGCAGGATGTTGATCAATTAATTGATCATTTGATACCTCAATTTGAGACCGAATTTGAAGCGATGATCATGGTCACCCATGGCGGAATTATCCCGGGCGGAATGTTGGCAGAGGCATTACGTTTGAATGCTATTCTCACCGCTGCGGTAGATTTCCCCAACGAAATGCAATCGGAAGAGGAACGCAAGAAAGGTCGCTTACTGGCCTGGCCTAAGTTCATCCAATTTCCCGATGATTCAGTGCTAAACGGACGACGCATCCTGATCGTGGATGATGTTTGGGGCTCCGGACGCACCATTACCGCAGTTCGTAATCGGGTAGCGAGCGCAGCCGGGCAGCCATATACCTGTGTTTTGCACTTCAATCCATACCGCAGTCTGTTCGGCAATATCCGCCCCGACTATTACGCAGCTGTTACCGATGCCCATATCATGTACCCCTGGGAAATCAGTCGCGGACCGGATGCTGTATTGATGAACACCGGATTATCAGAATAATATATAAACGCCCTCAATAGGGCGTTTTTCTTTTGGGAACTTCCCACCATTGTTAACCGTCCTAAATATACAAAAGGAGGTATGACATAATGCATACCCGCCACATGTTTTTTTGTACAATTATTGTAGTGTTGCTGGTATCGGCATGCACCGGGAAACCGCTTGTACCCAATGCACAAACCGACATATCCACACCAACGAAAACTACCCCTACCACGCAGCATTCAACCAAGGAGGTATTTGTGCCACCAAAAATTTTGGCTGCATCCCTTGAACGATTGCCGCTGCAAATAGATGAACCCGTTGACATTACTCCTCTGGTAATTGGAAACAACCAATTCGCTCTGGATCTGTACCAGCGCTTACGGGTGGAAAATTCACAAAAAAATTTGGTATTTTCACCTTATTCCATCGCCATGGCCTTAGCCATGACCTATGGCGGCGCGCGCAACGAAACCGCGGCGGAAATGCGCTCTGTATTGCATATTCAACAACGTGATGAAGCTTTCCACCAATCCTGGAATGCATTGGACCAACTCATGCTTCTCCGCGCAGAAGGGCCCAATGAATATGAACAAGGTATCAGATTGCGAGTAACCAACGCTGTCTGGGCGCAGCAAGATTATCCATTCCTGGATGAATACCTGCGCTTATTGGCACTTAATTATGGCGCTGGTCTGCATATCACGGACTTTGTAAACTTTCCCGAAGAATCCAGGCAAGCCATTAACCAATGGACTTACGCAGAAACCGAAGAAAAAATCAAGGACCTCATTCCTCAAGGCGCCATTCATCAGCTTACCCGCATGGTACTGGTGAATGCCATCTATCTGAATGCAGCCTGGCGTCAACCCTTCAATGAAGAACATACCCAACCAGGGGCGTTTACCTTGCAGGATGGCAGTCAAATACAGGTCCCACTAATGTGGCAAATTCAGAATATCCCGTACAGTGTCAATGAAAACTATAGTTTGGTAGAACTCCCCTATTCCACCGGAAAACTCGGCATGCTTCTAATAATGCCGGCTGAAGGGCAGCTGGAGACTTTTAGTCAGGCGCTGGATGTCAATCGCTTGGAGAAAATTATGGCAGACATCACCTGGGGTGATGTGGATCTCGCGCTGCCCCGCTTCCAGTTTCGCACAGGTGCCAATCTAAATGATCACCTTAGTCAGTTAGGAATGAAACAGGCATTTATCCCAGCTCAGGCGGACTTCAGCGGTATGGAACCCGGCAAGGAGTTGTATATCGATCAGGTTATTCATCAGGCATTTATTGATGCCAACGAAAATGGTACGGAAGCTGCCGCTGCTACAGCCGTGTTAATGGCTGGAAAAGGCTTCAATCCCGCCGAACCAGCAGAAATCCACTTTAATCGCCCGTTTCTCTTCATCATCCGCGATATTGAAACCGGTGCGATTTTATTCATCGGTCAGGTTCTCAACCCAGCCGAACAATAAAAGGAGTTCACAATGTTAAACATAAAAATACGATCAAAAATTTTACTAACGATCCTTGTTCTATCCGTTACGGCCTGTACTGCCGCTGCCCCCACCCAATCTCCAGAATCTCCCGCAGGTGCAACCCCAATCTCCACACAAATATCACAAGGAAATAATACGTCTCCAGAAAACGAAGTCTTAACTTCAGCGCTGCAACGCATTGAAACAACCGCTGAACCTCGAGAGCAACAATTACTAGCCGCTGACCTAAACGCGTTTGGTCTGGACCTCTACCAACTTCTTGCAGCAGAGCCTGAAGGCAACCTGTTTTTTTCACCATATAGCATTTCCTTAGCCCTGGCAATGACCTACGCTGGAGCAAATGCAGAAACCAAAGAGCAGATGGCGCAGACCCTGCACTTCACATTACCAGATGATCAAATCCATTCTTCGCTGAATAACCTGGATCAAAGTTTATATGTGGTGCCTGAATACATCGAGAACGGAGAAGGGAATTTTCAACTCAATATCGCTAATGCCATCTGGGGACAATCCGGCTACCCCTTCCGTCAGGAATATTTGGATCTTTTGGCGCAATCCTACGGTGCTGGGTTACGTATTATGGATTTCAAAACCGCAGCCGAGCCAGCCCGCTTGGAAATCAATGATTGGGTTGCCCAACAAACCGAAGATAAGATTAAGGACCTCATCCCGCAAGGCGCATTGACCAGTGACACCCGATTGGTATTGACCAATGCAATCTACTTTTTTGGTGCATGGCTGCACGAGTTTTCCGAAGATGCCACACAACCGGCTGATTTTTATTTAAATTCCGGGAAAACTTTTCAGACAGACATGATGAATATGGAGGAACGCTTCTCTTACGTTAAAAACTCCGATTTGCAAATGGTAGAAATACCTTACTTTAACAGCCGCTATAGCATGGTATTGCTCATGCCCTTAGAAACCGAATTAGATCAATTGACAAACACATTGGATGCCGTCGGTTTGCAGGACTTGCTGGACAATTTGATTTCTGGGCAGGCAATTCTATCCATGCCTAAATTTAAATTCGAGAGCAGCTTCTCAGTTAACCAGGCTCTTAAGGATTTAGGCATGGTGAATGCCTTTACTCCCGGTGCGGCTGATTTTAGCGGTATGTACGAGCCGGATGGTGATCCACTCTACATCAGTGATGTGATTCACAAGGCCTTTGTAGCTGTGGATGAAGAAGGTACAGAAGCCGCAGCAGCAACTGCCGTTATCATGGGTATTGAAAGCGCTATGCCCGAAGAAGTAGAGCCGGTCAGTTTAGTATTTGATCACCCATTCCTCTTTCTCATCCGCGACCGGGAAAGTGGTTTAATTCTTTTCCTGGGGCGTGTAACAGAACCGCTTCAATAAGACTATCACAACCTATTAATGAACTAATAAAAATCCCTTCCACAACTGGAAGGGATTTTTATTAGTGAATGTGGGGTAAACCTTACGTTTTCAATCCACCCGTATTTTGCTGAATAAAACTAATCTCCTGGCGTACAGCCTGGTAAAGGGTTTCAGCATGCAAATCTTCCAACGTATAACAGGGTGAAAGCAGGTTATCAGCTAGGGCATTGGCCAATCCGCGGTCAAATGCCACATGCTCCAGGTTGATAACGATACTACGCACTTGCTCTTCTGCAATCATACGAGCGATCTGGTAAGACTCGGGTAAGGGCCCAAGTTTCTGGCCCATCGCAACGTTGCCGGCTCCATCCGTTAATACAACCAGCAAAGGTAACACATCCGGATGGGTAATCTTTTCACGCATCAAGACTTCATACGCCAGACGCAAACCAGCCGAAAGTGGGGTTTTTCCACCCACAGGAATATCCTGCAATGCCCGCTGCGCCAGAGTCACCGAATTGGTTGGTGAAAGCACCAGGGTGGCTTTATCCTTCTGAAACACGATCATCCCCACCCGATCACGTCTTTGATAGGCGTCATTCAGTAAAGAAAGGATGGCACCCTTGGCTGCCGCCATTCGTTCGGCCACTGCCATAGACCAGGATGCGTCCACCACAAACAGGATCAGGTTAGCAGTCCGGCGAACGCGCACCTTTCGCATGTAATCCTGCGGCTGTACAGCAAAGGCTACATGTTTGCGTTGTTCATCACGACGGGACTGAAAAGGCGCTGCTGCTCGTAAGGTCGCATCTAATGCCAGATCATCCACTTTACCCGGAGACGGCCTTGCCTGGGTGTAACGTCCGCGCTTACGTTTGGTACGGGTCATCGACCGTCGTCCCGCACGTTGACGGATGATTTTATCCAATGGGGTGTTCAACCGTCGTGGCGAAAAGGTCGCACCGGTCTGAATTTTCTGTCCACCTTCCCACCAATTAGATTGTGTATCTCGAAACTCCTGTGCCGGATCCGGCACAGCCGAACCCATTTCAGGAACTTCGCTGGTGGTTGCGCCGTCAGTTAAATTTTTTTTTCCGCTTTTGGTTGGCTGCTCTCCGAAGAATCAGGCTCCATTTCTTGGCTGTCCTCTCCGGATGCACGCCCGCCACTTAATTGCTCAATTCGGTCGTGCAGCTCTTCCATATTAGCCATTTCCTTCTCAAATGGGCCACGTTTCATTCGATGGGGTAACGCCAACTCGGCAGCCCGGGCAATATCCATCTCATTAATTTTTATGCGGCCTTCAAAGGCTGCCTGGGCTCGCGCTGTTTTTAAAATCACCAAATCTGGACGGTGACCATCCACACCTAGCGAAGCGGTCAGAGAAGCAATCGTAATTAAATCCCGGCTGCTATGTGCTACTTGTGGAACCAGACGACGAGCGACCTCAATCTGCCGGGACAATTCCACTTCCTGAGATTGAAATGTGTCGCAAAAAGCCTCTGCATCGGCCTCGAAGCTAATATTGCGCTCCATGATAACAACGCGGTCGCGTTTATCCAGAATTCCATGAATTTCGACCGAAAGTGCAAAACGGTCCAGCAGTTGTGGACGCAAATCACCCTCTTCCGGGTTCATAGTACCCACCAGAATAAAGCGCGCAGGATGCACAAACGAGATCCCTTCACGCTCAACAATATTCATACCCATCGCCGCCGAATCAAGCAGCACATCCACAACATGGTCATCCAATAGATTTACTTCATCAATATACAACAAACCACGGTTGGCTGCCGCCAGTACACCTGGTTCAAAACTGCGCTCACCTTTTTGTATGGCGCGTTCAATATCAAGGGTGCCCACTACACGATCCTCTGTAGCTGAAACTGGCAAGTTAATAAATGCTGTCGGCTTTATTGTAATTGGCAGCACTTCGCCCCTTTCGTGACGTTCCTGGCATTCGGTACACCATGCCTTCGGAGTATCCGGATCGCAGCCAAAACGGCAGTTAGTAACTGCTTTTACCATCGGTAATAAAGCCGCCAGAGCACGCGCCGCGGTTGATTTAGCCGTCCCACGTTCCCCACGGATGAGCACCCCCCCAATCCGTGGGTCTACGGCATTCAAAATCAGGGCACGTTTCATACGTTCCTGTCCAACAATCGCGGTAAATGGATAAATTTCCGGCATGGTTGTAATCCTTTTATTCCAATCCCTGATGAAATCAGAATTATTTTGTTAGATATGTTTCTTAATGATCTACTTTTATTTTGTAACTATAGCAAAGCAGAACAGGCAGATCAATTTTACCATCAGCCCCAAAAGCATTCAACCAGTGAAACAACAACAGTTATACACTGCAAAAACAGGTGTGAAAAAGACTACTATCATCTGCTACAATACAGGTATGCTGCCCAACTTGGAAACTATCGGTCGCTGGCTCGTTTTTCTGGGAATTGGAATCATTATTCTCGGTGGAATCCTCTACCTATTAGGCCGTTTCGCCGGATGGGAAAAATTTCCCGGTACGCTGCGCTTTCAAAATGGTAATCTGACCTGCATAGTTCCCATTTTAGGTTCAATCCTTTTAAGTATCCTGTTTACCATAATCCTGAATCTGATTGCCCGCGGATTAAATCGGTGAAATCACGCCCTTTATCGTTTGATCCAGTCATGATAATATTCAAAATTACATCATGAGTCCTTCCAAAACATTTCGCACTCGTTACCGTAAATTTCTTGCGTTTTTATTACCAGTGCACTCTGGTGTACCGGAAGAATTAAGCTCAAACTTCCGTCACCTGTATTGGGATATCGCCTGGTGGGGATTATTAAACGGCAGTTCTCTCGCCTTTCTTACCATTTACGCTGCACGTCTGGGTGCTAACACCAACCAGATTGGTCTGGTCAACGCTATGCCGGCAGTCATCACACTGGCGTTGGCGCTACCCGCCGGCGCATGGCTGGAAAAACGCCGTATCGACAAAACTGTATTTTGGACCGCCATAAGTCAGCGTATCTTTTACCTGTTTATGGTCATTTTGCCGTGGTTTTTTTCGGATAAAATGCAAATTTGGATTCTAATTGCGTTCACTCTTATCATGAGCATACCAGGGTCCATTATCGCCACCGGATTTAATGTATTATTCGCTACAGCTGTACCAAGCCGGTATCGCGCTATGGTTGCCGGGCGGCGCAATGCTGTTTTTGCGGTGATAACTGTCATCACATCACTGGTATGTGGACGTATCTTGACTTGGATGCCTTTTCCAGGCGGTTATCAGGTGGTCTTTGCAATTGGATTTATCGGCGCACTGATGAGTGCCATTCATCTCAGATTAGTGCACCCGGTGCTGGATGAAACTGATGTGCTCAACATACCTGTAGTATCATCATCCAACCCGGAAGAGCAACAATCTCCCAAACGCGGTCGTCTGCTAAACAACCTGCGCAGTCGTCTGCATACAGAAGCATTACAGGGTGAATTTGCCCGTGCCCTCCTGCTGCTTACCTTTTTTCATTTCATACACTACCTTTCCATCCCGCTCTTTCCGGTTTTTAGTGTCAAAACGCTCAACTTATCCGATCAAACCATCAGTCTGGGTACAGCATTATTTTATGTCACCATGTTCATTGGATCCACCCAAATGGTTACCTTCTCAGCCCGGCTTGGAAATAAAAAACTAACCGGAATTGGTATCTGTCTGTTGGGGCTCTACCCCGGCTTACTTTCTTTTGCAAATGGACCGCTCCTATTTTACCTAGCCTCTTTATTTGGCGGTTTTGCCTGGTCTCTGGTGAATGTAGGTATGATCAACTATCTGCTCGAGAAAGTGCCTTCTAACCAGCGTGCCAGTTATCTGGCCTGGTTTACGCTGAGCACCAATGCTGCCATCCTGGCTGGCACCATGCTTGGCCCAGTTATCGGAAATTGGACCGGATTGGCCACTGCATTATTAATATTTGGTATACTGCGTGCCGTCGCCGGATTATCGGTTCTACGTTGGGGGTAAAAATCAATTCGCGGAGACTGGTTGGTCCGGATTGATTCCGGCACGGTTTAATCGTTTGTTCAAGAATAAATACAGCAAAACACTCATAAAACCTATCACACCGGCTCCATACCAGGGTGCGTGGGGAGAAATAGTATCACTGAGTATACCTCCCATCACCGGGCCGATTCCATTAGCCAATCCCCATGTCATTGCATGAATACTCATATAGCGTCCACGCTTATCCGCTGGAGCCAAATTGGCCGATAATGTTGTCGCTGTAGGCACCATGATCAATTCTCCGGTAGTCATAACTACCATAGCCATCCAAAACGACCAGAAACCACTGCCCAAACCAATCATAATAGCGGCTACTGCATAAAAAACAGCCCCAAATGCAATTACAGGAATGGAAGAACGCTTCCGGGTTTGCCGAGTTACGAAATACTGTAATGCAACTACCATTACAGCATTTGTTGTGGGAATAAACCCATACATTTTCTCAGGAACACCATAGTTCTGCTTGGCATACACGGCCAGTAAAACCCAAACCATAGAAGCGGTAACCGTTGTCAGGGTAAAAATGAGATTAAAATTAATGAAAGGTTTATCCTTAAAGATAGCACTGTAACCACCAAAACGCTCGCGCTTTACATGAGGGGTGCCATTACGGTTTAAAGTCTCCTTAGCTAAAATAGCCAGCATTACTGCATAAAAAATCAACCCGGCAGCGGCAATAAAAAATGCCACCGTATACGATGCTGAGGCAATAAAACCCCCGATCGCCGGACCCAACGCAATTCCCAGGTTGTTACTCATTCGCAGAATCGAATACCCATTAGCCCGTTTTTCTTTGGGCAGCATATCTGCCATCATTGCATCCGATCCCACCTGATATAACGGGTGGAATGCGCCACGCATACCCATCAGGACAGCAAAAGCTGCCAGACTGCCCGCAAAACTCATCAGAATATAACAAAGTCCATTGCCCAAAAGACTGATCACCATAACCCATTTTCGTCCCAAACGATCAGCCACCGCCCCTGATAAAAACGAAAATAAAAGAGCCATAACTGAATTGATCGTCATCAGGCTGGTAACAACTGCCAGGCCAACGGCCAATTTTTCGGAAACATAGATCATCAAAAATGGCCAGATCATGCTTGAGCCCATGGTGCTGATCAACATGCCAAAGGCCATTAACCAAAATTGGGCTGGATATTCCTGGCGGGTATTTCGAATTCTATCTAGCATGCAAGCTCCTGTTTTTTGAGCATAATCGTCTCTCCTTGCCTATGGAAAGCGGATTGTTCTGCATCTCAGGCGCTAATTCAAAACCGAAATGGATTTTAACACGATCATAGCCAGTCGAACAGGCAGGGAGATTGACAGCAGCGACCCAATGGAATTCATTCCTGTGTTTAGCTATATTCCTGGTCGAACAAGCATAAAAAAATACTGGATTTTATGCTTGTGGTACAATAGAAAACAGTTTTTAAGTTCCAGGATGGAAGATAGAAATGGTAAATCAAGATCTTTTAGATATATTGCGTTGTCCAAATTGTGTTCGCGAAAGCGATGGTCTGTTGAAAATGGTCAAAGAATCCTGGTTAATCTGCCAGGATTGTGGACGTAAATACCCAATTGTAGATGATATCCCTGTCATGCTGATTGACGAAGGAGATAAATGGGTGAATACCGGAGAAAATGAACTGCCGGTTCCACCCCCCCCGATGGATTAACCAAACGGGCACTAACCCTACATAAGCATGGATTGGTATAATTGTTGCATCTTCAACTTGACCAATCCCAAATTTCGCTTAATGAAAATGGATAATGTAAGAGAAACGTATGGCACAAATTAATCGTACAACCCGGCGCAGTCGTCGCCCCATAGTATTTGACAAAATAACCGTCATCATTCTGGTGGTTTTTATCGTATTAGCGATAGCTTCATCAGTAGCTGTTTTTAACCTGGTTAAGAATATCGTCACTGGCTGGACAATAACACCATTAGAAGGTTTGGCTATTGATCCTCAATCAGGTGATCCTTCGAATTCAGGTGAAATCGTGGCAACCCTGCCTGCTGGCCCGGTTCAACCTGAAGGTGGACCCACCCCGGAACCCTGGGACGGCACTAGCCGGGTTACCATTCTGGTAATGGGTCTGGATTACCGTGATTGGGAAGCTGGCGAAGTTGCCCGCACTGATACCATGATGCTCTTATCCCTCGACCCGCTTTCACATACTGCTTCAATCATGTCAGTTCCGCGGGATATGTGGGTTAATGTACCTGGATTTGATTATAACAAAATCAATACTGCATATTATCTGGGCGAGATTTATGACCTGCCCGGAGGTGGACCGGCTTTGGCAATGGAAACCGTCGAGCAATTCCTTGGTGTTCCTATCAGTTATTATGCCCAAATCGACTTTATGGCCTTCGAGCGTTTTATTGATGAACTTAAAGGTATCCACATTACACCCACTCAGAATGTTACTCTTGCGGTAATTGGTAGTGATTATAAGCAAGAATTAATCGCTGGCGAAACAGTTACCTTGCCGGGAAATTTGGCTCTGGCGTATGCGCGTGCGCGTTACACTGAAGGCGGAGATTTTGACCGCGCATCCCGCCAACAAGAAGTGGTCCTTGCCATCCGTGACCGTATTTTAGATTACACTATGCTGCCTACCCTAATTGCTAAGGCACCCATCCTCTATCAGGAAATTGCTGCTGGAATCCATACCAATCTCAGTTTTGATGAAGCTTTCCAACTAGCAACTTTTGCCATTAATATTGACCGGTCAAAAATAAAAACAGTTGTGATTGATCCAAGCTGTGTACAATTTGGCAAATCCCCGGATGGTCTGGATATTCTCATCCCCATTCCCGACAAAATCCGCCTGCTGCGTGATGAAGCATTTACCACCGGTGGACCAGTTGGACCAGCTACTCTCGCCGAAAGTACGGACCCTGCTGTTACCTCCGACCCTTTTTCCCTGGTGAAAGCAGAAAATGCGCGCCTATCCATCCAGAATGGCAGTTGGCTCACTGGTTTAGCAGCCAGCACCGCCACCTACCTGCGTGACCGTGGTTTTAATATTCAGGAAGAAACAAATGGCGAAGCCAGCGATATCACCACAATTTATTTGTATAACGGCAAACCCGCCACCGTACAGGCTATCTTTGATATGTTTGAAGCAGCCGGTTTGAGTAAACCACGTTTATATAATCGTACCGATCTGAATGGCCAATTTGATTTGACTGTTATTCTGGGAAATGATTGGGCTAACTACGTCTCTACAAACCCGTTGCAATAACTAAAAAAATTACTTAAAACAGCCCTCAAAACGAGGGCTGTTTTTTATCCGCAAAAAAATTATACGCGTTTACCAAGCGAAGCCATATAAATGACGAATAACTCTTGTCCATCCAGGCCGAGGGCCGCATGCAATTTATCGTCATCAAATGCAGCAATAGCGCAAACACCGCTGTTAATTGCTTCAGCCGCAAGGTACAGATTCTGACAAACATGACCTGCGTCCAAATGCATATAGCGATAACCACGTTCTCCATAGCGCCAATACATCCGCTCTGCGACAGCCACCCAGATAAAGGTAACCGCACTGGTCTTGATCTGCTGCTGATCATATGAAGCCTCAGTAATTTTTTGGTTGATTGCACTATCCTCGAATAAAGGCAGTAAAGCATGTTCCAGAGCGATATATCGGTATAATCCGGGCATTAACCCTGCCACTCGATTCACCAGCAAATATGTTTCAAAGGCATGCCGCGCACCAGCAGAAGGCACGGTTCTTAAAGTTACCGGGCGATTTGAAACCGATTTAATCCCTTGAGTAGTCCACAACAAAAAAGTTAGCTCTTCTACTGAAAGGTTTTCACCGGAATATTTGCGCAAAGAAACTCTTTGTTCTATGGCCTTCCGTAAATCGATCGGATAATCCGGCAGCGTGTCAGCCTCCGGTAAAGGGATCAGGGAAGCCGTGGGATCATAAGCCAGTTCCAATGGGGGCATTTGGATTCCTTGACGTTGGTAAGACTCGCCCATATATTGAGGTTTACTTTTTTCCATAAACTCTTTACCGATTCCATTGGTCATACACACTCCTCCTAAAATATAGTTCCCCTCTACATTACCATATTATTTCCAGAAATCAACGTACAAAGCGGGCCAAAACCCTTTTATGAATCAATTTCCACAAATATTGGACTTCATATACCCGCAATGCCATAAGTAAGATTCCGTAGATTGAACCACCGGCAACGATTCCCACAATTACCTGAAAGACAGGTAACCAGGCGCTGGCAAACTGTAAAAAATACCAGATCCCCAACCCCATACAGGTGGCCGCCAAAAGTGCACGCCAGACCGCAGCCACTATACGACTGCCATCCAATCCCTTCAACCGCTTACGCATCAAAAACAATAACACAATTGATTCTAACCCAGTTGCAATACTGTTTGCCAACGCCAATCCACCATGTGGCATCCAGCCAATGCGTACAAAAGCATTACCCAACACAATACTGAGCAAAATATTCAAAGTCATCGCACCTACCCCTACAATCACTGGAGTGCGCGTATCGTGCATGGCATAAAATGCCCGGCTGAGAACTTCCAACAGACTATGCCCCACTAGGCCGGCAGCATACCATAACAAAGCCCAGGCAATCAAATCAGTCGATCCGGCATTAAATGTAACACCATCCTCATATAAAAAGCGGACGAGTGGATATCGAAGCAAAATCAGCCCCAACGATGCCGGAACGGATAATAAAAGCAGCGCACGCAATGCAGAGGCCAGTGAAGAGCGCATCTCATCCATTTTTCCCAGGGCTACCTGTATGGAGAAAGTAGGCAGGATTGCAATTCCAATTGTCTGTGCTAACAGCTGCAAAGCCATCATCATTAAAATAAAACCGTAAGTAAGCCCAGTTACACTGCCTTCAGAATAGTATGAAGCAAGACGGGTATTCACCCAAAAGTTTAACTGTACTACTGCCGCGCCTACCAATCGCGGCGCCATCATAATTCCCACTTCCTTTACTACCGGATTACGCAGCCCCAATGTAGGAAAAAAGCGCCCTCCAAGGCGCAGCAATTTAGGAATCTGCACCATCAAATGTAAAGCAGCGCCAATCACTACCCCCCAGGCCAATCCAAAAATCCCCAAAACAGGCGAAAGCAACCAAACCCCCAAAATCATTCCCAAAGAATATAGAGAGGGGGCCAGAGCGGGGATTAAAAAACTTTGATGCGCATTCAGCATACCCATCACCAACCCGGAAATGCTAAAAATAACCGCGGATGGCAAAATGACACGCAGCAATTGAACAGTGAGTTCGAATTTCTCTGAGTCGTTAACAAAACCAGGCGCCAGCAGTGAAGTTACTGTTTGAGGCGCAAAAAACGCAGCAAGACTGGCCAGGACAGAAACTATGATTAATACCAGGTTGACAATCGCTGAGGCTAGTTTCCAGGCGCCTTCTTTATCCTTTTGTACTAATAAAGCGGTAAACGTAGGAATAAAGGCTGAAGCCAATGCACCCCCGGCAACCAGGTTAAACAAAGTCTCAGCGACCCGATTGGCTGCTGTAAAAGCCTCGTGGTCCATTGCCGTGCCAAAAGTACGTAAAATAACAACCCCACGCACCACGTTAATAACACTGCCCAGCACATAAGCAATAAACACCGTTCCGGCTGCCCGGGCGATTTGGTGATTGGCATTGGATTGCGATTGTTGCGCAGCTGAAGGAACCATCAGGCCGATTATAGCCTATTTCCAGGTTGCTGTAATATCTAAAAATTCACCCTGTCCTCAGTTTGACATTTTTTCTGCCAGCTGATATAGTATGCAAATATAGTAAGAAGCACGTCCGTTTTTTAGAAGAAGTAATTAATGAATATATGTCTGCGGATCTTTAACACCCAAAGCAATATTCCATCACTTCAGACAAAAACACTAAGCTTCTAAAGCAAACTGTTTCATTTTTTAGGAGGCACTACAATGTCTGAACGTATTCAAGGAACCGTCAAATGGTTCAACGAAACCAAAGGTTTTGGTTTTATCGCCCGCGAAAGTGGTCCTGATGTATTCGTACACTATTCCGCCATTCAGAGCAAAGGTTTTCGCAAATTGGTGGAAGGTCAACAGGTCGAGTTCGTGATTGAAGACGGTCCCAAAGGCCCGCAGGCTGCGCAAGTAGAAGCACTTTAGTTGTTCTATTTTCCACTGCATCCCCGCAAAATTTTGCGGGGATTTTTTTTACCCATTAATCTTTTTAACCAGAAGATTTGCACAACTTTCTCCGGCAAGCTATACTGATAGCAGAATGAAACATTATTTTGTACCTTTAATGGGAATTTGTACTGTGTATTGGAGTACTTTATCACCTGCTTGCATGTATTTTCTGATGCATTCACCACGTACATCACTTCCCAGATACATGAAAGGAGTTCATCATGGATGAAATACCAAAAGTAAATATTAACCTGGCCAGTTTGGAAGAACTGACTAATGTGCCCGGCGTGGGGCCATCTTTAGCGGAGGGAATTATTGCCGATCGTCCCTATTCTAGCCTGGAAGAGTTAACCCAGGTACAAGGAATTGGACCCCGTTCTTTGGACCGATTGCGACCTTACCTTACAGCCGAATTATGGAAAGAGATCCCCTCGCCGCAAACGGATCCGGAATTTCTCGAACAGGAAGAAGCAGATGTTGATAAAAACACCATGGAGGATGTGATTTATCTGGATGTGGAAAGTGAAATGAAAACAGGTGAAACACAACAGGATTCCATCAATATTGAAGAAGAAAACTACGTCGAGGCGATTGATGCACAGGTGGAAAATATGCAGAGTGAAACGTCGGTAATGGAAGAAAGCGATCCAGTGTTTATTCCTATCGAAGATGCACAAGCAATACCACCACAGGAACCAGTAACCAACACCTATAAAACTGATCCATACATACCACCAAACCATGTTGAAGCGCCTCAATCAACCGTTACACCAAAAGCTGAGCCAATTGCCACAACCTCGGTTTCCCGAAATCAATTAATTGGGGTAGTCCTACTTACAGCTTTTTTAACCATGATGATCACTATTTTATTGACTTTGGGAATATTGGCTGCTGTAAACGGCGGCTTACAATATGCGTCCTTCGATAATGCAGCTCAAATGCAAGCTAATATTTCCCGACTAAGTGATCGCAGCGAGACTATGCATACTGACCTGGAAGGTTTGCGCAGTCGTCTTGATGCGCTTGAGACGGTCGCCGGCCGTGTTTCAGTTCTGGAATTGAGTACAAAGGAAATTCAGAACAATCTCAGTTCTGCAGAAAAAACATTGGACCAATTCGGCATTTCTTTAAAAACTGCCCAGGATGAGATAGGCGTTTTACAAAAGTCAACTCAGAATTTCCAGGGATTTATCAATGATGTGGCCGCCGCCGCACAAAACTATGCAGAATCATCCGCCATGGAAGACAAGTGAGGTTAAAAAATGACTCAGAATAACGACAAACAACCCTCCGGAATCGGCAACTTCTTTCGCGGACTGTTGCGACTAATCATCGCAATACTAATCGGGTTGATCATTGGCGCTGCGCTGTATGCCGCCGGCGCTTATCTCTTCAGCGAGGCAATCATCCCTACACAACAAAATACGGTGGCACTCTCCCATATCGATCAACGCGTAAATGAACAATGGGTACTACTGCAACAACGCAATGATTCCCTGGAAAAACGCTTATCAAACCTGGAGGTTCAATACACTCAGGATCTGGACCGAATCACCGAATTATCAGCAGTTCAGGAAGAAATCACCCGCAAATTAGAAACCCTCATCACAGATATAGGAAATCTGAACAGAAAATTGGAAAACGCTGAAAAAGCATTAGCTGCTTTGGAAAAAAATCAAACAAGTTTATCCGAAGAACAGCTCGGGCTGCAAAAAAATCTGGATGAACTCGAAATTGATGCGCTCATTCAGCCCATTTATCTGGATGTACAAACCATAAAAACAATGCAGCAAATCAACCGTAGTCGTTTATATCTGTTGCAGGATAATTATGGATCAGCAAAAACGGAACTAGAACTGGCCAGCACAATGTTGGCTAACTTGATCACCAAAGCCAGCTTTAAAGAACAAGACTTACTGTTATTATGGCGTGCACGACTAGATTTGGCCATCAGTAACTTGCCGGCACATCCGGAGCTGGCAAATGATGATTTGGAAATTCTGTGGAGCATGATGTCGAATGGCTTACTAACACAGCCGACCCCTTCTCCCGAGACCATTATAGAAACACCTCAGGACGAAGCACAACCCACTGGCACCCCAACTCCGGCAGGCACTCCTGAGCCTACACCAATACCAACCGCCACACCATAACTCAATCCATCAACAAAACGGCTGACATTGTGTCAGCCGTTTTGTTTTTCGAATAGCCGAATTTTTAATATCGCAGAAAAGCTCCTACAGCTCCTGCCTTTTTCAATTCCACATTATCCTGCACTACTTCCACCTCACCACCGTTTGCTAACACAGTAGTAATAGCCAGGGAAACCACATCTTCCACTTCTTCGGCCGGTTCTTCACAATTGGAGCAACCAAACTCCGGATCAGAAGTCAACGTCTGGCAATCCGGGCAGCGATAACCGACTGCGTGAAAACCGCTATGGACCACCAGGGTCTGAACACGGCTTTCTGATACAGCCTTCAAGGTTGGCTCCAGGCCTGTTATAGCATTACTGTGTTTAGCAGCCTGGGTAATTAATCTTTCCACCAAGAGTTTCTCACGATTTTTCTCAGCTTCAAAGCCAACCTCCATCGCCCGACTCAGCACTTCGTTATTGGAAGCTGTCATGGCGACAGAAAATGTACCTACAACCAGACTTTGCCACGACTTGGGCATGTAACTTCGAAACAAAGCTACATTTTCTTCAGTACCGCTTAATAATATTCTGCGGATATGTTGTTCTTCAAAAAATTGGATCGCAAACTCTACTGAATCACGGATGTTGCGTTCTACAGTCTCTTCAACTACGCGGGTTTGCGTTGCTGCACCCCCACGCATGCCGGTCATGGCAGAACCGCCACCCTTAGACTGACGAATTGCGGCACCAACTACACCTTCCTGTTCGCGTAATTCACCTAAATGGAAATGAAATAGGCGTGCGCCTTGTTTATCTACCAGCACCACGCCATAACCACCATAACTATCTAATAGACCTGCTAAAGGACGAACATTTGCCCGTACACCAACGTGAACCAGATCTTGCACAGGTACTGCCATTTGATACATCCGGAAAAAATCTCCTTCTGAATCTGAAAAAATAGCTACACTGCGGCCGGTCCAATCGTATTCGGTAGCGAAAAACTGTTCTACCCGATCTGCATCTGCGCTCAGATTAACCGATTTCAACATTGTGCGCAATCTTAAACGATACGAATCTGCATTTCCCAATGATGGATCCGTGTTTAAATAGATACTCAACAACTCCGTCGGTGCGTGATAATCGACTAATTCACGCAGGTCTTTCTCTGAAAACATATTAACCTCCTCTGTTGATGCAAAAAGCCAACAATTAGGGACGTTTATCTAAAGTTAAAGACACCTCCTTTTCAACTCCATCACGAATTATCGTCAGCACAATTTCTTCTCCAGGGCTCCTATTAGCCATTATATAGCTCAGGAAATCACCGAAGACCCGCACTGGACGGCCATCTACCGCAACTATTAAATCACCCCCAGAAAATAGCAGGGGGATATTGGTATCACGACTGCCACCAACCAAACCCGCCCTTTCAGCTGGACTGTTCGGACTGACAGATAGTATATAAGCACCTGTTAATTGTTCAATATCTAAAGCTTCACGCTCAATCAGGGTAAGATCTTCCTGACTGGTTATGCCTACATATGGATAATCATAAAATCCATCGTTAATTAGATATGGCACCACGCGACTAACAATATTACTGGAAATGGAAAATCCTATACCACTATTAACAGGCTCTCCATTCGTGTTTGAGGAATCAGTTCGAATAGCGCGGTTAATACCAACCACTTCACCATTTAAATTGAGCAATGGGCCGCCAGAATTACCTGGGTTAATAGCAGCATCTGTCTGAATGACATCGCCGGCTGAAAAATAGCTGCCTGTACCCGATTCCCGGAAGGAACTTAAAGTGCGCCCTTTGGCAGATACGATCCCAATTGTCATCGTGCTGGACAAACCAAAAGGATTGCCAATTGCTATCACCGTCTGCCCAACTTTTAATAAATCAGAGTCTGCCAAAGGAATAGGAAATAATTCGCTTTGCAGCGCATCCACTTTAATCACAGCCAGATCAGAATCAAGATCGGTTGCGATAACTTTACCGCGCACTTTATATCCCGAAGGGAAATCCACCTCAAGATCAGTAGCATCTTCTACAACGTGGTAATTCGTAACAATATGACCTTCCAGATCATAAACAAATCCGGAGCCTAATCCACCACCCTCTGCAGTCAACGTCTGTATGGAAACTACTCCCGGATTTACCCTTTCGAACAAGGCTGTCAGGATAGCCTCTCGACCTGCTAGGTCCAATACCTGCGCAGAGTTTTGCTCGAAGACTTCCAATTGAGTAGTACTTACCTCTGTCGAAATCGGCACAACAACTGTTTGCTCTGGTTCAGTCTCATTTAAAGGAAATGGTATGTTCCTGGGAAGAAAAGAACAAGCCATTGTTATTATCAAAACAACTGCTACCACTAAAAGGGTTAATTTTCTATTCATCTTTTATACCTTTCAAAATAACAACCAACGATACAATCAATCTTTAGAATCTCGCAGTTGTTCAAACAGGGACTTTTGATTTACCGATAATTGAGAAGGCAACCTTACCTTGATGCGAGCATACAGATCTCCAAATTGATTAGGCTTTCTCAGGAGCGGCATGCCTCTGCCTGCCAAGCGGATAATCCGTCCCGGTTGAGTACCTACCGGAATCGAAAGCATAACATCTCCTTTTGGCGTTCCAACTTTCACCTGTCCACCCAACACTGCAGTATATAAATCAACCTGTACATCAACGTACAAATCGTCTTCCTGGCGCTCAAAACGATTATCGTTTTCCACTTCTACCACCAAATACACATCGGATTGGTTGGGACCCACACCCGGAACACGCACCCTGGTTCCAGTTTTCGAACCAGCAGGAATCTTAACCTCGATCTTGCGATCGTTTAATTGTAAAACCCGGCTGGCGCCCTCAAATGCCTCCATAAAGCGGATCTTGACCGGTTGTTCATAATTGCGTGGTTGTACTGCTCGCCGGGTTTGCGTCCTGCGCGACGTGCCTCCAAAACCGGATGGTGCACCACTAAAAATTGCACTGAAAAAATCGGAAAAACCTGTACCAAAAATATCGCCAATATCATTAACATCCACACGGGCGCCGCCGCCGCCTTGCTTCTGTGATATCCAATCCTCCCAATTAAAATTGGTAGCATTACCACCACGCTGTTGCCACTGGGTATAAGACTCGCCTAGTTGATTATAACGGGCGCGCTTTTGAGAATCGCTGAGTACTTCATTCGCCTCGTTGATTTCCTTAAATTTATCTTCTGCTGATTTATTTCCCGGGTTACGATCAGGATGATATTTCATCGCCAGTTTGCGATATGCCTTCTTAATTTCATCTTCTGTTGCGTTTCGTTCAACACCGAGAATTTTATAATAATCTTTATATTCCATACTCTCATATTATGATATTCACTGAAATAATGTCAAGCGAAAGAGAAAACTCTTATGCAATACTTATACTTTTTTTATAAAATTCATTCAATCGAACAAATAAAGTGAAAACAAAGTGCATGACTTTTCTGAATGACATCTGTTAGAGATATTAACTATGAAACCAAAATAGACAAAAATATTGTTACAAAATTGAAAATTATTTTTTTTAGTTCCATGCTATTATTATCTAGTGAATACTGCTAAAGATCGTATCCTCATCGTTGAAAACGATCCTGTCATCAGCGATTTTATAGGCCGGCAGGCCTTGTCTTCTGCCGGCTATCAAGTATTTACCGTGGGGGAAGCCAGCAGCGCTATCAGTAAAACACTGCAAATTGCTCCTGATTTAATTATCACCGATATCAATTTGCCCGGGCTCAACGGAAAAGACCTGATGGTTGCACTAAGTTCACAGGGTATAGATATTCCAATCATTGTAATCGCTCAGAAAGGTAAAGAGGCGGAAGTAATTCAAACTTTCCGGCTGGGTGCAGCAGATTATTTTACCTGGCCACTCAAAGAACCGGAAATTATACAGGCTGTGGAGCGAATTCTTAAACAGGTCCACGAAAGACGTGAACGGACTCAGCTCGAGAGAAAACTAAAAGATACCAATCAACAATTACAGCAACGTGTCCGTGAATTGACAGCCATCTTCAGCATGGGTAAAGCGGTCACCTCCATTACCGACCAACGTGTACTGTTTGACAAAATTATTCAGGTAGCCACCCAGGTTAGTCTGGCCGATTTAGGTTGGTTCCTGATGCGTGAAGAGGAAAAAGAGAAAACTTTCATCCTGGTGGCACATCACAATTTACCGGATAGCATGCAAGATCATCTGCAACAAGCCTGGGATGACGGTATCAGTTCTTTGGTAGCCATGTCCGGTGAGACACTCAGCATGCATGGCGAACCCATTAAACGCTTTCGCGTAAAAAGCATGGGACAATCCATCCTGATTGTGCCAATCAAAGTTCAACGCCAGGTAATGGGTATTTTGGTATTGATGCGTAAACAACCCCAGCCCTTTAACGAAAGTGAACAGCATCTTCTTGAAGCTGTTGCCGATTACGCCTCCATTTCCCTGGTCAATGCTCGTCTTTTCCGTGCCATTGAAGCACGAGCCCATGCTCTGGAGAATCTTGCTAACCATACCCAATATAGTGAACGCGTAACCCACGAATTATTAAAAGCTGTGGAAAATCAATTCCGGCGAGTCAACGCCAACGGTCAAACAGCTCTAGATGAACTTACGAAAGATCCAACCGCCAAATGGAACCCAACACAGCGCAAGTCATTAACTGTGATTCAAGAAAACCTGCAAACTGCCGTTAATATCACCAATACTATTACTCCGGCAGCTCTTAGTAGCGGCAGCAGCCGTGGTCAAATAACCGATCTTACCAATTTGGTGAAAGATATTAGTAGTCGTTTTCTACCTTTAGTACAACAACATCGACTGCAATTAGCTGTAGAACTTTCTAGCAGTCCAATTGTGCTTGATTTGGATTCAGGTCATATCCGTGAAATTCTTCAAGGGTTACTTACCAACGCTATTCAATACTGCCAGGCACAGGGTATTATCCGTATGCAAGCAAGTTTGCAGTCCAATCACCTGGCTCTGCTGATGGTCAGTAACACTGGCACTATTTCACAGTCCATCCGGGACCAAATATTTCGCAAACCCTCTCTGCAAAATGGCGATCTAAAAAAGCGGTTCGGCGGAATAGGCATCAGTCTGGAACTTATCCGTGAAATCGTTCAATTTTATAACGGTAAAATATGGGTAGATCAACATCCCGAATTCGGCACCACCTTCCATGTTTTGCTGCCTTTATCCAAATCAGAGCATTAAACGCATCATGTCCAATCCTTCACAACCTCAAATCATATTAATCATCAACAAAGACACCCAAACCAATTACTTAATGGAGCGGATCATTAAGGCTAATGGGCACACGGTAGAAGTTGCCACCAGTATACAAAATGCCAAACAATTTCTGGCCCCTTTCCCACCGGCTATCATCATTGTTGAAGAATCAATAGCGAAAGAAAATTCGTTTAGCTGGGTTGAAGAGTTGCGAATACAACACCCCATCTTACCCATTCTGCTCTATACGCCTCAGGAAGATCCTGCCACTTTAAAAATCGCTCTCCGCCTGGGTATTAATGATTATTTATCACCTCCTCTTACCCGGGATGAAATCGTTCACGCCGTCGAATCGAATATTAAAAAGACTCAGTTACTCAAAAACTATGTCCTTCTCGAATCTCGGCGTGCCACACAACAACTTCAGGCACGGGTAAATGAATTAGAAATCATGACCCGTTTGGGCCGCCTAGTCACCAGTACATTAAACCTGGATGATGTATTAAAACATATTGTGGATGCCGCCGTGGAACTAACCGGTTCTGAAGAAGGCAGCCTGCTGCTTTTAGATGAAAAAACCGGTGAGTTATATATGCGCGCCTCACGAAATTTTAATGAGGACTTTGTCAGCACTTTTCGACTACCCATTCAGGATTCTCTCGCCGGTATGGTTCTGCGAACCGGTGAAGCCGTTGTATTGGATGACAGCACCCCACAAAAGATTAAGACATCCTATCTGGTACAAAGTCTGGTTTACGTGCCGTTAATTCTCAAAGGACAGGTCTTTGGGGTTTTGGGGGTAGATAACCGCCACTCACGCAAGAATTTCAAACAAAACGATGTCCTTATGCTTTCTACATTGGCGGAATTTGCAGTCATTGCCATTGAAAATGCACGTCTCTTTACCGAAACAACCAATGAACAAAACAAATTGCAAACCATCATCAGCCGCATTGAAGACGGTGTTCTGGTCCTGGATCAGGATAATCGCATCTTGTTGATAAACCGCTCTGCCATCCATACTTTTGAATTTGAAGAGAATGTGCCATTAGGTACACCTATACAAAACATTCTTACGGATATTGAGTTACTGTCAATAATCCTGCGAGGTGAAGAGAACCTCACTAATCGCACCGAAATAAATACCTCAGATGAACATACCTACAGCGCGCAAGTAACCCCTATACCCGGTGTAGGTTTGGCTGTTACTCTTCACGACATCTCATATCTCAAAAAATTAGACAGAATCAAATCAGATTTTGTCAGCACAGTTTCTCATGATCTACGCTCTCCGCTGACTGCTATCCTTGGCTATACGGAATTAATCGAAAGAGCCGGAACGATCAATGACTTACAAAAAGAATTTGTCAAACGAGTCCAGACTTCGGTACATAATATTACCAGCCTGGTAGATGATTTATTGAATCTAGGACGCATTGAAGCCGGTTTTGATACACGCAAAGAGTTGGTAGACCTGGAATATTTTATCGAACATTCTGTGGATAATCTCTTCGCGGAATTACAGGTGCGTAACCAGAATATTAAAGTAGAGCTACCGGATGATTTGCCGCAAATCTTTGGTAGCCCGGTGCAAATACGTCAATTGCTGGAAAATTTACTGGGCAATGCCATTAAGTACTCTCCCAACAACAGTCAGATTTTTGTTCGACTTCGCTTGGAACAAAAACAAATTATTATGCAAATTCAAGACCAGGGTGTGGGCATTCCTTCGGTGGATCTGCCTTATATCTTTGATAAGTTTTACCGCTCCGGGAATATCAGTACCGAAATTCCTGGAACCGGTTTGGGGTTGGCTATTGTAAAATCCATTGTCGAAAACCACCAAGGGCGCATCTGGGTTGATTCAATCATGGGAGAAGGTTCCACCTTTACCATTGTTTTTCCAATTTCTGAATAAAACCACCCAATCGACACGCAAACTAAATTAGCCATTAACGTCGCTATATGCTTTTGCTCTTAAAAAATTTTGTAACCTTAAAAAAATAAGCCCTCGCTGGGAACGGTGAGGAGGAACCCAGCGAGGGCCTTCGCCAAAGGAGGAGACAGCGATGAGCAATATGGAGGTGTCCTGATTTTCCCGTCTCCTTCTATAACTATACAGGAATGAGGACAATTCATCCAGAAATGAAAGTCACCGCTTGGTGATGATTTTGCTCCCTAAAGGAAGTGACAATAGAAGTTTGATTTTGATCAATACACCCAAAGGTAAAACCAGGCAAAATGCAATACACTATTTTACAATGGAACACAATTTCAATCCGTTTTTGGCTTGACGGCGTGTAGACGTTATGCTACTATTTCCTTAAAGTTATTAAAATAATAAAAATGGCACAATTAAAAAATAAGGGTAAAGAGAAGCAGGAGGAGATCTTCCATGAAGAAAACTACTTTCAAATTTATGGTTATGATTTTGGTCTTAAGCCTGATATTAACTGGCTGTGAAAGATCACTTACTAAAGGCAGTGCTGATGTACCCACCAGTACATCTGAAATTCCTTTCCCGGTTGGACCAAGTACCAACCCTAATCGGATGACAGAAATTGTTGCTGGTACACAAACCGCCATGGCCCCGGCAGAGGCTACAGCAATGCCAGAGGCTCCGGCTGAGGCTACGGCAACACCGGAACCGGTAGCAGAAAATCCGGAAATCGCGCCCACTCAACCTGTTGTATTTGCCACTGCCACACCTGGAAGCCCAACGACATATACGGTTCAAAAAGGCGAATTTCCCTACTGTATCGCCCGCCGTTTCAATGTCAATCCAGCCGATTTGCTCTCCATCAACAATATTGGCAACAATGTTGCTGTGGGTGCCACATTAAAAATCCCAACTAACAGTGTCTGGCCCGCAGATGTTGCCCGCTCCCTTAGGAATCACCCAACAACATATACTGTTCAATCCGGTGATACTGTTTACCGAATTGGGTGTTTATTTGGCGATGTAGATCCAAATACGATTATTGCAGCCAATAGTCTGCAATCACCTTACAATCTTACTGCCGGTCAGGTCCTGCAAATCCCTTAAAACTTACTTTTCATATCCACTCGATCTGAATTTTCAGCGGGGGTCGCTTACCCCCGCTGTATATTTTAAAAATAGAAAACCTTGAGGAAATCATGGATTTTAAAATCATAAACCGTGAAACCATCTATAGCACGCGCGCATTTGAAGTGCAAAAAATTCTAATGCAATTGCCCAATCAAAAACAACGCCATTATGACCTGGTGGTTCATACGGGTGCCGTTACTATCGTTCCAGTGGATCATGAAGGAAATATCTGGTTCGTAACCCAATATCGCCTGGGAGCAGAAACATCCTTATTGGAATTGCCGGCAGGCACATTGGATCCGGGCGAAGACCCTTTAGATTGCGCCGCTCGTGAAATTCGCGAAGAAATTGGCATGGCAGCCGGACGTCTTCAGTTTTTGGGTGATTTTTATATGGCGCCTGGTTATTCGAGTGAGCATATGTATGTGTATCTCGCATTTGATTTATATCCACAAGCTTTGGAGCCTGATTCTGATGAATTCTTACATATCAGTAAGATGCCTCTTCCTGAAGCATACCGAATGATCCGTAATAGTGAACTGAAAGATGGAAAATCTTTAGCCGCCATGCTGATGGCACAACCATTTCTCAGTGTCCCATAATTAACTTTTTGCCATGGTCAAATGACCCTGAAACTAAATTTTCAAGGTCATTTTTGCATAAATAGTCTCATCATTAAGGACGATATTTGTGCTTTTTTTCTCAATTTCCCCTGATTCTCCTGGTTTTTCCGGTATAATACAGGAAGGAGTGAACTGACGACGGGGGATAACCGTCCCTGGATGCCCACCCATCCATTCAGGCCTGGTTGTTTGTCGTTTGTGACAGGGTACATAACCAAATATGATCAATATTACTATATTTTTCCAAATTTCTATTTTAGACTATATAGTTAGCAAAAAGCATCTTGGTAAATTTTGCTGCCAAAGGTGATTTTCAAAAATACTCGGCCTGTCCGAATAAATAATTTTATGGAGTGTTGTCATGTCAAACAAAATCACGATTGATGCCAATGAGGCAGTCGCCCGCGTAGCCTACCGGGTAAATGAGGTGGTTG
Source organism: Chloroflexi bacterium HGW-Chloroflexi-10 (assembly GCA_002840755.1). Lineage (GTDB taxonomy): Bacteria > Chloroflexota > Anaerolineae > Anaerolineales > Anaerolineaceae > UBA6170. The sequence goes on along the minus strand of PHBZ01000043.1, from coordinate 5,824 downwards.
CAATTTATCCAATCACCCCCTCTTCCGGTATGGGCGAATTTGCTGACGCCTGGTCAGCACAGGATTTAAAGAACCTTTGGGGGACTATCCCATTGGTAGCTGAAATGCAATCCGAAGGCGGTGCCGCAGGTGCAGTGCACGGTGCTTTACAGACCGGCTCTTTAACCACCACATTCACCGCTTCTCAGGGTCTGTTGTTAATGATCCCTAACATGTTCAAAATTGCCGGCGAACTCACACCGACCGTTTTCCATGTTACTGCCCGATCAGTAGCCACTCATGCATTATCCATTTTTGGTGACCATTCAGATATCATGGCTGCCCGCACGACTGGATTTGCCTTTCTGGGTTCCCGCTCCGTGCAAGAAGCCCACGACTTTGCCCTGATTTCTCAGGCTGCCACGTTGAAAAGCCGAATCCCATTTATACACTTCTTCGATGGTTTCCGCACCTCTCACGAAGTCAATAAAATCAGTGAGCTGAATGAAGATCAAATGCGTAAGATGATCGATGACAACCTGATTTTCGAGCATCGCAAACGCGCACTGAACCCGAATAACCCGGTTTTACGTGGTACAGCCCAAAATCCGGATGTGTTTTTCCAGGCACGCGAAACAGCCAACCAATATTACGATGCCTGCCCCGAAACCGTTCAGGAAGCCATGGACAAATTTGCAGAGTTGACTGGTCGCCAATACCATCTCTTCGATTATTTTGGCGCACCTGATGCAGAACGCCTCATCATTGTTATGGGCTCAGGCGCAGAAACTGTGGAAGAAACTGCCAAATACCTGATCAGCCAGGGTGAAAAAGTGGGTGTCATCACAGTCCACCTCTATCGTCCGTTCTCCATCAAACACCTGATGCAGGCTCTTCCTGCCAGTGTAAAATCGATTGCCGTACTCGACCGCACCAAAGAACCCGGTGCTGCCGGTGAACCGATGCTCGAAGATGTCGTTTCTGCAATTTTTGAAGCAAAAACAATGGGAATCACTCCATTTGCACAACTACCGGCTATTATCGGCGGTCGTTATGGTCTTTCATCCAAAGAATTTACTCCTGCAATGGTGAAAGCCATTTACGATGAATTGAAGAAAGCTGCTCCCAAGAATCACTTCACCATTGGTATCAATGATGACCTGACTCACACCAGTTTGAGCTATGATCGCTCCTTCTCTATTGCCAATCCTCGAACCAAACGCTGTGTATTCTTTGGCTTGGGTGCAGATGGCACCGTCGGCGCTAACAAGAATTCAATCAAAATCATCGGTGAAGAAACCGAGTTTGGTGCGCAAGGCTACTTTGTGTATGACTCAAAGAAATCCGGTTCGGTAACCATTTCCCATCTGCGTTTCGGCCCGGGTGAAATGCGTGCACCTTATCTGGTAGGGATTGGCGAAGCCAATTTTGTAGCCTGCCACCAGTTCAACTTTCTGGAACGTCTGGATGTGCTCAAATATGCTGAAGAGGGCGCAGTATTCCTGCTCAACGCAACTTATGGCATTGAAGAGGTATGGAATCACATTCCCTATGAAGTACAGAATGAAATCATTCAGAAAAAACTTAAATTTTACATCATTGATGCTTATGAAGTAGCCAACAAAACCGGTATGGGTGGTCGCGTCAATACAATCATGCAGACCTGTTTCTTTGCTATCAGCGGTGTTCTGCCCCGTGATGAAGCCATTGCAGAAATCAAAAAATCGATCAAGAAGACCTATGGCAAACGTGGAGAAGCAGTTGTCCAAAGTAACTACGAAGCTGTTGATGCCACCCTGGCTAATCTCCACGAAGTAAAAGTCCCTGTTCAAGCTTCCAGCAGCGAACACCGCCACCCTGGCATCGCCAAAGAAGCTCCTGAATTCGTCCGCGATGTGCTTGGTCCAATGCTCGCTTTTGAAGGTGATGACATTCCGGTAAGTGCTATGCCACACGACGGCACATTTCCCACCGCCACCAGTCAGTGGGAAAAGCGCAACATCTCCCTCGAGATTCCTGTTTGGGATCCCGAAGTTTGTATCCAATGTGGTAAATGCGCTTTTGTTTGTCCGCATGCCGTCATCCGTATGAAAGTATATGATGACAGATTCCTGGCAGATGCACCCGAAACTTTTAAATCAATTGATGCAAAATTCAAAGGTGTGGCCGGAAATAAATTCACGATCCAGATTGCCCCTGAAGATTGTACGGGTTGCCAACTGTGTGTAGAAGCCTGTCCAGCGAAGAATAAATCTCAGGCTGGCTTGAAAGCCATCAATATGGCTGCCCAACCTCCCATTCGCGAAAGCGAACGAGATAATTGGAATTTCTTCCTCAGCCTGCCAGAAGTTGATCGTGCTACTCTCGAAACCAATACAGTTAAGAATTCACAACTGCTCCGCCCACTCTTTGAGTTTTCAGGTGCCTGCGCTGGCTGTGGTGAGACCCCTTATGTCAAATTGCTCTCTCAACTCTTTGGCAATCGCGCCATCATTGCCAATGCAACCGGCTGTTCTTCTATTTATGGTGGTAATCTGCCCACCACTCCATGGGCAAAAGATGAAAATGGTCGTGGCCCGGCCTGGTCCAATTCCTTGTTTGAAGATAACGCTGAATTTGGTCTGGGTATGCGCCTGACAGTTGACCGCCAGAGCGATTTCGCTGCCGAAATGGTAAAGGCACTGGCTGGCAAAATAGGTGAAGATTTTGCTGCTGAACTGATTAATGCCGATCAGACCACAGAAGCCGGGATCAATGCACAACGCATTCGTGTGGAGACATTGAAATCCAAACTGGCCAACTACACTGATTCACAAGCTCTGCAATTGCTTTCCGTAGCCGATTTCTTGGTCAAGAAGAGCGTTTGGATTTTGGGTGGCGATGGATGGGCGTACGACATTGGTTACGGCGGCCTGGATCATGTATTAGCCTCCGGACGTAATGTAAATGTCCTCGTGCTGGATACCGAGGTATATTCCAATACGGGAGGCCAAGCTTCCAAATCCACACCCCGTGCGGCTGTCGCTAAATTCGCTGCTAACGGTAAACCACTGCCCAAGAAAGATCTGGGAATGATCGCTATGGCATATGGCTACGTCTATGTTGCCAAAATCGCAATGGGTGCCAATGATGCACAAACACTCAAAGCCTTCAAAGAAGCAGAAGCCTTTGATGGTCCATCCCTGATCATTGCCTACAGCCACTGTATTGCCCATGGTATCGATATGAAAAAAGGTCTCGAGCAGCAGAAATTGGCTGTTCAATCCGGTATCTGGCCGATCTACCGTTATAACCCAGATTTTATTGCCCAGGGCAAAAATCCATTGGTAATCGACTGCAAAGATCCCAGTATCTCAGTGCAGGATTACGCCTACAATGAGACCCGATACCGTATGTTGCTGCAAAGTGACGAACCACGTGCTGAAAAATTAATGAATGAAGCGCGTGGTGATGTGACTAAACGCTGGGAACTCTATAAACAAATGGCAGAAATTGAATACAAAGCTGCCAACGGAGATCAGCACTAATCAATCTAATAACCGGTGGAAGCATCTTTGTATACTTCCACCGGATGTTCATTAATCCCCTGAGAGGAGTAAAACCCAATGACAGAACTCAATACCACCTATTTAGGTTTAAATCTTAAAAACCCGCTGGTTGCTTCAGCCTCCCCGTTATCCAAAAAACTGGAAACTGTAAAAAAACTGGAAGATGCCGGAATTGGCGCCGTGGTAATGTATTCCCTGTTTGAAGAACAAATCTCACATGAAAGCCAGGCACTGGATTATTTCTTAAGCCGCGGTACCGAAAGTTTTGCTGAAGCCATCAGCTACTTTCCTGAATTGGATAATTACAATATCGGACCCGAAGAATACCTGGAATTAATTGCAAAAATCAAAGAATCCGTCAATATTCCGGTGATTGGTTCATTGAATGGCATTTCATCTGGCGGTTGGGTAAATTATGCAAAAAAGATCGAACAGGCGGGTGCAGATGCGCTCGAATTAAATATCTATTATATCCCTACCGATGTCAAAATCGACAGCAAAGAATTGGAAGACGCCCAGATAGAATTGGTGGCGGATATCAAAAAACAACTTAGCATCCCCCTTTCGGTAAAATTGGGTCCATATTACTCTGCATTGCCAAATTTTGCCAACCGGTTGGTTGCTGCAGGAGCTAACGGCCTGGTGTTGTTCAATCGCTTCTACCAACCGGATATCGATACGGAAACACTGGAAGTTGTCCCCAGCCTGAATCTAAGTACTTCAGATGAACTGCGCCTGCCGTTACGTTGGATTGCGATCCTCTACGGTAGTATAAAAGCCGACCTGGCACTTACTACAGGTGTACATAACGAAAAAGACGTACTTAAAGCCATGATGGCGGGCGCTAATATCGTAGAAATTGCTTCTGAACTGATTGCACACGGACCGAAACGCGTAACCGAAATTCTGCAAGGACTGGAAACCTGGATGGTTGAATATGAATACAGGTCCATTCAGCAAATGCGCGGCAGTATGAGCCACAAAGCCGTTGCCGAACCGGCTGCCTTTGAACGCGCTAATTATATGAAAGCCTTACAATCTTTTGACCATAAATTGGTTTAAAATTCGAAACTCTAACCAATAAAAAAATCCCCTGAAAATTTTCAGGGGATTTTTTTATTTTATTGTTGTTCTTCGTCAGGTGAGGATTGGCCGCGTTTTTTCGCTCGGTAGACGATACGACCACGACTCAAGTCATATGGGCTCATTTCTACGCGCACACGATCACCTAACAGGATGCGGATATAATATTTTCGCATTCTTCCGGATAAATAGGCCAATACTACATGGTCATTATCCAGGCGCACGCGGAATTGAGTACCAGGCAATGCCTCTATAATGGTACCTTCGACTTGAATCTTATCTTCTTCTTTCGCCATCGTCACCTCCGAACTGACAAACAAAAACCAAACTACTCCAAAAAACGCAAGATTGCACTAGTCTCTGCTGATCTGACGTCGTTTTGCACGGCGAGCCGACTTTTTCTTCTCAACACGGCGTAATTCGCTCTTAGAAACGAACCAACGCTTGCGGCGCACAGTGCTCAACACACCGCTTTTTACTACCTTCTTGCGGAAACGTTTCAAAATACTATCCTGCGATTCATTGGGGCGTAACGTAACAAAAGCCAATCCACTCACCTCCTTCCAATCTCTCGATATTGAGCCAACAAAAAGCCCGGCGGAACTTTGATGCCGAGCCATTCAGACCCATAGACAACGTATGATACCACTGTTAAAATCCGATACACACGCCACAATTATACCAAGGGATATACGAAACTGTCAAATTTTCGATAATTAAGCACTAAGCACATGAAAATTATAAAAAATTCCCGTAAACCACCATATTCAATGCTAACTAATATCAACACATAAAATAGCCGAATCTATTCCATAAATCGCACAAAAGGCCGGATTTGGCCTCTGACAGGTAATCATAGCTACCCAGTATACTTTTCTGTTATGGATTGTTCGTATTCAAAGTTTGGTAAGCCTGCATCTGTGGTGCAGATTGGCTATCGATGCCCAGAATGGTTTTGGATATTAAAAGCAGGGTGCTTGTTGGATAGCATGATCGGGAACAGATGAGGAGGTGATTGACGAATTGGCTAAATGTCGCGCTGCAAACCGAAACCATTGTTCATTAATTCAATTTCGGAAGCAGGTGCATGTACCAACAAAACATCCGCGTAAAAACACAAATACAATGCTTCTACCCCCCGATATAAACAAAAAAGAGCAGAACATCAGCTCCACTCTTTTGTCTTTGTAAGATTATCCCCTTCAAGGGATAAA
>PHBZ01000042.1 GCA_002840755.1 Chloroflexi bacterium HGW-Chloroflexi-10 | reverse complement strand
AAGCGCAGGCGTTCCGCGGCTCGCAAATACTCCGCCGGAATCTGGTCGTACAGTGCCACCGACGTGTGGTCGATCACTAAACCCTGCGTGGATTGCTGTCGAACACTTCCGGCAGGCTGGTCATTACCGGCTGCCTGTGCCGTCATGGTAAACATGCTGAACAACAGAACAAATACAAGCAATGCTCTGAAGATTTTTTGTTTTTGAAACATTAGCTACTCCTTTTAAACTGAACCATTAATGAACAAGCGAACAAACCATCTTTATCAAAAGCAGACGGTTGGAGCCGTTCACTTCCAAAGATGCTATAAAATCCACCAATAATTACAAATTACGAATGATAATAAAGGTGAGAATTTAGATCAGTTCATGATCTAAATTGCAATCTCAAGCTTCCATGCTAATATAAACCGTATGACTGAGGGCACTGTATCCGGCCCAATAAGTTTCTCCATCTACCTTGAACATCGCCATTATGATTGCTCGACCAATCTCATCGAGATGTTCCACAAAGACCGTTTTCTGATCCGATATGCGTGTGACCTTAATGTCACCATAATTATCACCGCTCTTCCGACTGTACTGTTCCACAATTTTCAATAACTGATTACTATTCATAAGGCCTCTACATTTTTCAAATTACTTATATATCTGCTAAAAATATGGGGTTCCCCGACAAGTCCCTTATTGATCAGTTTGATGATGTTCATTAATTCAAAATAATCCTTAGGTTGGTTCTGGTTACTCTTCTATTAATACTATCTCGAGGATTTTGCCTAACCACTGGTCAGGCTTACCGCATCATAGACTATACCTGTTTTCCGTCAAGTCCAACTTCAGTTCCAATATAAGCGCGCAGTATCCATGCCATTTTTTCATGCAAACCAATAAAATGGATAAACAAAGCATAGGTTCCATGGTCTTCATATTCTTCAAGGCACTTTCTGGCATCTTCACGCATGAAGCGAACAGATGCCTCATGGTCGGCTAAAAGACCCATTATGTTTGGCATCTCATATTGCTGTTCCTTCAATCTGGTGTAGTTGAGACATTCCTTGAAGCTGCTGATCGGAGAACCACCCATCATACGTACCCGTTCTGCGGTCTCATTCGATATCGTATTCAACTGATCAAATTGCTGATCGAAAAGGATTCCCAATTCAAGAAAACCTGGACCACTTAAATGCCAATGGGCGCTGCGCGTTTTCATTGTTAACACGGCTTCATCGGCCAGAATAGTGTTAAGGATTTCCATAATAGATTTCCGCGCATCACCATCTAATCCAATGTTAGGTTGGATAGAAACCTTCAGCTTCGCATTGATTCCAGCGGTGTGATTGCTTCCCATAAGACTTCCTTGGTGAATATGATTAAACATAAACTAATTTTGTGGAGTACTTACAATATTACGATGATGAAACTATCTATGTCCCTTTAAGGGTCTATAAAATGCCTAATAATCCATATTGACATAAAAAAAGTTGCGAGCCTGTTCTAGGAACAGGCTCGCAACTTTTTGTTTTATATTGAAGACTGATCTTTTTTTACTATTTTATGTGTTGGATGATTTCTTCTTACCAACTTTTCCTTTAGAATCGGTCTCGCCTTTACCAGACGTTTGAGATGCCGGGCTTGCGGATGTATGCGCCAGGGAACTTACTGCACCTGACGAGCTTTTGTTCGAAACTTCCGGGGTTTTCGTTTTTTTTGATTTTTGTTTACTTACACCTTTACGTCCCATATTACCTCCAGGATCTAGATTGTTGTGTAACTCATTGAAGTATTTTTAATTTGTCTCTTTTACTAATCGATCATTCAAGTAAAAACACCTCAATCCAAAAGAATAGTTAATCTGTTACAAACGGCTTAACGTACTTCTCTCGGTTTGGCGATATTGACCTTTAATGTTTGTTCTTTCACATCCTTCGCGTTGAACATGTTGATCGCTTTTTCCGCTTCATCCTCACTGCTCATGGTCACAAAGGCAAAACCCTTCGGTTTCTCTGTTTGGCGATCCATAATGACATCAATTGATTCTACGGTACCAGCCTCACTGAACATCGTGCGCAAATCCTGCTCGGTCGTTTCGTGAGACATATTTCCTATATAAAGTCTTGTTTCCATTTTTCCTATGCTTTCTATTACAAAGATTACTTTTTGCATAATCCATATTATCCAAAAGATGCTCCCCATGTCCTTGCTAAAACCTATTAAATTTCTATTAATACGGCATTATTCTCCAATCACCCCCTCTTTGCTCCGTACCATTGTAAATTAAGTATGCAATCGCGAAACAGCAAAACTAACTGATCTTTGCGTGAAGGTTATACCCCATTCCTGGTATGGTTTCGAGTTGAGCACCATACGCCCCCATTTTTTTACGCAAACGCCCAAGATAATTGTGTAAATAATGGTTTGATCCCCGGTACTCCGGTCCCCAAACCTGAGCGATCAGCTCATCATGGGTTACAATTGCGTCCAATCGCTGGGCAAGTTCAGCCAATATAGCATATTCGGTTCTGGTGAGATGCAGATCCTCTGCACCGAGAAACACCCGGCGCGCAGCCAAATCAATTAGCAGCTCACCAATCTGAACTTTTGTATCAGGAAAGTTTGGAGCAGCATAAGACCGGCGCAGAAAAGCACGTACTCTTGCCAATAATTCTTCCTGGCCAAACGGCTTTGTAACATAATCATCCGCACCTGCATCCAATGCAGCAACTTTCAATTCCTCTTCTGAACGAGCGCTCAACACAATTATTGGTACATCCGATCGGGCACGAATCCAGGCACACACATCGACCCCAGAAAGTCCGGGAAGCACCAGGTCCAACAGAACCAGATCCACCGTTTCAGCCTGGAAACGTGCCATTGCTTGGTGGCTGTCTTCCGCCTCAGTGATAGTGTAGCCACGTTTAACCAGATTGACCCGGACTAACTTACGAATATTTGGATCATCTTCCACGATTAATATATTACCCATGAATCTATTCTACCTTTCCCGGTGAGATAACCGGCACATTTGAAGGAACAAGTGGAATAGTAAAAGAAACGGTTGTTCCAGGATTGGTTTGCTTTTTAATCCATATACGCCCACCGTGAGCTTCTAACAATCCCTTACAGATGGCCAACCCTAAACCGGCACCTTTAGTTACACTATTTTCTTCGTGAACGCCCCGCCGGAAAGCCTGAAAAACACGTTTTCGATCTGCAGGTAGAATTCCTGGGCCAAAATCAATAATACTAACCTGCATAAATCCAGCACGTACACTGGCTTTGAGAATGATTTCCGTTCCCTCGGGACTGTATAAAGCAGCATTATGCACCAGGTTCACCAGAACCTGGGCAATACGTTTTATATCCACAAGAATAAGAGGAGGATTCGCAAGAAGTTGTAAGGATAAGGCGTGCTTCTGGGTTATGACTTGAAATTGCGGCATTGCTTCCTCAATAATCTCCTGGAAGGAATGGGGTTCCAGTGTTATTGGCAGCATACCTGCTTCCAGACGGGAAAGATCCAGCAAGTGGTCGATCAGCTCTTGAAGCCGATTTGTCTCCTGTTGAATGATTTGAATAAAATCATGCTGCTCCTCCGGTTCCCAGATCACATCTTCCGCGAGAAGTGTTGTGGTAAATCCTTTTATCGATGTCAAAGGCGTACGCAATTCATGCGAGACCATAGCCAAGAAGCGCGTCCTTATCTCGTTAGCACGCTCCGCCTCATGTCGGGATTCCGCTTCAATCTCTAATAATTTGAGGTTATACAAGGTGATGGAGGCCTGGTCAACCAACACTTTGATATGCCTCAATTCAATCAGTTCAAAATACTTTTCCAGGGTAAACAATACCAAAAGACAGCCTAACCAGTTTCCTAAAGCTACCAGAGGGAAAATAGCCACTGTTTGGATTTCTTTTTCTAACAATACGTCACGAACCAATGGTGCCAGGCGATTGTCTGTGGAGATATCCGATAATACTACCGGTTTTGATGGATGAAAAAGATCAAGGATAGCAAGTTCTTCAAAAAGACTGATTTCACCCAACGATTCGTTTGAATTGTGAACGGACCGGCTTGGGGTAGATGACCAGGAAGTAACCACATCAATCTCACGCGAAGGACTATGTGCCGGGGATTCAAAAAATAATACAAAAGCGCAATTCGCGGCGCGCAGTTCAGAAGCAGACATTAGCGTTTTGAGTACCGCTTCCGGCTTGCGTGCCAAACTCATTCGCCGACTGAGAGTAAATTGTTCGCGAGAACGATCCAGAGCTTTCCTTAATGTCTGATCCACCTGTTTCTGATCAGTGATATCCTGGGCAATACAGATCTCATACAAAGTGTCCTGCGATTCTTCACGAATCAGGAATTTATTAGCGGAAATCCAACGTAGAGTGCCATCCGGTCTCAGAATCCTATATGTATAATTCAAGGATATGCGATTATCGTCAGGGGTGGCAGACATCACTTTTACGCGATCTTCCGGATGGACACTTTCAATCAGCATGGACGGATCCGAATAAAAGCTTTCACAGGTACGTCCCCAAATAAACTCAAATGCCGGGCTGACATATAGAATCTGATCGGACTTCAAGTCCAGCAGCCATACCACTTGATTAATATTCTGCAAAATTTGCGTGAGGGTATGGTATACATCACCCAATGCTTTCATATCGAAGGGTGCATCTTCTTTATTAAGTAAGTTGGGGATTTTTTGCTTTTCCTTCACGGCCATATCAATCTTTTACACGCCAGACTAAAAAAGGCTGAGTGAACATTCGCCCTGGCTATGTTAGCCATTTGGGTAATCAAATAATCCACAGAGAAAAGCGCCATCTCTTTGTTCAAAAGGTTGAACCAAATTGTAAGCTGCTTAGGGGAGATGCTTCGTTCTATCCACTCAGTTTTATTTATTTTACAATATTATACACTTTTTATTGAAACTAACAGGCTGGGTATTTGGCTGCCGGATTAAAATTTTTGTGATTTATCTCAACTCCCTGGGGAAAAACACATAATGGATGACCAGCGTCAATAAAGATATTAACCCGCGTCCCTTCCGGGATAATATCGGTATGTTCTTTAAATGCATCCAGTGTCCGGCCAGAGTCTAACTTAATACTATACAAGTTCATCATACCGCGATAAACCCGCCTTAGAACTACACCATTCCCAGTCCTATCAGGCAGAAAATTCACATCATCTGCACGCACGGCCACTTCAACATTCATGTCTTCCGGAAGAGATACTGACTGCAAAAGAAAACCTACTTCGGTATTAATACCATCTGTCCGAATCTTTCCGGGTAGAAAGCTGCTATTTCCCATGAACTCAGCCACAAACCGAGTGGCCGATTCCTGATATATCTGTTCCGGAGTACCTATTTGTTGAATTTTACCTTTCTGGAAAACCGCCAACCGGTCACCCATAAAAAGGGCTTCCTCCTGATCGTGAGTTACAAAAACAACGGAAGCTTGCATGGTTTTCAATAAACTACGCACCTGCTCACGCATCCCAATGCGCAAGTCAGTATCCAGGCTGCTGAACGGTTCATCCATCAAGATCAGCACCGGACGTGGTGCCAGAGCCCGTGCTAAAGCTACACGCTGCTTTTCTCCACCGGAAAGCGCATGTGGAAAGCGCTTCTCCAATGGCATTAACCCAACCAGATCTAATAATTCGTATACGGTCTGTTGAATTTCAATCTTTTTCCTTCCACGCAAACCAAAAGCAACATTATCAAATACAGTCAGGTGGGGAAAGAGTGCGTGATCCTGAAACACCATCCCTATTCCGCGTTTTTCAGGAGGAATAAAAGTCAATTGAGAAGCAGCTAACCTCCCGCCAATCCGTATATCGCCGGAGTCTGGTCTTTCCAGGCCGGCAATCAATCGAAGCGTTGTTGTTTTTCCACACCCGCTCGGTCCCACCAAGGCTAAAATTTCTCCATTCTGCATATTAAACGAAATATCATTCACGGCAGGATAAAGTCCATTGGGGTACTGCTTACTGAGATATTGAACTTCGAGTGATGTCATTTAAATATTTTCTCCCTGCGCAATAAAAATGATAAAGGTATTATTGAAGTCAAAACCAGCAATAACGCAGCAGGAGCAGACTGGATATAAAATCCATCTCCAGCCCAAACCCACACGCGCACAGCTAATGTATTAAACCCTGCCGGGCGCAACAACAATGTTGCGGGCAATTCTTTAAGCGAGGTTAAAAATACCAGTGCCGCACCAGCAAACAGTCCCGGCAAAATAAGGGGGAGGGTTATCTGCACAAATGCCTGCCAGGGAGTCCGGCCTGTAATCCGCGCTGCTTCTTCTAAAGAAGGTGAAAGTTGATTAAGTGCGGATTCACTAGCCCTCACTGCCTGAGGCATGTGACGCAACACGTAAGCAATTACTACTACGAATGGAGTGGCATAAAGGATCGGTAATACCCGATTAACCAACAAAACCAGACTGAGCGCAATGACCACACCCGGAATTGCATAACCCACCTGACTGAAACACGCAATAAAACGTGAAAGTCTGCCAGGATAACGAACAGAAAACAGCGCCACCGGCATCGAAAGTGCAACTGCAATCAAAGCCGCCAACAACGATGTCCATAAGCTGTTCCATGCAAAGTTGGTAAAACCCTGTGATCCGGTGCGGAATACAGCTTGCAGGGTCTCGGGAGTTAGAAAAGCCTGTAGGCTCCATACAACTAATACACCAACCGGCACCAGCAAACTGGTGAACACCACACATAGCGCCAGCATAATGGCTGGGATACGCCACTTACCCAAATTTACGAGTGTTGATGGCCGCCAACTGCTTTCCATTTGCGTAAAACGTGCCTGACCTTGCATACGCAGTTCTGCCCATAAAAATATCACCGCTATTCCAACCAACACTCCACTCAATACAGCTGCAGCGGAACGGTCATAACGTCCGGAAAGTTGCACAAAGATGGCCGAAGAAAAGGTTTCATATCGAAGCAATGCAACCGTTCCATATTCTGCCAGAATATCAAGAGCCACTAATAATGCACCTGCAGTAAGGCCAGGACGCAAGGCAGGCAATGTGACAAAGAAAAGTGCTTTCCAGGGTCCAAAACCCAAAATTCGGGCCGCCTCCTCCAAAGAAGCATGCAGCGAACGAAAAGCGGCTCCACTGAGCAAATAAACATACGGGTAAGTGAATAAGATCAGGATAAAGGTGGCACCCCAAAAACCTAACGGGCTGGGTGTGTTTACCGGATACCCGAGTAGATTTTCCAGAAACTGCGGCAATAAACCACCCCTTGGACGCAGCAATGCCAGGTGGACAATACCGCCAATATAGGCTGGTATTGCCAATGGCATTGCTAACAACCAGCGGAATATTTTCCGCCCAGGCAAGTCACTTCGTTCGGTCAACCAAGCCATACTCACCCCAATAACCAGCGTCCCACTCGTTACGGCTACTACTAATAGCAAGGTGTTTCCCAGCAGTTTCCAGATGCGTACCTGCAACAAACGTTGCCACGCTTCTGAATCTGCTCCTACAGCTCGAAGAAAAATATACACTAGCGGAATAGCAACAAACAAAGCCACTAACCCAGCTATGCCGGCTAAAGGTAGCGTAAAAGCTGGATTATTTTTTGTGCGCAGCAAAGCCAAGCGCCAGTTACTTATTCGGGAAAATAGTGTGACCAAGCTCAAATCGTCACTTTGATTCATTCATTCAGGGCATTCCAATCTTTTCAATCAGCGCAAAAGTTGCGTCTGTTTCCAGTGTTGCCTGAGACACATTAATATCCACAAGACGGTACTGATCCAGTGGCTGAACACTCTCCCGCAGAATCACACCAGGAATAAGTGGGTATTCATAATTTAAATCAGCAAATAATTGTTGCCCTTCACTCGATACCAAAAAATCAACAAATACCTGGGCAGCTGCCATATTCGCAGCTCCTTTAATAATTGCAGCGGCGGTAGCATTGGTAATTAATCCAATCTGTCCTGGCCCCTGATCCGGAAATATCATACCAACTTTACTGCCTTCTGCTTGCTGTAAATGGAAATAGTAATGGTTCACTAACCCCAAAGCAAACTCGCCCGTACCTACCGCTTTACGAACATCTGTATGCCCGCCAAAGAAAGTTACATCGTTGTCCAGTAATCCCTGCAGCCAGGATTCTGTGTCTTCATCACCCAGCAGCTGGCGCATTGCAGCAATTTGTGCCTGCATCGAACCATTGGTGGAACCTGCTGCAGCAACCTGCCCCTTCCATTTCGGATCGGTCAGATCAAAAACGGAGGTCGGTAGATCCTCAGGTTTAACCAAATCGGTATTGTACATGATCACACGCGCACGCTGGGTCAAACCAATCCAAGTATTGTTGGGGCCAATAAAATCTGCTGGAATCTGTTCTGCAGCAGTTGGCCGGAATGGTTGAAAAACTCCTTTTTGAGCCAAGGCTTGAACAGTAAATAACTCCGTCGTGATAAATACGTCTGCCTGAGGATTAACCTGTTCTTCTATCAAAGCATTGGCTAACTCACTATTGCTGCCAGCCTTGAGCAACACTTCAATATCCGGATGTTTTGTTTTAAAGGCATCCAATACAGGCTGGATCAAAGGCTCAGACCGTCCGGAGTAGATAACCAGCTTGCCGGAAATTGTAATCGGTGTAGATGAATTGACTGGTTCCATCGCTGTGTTCTCTATATCGGATAAAGTTGAAACACCAAGCTTATTTGAAGTGCCTGGAACACAAGCTGTAAGCATCAAAAGTACTGCAAACGACAAATTAAAAACACGATTAAAGAACATATCTCTCCTTAAGGCGTTTAAATGACAACCTATATGCGCTCTGTATACGAATGAATTGTTGACAGTCGGATACACTATGCTAGAATAGATTGTAGTAATAGTATTTCAATTTTGTTAATATATGCTTATTTTTAAAATATGTCAATACTATTATACAAATTAGGATAAATTATGTCGCATTATAAAGCCAGTGACCGCCCTACCCACACCATTGAAGACTACTTGATGACCATGCACGTGATGGATCGTGATTATGGAGAAATTATTGCTGCCAGGTTGGCAGAAATGTTTGGTGTGACCCCTGCAACGGTTGCAATGACTCTCAAACGTATGGAGCGTGACAACTGGATCACCGGCAAAGGACGCAAAGACATTCACCTGACAGAAACCGGCCGCACCGCCGCTCATTCAGTGATCCGCAGACACATGCTTACTGAGTGGCTTTTGGTAAAATTGCTAAAAACACCCATAAGCAAAACCCATGACGAGGCACATGGCATCGAACATGTTATTTCTCCTGAATTGGAAGGGCGATTACGCGATGTGTTGGAAGATCCGAAAGTTTGTCCACATGGTAACCCTTTCCCCGGTTATGAATACGTCACCAGTGGTTGGCCCCCGCTTACCGAAATCCCGGTTGGTCAACCTGTAGTAATCCGGCGCATTCACGAATTTGCCGAAGATAATCAGGAATTATTGAATTACCTGTTCGAAAATGATATTATCCCTGGTGCAAAAACTGAAATCGTCGAGATATTGCCATTTAACCAAACCTTGAGTATTCGTATTAATCAGAAAGTTATCACACTCGGTTTTTCAACCGCCCGATTTATCTACGCAGAAATATCCATGTAGCCAGTCGCTTCTAATAATATGGGGAAAATTTTTTCTTGATTCAACTACACCCTTGTTGATCAAAAATTGATGCAAAGACTCAACCTGCAGTGCCCGCTCTCACATCCCAATAAGAAAAAATGGCTTCCATTTTAGCGCTCATGGCTTGTCCTTCTCGGTTCGTAGTGAGTATATGACTCTTATTCTAAGAACATTGGTTTTAATGCTATTACCCTGTTAATTTTTAGCCTTCATGAGAAAACGATACCGGTATAATTAAGCTGCAGAAAGGGAATTCTGATGCAATACAAACACATTATTGAAAAGATGAGCTTGGAAGATAAAGTAGCACTTTGTTCAGGCAGTGATTATTGGCATACAAAAGCATTGGAACAATATGGAATCACATCCATTATGCTGACAGATGGCCCGCATGGTTTGAGAAAACAAATCGCAGCAGCCGACAATTTGGGGCTAAACCGGAGTGTCCCTTCCACTTGCTTTCCAACAGCCAGCGCAACTGCCTGCTCGTGGGATCGGGATTTGCTACAGGAAATGGGAACATCTTTAGGTGAAGAAACTCTCCAGGAACAGGTATCTGTTTTGCTTGGTCCAGGGGTGAATATTCAACGCAATCCACTATGTGGGAGGAATTTTGAATATTTTTCAGAGGATCCTTACCTTACAGGTGAAATGGCAATAAGCTGGATTAACGGTGTTCAAAGCAAGGGTGTCGGTGTATCTATCAAACACTTTGCCGGAAATAGCCAGGAAAATCAACGAATGTCATCTGACAGCCTTGTAGATGAAAGAACTCTGCGGGAAATTTACCTTTCTGCTTTTGAAAAAACAATCAAAACAGCAAAACCGGCAACCGTGATGTGCGCCTACAATAAACTGAATGGTACATATTGCAGTGACAACCGGTATTTGTTAAAAGAAATTCTGCGTGATGAATGGGGCTTCGAAGGCGTCATTGTAACAGATTGGGGCGCTATGAATGACCGTATCAAAGCCTTTAAGGCCGGTCTGGATTTGGAAATGCCGGGGGGAATGTCCGTTTTTGACCATGAAGTGTTTGCTGCTGTAAAAAATGGTGATCTCCCCGAGAAATTGATTGATGAAAGTGTAAATAGGTTATTGAACCTGATTTTCGCAGCTGAGAAAAACCGTCAAAGCGATTTTCATTATGACGTGAATGAACACCACTCTTTGGCAAAAAAAATCGCTGCCAGTTCTGCTGTTCTGCTCAAAAACGAAGATAATATCCTGCCGATCAGTCACCACCAAAAGATAGCATTGATTGGAGCGCTGGCAAAATATCCCCGTTATCAAGGCGCCGGCAGTTCTATCATTAATCCAACCCTATTACCCAATGCATTGAATGGTTTTGATAACCAGAGTTTGAACTATACATTCTATGAAGGTTATTCCTTAAAAGCCAGGCCTGATGAGCAATTATGCATGGAGGCGGTTGCCGGTGCAATGGCAAGCGATATCGCAGTTATTTTTGCAGGATTGACCGAGGATTACGAATCGGAAGGGTTTGATCGAACCAGTTTATCCATGCCGGAAAACCAGAACGAACTGATTAACCGGGTGACCGATGCAAATCCCAAAACAGTTGTCGTGCTAGTTGGTGGGGCTCCGGTTGAAATGCCCTGGCTGTCAAAAGTGAAAGCTGTCTTGAACATGCTGCTGGCTGGGCAAGCCGGTGGTCTGGCAGCAGCGGAACTTCTGACAGGGACTGTTAACCCAAGCGGCAAACTAGCTGCCACCTACCCCCTCAGCTATCAGGATGTGCCTTCCGCTGGATTTTTTGAAAAAGGCGGTAAGCAAGCCCAGTACCGAGAAGGCATTTATGTAGGCTATCGCTTTTATGACAAAGCGCAAAAAGACGTTTTATTTCCGTTCGGACACGGTCTTTCTTATACTGCCTTTGAATATACCAACTTAATTCTTTCAAAAACCGAGATGAATGATTCCGAAGAGCTGACAGTCACTGCAACCATCAAAAACACCGGAAATCTGGATGGCGCTGAGATCGTTCAACTTTATATCGGCGACCTGCAACAGGTTATTTTCCGCCCAGAGAAAGAACTGAAAGATTTTACTAAAATTTTTCTTAAAGCAGGCCAGGAAAAACAGGTTAGCTTTACACTCAAATTCAGATCTTTCGCCTGTTATGTTGTATCCTCTCAAGCCTGGATAGTGCCGGACGGAGCGTATCGTGTTTCTATCGCCGCATCCAGTCGTGATATCCGTTTACAAACCAATATAAAAATTCATGGAACAGTGGTCGATGCAACCCAAGTCGTTACAACCTCGTGGTACAAAACTCTACATGGAAAAGTTAGCGAAAAAGATTTTGAGGTCCTTTTGGGTAAGGAAATCGAAGAAATGCAAAATCTAAAAAAAGGAGAGTTTACCCTATCTTCAACATTACAGGATATGCAAGAAAATTTTGTGATTCGACAGGTAATAAAGTACGCTGAAAAAAGGATCGGTAAAAGCTGTGGTTGTATCGATTATCATAACCCAACCTTCAGAATGATGATGGCAAGCGCAATAGAAGTCCCAATGAAGAATCTGGTTATGTTGAGTTCAGGAGACATGCCTGCGAATATAGCCCAGGGGTTGGTGCATATGGCAAATGGAAAATATTTCCGGGGAATCAAGGCAATGTTAAGGATAACTGGTTAGCGGAATAACCTCAATTCCACTTAGTTCTTTCAGTCCAATTCTGTCCCAAATCATATCCGAAGCATCTGTATCCGGAATCTTTAAAGTTTTTGTAGCGCGATCCATTAGGATCGGCAGCATTGCGATTGAAACAATATCCCCCTGACTAAAATTCAAAGTAATCAACGCCGATAGCTGTGTATCCTGGGTCATCCATTGATCGGCAAGCAAATTACCCAGACTATACATTACCAACATTTTTTTATTTTCTGTTGACGAACTCACCCACTCGATCGGTTGCAGAACGTGTGGATGGTGCCCCCAGAGTACATCAGCGCCTGCATCAGCGATGCTTTGCGCAAGCTCACGCTGGCGCTCTGAAGCGCCAATCTGATATTCCATTCCCCAATGCATTGAAATAATCAGATAATCACATTGCTGCCGGACAAGTTTAATTTGATCAACCAGTTCTTGCATATTGATGGTTTGGGTCACATCCTCAGCGGCTATGATGCCTACACGCCCAGACTTAGTATCGAAAAACACAGGAGAAAGACCAACTCCAACAGATTGAACAGATTGCTCTAATAGAATTTTTCGGGTATTTTCGCCATCCTCATCACCACAATCCCATTGATGGTTGTTCGCTATTGATACCAGGTCGAGGTCTCCAGCTAGGAGAATTACCATTTGACTGTCATCGGCACATAAATCATACCCGGCTGGTTCAACTTTCTTCCATTCACCTGTCTTAAAAAGTGGAGATTCCAGGTTGGCAAAGAAAAGATTTTCTGAACCGAAATTGCCATCAAGCCTATTTATTTGAGTTGCCACCCCCCATGGATCCCGCGAAAAGAGTGCCTCGCCTTCCCTGGAGAGGATGATATCTCCGCCAAAGGTGATAGAAAAACCAGGGTTATTCCGGCATCCGCAAAGCGCGAGGAGCGCCAGCCATAGCGCTCCTCGCAAAAATATCATTTTAAACTTCAAGGCACAATAAATGAAGTTGTCCATTCGGGCATTTCCGGCGGGTTATTCGATTCGAGCAGACTACGCCAGGTTTCATCTGTCATGCGTTGATCCGGAGACACTACAAACTCATAATACGTATAGACCATCCCAACAGCAATCTGATACGGCTGGTGAGGAGTTACCACATAGATCAGTGTTGGATACCCCACGCCTTCTTCCAATACCCTTCCCACGCCGGTTGCTATGTCTGCAACGACAGGTGACTTCTGATCTTCCAGATAATTACGTCCAGGTTCAGATGATTCGGTATCTGCCGCTGCAATGGTAGTAGCCTCGAGCCAACCGCCGAAATATTGAATGCGCCAATAATCTTCAACACTAATTTCTCCGCCATTTAATTCGCGCTGAGAAATATCCAGGAAGAAGGCTAATTCATCAATCATGTTATCCAGGTTGCCTTGAGTGACCATGTCCAACAAACCACGGCTTTCCAAACCAGAGCGGGTCATTTGCGCCAGGGCTAACAGGCGTGCGTACGCTTCCGGGTTGGGTTCCACATAACCAAGCGGCGCATTATCATCGGATCCACCACCCATCTCGGCCATTACCTGTTTCGAATACAGAATGGTGTCATGCTTTAACTCAGTCCAGGAGCCCAAAGCCGTTTGCATATCTTTGTGAGCCCAGGCATCCGTTTGCATAAATGCTGGGTATTCCAGCCCTTTCTCTGCGAAAACCGGCTGCAGGGCATACAACCAAGACCAGTAAAGATTTTGCGTCCATGAGTCCAATCCAAGCTGAGAGACCTCTTGTTTAACTTTGGTCATTTGGCTGGTGTAGTTCTCAAATTCTGTTTCACCCATCTCTTCCAACAGAGAAAGTGCTGTTTCAGAACCCTGAGCGGCGAAAAAATCCAACGCTTTTGGCAAATCACGCGGTTTATCAAGGGTGCCCACATTGCGCCACATTAGCTGCCCAAACACATATTCATCAAGAGTAAAACGCTGCCCCATAAAGCGGAAACCCTGGGTTACATCATCGCGGTCCTGCCAGATATATACCCACATTGAATTTACCTGCGGTGGAGGTAACTGCTTGGCTGAAGCAACAAAGTTTTCCATCAGATTCTCATCAGCAAATATAGAAATAATAGAACTTGCGCCAAATACAGCATCTGATATCGCTCCATATTCATACACGCCCAGGTCGTCAGCCTTACCAACAATAAATACAGTCGGATCATAGATGTTCTGCCATAAGGTCAACGCAGAATTACCCGCAGGGCTGGTGGCCGAGCGCAAAGCCTGGGTAATTAATAATGCCCGCTGAGTCTCCAATGGGTCTTTTAGCCGGAATGTCAACCGTCCATACCACATCATTGTTCTGAAATAGACTTCAAGTTCAGCGCTGCGTGTATAATGCCCACGCGGAATGTATTGTGAGTAATCTTCTATGAGTTGTAAATCGGCTGTCTGATTTTCATTTGCCCACAAAGGAGATGGAAACGTACCGCCTGCCGCATTGATCAATGCCAGTTCGGCATCCACATAATTCTGTGCTTCAGGTAAAACCGCATCGCCGGTTTGCAAAAGTGAAGCCGCAATCGAGAAAAATGCCACATTACGCAAAGCGGCATCTTCAAGCGAGGTCCCCTTCAAGGATTGGTATTGCTCAGTTGTCGCCACCACCATCGTTGAGGTTAATTCTTTCAAGGTAGGGATAAACGCATTAACCTCCAGATCGCGCAGCATTTTATCGAATATCAGGTGATAAACATGGAAAATTGCATCAGTAGTCACAAAAATCGGGGTTTCGTCATATCTCACTGATTCATACCCCTGATAAAACTCTGTAAACAGTTTTTCCGGAGAATTGTCGGGGGGTGTTACTACAAATCCATTCGAACTTAATGACGATTGTTGTGTCTCAGTCAGGTCAAATTGATCCAGATTGTCTACCGTGGTCAGATCAAGCGGCAGCGAATATTCGCCATTGAAAGTCCCCGGCAGCATTACGGATTGTTGTTGATATTCAGCAAACTTGCTTACTGTAATATCTATATCTACCGCGGCTTTGGTGGGAGAAGCCGTCTCACTTGTCTCAGGAACTGTCGTAGATGGCGATGTAGTTGTAGAAGTTGGTGTTTGTGCAAGCGGAATATTGCAAGACATGACCAGAGTCATAACCATCAAAACAACAAAAAACACAGGAAGCTTTCTTCTCTTCATTCTATTCTCCTTTTATCGGGTAAAAACCCAATTTTGAATTGGACTTCCAATTACATCAATTTGACGAAATTTTCCTTCTACTTTATCCATTAATGAGAAACCAAAACCACTCCAATGCCAGATAGTTAACGCTCCAACAGAGATTGCAGCATCATAGATTTCTTCCAGTGCTACCATCTCTTGCAAACCGTCACCATCCAAGTCCACTGCTCGCAAGCGAGAAACCGGGCGGATCAAAGCCGATCCTGCCCATAATTCATTATAATCCTGCCGTGCCCACCCAATAAGAATTACATGACAGCTCATTCCATTTTGATCATGAAAATCATTGATCCGCCCAGCAGATGGAAGGAACCGGTCAATCGGCCAGGGTTGGAAAGGACGCCAGACAACCAGGGTCACTTCATCCATTCCATCGCGGTTCAAATCAGTGATTTGCGCTTCTTTCACCTGCCAACTGATTGGGCTTTGCCAGAACACCTGGTTGTCACAATTGGTGATTTGCAATACATCCCCTGATAATTCCAGACATTCCAATTTTCCATCATCATCAAAATCTGCGGAAGAAGCGGTGGTCACCAAAAATCCAGATTTAAACTCCTGGAAATCATTCTCATTAACAAGCTGCTGATCTTCTAATTGCCAGATACTTGCCTGGTTCGGCGAGACCAGACATAAAGCTAGAATACTGACAAGCAACAGTATATACTTCATCATTATTAAAGACGTCAGGCGCAAAAAAAGGTTCCCTGCGTCAAGGAACACTCCCATTAATTAACCAAGGGCCATAAATTGAACTGGACATTGCATCCAAAATTAATTGATCCGCTTTTTCGGTGGTCATGCCAGGTGGCAAAACCAGGTTTGAATACCACGAACCAGGCCCGGCGCATGTAAAATCAAATCCCGGATAATCTGCACGAAGGGTAGTTTGTGCTCTCGAACAATTTTCAGCCTGATTGACTTCAGGGGGCAGTTCCACTTTTCCGATTGACAGCTGATAAATTGCACCCGAAGAAACTAAAACCGGAAAATTGAAACTGAAACATTTATTCGCCGTTGTCGCACCAACTGGATCAATACGGCTTCCACTTGGCGTATAGTTTTGTTGATCAACGCTCAGAATCACATTCCATGGGTACCAGGCATATCCATCGGGAAGCTGCATACAGAAATCCACGGTAAATTCACCCGCTTGCATGGAGGCTTTTCGAAATTCCACCGAGATACCTACGCTACTCACTACAGGAATATTTCCGACAGTGATGGATACCCAAATCTGACTATTAGGCACGGGTGTCTCCGTCTCATCCATTAATTGGTAGTAAACGGTATACTGACCGTTTTGTTCCGGGGCTATCAGATCAACTCCAATTTCAACAATCTCCCCAGGTTTTACTGCATGAGGAAGAGGGATTTTCTCCAGGCTTCCAAGTGTTTCATTGGCCAGCTTCGTTGAAGTGATTGCCAGCCCATACTCTGCATTCCATATTCGACTGCCTCCATTTTTGATCGTCCAGGTTTTGTGAAACACCTGACCGGGTTGGTAATTCGCCCCATCCGGGATGGTTTCTTTGATAAAGATAAATTCGGCATTTTGAACATCCGCACTTACTAATGTATCAGTAGGTGTGGATGAGGGTATGGGCGTGAGAAGCAGCGTGGCGGTTGGTGCAAACTTTGTTTTTGTAGGTAAGGGAGTCACACTGACCTGATATGTTGCCGAAGGAGTTGGAATATCAACCGGTAGAACCGGCTGACAGGCAGTTAAGCTCGATATAAAAAAAAGGAGCAGCAAGATATTGTGTAACCTATCAGACATGGTTTCCCTCCATGAATTGCGGATGGAGAGCAATCCTGGGCAGCTCTCCATCCTTTTGATGAATAGATCAATGGTTAGTTCGGTTAATTTATGGGATAAACAACCCTTCCAATTCTCCATGCAAAGCAGGCAACAGGTACCCTTCACAGCTATCTGGATTGATTAGGATTACTGTTGACTCGTCGGAATTTGCTTTCCGCAGACTTATCCCCAGCCAGCCAGAGCGGCTCCATTCAATTCCAACTGCACCGACATTGTCCATCACGAGGTGCATGTCGCTTCCATCTGTGCGCACCAGGTACAAACTGCTGTTATCCCGTCCTCGATAGGCAATCCAATTCCCATCCGGTGAAAGCTTGGGGTTGAGGAATTTCGGTGTACCATTCTCAATAGTGAACCGTTCCTGGACCGTGCCACTGGCTAAATCATAGGAGTACACCTTCCACGCTGCTCCGCCGGTGTATGGCGCTACGAAGTAGAGCATGTCCTTCGACGACCAACCAATGACCAATTCATAACTCAAGTCAGAGATTTGGCGTACCTGAGTGCCATCGATGTTGATAACAAATACGCTATTGATTACACTGCCATCACTTCCGATGTATGCAATCTGTTGTCCCTCCGGTGACCAATGCAGGTTGAATCCACCAGCACCCGGCAAGACTTTCTCAGTCTGGGAAGCAATGTCGACGATGTGAATTCGATTGTCTGTAGCAGAGTATGCCACCTGGCTACCGTCCGGCGAAAGAGCTCCCCAATTGCCAGCCGGAACTACCACCTGCTTCTGACTTCCATCCAGATTGTAAATTACAAGACCCCAGGCACCCGTTTCTAGCTTTTCATAGATCAGGGCCTTCCCATTGGAAAGAGTAGGTAGAGCCGGTTGGAGCAGTTCAAGGGAATCTGCCATCAAGCACAAGCCAGATTGAGGCGTCGGATTGGCTGGTAGATCGGTGCGTGGTGTACTGGGTGACCACTGACCCTGCCAGGTGATTGGGGCGCCAATGAGGGTCAGGTTGGAAAGTGTGACAGAGAGCACACCAGTCGGAATTTGGGCATAACTCAAAGTCACGTTGAACTCACCATTTGTCAGACCTCCTCCACCACCTCCACCTCCGCCAACGGGTGTAAATCCCTCAATTTGAACGCTGGCGCTGTATACTTGCGGGTCTACCTGAAAACCAAACGAGTAGCCGTTGCGCGAATCAGCAGTAATGTATTCCAGTTTCAAGGTATGCCCAGCAAGCTGGATTTCCTGGTTCAGGGTCCATTCCTGACCAGGCTGCGGGTTGTAGCCGGCGTCAAAAGTGAATTCTGCCACAGCATTAGGGTCAGCCTGGCGGATTTCTACGCTCGAGAAAGTGATGGTTAAGGGATAAACCAGGCCAGCGGCTTTAAACTGCACTGCCCAACCGGTTGCACCCATTTCCTGGTAGACATCTTGTGGAAAAGTATATGTCACCTGCATACCACTGGCATCCCAAATCTCCGGAACACCAGTCAGCTGCGTCCTTTCGCCGGGTTGGCTTTGGGGAAGAAGCTGACCGATCAAGATATATCCATCCACGGTTTCGATTACTTTGCTCACTGTTACGGAATTGTCTATCAAAGTATCGGGAGTGGCGCTGCCATTTTCGGAGACGGCAGTGTCAGATGGAGCCTGGCTGACCTGAGGCGAAGGAGAAAGCTCAATTACCGGCATTACTGTCAGGTCCGGTGGAGCAAGGACGAAACTCAGAGGAAGTTCCCAGTTTTCCGGGAGTGTACCCGGTAGGGTGTTAAAAATACATGGCACCACAAAGGTGGCTTCGTTTATTCCTTTCGGAACAGGAAGGAAGTCGTTGTCCATCCGGGCAAGTTGCGTCCCATCCGGAAGGCGCAAATATTCCGACAGGGTGCAGCCGATCATGTCCTCGCGTTCAGGGTAGGCCGACCCTGGTACGCCAAAGATACGATAGTCAATATGAGTACTATCTCCTGTCAGTGTCGCCGAAGTCACTGTGATGGAAATTCCATCACGAGTGATACTGACTGGTTCTTCCAGCACACGGATAGGGGCGTTTTGATCCACAATTCCAACACCCGGGATATACCCAAACAGAGACATTACAGAGGCATAGACTCGCTGCGGACCAATCACCAGGGCACTGATAAGCAGCAGGGAAAGAATTGCGAGAGTGACGGTCCATGCTGGTCGCAATCCTAAAAAAGCAAGTGGCTTGCGGGATTTTTTAGAGGCACGCTGCATCAAATCAGCATATACCTGATCTACAAATTCGGAGCGCAGTTCTGGTATGGTGTAGGATTGACGAATATTCTCTTCAAACTCGGGGGGTGAAGTCCTTTCATTCATTAGTAACCTCCAACTGGCTGTGTAACCGCGCCAGCAACCGGTAGATTGATTTTTTAATCGCGTCTTCATTGCGCTGATGCAAATGGGCAATTTCCGGAAAACTCATTTCCGCCAAAAAACGCAAACGCAACAATTCCTGATCCTCTTCGGATAACGTCTGAATCAACCTCGAGAGAGCTGAAGCTTGCTCGGATTGGATCACTCCGGCTAGCGGATCGTATTCTACGGGAATAGATTCAATCACATCCATGGTTGTTGAATTTATTCGTCGACGAAAGTGGTCCATCGCTTTATTGCGAGCAATCGTAAATAACCAGGAAGAAAAATGCCCATCCTGCCGGAATCTGTCAAAAGATTCGAAGGCGACAAGAAAAGTCTGAGCGGTGATGTCTTCTGCATCATGCACATTACCCAACCGGCTGTAAAGATATCTGAATACTTGTTGCACGTATAGCTGATATAACTCGCCAAATACCCTGGGGGCTTTTCTGGCAGCCTGAATGATTCTTATTTCATCTGACTCGCGCCTGGTCTGTTTGGTTATCAATGCAATACTGCTATCTGTCATAAATTTCCTTTTTGATCGTTTTCACGATATCCTGCGTAGGAAGATTGAATTTTGAGCTCTATATATAAGTCGGAAAAATATGACAAGGGGGACAAATCAATATTCTAATTATGGACTTGGCAAGTATTTCAGGCAAGGATTACTTATTTATTTTGTTTTCGGTTGGGTTTGGATTCATACACCCTCGCCGCAGAATCTCAATACTATCAGAAGCATCCGGAGCAATTACTGCAGTAATATGCATGTGAGCCTCCAATCTGGTATTTGCTTTCGGTACCCATTCACGCTTTCCATCAGAACACCGAACCAGAATACACCCGGGTGGAAGCCCCAGAGATTGTACTTGTAATCCTGCAAACGGAGCACAGGATTGAATCGTGAACTCTTCAACTGCCGGTTGTTTCAAAAGGGAGATAATGCCGCCACGTTTCAAGTCACGTTCAAGCATTGCCTCATAAATTGGTAAGTCTTTCAGAAATTCGGCAACCGCATACGCACAAAAACAAGCTACCAATAAAGGCAACATTTGAGAATAATTTCCTGTCATTTCAACGATAAGCATAATTCCTGTCAAAGGAGCTCGAACAATAGCAGTAAAATAGGCTGCCATCCCAACAACGGCGAAGACTGCCGGTATTGGCACGACAGTTGGAGCCAGATTATGGGAAATTTGCCCAATGACCAGGCCTATTAATGAACCCAACACCAATAATGGAGCAAAAATTCCACCAGGTGCTCCGGTTCCATAACTGGCTGTAGTCATGATAAAACGAATCACTAATAAAAACGGAATAACAACTAAAACTAAATTTCCCTGAAGAGCAGACTCTGCTAATGTATGTCCACTACCAATGATGATTGGAGAAAACCAACCAACTAACCCAATGAGCCCGCCTGTGATGGCTGCAGCAGGAATTACAAAGCTTTTAGGGACACGAGCATATATATTAATGGCAAATAACAGACTGCGATTGAAAAACACACCCAGAAAGCCAGCGACTATTCCCAATAGGGCAAAAATTGGTAAAGATGCTAAGGGCGGTACCGGATAGCTGGGAATTGCAAAAACAGCAAATTGATTTGAACCAAGCCGGGCAATGATGTCTGCAATTACTGCCGCCACAAAAGCCGCGCCAAACACGATGGGTTGAAAGTCGCGGCGTACTTCTTCAAGCACAAAAATCAAACCCGATAAAGGTGCATTAAATGCTGCTGCCAACCCTGCGCCTGCTCCAGCAGATATTAAAGTCAGGCGTTCTCTTTCCGATACTTTCAATAGACGTGAGATAGCATCTCCAACTGCGCCGCCCATTTGGACAGTTGGACCTTCACGCCCAAGAGCCAATCCGCTTCCGATGGCGATAATGCCTCCAAAAAATTTTACCGGCAATAAACGTTTCCAATCCAAAGTACGAACGCGATGGAGAACAGCTTCCAAATGGGGAATACCACTTCCACTGGCCTCAGGTGCAAATTTATGTGTCAGGCTAACCGAAATTCCGGCTCCAAGCAAGGTAAATACTACAGGGAAAACCCATCCAAAAATCGGTATATCATGCGCCCAGGTAAGCATACCATTTCTAAAAGTATCTGCACCGCTCAAACCTGCGCGAAAAAGCAATGCAACAACACCGGTACATGCACCAACCAATGCAGCTCTTGGAAAAATCCATCTTCGTTGTTGTCTTACATCAAGATATTCTTGAATTTCTGTACGAACGTTCTTGCTTTGATTTTCTAAAAGTGGTGCTTCTTCAGAGACTTTATTTTCCATGCTTCCCGATATGGGTAAGTCATTCTCATCGATCAGATTGGGTGATTTCACAATAAATGGTCCTATTCAAACTTGTACTCGATAAAAATTCTATCCGACTATTTTACTCCTGATGTAAAAGATGAAGGAGAGATCAGGGCGATTGCAACATGGATTCTTGTTAATATTTAGATTGGCTAAACCCATGATGTTAAAAAAAGAGGGCCGCAAGCGGTATTCGTTTTTCGTTTCCTTTGCTACGCCCGGAGCGCTTTGCGTATTCGTAAAAATAATTCCAATCGGAACGAATGCTTTTCCGGAAAATGGCCGGTATGGGTGGGGGTACCTTCTGAGGAGGGCCGGATATGGTGGTCTTTGTCTGGAAAGGTGCTGGTATTCGTTTTGGAACAAAAGGGAAAAATTGGGAACTAATAGGTGAGGAATTCGGAATGCTAAAGCAGGAAGCAGAAATCGGTGCAAACGGGAGGAAAGTAGCGTCTGGTTTTCTTTGCGTGTTTGGCAGCGGTTCAAAGATTTCATCCCTTTATTCTGCGGTGATTGTAAAGTTGGCATTGATATTCCTCTCCTTTCCCTCACATAAAGACGCTCGGGACCATGTCCCTCACATAAAGACACTCAGGACCATGTCCCTCACAAAAAGATGTTGGGACAATCGTCAATCGGGATCTGTGGCGTTCGGAGCGCTTCGCGTCGGGACCCCGTCTCTCACGATAAAACGTTTGGGGAGCGGTGGTTCTTGGAGCGCTTCGCGTCGTTAAAATTTGTGTTACGTATTTAATAAACAGTATGGCAACAATTTTTCGGTTTGACAACCTGCCTAAATAGGCATATTGTCTAGACAGAAAACCTGCCTATATAGGCATATTATCCAGACAAATGACTGCTAAATTCCCTATTGACAAGCACTTTTGTTTTCTGCTAAAATGTAACCGGTTACTGAAACCGGTTACATTGATTGGAATTTATCATGAAAAAACCTAAAAACTCTACCACTATTCGAGATGTTGCCCGCCTTGCTGATGTTTCGGTTGCTACCATCAGCCGTTACCTCAATAACAACACATTACTTTCAAAAGAGACTGCGCAGCGGGTTCAGGCTGCTATGAACGAATTGAACTTCTCACCCCACCCTGTCGCTCGCAGTCTTGCCACCAACCGTACCAACACAATTGGTTTGGTAATGAATGATATCGCCGGTGATTTCTTCACACCTTTGTTGGAAGGAATAATCGCAACCACCGAAGAACAAAATTACAACCTGTTGATCTACACATCAAACCGCACCAAACACGCCAATCCAATCCTTTTTGGACCCAAGTATACCGATGGTTTGCTGGTCTTTCTGAACGGTTTGGAAGAGGAAGATCTGATCAACTTGCACCAATCCAACCAACCAATCGTATTGATCCACCATTCCGCTCCTGAGGGATTAAACATTCCTACTGTGACCATTGAAAACAAAGCCGGTTCAAAAGCCATTGTCAGTCACCTCATTGAAGCTCATCAACGCAAACGGATTGTTTTTCTGCGCGGGCCGGCGGGTAATGAGGATTCATCCTGGCGCGAAACTGGTTATCGTCAGGCACTTGAGTCACATGGGTTTGCAATAGACGAATCGCTAATCTTACAAGGCAATTTCGACCGTTTCACCTCACAAGAAAGTATGCGCACCCTTATTCAAGCAGGGATCCAATTTGATGCTGTTTTCACCGGAGATGATGACGCAGCCATCGGTACTCTCGCCGCACTTAAGGAAGCCAATCTACATGTACCGGAGCAGGTATCTGTGGTCGGTTTCGATGACCAGCGCCTGGCACCCTTTCTTACACCTGCACTATCCACCGTTCATGCCCCTACCGATCAGGTGGGTATGACCGCTGCCCGGCATTTACTCAAGCTAATCCGTCACGAACCGGTTGAGTCTGTAATCCTGCTCCCCACTGAATTGATCCTCCGAAATTCATGTGGGTGCAGCCAGGCAATCTCAACAGAATAGGAATCACCGCATAAGTTAATTCTGATCAGTCCCTTTTCTATCAAAACCCAATCCCAATCAAAAATTTAATTTAAGGAGAAGAAAATGAAACTTCGGTTATCAGTTCTATTCGCTTTGCTTGTTGTCATATCGCTCTTGCTATCTGCATGCGCTAACTCTGGTACGGCCCCTACTCAGGAAAATCCAGCGCCTGCCAATGAAACTGCTCCCAATGCTGAGGTATCCCAGCCCGGTCAGGTGGAGATCCGCTGGTTTATCGGCCTGGGCACCGGTACCGATCCGGACCAGTTAACCGCCGAGCAAGAAGTGGTGGATGAATTCAATGCCACACACCCAGACATTCACCTGGTGACTGAAATTGTTACGTACGAAGCCGCTTTTGATACACTGGCTACGGAACTTGCCGCTGGTAACCCGCCCGATATCGTTGGTCCGATGGGTGTGGATGGCGCCGAATCTTTCCATGGACAATGGCTCGATTTAACCCCATCGATCGAAAAATTCGGTTATGACCTGACCCAATTCGATGAAGGCGCTGTCAATTTTTACCATACCGGTGGTGAAGGCCAATTAGGAATTCCCTTTGGCGTCTATCCCTCTGTGATGTACTACAACAAACCGCTCTTTGATGAAGCCGGCCTCAATTACCCTCCGCACAAATATGGAGAAAAATACCAATGGGCTGACGGCACTGAATCGGAATGGAATTATGAAACCGTTCAAAAACTGGCCATGCTGCTCACCGTGGATCAGAATGGCAAAGACGCTAACGATCCGGCTTTCGACTCCAAGAATATCGTGCAGTACGGGTACGTCCCTCAGTATCAGGATGCGCGCGCCATGGGTTCATACTTCGGTGCTGGCAGCCTGGTGGCGGAAGATGGTAAGACTGCTCAAATTCCTGCCGAGTGGGCAGCTGGCTGGAAGTGGATTTATAACGGCACCTGGCAATATCACTTCATCCCCAACCAGGCTGTGATTGACAGTCCGGAAATGGGCGCTGGTGATCCTTTTGGTGGCGGGCGCGTTGCCATGGCACTCACTCACACCTGGTACTATTCCGAAATCGCCCTTGAGAATTGGGACATGGCTGCTGTCCCATCTTACAACGGAAAAACAACTGCCAACTTCAATGCAGATACCTTCCGGATCATGAAAACTACCAAAAATGCCGACGCCGCATTCACTGTGATGCAATACTTACTGGATGACGCTTCATTAAAATTGCTTAATGCTTATGGAGCCATGCCAGCTCGTAAGACAGATCAGGCTGATTATCTGAAAGCCCTGGAAGGACAATATGCCTGGGAACCGGATTGGCAGGTAGTTACAGACAGCATATCCTATGCGGACAATCCATCCTTTGAAGCCTGGGTACCTAATTATCTCGAAGCCCGCGCGCGCGTAGCGAACGATTTTTCCAGCATGCTGCAAAGCACTGAAGGGGTGAACATGGATGATGAGATTGCAAAACTTTTAGCTGAATTGCAAGTCATTTTCGACAAAAAATAAGCTGCATAATTTTGTTTAGGTGATTTGCACTAAAACCCGGGGCGAGACAAACTTACGGTTTCGCCCCGGAAAATCGAGAGAGGATGGCACTGAATGGCGATTGGCGAATTACTCAACCGCAATCAATCTACCGAATCAACAGACAATTTTCGCAAGCTCACACCGCTCGCCCGGCGTGAAGCCTTGAATGGATTTTTGTTTATTTCACCCTGGATCATTGGTTTTTTGGCGTTCACACTCATACCAATGATCGCATCACTGATATTCTCTTTTACTGACCTACGATTGGGGATGGTGACTCCCACCCAATGGAATAATTTTGAAAATTACAAGACTCTTCTGGTTGATCCTCAGGTTGGTTCTTCGCTTCTGGTTGTCCTCAAGTTTGGTCTTTTCTCACTACCGGTCGGGATATTAGCTCCCCTGCTGCTGGCGCTGCTGATGAACAGCAAGCATCTCAAAGCTGCACCCGTATTCCGTACGCTATTTTATCTTCCTTATATTATCCCATTCGTTGCCGCTGTCTTTATCTGGGGCGGTATGCTCAATTCTGAAACAGGTTGGATCAACGAAACGTTGCGCTGGCTAGGTGTGCAGAATACGCCGCTTTGGGTAGATTCGGTCACCTGGGTCTACCCGGCCTATGTCATCCTGGGAATTTGGGGGATAGGTAATAGTATGCTCATTTTTTTGGCCAGCCTGCAAAACGTACCCACCGAATTATATGACGCTGCCAGGGTAGATGGAGCTGGGTGGTTGGCCACCACATTCAATGTGACTTTTCCACTGATATCACCTGTTATTTTTTACACTTTGGTTCTGGCGATTGTGGAGCTGTTTCAATATTTTCTGGTGCCACTGGTGGTAAAAAACGGCACCGGTGCGCCAAATGGCGCCACTATGTTCTATAACCTTTATCTATACAAGACCTTTTTCGTGTTCCAGAATATGTCTTATGGTTCTGCGTTAGCCTGGGTTTTATTCATCATCATCCTGATCATCACCCTCATCTTATTCAAGACAGCCAAATATTGGGTTTATTATGCCGGTGATACCGGAAAATAGGGAGACCATCATGAATCATAATCTGCGTACCTCCCGGCGTCTCAAAGATGCCGTGAAAGCCACTGCCATCACCGGCTTGTCCATCCTCTTGCTGGCTATGTTTCTCTCCCCCTTTCTTTTCATGGTGTTCACCGCTATGAAATCGCCACAGCAAATGAGCGCGCTGGATGCACCTATCTGGCCAGCAAAACAAGCCACTTATACCTACAACGGCAATGACCTTGAAGTATTCATTGTACCGATGCCCGAAGGAACGAAAAAAGAACTTGCAATGCTTAAACCCGGGCGTGAACAAAGCATCTTCGTTGACCCAGCTGACCCGAATACCGATGAAATCACCTGGCAGGGTTCCTGGCGTACATTAGAGCGACCCTGGGAATGGTCCCCGCGGTGGGAGAATTTTTCTGAGGTGTGGGAGCTGATCAATTTTCCCCGTCTCTTCCGTAACACCCTTTTCCTGGCAATCATGTCCGAAATTGGTGTGCTGATTTCCTGCACACTGGTAGCCTATGGATTTGCCCGTTTCCGTTTCCCTGGTCGCAACATTCTGTTCACTATATTGATCTCTACCATCTTTTTGCCGGCTGCCGTGACTACCATCCCCACCTATACTTTTTTCCTCAAGATCGGCTGGGTGGGAACCTATCTCCCGCTAATCATCCCGACTTTTTTTGCCAACGCGTATGATGTGTTCCTGCTGCGGCAATACTTCATGACCATCCCACACGAGATGGATGAGGCCGCCATGATCGATGGAGCCAGTCCTTTCCGTATTTTCTGGTCAATTATCCTGCCTCAATCTATCCCCGTTCTGGTAGCCGTCAGTGTGTTTCATATTGTCTGGGCGTGGAATGATTATTACAATCCTCTGATCTATCTTTCCACCAAGCCGGAACTGCAGCCAATTGCGGTAGCCATGGCGCGCTTCAATGGTATCCATTCTACCAACCCACATCTGATCCAGGCAACGGCACTGATGGCACTGGTAGTCCCATTGATTGTCTTCCTGCTGGCTCAACGTTTTTTCAAACAAGGAATCGTCATTACCGGTGTCGAAAAATAAATTCCTGGAGGTATTTATATGAAAGTTACAGTCATTGGCGGTGGTTCCACTTATACGCCTGAATTAATCATGGGGTTTCTTGCCCGTGTTAAGGATTTTCCCCTCAGCGAATTATGGCTGATGGATATCGATGAAGCTCGTCTTAATATTGTAGGCGGGTTTGCAAAACGTATTGTTGCAGCGCATGGTTCTCCCTTTCAGGTGATCCTTACTACCAACCAGCGTGAAGCCGTGAAAGAGGCTGCTTACGTCACCACCCAACTGCGTGTAGGGCAAATGCAGGCCCGCCGCGAGGATGAATATCTCGGCCTGCGCCACGGATTGGTAGGCCAGGAAACCACCGGTATTGGGGGCATGGCCAAAGCACTACGCACTATCCCCGTCATTCTCAAACTTGCCGAAGATATAGCTGAACTGGCACCCGGCGCTACGCTGGTCAATTTTACCAACCCGGCCGGGTTAATAACCCAGGCACTCTCCATGTTCGCCCCTCAGGTACCGTCGGTTGGAGTCTGCAACGTGCCCATCACTGCAAAAATGGATATGATTGAAAGACTTGAAAAGAAGCTTGAGCAAAAAATCGACCCAACACGCTGTGAACTTAACACACTTGGTCTTAACCATCTATCCTGGCACCGCGGCTTTAAATTGGATGGTGAAGAAATGTGGGGTGAAGTCTTGCAATCTTATATAAGTGAATCAAAAACAGATCCGGAAGCAGAATACCCCGTGGAACTGATCAAAACATTGAAAATGATACCCAATTATTATTTGCAATATTTCTACGCCACACAGCGCAAACTAGACGCACAGAAACAATGGCCACCCTCGCGCGGTGAGGAGGTCATCGCACTTGAGAAAGTCCTGTTAGAGGATTATGCCAACCCAAAATTGGTTGATCCGCCGGATGACCTGATGAAACGCGGCGGTGCCTATTATTCCACTGTTGCAACACAGCTCTTGAACGCACATTACAACAATCTCGGGGAAACCCATGTTGTCAACGTACGCCAGGCCGGAGCTATCAATGGTTGGCCGCCGGATTGGGTGCTGGAAATGCCCTGCAAGATAGACCACCAGGGTGCACACCCTCTGCCAGCCGAACCACTTCCGGAGGTATGCTTCGGGTTGATCGCTCAGGTAAAAACGTATGAGATGCTCACTGCCCGGGCAGCCGTCACAGGTGACCGCAATCTGCTCTTTCAAGCCATGTTGGCCCATCCGCTTGGTCCCGCTATGGATCAGATTCAGGCGGTAATGGATGATCTGCTTGAAACCCACAGGCAATACCTGCCACAATTTTGAAAATAACGAGGATTCATGACAAACTATTATCTTGGTGCAGACCTGGGTGCAACAAAAACACATGTTTTAATCGCAGATGAGCATGGAATCGTGAAAGGGTTTGGCCAAAGCGGCCCCGGTAACCATGAAGCGGTTGGATATGAGGGTTTCAAGGCGAACCTGCATCAAGCCGTTAAAACCGCCCTTTCACTTGCATCCCTCACACCAGCACAAATCACAGGCTCCGGATTTGGAATCGCCGGCTATGATTGGCCAGTCGAGCGTGAAAGTATGCTCGAGGTAATTGACACACTCAATTTGGGCGGTGCAGTTGAATTGGTCAATGATTGTGAACTGGGTTTATTGGTTGGCTCACCTCGTGGATGGGGCATAACGGTTGTTTCTGGCACAGGTTGCAACTGCCGCGGCTGGGATGAAACGCGCACCCACTTTGGCCGGGTAACCGGCGGTGGCCTTGATTGCGGCGAGTTTGCCGGAGCCAGTGAATTGATGTTTATGGTATCGCGCGCTATCGCCTATGAGTGGACCGGACGTGGCTCTGCGACTGCACTCTCAAAAGCCTTTGTTGAAAAATACAATGCAAAAGATCTTACCGACCTGTTGCAAAGTCTTATCACCCAGACTGTGGAATTCAACCCATCCGACGTACGACTGTTTTTCCAGGTAGCTGCCAGCGGTGACCCTGTGGCACTGGATCTGATCCGCTGGGCTGGTCATGAGCTGGGTGAGTTGGCGAATTCTGTCATTCGTCAATTACAATTTGAATCAGTGGAATTTGATCTGGTTCAGATCGGCAGCATGTTTGCCGGCAATCCCCTGCTCAGTGAAGAAATGAAAAAAACTGTTTATCCGGTTGCCCCAAAAGCCAACTTTATCCGTGCTCAAGAGCCACCCGTTGTCGGTGCCGTATTGCTGGGTATGCAAGCCGCCGGGCAAGCAATCAATCCCCTTATGCGGGCAAACCTGATCAAAACAATCACTTCCTTCCACAAAAACGGCGAATGACCTACATGGATAAATTACTCATCGTCAACGCAGACGATTACGGGCTTACCCCAGGTGTATCCGCGGGTATCCGTCAGGTACACCTGAGCGGTATAGTCACCTCTACTACCGCCATGATGAACCGTCCTAAATCCGTGGAGGCATTAAAAATCGCTCAACAAGACTGTCCCCTTCTGGGTTTGGGTGTGCATCTAGTGCTTACCTCAGGCAATCCTATATTACCCGCGCAACGGATACCCAGCCTGGTAAAGCCGGGTGGTTCTTTTTTTAGCTATCCGGAATTTCTTACACACCTGGATAAAGTTAACCCAGATGAAGCAATGGCTGAATGGCGGTCCCAGGTAGAATTGTTTATTGCCAGCACCGGACACACTCCAGATCACCTGGACTCTCATCACCATGCTTCCTATTTCACTCCTGCTTTGTTCGAGCGTATGCTTACACTAGCTCAAGAACTAAATTGTCCAATCCGCAATCCATTTGGAGAGGGGGGTTCTTCTTTTGAAGATTACCTGCCATCTGGCACAACCCAACAAATTACAACAGATATGACCGACCTATTCAATCGTTATCACCCGCTTTCAACCCAGATTTTTCTAAGCACCTTCTATGACAAAAACGCAACCCTGGAAAATCTTAAATCGATCCTAACTACTATTGCAGATGATCCGCACCATCACACTTTCGAACTGATGTGTCACCCTGCCATTATTGATGAAGACTTGCAGCAAATTTCAAGCTATTATCACCAACGTGCCGTTGAACGGATTATCCTGGAATCCAGTGATCTCGGCACTCTGCTTCGCCTGCATAAAATTCGATTAATTAATTTTTCATCTCTTACCCATTAAGGAGCCCCATGCATAAAATCATTTTGTACCTTGTTATATTGCTTATTTGCGCGACAGCTTGCACATCTGTCACCACACCACTTCCGCCTGGATCACCTGAACCCGCAGCCACACAAGAGCCCGCTATGCCTACAGCAACAGTAGCAGAACTCAACGCCAGACCATTCCCTCAACACACACAATACGCGTCTGGCAGCATTCTACCCAATCACCGCACCCAAGAGCAATTAGACGATGACGTTCGCGCTTTCTATGACTACTGGAAAACCACATATCTGCTGGAAGCCGGACAGGATGAAAATGAACAACCTTTATATCGGGTGGCCTTTGGTAAGGAATTACCCAATAAAGATATAACCGTCTCTGAAGGCCAGGGTTACGGTATGTTCATCGTACCGATGATGGCAGGTTACGACCCTGATGCGCAGGTCCTCTTTGATGGCTTATGGCGTTTTGCTCGTACCCATCCCAGCGAATTGGATCCCCGTCTGATGGATTGGAACGTACCTGACAACGAATCAGGCAATGACAGCGCTTTTGACGGGGATGCTGACATGGCACTTGGATTGTTGCTGGCAGATGCCCAATGGGGGAGCCAGGGCCAGATAAATTATAAAGCCGCGGCTGAAACTCTCATTGCTGCCATCCTCGAATCAACTATCGGGCCAGACAGCCGTCTGCCAATGCTGGGCGACTGGACAGATGCCAACGGTGAAGACTTTAGCCAGTATACCCCGCGCTCTTCTGACTTCATGCTAGCCAACTTCCGAGCTTTTGGCGAGGCTTCCGGGAATCCGGTCTGGGAAGAAATCGTTAATAACAGCCTGGATGTAATGAGCGTCATTCAGCAGAACTACAGCACTACCACCGGACTGATCCCAGATTTCATCGTTATGACCGGCACAGATCGTAATCCCGAACCCTCACCAGCAGATTTTTTGGAAGGAGCGGATGATGGTCATTATTACTACAATGCCGGGCGTGTACCCTGGCGAGTCGGATCAGATGCCTTAATTAATAACGCTGCAACCTCCCGCGCCATCGTCCGGAAGCTTTCACTCTGGGCTGAATCCGCCACCAATGGCGATCCCACCGCCTTTCGCTCTGGCTACGATCTCCAGGGCAATCCTTTAGATGGCAGCGATTATTTCACCACCTTTTTTGTCGCTCCTTTGGGTGTGGCTGCGATGAATAATCCCGATCAACAAAACTGGCTGAACAAGATTTATGATGCAGTCTATAACACCCAAGAGGATTACTATGAGGACTCAGTCACGCTTTTATGCCTGCTGGTAATGAGCGGTAATTTCTGGGTACCGTAAATTCTTTTTCACCAATCCATTCGCTTCAAAGGGTTACTGAAACTTCCTTTAATAAACCGAGGCTGCTTGAAAAAAAGCAGCCTCGGTTTATTAAATTTTTAAAGTAAGCTGGTTAATTCTTCAGTACCGTTTTCAATACCGTTTCTTTATCCAATTTCTTGGTGCAGAAAAACCAGTCATAACAATGCATCTCATCTACACTTTCCATACGCTCTTTGGCGACACCACAAGAGCCGGCTGTGGGAACAATCACATCATCACCCGGCTGCCAGTCAGCTGGTGTAGCGATGGAGAAAGCGTCCGCAGTTTGCATAGCTACCAGAGCACGGTAAAGTTCATCAAAGTTGCGTCCCAAACTGAGCGGGTAGTAAATAATGGCGCGAATAATACCTTTTGGATCAACAAAAAATACAGCGCGGACAGCTTTGGTACTGCTTTCACCCGGCTGGATCATCCCATATTTTTTGGCAACTTCCATGGTGATATCTTCTATCAATGGAAATTTGACTTCAACATCTTTCATTCCTTTATATTCGATTTTTTCTCGAATAGTGCGCAGCCAGGCAATATGGCTGTACAGTCCGTCAACAGAAAGGCCAACCAGCGAACAATTAGCATCTTCAAATTTAGATTCAAGGCTAGCAAAAGTCATGAATTCCGAGGTACAGACAGGGGTAAAATCGGCCGGATGACTGAATAAAATAACCCATTTTCCACTGTAATCAGCCGGAAAATTGATCGGACCTTGAGTTGTAACTGCCTTAAATTCCGGAGCTTTATCCCCGATTCGCGGCATAGGTATGATAGATGTTTCGATTGTTTCCATTTTTAATCTCCTGAAATAATTTTTTTATCTGTTCAGGTTTATCCAATGAACAGTTACTCACTTTTTTGACAATCCGGACATATCCCATAATACAAAACCCGGGAACCCAACAAATGAAAACCGGAATTATCCGTGATCTCGGAATTCATTTTGTCTACATATTCAGAGGATACATCGATGATTTTATGACACTTCACACAGGCCAAATTAATATGCGGGGTTGTATCAGCGTCAAAGTGAACTTTATCGTCACCAATGCTTCCAAGAACATTAATACTCCCCAAAGCAACCAGAACATCTAATGTGTTATAAATCGTCGCCAAAGAAAGGGAAGGATAATCGGCTTTAAGCATCTCATAGATGCTCATTGCCGTTGGATGTTCTACGCTATTCACCAATAACTGGCAAATCGCAATCCGTTGCGGAGTAATGCGCATACCGGCTTTTTGTAAAGTTTGAGTTAAGGTGTGATATGTTTTCATATTATTTAGAATAATTCTTTATTTATAATGATTATAAATAAAAATTTCTTTTTGTCAAGCCTTCGCATGCAAATAAGATACTTAACACAAAAAGAATGACATAACAGAACTTAGCCTTTTGGCCAGTTGCCTTACCAGAACAAATGTTTTATACTAATCTCATCACATCTTATCCAATACAAGGGAGATTTAAACATGCAAACGAAGTTCGGTCATATCGTAATTCACTGCCAACCCAAAAATATGGGGTTCTACAAGGATTTATTCACCTTTTTAGGATGGTCTGTGCTCTATGAAGAAGAAGGAGTCATACTTGGCGTCGGAAATGTCGATGGCAGCAGTCTCTGGTTTGGGGGATCCATTAAACCTGAAGTACAAAATGATTACGACGGTCCCGGTATGAATCACCTGGGCATTCAAACTACCACCCAATCAGAAGTAGATGAAACTGTAGCCTACTTGCAAGATAAGGGTATCACTGCCTTATTTGAGACTCCACGCCACCGCCCGGAATTCAGCAGTCCGGGTAATACCTATTACCAGGTTATGTTTGAATCCCCGGACCGCATTCTCTTCGAAGTGGTCTATATCGGCCCCAAAGCCTAAATAGAAAATTCAAAAAAGCTTCCCGATTTGGGAAGCTTTTTTGAATCCAATCAAACCTATCCAATAGGCCAGTTTCCTGGATATCTCCCAGTGTTATGATCTTGTAAACGAAAACTGATTTTCTGGTAATCGATTAATGTTTGGTTGGAACCCATGCGACACAATACTGATCCGGAAATGAAATACCTACCCTCCCCACCTTGTAACTGCGAAATCTGCCGTTCGTTTTGTCAAAGGCCCGGTTGGTGGACAATCAAACAAGTTTATCAGGCAATTGAAGCCGGGTATGCCCGGCGCATGATGCTCGAAATGTCTCCCGATTATACCTATGGGGTCCTGGCTCCTGCCTTTCGTGGCTGCGAAGGAAAGTTTGCCACCAATTTTTTCGCCAAACGCGGCTGCACTTTTTTCACCAACGGTAATTGCGAAATTCATTCCACCGGATTCATGCCGTTGGAATGCGTCTTCTGCCACCATACTCGCACGGGACAGGGGGAAAAATGCCATGCGGATATCAGTAAACAATGGAACACCCCGGCAGGGCAAACACTGGTCGTTCTTTGGAGTAATCTAAGTGGGTTGATGGGCGAAATTAATTATGAAAATTTGCGCAGGCTGCGCAAATCGGTTAAATAAATTCACCCAACTTATTAAAGATCCAACAATTTCCAACCTTAAAACAGATGGTATCGCACCGATTATGGTTTAAAATACTTTATATCAGACAGGTATTCCCATCCCTGAAGTGAGGTCAGCCTATGAGTACTCGAATTTTTTTGATCCGGCATGGCGCAACACAGTTATCCGCAGAGGATTCTTTTGCCGGCGCCGTAGATGTCGATCTGTCAGATGAAGGACGCGGGCAGGTAGATAGCCTGGCAAACCGTCTGGCAGATGATAATATCACAGCCGTTTATTGCAGCCCTATGCGCCGTACCATCGAAACAGCCGTGATTCTGGCAAAGCCGCATGGTTTATCCCCTATTCATAAAGCCGGTCTCAAGGAAATTGATCACGGCCATTGGGAAGCTATGCGCCGTGCGGATGTGGAAGAAAAATATGCCGAAGAATATTCGGCCTGGCAAAGAGATCCGTTTACATTTGCACCTATTGGCGGAGAATCTGGCGTCTCAGTTATGGCGCGTGCCTTACCCGTGATTCGCGATATTGTTGTTAACCACCCCGACCAGAATGTGGTTGTGGTCTCTCACAAAGCCACCATTCGCTTGATCATCAGCAGCCTGCTCGGCTTTGATGCGCGCGGCTATCGTGACCGTCTGGATCAATCTCCTGCCTGCCTTAACATTCTTGATTTTAAAGATGTTGTCGCCGCCCGTTTGATGCTATTCAATGATGTCTCGCATTATACCGATCAACCGCCGCGTTCCAGCAATCGTCTCTCCAAAGAATGGAGCACAACCCCACCTGGAAATTAACAAAAACAAATTTCAGGCTTTATTCAATTTGAATTCGGAGGTACAGCATGCCGCATCTTTTTGACCCGCTCACCATTAAGGGTGTCACCCTGCGCAATCGGATTGGCGTTTCTCCCATGTGCCAATACAGCTACCAGGATGGTTTTTCCAATGATTGGCAAGTTATCCATTTAGGCGCGCGGGCCGCCGGCGGCGCCGGGTTAATTATTGCCGAAGCCACCGCAGTGGAAGATATAGGACGGATCTCCCCATATGATTTAGGTTTGTGGAAAGACGAACAGATCGAACCATTGGCAAGAGTAACAAAAGTGATTAAGGATAATGGCGCCGTCGCCGGCATCCAAATCGCTCATGCGGGCCGAAAAGCCTGTACCCAACGGCCATGGGAAGGCGGCAAACCTGTTCCACAGAATGACCCCCGATGGTGGCAAACTATAGCTCCCAGTCCGCTACCCTATACCAACGAACATCAGGTTCCACTGACATTAGAAAATGCGCAAATAAAACAGGTACAGCTCGCTTTCTGTCTCTGCGCTAAACGCGCACTGGCGGCT
The DNA here is from genome assembly GCA_002840755.1 of Chloroflexi bacterium HGW-Chloroflexi-10. Taxonomy (GTDB): domain Bacteria; phylum Chloroflexota; class Anaerolineae; order Anaerolineales; family Anaerolineaceae; genus UBA6170. The sequence goes on along the minus strand of PHBZ01000042.1, from coordinate 10,204 downwards.
GGCTTTGAGTGGTTGGAAATTCATGCCGCACATGGTTATCTCATCCATAATTTCTATTCCCCTTATTCCAATCAACGTACGGACCAATATGGCGGCGATTTTGAAAACCGTATTCGATTCCTTGTAGAAACAATCGAACAGGTTCGTGCGGTTTGGCCGGAGCACTTGCCGTTAACTGTGCGCATCTCAGCCAGTGATTGGACTGAAGGCGGGTGGACTGTGGAAGATTCTATCTCACTGGCAAAAACATTAAAGGACCTGGGTGTCGATTTAATCGATTGCTCTTCCGGTGGAAATGTGTCCAAAGCCATCGTTCCTTTGGGTCCCGGGTACCAGGTGCACTTTGCTAAAGCCATTCGCAATGCCGCCGCGATTCCCACGGCGGCTGTCGGTCTGATCACTTCGCCGATGCAAGCGGATGAAATCATCCAATCTGGCCGCGCGGACATTGTCCTTCTGGGTCGTGAAATGTTGCGTGACCCGTATTGGGCAATCCACGCTTCCAAAACGCTAAACCAGTCCTTTCCGATACCGCCTCAATACCAACGGGCTTTTTAACAACTCACCCGATAGGTTACAAATAGGTCAGTTCAGTTGCAGAAAACACACGAATAGCGGCCTCACCACCCATTGGGCATTGCTGCTCACACATACCACACCCGATACACAGCGTTCGCACCACCACAGGCCGCTTTAAAAGTATTGAATTCCCCTCACTATCAATACCCTCAACCTCTTCCAGATGAATGGCTTTGTCCGGTAGTGGACAGGCCTCTTCGCAGACAATACAATTGGTGGCGTATGACCACGGCAAACAGCGGTTACGGTCAACACGTGCCAGGCCAATCACGGTTGTCTGCTTTGTTACCAAGCTTAGTAAAGGAATGGCGCCAGTCGGGCAAACCGTGCCGCACGCCGTGCAGTTGTAGTTACAATAACCCAGACGCGGCATCAGTTTAGGCGTCAGCAGGTTTTGCCACCCGCCTTCCGTCAGACATGGCTGCAATCCCTGCGTAGGACAAACATTGATACAGGCGCTGCAGCGAATACATAACTTTTCGAAATCGGTTATTCTTGCACCAGGCGGACGGATTAAATCTGCTGGCTGGCGTTTAAGAATCGGTTCCACTCCGGTTAAAGCGGTTCCGACCACAGCGCTGCCCATCACTAACAGCGCTTGCCGGCGAGTAGGGTCATACGGCATGGAGACAGCTGGTTTCCAGTGAGGAATCTGCCATTGGAAAGATGTCCCATTTTGCTTGCAATCCACCAAACAATCAACACACACGATACATTCAGCCGGATCGGATTCAAACCCACGCCTGGCATCAATTGTGCTTGTGGGGCAAAGCCGTGCACATTGCCTGCAGCCATTACAAGCTTCGGCATCCACCACCCTGCGGAGAAAAGCAAAGCGGGATATCCACCCCAATAAAGCTCCCAGCGGACATAAATAGCGGCACCAAAAACGGTCTGCAATCCAATTCAACCCCACGATCACCGCGATAAACAGAAAAAGTGGAACCGCAAGAGTAAAAACAGGGGCTATGTCGCCAAAAACTGGCTGGATTACATTGTTATGAAGCGGATCCAAAACCGGCCAAAGAAAATTCCACTGATACATAAACGACTCAAAAGATAGGGTGACAAATCGTATCACCGGCCACAGCCCGGTTGCCAGAAAGCGGGTCATCACGGTGATCGGATCAAAAATCAACAAACTCTGGTTGCCCAAAAGAGCAGCAACAAGCATGAATATGAGTAGAAAATATTTGACATTCCGCCACTTTTCCGCGACCTGAACCTTATCTGTTGATCTTGGATATTTGGGTTTAAACCAGTCCAATACTGTTCCCATTGGGCAGAGCCACCCACACCATACGCGGCCAAACACCAGTGTAAGCAGCAAAGTGATCAGGCTGACAAAAGTTCCAATAATCACCACCTGCCCTGCCAGCGTGGCAGTCAATGTTGTTAGTGGGTCAAGCCTCTGAAACACACTTGCCCAACGTACATTCGCGCCAGGAGACCGGCTAATCACCAGCAGAATTACAAACATAAGGATACTGATCCGCTGTGCCCATTTACGCAAGGTTTGCCATGTTTGGACTTTTAATTTCATACTGTAATTTCTTCAAGTTTTATCGAAGATAAATCGGCAGTTCCAAGACCAAGTGATTCAGCATTTCGGATATATGCAATACTATCTGGGGTCTGGTCAAACAGGGTAGCCGCAAAAGTATCCGCCGCCACAATATCATGGCTGGCGATGATGGTGTTGGTCATGCGGACATCATCCAGATTTCCACCGGTAGGTCCATTAGCCATCAACGTACGCACAGCATCCACAATGGTCAGTTCAGGCTGCACCAGGCTGACCAGGTCTGCAATACGCTTATGTAAATTTATATGAATCCCGCCACGATCGGTGATCACACCCATCATATTTTTACAGCCAAGGGTTAATCCTGCCGAGCTGTGATGTTTGGCAATCGGCACATTAATCACCAGATCAGCATTCAATATATCCTGATAAAAATTCCAGGTTTCTATATCGATATGATTGGGAATTTGCATATTTACGAATTTATTCTGATTCATCACTTCCATTTCACCACCAGCTGCGGCGACAGCGGCTGCAATTCCGCTGCGCTCATAAGCACTTTGCGCAGTGCCTCCGAAGGGTGAATCCATTACCCGTACCCGTTTCGCCCCAGCGCCTAGAGCCAGCAATATAAGGGTGGCAACCACATCCGGATTCGTAGTAGCGCCATATTCATACGGATAATAATCAGTGCAGATATTGGGCTTAATAATCACATCGTACCCATTCTTAACAAAACGTTCCATTCCACCAATGGCAGCTACCGCCATTGTAGTCATGGCTGCAACATCGCTTCCGCGTGCTACCGCCAGATAAGCGTCCCCAGACTTCGGAGCTGTTGTAGCGGCAGATTCCTGCGGCACAAAAGGCGTTTGGGTATTACTTGCCCTGGTCGGCATTAAAGTTTTTAGTTCCGAAGGCTGTTCTTCAGTCATCGTCTTATCTTTTACATTACATGCAGCCAACAAAAGACCTGCACCGGTTGTACCAGCATAACGAAGAAAATCTCTCCGAGACATACGGAAATTTACAGGTTTCATGTGATAAACTCCTGATAATTGTTATCGATAGCCGACTGATTTGATAAATTAAGGGGATTCAAGGAAAACAGAAAATACAATTATCCGTTTTATGACAGTATACTGCATTAATCGGGTGAGTACAAAAACAATCTAACCCACAGGGAAACGCTGTCATTTCATACTGGACAAATACGACCAAAAAAATATACTTGTAGGCATACATCTATATACATCGTTTTTTGATTGTCATTAAAAGTACCCACATGGGTACTTTTTTTGTTTTGGCTCACTCCCTATACTGATAACCATTAGAAGCTGCATGCCGAGACAAGCAAACACATGTTCCCTTGCAAACTCATGTTAGCTAAAGGAGAGAGACTAATGAAGAAGAGAATTGTTTTATTTGCCATTCCTATCTTTGTTGCCGTTTTGTTGGTAACCCTGACCGGATCGGTTTCTGCACAAAGCGTGGAAGAGGAGCCTGTCTTTAGTGCTGTCGATACGATTTGGGTACTGATTTCTGCATTTTTAGTCTTTTTCATGCAGGCCGGTTTCGGTTTTCTGGAAGCCGGTTTTGTACGATCCAAAAATGTGGTAAACATTATGGCTGAAAATTTAATGGATACAACCTCCACAACGATTGGCTTCATTATTGCCGGATTTGGGATCATGTTTGGTTCCGGTAATGCGTTTTTTGGGATGGAATGGTTCTTTTTGCAGGGGATGCCTGAAGTATATGGAGAATTAACAATCCCTATTTTGGCATTCTTTTTCTTTCAATTTGCTTTCTCGGCAGCAGCTTCTACAATTGCATCCGGACTCATGGCTGAACGCACTGACTTCCGGGCAGACTTAATCTATAGCTTTTTTACCGGTTTATTGATTTATCCAATTTTTGGGCATTGGGTGTGGGGCGGCGGTTGGTTATCCGGGTTAGGATATCTCGATTTTGCCGGTTCATCGGTGGTCCATCTGGTAGGCGCTATGGTTGGTTTGGCTGGGACATTAGTGCTTGGTAAACGCCGGGATAAAGAATTTGGAAAAGCAACGATTCGCGGTCACAATATTCCCCTGGCTGCGATTGGCACCTTTGTCTTGTGGTTGGGCTGGTTTGGTTTCAATCCCGGCAGCCAATTAGCCGCCGATCCTAAACCAATTTCGTTGATTGTAGTTACAACCGATTTTGCAGCGACCACCGGCGCTATCGCCGCCATGTTACTATCTTACTTTCATACCAGAAAATGGGATGTCAGTATGGGCATGAATGGCTGCCTGGGCGGTTTGGTAGCAATTACCGCAGCTTGTGCTTTTGTTACACCCATGTCCGCCCTGGTGATCGGTCTAATCGCTGGCGCTATCTCTTACTATGGTGTCTTCCTGATGGAAAAACTAAAAATAGATGATCCGGTAGGTGCATTTCCGGTACACGGCTTAAATGGCGCGTTTGGTGTCCTGGCTGTTGGTATTTGGGGTGTGGATGGAATGGGATTGTTGTATGGCGGTGGGTTTGCCCAATTGGGTATCCAGGCACTCGGTATTATCGCCTGTATCGCTTTCGTCTTCCCGGTTGCCCTGGCCTTATTCCTGGGTATCAAATATACAATCGGGCTGAGAGTATCACCTGAAGTGGAATCGGTTGGTATCGATCTTGAATATCACGGCGTTGAATCCTATCCCGAATTTGCCGGAGTGGAATTGCACGGTATCACCATCTCCACATCCAGCATGGCCGACTAATCTGGCAACTTATATTGAGAGGTTTATATGACGATTGCAACCATCAAATATCGCAAAAACATGGCGTATAGTGAGAATCAGGGTGAAGAAAAACTCAGGTTATTTGCCGAAGTAGATTTAAGTGGTTTTGGGATTAAAAACATCGTCCGTGCGCTGCCAGTGTATTATCGCAAATTGATCAAACCAGTGGGGCCGGTTCGGGTAGTCTACACCTCCTATATTGCCGGGCTGCCATTGGAAGCCGGTAATCTCACCCGGTTGGAATGGCTCATTGACGATACGTTAAGAAAAATAATCCGGTTTGAACACCTGCCTGAATACTTCTTCCAGGTCAAAGACAATGCATGGCCAATTTATCATCCCGGGAGTGAGTTGATCAGCCGATATCCCGGCGGCCCCGTATTCAGCACAGGCGATATTGCCAGTTTGAGAGTATGGCTTGCTGATCATTTTAAGGCGATCGGCAGAATTCAAAACCGCAGGAAAATGAATCTTCTCTATCTTTCCCCTTACGATTTACAAATTTATGCCCCTTTTTGTGTCTTACGAACACTGGATGAAACTATTCCGGATATCCCAATCTTTCCCATGGCGGATGCGGATGGTGTAAAACTGATTGCCCCCATCGGTAGACAAACATTATCTGCCAACTACGCGGGTGGTAAAGGAATTTTTTCTTTATACCGGCAGGTAAGCGATATTATGCTCTTTAAAGGTCAAATTAAGGAACCCTACGAAATCAGTATCCGTAAATTATCACCAACGGATTGGAGCAAACTAGAGTCCCAATTGAAACCTGAACTCCGTACGGTTGTCTATGAACGCGAATTGAATGGTTCGCTCAATAAAGTCATCGATCCATTATATGCGACTCAGGATTTATATGTAGTAGCCCGAACAAACCGGATAGGCAACAAAGTTCTATATATTGATCGGGATGTTCAAAGTGTTACGCAACGGGTAGGGCTGGATTTACATTACTATGGAACGATTAGGGATCCTCACGATATTCAATCGTTGCCATTAATGGCATTTTAAAACTATGGATAAAAAATAAAAAGGAGAATGAAATGACAAACACAAAATTACTACCAATTGAAGAAATATCGAACATTGTTTATAGCAAAAATGGGAAAGACAACGGAAATTCGTTAACACCAAACATAGAGCGTTGTTCAACCCCCAAGGATGTGCTTGAATATGCTAAAAAACGTCATATTGCCATCGTGGATTATAAATTTACCGATCTGCTTGGCCGTTGGCACCATTTTTCAACCCCCATTCATCATTTGAATGAAGAACTTTTCGTTGAAGGTCTGGGTTTTGACGGTTCCAGTATCCGCGCTTTTCAGGAAATTCACGAATCGGACATGATCCTTTTCCCTGATCCTACTACCGCGATCATTGACCCGGCCATGAGCTATCCTACCCTCAGCATTGTCTGCAATATCCATGACCCGATTACCAAAGCCCCCTATGATAAAGATCCGCGCTACGTAGCCGCGAAAGCTGAAAAATTCCTTCTCGAAACCGGTATTGCCGATACAAGTTGCTGGGGACCGGAGGCTGAATTTTTCGTATTCGATGGCATCCGCTTCGGTTATGAAACGGGTCGTGCCTTCTATGAAATTGAATCTGATATGGCCGAATGGGAATCTGGCCGCGGACATGAAAGCCGCTATGGCGCTAACCTGGGTTATCGCCCCGAATTAAAACGCGGGTATTTCCGTGTTCCGCCAGTAGACAGCTTACAAGATTGGCGTTCTGAAGCGATCTTGCGCATGATGATGGCCGGTATCGATGTAGAAGTCCATCATGGTGAAGTAGCCTCCGGCGGTCAGGAAGAAATTGACCTGAAATACGGCCCCCTGGTCTCTATGGGCGATACCATTCAACTATACAAATATATTCTCAAGAATACGGCCGTAGCCCACGGCAAGACACTGACATTCATGCCTAAGCCGATGTTTGGCGATAATGGCTCCGGAATGCACTGCCACCAGAGCCTTTGGAAAAATGGAAAGAACCTGTTCTATGATGCCAATGGTTATGCAGGCTTAAGCCAGATGGCGCAATACTATATTGGCGGTATTCTCAAACATACCCCCGCCCTCCTGGCTATCTGCGCCCCCACCACCAACAGTTATAAACGTTTGGTTCCCGGTTATGAAGCACCGGTGATGATGGCTTACAGCAGTCGCAACCGCTCTGCCTGTGTACGTATTCCAATGTACAGCAACAGTCCCAATGCTATCCGCGTTGAATATCGCTGCCCTGATCCATCAGCCAACCCATACCTGGCATTCTCAGCCATGCTCCTGGCAGGTATTGACGGCATCCTCAACAAGATCGACCCAGGTTCCCCAATGGATATCGATCTCTTTGAGGAAGAAGCTCCCGATGTAAAGCAGGTCCCTGGTTCTCTCGATGATGTCCTCAATGAATTGGAAAAAGATCACGAGTTCCTGCTTCAAGGCGGCGTCTTCACCGAAGGATTAATCAAGTCCTTTATTGGCTGGAAACGCAAAAATGAAGTGGATGCTTTGCGCTTACGCACCCATCCGATTGAATATGTGATGTACTATGATGTATAAGCTGTAATTTAGCCTTAATACGCATGGCTCTTGTGGGTTTCGGTTTTTCTAACCGTTTATTTCTCCTTTTTATCCATGCCCTGGCTCAGCCGAGAGGCTCGGCACCTCCTTTCGGCGGTGGCAGTACGAATCCTTAAGGGGCTTAACGCCATCCTTTCGGCTAACTGTTGCAATGGGAATTTCGCCAATGGTACGAAATGTACTTCGGTACGACGAGTGCATTTTTCGAACTCTTGTACCGCGATGCAGAAATCCGTACTCGTCGGATGTGGGGCCGAACATGCAAACCATAACCTCGGCAATGTCGGAGTGGCCTGCTGTGTATGCCGCATGCATAAGATTTAGCGCGGCATCGCTACTTGGACGGTCGGAGCTGCGCTGCGAACCTACAAGAACAATTGGAACGGGCGAGTTCTGCACCATAAAAGTTAACGCTGCTGCGGTATGGCTAAGTGTATCGGTGCCGTGGCCAATAATAATGCCGTCGACCCCATTTTCAATTTCCTTTCCAATGGCAATGGCTAATGCTTTGTACTGCTCTGGTCCCATATTTTCGCTGAAAACAGCGAATAGTTTCTCGGTACTCAGGTTACAAATGTCGGCAAGCTCGGGAACGGCGCCATAAAGTTCGCCAGGCGAAAAGGCTGGAATTACGGCACCAGTGCGGTAATCGAGGCGCGAAGCAATTGTGCCCCCAGTACCTAAAAGTTTAACTCTAGGTAAATTTGGCGTGAATGGGAACTCCTTTTCGGGAATTTTATAGGAAGCTTTAGAGTAGCCAACCTCCTTCATGTCGGTTATGGTAAAAATGTCGATTCCAATATTGTAGCCAGTTTCAATTTTTAGCACAATATGCATATCGTCGTCGTTTTCGGAGCGTGGTAAAACCGTGCCCTTAAACTCGCCTCGCGATGTTTGAATTACTGCCTTTCCCCAAACCCGTACGTTATACTTTTTAAGCACCTCGAGGCCACGGCCTTTATATCCTTGAAAAATATCTTCCATAGTTTCTTATATGTTACCAGTTTGCTTTTCAATTTGCGCCCTAAGAGCGCTTAAACTTATGTTCCCCAATGCCTGTCGGTGAATTTGACCCATAACCCAGTTGGTTGTCACTTCAGGGCTATCGCCTTTTGAAAGCCGAATTTCTTTGAACTTTTCAACTAGGTAGTTTATTGGAGCAATAATTTCGTCGGCCGACCTTTTTTTGAAGTTAAGGCTGGTAAGCACCGAGTTAAAGTCCATATTTGGATGCTCGTAAACCATTGGCAGCATTTGTTTTGCCAGCGAAAGGTCGAGTTTTTCTTTTGTTAAAAAGACGAACAGTTCGGCAACTCGATTGTAGTCGAATTCCGATTTTTTTGGCGAAATACCTTCGACACGTTTAAGTTTATGCCCTAAGAATGTTCCCGCAAATTTCCCTGAAATTCCCAGTGCCACAATTTTTTCGATAACCGGAACCAGATTCCGTTTAAGAATATAGGTGTACGTATCGGTAGGAATGCCCCAACCTTTTAGCTGAGCAATTCGTTCCGAAATGTTGGGTAAAATTCGCTGTCGAAGGGTTTCGATATAGGTTTCGTGAAGAGGAATTGGAGCTGAGTCGGTGTCGGGGTACATACGGTCGGCACCGGGCAGCACCCTTTCGAACATTGTAGTGCCGTTGGCAAAAGCTTTTCGAGTTTCGTTGGGAACACCCTGAAAGGCCATTCGGCAACGCTCATCAATGGTTTCGAGAGCAGTTTTAATATCGTCGGCAGGACCCCAAAAAAGAACTACTGCATCTTCGTCTTTGGCTTCGAGTAGCGTTTTAAGTGTTGTTACATCTTTTGCTGAAAGGCTAGAATTCAGCTCTTCGCTGCTAATCATATTGGGCTTTTCGATGCAAGCAATAACTTTTAGCCTGTCGCTAATTTCGTTGTTAAACGATTGCCCTGGCTGGGTAAAGTGCGAAAGAATTCCATGGAAACCAGGAAGTAAAACGGCATAAAGTTTCATTCCCTTTTCAACTGCTTCCAAAACAATTGCATTTTCAAAAGAAGTAGTTTTTAAGTTAACCTCCTTAGAGGTCATTTTCCATTTTTCGGGCGATGGGAATCGCTCCAACAGAAGTTTACGAATATTTAAAAGTGCCCACTGACGAAAGGCTTCGTTGTGCGAAAGTTCGGGAATCCATCGGTTGTGCGAAACACCTTTTATTTCGACACGTGTACCGCCTTCACAGCTAACGTTTACGTCCTCGCGTCCAGCGCCCATTCCGGTTCGTACGTGTTCCGAACTTCGGTTTAAAAACCGAATATGCTCAGCCGTTTCTCGTAACTCTTCGGGGGTTAAGCAGTGAGGATGGGTAACCGTTTCGATTAGGGGCATTCCTAACCTGTCGGTTTTATAAATGCGGGTGTGCCCAATATCGGAAATTTCGCGGCACGAATCCTCCTCGATGATGAGCTGGAGAATGCCAATTTTTTTGTTGCTAATTTGTATTTCGCCCTCAACGCCAAGAATTGCTGTTCGCTGAAAACCAGTTGGAATGCTGCCGTCGAGGTATTGTTTGCGGGTAATGTGAACCTCGCCAACAATGTTTAGTTTGGTAAGCAACGAAATTTCCAAAGCGTACTCAAGCGCTTCGCGGTTAAGGGGAAACGGAGGGGTGTCGTCAATTTCGTATGTACACGCCGTTTTGTTGTTTAGGCGGTAAATAATGTTTTTACGGGTTTTAAACTCCATTAGCGCTGTTCCGTCGTACT
>PHBZ01000041.1:47907-59447 GCA_002840755.1 Chloroflexi bacterium HGW-Chloroflexi-10 | reverse complement strand
TGAAATTATGGGAAGAAGTACTGCAAACCCAACCCGATTTTGAGACCATCGCTGTTGCCAATCCGCCAGGGGTTTCCCCAACCGGTTTGCGCATTGCCGTCAATATGTTGTTAGGCAAACAGGTGAATGAGACCAAATTAGGCGGCGCCAATGGTTTGTCGTTTGTTATCCCGGTGCCTGTAGTTATCACCAGTGAGAATTTGCAGGAAGGTCTGGATATTTGCGCTGACAAACCGGATGCCTATTTGCTCGATGGTATCATGAGCGAAGAAGAAGTCCTCGACGCGTTCTTTAACTAATATGATGAATGTGTCGCTTTCTGCCAAAAATATCGTCAAGCGTTATGGTGGCGTTGTAGCTCTCTCTGATGGCAATTTAGATATTCACTCAGGTGAAGTACTTGCCTTGGTAGGAGCCAATGGAAGCGGCAAGAGTACGTTAAGCAAGGTTATTAATGGAGTAGTTGTCCTCGATGGAGGGCAACTACTCCTAGATAACAAGCCCGTGCATTTCTCTTCCCCGCATGCCGCTAAAGGAATGGGAATTTCGACTGTATTTCAGGAGTTGAGTCTGATTCCTCAGATGTCGGTTGCTGATAATATCTGGTTAACCCGTGAACCACTGCACCCGTTTGGGTTGGTGAATAAAAAACTGGTCAACCAAAAAACACAGGAACTCCTGTCATTATTTGAAGGAACATTCAAGACTGATTTAAAACCGGAAGTGCCGGTTGCGGCATTACCACCAGATGAACGCCAGATTATTGAAATTTTAAAAGCAATCAGTTTTGATCCACGTATTCTTATTCTGGATGAAGCTACCGCCAGCCTGGACAGCCGTCAGGTGCAGCGTTTATTTGAGCTGGTGCAGAAATGGAAGGTACAGGGTAAAGCCATTATTTTCGTTTCCCACCGAATGGAAGAAATTTTCCGCATTGCCGATCGTTATGTGGTGCTGCGCAATGGAAAATCGGTTGGCTCGGGAATTATCAATGATGTAAATGAACAGGCATTGATTAAATTGATGATCGAAAAAGATTCGATTGTGCATTTCAAGCAATTTGATGCAGATCGGGATGTCTCCAAAGAACCCGTTTGCTTGGACGTCAGCAACCTGCACACCAAAATACTGAAGGGAATCAGTTTTTCTGTTCGTAAAGGGGAACTGGTCGGCTTAGGTGGTTTGCAGGGACAGGGTCAACGCGATTTACTGATGGCATTATTTGGTAACACCACTTTTTCTGGTGAAATAAATTATTTTGATGAAAAAGTTAAGTTTAAACATCCCAGACAGGCAATGGAAAAGGGGTTAGCCCTGGTGCCGGGCGACCGCGCCAAAGAAGGATTGATCTATATCCGCTCCATATTAGAGAATTTTTTACTGCCTTCCTGGTATAAATACGGCTTTCCATTAAAAATGAAAAAATCGAAAAAAGATGCATTGGCTGTTGGCGAAGATCTGAATTTGAAAATGGAGGGGTTATCGGAGCCGGTCAGCAGTCTTTCAGGTGGAAATGCGCAGAAGGTGGTGATAGGCAAATGGCTGATGCGTAAACCGCAGCTGATGCTGTTGGATGACCCCACCAAGGGCGTGGATGTAGGCACCAAGACGGAGTTTTATGCTTTACTGACCAGGCTGTGTAATGAAGGAAAAACAATTTTGTTCTACAGCAGCGATGATGAAGAGTTGATTGGCTTATGTGACCGGGTATTGGTGTTATACGACGGCAAAATCCGCACCGAGTTATCCGGAACAAGTCTAACCAAGCAGAATCTGGTTTCGGCCAGTCTGGGTGTGACCAATGGAGGCGAGCTATGAACCGACTATCCTGGAGCACACTCACAACCCGTTACCCGGCCTTATTCTCATTAATTTTATTGGTAATTACAATGCTGGTTAACGCCATCTTACAGCCGAACCTGCTGGCGATAGACACGCTGAATGGCAATATGCGCGTGTTTCTGCCGATGATCCTGATGGCTGTGGGGCAAACATTTGTAATGATCGGCGGCGGGATTGATATTTCGGTTGGCGGTATCGTCTCGATTGTAAATACGATCCTGGCCACACAGGTTGGTCTGGATGGTTCAATGGAGAAAATGTGGCTGTTTGTGCTCATTTCTCTAGGCGCGGGCATGCTGGCCGGTGCGATTAATGGATTTTTTGTAGCCGTTTTAAGGTTGCAGCCGATTATTACCACCTATGCTACCGGTTTCCTATATGCCGGTTTTGCGCTGTTCTTGTTGCCTAATCCGGGTGGCGGGATTCCGAGGGCGGCAGCCGATTTATATCGTAACACTACACCTTTTGGATTACCCCTGGCATTTTTTGTGATTGCATTGATGCTGCTGTTCTGGTGGTTTATCCGCAACACGCGTTATGGAAAATTTTTATACGCAGTTGGCGGTAAGGCCGAAGCGGCCTACCAGACTGCCGTTCCCGTCAATTGGGTGCTCTTCAGCACCTATGTGATTTCGGGTTTGATGTCCGCTTTTGCAGGGGTTGCTATCACGATGTTGAGCGGCTCCGGTAATGCGGATATTGGCTCGGCCATGACGTTATCTTCCATTACCGCGGTGGTGATTGGCGGAACAGCCATGAGCGGCGGTATTGGCGGAGTGGCCGGCCCGATTATGGGTGCACTGACGCTGGGTTTCATTCAAAATATTATTTCTTTTGCACATATCAACACCTGGTGGGAAACACTGGTCAAAGCTTCGATTATTGTTGTCGCCCTGGCCGCTCCCGGGATTATTAACCTGTTTCGGCGGGAGGAAAGATGAAAAAAATTAGAGTTTCTCCACCGGTGGCTGCATTGATCCTGGCAATTGTACTGTTTTTGCTTTCAGGCTTTTTACCAAATAGTTACGGCACAGATGTCAATATCGCCGTTGCCCAGGCAACCAATATTGTGCGCTTGGCTGTATTTTTGGGAGTTATTGCCGCGGGGCAGACTCTGGTTATTATCAGCGGTTTTGAAGGCATTGATCTTTCCGCCGGTTCAGTGGTTACATTAACAGCTATTCTTACATATGTGATCGTCAGTGGTGATAATGCCTTGGTACTACCGGCATTGTTGGTGGCGATCCTGGTAGGTGCATTGATCGGTTTGCTCAATGGATTGGGCATCACCTATCTGAAAATATCGCCATTCGTGATGACGTTAGGTATGTCGGGCGTGGTTACCGGTGCGATCATTGTCCTTAATCATGGCAATGTCAGCGGTAAAGTAGCTCCGATTATGACGCGCATCATCGCCCGGCCAATTGTGCCTGAGATCCCCATTCCAGGAGCGATTCTGATCTGGTTGATTTTTGGCGTCTTTATGTGGCTTCTGTTGGAACGTACCACCTATGGAAAAAACCTGTTTGCCATTGGTGTCAACCGGGTCACTGCGCGTTTATCCGGTGTGCGTGTTTCGCTGATGAATATTTTAACCTATACGTTGGCAGGTGCCTTAACCGGTTTTGGCGGTTTTCTGGTGGTTGGCAATACCGGTGTGGTATTTATTGCCTTAGGGCAGCCGTTTCTGTTCCCAGCCATCGCGGCGGTCGCTGTAGGTGGTACGCTGCTCTCTGGCGGGAAAGGCAGTTATTGGGGCACCATGGCCGGCGCCATTGTGTTGACTCTGCTGACCAGCTTATTGACCACGATGCAGATGCCCGAATCGGTACGGCGCATGGTGCTGGGTGGAACATTGTTGATCTTAATCTCCATCTATGGGCGTCAGCGCAGTTTCAGACAATAATTTCGTTTCATGTAGAAGGAGTGCTATGAACAAGATCGTGAAGGTTGGAATAGTTGGTACAGGTTTTGTGGGCGATATTCATTATGCTTCATTTAAAAATTGGGTTCCCAATTCAGAAGTAATCGCGGTTGCCAGCCCCAACAATGCTCAAAAATTTGCGGTAGAACGTGGTATTCCCGGCGCGTATGCCGATTACCGCGAGATGTTAAAAGACCCCGAAATTGATGTAATCGATATTGGCATCCCCAACGATTTACACTGCCAGGTGGTTTTAGATGCCGCTAAAGCAGGTAAACACATCATTATTGAAAAACCGTTGTGCGTTACGTTGGAAGAGGCCGATCTGATGATCGAAGCCTGTCACAAAGCCGGCGTGCTGCTGATGTATGCCGAAGAATTATTGTTTGCACCAAAATACGTTCGTGCAAAACAATTGATTGAAGAAGGCGCGATCGGAGAGCCCTTCCTGGCCAAGCAGTCCGAAGAGCATCCGGGGCCGCACAACCCCTGGTTTTGGGATGTGAACCGCTCCGGTGGCGGTGTTTTATTGGATATGGGTTGCCACTCGATTGAATATACACGCTGGGTATTGGGCAAACCGAAAGTAAAAAGTGTGCTTGCCAGTATGGGGACATTCATGCACCAGGATAAGACCCAGGGCGAAGATCATTCTTACACTATTATTGAATATGAAGGCAATAAAATGGCTATGCTGGAAAACAGCTGGGCCAAAGGCGGCGGTGTCGATGACCGCTGTGAAATTTATGGACTCGGCGGCCATACCCGTGCGGATTTGCTGCGTGGAAGCTCTTTGTTAACCTATTCAGAAAATGGGTATGGTTATGCTGTTGAAAAAGCTGGTACTACTCGCGGCTATACCTTTACCATGTTCGAGGAAATCTGGAATTATGGGTTCCCGCAAGAGATGCAGCATTTTATAAACTGTGTTTTAGGAAAAGAAATCTGCATGGAGACCGGGGAAGACGGCAGAGAAGTGTTAAAAATCATCTATGCCGCATACCAGTCTGCCGGTGAGGGGCGCAGGATAGATTTTCCTTATACACCGCCAAAAGTAAAAATTCCAATGCATCTATGGAAGTCAGGAAAAAAATAATGACAACGAAACTGAACAGTAAAACAATAACTTATCAACAACTTGCCAAGGTAATTGACCATTCACTCTTGAGGCCGGAATTGACCGAAGAAGATGTGATTGCCGGCTGCCGTCTAGCCGATGAATATCATGCGGCCACTGTGTGTGTTAAACCCTGCCATGTGCGTTTATCAGCAGAGGTTTTAAAGGACTCAGACGTAATGGTCAGCACTGTGATTGGATTCCCGCATGGCAGTAACCTGACTGCTATCAAGGTGGCAGAAGCACAGCAGGCAATGGATGACGGTGCAGTTGAACTGGATATGGTATTAAATATCGGGCAACTGCGTTCTGGTAAGTTTGATTATGTACGCGAAGACATTCATGCCGTTTGTGATGCTGCGCATGCACGCGGTGCAAAGGTAAAAGTCATCCTGGAAAACGCCTACCTAACCGATGAGCAAAAAATAACTGCCTGCCAACTGGCTGAGGCCGCAGGGGCTGATTGGGTAAAAACCTCTACTGGTTTCGCACCCAGTGGAGCAACCTTGGAAGACTTACGCCTGATGCGCGCAACGGTCTCCGAGAAGGTTCAGGTAAAAGCCGCTGGCGGTGTCCGCACGCTGGATGCCCTCTTGGCCGTGATCGATGCCGGCTGCACCCGTTGTGGTGCTACCGCAACAAAAGTGATCATGGATGACTTTGCAGCTCATCTTCAAAGTGGTGCTGCCTCCTCCGGAGATGGTGCTTTGGGCGGTGGATATTAGTAGGATGGTAAAAATGTCAAAACAACTGACCAAACAAAATATAGGTGTGGGTATTGCCGGTACGGGTTTTATAGGACCAGCTCATGTAGAAGCGTTATCACGGAATGGCATTCGCGTTATGGGTTTGGCTGAAAACTCCTTTGAGAAAGCCCAGGAAAAAGCAGCCGAGTTGGGCATTCCACGTGTGTTTGGTTCACTGGAAGAGATGCTTAAGGATGCAGATATCGATGTGGTGCACCTGGCAACGCCCAACTTTTTGCATTTTCCGCATGCCAAAGCCGCCTTATTGGCCGGCAAACATGTGATTTGTGAGAAACCCTTAGCGTTGGATTCCAAACAATCCGCCGAACTGGTTCAATTAGCCGCGGAAAAACACCTGGTCAATGTGGTCAATTTTAATATCCGTATGTACCCTATGGTGCAGCAGGCTCGTGCCATGGTGCAATCCGGCGCGCTGGGTGATCTCTTCATTTTGCAGGGTTCGTATTTGCAGGATTGGTTATTACTGCCAACCGATTGGAACTGGCGTTTGGAACCCGGACTGGGCGGCACCTTACGCACCGTGGGTGATATTGGCTCCCACTGGTTGGATTTGTTAACCTTTATCACCGGACTGAAAGTTGAATCAGTCTATGCTGATTTCAAAACCTTCCATCCGGTACGCAAGAAACCGGCCAAACCGCTGGAAACCTTTACCGGAAAGCTGCTCACCCCGGAAGATTACATCGATCAGCCGATTTACACTGAGGACTATGCCTCAATTTTGCTGCACTATGAAAATGGGGTGCAGGGAATTCTTACCGTAGCACAGGTCTGCTCCGGAAGAAAGAACCGCATTTTCTTTGAAATCAATGGTTCAAAATCCTCACTGGTCTGGGATGGGGAACAGCCGAATGAATTATGGGTGGGTCACCGCGATGGTCCCAATCAAGTTATCATGAAAGATCCGTCGTTAATGCTGCCGGAAGCGCGGGAAACGGTTTCTTACCCTGGCGGGCACACCGAAGGCTTTCCGGATACATTCAAACAGCTCTATAAAAAAGTGTATGCGTATATCTTTGCCGGAGACTATAGCCAAAAACCGGACTTTCCAACCTTTGCCGATGGTCATTACGAGATGCAGTTATGCGAAGCGATTGAACGTAGTGCCAAAGAAAAAACCTGGGTGCAAGTTTCTTAAAAAGGAGAAATGTCATGAAATTAGGTATTTTTACCGCAGCATTACCGGACAATACCCTTGAACAAGTAGCCAAATGGGGTGCTGAGTCTGGGTTTGAAGCCATTGAAGTTGCCTGTTGGCCGTTTGAAAAAGCTACCCGCCGTTACGCCGGGGTAACCCATATTGATGTAGAGTCACTCGATGCGGGTAAAGCTAAAGAGATTCGTAAAATGGTGGATGGCTATGGTTTGACGATCTCAGCCCTGGGGTATTACCCCAATCCATTGCATGCGGATGCCGGCCATCGTGAAATGGTGATTGGTCATTTGAAAAAGGTGATTTCCGCCGCAGCGCTGTTGGAAGTACCGATTGTGGGTACCTTTATTGGTAAAGATAAAAATAAAACTGTGCCGCAAAACCTGGAAGATTATGCCAGAATATGGCCCGGAATTGTTAAATTTGCCGGTGAACGTAGTGTGAAAATCGCCATTGAAAACTGCCCGATGATATTTTCTTATGATGAATGGCCCGGCGGAAATAATCTGGCCAGCACGCCGGCGATCTGGCGTAAAATGTGGGAAATTATTCCTGATGAGAATTTTGGCCTGAACCTGGATCCTTCCCATCTGGTATTACAGATGATCGATTATGAAAGAGTCGTGCGCGAGTTTGCGGACAGAATATTCCACGTTCATGCCAAAGACCTACATATAGATCATGAAGGTATTTATCAACACGGCGTCTTATCTCAGGGTATGGGCTGGCAGATACCTCGCCTGCCAGGGTTTGGTGATATGAATTGGAGCAAATTCATCGCGGCTCTAACCGGTGTACGCTATGACTATGTTATCAGCATTGAACACGAAGATCGAGCCTATGAGGGTGAAGAGGAACTGGTAAAACGAGGTTTTTATATAGCCAGAGATGTTTTACGGCCTTATATTCATTAATCCAAAGGCATCCGGCGTGTGCTAAACCATACGCTGGGTGCCTATTTCAAGAAGAATGGTCATGAAAAAATATATAGGATGTGATTTAGGCGGTACGAATTTACGTGCTGCAGTGGTTGATATGCAGATAGGGCAGGTGCTGGCCCAGTGCAGTATACCCACGGTGGCGCGGGAGGGCCATGTTGCTGTTATGCAGCGCATGGGGCAGCTTATACTGGATTTAATAGCCAGTGCGGGTGTGGAAATTCGCGATCTTGGCGGCATCGGGATTGGCGTTCCCGGGGTGTTGGACCTGGAAAAGGGTGAAACCCTGTTTCTACCCAATCTGCCCGGCACTTGGCCGCAGGTACCTTTACAGAAAACAATTGAAACGATCACTGCTTTACCTACAGCTTTATTAAATGATGTTCGTTCCATTACCCATGGTGAATGGCTTTATGGCGCTGGCCGCGGTGTGGATACCGCGGTTGTCTTCGCTATAGGCACCGGTATTGGCGGAGGACTAGTCATCAACAATCAGCTACATCTGGGTATCGGTGGCACCGGCGGTGAACTGGGTCACATGACCATTGATTTCAATGGGCCTAAATGTGGCTGTGGTAATTATGGTTGCCTGGAAGCTTATGCATCCGGGCCGGCCATTGCTGCAATGGGTATGAAAGCCGTTGCGCAGGGCTTAACCACCAGTATTGGGCAGTTGTGTGAGTACGACCTGAATCGCATCACACCAGAACTGATCGCTGCTGCGGCGCAAGCCGGTGATGAGCTTGCAAATGAGATTTTTGAAAGGACTGGTTTTTATCTGGGTGTGGCGGCTGCCAATTTGTGTGCTTCAATTGGCCCAAAGCGCATCATTCTGGCCGGTGGGGTAGCCAAAGCCGGCGACCTTCTGTTTACACCGATGCGGCGCACTATGCGCGCGCGTGTATCGATAATGCCGGTGGATCAGGTAGAAATTGTGCCGGCCCAACTGGGCAATAACGCTGGTGTGATCGGCGCGGCAGCCTGGGCTCACCATAAATATGGATTGATGGAATGAGCATCTCGAACGGAGAAGTTTTTATAGGTATAGATCTGGGTGGTACCAATGTGCGTGTAGCTTCTATTACAGGTAGTGGACATATCCTCAAAAAACGTGAAACTGCCATTGAGGCAGCCAGGGGTCCGCAAGCTGGCTTGGAAAAGATCAGTACGTTAATTTCAAAGGTGATTGGGCAGACAGAGATGCCTATCAAAGCTATCGGAATTGGTTCTACGGGGCCGCTGGACCGTGAGCGTGGTTGTATCCAAAATCCTTACACCTTACCCGGCTGGGAAGATGTGGATATTGTGCGCCGCTTACAGATGCAGTTTGGCGTGCCGGTTGCGTTGGAGAATGATGCGGATGCCGCCGCGTTGGGCGAAGCCTGGATAGGCGCTGGCAAAGATGTAAAACGCTTGGCAATGGTGACAATTGGCACCGGTGTGGGCACTGCGTTTATCTATGACGGAGAAATTTATCGTGGAACACTTGGCGCTCACCCGGAAGGCGGGCATATCCTGATCGACCCTAATGGCCCTGCCTGTTATTGCGGTGCCCACGGTTGCTGGGAGAGCCTGGTTTCCGGTCCGGCGATTGCTGCACATGCGGCAGAAAATATTGCGCATAGTAGTTATTTGCTTGAAAAAACAAAGGGTGACCTCCAATTAGCTGATGCGGCGTTGGTATTTGCCGGTGCTTGGCAGGGTGACCCGTATTGCAGCTATATGGTGGATCGTATAGCTAACTTTATTGGTCTGGGTCTGGTAACCCTAATGATGTTGTACTTACCGGATTGTATCGTCTTAGGCGGTGGTGTATTACGTTCTTATGACATAATGGAAAGTACAATAAAGACAGTCATAGATCGTCATAATGTTATCATTCCTGCCAATCAGGTAAAGATTAGATTTGCCGGTTTAGGGCAGCACGCCGGACTGTATGGGGCGATCCGAGCGGCGCAATTATTAGTTAATGAAGGTGAATGATGAATGCTTATATCCATGATATTCTAACCCAACCTGCGGCACTGCGCTTTCTCGCCGATCAAATTTCATTGGAAACGCTAGCGGCTTTAAAGCAGCGTATTGAGGATGGCGAGTTTGACCGGATTATCCTCAGCGGAATGGGCGCTTCCTATTATGCTGCGTATCCGACCTACCTTCAATTGGCAATTTTACCTATACCGGTGATGATCGTTAACGCTGCCGAACTGGTAAATTATCTTCCGGGTTTGACCGGTCCGCGGACCCTGCTCTGGTTGAATTCCCAATCGGGGCGCAGTGCAGAATTGCTGCACCTGGTGGAAAAACTGGTTATAACGCCAGTCGCAGCCGTTGTAGCCTGTGTCAATGACCCGGAAAGCCCTCTGGCGAAAGGTGCGGATTATTGTTTGCCCATTTATGCCGGCGAAGAGTCTACCGTAAGTGTCAAAACCTATACCAACATGCTCGCCGTTAATCTGATGGCTGCCTTGGTACTGACAGGCAAATCCGAAATGCCACAATTAAAAATGGATCTGTTGGAAACAGCCGATAAGATGCAGGCTATGTTGGATACTCACCGGGACAATCAGGAGTGGTTAGCCAAAGCCATTGAGAACATCGAAACCTTCTTTTTCCTGGGTAGAGGCGCTTCCATGGCAGCGGTTTGGACCGGTTCGCTGATCAATAAAGAAGCCGCCCGCTGTTCCTTCGAGGGCATGAACGCGGCTGATTTTCGTCATGGGCCATTGGAAATGGTGCGCGCTGGCGTAGGCGCCTTCATTTTCGCCGGGGATCTAACCTCTTACACCCTCAACCGCCAGTTGGGGGTTGAGATTCAGCAGCATGGCGGGAGTGTGATTTGGCTGGATGCTGAACAGAACCCCGAATTAAGTACATTTCTCTTGCCGGATGTACCGGAATTGTTTCGCCCGCTGGTTGAGGTGATTCCCATGCAACTGCTCACTTTGATCATGGCAGAGAAAAAAGGGATTGCCCCTGGCGTTTTCCATATTGTTGGAAAGATCACCCAGGTTGAATAGCCCGGGAGCAGGTAGGAGGTTGTATTGGTCACAATAGACGAGCAAATCAATCTGCGAAAACTACGCTGGCTGGATTTGTATAATCCTAATCTGCCGAAACGACATGTCTTTGTGATCCGCTATGCCCCGGACTTGCCAACCAGGCCTATCCCCAATCCGTGGTTGAAACAGGAGCGATTGGAATGGATCGCCGCTAACTTTACCTGGCATATGGAGCGAATGCAGTGGCTCGAAGATGATACTATCCCCTGTCTGGATATGCTCACCGGCACCGAAATCTTTGCCGAAGCCTTTGGCTGCCCGGTGCACTATCCGCAAGATAATATGCCGTTTGCAATGCCAATTGTGCAGTCTAAGGAAGAAGCAGAGTGCCTGAAACTGCCCTCCATCGATTGCCCGCCGATGAAGTTGGTGTTTGATATGGCAGATAAGCTCACCCGGCGTTTTGGCAAAGCCGCCATCTTACGCATGGTGGATCTGCAAAGCCCCATGGATGTGGCCGCCTTGATCTGGGAAAAGAAAAATTTTTACACAGCCTTGCTGGATTACCCGGATGCGGTGCTCACTGTGGTTGAGAAAATTAAGACACTGCAATACAACTTTCTGGATGAATGGTTCCGGCGCTACGGCAAGGAATTTATTGCCCATTATCCGGAATATTACATGCCATCTGGCGTAACCATGTCCGTAGATGAGATTGGCGTGGTTAGCTCGCGCATGTTCAACAAATTCTTCCTTCCCGAACTGGTCGAACATTCCAACCGCTACGGCGGCATCGG
>PHBZ01000041.1:0-47873 GCA_002840755.1 Chloroflexi bacterium HGW-Chloroflexi-10 | reverse complement strand
CCACCAATGGGATAATTTTAAGAAAATCCCCGGCTTGCGGCTCCTCAACATCAACCAGCCGCAAGAACTCGCCCGAGAAGCCGTAAATTACTTTGCCGGGCATGTTCCTCTATGGATAGTGGGCTGGGAACCCACAGCGGAAGACCCACAAGCCTGGGCGCAACAATTGCCGGAAAACGCACGGATGGTTTTTGATGTAACAGCGGAGAATAAAGATGAAGCGCTCAGGATATCGGAAAGACTGCTGAGGATTTGCAGGGAGTAGATAAAAGCCAGGCTTGTCTCATTTCCCGACCCTGTGCCATTTCAAAACTATAATACCAGTTCCATCCCGCAAGGTTGCTCGTTCACAAACCCGGCATTTCAGGGATTCCCTTTCCCGTACCGTCGAACGATCACTTAACAATTTACTCCGGGTATAACAAATACGGGTGGGTCAGGTTTATTGTGAAAGTTGAAATTTCACAGTCCTGAACCACCCGTGTCCTTTGGTGAAGTAGGTTATTAATACTGCGCCTGAAGCAGGGCGTTTTCTACAGCTTGCAGATAAGCATTGGCGGTAAGCGTAGCGCCACTGATCGTATCCACCTGTAAGGTCTGTGCCGCTATCACTCTATCATACAGTTTTTTCGTCGATCCATTCCCCTGGTCTACCACGCCCAATATGGGTTCAATTTTGGTGACTTCACCGGAAGATACCGTGACCTGAACCGAATTGGTTCGCCAGTTGTACATTCCGCCTGCGTA
Source organism: Chloroflexi bacterium HGW-Chloroflexi-10 (assembly GCA_002840755.1). GTDB lineage: Bacteria > Chloroflexota > Anaerolineae > Anaerolineales > Anaerolineaceae > UBA6170. Next base: position 47,126 of record PHBZ01000041.1, on the reverse strand, counting down.
TTCGCCAACATAGGTACCGTCCGTTAACCGGCTGAAATCCACAGCATTTAGGGGGAGGCTTCTCTCTTCCTTGTGTTCTTTAGAGAGGAATGACCATCCGATCCCTCCACTTATAGCCAAAACAACAAATACAATCAATCCAACCATCCAACCAATCATTTTACGTTTTCCTTTCATTGTGTTATTTTCTCCTGTATTAATGTAAGTTATTCAATCGGATGCTCTTATCCGCCTGAAAACAATCTATTAGCCCCTTCGTAACAAAAACCTCTTCGTCTGAATCAACCAATATGGCTTCCGTTTGAGGATATCCTCTCAACAGCTCAAGTCCTTTTTCCATCCCGGCCATAAAAACCATTGTAGATAATGCATCCGCTGTCATTGAGTCATCTGTGACGATGCTGACGCTGATTAAGCCGGATTCTGCAGGATATCCGTTCAATGGGTCCAGAATGTGATGGTAGCGTTTACCATTTTTACCGGTAAAATACCGCTGGTAATCCCCGGATGTAACCACCGTTTGATTAACCGCCGAAACAACCCCGATTAAACGCTTCTCCTGCCGGGGATGCCGGATACCGATTTTCCAAGGGCTGCCATCCGGCTTTGTCCCCAACGTAACCACATTTCCTCCCAGATTTGAAAAAGCAGAGCGGATGCCAAAAGTTTGGTACATCTCCACAATCTTATTCGCGGTATAGCCTTTCCCGATACCGCCCAGATCAATCGACTGCCCTATATTATGTAAACCGGCTGTTCTCTGTTCCGCATCCAGGTACAAATCTGTGTAATTCACCAACGCCAATACATCTTTGATCTTGGTTTCATCAGGGGGTGAAAAAGAATCCTTTGCGCTACACCACAGATCAACTAACGGATTGATGGTTATATCCAATAAGCCCCGGCAGTGTGCTGAGAATTCGACAGCTGTGGAAAGCACTTCAAATGTATCAAGGCTTACCTTTTCAGATCTGATCCCGGCAGCCTGATTAACAAGGCTGATCTCACTTTGCGGCAGGAACCGGCTGAAGAGCTTTTCAAGGCGCTCAATTTCAGAACGCACAGCCAGAAGACTTTCTTCAGCATAGATGCCAAACGCCTTATGGCTCACGATTGTACCCATTGCACAATGAGTCTGCTGGGCGATCATTCCACTTTCAAACAACATACTAATCTTCACTTCTAACCGGTTAAGGTGTCTGGTTTGGTGGGGGCGTCAAGCCGTTCATGATGAATTCGATCATGTAATCCTGGATTTTGGGGAAGTATCGAAGACCAATTTCTTCCTTATGGGCGTCAATAATGATGACCGCGCCAAATAGAGCCATAATCATCTCGCTATCGATATCCTCTCTTAATTTTCCGTCAGCCTGCCATTTTTTGACGATCTCTACATAACTGTGATACATGAAATCGACATGGTCCAAACCATTTTCTTCACGATATTTTTCTTCAATTTTGACAAAAACGTCTTTGTTGTACCATTCTTTAAGAATAGGGTTGGTGGTTATACCCTCCATATTGCGCTGCATTAATTGCTGAATGACGTTAAGCGGATCTCCATTCGGGTCCACAACTTCCAGTATTGCTCTTTTTAGTTTTACGTTTTCTTCCAGAAAGAGTTCCATAAAAAGTTTTTCTTTTGAAGAATAGTAAAGATAAAATGTGCCTGTAGCAATTCCAGCCAGTTTTGTAATCTCAGCCACATTCGTATCCTTGAATCCTTTGGAACTGAACAGCTCTTTTCCGCATCTTAAAATTTCAGCTTTTTTGTCAATCATTGCTTCAACTCCTAAATACTGCTTAGTGATAGGCCTGATTTAGCGGTCATTGCCAGGTATCCGGTAAGTAACTTGATAATGAATGAATAATTTTATATTCATTCATTATTATCAAACAAACTAGGACTTATGTCAAGACTCCAGTCTAAATTGATCCGATATCAGTTTTTGATCCTTAACCCCCACACCACTGTAAAATTACAGACCGGCTGACTTCATCCCAATATATCCTCAACCACATTTTTTGCCCAATACTGTGCCTGTCCCTGGCGGGATAATCGACGGATTCCATCCAGGTTATTACCCAGCGTGACAATAGCTGGTTCTTCGGCATGGTCACCCGACTGCGTTCCCATCTGCCCCAGTCCTACACCAGAGAGCAGTCCATTACATAAGCAGCGTTTGCCATCGGTATTAAATGGTAAGCCGCGTTTGCTGACAAAGTCCTGAATCGGTGCCGCCGAGCAGCGCTGGAACATACGCCGGCTGCCATTTTCGTCTGCTTTGGTGAGCCCACGTTGCTGCAAAAATCCCAGGTCGCATAAACGCCGGCGTGCTTCATAGACTTCGTCGTCTGCCAGGGTATTGTTGAGTTGGGCTACTTTGAAAGGGAAACCTGTAGGTGAATAAAGTGAGGTTTGCACCAGTGCGCTATCCGGGGTTCCTTTTTTTAATTCATTGAAGATAGCAATGCGATGTGTCGGGCTGATCCCCGATTCTTCTGCCATCGCAAAGATGGACCCTGTTTGCACCCCCACAGCGCCGGCATTCAAAGCCAATTGCAGGCGTGCCTGGCTGCCATAGCCGCCAGCCAGCCAGAATGGTTTTTCAGTCTGGCGAATAGCAATCAGATCGGGTTCATCCAATTCACTGTAGATTGGCTGTCCCAACTCATCCTTTTTCATTGGACCCTGCGGTGCGGCGTTGTGACCTCCGGCAGTATGGTGTTCAATGATGAATCCGTCGGGAGCCTGGCTTGGGCTTTGAACCAGGGCATTAACCAGGTTTTCCAATGAGACAATCGCCAGAAAAGCTGGACGTTTGAGAGGGGTCCGTGCCAGTTTTCCTGCCGCTATCAGTCGGGGATCAAATGGCAGAATGAAGCTTTCACCGGATTCGCGATATAAGACGGAAAGTTCATGTGCCACCGTGGCATGCTGTGCCAGTTGCGTACACACGGCAGGCAAACCGTCCGGGTTTCCGGCGCCAACCACGATTCCATCCACACCGGCTAACATCGCACCGTACATGGCAAAGATCAGAGGAATCTCTACTTTGTTTAAAAAGTTGATGAAGATATTGCCGGCGTGGCCTTCTTTTGCCAACCACACTTCGGCAAAGCTTGTGGCAATCAACAGTTCGATCAGTTCTTCATCCAATGCCAGGTAAATCGGAGCAGACAGCCCGGATTGCATTGGAAAGGTTGTGTTCCCATCCTGTGTGTGTACGGTTTGTTTTGGGCCATATCGAAAGCGTTCAGCCGGTGCCTTGCCGCCTTCGATGAAGTATTTTTCAAGAATCGTTCTACCAATTTCCACCCCGAATTTTTCATCAAAAGCAGCCAGAGCACGCCGCAGATGACCACCAGGGTCACCCAGTTGGAGTAACCGGATATGCACCACATCCAGGGCTGTGCCGGAAACCGTTCCGGCGGTGACGCCAGGTTTCTCCATTGCAACGGATTTCGCCAGGCGCCAGTTGGAGACATACACCCCCATGCCACCCTGGATGAGTTTGATGTTTTGCAGAAATTCCATGTTTTTACTCCTTAACTCGGTTTGGGTATAAGGTATAACCCCATGGTTGCAGACAGGTTGTGCAGTGGAAATTGCGGTAATTTAAGAACTGGATTCAACATCCCATAGCAGTTTCACGCTCATTAGAAGAGAAACCTGGCGGGATTAATTGATGTCTGTAATCAAAAATGGCGTGGAATGATCTTAAGCTTGTTCAGTTTATTCTCAATTGGATGAATCCTGCAACGCTTTTTCTCCCTTTGCCTTATTTTTGTACATGGCGATATCCGCTTGTTTAAAAATTTCGCTGAGCTGGTTATTCTGATTACCACAAGCGAAACCAATTGCCAGGCTGATAGTGTGATCCGGTTGACATTTTAGATTATGTTCTGAAATTTTTTCATATACGCGCTGCACCGCAGCTTGAGCCGCCTCTGAATTTGTTTCCGGTAGGATAACTACAAATTCATCGCCACCGATTCTGGCGACGATATCTTCCGATCGAAAAGCACTCATGATGGCATCTGCCGCATAGCGTAAGAGATCATCGCCCATACTGTGACCGAGGGTATCGTTAACCTTTTTTAAACCATTCATATCCATCACTAAAATGCTGATAGGGAATCGTCTGCTTTGCTGCAACCTTTTCAATTCTGTTTCATAATACTGCCGGTTGAATAACCCGGTTAAGGCATCGTGGGAACTTTGATACAGCAATTCATCTTCCATTTGTTTGCGTTCGGTGATATCACGGGCTGCGGCATAGATAAAATTATCGGCTGGTTGTGAGTGCCACTCTATCCAACGATAAGTGCCATCTTTGCATCTGTAGCGATTAACGAAGTTAACCACACGTTTTTGTTCGGACAAATCACCCATTGTTTTCAAGGTTGCCTCAAGATCATCCGGATGAATAAAATCAAGGAATTTACCTTGCAATAATTCTTCGTTGGTATAACCAAGTAACATTTCCCAGGATGGGCTTGTCCGTAAAAAACGTCCATCAGTGGTGGCGATTGTCAACAAATCCGGAGTGAGGTTAAAGAAATTTTCCAACTCCCTGTTTTTTTTCTGCAATGCTTCCTCGGCCTGTTTTCGAGCGGTGATATCACGTGATACACCAAGAACGATTATGTGATCATCCTCATCCTCGTCTCTCAGAAAACGGGTCACTGTTTCTGTCCAAACCACACTGCCGTCTTTATGTGGTTGCGCAATTTCATCGAAATGGAGTTTGTTCTCACCCAGAAAAAAATTTTCCAGATTTACAGGCAGGGTCTTTTGGACATGAGCCAGTGATTCTGGCATCAATGCATCCTTAAAATCTTGTGCCATTACTTCATTCGCAGTATATCCACGAAGTTGATAAACAGAAGGACTGACATACTGAAAGCGGTTTGTTTCAAGATCCAGGATCCAAATTACATCCCCTGTATTTTCGGCAATGAAACGATAACGCGCTTCACTTTCGCGGAGTGCATTTTCAATCTGTTTACGCTCAGTAATGTCCTGAATCACACCGGCTACTTTGATTGGCTTTCCATCCGCATTATATACCAGGTTGGCCATGCTGTGGATGAAGCGTATTGCGCTATCGGTTCCTCGCCGAATACGAAACTCTTCATTATAGATTCCCCGCCCTTCTAGTAATGCCTGCAATGCTGCATCGAGACGCGGACGATCTTCGGAAAGTGGATACTGTTGAGCGACCTGGAAAGGAAGAATTGGAGAGGTTTGTTTAACCCCATAAATTCGCTGGCATTCATCTGAGGCCCATAAGGTCCGGTTGGTCAAATCCAATTCCCAATTTCCAACCTGTGATATTTTTTGAGCCAGTAACAACCTGGTTTCGCTTTCCTGTAAGGTGTTGTCCCATTGCATTCTTTCTGTAATGTCACTAAGAAGTAACAAGGTACCCAGTTTAATTTTTTTATTTTTATCTTTAATGTGTTTGAATTGCACCTGTAGATAACGTATTTTTCCCCCCTGGTCCAAACGAATGACCTTACTATCAGCTTCTGAAAAAGAGGCTGATTCTGGGGATAGATGTACTGACAGGTGTTCCGGAAAAACTCGCCCTATGATGCTTTCTTGTGGTAATGCGATCATCTCTGCGGCGGCTGGATTAATATCTGCCACATGTCCCTGATAATCTACCACGATCATCCCAATTGGTGTATGTTGGAATATGCTTTTATGTGCAATTGGCACTGCAGTAAGAAATCGAAATAGGAAAATAGCCAGATTCCAGATCACTCCGGTTACCAGGAATGCGAATGGAGTCAGGTCTATGTTGGAAATTGGAGACTTATCGAAAGCAAAAACTATTCTTAAAATTATGGGGAACAAAGCACCGGTAATCAGCAAAATTGACTGATATAAATACATACGTAAACGCTTTAAGGCAGTTAATAATAAAATGAGGATACCAATTACAGACAAACTATAGGCGTAAATAAACCCAACCCAATAAAGCAAGCCAAAATTCCATCTCAAAATGGATATAGACTCATAAGATTCGAATTGGATATTTGTTCCGTAAAACCCATGCAGATGATTGGTCCATGCTGCCAGACACACGAGAATTGGAATAACCATCAGCAAGCAAAACATGGGGATATGCTTACTTCTGGAAATTCTGTTTTCCAGTTCAGTCCACGTTAATGCAAATACCAGCCAGGCGGGACCGATCAGGTTGGCTCCTGGAAGTGATAAATTGTACCAAAACAGTGCGCCAGAAAAATTTTGGCTGGACAATTGGAATAAGTAAGGTACACTGTATCCCAATACAGCAACCATGAAAAATGCCAGCGCTTTTGCCCCTGGTATTGCTTTATTTTTTAACGCATAAACCGCAATTGAAAGGCATACAATTGCTATACAAATTGCTGAAATATAAATACCAATATGGTGCATACTCATGGTGACTTTTTGGGGTAGCTTAATTATACAGTGAGTTGGTCTTAAGTGTGATAAACATTTTCATTATTCATCAAGGTAAGGGTTGAGTGACCTTATCTCCTTATACCTTTTCCAGGGAAAAACGATTGATACATAAGGATTCCGAAAATGTTGAAGTAGTTACAGGAAAGTTGCTTCAGAAAAAACGATTATGCAAATTTCTTAACGAAATTTTATTTCCGTCTCCGGCAAGAAACGTTGAAGCAGTCAGCTCATATTGTTTGTAGCAATTTCCGTGAACATTTAACATAAACATTATATAAACAAATTATAAAGGTTGAGTTAATTTTTCCCTAGTGAAACCTTCTGATTTTAGTTGTCTGGGGCGTTAATTTTATTATAATATGACAAATATTATCAATATAAGTGTTTTAACATTGCAGCTACGCTCAATTAAACGAACCATGTCTGGTGAGAAAGGGACAAGAGCATATGGCGCAACCGAGTTGGATAGGACAAACCTTAGGCGGGCGTTATCTGATTGATACGCTGCTGGGTCAGGGGGGAATGTCGGCGGTGTACAAGGCATTCGACCCCAACTTGAAGCGTGTAGTGGCGATCAAGTTGATTCACTCCCATTTATCAGGAGACAGCCAGTTTGTGCAGCGCTTTGAGGAAGAGGCTGCCGCGGTTGCTTCGCTGCGCCATCCTAACATCGTGCAGGTTTTTGATTTTAACTCGGACCAGGGGGTCAGTTACATGGTGATGGAGTTTATCCCTGGCGAAACCCTTCAGGAACGGCTGCGGCGATTGAATGAACAGAAACGCCCGATGGCGGTAGATGAAGCACTGCGGGTTGCTTTGAATGTATGCGAGGCGTTGGTCTACTCCCACCAGCGTGGAATGGTGCATCGAGACTTGAAGCCGGCTAATATCATGCTGGATATTTATGGTCAGGCAATCCTGATGGATTTTGGAATCGTCAAAATAATGGGCGGTACCAGCCATACGGCCACCGGCGCTGTGATGGGCACAGCGCGTTACATGTCGCCCGAGGTGATTCGGGCTGAGCCAGCCGACCCGCGTTCTGACCTGTATTCGCTGGGGGTAACCTTGTTTGAGATGCTCAGCGGACGCCCGCCGTATGACGCCGATTCGGCCATGACGCTGATGATGATGCACCTGAATGATCCGGTGCCGGATCCGCTCAGTTTACGTGCAGATTTACCCTCAGCTGTGGTGCATATATTATTGAAAGCCATGGCCAAAGACCGCAATTCGCGTTATCAATCAGCATCCGCTATGGCAGAAGACCTGAAGCGCTTATTGGCCGCTTTGGAAACCAAAACATCAGTGAATCCCGTGCCGGCTGTACCACTACAGGATCAGTCTGCTGTAACTATTTTGCCGCCATTGGCCGCCCGCCAGAATCAGAATGCGGCTGCCTCCACTGGTACAACTGGAACATCTACTCGAATCGAGCCGGCGCGTCCCAGTCCAAGTGGTCAATACGTGCCGCCGGTATCCGCGCAGTATGGGATGCCGCCCCAGGAAGAGGAGAAATCCAGAAAATGGATGTGGTTTGCTGGTATCGGAGGGTTTGCCTTACTCTTTATTGCCGCAGCGATTTTGGTGGGGTATTTATTACTCTCCAACGTGTTGGGGGGATCTGCAAATCCAACAGCGACATCTGCGCTTGTACAGTCGCTTAATACCGAAATTCCGGTGGTCGTGTTAGCTACAGCAACGCTGGAACCAAGCAGAACGTCCGCACCACTGCCAACCGAAACACCTGTTCCTCCGACGTCAACGCTGATACCCAGCGAAACACCGCCCCCTACAGCCACTTACCCACCTTTATATGTGCGCATCAACGCAATTACCATCAATAGCAGCAATTCTTACCAGGTTGATTATGAAACATTTGGGTATACCGAGGTATTGCCCGGCCAGCACGTCCACTTTTTCTTTAACAGTGTGACACCCGAGCAAGCCGGCATGCCAGGCAGTGGCCCGTGGATTCTGTACGGTGGGCCGCGCCCGTTTACCGGTTACCGGGTTAGTGACCGGCCGGGAAATGCCACGCAGATGTGTGCATTGGTGGCAAATTCTAATCATACAATTATCCTGGAAAGCGGTAGTTGTATGGATCTGCCATAGGGGTAATGGTCGGGCATTCGGTGTGTTGGATGGAATTGGCAATCCGGATTAATCGGCAGCCGTAGCCAGTATAAAATCAATAACCATCCGGTACAACTTTATTCACACGCCTCTCTCGCCTTTAACAGCCTGAATCAAACTCAGCGGACCTCCCATACGCGCCAGAGGTGAAGGATTCGCAGCTTCCAGAGGAGCGTAGCCTACCCCGGCAGCATCCAGAATAGGCAGAAGACGCTGCAGGCGGTGCTCAAAGAAGTTGTAATCCTTATGCTGCGGCTGGAGCCAGGCGCTTTCGGCGAACGCCAGCAGGCGTGGAAAGGTCTGCCAATCCAGGCGGGCTTGGGTGGGTACATATTCCGTCCACAGCGGCGCTTCGATACCTAAGATATTGGTATGGAATTGCGGTTCCAGGTTAGCAAAGATAGGTTCAAACTGGTACACCTTATCCAGTGCAGAGTGGGCGTAGGTATGGTCAAGGTAGTAGGTGGACCATTGTGAGAGAATCGCCTTACGTCCCTGGCGGGTGTGATTAATCAGGGTCTTTTCCTTACCCACCCAGTATTGCACTACGGCGTTGGGATCCAGGGAACCATCCAACATTTCATTCCAGCCAATGATCTGGCGGTCGTTGCGTTTGAGAAAATTACCGATTTGGTTGGTCATATGCGTCTGAAGTTGGTGCATGTTTTGCAGTCCCAATGCTGCTGCACGATTTTTGCACTCCGGGCAGCGTCGCCAGCGTTGTTTGGGGGCTTCATCCCCGCCGATGTGTACATAAGGCGCTGGGAAGATTTCCAGCACCTCACCGAGCACGTTTTCCAAAAATTGGAGGGTTCCAGGTTTACCAGCGCAGTAGATATCCTGGTGAATGCCCCAATAAGGTGTCACCTGATAATGTGCGCCGGTGCAGCCCAATTCCGGGTAAGCAGCCAACGCGGCCAGCGAGTGTCCGGGTATCTCGATTTCCGGGATGACAGCGATATGGCGCTGGGCGGCGTAATTGACGATCTCCCGGATTTCTGCCTGAGTGTAAAAACCGACATGCGGGGTCCGGTCCAGTTTGCGTCCCAACAGGCCGCCGGTCTGGCTGCCTCGGCGTTTTGCACCGATTTTGGTGAGATTAGGGTACTGCCGGATTTCGATACGCCAGCCCTGATCCTCGGTCAGGTGCCAATGGAAAATGTTCAATTTGAAATACGCCATCCAATCCAGCAGGTATTTAACAGTCTTCATCCCGTGAAAGTGCCTGCCTTCATCCAGCATAAAACCACGCCAGGCAAAGCGCGGGTGGTCGCTGATGCGCAGGCAGGGGATGGCAAGGGTTGTGCCGCCAGCCTGATTCAGTGCGGCGCTGTCGATTAACTGGCGTAAGGTTTGCATTCCATGGAACAAGCTGGTTAGGCTGCCAGCTTGCAGATGGATTTTCAGCGGACTGATTTCCATTTGGTAATGGTCAGCATTCAACACAGCGATTTCTACATGCAGAATCTGGTCTGCTGCAGGGTTAGTTGTCTTTGGGCGCAAATTTTCCGGCAGGGCAGCCAGGAAGGTGTCAATTTCTGCGGCTAGTGGTGGGGCTGCCTGGATATTAATCTGTGACGACCAGGGGAAATGCCCGGTTAGGAGATCAAGCTGGTTTGGATAAGGAATTAAGGAGGGAATGGGGATGGGCATAGTTGGCTCCGGGATAGTTGATTATTCTAATTAAACCACAGAAAAAAACTATCTGTTTGACCAGGATAGGTTTAACTCTGTAGGCGTGGTTGTACAATAATATATGCGGGAAAATAGGAATTGTTTACAACCAATTGAATAAAAATATCGTATATTAGTTATTGTACAAACTTGAGGTGATTGGATGAAAAATATATTCTTCAGGGTGGGTGATTTTTTCAGAAAAGTTGGCCGGGCACTACGTACGGCATGGCAGATTGTTTTCCCCGGGCCGTTGGCCTGGAAAGGAGCCGCATGGGGGTTGTTGATCGGTTCGGTTTTATTCTGGGTAGTGCTTTTTCTCTTCGGTATTTCGCCAGCCAGCAGTAAGCTGGCGCACGCCGGGTTGATCCTCAGTTTGATCCTGGCTTCCGGGCTGGGGGCTTTTTTGTTGACCGGTTTATTTTCCTGGTTTAGTACGTGGCATAAATTTTTCCGTTGGAGTTTCTGGGTAGCTGTGATTATGGTCGGAGCTACACTGTTTTTCCAATCCAGCCCCGGTGTGATCCTGCCGGCTGGCATTGCAGTTGTTATACTTATCAGTGGATTTTTGGGGGCAGGTGTTTACACTTTGCTGCGCGGAGGTTGGGGGCAGCTCAGCACCGCTCGGCGGGTGGTTTTGATTGCGGGGTTGGTGTTTGGGCTCGGGTTGTTTGGCTCAAGCGGCTGGTGGCTGATGCAGGAGGGTGTACCTGGCCCTCAATCCGTAAATGCCGCCAGGACCAACATTGAAAGTGTCACATTATTGGACCGCCTGGACCCTTCTCTACCTGGCAGCTATAAAGTATTAACCACCACTTATGGCAGCGGGAAGGATCTTCACCGTCCGGAATATGCAGATCAGGTTGGCATTATTTCTCGCTCAGTGGATGGCACACCCTTTTTACAGGGTTGGGAAGGTCTGGCTGGTTGGTATTTACGCAATTACTGGGGTTTTGACCTGGAATCGCTGCCGTTGAATGGACGCGTCTGGTACCCAGAGGGAGAAGGCCCTTTCCCCCTGGTGCTGGTAGTGCACGGCAATCACATGCAAGATGATTTTTCAGACCCCGGATATGATTACCTGGGAGAATTGTTGGCCAGTCGCGGAATGATTGTGGTTTCGGTGGATGAGAATTTTATCAATGCAGCCTGGACTAATCTGTTCGATGGTAAGGAAACAAGCAATCAGAATGATGCTCGTGGTTGGTTGCTGCTCGAACACCTGCGTTTATGGAAGTTATGGAATAATGAACCTGACCAGCTTTTTTACAAAAAGGTGGATTGGGATCATTTAGCCTTAATCGGTCATTCACGCGGGGGTGAAGCCGTAGCCGAGGCGGCCCATTTCAATCGCCTGCCCAATTACCCGGACAATGCGTATATCCGATTTAATTACAATTACCCGATCCAGGCTGTGATCGCGATTGCGCCGGTGGATGACCAATACAATCCGGGTGGTTGGGAGACACCCCTGGAAGATGTCAATTACATGGTCATTCAGGGCTCGATGGACGGGGATCTGACTTCCTTTGACGGCATGGGGCAATACAACCGTGTGCACTTCAACGATGGGGGCGAAAACTTCAAAGCGGCCGTATATGTGCATGGCGCTAATCATGGGCAGTATAACACCACCTGGGGGCGCTCGGATATGGGGGAAGGTTTCAGGAGCGCTCTGCTGAACCGGGAACCGATTTTGCCGGTTGATCAGCAGGAAAAGACAGCTGAAGTGTTTATCAGCGCTTTTTTGGAAGCTGCCCTGCATGAAGACCGTGATTATTTGCAGGTTTTTCGCGATTGGCGCAGCGGGCGTGCCTGGCTGCCAGACACGATTTACCTGACGCGTTATGCTGACGCGGATTTTATCCCGGTGGCGACCTTTGAAGAGGATCTGAATGTAATCACGGGTACCCTGGAAGGAACCGAGACCAAAGCTTTCAATATAGACGAATGGTCGGAAGCGATTATGCGCGGCAAATGGGACCAGAGTATGTCCACCTCGGCGGTCAGGATCGGTTGGGACGCGCGCGGTGAATCTGTCGGCGCAGGGTATGCCATCGAATTGCCTAAGGAAGGTTTCAATAATCTGGACGAAAACAGCTACCTGGTATTTTCTATGGCAGACAGCGGTGAGGATCCGAATCCGGAAAAAGCTGATGATTACCCGGATGAAAGCAACGCCAACGGGATCGATTGGACAGTAGAGTTGAGAAGCGGGAAGGAAATTTCCCGTGTTCCGTTAAGTGAAGTGATGCTGCTGCAGGCACGCCTGGATGTGCAAATTGACAAAGCCGCATTTATGAGCGATCTGGCACCTGGAGAAGCTGTATTTCAGACGTTGTATATACCACTTTCTGCATTTACTTCAGCTAATCCTCAGTTCGACCCGACCGAGGTCGATACAATCCGCTTTAATTTTGATAAGTCTCGTTTTGGGTTTATCTGGTTGGATGAAATCGGCTTCTGGAACTCGGAGAACTGAATTGATAGACACGAAATAATAAAAAAGAGCATTGATGCTGGATTGGAAACAGATGGATTGGTCACAGGTATATTGGATTGGCGGGTCGCCTTGCAGCGGGAAAAGCTCGGTAGCGGAGATTCTCTGCGCCCAACTGGGCTGGTATTCTTACCGGGCGGATGATTTTTTTGGCCGGCACGTGCAGCGATCAACCGCACAGTTCCAGCCGCTTACCTGGCGGTTAAGCAGCCTAAGCCCAGAGGAAATCTGGATGGCGCCAGTAGCAGAGCAGGTGGAACGCGAGTTGGGAATTTATCGTGAGATATTTGGATTTATTCTGGAAGATATCGCTGGCCTGCCAAAGCCTGTGTTGGTGGAAGGCGCGGCGTGTATGCCCGAATTGGTCAAAGCGTTCATCGAGCAGGGCAGCCGGGCTGTATGGATGATCCCCACGGAAGCCTTTCAGCGCCGGCATTATGCCATGCGTCCGTGGGCGCAGGGGATTGTGCAGGATTGCAGTGATCCGCGGCGTGCCTATGATAACTGGATGGCGCGTGACGCGCTGTTTGCCAGTGAAATTTCCCGACAAACAAGTGTGATGGGTTTGCCGTTGAAGGTCGTAGATGGCGACCAGGGAATTGAGGAAAATGCCAGTTGGGTGAAGGCAGAACTGCTTCAGGATTGAAAACCTTGTTGTTATAGAAATACCGGATGGTTTCAAGATATACAGCGTTGGCGCTTTCTGCTGCTTGTAATCCTTATTCTCTTCATTTAATAAGTTCACCCCGGGTTTATTCAAACTCGGGGTGAAGCAGGACCATTTAGCAATCAATTTTTTACATTTTTCTCAGATGGCGCTCCATAGCTCTTGCACTTTCGCGTTGTATTTTTCGGTAGCTGTTATCCTGCCACTTGGTGTTTGGGTGAAGTATGGTTGATTTTTGGTTGCGTCTGAAGTTCCATCCGGCTGCCAACAGGATCAGGGTGGCAACGGTGATCAATAGTGCGCTCAGACTGATGACGATGGAGGCTGACGGGATCAGGTTGTTGAGTTTCAGGTTATTCGGGTCCAGATCGATTTGGGCAGGTTCTGCGAAGATTTTCTTTGTGTTTTCTTCTGCTTTTCTGGTAAGGCTTTCAATTTGATTAAGGCATTGTTGTTCACTTTCACTTAAACTAGTGAGGATTGTTTTAGTTGATTGCAGCTCGTTCCATAAAGCGGCGTAGCCCGTTTCATAATCGATGATGGTTTGATTTGCGTTTGCCAGGTCGTTTTGGAGGTTTGTATTTTCCTGGGTTAATCTATCGATATTTTTCTTCTGCTCCGTGTTCGTGTTTTGGGCATTTATCAATGCAGCCTGCAAGTCTGCATTTTCTTGTTCCAGCATATTCACCTTTTCATCCAGGGCTTGAAGTTTGGATGTACAGTAACCAATTCCCGAGATTGAGAAGAAAATCAGTAAGAAAATGATGAGAATTGTAGATGAGATTGCTTTCATTCCAGCCTCCTGAAGGATTGGGATTGCTCTCTGTTTTGAGAAGCTTGTTCCTTTCCTTTGATCTCAGATTACCAGAACAAAGCAGCCTGCGATTTGGCGTTTCACTTTCAGCATGATCTCATTATTTAGCCTAAAGAAATTTATTTTGTTTCAATAAAATGGTTTTGTCAGGATTTTTCCTGGATTTTATTTGTCTTTTGAACAAAATGAGATGGTTTTGTGATCAAAAAGTCAGAATTTACCCATTGTTATCCAGACGATATCCCTCGCCGGATATGGTCTTAATAAAAATCGGGTTTTTTGGATCGGGTTCAATATTCTTACGCAGGCGTAGAATATGGGTTGTCAGCCGGCTTTTTTCTGTCTGGATATCAGCGATCTCACCGCCAAAAATTTCTTTAATAATCATGTCATATGTGCAAAGTAACCCCTTGCGGGATGCCAGATAGGCCAGTAACTTAAATTCGGTTGGGGTTAATTCTTTAAGGACATTATTGACCCGTACTTCGTGCTTATTAAAATCAATCTCAATCCCGCTGTTTGTAATGTTTCTCGCAGGTTGATGGATTTTTTCTTTTTTCTCCGCCAGACGCTTGCATAGGATGGACGTGGTTCCCAGGTTGTGTAACCAGTGTTGTAACTCTCTGGGTGAATAGTGCACTTCTGCATCGACATTCATTAATTGACGTACCCCTTCTGTCAGCAAATACTGAAAGTAGGGCAGTGGATCCGGGTCGATCTGCTCTGCTGCTGCCTGCCGAATGCTTAAGATAACATTCCAGGCTTTACGGAATTCGGGTTCTACATTACTGGCATTTACATTCTCGGATAAATCCCGGAGTTTAGCCAGGTTTTCTTCAAAATCCAGCAGGCTTTGCAAGTTGGTGTTATCTATCAACTCGTAGCGGATGCTGTTTTCCATGGCTATGTAATCCATATATTTTGGTGCAAATTGTAAATTTGAAAAATCAGCGATGATGATTTGGAAACCATCGACCAATAAGCGATTGGTATGATTAATGCCGATGCCAGGTACGATATCATCTTTTGCCCATTCAGGGAAATCCATTTCTGAATAATAGTGAACAGGGTCAGGAAACAGGTACCTCTTCCCATTGGGTAATTCGAAGAGCAGGTTTCCCTGGTCCGGGAGGGCGGTCAGGCTTATGCGGTTTTTATACAATAGAGTCATTTTATCAAGGATAGCTTTCCACTCCAACGCAAGTGTTTTGGTGTTCTCGCGAGGTGACCATACGGAGCGGCAATCGCTATTCATAACTGTGTTATTGGACTTGGGTTGGTGCCAGGCTGGCAGTGCTGTCGTAAAAAATGTTTCCATGCTGCTGCGAACCGTTTTTTCGGTTTGTTCGATAAAAAAATTAGTAAATAGTTTAGCATTTTGCAGGTTGATGCCCGGATAAGCCCATTGGATTATCGCATAATGCATTGATTCGAACCTTTTTTCCCAGCGAGCAGAAAGGAAACTCTTTGGTGCCAGCTTTTCGAAACAGGTTTTTTGGCTGTCAATCAACATTTTTTGCCCCAGGGTGATCAAATATTGTTCTTCTACACCATCACGATAAGCATACACTTCGAGACAAACTTCATCCTGCCTATTCCAGATCAATCGGGCGAAATTCACCTGATTGTAAGCAAAAAACATCCTACGGAAAAGATCTTCAATTTCTCCACAGACATCACTAAAAGCGCTGGTTTGTTCTTCCGTAATTAATAAGGAAGCCAGGTGGGCAAACGAAACTGGACCTTCGTTCGTCCAATGAAATTTAAGCATTTCATTGATCTGGATTTGTTGTGCAAAGGCCTTCTCGATAGCATCGAGTAATTTGTTTATCCCTTCTCCTTTGCTGACAAAATCAACGGCGGCTGGAATTCCATTTTCAGTAGCTCCCATTACTTCACGAACGTACTCATAACTGGGGTAACCCGTCAGAATAATTTTCGGTAAATGGATATATTTTGGTTCTTTGGCAAGCAATAATCCACTGATATCATTTGGATCATCTTCATCTACCATACGAATATCGAAGATTGCCAGGTGGATATTTTTGTGTTCAATCAGATTCTTTGCATCTTCCAGACTGGCAGCCGGATACACCTGGTATCCTTCATCTTCCAATAGATGCATATAAGCATCCAGGATTGTTTTTTTATTTTCCATCAATAAAATTGTCTTATTCATATTGAACTCCAATGCCTTGTTCAGTTTCTTTCACCGGTGGGAATTTGGTTTGCATGTTTTCAATTGATCTGAACCAGCTATCACTCGATTTCAGGATTATTTTTTTCATTGTCTTCATCTGTTGCTCAGCGGGGAGTTGTTCTGCTGCGGCAAACAAAAGTTCAAACCAATAAGTTTGCAATTGTTCCCGATGATAGCGATCCATTCTGAGATTGGATGCTTCTAACTGCCGGTAGAATAAATACCCCAGCACTTCCAACATAATTCCGCTGGCACTGCCTACAATTCCTATGGTTATTAAACCATTCCAGGCCAATCCAATCCCTGTGAATAATGTAAGCAATCCAATGATGGAAACAACCGATGTAATAATAAAATTATACCTGGCTTGTCGTTTTGTATCCTGATAATCCATCTCTATTTGTCGGGAGACCTGATTGGACATCTGCGTTATTTTTGGCCAGTTGCGTAGTGATTTGCGGATGACATCCAGCAGAGTCTGATGCCCTTCCGTTTTACTTAAAAACTGGATCACGTTGGGCAGTTCCCCCGGTTCAAGATCCATTAGCAAGTGCAATTCTTTTGGGGCCAGGTCATATTCGGTAAAGACAATTTTCGGTATATGCTGGAAGGATCTATCTTTGGCAATCTCCAAACCGCTTTGATCCGAGGGATCATCTTTGTTTAGTTTTTGGTCCAGAATGACCAAATCGATAGTTTGCTCACGCAATATTTTTCTTGCCTGTATGATGGTGGATGCCGAAAAAACGCGGTAGTTTTCATCGATGAGTATTCGCTTAAGTGCTTTTGAATAGTCTTCATTATCTTCAACGAGCAGGAGGTTATGATTCATAATAAATCCCTTTCGTATTTAATTTCACTGGTCAAATCTGGGTTTTAATGCGGCTTGCAGGTAATCTTTCTCTCCGGAGCGGATTAAGTAATCGGTTACCCCTGCATGCATCATTTCTCTGGCTTGTTTCCAGCGTGGCACCGGGCTGAACACAATGATTTTTATATTTGGACCGCAGTCTTGAATCTGACTAATCGTTTCTAAGGGATCCTGGATTGTTGCTAAATCGAGGAAAACCAGATCGAATATTCCCCAATCTGTTTTGGTGATCATCAGAATATTGATTATTTCGATGACACCACCTAACGGGAGTACCGCATCCTTAAGATCTTTATACCATGCCTGATTATCCTGACCGGAAACTAATGCTATTTGTTTTTGATTCATAAGAATTAGATTTCCCGATGTTTAGCCGGTAAAAGTATTGCCATCTCTGTTCCGTTCGTTCCCGTTTTTTGAAGCATCAATTCACCTCCATAGGTTTGAATAAAATTATTAGCCAACGTTAAACCTACACCAGCTCCTTTTATGCTTTTTACAGGTTCCTTTCCAATAAAATCTACCATTTCATCAGGTATTCCCGGTCCCTTATCTACTATAGAAATTATGATTTTGTCGCCTTCCAGTCGGGTTCTGGCTGTGAGATGTTTTTCCGGACTATCGGCCATCATCATTGCCTGAACAGCATTATCGACCAGAATTTCAATTGCTCGCCGCAGCCATTCTTCACTAGCTCTTACGGTTACCAGGTTGTCTAAATTTGGTTGAAGATCGTAACAAACTTCTATATAGCAATGTGGTTTTTGTTTGAACTTGCGTTCCATGTAGGTACTTAATAAATGGTTAATTTCAACATCACTATTGGCGTCTTCTATCGTCAACGGCGCAACGATAGGCGTATTTTGAATCTCTTTAATAATTGTCTCAATTTCTTTTATATCTTCAGTTTCTATCTCAATTTTATTTTTAGTCAGGTATCTGCGTAGGGACTCTATTCTTAGTAAGGCGGCTGCCGTATCTCCGCGAATACTATGCCCCCAGCTTTGACTGACCATGCGAATCCATTCCGTAGCAGTTTTATTTCCTATAAATCCCTTAATTTTCTTCAAATATTCATATTGGGTTGCATGTTCAATGGCAATTCCGGCATATGCCGCCAAGGATTCCAGATCACGCTGGTCTTCTTTATCAAACACATTCATTAAATAATGCTCCACATTAATTGCGCCAATGATTCGATCACCAAATTTGATCGGAACAGCTAATTCGGAATTGGTTAATGAGTTTAGTTCCAAATAATGTGGGGTTGTTTTCACATCTGATATCAATTGGGAATTTCCTGTTTTAATTGCCATTCCGATGACCCCAATTTTTCCATTGATTCCTTTATTGAGATCAATTCCTTTCAAAAAATTAGATTCGATTTGCGTAAATTCTTTGTGGGGAAAACCTGCTTTGAATTTTGCTTTTCCATCATCACTCATTAAAATCGAAGCGGAAACAGCATGTTGTCCCTTTTTGCCAGTCAGCATCCACGCCTGTTCGGCAATCGAGTCCAGAATGGTGTTAAGCTCCAAAGAGCGTGTAATCATTTTCCCGGCTTCATTTAACGCATCCAATGCGTTCGCTCGCTGCTGCAACCGGTTATATAATTGCGCATTATAAATTGCAATGCCTGCCTGATGAGCAAAAATACGAATACTTTCCAGTTCATCATCATTGAAGTGGTGTATATGTTTGTAATTGACGCACATAACTCCCACTCTCTGTTTCATTACAACCAATGGAAAACCTGCGGAAGATTTAATTCCTTCCCTTTTGGCGAAAGGTCCACCCATGATTTTGTCATTGATGGTGTCTTCCGTTTTGTAATAATCTTCCAACTTGATTAATTTATAGGGTACGGCATCTCGATTTATATTCCCGGCTTTTATAATGTGGTCTTTGTCCGTAACACCGGCCATCTTTGGTGGAAATTCGAATTGATCCTGTTCATGGTTGTAAGAAAAAAGCGTAACAATATCACAATCAATTGCTTTCTTTGTACCAACAACGATTGATTCAAGTGTTTGTTCGATCTCTCCTAAAACAGTTAACCCGGCCACGACACTGGCAGTTTCTCTTGCTGCCGAGAGTTGCGCAATCAACCGGGCATTTTTTAAAGCCATCGCTGCGTGATTGGCAAAAATACGTGCTGTGTTTTTTTCTTCCTCACTTTCAAAACAGCGTTTTTGATTGTGATTAACATATAAGATGCCTAAAACCTCATCGCCGACCACCAGGCGAATTCCTTGAAAGCTTTGTACTTTAAGTGCATTTAATAATTTTCGGGAAGATAACCCTAAAAAGGGATAGCGTTCATGGTCATTGACATCCTCTACACCAATCCAACCATCCCTGGAAGTGAGGATTGTATGTGCAGTTTGGCCGGTTTCCAACTCTTCTTTACGGTAATAATTCCAACTGTCTTCGGGTATGCCGGAAGCAACAGATTCGGTCAGAAGGAAACGACTACGTTGGTTATCATACGACCAGATCGCAGCCGATTCTGCCCGCAAGACGTTGCGTGCGCTTTTTGCGATCTGATTCAGCGTATCGGTGAGTGACAAGGTGCTGGAGAGAGCTTCGGCTGCCTGACGCATGTGACTCAGCTCGCGGATCTGGCGAGCGTTTTCATACGCAATCGCCGCTTGGTTGGCATATAACTGGAGAGTCTTTTTATCATTTTCCGTAAAACGTCTGGTGGTATCATAATCCACCCATAATACACCTAAACAAGTATTGCGATATTCCAATGGAATACAGGAAGCAGCCAACACACCTTGTTCTAACATTGCCGGATTATATTCGAAACTCGTTATTGCCAGGTTTTCAATATAGATAGCTTTTTTTGAATGGACGACTTCATAGGAAATTCCATTAGGCCGGACTGCTGTTGCTCGTTCCGCCTCTTCAGCATAGCCATAGCTGGCAATGTTTTGGGGGTTGCCTGCCTGGTCTATCAGGATAACTTTTGCACGCCAGGCATCCATTACATTGCATACCCGTTGAACAATATCTTTCAGGGTCTGATCCGGATCCTGATTGGTTGTAATATCCTGGCTGGCCGAGTAAGCAGCCTCCAGACGTGATTTTCCCTCGTTAATTTCAGACATCAGATTACTGTTTTTCATTGAGACTGCTACCAATTGAGCTAAAGTCTGAAAAGCGGCTAATTCAACCTCTTCCCATGCGTGAGCAGCGTGATGTTGCATTGCAATTACACCGTTTATTTCTTTTCCTACCTGAAGCGGACAAATGATACTGCTGCTGCATTCATCGCCTTTGATTCTGAGATGGATCTTTTGATTTGAAACAAGGGCGTCTTTTTCTTCTTTGGTGTGCCATTGCAGCATTTTTCCAGTTGTTAACACATATCCAGCTGCCCCCAGGGATTCTTGCTGATTAATCTTTTGTGAAAAAGGTGACAGCTTCTTGTATGCATCATAGGCAATTTTGTAATGAATTTCATTGTTGTCCGCATTCGAAAAACCAATGTAAAACATGGGAGCATGTAGATGTTGTTTAACAAACTGCCAGATGATTTCCAATTGCGAATCTGAATTTTGGTTTTCGGCTAAGTCCTGGCTGATTTGTACAAGAGCGTTGCGTAATACGGCATTTTGTTCCAGGTTTTGAAAAGCACGTGCATTTTCCATTGCAACAGCGCCTTGAGCGATTAGCAATGAAATTAATTCCAGTTCTCGTTCTTGGAAATACTGCATTCTGCGGCTGTTAAAAAATAGAACACCGATAATTTTTCCGCGAACTTGTAATGGGAACCCCACCATGGATTGGATGCCTAATTCCATGGAATCTGGATTTACCTGATTGTTTTTAGAAGTGTCCGGAATAATCAATGGTTCATTATTCCGAATGATGATGGATGTTAAGCCAAATTCTTTGCGTGGCTGGACAAAAAGCTCTTTTAATTCCGAAGGAGCATAATAGGAACTGTATTCACCGGTATTCTCATTAATTAAATGAGCTACGGCCATTTCAACTTTTAGCAGTTGAATGCCGCCTTCCAACAGGGTGGAAAGAACCTGGTCAATTTCTTTTTTTGTACTTAAGTCCCTTGAAATCCGCAAAAGTACATTTCTGTCATGCGATTCGCCTTCAATTTTTTGAATATGTTTGGTTCGTTCAAATGCGATGGCCGCTGTATTGGCAAATGTGTGCAGGGTATTGATGGTTACGTCTGGTATTGGCGTATGCGTGAATTTATTATCAACCACGAGTAGTCCAATAGCATGCTTATGTGCTACCAGAGGCACAATGATTGTTGTGGAAACTGAGTGGAAAGCCTTAATAAATTCTTGGGGTAATAATGAAAACTCGTTTTCATCTATTCGCTTACTGCGTTGATGAAGGATAACATTGGAAAACGCGTCTTCGCCATTCTCAAGAATAGGGATTCTTAATTTTATTATTTTTTCCTGAATAGTGCTTGGTGACAACTTGCCTTTATCTAACCAGGAGAGATATTCTTCAAAACCCTCTAATCGGTTTTTGTGATGTTTTCGCCAATCGTCCTCGGCTTCTTTTTTAGATTTATGACCAATACCCAGTTTTCCGATTAATTGGTTATTTTCCTCATCCCTTAAGAAAAGGATAGCACGATTGAATCCTAAACCATAACCGGCGGTTACCCCTGTTAAAACAACATGCAGAATTTTCTCCAAATCATTGGATTGTTGAATGTATTCACTGATGCGCTTTAACACGGAAAATTGTTCATATATCCGTTGTTCACGATTAATAAGCTTGGATGTTTGTAACGCCAGTGTGGCCTGGGCAGCAAACCGTTCCAGAACATCTATTTCATCCTTCTTGAATGGCGGCTTGGTTTCATTTCCAACCAGAATGACGGCTTCCAATTCACCTGAATTCTTGATTGGAACTGCAATACCGGAACTAAAATGATTTTTTTTGATAAAAGCATCGCTGCATTCGACTGAATTTTCATCAGGGATACAGGTTGCCACACCATTCTGGCACATCTTGTTTAACCAACTCGTTTGAGAATCAATCCGGGTATTGATTAATTTGTCAGATAGGTTCGTTACAGCGGTTACTTCGAATTGTTTTAAGGACTCATGATACAGCAGATAACAACCAGTTCTGCGGCTAACCAGGCGAACAGCATTGCCGCTGATTTCGTGGGGTAGTTTGGATGCGTGTTCTACGGCTCGAATTTGTCTGGAAGCCTCATCAAGGGCGAAAAGCAGTTGATTGCGTTGGTCAATTTGATTGAGCCGATTGATGGATAATTCGTATAATCTAATTTTTTCGATTAAAGTGGCAACCTGGTTTGCTAATGTGCTCGCCAGGTTGATCTCATTATTGGTAAATGGTTTGCGATTCCAGGTGCGCATTTCGCCCATAATAAAAATGCCCAGGGCGCGGTTACCTACTTTTAACGGGACAACCAAAGCTGTTTCCAGTTGTTTTGGAATGTTGATGGTGCATTGAAAACAATCTAATAGGCATTTGTTTTGTTCACCACTATGGCAAATTACAGGAGATCCTTCTTCAATAATTGACCAAATCTCCGCGGAACAATGTGGCAGGCAATGCCTGAGGGGTGTGGGTTCCCAAACGAATTGGACTGCACGGTTTGTAGAACTTGACGCGATTAATTGAAATTGATTTGTTTCAGGGTTGAGTAATAAAAAACAGCAAAAGGTTGTCTCTATGTAATGAATTGTTTTTTCGGTCAGTAATTTCAAACCTTCGTTAAGACTATCTGCTTCAGCAATCACTTTACTCGCTTCCAAAAGAAGGCGTTGGTGATTATCCGTTATGAGCTCAATTTTGTGTGTCAATTTGTTTACCGCTTGTTCTGGCATAAAATTGCCGTCCTTATCTTTTCAAATGACCATTGTTCTAAATGGAAGTAATAAAAGCCTTTGGCTATTCAATCGTAAGTCAATTTATCTATTCAAAAACAATATTAAAATCAGGGGCTCTAATCTTAAGGAAAAACAGTTTTTCAAAATATTCGGAAAGGCAATACTCTTGAAACAAGTTACTTTGATCTTCATTTTGATTTTATATGATTTCAGTCCAGATCGTTATAACGAAATGATAACAATTTCATCACAAATATTTTGCTCCTCGCTTAATGAAGCTGAGCACCTTATAATGAATTCTAATGTTTAACGAAAATCCATGTCTTACCTGCGGTGCCTGTTGTGCCCATTTTCGGGTCTCTTTTCATTGGTCCGAAGCGGATACTGAACAGGGAGGAGTTGTACCGCCGGAAATGACCGAAGATGTAACCCCATTTTTTGTAAGTATGCGTGGTACAAACCAAAAGAAGAGCCGCTGTATCGCTTTGATGGGGCATATTGGGCAAAAAACATCTTGTGCGATCTACGAGAAACGCCCATCTCCCTGCCGGGATTTTGGTGTGCAATGGGAAGATGGTTTGTATAACATCATTAATGAGGAAATACAGCGCTGCAACCATGCTCGCGCGGTATGGGGCTTACCAGCACTTTTTCAACAATTACCCCGTTTTAATTTCCAGCGCCCAGAAATGCACCGTGAAAAAACCATGGTTACTGTTTTCCATCGATCGATAAAAGCGAAAAGAAAAGACGGACGAAAACCAGGCAGCATACGAGGATAGTCTTACTTTTAATTAAGTTGGCTGGGATCTACAGAAAGTAGGATTTTAGATGCGTAATCCTCATATTCATTTAATGGCATGGCCGGGGCTATTGCCCAACCTTGCAGCGGGAAATTCCCAAGTTTTTGGATATATTTAATTTGTTCGATAGATTCAACGCCTTCAATAATGATATCCATACGCAGACGCTGGGAAATTTGAATGGCTCCGTTTAATGTTATTTGTTTTACCGGGTCGGTAAAAATATCATCCATAAAACTACGATCAATTTTTAAAGTGTCAAAATTGAGTTGTGGCAGGTTTTTAATGGCGGCATATTTACTGCCAAAATGATCAATTGCCAGGTGCACGCCGAGCTTTTTAAGCCTCCGTAGGGTTCCTTCAATATTTTTTTGTTCATTGATCAGGGTTGTTTCAGAGATTTCGAACTCCAACAGCTGGGGATTTATCCCTGTTTCTTGCAGATAACGTTCAACTGTATCAATAAATTCGGGATGCAGCAGTTGTTTTTCGGATAAATTCATCCACAAACGCTGTTTTTTAAGATCGGTATTTTCCCATGCCTTGAGCTGGCGGCATATTATCGCAAGGACCCACTCATCGAACAGGTGAATTAATCCAATTTCCTCTGCAATGGGTAAAAAATCAGCCGGCAGCAATAACCCAAACTTGGCGCAATTCCAGCGTAACAAGACTTCGGCTCCCAACACTTTCCGCTTGGTTACATCGTATATAGGTTGATAATACAGAACGAGTTCATTTTTCTCCAGCGCCAGACGCAAATCAGCAATAATCTCCAATCGCATAAGGCTTTGTTTTTCCAGATCATCAAAATAAAATTGATAGGTGTTTTTACCATTTTTCTTAGCGTAGTACATAGCCATGTCTGCGTTGAGCAAGAGAGAATTCGCGTCCTCTCCGTTGCCAGGGAAAAGGCTGATTCCGATGGAAGTAGACACGAAAAATTCTTTTTCGAGGATGCTAAAAGGCTCAAGCAGCGTGTCCTGGATTTTTTTGACCATCTGGTGAATATGTCCAATTTCATGAATGTTCTCGTAAAGAATGGCAAATTCATCACCACCCAGCCGGGCAACAGTATCACTACTGCGAATACAGGCCAGTAACCTTTGTGCAACTTCATTCAGTAAGTTGTCGCCTTGTTGATGATTTAAGGCGTCATTAACCGCTTTGAAATTATCCAGATCCAAAAACATTACAGCCAGTAGTGTGTTGGATCGCTTGGCCAGGTCAATCGCGTGATCTAACCGGTCTGTAAATAGAAATCGGTTGGGTAATTGGGTAAGCGCATCATGGGTGGCAATTTGTCTGAGTTGTTCCGCCATTTCTTCTCGCTCACCGATTTCTTGGTGTAAATGATCGTTGGCGGATACTAGGCGTTCCTGTTCAATTTGCAGCAAATTCTGAGCTATCTTTTCATTTTGAATTGAGATAGAGATGCCTTCAAGCAATACAGCCAGGGCAAATGAAGCACCGGCATTGAGAGCCAAAAAATTAATCGCGGTTAAACTCCAGGTTAATAAAGACACCTCAGCCATACCTGTATGGCTGAGCATACCGCTGGCCAGAAAAATTCCCAGCACTACAAAAAAAAGGGTGTTGGCAACCAGTGCATTCAAAGCAGCTGTTTTTCCCATTTGTGCGCCAGCCAGTATCCCAATAGCAAACAACCACGGGAAGGCCGCACCAGAATTTGGAATTGAAAGCTGCAATACAATAGCAATGATATAGATCAGGCTGAACTGGGCAATTTGGCGCTGGAGAAAGGATACTTTACGGCTAAAACTGACAAACAGCCCTATGAAAAAAATCGCAATGTCTATGGCGATAACGAACCATAATTCTTCGCTGGCTAACCCAAAAATGATTGGGATCAAAATAATTCCACCAAAAACGATTAAACTGCTGGAAACAACCTGTGAAATGCGCTCACGCCAATAAGAAAGTGGGTCATCCTGTAGGCTGGTGACTGGAGCCGGCGTTAAATTGAGTAAAAAAAATAGTATTGTAGAGAATCCATTCTTTGACTTCATTAATTTCATTTTTATGCCTGGTTCTACAGATGAATCATTCAACCGTATTGAATCTTTGCCAACAAATTGGTATACCCTCTACCGAATATTGTTGAATTTATGTGTTTTGGTAAGTCTGTGAAATAAATTTATCTCATTTATTCTACTGTAGTTAGGTGGAAAATTTAAGCGAATGCATAAGTATTGGTAACTATAATTTTGCTTGGATAGGGTTGAAACGGTTTGAGAAAAGGGGGCAGGCAATTTATTTATTGATGAAAATATTTAGTCATTATTTACATAAATTATATTCTCAGCTATCTTCATTTGGGTTATTATGAAAGAAAACACTTTGTAATAAAAGGATCCATTGAAAAATAACCATTACCAATATGTAATTTTTTCACAAGACGCTACTGTAGTGTCGCAGCTAAAATTACAGTTTCAAAAATTGGGCCTTGAGTATTCTCTTGTTCACGAACTGATCTCTTTCCAGGAATTAATGGAAACAGCAGTTCGTCCCTTCTCTTTAATTGATTTGGATTTAATCAAACTGGGGATGGATCCTTTAAGTCTGTTATTTGAGCGTAAAAACCAGGTGCCAGTGTTTTTATTGGTTCCTGCAGAAAATGAAGATACTGCTATTGAGTTATTGGATCATGGGGTTTTGGATTATTGTCTAAAGCAGGAAGACGACTTAAGCAGGATTATTTCCGCTATCGGGCGAGCAGAACGATTATGGCAGGCGATGCAATCGCGTGAGGAAGCGGAAATTTCCTTGCAGGAATTGCGTACCATTTATGGCTTATTAATTGAAACTACCCAGGAATATATCGTTTTACATGATTTTGAAGGTAGAATTTTGTATGCAAACCCGGCCTTTGTGGAATTTTCCGGATATTCCATGGAACAAATTTTAAGTTCCAATTTGGCAATGTTTATTCCTGATGATCAATTTGATTTGCTGATTCAGAATAGAGATCGGCGAACACAAGGTGAGGTAAGCCGGATAAAGTACGAAATTGATGTATATCTGGCGAATGGCAGCCGCATCCCGCTGCAGGCCAGTTCCTCTCCCATTCTTAGGGGAGGTAAAGCTGTAGGGATACTTTTTACGGCCAGTAATATTTTTGTGCAGAAGACTTCCCAAACTGCTTTGCGGGAAAGCGAAGACCGTTATCGCAATTTGATTGCGACTATGGAACAAGGCTTGGCTTTACATGAAATCATTCAGGACGACCAGGGTAAAGTGATTGATTACCGTTTTTTGGATGTAAATGAAAGCTACCTCAAACAGACCGGATTTTCACGTGAGATCCTTGGAAAGACGGTTTTGGAAATATTACCGGGAGTAGAGCCTTCCTGGATCGAGAAGTATGGCCGTGTTGCCTTGAGCGGAGAGCCGCTAAACTTTGAAGATTATGTTGCCAGTCTGGGAAAATATTTTGAAGTGAATGCCTATTGCCCGGCGCCTAAACAATTTGCCGTTATCTGTTCGGATATCACCGATCGTCACAAGATGGAAGCAGCCATATTGTTAAGTGAAACCCGCTACCGGTCTATTATCGAAACGGCCAACGAGGGTTTTTTGCAGTTGGATGCCAACCACCATATCACCCAGGTCAATCAAAGAATGGCCGAAATGCTGGGTTATACCCAGGAAGAGATGTTTCACAGGCCGGTTATAGAATTTTTCTTTGCAGGTGAAGAAGAAGATTTTTACCGTGAACTATCCTTTCGGAAACAAGGAAGATCTGGCCGCTACGAAAGGAAATATCTTCACAAAAACGGATCCATAATTTGGGCAATAGTCAGTGTAGGTGCTAATTTATCCGATTCAAATGAATACCTGGGACAATTTGCATTAGTAACTGATATCAGTGAGCAAAAAAGGACCCAACAGGCATTGCAGCAGCGCATTTATGCGCTAACCCAACCCTTTGATCAGGATTTGCCAGTAGATTTAACGGATTTGTTTAATCTGGAAGAACTGCAGAAATTACAGGATCTGTTTGCCAAATCGACCGGGGTAGCTTCTGTTATTACC
The DNA here is from genome assembly GCA_002840755.1 of Chloroflexi bacterium HGW-Chloroflexi-10. Lineage (GTDB taxonomy): Bacteria > Chloroflexota > Anaerolineae > Anaerolineales > Anaerolineaceae > UBA6170. The sequence goes on along the minus strand of PHBZ01000041.1, from coordinate 19,087 downwards.
AGGCCGGATGGAACACCAATAACACAGCCATCTAATTTTTGTTCTCTATGCAAAGATATCATTCGGAAAACAGATATCGGTTTAAAAAATTGTTATTTATCTGATGCATATATTGGCCAACAAAACCCGCATGGCCCGCTGATCCAGCCTTGTTTAAGTGGTGGTTTGTGGGATGCCGGTGCTAGTATCACTGTTGGTGGAAAGCACATTGCTAATTGGCTTATCGGTCAAATCCGCAGTGAAGGTCAGGATGAAAAAAATATACTGGCGTATGCTCAAAGAATTGGTGCCGACGCCCAGCTATTTAAAGAAGCACTGGATAATGTTCCGGTTATGCCATTGGAGCAATTTGAGACGATAGCGCAAATGGTCTACTTGCTTTCAAATGAGTTATCGATCCGTGCGTATCAGAATATTCAACAGGCGCGTTTTATTGCAGAAAAACAGAAAACAGAGCTGGCATTGAGTGAAAGCCTGCGACAAACGAAACTTCATGTGCAGGAACTTCAACTATTGCACCAAATTGACCGGGCCATGACCAATCATGAAACAATTGAACAGGTAATCGCCACGATACTGAGGCAAATTATTACCCTCGCGCCAATTCAGGCGGCTGTGGTGTATCTGCTGGAAAACAACAGTCAGAATCTGAAACTGATCACCAATGCCAATTTTCCCACAGAATTGGCAGCCAATTTTGCAAAAACAAAAAATAGAAATTGTATTAACGATGTAATGCATAACCAAAAATTGATCATTGAAGATAATTTGGACCAGGTTGTAGACCGAAATTGTGAAAACTGCAAGCCTTATTATTCAGTCTGTATGGTTGTTCCCTTATTGATCGGTGATCAGCTTAAAGGGGTCTTACAGATTTTTACTTCCAAAAACATGGATATTGATATGGATTGGCGCTCATTTGTAGCCTCTTTAGGTTTGCAAGTGGCTATTGCGATAGACCGCATGGAATTATTTGCTGGCATGAAAAAAGCCAAAGAAGACCTTGAGATTGCTTATGATGCTACACTGGAAGGTTGGTCGCGTGCGTTGGAACTTCGTGAACGGGAAACAGCCGGGCATAGTCAGCGTGTAGTAGAAATTACCATGCTGTTAGGCGAAGCGTTTGGGCTTAAGCAAGATGAAATGATTCATTTACGACGTGGGGCGTTGCTGCACGATATCGGGAAAATGGGTATATCAGATAATTTGTTGTTGAAGCCGGGAAAATTATCGGCGGATGAGTGGATCATCATGCGCAAACATCCAGAATTTGCGTACCAGTTGCTGAATGGAATTCCTTATTTACGACCTGCTATTGACATCCCCTATTGCCATCACGAAAAATGGGATGGCAGCGGTTACCCACGCGGCTTAAAAGGAACAGAAATTCCATTGGCGGCGCGCATATTTGCTCTGGTGGATGTTTGGGATGCGCTTTCTAACTCGAGGCCGTATCGTCCTGATGCCTGGTCTGAAACGGATATACTGCAATACTTTAAGGTTAATAGCGGCACCCATTTTGATCCCTTGGTCGTCGAGAAGTTCATGGATATAATTGCAGTTAAGAATGGGGCAGTGAGTTTTCCATGAACACCGGACAAAAGAGTATCCGCTTTCTTGAGCGGTGTATCGAACCATCTGCCAGTGTCACCGATTTGGAACAACGCAGTAAAGCCAGACTTTTGAAAATAATCATGCTGGTATTCCTGATGCTTAGTACGGTGCTGTTGGTTTTTCGATTGCCCGCCCACGGCTATTTTCTGGACCTTGAAATACTGGGTAGATTGTCAATTCTTATGATGTCCTCCATTGGCTTGTTTTTCGCGCACAGGGGACATCTGCAAACACCTTTCTTGAGTCTGATGATTGCTTCAGATTTAATAATCTTTGCCCTGGCGATCTTTGGACCGGAAACATTGCGTTTAGACGCATTAAACTATCTGATGATTATCACTTTGTTTGGTACATTATTTATTCCTAATAAAATTAATGCGATTTTATATTTGTTTCAATTGCTTGGATTGCTAAGCTTCTTCAGGATATTGCCAGTGAGTTCCTATGAAAAATTGATAATTGGGCCTGTAGGTTTGAATATTACGCTGGGAGCATTAATCCTGATTATTGCCAAATATCGCGATTATCTGGCGCAGCAGCGCAAGCAGATATTGCTGCTTAAAGAAGAGCAGATCAAACTTTCAGAAGAAAAATTTTCAAAAGCTTTTCGTTTTAGTCCTTCAATGATGGCATTAAGTAACATATCTGATGGGCGATTGATAGATGTCAACGAAGCGTTCTATGCGGTTCTCGGCTATCGACGTGAAGAATTATTGGATCATTCCTTCAAGAATCCAGGTGTGTTCGCTGATCCGGATGATATTTCCAGACTTTCCCAAAAAATGGAACAGGATAACTATATTCATAATCATGAAACCCAATTGGTTACGAAATCTGGGGAGATAAAATCATGCCTGGTTTCTGCGGAACGAATTGAAGTTGGTGATCAATCCTGTCTATTGTCAGTAATTACTGATATTTCCGGGCAAAAACAAATAGAAGCCAGAGAACGTGAGCAGCGAATAATTGCTGAAGCCCTTCGGGACACCGCAGCGGCGTTGAGCAGCAGCCTGGAAATCAACGACATCATGTTGACCGTATTGGAATACGCGGCGAGGGTGGTGCCGCATGATGCTGCCAATATTGTTTTGGCAGATGATGAGCGCCTTGAAATGATGGCTCGTGTGTACCGTTCAGGAAATTACCAGCAGGGGAACAAAAATAGTGATTCTTTGCAAGGAATCCGAATTGATGATGTACCCGGTTTTCGAATGATGTCCACAACGGGACAGGCTTTAATCATAGCGGATACAGAGACCAGCGATTTTTGGGTCAGTTACCCTGAGTCACAGTGGGTAAAATCTTTCCTGGGGATGCCCATTCAGATAAAAGGACGTACTATAGGATTTTTGAACCTGGATTCCGGAACATGTGGTTATTTTAAACAGGAGCATGCGGAGCGTTTGCAGTCTTTTGTGAACCAGGTGGCAGTGGCATTGGAAAACGCACATTTGTATAACCAGGTCAAGCGCCTGGCGATTGCAGATGAGCTAACCCATTTGTACAACCGGCGCGGATTGTTTGAATTTGGTAAACGCGAAGTGGACCGCGCTTATCGATTTAGAAAACCTTTGAGTGCTCTGTTTGTGGATATCGATCATTTCAGAGAATTTAATAATAAGTACAGCTATCTGGTGGGAGATCAGGTACTGCGCCTATTGGCGGAAGTGATCCACAGTTCTGTTCGGGATACCGATCTGGTGGGACGCTACGGCGGAGAAGAGTTTGTGATCTTGTTAACTGAAACCGATACAAACACAGCGCTAGAGGTGGCCGAACGTTTACGTTTGCAGGTTGAATCTTCCCATTTGTCAACGGATTGGGGTGAACTGGGTTTCACTGTGAGCATTGGGGTGGCAATCATTAAACCAACCCAAAAGGCAAAAAGAAGTGTTACAACCAAAGACAAGATGTCCCTGGAACAATTCATTGAAAAAGCTGGTCAGGCGTTGCAATTGGCCAAACAATCCGGAAGAAATTGCGTTTATCTATCTGAAGATTAAGTCTATTGCGGAAGATTATTGAGCATTTGCAAAAGCGAGGCTGAGCTGGCTATCCCAATACAGAAAGAGATGATTCCCAGAACGATACTGACAATCGTCATCCAGAAAAATAATTGGGCTGCCCGGCTTATTTTTTTCAGTTCTTGTTGTTGGTCTTTTTGAATAGCAATTAATCGTTCAATTTTCTTTTCGAGTTCCACGGTATTCTCCACTCCCAGGGATGCATCTAACGCTCGTTTACCCTGATTCAGCTCAGCTTTACATGAATCACAATGATTACTGCCATCATAGACTGGTTTACCGCAGCGGATACAGGGTAATGATACCGGCTGCTGTGGTGTAGTGGTTTGCCAATCCGTTTTCTCCTCCGCTTGCGTGTAGCTTTCTGAGGTAAAGGGTGACGCAGATTTTTCCAGCGGAACAGTTGACGCAGTTGGAGTGAATAAGTCATCCTTGCGTAATTTGGAGAGTTGCTTCAAAGCTGTAACATTGTCCGGGTTCAGGCGCAAGACTTCTTCGAGTACTTCTTCCGCTTCAGCAGTATTGGGAGCAACAAAGGCATAGGCCAGAAGTGCATTTTCGTTGGTAGCATCCTTTTCCAGGATTTCTATGATCATATTTCTGGCGCTATTTTTATCGCCTTGTTTGGCAATAGCAATGGCTTCTTTTATTTTCTGATTGGTTTCAGGGTCGTTGGTCATGTGTTTTTTCCATGGAAAATATGGGATTTGATGCCGAAAAATTATCTTTTTATTATACCTGATGACCACAGGATTTGCTGTAAAAATCGCACTCGCAATTATTAGGTTAGGAGAAATTTGATGTTTTATCCTTGTTTATTAATTAACATTGTCGAACCTCATATTGTAAAAAATTTGTATTGGAAATTTCCAAAATTTCGGGTATGATAGTTCAATTCTACCTTCGCCAAAGGAAAAGAACGATTATGCAACCTTACCAGCGTGTTGTAATAAAGCTGGGTACTTCAACGCTTACCCAGGGAAAAGCAGATTTATCAGTGGCGCACTTGCTCGAGTTGGTGCGAGTGATGGCCCGGCTGCATCAACAGGGGTACCAGATCATACTGGTTAGCTCTGGCGCGATGGCAGTTGGCCGTTCGGTTTTAGGTCAGCCCAGCTTACCCAAATATATGCCGGCCAAGCAGATGTTGGCGGCAGTTGGTCAGACACGTCTGATGGAAATGTATTCGCAGTTATTTGGTTTTTACCAGATCCCAGTGGGACAGGTCTTGTTAACCCGTGAAGACCTTTCTCATCGGCGCAGATATCTGAATGCGCGTAACACTCTGGAAGCCTTGCTGCAATACCATGTAGTGCCGGTTATTAATGAAAATGATACCGTCAGTACCGAAGAAATTCGGCTTGGCGATAATGATAATCTTTCCGCATTGGTAGCTAACCTGGTGGAGGCGGATTTATTAGTCCTGTTTACAGATCAGGATGGATTATTCACCGCAGACCCGCGCACAAATCCACAGGCACAGGTTGTGAGGGAAATCAATACACCTGAAATTCCGCCGGAAATATGGCAGGCTGCCGGCGGAACAGTCAGTGGCTTGGGAACCGGGGGCATGTTTACCAAACTGCAGGCGGCAGATCTGGCGCGGCGCTCTGGGTGCGCGGTAGTGATTGCTAATGGGCGAAAACCGGAGCTGATCTGGAAAATAGCCGCTGGTGAAGCGATTGGCACCCGTTTCACACCGTTGTGTAGCAAATTGGAAAGCCGCAAACGCTATATGCTGGCTGAAGCACGTAACTCAGAAGGCTGGGTGAAAATCGATTCCGGTGCTGCACAGGCAGTCCGCAACGGCGGTTCGCTTTTGCCGGTTGGAGTTGTGGACCTGGGGGGCAGCTTTCAACGCGGCGATGTTGTTCGCATAATAGATCAGCAGCAAAAACAGGTTTGTCTAGGCATGGTGAATTACAGTCATGAAGACCTGATAAAGATTCGCGGGGTTCAGTCGGGCGAAATTGAAAGCTGTTTGGGGTATAGCTATGGTGATGAAGTCCTGCACCATAACCATTTGTTAATTATGTAAAGCGGCAGTTTGGAGGATATATGGCAATTGATATGGAAGAAATGGGTAAAAAAGCAAAGCAAGCTGCCCGCGGATTGGTATTGGTTGGCAGCGATCAAAAAAATGGTTTCCTGGTTACTCTGGCAGATCTCTTGCGGTCCAGCACGCCGGAGATTCTGACTGCAAACGCGGCGGATATTCAGGCCGGACGAGCAGGAGTTATGAGTGATGCCTTGGTGGATCGTTTATTATTAAATGAAAAACGAATTGAAGGCATGGCGCAGGATCTCTTGGATCTGGCTGGTATGCCCGATCCGGTTGGGCAGGTGATTGAAGAGAAAAAATTATCCAGTGGTCTTCATGCTTCCAGGGTGCGTGTTCCATTGGGTGTCATGGCTGTTATCTACGAAGCGCGTCCGAATGTAACGATTGATATCAGCGCTCTGGGGATAAAATCTGGTAATGCGGTGATTCTTCGCGGTGGCAAGGAAACCCTGCAGACGAACAATGCGTTGGTTAATTTAATCCATACAGCGCTCCAATCCAACCAGTTGGATACGGATGTCGTTCAGTTTATCAATGATCCGGACCGTGCACTGGCATCCATATTAGTAAAGATGGATAATTATGTAGATGTTTTGATCCCGCGTGGGGGAAACACCTTACAAAATTTCTGCAAGAAGGAAGCGACCATGCCGGTAATGACCGGTGGGATTGGGATCTGCCACCTCTTTGTTGATGATAGCGCGGACCAATCGCGGGCTTTACCGGTGATTTTTAATGCCAAGGTCCAGCGCCCTTCTGTTTGTAATGCGCTGGACACCATTCTGGTGCATCACAGGGTTGCATCCGAATTTTTACCGAAAGTGGTGGATACATTAAGACCTGCCGGAGTGCGGTTGAAATTGGACGATAAAGCCCAGGCAATTTTAGGGGTTGACTCGGAATCCGGCCTTGAAGCTGCTTCGGATGGGGATTTTGACCAGGAATGGCTATCTCTAACTCTCGGAATTTGTGTAGTTAAAGATCTGGATGAAGCGATTGATTTTATTTATAAGCACAGTACCTTCCATTCGGATGGCATTCTGACAGAAAATAAACTGAATGCGGAACATTTTCTGAAGGCAGTCGATTCGGCCGCAGTATATGTTAATGCCAGTACCCGCTTTACGGATGGAGCGCAGTTGGGTTTAGGCGGTGAGGTAGCCGTGTCGACACAGCGATTACATGCTCGTGGTCCGGTTGGCCTGGAAGCACTGACCACCTATAAATGGGTCATGCGAGGTGATTATACGGTGCGTGCGTAGTGTAGTTGGAGTTGTTTCATTCGTTACGGCTATTCTGAATAACAAAAAAACAGGGTTGTCAGATTTTGACAACCCTGCTGCATAATTAAAATTTTAGGTATTTTTGCAAAAGTGGCAGAATTTTGGTGTTTATGTCTGCATCGTTTTGGGGTACATCTACCTGATCCAGCAGCACCCAGGTTTCTGTATGATCGAGAGCTGCATCCGCGGGTACATGCTGTAGCGGCCCCATCGTTTCCAGTTCCAGGATGTCGGCATCCAGGTAAATTTGTAACGGGGTGCCACGGTCCGGGTAATTGGCGCCAGGTATGATAGAGCTTTGTTTGGCAAAGAAGTGCCCGTGGTTGGCATACCCCAGCCAGCCGCTTTCTGCTGCAAGGCCAACCTTTAGCGGTTCACAAATCAGCGGGTCTTGCTGAATGCGCAGATACTCAAAACCGTATCGCCAGCGTGGGTCGGCAAAATTGGTATAGGCCCAGAAAACCAGGCTGCCATTTGGTAACAAATTTCCGTCATGCTGTCCACGGGCAGGTAAAGGCAAAACAGCCAATCCGCCAGAAACCATAACAGAAAGAGCCCAGGGAGCATAACGCAGTTCCCATGCATTGCAATTTCGTACACTGTGGGTTAATTCCAAAACAGGCGCATCCGGCTGCATGCGGATCGTAATTCCCTTTTCCACCAGGTTGCCGGCTTTTGCATTGCTGCGGATATGTAAAGTATCTTCTATTTGTTCCCATTCCAGTGGCTGGTTTTCAGGGAAATAGGTGGTTTGCAGATTTTCCGGAGCTGTCCATAAACGGTGGCCGCCGTAAATACGGAATGTGTCATCAGGGGCATATTGCTCCAGATCGTCTTGTTTGAGAAAGAATTCATTGGGTCCGCCGCAAAAGCCAAAGAAGAGAATACGTGGACCGAATGCAGTGGAAACGATTAAGTCGATAATGCCATTTGTGATTTTAATAGAGGGAATGCGTTCCTGGAATAAAAAAGGCTGGATTGATATCATAAATATTTTCCTTGGAAGAAGTTTAAACAATTTTATCAAAGAATGAGATAAAGCGAGAGAATTTATGGTCCGCCATTTTACCGGGCTAAAATGTATCTATAATCACTCAGTGGATTCTGTTAATTATGAAACAAAATAAAAAAGAGAGCAAAAGACTTGCCTTTGCTCTCTTTTTTGCGTGCCTGAAAATTTTATTTTTTACCCATTTTGCCAAGCGCCTGCAAAAATGTATTGGCAACAATTTGAGTGGATTGCTGACGGTGTGGATCATTCCCCATGCCGCTGGCGGCTGTGAATGCGTCGATAATGGCATTCAGGTTATCTTCACCGCGTTGTTTGGATTGAAAATAAGCCATTCCAGCAGTGATTAGGTCCCCCATATCCAGGCCGTCACTCAACCCGCCGGCTTGCGCCTGACCAGTGGATTGGTTTGGTTGCCCACCCATTAACCCGCCTAAGAGTGAGCCAAGCATATCCCCGCTACCGGATTGCTCCTGATTGGAAGGCTGTTGTCCTCCACCCATTAAGCCGCCCAAAAGCGAACCAAGCATATCTCCGCTGCCGGTCTGTTGGGTTGGTTGAACTGCCTGGGTGGGTTTCTGCCCGCCGCCCAGAATTGTCTGCAGTAATTGCATTGCCATTTGCGGATCTATATTTTTTCCCTGGGCTTGCTGAGCAGCCTGGGATAGACCTTTGGCATACAGTTGGCTGGAGCCGTTCTGAACACCTTTATTGAGATTTTCAGCGGCATACGCCAGCAATTCAGCCTGACTACCAGTCTTCTTTTTTTTCATGGCTTTGGTAATGGTCTGAAAAGTTTTGACCATATGATCGCCATGATCATGGTTATAGGTGTCGGACTGATTTAAAGCTTGCTGGTTCTGTCCCAGTGCCTGGGTTACTTGCTGAAAAACACTGACAAGATCTATGTTTTGATTACTCATCTTGGTTTTAGTTGCCTATTTCTTCTTTAGTTCTTCAGGGAGGGGTGGAATTTCAATTTCGAGCCCGGTTCGGATGTTGTTAGGATGTTCCCCAATAATGTCTTTGTTATGGTTGTAAATTAATCGCCAGTAAGGTTCCTGAATGGAACCATAATGTTTGAATGCCAGGCTGGCGTAGGTGTCTTCATTGGTCCAGACATGTTTAACTACGGCAGCTTCAGCAGCCTTTTTTGCTTCTAATTCTGCTGCACGGGCAGCCTGTTTTTCGGCAAATTCCTTCTGAACACGGTCCAGGTTGGCTTTTTGTTTGGCCTGGTTGGCTGCGATTTCAGCTTTTTCTGCGGCTTCTTTTGCCGCTTCTTTTGCAGCTAATTCTTTTCTGATACGTTCCGTATTGGCTGCCTGTTTGGCCATTTCTGCGGCGGCAGCCTGTTGCTTTTTTACCTGTTCCAATTCAGCATTGGCCTTTTCCAAAGCTTCTTTTTCATCGCGGTTACTGACAGCATCAACAGCTTTCTGAAAAATATTTTTCTTTTTTTCTTCCATAGTTTCCTCCCGAACATAATATATTGGTTGGTTTTATAATTTTATTGTACGACAAATGATATTTGATTTCAATTGAACAAACTGGATCCATAAGGTTATAGGTAATATTTCTGTAATATTACTTATTTCGTGTTCAGTAATCGGATCGTTTATACTTATCTGATGATGCGAAATTTGCTTATTCTTTTTGTAACAATCTTCTGTGTTGTTTTTCTTTTCGCTTGCCAGGCCCCGATTGTTGCGCTTACTCCCAACCCGACACCCACTCCAATTGTTTTGCCTTCCAAGAAAGTAACAAGCACATTGCTTCCAACCTCAACACCGAGTGTAACGGTTACCCCTACAGTTGTAATTACACCCACTCCGGTGATTTTTGCCGGTGCAGGTGATATTGCTATTTGTGGGCAAGAAGGTGATGACCTGACCGCGGCGCTATTAAAATCAATTGCTCCGCATGCGGTATTCACCGCCGGTGATAATTCAAATGAAGATGGTACATTGTTTGAATACCAGAATTGTTTTGAGGCATCCTGGGGTCAGTTCATGGATATAATCTATCCTGTTCCGGGAAACCATGATTATTATAGTAACCCGCTGCAAAATTATTATGCTTATTTTGGAGAGATCGCCGGCCCGGCTGGTTTGGGGTATTATTCCTATGATCTGGGGGATTGGCATATCATTGCTTTGAACTCCAACTGTGGTTACCTGGGTTGTGGTCCTTCTTCCGACCAGGTTGCCTGGTTAAAACAGGATTTGGCCGATTATCCGGCAGTTTGTACGCTGGCAATCTGGCATCATCCGCTTTTCAGCTCGGGATTAACCCGTGGAGCACCCTGGATGCAGAGCTTCTGGGATGTGATATACCCAGCCGGTGTAGATGTGGTTATCAATGGTCATGACCACATCTATGAACGGACTGGGAAAATAGACCCCAGGGGATTACCAGACCAGGAGTATGGTATTCGAGAGTTCATTGTGGGGACAGGTGGAGCGGGGCATTATAACCTGGATAAAAAATTTATCTTCAGTGAAAAACAGATTATTCGGGAGTTTGGTGTGTTAAAGTTAACGCTGGCTTCCGACTCGTATGAGTGGTCGTTTATCAACACTGAGGGAGTTGAATTGGATGCCGGCGTGGATACTTGTTCGCCGTAGTTTAAAATTTGATTCTCACAATCAGCGCCTTATGCTTCTTTCACAGTATTCTTGCCGTTTTCTTTCCATATCTCTACCCCTTGCAAAAGTGTACCGAATTGCGATACCAACAAGGAAACCAGCAGGAAGGTCAGGATCACTGCCGTCCATGTTACCCAACTGTTCAATTTTCTTTGTGCATTTTGCAGCGAAGATTCAATTTCAAGCAGGTCAGATTGTGTATCCTGTAAAACAATGCGGGCGTCGTTCAGGTTTTTTTGGATGTCTTCCAGACCGCTGGCAATTTCAGATACTTGCGTTTCCAGGGTATTCAGGTTTGAACTGCTGGATTCCAGGCTGTTAGAGACCTTGTCCAGCGATTCCGGAATTCCGTTGAGGTTGGTGGCCACTTCTTCCAGAGCGATATTGAGTGGCTTGGGCGGGTTATAAGGCAGACCAATGATCGGAATTTGTGAAAATGCGTATAACAGGTTGTCTATGATCTTGGCAGAACTTTGTGCTGCTGTAACTGAAATACGAGTGTTCCTGATCGTATCCGTAAATTCTCCACTGAAGAGAGAGGCAAAATTGGTAGCCAGATTACTGGTGTCTTCCACTGATTTCGCCATCACAGTGATGCTCTCTTCCAATTTACCCAGGCTCGCATCGGCGTTTTCCAGCGCCGTATCGACGATAGCAAACCCATCACCGGCTGTGGAAACAACGGTCTCCGAAAAAACAAGAAACGTGTTGACCTGAACGATCACGGGCAGTCTTAGCCGCCAGACCTGAACAATTGCATAAATTGAAAATAGCATCCCGATAATCGCAAACAGGATCAGGGGTATTGTGCTAAAACGGCGTATAAATTTCATGAGGAATTCCTTGAACTTTTATATTGATCATAATCCAGGTCAATCATTATTCATGGTTGACTTTGTTTTAATACCCGGATAATTTTCATTCGGATATCGTCGCGAACGGTTTGAAAAACAGATCTCATTTCCGCATTTGTTCCAGGTGCCTTGGCCGGGTCCGGAAAGCCAATATGGATTTTTTTGCCCTGCCCCAGCCACAAAGGACAGTTTTCGGCGGCATCATCACACACCGTTATCACCATATCAAATGGTTGATCGCGGAATGTTTCTACAGATTTTGAACTTCCCTGATGCTGAATACCCATCTCAGTCAGAACTTCCAATGCCATTGGGTGAACGAATCCCGTTGGTTCTGTGCCGGCGCTGACTGCGTGCCAGGAATCCCCGAGATCATGGTTAATAATTGCTTCTGCCATTTGGGAACGGGCAGAATTGCCGGTACATAAAATCAAAATATTCTTTTTGCGCATTCAACAACTCCGGATGGTTTCAATATTTAATACTATAGCAGGTTAATTGGTTAAGGCAAGATAAAAGCATACAGGTTGCTGGTAGCAAGGGATTTCTCAAAGCAGCTTCATAATAGCACAGGCGCACCTTTGCGGGTGCGCCTGTGACGAAAGGGAGAGTAGTTATTAATACGAATTAAATCCTGGAAGCCAGTAGCAAGACAGTGTAAGGTTCCAGTTCAATCTCTTGCAGGCCGGTGATTTGCCCGCTGACCAGGTTTTCAAAGCGATAACTGAGGCCATAAAGCCGCAGCAGGTTGGATGGCAAAACCTGGTGTTTTTCACTGAAATTAGCCAGAACCAGTACGCGTTCAGCACCGCTGGAGCGTACAAAGCTCAGAACATGCTGGTTACCGCTGTCAAAAGCTTCCAATTCACCGTCACTGAAGGCTTTATTCTCTTTTCGGATGTGAATGATTTGTTGTAGTCCCTGAAACATTTTGGCTGGTATGCTGCCGGGTTGATTGCGTTTTTCAATCCACTCCCAATCGGCGAGAGGGCGGTGCACCCAGCGGCTGTCGTTGACTCTTGCTGCATCGTTGTGATAACTGTAATCATTCATCATGGCAGTTTCATCCCCTAAGTAGATCAATGGAATTCCACCGGCGGTAAGGATGACACTATGCATTAGTAAGATTCGTTTAATAGCCAGATTCACTTCGAGATCAGTTTCTTCATTCAGTGCTTTTTCCAGCCCGGCTAGCGAGGCTGCGGTACCGCAAATGCGCATATCCCCGGTTTTCATATTTTCCTGGAACGGCAATCCCCGCGAGAAGCTTCCTTCAAAACGCCCGGTATAAAATTGGTTTAGAAATTGGCGGTGATCGTACCCATTAATGTTTAACTGTGCGGCATCCTCATCAGAGAAGGTCCATCCAATGTCATCATGACAGCGAATATAATTGACCCAGGTTGTTCCGGACGGTAGGTGATAACGCTGCTGAAGTGCCTGGGTGAGCAGGTTGGTCTGGCGGGTGGCTAATGTGTTCCACAGCAGCGCCATCAGCAGTGGATTATAAGAAAGCTGACATTCCTGGGGTTTGATGTATTTAACAACTTCATCCGGGTGAACAATGGCTTCAGACTTAAAGAGCAAGACAGGGGCTGCGATGCGTGCAACGGCATTAAATGCTTGAATGAGCAAATGTGCTTCCGGCAGATTTTCACAGCCGGTACCCATTTCTTTCCAGGTAAAAGCAACTGCATCCAGACGCAGAACTTCAACCCCAATATTGGCAACAAAGAGCATTTCTTCGGCCATCCGATTGAAGACCTCGGGATTGGCGTAATTCAGATCCCATTGGTAAGAATGAAAGGTGGTCCAGACCCATTTTCCCAATTGCGGGTTGTAAGTAAAAGCACCTGGATGCTCCTCCGGAAAGATTTCACGCAGTGTACGTTCATAGGCATCCGGCACTGTGCGATCCGGAAACATGAGGTAATAATTTTGATACTGTTGATCGCCTGCCAGTGCTTTTTGTGCCCAGATATGGTTATCGGCAGTATGGTTGTAAATCAGGTCCAGCACCAGGCTGATGCCCTGAGCGCGCAGTTCGGTGGTCAGTTCACGGAGTTCTGCCATGCTGCCCAGGCGCGGATCAACTTGCCGGTAACTGGTCACCGCATAACCTCCATCATTCTCACCTTCGGGAACTTCATACAGAGGCATCAGGTGCAGGTAGGTTAGCCCCAGTTCCTGAAAATAAGGTATTTTCTTACGCAAACCCTGCAGATTGCCGGCGAATCGATCCACATAGCAAACTCCTCCGAGCATCTGGTTGGATTGAAACCAATCCGGGTTTGCCAGGCGGTTTTCATCCAGGTCTTTCAATTCGGCGGAGCGTTCCAGCCACATGCGCGTGATCGAGATGAGTAAATCTTCCAGATGATAGTAAAAATCAAACTGCCGGGCATAAAGTTGATAGTACAATTTAAACAGGCGCGGAAAATGGATTTCCAGCCGGTCAAAATAGGCTTGCCAGGCAGAAGGCTCTTGATGAATATTCGCTGCGAAGTGATTTTTCAGCCGGGGAAAAAGGCGTTCGCGGGTTATGCGATAGGCGTATAAATTTTCGTCAGGCTGTTGGGGCATTTGGTAACCTCACTGGATTCATCCTGTAAATTTCAGCCAGATATACTGGCGGGCAGTCAACTGGCAATCGATTTTGCCATCGTTCCAATCCATACGGAATTGATTATTCCACAAATCCAGAGGAGCTCCATAAACATTCGGGATCTGCAGATGGAGGTTTTTGGTATCGAGAGAAAGATTGAGCAGGATAACCAGTGTCTGACCTTCATAGACTCGGCTGATTGCTACCACACCAGGATCGGTCACATCCAACCAGGTGAGGTTGCCAATCGAAAATGCCGGGTTGGCTTTACGGATTTCGATCAGGCGTTTAAAGAAGTTGAACAATGAATTCGGATCCGCTAGTTGATCTTCCACGTTGACAATTTGTAGTCCATATGGATCTTGCTCGATCACTGATGCGTATAGCTTATCCGGGGCTGCGCTGGAAAATCCGGCATTGGCTGTTTTGTCCCATTGCATTGGGGTGCGTACGCCGTTACGGTCGAACAACCAGATGTTATCTCCCATTCCGATTTCGTCCCCATAATAAATGATTGGGGTACCGGGCAGCGAGAAAAGCAAAACGTTTGCCAGGCGGATGAGTGCCGGGTCATTTTCCAGCAGTGGAGCCTGACGACGGCGTATACCCAGGTTGAGACGCATACGCGGATCGGGCGCATATTGCTGCCACATCCATTGGCGTTCTTCCTCTGTCACCATTTCCAGGGTCAACTCATCGTGGTTTCGCAGGAAGGTGCACCATTGGCAGTTTTTTGGGATCGGGGGTGTTTGTTCTAAAATCCAGACCAGGGAAGAACGGTCAGCTTTGCGCAGAGCCATAAAGATGCGCGGCATAACCGGGAAATGAAAGCCCATATGAAATTCGTCGCTATTGCCAAAGTATTCAAGTACATCTTTTGGCCACTGGTTGGCTTCGGCTAACAGAATGCGCCCTGGATAGTTCTTATCAATAAAGGTACGTACTTCCTTTAATATGGCATGTGTTTCTGGCAGGTTTTCACAATTGGTGCCTTCGCGTTCAATCAAATACGGTACTGCATCAGCGCGGAAACCATCAATACCCATATCCAGCCAGAATTTCATAATATCCAGCATCGCCTGACGGACAGCCGGGTTATCGTAGTTCAAATCCGGCTGTGAGGCATAAAAACGATGCCAGTAGTACTGTTGGGCTTTTTCATCCCAGCTCCAATTCGATTCTTCAGTATCCAGAAAAATGATGCGTGCATCCGAATATTTTTCTCGGGTGTCACTCCATACATAAAAATCACGGTAGGGTGAGTTCGGGTCGGAGCGGGCAGCCTGAAACCAGGGATGTTGATCAGAAGTGTGGTTCATGATCATGTCGGTGATGATGCGTATGCCGCGGGCATGGGCTTCTTCGATCAACCGGCGGAAATCCTGCACATTGCCAAATACGGCTTGAATTTTAAGGAAATCGGAAATGTCGTAGCCATCATCGCGTAGCGGTGAATCGTAGATTGGCATAACCCAGATGCAATTCACCCCCAGGTCTTTGAGATAATCCAGTTTTTCGATCAAACCGGGCAAATCGCCGTGGCCGTCAGCGTTAGAATCGTAAAATGCGCGCACATTGACTTCATAAAAAATCGCGTTTTGATACCACAAAGGTTCTGTAGTCATAAAATTCTTAATTACTCCTGATATTTAAATAGGTTTCAATGATGATAGAAAAATGATTGCTGTCAAACAAAAAAAATATCTGCCGCCACCCTGGAGAAATACCAGGGTGGCGGGGCAGATTGATTACGAAATGGATTAACCCTTAACGGATCCGGCCATCAAACCACGAACAAAGTACCGTTGCAGTGAGAAGAAGACGACCAATGGTAATAGCATGGTGATGAATGCACCGGCTGTCATTACGTGCCAGTCCTGACCTCGTGAGCCGACCATTTCGGCCAGACGCATGGTCATTACCTGAACATCCGGTTTTGAACCAATGAAGACCAGGGCCACCAGATAATCATTCCAGAGCCACAAGAATTGGAAAATCGCAAAAGAAGCCAGCGCTGGAATAGATAACGGCAGGATTAATTTCTGGAAGATGGTAAAGTGTGAAGCACCGTCAATAAAGGCGGATTCCAGAATATCCCGTGGAAGACTGCTGATGTAGTTATACAATAGATAGGTAGCCAGAGGTAAGCCAAAACCGGCATGCGCCAACCAGATAGCCAGGTAGGTTCCGTTCAGTTTCAATGCCACAAAGTCACGCAGGATGGGGATTAAAGCCAGTTGGAGTGGGACTACCAACAATGCGACGACCAAAGTGAAAAGAAACTTGCGGCCCGGAAAATTCATCCAGGCAAAGCCATAGGCGGCAAAAGCAGCAATCAGGATCGGAATAATTGTTCCTGGTACAGCAACTGCAACAGAATTTAGAAATGAATTACTCATATCATCCCCTTTTTCTGTCGTCGTGCTGCCGTCTTCAGTAACATATTCATAAGTTTTACCGGACATTACGTTTTCGTAGTTTTCCAGGGTAAACCTGGTATTCATTGCCCATTCTTGATCCTGAATGTTGATTATTCTTTCTCGGCGGTTTTCCCAGATCAGGCGTGTACCGTCTGGAAGAGCGACCCCTTTTTGTAATTCATCATCCGAGTAGGTGACGCCGTTTACCGGGATTGGTTGGCGTAAATCTACAGTTTCTTTATCCAGTACGATCTGGTCCGCTGTAGCCCAGGAACGATGCGGGAAAATCGTCCACCATCCGGAGCTGCGGATATCATCTCGGCTGCGGAAGGATGAAACAAATAGGCCCAGAGTTGGGACTGTCCACACGACAACGATCAAGAGGAGAACCAGATTTACCAGGATCGTAGAGATAATTTTTTTCCGTTGTTGGGAAGGTGATCGTTGGCTCATCGGAATGCCTTCCTTTCGTTAAAAGAGCGGAGGTTATAGATCATTACCGGGATAACAGCGATTAATAGGACGATAGCAATAGCGGAGCCTACCCCAAAGTTGCGATTGGTAAAGAACTGTCGGTAGAATTGTGTGGCGATGACGTGCGTGCCGTATTGGCCGCCAGTCATCACGATTACAATATCAAAGAGTTTCAATGTAAAGATAATGATCGTGGTAGTTACTGTGATTAATGTCCCCATGATAGAAGGGATGGTGATATGGAAAAATATTTGGAATTCATTAGCACCATCTACACGGGCAGCTTCCATCAGGTCGGCTGGAATGCCCTTGATGGCAGCCGAGAAGAGCACCATGGCATAGCCAGTTTGCAGCCATATCATAATTACAATTAAGAAGTAATTGTTCCAGGGCTGCAAGAGGGTCAGCCAGGCTTGGGGTTCACCGCCTAATCCGGTGACAATAGCATTCAGCACCCCAATTTGTTCCCTGCCAGGAGGAGCAAAATAATAGATAAAGCGCCAGATAATACCTGAACCAACAAAAGAGATGGCCATTGGTAAGAAAATGAGCGCTTTAAAGATATTTTCATATTTACTGCGGTCGGCCAATACGGCGATGAGCAAGCCTAAGGTAACACATAAAGATGTTCCCAGCAGCAGCCACAGTAAATTGTTACGATATGCCTCCAACATTGCACGATCGGTAAATGTAAAAACATAGTTTTCAAAACCGATAAATTCACTGCTGTTGGCGTTAAATAAACTGAGATAAAAGGTTCGAAAAGCAGGCAATGCCAGGAAATAAATTAATAAGGCCATTGCCGGGCCAATGAATACGTACGGCAGCAAGTGCGAGCGCCATTTCTCACCAAGGCGTTCAACCAGCCAGTTGGTTACAAGAAATAAGAGGGCAACACCGCCGACGCCCCAAACCATAGCGACCAGAACGATGATCAGCTTGGGGGCATTGCTGTCTCGCAAGAAGATGAAACCTTGCCAGAGGACGACAAAAGTGAAGACGGGTACGATAATGGATATGAGAATACGCCCAATCGTAGATGTAAACCATCCCAATATACTACCAATGCCATTTTGTTTTTCAGGTCCGCTCAGCATATAACCACTCTCCCTTTTTACCATTTTCCGAATCCCAAAAAAATTGGGCTTGTTGAGCGTTTTCTAAAATGGAGGCAGGATAACCGGGGGCTACCCTGCCTCGTTGTCGTAACGGTTAGTACTAGGAGCTGCCGATTAAGGCAAGCTTATTTCGGCCAGGAAGCATCGATTTCAGTTTCGGCCAGGAAGCATCGATTTCAGCCATAGCGGTTTCGAGATCGACAGTGCCGGAGACCCAGTCGGTCATGGATTTCCAGAAGGAACCAGAACCAACGGCGCCGGGCATCAAATCGGAGGCATCAAAGCGCACGGTTGAAGCATTGAGGATGATTTCGGCAACGCCGCGATCAACATCATTCGAGTACCAGTCAAGGCTGGAGTCATTATGCGGGCTGATAGCACCACCAGCTTTTACCCAACCTTCCACGGAAGCGCCGGTGGCAAAGTATTCCATCACAGCGTTGACTTCGGGGCGATCAGAGAAAGCGGCCATGATATCGCCAGCCACGAGGACCGGGGAACCATAGGCAGGATCGATACCGGGCAGGTAGAAGAAGTCATAGTCTTCACCGGCGACGGTACTGGTGGGGAAGAAGGAAGTGATGAAGTTACCCTGTTTGTGTAACCAGCACTTGGGAGGATTCTCGAACATGGGCAGGGGGGCATCACCAAAGAAAGTGGTGGTGATGGCAGCACGACCGCCGTAAACATAGTCGTCATTGAACCATAATTCGCCCAATTTGGTGGCGGCATTCATAACTTCAGGCGAAGAGAAAGGCAGTGTACCGGCAACCCATTTGTCGTAATTCTCGGTTGAGGTGGTACGCAGCATGAACTCTTCCATCCAGTCAGTCGCCGGCCAACCAGTGGCAGCGCCAGACTCAATTCCAACACACCAGGCGGTGTCGCCATCAGCGGCGATTTCTTCAGAGAGGGCGATCAGTTCGTCCCAGGTGGTCGGGACGGTGTAACCGGCTTCGTCGAAGGCTTTCTTGGG
>PHBZ01000006.1 GCA_002840755.1 Chloroflexi bacterium HGW-Chloroflexi-10 | reverse complement strand
TCGAGGCAGTGGTGCTGATCTTTAACGCCCTCGGTTTGCAATCGGGATTGGTACGAGATAAGGACAGCCGCAGCGAAGCGGTCAAAGCCCTGCATCAACGCGGGGTTGAGTTAAAAGAAAAAGTCTCAAGCCTGCGCCAAGGAATGCAGACGATCATTGCAGATGCAGTCAATTACCCTGATATCCCCTGGTTAGGCATCCAGGCCTCTTTATCTCAATTAGCAAATTTGGAAAAACCACTGGCCACATTCGCCGAGGTGACCAAAGTAGCTGATTTAGGCAAGCTGGATCCTTCCGCAGAATTTTTACAGCAGCTCAAGATAAACCTGGAAAATCTAACGGTTTTATCCGCCTTTTTCGAGGATTGGCACGGCGGCTTGAGCACTGGTATAAAGCGTTTGCAGTCGGGCCTGGTTGTATTGTCCAACCTGATGGAATTAGGGAATTCGACTGAAAAATCGACGGTTGCCGATTTGGAGCGAATTGCCGCCGACAGCAAAGCCATCTACAGCGATCCCAAACAATTAATGTCCGCCGAATTACGCCGGCCATTAAAAGGAAAACTAGAGCAATTCCGCCAGAAATATGATCAGTTGTATTATGGATTGCACCAAAAATTCGTTGGGGATAAAGCTCCGTGGGGAGACTTGACCACAATTCGACAAAGTTCGCATTTTATTGCGCTCAACCAGTTGAAGGGGCTGCCATTCATCTCGTCCTCTCCCTTTAACTTGCTTGCACTTGAATTGCAATCGATCGAACGGAAACGCTGTAATGAGTTCAATGCCCAGGTTCTCGAAACCTTTGCAGTTTGTCCATACTGCCGTTTCCCTGAAGATAGCGCAGTAGCTGCGAACATTTCAGGGCGCATTCAAGCTATTCGCAGTAAGCTGGATGAATTATGGACTGCCTGGGAAAGCCAAATTATCAGTGAAATCTCCAATCTGAAGGAGCGACTGTCCTTGCTTTCAGCTTCCCAGCGCCAGTTCATTCAGGACCTCATCCAGAAGGGGCGTTTACCAGATACGATCAGCGATGACCTGCTGACCGCACTGTATGAATTGAGCCGTGATTTGCAGCCGGTCGAACTGGACCTCAAACAGTTGGGCGACTATTTGTTGAGTAAAGGCAGCGCCTTAACCGAAGCGGAACTTCGCGCCAGTGTGGATGACTATATCAACCAGATTACCCAGGGCTGCCAGAGGGATCTGGTGCGGATTAATATAAAAATCGAATAATTTGTAGGATCGTTTTTGTCCTATGAAATCAACAAACAAGAGGTAAACATCATGACAGACAACTTAGACGAACTTCGCCATATCGAAGGCTTTCCCGTAGGCAATGATGAAGCTATAAATGCGCTTTCTGACTCGCCTTCTTATACAGCATACCCCAATCCCCACATTGATGAGTTTTTAAAAAAATATGGGACTTCCTACGATGAATCTACTGATAATTACCACCGTGAACCATATTCAGGAGATATTTCAGCTAAAGAACAAAACCCTGTTTATGCTGCGCACGCCTATCACACCAAGGTGCCACCAGAAATTATTACAACCTTATTAAAACATTACAGTAGACCGGGTGATGTTGTTTTGGATGTTTTCTGCGGAACAGGAATGACTGGTGTTGCTTGCCGTGAACTAAATAGAAATTGTCTTCTTATCGATTTATCTCCAATTGCCACATTTGTGTCCCATGTAAATACAACATCTTTTTCTATTCAATCGACGCTTCATGTTCTTGATCAAATAATAAAAGAGACTGAACGGGAATTGGGATACTTGTATGAAACCCAGGATAAGACAGGCAGAAAAGGTGTAATAAATTACACAGTTTGGAGTGATGTATATACTTGTCCATATTGTGACTTTGAGTTCCCCTTTTTCCCTTCTGGCGTTGAACACTTGCATGGAAAAGTGAGGACATTGGATAGTTTTCCGTGTCCAAAATGCAATGCGGACTTAAATATACGTAGTGTACGAAGAGTCATTACTTCAGATAACACTAAAAAGAAAGAATTAGTATGGATAAACGCAAAGGTTAATAAAGTTATTCAAGATCGAGAACCGTCTAAATTTGATTTGGAAATAGCCCAAAAGGCTGAAAGTTCAATCCTTCCTTATTGGTATCCAACAGACAAAGTTGACCCAGATTGGTATTCTGCAAGGCTCGGCCAATTAGGTCAGAAAAGAATCAATAGCGTCGATAAGTTTCTTTCCAAGAGAAATTTATGGATCTATAGTGCATTATTCTCAAAAATTTCCCGAGTATCGGATAAAAAAATACGCTCCTTAGGTATTTATATATTAACAGGACTATTTACGGTTATTTCTGAAAGACAGGGGTATTTTGGAGGTGGGGGAGGAATGTCAGGGAATTTATATATGCCAGTAATCAGAAAGGAACAAAATATTTTCCATTGTCTACAGAGGCGGCTCTCGAAAGTTAAATCAGCAGAGGTTTATAAGCAACAGCACTCGAGTTGCGTATATGTGGGAACGCAGTCTGCAACAGATTTGAGGAAAATCCCCGATTCTTCGATTGATTACATTTATATTGATCCCCCGTTCGGGGCTAATATTATTTACAGTGAAATGAATAGTATTTTGGAAAGTTGGTTGAGTGTTAGAACAAATGATATCCCGGAGGCTGTAATTAATGAATTCCAAGAAAAAGGAATTGAAGATTATCACGATCTGATTTTTAAATCCTTTGCTGAGCTTTATAGAGTAATAAAACCAGGACGATGGATAACAGTTGAGTTTCATAATACTCAAGCTTCTATATGGAACATGATTCAAGAATGTTTAGCTAAAGCTGGTTTCATTGTTGCCCAAACTGGCACACTCGACAAAGGATCTAGCACTATCCTGCAAGATATTAGGGCTGGTGCAGTCAACAATGACATAATAATTTCAGCTTTAAAACCAAAAGTAACCGTTGCGCGTAAATTAGCCGAGAATTTAGGTCAAGGCTTTGAATCAGAGTACATAAAAGAGTACCTAAAACAGTTGCCGTTGACTTGCCTTTTTGAACGAAGCCAAGAAATGCTTTATTCGAGATATTTAGCATTTTATATCAAGCACGGTTACCAAATTTTATATAATGGTGATCAGTTTTATAAAGCGTTAACTCAATGGGGATTTGAGGAGCGGGATGGGTACTGGTTTGCTGATGAAATACAAGTGAATGATTATGAAAAGCGAAAGGTTAAATCATTTGAAAAAGGGGGGTTCCAAACACAGGCTGTTCTTTTTGTAATTGATGAACGTTCAGCTCGTCAATGGATCTGGAACTTCCTTGATGAACCAAAGAGTTACGACTCAATTTATACTAATTTCGTACAGGTTTTACAGTCAACAACTGATGAAATCCCAGAAGTTAAGGTTATCCTCGAAGAAAGCTTTGTGCGAACCAATGGCTATTGGAAACGTCCCGATCAACTCACCCAGGCAGAGTTGGAAAAGAAGCGCCACGAACGATTATTGCGTCAGTTTGAAGAATACCTTAACACAGCCAGGGCTAACCAAAAGCTCAAAGAAGTGCGTCTGGAAGCAGTCATCGCTGGCTTTACGGAATGTTATCGCTCCGGACGGTATAATGATATTTTGACCGTGGGGCATAAACTGGACAAATCGCTGCTAGAAAACAGCACGGATTTATACGATTTTATCGATATCGCTGAGGCGAAAGTAGAATAATAACGAAAGCGAGATTGAAAATTATGATAGACAACCTAGACGAACTTCGCCAAATCGAAGGTTTTCCTATCGGTGATGACAAGGATATTTTGTCACTATCCAACCCGCCTTTTTATACAGCCTTTCCTAGTCCATACATTGAGAAATTTATTCATCAATTAGAATCCCCTTACGACGAAAACAACGATGATTATCATTGTGAACCCTTTGTGAGTGATATATCAGAAGGAAAGAATGATCCAATCTACAATGCACATTCTTATCACACAAAAGTCCCGTATAAAGCGATAATTCCTTTTATAGAACATTACACGAAACCAGGAGACATTATTTTTGATGGATTTTGTGGGACAGGCATGACGGGAATTGCTTCACGGATGGTACAAAGGAATGCTATTTTATGTGATTTATCACCTGCTGCAACATTTATTGCTTCAAATTTCAACCAACCAGTAGATATAAAAACTTTAACTGTCAAAGCACAACAACTTATAAGAGAAATAGAAAATGAATGTGGCTGGATGTATGAAACAAATCATTTGAACGGATTGAAAGGAATTATCAACTTTATTATATGGAGTGATGTATATAAATGCCCTTATTGCGATAAAGAAATTGTTTTTTGGGAAGTAGCTGTTGATCCAATTTCCGAAAAAGTAAAAGACGAATTTATTTGTCCTGGTTGTAAAGCGAGCCTTAAAAAAGATCAGCTCAAACGATGTATCGTTGAAGAATTTGACAAAGCTTTAGGCCAAAATACGAATAAATCAGTACAAATACCTGTCTCAATAAATTATTCAGTCGGAAGTAAGAGCTATACTAAAAAACCAGATAAAGATGATCGAAACCTAATTCAAAGAATTCAGAAAATGGAAATCCCTTACTGGTATCCTACTACTCGAATAGACGGTGATATTGATATTTGGTATGAAAGAGATTATAGACAATTAGGGATATATTCAGTTGACTCATTTTATACGAAACGAAACCTTTGGTGTATTTCAGCTCTTTGGAATCGAATACAAAGTTGTCCAGATCAAAGAATAAAAAACGCTCTAGGTTTTTCAGTAACAGCCAGTATTTATAACCTTAGCAAAATGAACCGTTGGCCTCGTTTAAGAGGCCCTTTGGCAGGCACTTTATATGTGCCAAGTATTAACTATGAGGTAAATCCAATATTAGCAGTAAATAGAAGATTTGGGCGAATGGAGGATATTTTTGCGATAATCAACCAGAAATCAGGAGAAAGTATTATCAGTACACAATCTTCTACTAAATTGCCTTCTATTCCTACAAACTCAGTTGATTATATTTTCACTGATCCTCCATTTGGAAGCAATATTATTTATTCCGATCTGAGCATTATTTGGGAAGCATGGTTGAAGGTATCCACTTGCACGACGAAAGAAATCGTTGTTCATCGGAGAAAGAAACGAAATGCATTTTCACTTGATGAATATCGTGAACTAATGATGACTGCTTTCGCAGAGATGTATAGAATACTGAAACCAAATAGATGGGTAACCGTTGAGTTTCATAATTCAAAAGCAAATGTATGGAATGCAATACAAGATGCTCTTTCACGCGCAGGATTTGTTGTAGCACAGGTTACAGTCCTAGATAAACAACAAGGGTCGTTTAAACAGATTACTAGTGCTGGGGCAGTGAAAAACGATCTTATAATTAATGCCTATAAGCCCCGTTTAGGGTTTACAAAAAAATTAATAACTGAAGCCGGTTTTGGATTGGAAGAAGAGTTTACACGTGAGCATTTAAGTCAACTCCCCCTAGCTGCCAATATTGAACGAAGTAAAGAAATGCTCTACTCGAAATACCTGGCTTATTATGTTCAACATGGTTACCAAGTAATGTATAACGGAGAACAGTTTTACCAGGCGCTTTCAAAATGGGGTTTAGAAGAAAAAGATGGGTATTGGTTTTCGGACGAGACTCAGGCCAATGAATATGAAAAGCGGAAAGTAAAAACTTTTGGAAAGGACGGCATCCAACCTCAGGCGATACTTTTTGTGAGCGATGAACGCTCGGCTCGCCATTGGATCTGGAATTTCTTAGATCAACCTAAGACCTACGATGAAATTTATACCGATTTTCTTAAAGTCCTTCAAACTTCTGAGGATGAAATTCCAGAGGTCAAGACCATTCTTGAAGAAAGTTTTGCATGCATGGAAAATCAATGGAAACGTCCCGATCCACTGACCCAGGCCGAGTTGGAAAAGAAGCGTTTGGAACGCTTGCTGCGTCAGTTTGAAGAGTATCTTACCACGGCCAGTGCCAACCAGAAGCTCAAAGAAGTGCGGCTGGAAGCAGTGGTCGCCGGCTTTACGGAATGCTATCGCTCCGGACGATATCAGGACATCCTGACGGTTGGTAGAAAACTGAACAAATCCTTGTTGGAAAACAGCACAGACCTTTACGATTTCATCGATGTTGCAGAGGCAAAGGTGGAATAATGTTATTACCAAGTCCACGAGATCCAATTTATACTCCAGATACATGGCATCGCCAAAATTATCAATTTGTGGCATGCTTAAAATTGGAAGACTCGATTGGGTTGTATAAAGCAAGTCGTTATATGGCCTCTATTTATCTAGCAGGATATGCAATTGAAAGTGCTTTTCAAGCTTTATATTGTTTTCAAAGAGGACTACTTAAGACAGATCATGGTGGTGCTAAAGCACATAATGTCACAACATTCCTGACTTTTTTGGATACAACGACCCAGAATGTAATTTCGTTGAATTATCCCAATGCTTGGGCCAATATCAGCCTTTATTGGGGAGGGGGAGGCGTTTTCAATCTGCGATATAACCCCAATTCGACCTCTCAAAATGATGCAAGAACTTTCCTTTGCAGTGTTTTAGTTATTCACGAATACTTGTCTGGAGAAATTAATCGTTTGAGCATACCACCAGGAATGGTGCCTGTTTCCACGCCAACAAGCTATTCAAACCTATCAAATAGTATTCATTCATCACTTAAAACCGAATTGGAATATGGTGGCACAGGTTTTTAGGAGGCAAAATGTTACAAGATAAAGACATAAGTAATATTGTTCAAATACTCCAATCACAGTTTGAGGTTGTTAATCTACAAAAACTACCTACCGGTAGTATTCGTTTACGCTTAATTAGCATAAAATTTCTTGGTTTAGATGATTATTCTCGTTATGACTTGGTGAACGGTATTCTTAAACCTTTTGGGTGGTGTTTAGGAAGTTTAGAAATCCCAGCTTATATCTTAATCACCCCAGAAGAGGATGAGAAATATTCAATTGATTTTCCATCCCCTTTGCCAACTTGGTCTGAACTCCTATCTGCTCCCGATCCACAAGATATTAAACCATTAGATGACAATGTAAAAAAGCCATTAATTGTAACATTCTATTCATTTAAAGGTGGTGTAGGACGATCAACTTGTTTGGCTATCGTAAGTAGACTTTTATCAGCACGCAAACGCAAGGTTGTAATGATCGATTTTGATCTCGAAGCTCCTGGTTTAACCAGTAGCATCAATATTCCAGAAGATCAACTACCCACTTCGGGAGTATTGGATTATGTATACCAACGTTGGATTTCACCCGAATCAAATATACCTAGTTTAAACGATTGCATACAAAAAATAGGCGATGAATCTGAAGACCTTTTCTTAATACCAGCAGGGCGTTACGATCAAAATTATATTTATAAATTAGCTGATTTTGAGGTTGTAAAATATTACCGTAAAGATCCTAACCCAATTCGATTATTGATCGATGAAATAAAACAAAAGTTCACTCCTGATGTAATCATGATTGACGCTCGCACTGGGTTTGATGATATTGGGGCTATGGCTTTATTAGATCTTGCAGATTTAGGCATTATTTGTTTTACTCCTTCAAAACAAAGTTACCAAGGATTAGATTGGGTAACCAAAGTAGTTCGTAAACAACAATCGATCCAAGGGAGGCCTGATTTACGGTTTGTTCTCACCCCACTGCCAGTAACTAATACCCAGGACCATAATGAACGTCTAGATCAGGCAGAAGATTGGATAACCGCGCATTGGCCTGTAGAAAGTGGGATTGTACCTGAGGATTTATATATTGGTATTGAATACAATCCCATTGTGGCGATTATGGATAATCCATTTGCAGATTTACCAGAATCAACAACTGGAAGTTATAAACCCATTGCCGATTGGATTGACACTTCTCTGCCAGAGACGATACAGACCAGTAACATGGCGTCCAAACAAGTTATTCTTAATGAATTGAATTTTGAATCTTCTATTACGGCTGATCAGATTAATCCTGAAGTTATATCCCAAATATTCCAACGCACAAGTGATTTTCCAAAATTTATCCAGGATACAATTTGTTTAATTCGTGGTGCAAAAGGAACTGGAAAAAGTTTATTATTTCGCCTCTTTGTTGAACAACCAGCATCAGCTCGAGACCTTGCACGACCTTCTTTAAATCTTGACGATGTGAATTTTATTGGAGTTCACGGACGACTTAATTTAGATTCATATATTGTAAGTTCTCAAGGGTTTAGAGAAATAGAAAAACGTCTCGGTGAAAATGTGTGGCGAAATTTTTGGCCAGCTTATGCGCTCCTAAAATTAGTAATAACATACCCGGATTTTATAGAAGAAATTAAGGGAAACCGAAAAATTTATGAAACAATATCCCACTTTTTAGTTAAAGAAAAGACACAAACAAAACTTGTGGATACATTAATCTTGCTTAGCGAGGACAGTTTCGCTTTGCAAATTAATGACTCTATCAAGACTCTAAATCAGAAATTTGTTGCATCACATAAACAAATCTGGCTTTTTTATGATGAATTAGATTCTGGTTTTGGCCATACCCAAGCGGACTATCTACGCCGAAAACGAGCACTAGAAGGATTAATGGTTTGGTGGCTTGAATTTGGTAACACTTTTAACTATATCCATATGAAATGTCTACTTCGAGAGGATATTTGGCAACAATTGAGATTTCCCAATAAATCACATTACACAGGGAAAGATATGAGTTTGAAATGGCAGGAAGATGATTTGTGGCGTTTAGTTTTGCGACAGGCCTTAAATTCTCCTAGCTTTTCTTCTTTAGTAAGCAACCTTAGTGTAAATAAAGATTCGTTAGAACAGTTGGAAATAGATCGATTACGTAAAGCTTTAGTTCATTTATGGGGAGAACGAATGGGGCCAGGCAATAAAGCATATACCCATAGATGGGTATTAAGAAGAATTACTGATGGGCAAGATAATCGTTTTCCACGTAGCCTAATTGTTTTATTATTACAAGCCTTAGAATACGAAAAAAAGAGCGGAAATGTTCCTGCCCAGCCTTTATTAAAACCACGTTCGCTAATTTCTGCTATGCCAGCTGTATCTGAAAACCGGGTTTCGCAAGTCAAGGAAGAATATCCAGAACTTGAAAAGGCTATGGATGCTTTAAATGACCAATCATCGCCATTAGATAAACAGACCTTAATTAAAATATTTGCTGAAAAAGAAAAAAAGCCTGAAGAATTGATTAGTCAATTATTACAAGCTGGGATTCTGGAAAAGCGTAAACCTTCAGAAAGCGATAGCGATCGTTATGCAGTTTCTGAATTGTATTTACTTGGCTTAAAGATGCGCCGTAAAGGTCAACGTTAGTTTCATGATAATTAATTTGGGTGAGTCTGTAATTCTTCCCTCAAATCAAAAAGTACGTATCGTTTCACTTACAAAGCTTTTTGGTGTTGATTATGCTGATGTTTATATTGAGCCTTCGGGGCCAATTAGGCGTGTTTTAATTTCCGAATTAAAATTAAAAAATGAAATTATTGAAGGATTTGCACAGAATAATTCCACACCTGCGCCATTATTCCTCTCCACCATCACCGCCCACCATCTCAAAGCCTTGCTGACCCAGCAAGGCCTGCTTTCGGCAGCCAATTTTCGCATCACTCCCCTGCCGCACCAGATTCTGGCCGTGGATTTTGTCCTGGGTAAGTTCCGCCCCCGTGCGATCATCGCCGAAGAAGTTGGGTTGGGTAAAACCATAGAAGCAGCCATGATTTACGAAGAACTCAAACTGCGCCACCAGGCCAGGCGAGTCCTGATCATCACACCGGCTGGCCTCACACGTCAGTGGCAGGATGAACTGAAACAGAAATTTAGCGAATCGTTTGCCTTGATGGATCGCACACTGTTTTCGGCGATGCGCGAGATCCATGGCCAGGATGCCAATTTATGGCTGCAGAGCGAACGGGTCATCACCAGCCTCGATTTTATCAAACCACAAAAGGTGAGCCCATTGCTTAATCCAAGGGAGCGCCAACGCCGTGAGAGTCACAATCGTGAGGTGTTTGAAAACCTGATCGCAGCCAATTGGGATATGGTGATCATTGATGAAGCCCACAAACTGAGCAAAGAGGTGGACGGCAGTGAAACCGCGCGTTATAAAATCGGTGAAGCACTGGCTGCATCCGTACCAGTCTTCCTGTTGTTAACTGCCACACCGCACCAGGGCAAACCGGGTAAGTTTTTACATCTGCTAAACCTGGTTGACCCCTACGGATTTACCCGCGTTGAAGACCTGCGCCCGGATAAAGTTCGGGAGGTAGTCTGGCGAACGAGTAAACGCGCCGCAGTCGATGCTCAAAAAAAGCCGCTCTTTAAACAACGCATAACCGATATTTATCCAGTAGATCCCTCCCGTCCAGAGTTTGAACTGGAGCGCAAATTATATGATGAAGTCAGCGCTTATGTCAGCGACAATTACAACCGTGCGCTGGGGCGCAATGACCGCGCCTTCACCTTTCTAATGATCCTCTTCCAACGTATGTTAACCAGCAGCACCCAGGCAATTACCGATTCATTGGATAAACGCCTGAAAAAACTGAGCGGTTGGCAGGAGAACCTGGAAAATTCCGATACCAATAGCAGCAGCTTTGGTGATTTTGACGAAGAAAAAGCCGAAGATGAGGATGCCCAGGAACTGTTAAATGAATTGATTGACGTGAGCGGTGTTGTTAACAATTTGGAACTTGGGCGTGAAATCGAAATTCTTAAACGCCTTTTGGACTTGGCCCGACGGGTGCTGAAAGGCAGCGACTCGAAAATGGTTGCCCTGCTTGACATTATTGATGAAATTCGTCGGCGGGAAGGTCCCACGACCAAATTCCTGGTGTTCACCGAATTTGTTTCCACTCAAACCGTTTTGCGCAAAATGCTTGAGGGTCTGGGATATAAGCTGGTTTGCATTAACGGCGGTATGAACATGGATGAGCGCATTATTGCCCGCCAGGAATTCAGCGCAGATGCCCAGTTTATGATCTCTACTGATGCTGGCGGCGAAGGCGTTAACCTTCAATTTTGCCATGTGATGGTGAATTATGATTTACCCTGGAACCCTGCCAAACTTGAGCAGCGTATTGGCCGCCTGGATCGTATTGGTCAGGAGCATAATGTTCTGGTGATCAATTTATTAACTCAGGGAACGGTTGAACAGCGCGTCCGCGAAGTGCTTGAATCTAAGCTGGCCATTATCCGCAAACAATACGGTGAAGATAAACTGGCTGATATTCTATCCACCTTGCAAGAAGAAT
Source organism: Chloroflexi bacterium HGW-Chloroflexi-10 (assembly GCA_002840755.1). Lineage (GTDB taxonomy): Bacteria > Chloroflexota > Anaerolineae > Anaerolineales > Anaerolineaceae > UBA6170. The sequence continues at coordinate 168,711 of PHBZ01000006.1, read as the reverse complement.
TCCGTTTTGACAAGTTGTTTATTGAAGCTCTGGCTAAACGGAAGGCTGAAGCGGTAGAGCTTGAATCCATTGGTGATCAAATTTATAACCGTGCCCGGCAAATCCTAGATCAAGATGATTTATTGCTGCCCCATGCACAAGCTAAAATTGATCAATACCAGAAACGGTTAGTCGAAATTGCCCCCAACCAAATTCGCTCACTCCTGACTGGCTATCTTCTGGCGCATGGGGAAAAATTGACTGAATACAGCCGTCGGCAAGGGATATTTTATTTTGATCTCCCCAAGGCAGATGGCAGTAAAGAGCACTATGGTGAAGTGGTTTTTGATCGTGACAGCGCAATTAAAGATGACGGCGTCACTTTTTTGCATCTAAATCACCCAATCACCGAACAACTGTTGGAGCAGTTAACCCGGGAATCGAATCCGTTAGCTGCTCAAATGCGACTGCGGCCAGACAGCCCGCAAGGGAAACTTATAACACCGGGGGCCCAGGGGATTTGGGCGGTGTATGTGCTTCAAGCCACCAACCATACCGACGTCAACCGCCAGGAACTTATCCCTGTCTATATTGATAAGGGGGGGGTATCCCAACCCCGTTTAGCCCAATCGCTGCTCAGCTTAACCCCTGAACAGGTGGATACAGCCTATGTTCCACTCGATTCCAATGAAGTAACCCGGATCAAAGATATGGCCTGGAAAATAGCTGAATCCCAAGCAGGTGACCGCTTTAGCGAAATACAGTTAGAACATGCTGAGCAGACCAACACCGAACAACGGAAGGTGGAACAGTATTACCGCCAGCAGGAAGGCGCTGTGCGCCAGATTGCCATTGAGAATATCCGTCAGGCCAAACAGCGTGAACTTTTGGAAAGGCGGCGAGCGGATATCGACACCTTGCAGAAAAGAATTCAACTTGTTCCCGATCTAAAACTCATTGGCCTGGCATTCATTTACAATTAATCAAAAGGAATTTTATGATACCTGACACTCAAACCTGGCAAAACTCAATTCTGGCCTTGTTTCAACCGAAAAAAGAGGCAATGATCGTGGTCATCGACCCCGACAACCTGCTTTTGGATGAAACATTACTAGCAGAGATCCAAAATAGCAGCTATGACATCTTGAAATTGGAAGATGAAGTGGCTTTCCGTAACCGGTTTGAGCGAAATTACCGCAGTCGCTGGGATTCGGGCGAGCCGCGCCACGTCGTTATCATTGTCCATACCCATGAACGCGAACGACATATTCCCTATGACCTGCTTCAAAAAGGCAAACGGATCGAGGTGGGTGTCAGCGAATTATTTTCCAACCTCAATGCTCTGGTGGTCAAAGAACTGGATCATGCCTATTATCAAGATCTTTATACTGCACACCAATCCTTGGTGACTAAACATGAGATGCAGCGCGGCGAACGACAAACCGTCGAGTTTATCTTACGGGTTGTTTTCGGGATCGAACCGGTAGGAGCTTTGAATCCTACCCGACTGGCTGAACTGTTAATTGATAAACATGACCGCCGGCGGATGATCCCCCAATCGGTTGAGCAGTATCTCATTGAAGTTTTAGCGGTTAAAATAGCGGCTGTTGGAATGACCCCGCAATATCTGTTGGATGCGGAATCATTTTACATATGGCTTGGTCAACAATGGGAAATGTTTGTCCACACTCAAGAGGGGCAAGGGGGAGTTCAATCTGTGATCCAGTTTGAGGACCCGCGCTTGAGATCCGTTTTATCGCACCTGTTCTCCGACGGGAAACTGCAACGCGTTAATACACCAATTGACGCCGTCCCCAGCAGTTCCTGGATGGCTGTTGGTTTGCAATTTCAGAATGTTTCAGGAAAACCAGTGCATGAACCAAATGGTGAGCGAGATGGATATAATCTACAGGCTCAGATTAATCGATTGCTCGCCTTAGATTCTGACGCATTGCCTAAAGGTAAAACGGATATTCGTGATTGGTTGAACCTGGCCGCGGAGTGGGCTGAGATTGTTTTTCGAGCAAATTCACTGCCACAGGAAGTGTATTCTCGGATTCAGCCGGCCTTTTTCCAGGCGCGTACTCTGATTAACCAACATTTTCTTCAATTTGTGCAGGCCCGTTATAGCGCGACTGATTATTATTCAGATAACCAGGGTCCCATCAGCCTGGCATCGGTTAATGCCTGGCTGGATCAGCATGTCAAACCAGATGAACGCCTGGCGTTAATATGTTTTGATGGTCTGGCGCTGGACCAATGGCATTTGTTGAAAACATTTCTTCAGGAACAGGATAAGGGGTTGACCTTTACTGAGAGCCAGACCTTTGCGCTGGCACCCTCGATCACCCCCATCTCACGTCAAGCCTTATTTTCCGGTCGCAGGCCAGATTCCTTTGCTGATAGCTGGAGTAAAACCGACAGAGACGCTGAGCGCTGGTTGAGTTTTTGGGTCCACCGGGAAATTCCGAAACAGCGTATTGCTTATCTACCGGTCAAAGCAGGCGATTCAAGCATGTCCTCAGTGGTTGAAACCATTGACAGCAAAAATAAACGCCTGGGTATTTTGGTCAATTTATTTGACGATGCCCTCCATGCCATTAAAGGCATGCCACTGGAAGCTGATAAACGGGTTTTATATTCCACCCTCAATGGGCATTTATCGAATAGCTACATTGGAGACCTCTTGATGCGATTGCTAGAAGGTGGATATCGGGTATTTTTGGCCTCGGATCATGGTAATACATGTGGAAAAGGCACTGGGGTTTTGCCGCCAAAAGCGTTTATCGAAACCTACGCACGGCGAGTGGCCATATTTGACCAAGCATCGCTTGCTCAAGAGTTTGCCGGGAAAAATCAGGGGATTTATTTCCGCACAAAATCTCTCCCGTCCACAGTTCATCCGGTTTATACAGCGGGTATTGATCTTTTTGCATCCAAAGGTGCAATCGAAATTTCACATGGTGGCCTGTCCATTGAGGAACTAATTGTTCCATTTATCGAGGTACAAAGAGAATGATCGGAATAGACTTCCCCATCAAACCAGAATGGATCTATGATGTACATCAATTATGGGAGCCAGGACAAGCAATTTCCGATCTGGTGAACAAAGGTATTAACCAGACAATGCAAGAACTGGGTGGCGAAAAAACTCGCAGAAATACTCTTAGTATTATCATTCGGGTATTTGTAGGCATTGAAGGTGGTGGAAATAATCGCCAGACCTTAATTCATGATCTCTGGCCAAGCTATTCTAAATTATTTTCTGTCAGCAGTATGCTGCCGGCTTATCTTGTGCAAATTATTTCAACAAGTGAAGTAGCAAAGGAAGCAACTACCTTTTTAAACCGCCGATATGTTCCAGGTACTTCTTTTAAATCAGAGGAATTGAGGGGCTATTTGATTGGCAAGTATGGTGAAAGGAAAGTAGTCTTGAATGCAGGAAGTGCTTTTCTTAAAACACTTCAGCATTTTAGCGTACTCGATCCAGGAAATAAATGGGGTGAATATACTTTTCGTCAGCGAGTAAAACCTAGCAAAGATATTTTTCCATTAATTGTGTGGGCCATATGGAATAAAAGTCCCTCACCACAAATTAATGTTGAAAAATTTATGGATCAAGTCGAATTATCTTTTCTGGATATGGATGATTGGGAAAATTATTGGAGAGCTTTTCAATTGAACCTTTGGGTATTATCAAAACGAGTGGGGGCATACGATGCGACTCTTAAAAACCCAGAGACACTGGCATTTCAAGAGCAATTATTTGGTCTTCTTGCTAGATAAAGACATTAATCAGGAAGATTTTTTGGGGTGACGTTTTCTAAGCAGGAGTGTAATTAATGCAACTGACACCAAGCCAAGCATTTGAACATATTAAAGAGTCCGTTATTCAATATCTAGAAACAGCATATCGGATTTCAGATCCTTCTGTTTTTGCAGAACGGGGCGAAATGTTAAGAATGCGCGGAACTGTTGCGCAAGAGCCCTTTATTGAGTCTACTCCGGCATTTCCTCCAGCACACAAACTTGCTGAATTGGAGCGGCAGTATCCCGAATTTTTACCAACAGGCTTAGCTGAACTTGTTCAACACGGTGTTGCTGTGGATCGTTTTTCTCTTTATAAACACCAAGAAGAGGCACTGCTTGCAGCTTTTAGTGATCGACCAAGCTTACTTGTGGCAACAGGCACAGGTTCCGGTAAGACTGAAGCATTTGTACTCCCTATTTTGGCAGATATTCTTCGCGAAGCATTAACATGGTCATCTCCTAGAGATGTGCAGCGGCGCGGTCAATATGATGCACAAGCTAATGTGTGGCTGCATGGTCGCCGACACGAAACCAGAACTCCGGCTCTTCGAGCAATTATTCTTTACCCAATGAATGCTCTGGTTAATGATCAATTGGCCAGATTACGACGAATATTGGCTCGTGATGGCTCCCCTGATTGGCAACGGCGCAATTTAAAGGGAAATCAGATTTATTTTGGAATGTATACAGGTGTCTCACAACCTACTGGAAGTTGGGCAGAAAAATGGCGACGGGAGAAGTTCGAAGAATATCTAAAAAAAGTCGAGGAAGATTGGCAAAAACTTAGAGAAGATCTTCGCGACACTGGTGGATGGCCAAGACCGAATAGCCCCGAAATGCTTTGTCGTTGGGATATTCAAGCTGCCCCTCCTGATATTATGGTAACCAACTATTCCATGTTGGAGTATATGTTGGTAAGACCAATTGAGTATGATATTTTTGAAAAAACTCGTCAATGGCTAGATAATGACCCAAATGCACGTATCACTTTAGTCCTCGATGAAGCTCATACATATACTGGAGCGAAGGGAACAGAAGTAGCACACTTGGTGAGACGTTTGAAAGAACGTCTTGGGATAGAACCTGGCTCACCAAAATTTCGTGCGATTGCAACCACTGCTTCACTTCCTTCCATATCTGGAGCCGATAAGGAATTATTCCAATTTACTTCTGACCTGTTTGGTGAACCAAGAGACCGCTTTTCTCTTATTCGCTTGCCGACAATGCAAAACCAACTTCCCCCTCGACACGCTAAAGAAACAAACCTTCACGCTTTTGCAAAATTTCATCAATTATTTGATGTCCAAAATCCATTTCCAGGAATTGACCAACTCGCTCAGGATTTACAGCTTGGATCTGTAGACCATAGTATAGATTCTCAGGTTGCATTACATGGATTATTGGATAAAAATGAGGATATTGCTTGGATACGGCAAAGGACAGCTCGTAATGCTACATTATTAAACCAACTTGCAGAAGAATGTTGGCAAGGAATAAGTTCGAAAGAACAAAAAGAAATTGCTACCGCCGGAGTGTTAAATGCCGGCAGTTATGCTAGACCAGCAGATTCTACTGATATCCCTTCTTTACTCTCAATGCGGGTGCATGCATTTTTTAGAGGTATTTCGGGAATCTGGGCGTGTATGGACCCCAATTGTTCTCAAGTGCCAGGTCATATTCTAATTCCGGGGCATTCGCGTCCATTCGGCAAACTTTATACTGAACCACGCCCATGGTGTGATTGTGGAGCCCGTGTTTTGGAAGTGTTTTCATGTCGGCATTGTGGTCTTTTATTCTTGGGGGGAATTCCCGATACGACAGGGGGGAGCTTGTGGCCTTGGAGCGATGATTTAAGTGGTGAAAATCAAAACTTTAAAATCTATAGGATCTTTGGAGTTGAGCAACCACATCCTACAATCCAACCTGAATATCGTTCGACTAGAACTACATTAGCAACTCATCAAAATGAAACTTTTGCTCGACCTATTTTTGAAGTAGAGCCAGCAGAAAATAACGGAAAAGCCATTAGCCCATTTCCAATAAAATGTCCTCGATGCCAAAATTATCGACAGCCTGGTTTCAGTGGACGCGAAGTGATCGAACCATTACGAACGAAAGGCCCCCAATCCTTCTCATTGGTTGTTGAAGATGGTTTTCGCGTCCAGCCACGTGCTTCGAAAGGGAATTTGCCAAATTATGGAAGGAAAGCCCTTCTATTTAGTGATTCGCGACAAGAGGCAGCTAAATTAGCCGGAGATTTACGAGAAGATCATTCGCGGGATCTCTTCCGGCAGTTGCTTTACCGAGCATTATTCACCTGCCCCACCTGTTCTGGAAATGGAGAAATAGAAGAACAAGCACCATTCCATATTGGGCAAACTCCTCAAACAATTAAGAGAATATGTCCTAATTGTAATGGAAAGGGGAATCTCAAGGATCCATTACCGTTAAATTTCCAACAATTGCGCAGTAGAGCAATCAACCTGCAATTGGCAAGGGGTATTAATCCAACCGGTGGCATGGTTCAAGACTTTTTTACCCAGATTTCCACTGGATCTCAGAAAGTTTACTCAGATGCCGAAATTGCCTTCAACATTGAACTACGCCATGAATTAGCCGAGGATGAATTTGCCCTTGAGCCTTTAGGTTTGGCGAGTTGGAAAATCGAACTTCCAGATAACTTTGGCACTTTTGAAACACTAACTGAAGAGGAGACAATAGTTTTTATCCGATCAATAGCTCGCATCCTGGCAAGTGAAAATATTCTTTTACCACCAAAACCATATGATCCATGGAGTTGGCCAAAAGATTTAGTGAATGAATACGAACGCCTGGTAATTATTCCGGGGTCAAGTCGACAACAGAATGCGATTCCCTATAACTTGAAATCATATCGGAAATTAGGTCGATATGTAATTGCTGTTTCTCAAGCTTTAGTAAAAGCAGGTCGTCTTTCAAACATAGATGCTTCAAAAAAATGGGTAGATCAGCTTTATTGGCCATTATGGGAAGCTCTCAAGAAGTTAAATACATTGCAATGGGCGGGTGCAAAAATCAATAATCAAGTCCCATTTGGCATCCGTATTGATTCATTTGAATTACATCCTGTAGATGAATTTGTAAATCAGTGCCAATCATGTGCATATGTAATGAGTGAAACTTTATTCGATGTGTGTGTGCGGTGTGGACAAACCACAAAGCCAATCCTCGCTAATCAAATACGAAATTATTATCGGCGATCAGCACTTTTTGTAGCTCCCAACTCACTCTTTGATGACCCATATCCTCTTAGATCAATTGAACACACTGCGCAAATTCCGGGTACTGAAGCACGTGATTTAGAGCGTTGGTTTCAAGACTTATTCCACGATGACCAGAATCCTCTAGATCATAGAGTAGATATATTATCGGTCACTACTACAATGGAAATGGGAATTGATATTGGCAGCTTACTTTGTGTCGGCCTACGAAATGTTCCACCAACTGTTGCTAACTATCAACAACGTGCGGGACGCGCTGGACGTCGTGGTAGCGCAATTGCAACTGTATTAACATTTGCCCAGCAACGAAGTCATGATCAGTATTATTTTGGGCATCCTCCAGAGATTGTTAGTAACCCACCTCGAGTTCCTGCTCTATATTTAAATAATGAGGTCATTGCCCGTCGTCATATAAGAGCGTTGATTTTACAAAATTTTTTTTATCATCAATTGGGCGGGAAAAATAATCAAAACCTGTTTAATACATGGGGAACTATAGCAGACTATGCAAATTATCAATCAACTGTTAAGATCCAGCAACATTTAGCAAATAACCGCGCTCCAATAATAGAACGATGCCGTAAAATCATTGACTCGGGATTTTACAATAAACTAAATGGATGGATTGACGAATTGGTAAATGAAGTTCAAGAGGTTGTAAACGGTAGTGAAAGCAAAGACAGCCTATTTGAACAACTTATTAATAGTGGTTTACTTCCGAAATATGCTTTTCCTGTTGATGTAGTTAGTTTAGTAATTCCGCCGAATGGGCCGATGGCCACAGGGCAGAATGGAGAAGGCTGGGATGATAACGCAATGCAGAGAGACCTTAAAATCGCATTAGCCGAATATGCGCCTGGCGCTGAGGTAATTCGCGGAAGTTTTCCAAAAACTTACATCTACAAGAGTGTGGGTGTATATGATCCGTTTGAGAAATCGCCAGATTATCGTCCTACGGAGGTCTTAGTTGAGTGTAATGATTGTCAGTCTATTGAATTAATACCCATTGGTACCGTTCCACCAAACCAATGTGCTGAATGCGGAAGTTCAAATGTTATGCCTATACCCTATTTCCGCCCTCCGGGTTTCACCGTCGATGTTGCGTTGAGAAATGCTGGCGCCGAAGAATACAGAGGTGGCGGAAGGGAGCGTAGTGGTTATGTTGCACCAGCCAGACTATTAGTTGGTCAAACCTCCTTTAACTCTGGTATTCCGCAAACATCATTTGCGCCAAATTTATATAGTTATGTTCGAGTTGGTGATTTATTTGTGTGTAATAAGGGACCCAATCCTGATTTTCCAGGATTCTTGATATGCCCTGTTTGTGGACGAACATTAGACCCTGACGATCCAGGATCACATATGTACCCAGCGAATATACCTCCGCATTGGGGAAAAAACAAAGGCCCTCGCGCCGGTTCTCCTTGCCCTAACAAAACTGATTTTACAAATCAGGTGATTCTAGGCCATCGTTTCCATTCAGAAGTCATCTTATTAGGGGTGGACCTTCCTCAAACCTTGGATGCACCTATTTGGGAACCATCTGGAAGAGCGATATGGTACTCATTCGGGACTTTGGTAGCAAATGCCGCAGCAATTGTTCTTCAGGTTGATCCTGGAGAATTGAAGGTTGGAGTTCGTCCAGTTAGACGCACACCAGGTCGTATTCATGGTGAGGTATTCCTATACGATGATGTTCCAGGTGGTGCTGGTTATGCTCGTGCAATTAACAACAACTTAAAAACTATATTGGATAAAGCACTCGAATTAGGTCAGCATTGTATAAACCCAAATTGCGAAAGTGCTTGCTATCATTGTATGTATGATTACCGCAATCAAAGCTTGCACCCAATATTAGATCGGCGTTTGGGAATGGCTGTTTTGGATTTTCTGTTAAATAATAAAATCCCATCTCTCAACATTCAAGAAGCTGACCGATACAGTCAAGCATTGATTGAATTTGCACGAGCTGGATGGGAAATCAAACCTGCTATGAATGTTGGACACCAACGATTTTCATGCATTTTAAAAGATAAATCAAATCAGCAAATTGGATTATTGGTGATACATCCTCTTCATAGTCGTCCTACTACAAGTGAAAAAGCTACAATTTTAGCCCAGAGTGGGATTCGTTGTGCTGTTCATACATCTTTCGATCTAGAGAGAAGACCATTTTGGGTATTGAATCACCTGACAGGATAAAGAGTATGGGTAGCGAAACTTTTGATTATCGGTTGGATTTGCCATCAACATGGCCGCCGAAAGGTCATCCGAAACCACCTTTCGGCCCTAGTGCATTAGAGATCATGCGCTCATGTCCATTACGAAGTTGTTTTGATGCTTCAGATGGCTACGAAAGAAGATTGGGGTTTGCCGCGCGCATCGGGACTGTATTTCATCGAACTATTCAATCTTTTTACGAACAACCTATACCGAAAAATCAAAAACAGCAGATTGCTGAAGAAGCACGGCAACACTTTTTGATTGAATATCAGAAACAAATTGCAGAATCAGCAAAGCATCCACGTGAACGTGGATTGCCGATTGATCAGACACGAGTGGATCGTGCAATTGAAGCTATTATTGCGGAAGCATTGCGTATTAACCAGGAAGGATTTATCTATTCTTCAAAATCATTACAAGGGAGAATGGATAAACAAACGGTAATTTCACCATTTCAGACCGAAGTTATTCCAAATGTAGAAGTTGAAGTACCAGTGAATTCTGGCGATGGTATATTATCAGGTCGGATTGATCGTGTTGAACATCGCAGAAATGAAACATGGTTGTTCGATTATAAGTCTGCAATACGTGACGATTTGCCTGGACGATACGAACGTCAATTGCAGCTTTATGCCTATATGTGGAATAAAACACGCAACGAATGGCCGACCGAAGCGCACGTTTTGTACCCATTAACTGGATCTGTTCATCGGGTACCAATATCTGAAGAGATTTGCCAACAAATTTATAAAGATACTGTTTTGCTAATAACTCAAGTAGAGGAAGCTTCAACACGATCTGAATTAGCTATTCCAGGAGATACATGTCAAATTTGTGATTTTCGGCCTTGGTGTCAACCCTTTTGGAAATGGCAATCTCAAGACGCATCATTAACCTCTGCATTAGAGAAAGCCACGCTCGGTTTTGAAGGCGAAATAAAAGAAATTGGGGTAGTTAACTATAATTGGAGGTTGCTTATTTCATGGCGAAATAGTATTATCACCCTTAAAATTCCTCAGGAAAGATTCCCTCAACTCAAAAATGCCAAAATCGGGACTAAAATTCGTGTTTTGGATTCAAATTTGCGAGGACTAAGGCACCAACCCCAGGCCCAAATAACGGAAATTTCTGAATTGTTCATAATTATTGGTTGATAAAAATATAAATATGGAGATTGGATAATAATTGATAAATAATAACGATGTAAAAATGATAGCTCCAATACTATTTCAACCTCAGGAATTAAACCCTAGGGAAGATGACCATCGTCAAAGAGAGGACGAAGTACAATCTCTTCGTATTGATATATTAAAACATTTTCAATCACTCGGTTTACCAGCAAACTTGGAAGAATCAACCAGTACAGTTTCCAAAGAGGCTATTCGTACAAGTCATCGACTTCAAAAATTAGAGATTTTCCAACATGAAAGAGAAGCTTTAGCACCATATTGGGAGCATCTACTCACATATTTTGCAAATGGAAGTGAGGTCCAGCCTAATTTAATTAATCCCGAGTTAATTCCTGTTATAAGTGGTGATGAAACTGGTTATTTGTTTCGTATGGCAGCACTACTTTGGTCTGTACCAGTTTCAAAAGGATATGGCAGACGAATGCGTTACTTGGTTTTAGACCATAGTAACGGTAAGCTAATTGGAATATTTGCATTAGGAGATCCCGTTTTTAATCTAAATGCCCGGGACTCATGGATTGGGTGGAATGTAAACGACCGCAAAGAAAGACTAGTTCATATGATGGATGCTTATGTTGTTGGAGCGGTTCCACCTTATTCCCAAATATTAGGTGGAAAATTAGTCGCTTCGTTAATTGGATCTGAAGAAATAAGCCGAGATTTTACGAATAAATATAGCCAATCCGAGGGAATCATTAGTAAACAACATAAAACAGCACGTTTGGCTCTCGTAACAGTTACGTCTGCGCTTGGCAGATCATCACTATATAACAGACTCAAATTAACTTCGGTAGATGAACATAATGAAAAGCAGCCTCTGGTTGAATTACTAAAGATAGGTTCAACTAGAGGGTATGGTCATTTTCATCTGTCCAACAGCCTATTTGACAGACTCCGAGAGTTATTGGTGGAAGCAAAGCATCCCTACGCCTCAGGGCATAAATACGGTGAAGGGCCAAACTGGAGATGGAGAGTTATCCGTGTTGGTCTTAAGGAAATCGGCCTTGATGAAGATTTGATTAGGCATGGCATCATTAGAGAAGTTTATGCTATGCCTATGGCTACAAACTTTCGTGAATTTCTTTGTGGAGAGACTTCAGACATTAATCTTCATCGACCAACTGCAATTGAGATCTCAAAAACAGCATTGGATAGGTGGGTGTTACCAAGAGCCTTACGGGAACCAGAATATAGAACTTTTCGGCGATCTACAATCGAAGAATTAATGCATCAAGAATAAAGATAATATTTTTAGCGGTAAATCTATTTATCGGAGAAAATGACTAATTTCATTATGTATTTTTTCAAAGTTGATATATTATTAATTATCCCTAGCGTATTTCAGGATAATAAATAGTCAGGGGGAATGAATTTAATGGAAACCATTTTATCAAATCTAACTCTTGAAGAAATTGTAGCTCCAAAAGAATTCCCTGGGATTAATAAATTACTGCTTACAGGTGCGCAGATTCAACCGATTGTTAGGTTAATGACTTTTTCTCCAGAGCAATTTGAAATTTTTATTTTAGAATGGGCTTTTTATTACATAAAAGAAAAATATGTCGAGGTTCAGTGGAGGGGAGGATCGGGGGATAAAGGTCGGGATATCGTTGCTTGGATTGATCCAAAAAACAGTCGGAATCGTAGATGGGATTGTTATCAATGCAAGCACTATCAGCAGCCAATACAACCGAGTGAATATTGGATCGAATTAGCAAAATTGTGCTATTACACATTTAATAATGCATATACGATACCAGAAAATTATTTTATCGCATGTAATAGCGGAGTAGGTAGCTCATTACAAGATCTCATTGATGATCCCAAAAAGATTAAGGATAAACTCATAGATAATTGGACAAATTATTGTGAAGCTAAAATTGTCAAGGGAATTAAAATAGTATTGGAGGGGTCTTTATTAGAATTTGTTTCTGGATTTGATTTCTCAATTATTCATGCTTTACCGCAAATTGAATTAATAGAACAACATTCTCATACGAAATATCATTCTATGATTTTTGGTACAGGTTTAAAACCTAGGCCCAATCCAATTTTGCCACCAACAAATATTGCTGCATTTGAAACACACTATGTTGAGCAAATATTTGAAGCCATAAGTGATCGGTTGATGATACCGATTGGTGCGATTAATGAATTTTGTGATCACAAAGACATTGTTAATATATTTAATTATTCTCGAGAATGTTTTTATCAAGCCGAATCATTAAAAGAGTTTGCCCGTGATAACCTTCCAGATGAAACATACTTTACGGACCTTCTGGAACAAATTTTTGAAGGGATAAGAATATGCTTGTTTAGAACATACTCCAATGGATATGATCGGATGCTAGAGACGACAAACCATTCCACAAAAATCGCAGTCGATTCAAATATTTTGAAAAGTTATATAAGGCCAGCGGATAGAATTGGAATTTGCCACCATTTGGCTAATGAGGATAGAGTGAAGTGGGTGCAACCATAATGGATTCAGAAATAGTTTATAAACCAAGGCCATATAACACACCAATAGAAAGTGGGTTAAGGATGCTTTATTTATTGGTGGAAGCATACCCCCAATTGCTAAACCTACAAAGATTGGTTTATTATGATTATTTACTTGTTCATTCAGGGGACATTCCTAATGGGCCGCAAAGCCTTCATCCAGCAACGCCTTTTAGAGGTGCTGAATGGATAGTGCGTAGAAAAAAGTTGTCTGATGGACTTGATCTAATGTTCTCAAAAGATCTGATAAGCAAGACTTTCAACTCCACCGGAATTCTTTATTGTGCCACAGACTTAACAGAATATTTCTTGAGATACTTATCCAGTGATTACTCGCAATCTATGAGGGTAATAGCAAATTGGGTAACAAAAAAATTTTCCTCGGTTGATGAAGAACAATTAGGTAGCTACATCAAGCAATATATCGATGATTGGGGATCTGAGTTCAAGATCCTGGGTTGAAAAAGAAGGGAGTTATGGCATTGAAAGCAGGTTTTACACTAAAATGTCTTCGAGCAACTGGTAAAGATCATTCTTTATCAGAATTACGTTTTACAAATGGATTAAACGTAATTTCCGGAGCATCAGATACAGGAAAAAGCTATATTTTAGAATGTATCGATTTTATGTATGGATCAGACAAACTTCCTCGACGTATTGAAGAGAGTAAACAATATGATTTTATTTTACTCGAAATTGAGGATAAGTCAGGTAAGCAATATACGCTGGAACGAAGTCTTAAAGGAGGAGATTTCAATCTTTACGAATCTTCAATAGATAACATCACAACAACGATTCCAAAAATAATTGAATCATCTCATAATAAGAATAATTCCGATAATATATCTTCTTTTTTATTATCTTTATGTGGAATACTTGGCGGACAAGTTGTTAAAAATCAAGAAAATGATAAGGTAGAATTATCTTATAGATTGATTAACTCTTTTTGTATAATTGATGAAACGCGGATTATTTCTGTTGGTTCTCCAATTTATGCAAACAATATTTATACAAGAACATTAGAAAAATCGGTCTTCAATTTCATATTAACCGGAAGAGACGCATCTGATCTAATTACTTATGAGAAACCTCAAATAATATCTGCGCAGAATAGTGCAAGATTAGAGGTATTTGATAATTTAATTCACGACTTGGAAAAAAGGATTAGTGAATTCCCCTACGACGAAATCATTGTTTTTGCAAAGATCAACGAACTCGATTTGCAAATTAATACTTACACAGAAAGCCTCAACTCTGTAAGTTTGGAAATCTATCATCACCAGATTGCAAGAAAAGATGCTTGGAATAAACAACAAAAGATAGAAAATCGACTTTCGGCAATTGAAGGTCTCCTAAAACGTTTTGACCTTTTAAAAGAGCAATACATCTCCGATCTCAATAGGCTCGATTTTATCAGTGAGGGAGATCATTTTTTTAATCAATTGGAATATGTTAACTGTCCATTATGTAACACCCCTCTCTCAGAACATGTTAAAAATTTATTATGCGATGAAAAAGCTGAAGAGCTTATTGATATTCAAACTGCATGCGAGGAAGAAGCCAGAAAAATCAAGATTCTAATATCGGATTTGGAAAAGACAGTAAACTCTCTTACAAATGAGCAAACAACATTAACCCCAGAATTAGATGAACAAATAATCCTTGTGAAAAATGAAGATGAAATTATTCAAAATGTACTCTCTCCACAAGTAATATCTATTAAGGATAAGATACAGGAAAACATCGATGAAAGGCAAAAATTGTATGGGTTCGAGTCGGATAAAAAGAGATTACAAGAATTATGGTTTTTAAGATCATCTACCAGTATTAAAGATTCAACCGCCGAAAAATCAATCAAGGGGAAGAGGAAACAAAACAAACCTCAATATGATATGGAAGCACGTCGCGAATTATGCAATATTATTGCTAACACATTGCGTTCTTGGAAGTATGTAGAAGAAGGTATTGTAGAATTCTCAGACGATTGGGATTTGATAATAAATGGAAAAGTTAGGAGTAGTCACGGTAAAGGAGTTAGAGCTTTATTATTTACCTCCTTCACTTATTCCTTGATGGAGTTTTGTAATAAAAAATCGTTATCACATCCAATGACTATAGTGATCGATTCCCCGCTTACTACCTTCAGAGAAGATCAAAAGCGAGAAGATGAGGATGAAATATCCGGTAAAATTCAAACCGCTTTTTTTGAAACACTCTCCAAGTGTGATAAAAATGAGCAAATAATAATACTGGATAATAAAGAACCACCTAGAGAATTATGGGGCACAATAAATTTCATTCAATTTTCAGGTAATCCCAATTCAGGACGAAAAGGTTTCTTGTTATAAATTAAATAAGGGTTGCCCATTTCTGAACAGCCCTTATTTAATCAAAGACCCAATCCTAATTGTCCTTCTGGTATAATTTCCTTTCTCTTTGTTCTTCTAACAACCACTGTCTTTTGAGTCACCCAGTCATCCCAGGTCATCACCTTCGGTCCTGGAACAATCACAGCACTCGGTGTCGTCAGGCTGCCCAGCGGATTGTGACTGACTTGCAAATCGTCGGCAAACATGGTTTGTAAATCAGATAACCTGGCGCCGTCCAGTACATCGCGCGCCAGTTGGGTGAGAAAATCGCCGTCATCCTCGGGCACAATCGCACCACCAACCTCGTCTCCGTAGACCAATTGGGCGGCTTTCATCTTTCGTCCCATGAGTCCCAACGCTTTGGCTTCCATGGTGGTGTTGTAGACCGAAAAAATAGCCTTGACGGGTTGGGTTTGTCCCAACCGCCAAACACGCCGGACAGATTGCCATAACGTGTAGAGACTGTACTCAATTTCAAAAAACACCACGGTCGAGAACTGTACCAAATCCAATCCGGTTTCAACCAGTTTGGGGTTACAGATGAGCGCATCGATGGTGTTTGCCCGTTTGGTAATCCAATCTTCGCGTTTACGCGGGTCAACATTACCACCCAGGATAGAAACCCGCAGTCCATTAGCTTGCAAGGGCTGCATGACCCGATCCTGGATATCGCGCGTGCCAGTCTGGCGCACATAGATTAACACTTTACGTCCCTGCTGCTTCTCCAGCTTACAGAAGTCAGCCAGCCAGTTTTCTTTCGGCAGCCATTGATGTCCATTTGGGTTAATTGCCGGCAGTTCCATAAGTGGAACTTTCCTCACCAACTTACCCTTCACATCACGGACTTCATCGATAGTGACAACCTCGTCCCGAAAGGCTGAATTGGGTCTTGCCAGGCTCCACTGTAACCAGGTGGAAAGATACCGGTTGGATTGAATCGCTAGGCTTTTCAGGCCGCTGTCCATTTGATGATACTGCTGCTCCTGATCGGAGAGCATATCCAACGCCACCACTTCTTCCTTGTAAGATGGGAGTGCCAGGTTGAGATCTTTCAGGCTAAGAAAGATGGTTGTATCCAACAGGCGACTGACGATGGCTGGGCTGACGCCCGGTTGTTCTTTAGCCTGGTTGCGGTAGCGACGGTTACCGGTATAGACACCGTCTTCATCGGCGTCATCATCCCGCCTCTTTCTGCGAGTGGATTCCAGCACACCATACAGTCTGGCCCAGCGTTTTTCGTCATGAAAGGCGAAGTCACGCCGGACACCGTGGTTGAGACGGTGTAATAACCAAAAGATGGAGGTGCTTTTTCCGCCGAAGAAGGTGCCTGTCAATGTCAGGGTCCAACGGGTGGCGGTCACCAACTGGTGAAAGGCAACACCGCGATCGGAGGACTTGGACTTGAACTGGTGACTCTCATCGGCTATGAGCAGCTTGAATTTCCTGCTGGCATGTTTGGCGACGTAATCGGCAATGCTATGCCTACGAGCGCCGACAAAGGCAAACAAGGGCGTGTTACAGGAACGCACACCCCAAACCGGGTCACCATTGACGTCCAAGCGGGTATTGCCGTTGCCATCCAGCTCCCATCCGGGAACCGCCGTATGACAAAAGCGCCGTTTCTCGGAGAGCATTTCCGGATTGGTCACCGGAATCATAAACCCATCCTGTTCGGTCATGATTACTGTTCCGCAACTCGGACAGGCACAGGCATTCACGATTTTATCGGTCAAGGGATCTCTGGCTTTGCGCCAGGTGATCGCTGGCTGCCAGCCTGCACCGAATTTAGCCGAGGTATGTGCCACCACCGCGACCCATTTAGGGGTCGGATTGCCGTTGCGAAAGGCGCTCTCGCTGGCTTGCTGGTACTGGTCGAGAAATTCGCGTACATCGTTGACATCGAAAGCCTCACAGCTGTTACGCCCGATGCGACGCAATTCGCGGGCATGGGCACCGGGGATGACTTCCTCGATCTCACGGATCCATTTGGGCACCAAATGCGGTGGACAGAGGACAATCGCCGGATAGGCGTTCAGTAGTTCAAGTACGCCGGTTGAGATGGTCGTCTTGCCGGCTCCCATTTCCGCCTGGCAATTGGCAACGCCGTTCTTACGAATGGAACGCGCCAGTGCCGCAGCAACATGCCGTTGGGCAGGTAACAATCCGGCTTTATCCTGACCGGGCAAGGGTTTGCGCTTTGTACCCAGCGTATCCAGGATGGCTATTTCACGGACTGTTGGATCCAGATTATAGAGCGGCTGATAGGTTTCCAGTACATGCGCAGCGATCTTTTCGCCGTAGGTTTTCATGAAGTCTGATAAACCTGCCACATCCTTGATAATCCTAATACCGTCCTGTCTCAACACCGCTACCGTCGTGACGAATTTATCCTTGTAGGTTTCAATAACCGTGTCGGCGTCTTTGCCGTCCTGCTGTTCGCTTTTCTCGATTACTTTGACCACCCTTCCTTTAATGAGCATGGGGTTCCCCGCTTCGTCTGTCAGACGAACGGTGCCCATCATGCCAGAAGCCATGAGCATGGCGACATGTCCTTTCTTTAAGGGCATCACCGGTTGGGAGAGCTTGGTAAGGCTGCGGGTGGGACGGATCAGGTCGAGCCATTCAGCGGTTTGCTGAACTCCGATCTTGAGCGTCGCTTCCACCATTTCCTCCGGTTCCCAATCAGTGCGCTTGAAGACGACCGGTTTGCCGTTCGCTCCACGAACAGGCGCGGGCAACAGGGGGTAACAAGGTTTATCTGCCGGCAGCAGCGGTTCCAGACTGGCTATTGCCAGATCCTGTAAAACCTGAACTTCGCTTTCAAGGGGTGAATGCGGCGTCTGTCTTTTGACAGCCAGGACAACCACCTGTTTGAATTTCTCAAACAACCCATCCGGAAAGCGGTAAACACGAATGGCTTCATAGTGCCCGGCCAACAGGCGGGCGACTTCAACCATTCCCAGGATGCGCTGAGGGATGATATAGGTCAGCAGACCACCGCGCATTAGTTTGGAAGTGGTGGATTTGAGAAATTCCCACTCCAGACGTTTCTGGTTATCGAAGCGGTCAAAGTCATAAGGCGGGTTGAGGTAAAGCCACGAGACGCTTTCATCGCTGAGAACGCAAGCTTGCCAGGGTGCCTGATAGACTTTATCCATAACGGACCTGGCTTTCTCAGCCCGATCCGGAGAGAGTTCAACACCCCAGGTTTCGCAATTGAGTGCTTCACCCAAAACGGCGGCGGCTTTGCCTTCCCCTGCACATGGATCCAGTAGTCTTGGCCTGTTGGAATCCCCATTTTTGCCGGTCTGGTCTTGTTTAGGTGATTTTACATAAGTACAAATGATCTCGACAACCGGATCATCCGTGGGGTAATACCCCATTCTTTCTATAGCTGGTGGACGCATGTCTTTCTCCTTGTGGTTGCTTCCTGCAATTTGCAGGGAGCAGGAATTAAATAATTCCCGGAGAAGACGCGTCGCACCCCTTGAAGGGCAGCAACGTACGCCCTCTCCGGGGTGAAATAAATCGTGATTTACCTTGGATTAGTTCGCGAGTGAGATTTCTTGATTAATCAGCAGATTCTCCAGCAGTTCCTGCCAGTTGGCCTGCAAGTTGATGCGAGCACCAAGCAGGCAGTCGCCACCAGTAGTGAGGGACTGTACCAGTTTCTGGTGCTGAGCAAGTTTCCAGAGCACCAGCGCCCATTCATCCATAATCGGCATTTCGAGAGCCTCTTTGAGCCGCTCAATGAAGAGGCGGATCAGCTCCTGAGCCGGATCGACGCTGCCATGAAAGACAAGCAGATAGGCATACTGGTCTTCAGGTTCCCATTTACCGGGGACAGCCATCCGGGAGATAGAACCAACCTGATGGCTGGTGTACTCCGGCATAGGCTGCCAGACCTGTTCATAGCGGTCCCTGGGGGTTAGCCAGACATCACCGACACCTTCCTGCACCATCTGCAGAGTCTTCCCCGAAAAGAGGGTAACGCGCAGGGATTCAAGACTGGTTTTGTAACCGACCAGGCCAATATACGCCGGGATACGATCTTCATCATAGGCATAGCCGCTGATGTAAGCCAGAGCCTGTCCATTACGCAGTTGGGGAACTGCTTCGTGATATAGGTGTTCTTCTACCTCGGCTTGTTCATTGTTGACTTGATTGATTTTCCAGACGACGATTCCGCTATTTAGACGGGCCAGTTCGGTATTCACCTCACGCAACAATTCATACAAATTTTTCCAATGCTGTACGTGGGTGAAGACCACATTCGTATCACCGTTTTGGATCTCAATTCTCCGTCTCGGTTCGTCCAGGGCGGCTTCCGCCAGGCTGAGCTGTTTGTAATTTGCCAAAACAGAAGGCTGTTTTTCACCCGGGTTTACGATGAATTCGTACATGCCGATTTCCGAATCGTACTTAAGAAAACCAGCTTTGCCAACAGCATAGTCATACGGGTGAGCAGCGCGGATCAGACCCTGTTCCAAATCTTCCCGGGTGGGTAGGCCGCTGCCATCTTTGTGGCTGGCAATGATAATTTTGCCCTCCTTTTGACGCTCAATGATGCGATTTATTTTTTCGCGCAGGTATTTGTCTTCGTGTTGGTTCATGTGTTCCTCCTGTGGATTGAATATGGTTTGAATAGCCAACGTTGAATTATGGTAAAACTGACCAACGTTAAAGAGTGTCTGTATGCATGTGCATAGCAGAACAACAAACCAAGTGCCTGAAATAAGGAAAGAATTTCAGCGACCAGGTTTTATGTCCTGCCCATTCTCATGTACAATGAATAAGGTCTTCTCTCACAATCCCAATTTATTCGAAAAACGGACGTTATTATGAAGATATATGAAATTGAGGGGAAAAAGTATCGACTACCAAATGAACTTACCGATTTTCAGATCCAAATGTACGTGCATTTGATCAATTGGAAGTGGGCTCATTTGACCCGGGAACCGGGGTTTTATCAACATACTCCCTATGATGCTCTATTACCCGATGAAATAAAGGCTGAACATGATCCGTTATATAACCCCATTAAAGAACGATTCCTGGATCATCAACAAAAATTTCAATTTAAATCCCATAAGTTTCTTGGACATATGGCAAGCTCTCAGGCCGCATGCGTTAATTTGTTCTTACCTCTATTGAAGGATCCATTGATTGCTGCCAAGGTTCTTGGCTCAGTAAAAACAGACCTCCATGAGATTGCGATTAATTATCTGGACATGGGATATCGAATTGAGTTTTGGGATGAACCTGATAATGTACTTAATGACCATACGAATGTAAGCGGTACAGATGCAGATATTGCAATAGCTTACTATGATCATCAAGGCGATCTCAACCTGTGGTTGATTGAGCATAAATTAACAGAAGCGGAGTTTACAACTTGCGGAGGTTTTAAGAGCAAGGGGCGTACTCCCTCAAATGCTTGCGCACCGGCTTCCGCAATTCTGGACAATAAAAAACTTTGCTATTATCACAGCAAGTGTAATTTCCGATATTGGCATATCACACTGCAGGATACCTCACCTTTTGATGCTGATCGTATAAGAGCATACAACCAATGTCCTTTCAAAGGCGGAATGAACCAGTTATGGCGGAACCAGCTGCTCGCTACAAGTCTTGAAGCATCAACCTCACCGAAATGGCCATACAAAAAGGTCTATTTCTCTGTTGTGTACCATCCCCGAAATGATTCTTTACAGCCTTCCATTTCTGAATATAAAAATTTAATTGGTTTCAATGACCGGTTATTCGAATTTCCATCTGATAAATTGATTAACAAAGCAAAGGAGATCAACGATCCGGAATTGAATGAATGGGGTCGCTGGTATCAAGAACTCTATTATTTCTAGAAAGCAAGAATTTGGGGGAGCTAGTACTCCCCCGTTCTGTTATTTACCGTCAATATGCATCGGCATCAATATGTAGTAATAGTCCTCCTCTCTGGCTGAACGAATCTTGGCCGGGGTGTTGAATGCATTGGTTTCAATGATCACATCGCCACCCGGCAATACTTCCAATCCATCCAGCAAGTATTTGACATTGAAGGCAATCTCCAATGGTTGTCCTTCCACTGTAGCAGCCAGTTCTATTTCACTGGCGCCGGTTTCGTCCGACTCGGCGGACAGACGCATTTTGCCACTTTTTTCCATCCCGGGAACCAGGTGGAAACGGACAATATTGCTGCCTTCACGGGCGATGATACTGGCTTGTTTACAGGCTTTGATCAATTCCACTTGCGGCACGATGACCCGGGTCTTGTGGCTTTTGGGAATGATCGCCTGGTATTCCGGATATTTACCGTCGATCAGCTGTGAAACGATCTGAACATTCTCACAGTGAAGCACGATCTGGTTGCCCACAGGTGGGAGAACCAGGGTGATCTGCTGAACACGTGTGGTTGTCAGAATACGAAGTACTTCCTTCAAAGCTACAGCCGGTATTAATACCTGTCGTTTTCCCAACGAAGTCGACAGTTCGCTGGTGCAATGGGTGAGGCGAAAACCATCCGTTGCCACCATCGTAAGTATTCTTTCAATCATACTGACCAGAACCCCATTGAGCACCGGCCGACTTTCATCCAGTGAGGTAGCAAAGACCACTTTCCGGATCATCTCTTTCAAGGTATTAGCGTTTATCGAAACTCCATTCGAGATATCAAAAGCCGGAATTTCCGGATATTCGCTGGCTTCAATGCCTTTAACGGTCCCTTTGTAAGTTCCGCAATTGATAGCCGCCTCCGGTTTTCCGTTGGCAGTAATAATCACTTGTGGTTCCGACAGGGAGTTGATCACATCGGTCAGGGTTTTGGCCGGCAGGGTCAACGCCAGGTCGCCGTCCAACTGCGCATCCAGCCAGGTGGTGACACATAAGGTCAGGTTGGTGGCTGAAAGACGGATTTGCCCCTGATCCTTGCTGAGCAAAATATTGGACAATACTGGTAGGTGGGTGTGCGTGCCAACCGCCCGGCCGACAATAGCCAGGCTTTCGGCGAAACTATTCTTTTGCAATGTCACTTTGCATGTCATGTTGATTCTCCTTGTGATGTATCTGATGGTGTTTTAGGGTAACCGCAGGACCTATGGGATCCTGCGGTTGGCTGTATGTTTAGAAGTCGTCAAAGCATCCGGCAGAAGCGCTGCAATCCGTCCAACAACCTTCATCGTCACCCAGGCGGGTAGCGTTTTCGTACTGTTCGGTGAGCGGTCCTTCGTCATCTTCCATATCCGAAAATTCGAGCAATGTATTGATTCCCGGGTGAGCGGTGACCTGCATTCGAATGATATCTTGCCAGTTGAGCGTTACTCCATCATGGAGTGACTGTTGTACCAGTCTGGCCAGATCCGGCAGGGTTTCTTCCTCCAGACGATCCGGCGTCAGGCCGTAATCAACCAGAGTATGTGCCAGTGTTTCGGCGACCTGTCCCCAGGTCAGTGTTAAGGCAGGTGCCTCCATATTGAAGCCAGCCTGTGCCAGATTTCGGGAGACTTCAAAGCCGGTTTCAATGTATTCCAATTGTTGTAGTGTGAGAACTGAATCAGTTGCCATTGTTTTTCTCCTTGTGTATTTAAAAGCCTAAGTTTTTTTCCTTTAAAGATGACCATTTAGATAACCCGATGACCATGTGATCCAGAACCGAAACATCCAGAAGTTTACCTGCCTGGACGATAGCCCGCGTGACGGTGATATCTTCCGGGCTTGGCGTGGGGTCACCCGACGGGTGATTATGTGCAACCAGTATTCCGGCTGCATTGCGCTGCAGAGCCGGTTTGAAAAGCTCACCCACACGCACCATGGAAGAATTGAGCGAGCCGTGATAAATCTCGCTGACATCCAACATACGGTTACGGGTGTCGAGGGTCATGACGATCAGGTATTCCTGTTCGCGATGCGCCAGCATGGGCATCAGAATCTGGGCTGCGTCTAGCGGAGAATGAATCGCCGGGCGTTCATCTTCGGGCTGCAGCAATTTGCGACCCAGCGCAAGAGCGGCCTTGAGCCGCAAAGCAGTCAGATTGGTGATGCCGGGAATACTGCTGATTTCATTGGCATGCGCCTGGGCGATCTTTTGGATGGTGTTGAATTGGGCCAGCAGGCGGTCTGCGATTTCGATTTGTGTCGAGCCGCCGATGATGACGGCCAGCAATTCAGCCAGGCTGCACGCATCTGAATCTTGTGCTACGCGTGATGTCGGATGTTCTTGGATGGGTAGTTGTTTGAGTCGGGGTAAAACATAGGTCTTGTTTTGTTGGCCTTGAAAAAAAGCCAATTGTGAGTTGTTCATGTCTGTCTCCTGTATTAAATAGAAGGGGACAGACCACCCATGGAGGGACGCTGCCCCCTCGGGTGGGGTTGTGTGGTTCATGCAGTTGGGTCGTATCCGCTTTCGAGATACACCTTGCGCTGGATGGCTTCGCATTCAGTAGAAGTCAGCACTTCATCACGCCGCACACCGGGATAACCGGGTGCGGGCGGAATCAGCCAGGGGTGTTCAGCAAACTGTTTGCGAATACGATCGGATCTGGCTTGTAGAAAATGACCTAACCCGCCTCTGGCACAGCGCCAACCAGGCTCCTTACTCGTGCGACTATCCCAGATCGGGTCACGATAGATCTTACTGCCACAGATTGGGCAGGCGAATGCAGTAGCCGGGTCCGGTGCACGGACGCCACCAGCCTGTAAATATTGCCTGACGATTTCGATCGCTTCGCAATAGGCTGCACCACAGTCGCATTCTTTGTTTTTGTTGACCCGATGGAAGCGTTGATCATAACCAGAGTCAAAATCCACCAGATATTGGCAACCGTAGATTGTTACAGTTGGCGTAGATTTCCGGGTTTCCTCGCGGATTAGCTGTTTCCTGAGAATTGTAGACTTAGGAACACGGCGTAACTCTGTGATGTTGGTATCATTCAATACATGTCCGGTCTTCATACATTCCCTCCAGAAAACAATCCAGCGGAATAGGTGGCGGCAACTTAAGATCGGAGTCACACAATCCAATTTTGCTCAACAACACCTGATCCCTGGTTTCATTCGATTCAGTATCGATATGAACATCACGCAAACTCGGAATCAGGACAATCGTTGTGTCATCCTGATATGGCCCGCCATGACTAAATTTTGTGAATGGCTTCAGACCATCCAATGCACACACCCAAACCGTTCCGGGCCGTGGTCCCTTCTCCAATATCTCTACCGCAATACTGGTTTCTCCTGTGCACGAACCAATCGTAATTTCTGCTTTGATCATATGTTCCTCCTGTTCTTTGATAATCGTTGTAATGGTGATTTCGTTTGATCCTCTTGTATTCAAGCCTGTATCCTCCTATGGATTTGAAATAACAAACGTTCAAAGTTTTTTACATCTTGCCAACGTTCAATAGTCACTTCTCTGAAAATCAGAGCAGCAAACCCCAGGAAACCATAGAATGATTTCTTCGGGTTTGCTTCCCTGATATAAG
This sequence comes from Chloroflexi bacterium HGW-Chloroflexi-10, assembly GCA_002840755.1. Lineage (GTDB taxonomy): Bacteria > Chloroflexota > Anaerolineae > Anaerolineales > Anaerolineaceae > UBA6170. The sequence goes on along the minus strand of PHBZ01000006.1, from coordinate 143,902 downwards.
TAAGCGTAGGTAACCATTCGTTGATTACCTACGCAAATGATGATTCTCCTTGTGAAATATGAACCCGAATGGGTTATTTATTAAGGTGCCAATCCTTTCTGCAAGTTAAATAAAAATGGGAGGATACACAGAGGCACTCTTTTCGAGAGCATCCTTGTGATCCTCCTTTGGAACACGAAGCGGGGGCAACGTGGTTTACTTACAGGTAATTTGCGCTTTTGAGTAACTTACTGTGATAAGAACGAGATTATTCCACAACGTTATTGATCTTTTCTTTTTTCTCGCTGCCATTCTCAAGAACGACCAAACGACGGGCAACGACTTCAACTGTATTACGATCAATTAGAATCTGGTTAGGGTGCAATCCTTTAGTTTCAATGAATAATTCAGCGTGATTATTTTTTCTGGCCTTTCCGATAAACTCTTCCAGGCTTTCCTGAAAATCGCGGGACTGCATAAAGCCATGTACTCTCAGACGCATTCCACGGCGAATCTGGATCAACCCATTTGCCCCGCCATCCAGGCGCACATTAATGTAATCTGCGGCATCACGATCCTGGTCAAATGGTTTGGTGGGCAGATCATGATCGCGATAAACTCCCAGGCGAAAAAATAAACTGTTCATATACCGCCAGGTTTCGCGCACCACAATTCCTTCCAACATAATTTCGTTCAGCATTGTCATCTCCTAGTGATTCTTGTAAATTAAACAAAAAACCGGACATTTTTTTCAGAAAATGTCCGGCTGACGATTAAATATGGTTAATTTCATTATAACGAGATTTTGGGGTTTGCCAAATTTTTATTCGAAAGAAGCTAAAAATTATTTTCCTGCTAAAGAATAGCTGGTCTTTAATCATGATAATCCGAAATACGCAACTATGTCCTGTAACGTGGTGCGCAGTTCAAGGGGTAATGGGAATAGGTAAGGGTTCAGTCATGAATTATTTCTCTTCTTTTAAACGGAACATAGACAGGTTAAGCCCTGAATTTGTCAGAGAGGAGTGAATGGTGTTCAAACCATTTCTAAAATTAATGTCCGCGAGATGTTGGGATAAAAAACTACCTTCAATATGCGTAAGCGTTCCTTTATTGAGCCGTTGTGAAAGTTCTTTTGTTAAGTGATTTGACGAAAGAAATAAAAGAAAATTTCTGAGAATATCCACAAGTATAAACTATGTCGGGTTTGATGTATGCGTAGAAAAATAATGAAGTCAGAGCTTTTCATTTTCTGTACCAATTTACTATGAACCGCCCAAAACTAAAAGAATGGGTTGAAGATCAATCTACCCAAGTTAAACCTGAAACTTATTAACCAGGGTATAGTTCCAGTAAAAATAACACGTGATTTTGGATTGAATTCTGCTTATATCAACCTCCAGGTTTCATTCGCGGAGATACGCGATTGTTTGCGGGCTTTCGGGAATTATACATACCCGGTTACCATACTTGGCTTGCAAACGAGCTAATTCTTTTTCAATATCTTCAACCGATATTAGCAAAGCCTGACAGATTTGCTCCTCGCTCAACCCGCTGCTGCGCGGGTTGTTAAGAACGGTAAAGCTATAGTTATGGCCGCAGCCTGACACCGATGGTCTACCGGAAAAATGCCGTCCCTTTTTGATGATCCTGGATAAAAAGATCACCGGCAAATATACCGGTGATCTGGCGTGATTCATTCATGGTCACATTGGGTAAAATGTATTTGGCAGCATCAATCAACGCACTTTTGTGCATTTGTACACCAGATTGGGTTTCCTATTGTTTTTCCCCAGGTATATATCAGCGCCATGGTTGGTAAGCACACTTTCAACCCAGCTAACGCCGGTAACACCCCTTTTGATCCACTGATCAACTAGATTTAGGACAGGTGCAGGTAGATGAAATCAAAACCAAAACGCAGAAGGGAACAATCTGAGTAGTCATTGTCAATGGCAATGATGGTCAAGACACGCTTGTGACTGGGAGGATTAGTCAGTGCTTATCGAGATACGGCACTATTGAAGAAAATGGCACAACAGGTACGCAAAATTGCGCTATGTCGGCCCCTTCTGATTGCAGTGGATGGTTTGAACACCTATTTGGCAGTCTTTCGGGATGCTTTTCGTAGCGGTTTTCCGCGCGCTGCCGGTCAGATTGGACGGATGACATTAGTGCAATGGCCGAATATCGCTTTTGTTTAGGTGATTAAATCCAAACAAGCCGGGGTTTGGAACGTTCGGCGCGTCATTGTGCTAGGTGCAAAGACGCTGATCGACCGGATCCTTCAAGATACGCAAGGTGGCGGCATGATTAATACTGCTTATATTGAACGACTCAATGCCACCATTCGCCAACGTCTGCGCCTATTCGTTGGACGAAGAGGATTCCAATGGGTACAGCGTACTCCGGCTTTGGCGGCTGGGCTGACGGATCACCATTGAACTTTGGAAGAATTGTTCTTATGTAAAACACCACCGCGACCCTGGATTAAAAAACTTGGTGGCGGTAGATTTTCTAATTCTTTCAAGTCGCGGTTATTTCGTCATGGCTTCTGACCACTCTTTAGTGTTGTCCTACCCGTTATTTTCTTATTATTTTTTGCTTTTCATTCTTCATTGCTGTATAATTAACCTAAATTAGGGATAAGGTTTTCATGAGAACTAATGGGGATAGAAAATTCCCACTTTAATAGATTTTGGAACAAACAATCCAATAATACAAGCACTTTCTCAATGTGACTTAGCTAGGAATGCTACACTATTGGTTCAGGAGGGAGTATGAAGATTATAGAAACAGTAATTTTAGATTGTTATACAGATGAACCTTCTGGATATGGAGTTAGACCCTATCTTGGCACTCATCAGATTCATTTGTCACAAGCTCTAACCTATTTAGGAATTGATCATTATTATTTAACAATTGATGATCTTCGTTTTATTACAAGGGGAGTTTCTGGTGATGAATACAATTCCGACATAAGTACCTTAAATACAACAAATAATTGTGACAATGCTTTAGAGATTATACAAAAGGCTAAGCTGATTTATATCATTATGGGTTGTTTTGTCGATTATAAGTACTTTTCGACAATTCCCCCAAAGAGTGATGAAGTTTATGAATTCCTAAAATTAACTAAATCAAGAAAAATTTTATTTTATGTGTTGGGAACAGTTGATGGGATTTCCCCAGATTATCAGAACTCAAAACTTCGAACAATAATCGATCATGTTGAATTTGGAAATACATATAGGTATGTGATTGAAAACAACAAACATGCTGATATTTTTCCACCGAATTACGATTTGCTTGAAAAAATTTCGAGTAGTGAACCTCAGATTATCCAACAATTAAAGTATCCAATAATTGCAGAAATTGAAACCGGAGCAGGATGCAATACTCCTTTTTGCAGTTTCTGTATCGAGTCTGTAAGGAAGATTACGCCATCATATAGAACTCCAGAATCAATAACCTCGCAAATCAAGACCCTTTACCGTACTGGTGTACGGTATTTTCGATTAGGGCGACAGCCAAATTTCTTTCAATACCAAAATCAGGATATATCACAAGTACATCGTTTATTAGCTGAAATTAGAGATGGTTGTCCAAATTTATCTATGTTGCATATAGATAATGCTAATATCGTTAGTGTAATATCAAAAAATGGAATTAAAATTATCAAAGAAATTGTTCGTTATTGTACATCGGGAAATATTGCTCCATTGGGGATCGAATCTTTTGATGATAATGTAAGAACAACCATACGAAAAACCGGTACGGCCGAGCAAGCATATAAAGCGATTTCAATTATTAGTGAAATTGGCTCTGAAAGAGGTGATGATTGCCTACCAAAGCTGTTACCTGGAATAAACCTAATTTATGGATTACCAAGTCAAACATTTTCTACACACCAAACAAATTTGGAATACTTGGCAAAAATTTTAAATAATGGCCTCTTTACTGCAAGATTGTTCTTCCGAAAAATGACAAGACCTACTGGAATTAGTTTTAATGATGGACCTACCTCGAATGACGAGTATTTAAAATGGTTCAATGATATTGTTAACTTGTTTGTTTTACCGATGCAAAGCCGGGTTTATACGGTTGGAAAAATTATAAAAAACAACAGAGAGGTAGTTCTAAAAGACGGAAATAGTTATCTGCGTACGTTGGGAACCTGTCCAATAAGGATTAAGGTGATTGGCAATCAATTAACGCCATACAATTATTACGATGTTCAAATCACAAAAAACCTAGACTACAGATTGCTTCAAGGGATCGTGATAAATCAGGATTATTAGGAAATATAACGAGAATGCTTACAATCTTTGTTATTGGGAATCCTGCTGTTGGAAAAACTACATTAGCCAACATAACTATTAATCAAATCCCAAATATAAGAGTGATGAGATCAATATACAATCTTGATACTTTCCATTTTGTTGAATACCAACAAAGCGCTTATTCTGGTTTTTTTCTATCGAATTTCCATTTCAAGTAATTTCGATTGGTACAAGGAGCATTAATCAAGATCAAATAAGTGAGCTATTGATTGATATTGTTAGAAAACACATAGTTAAAGAAGAGTAGAAAATGAAAAGGTTTCGAGTCGGAATACTAATCCCATGGGTAAATACAACGATGGAAGACGAAATACCAATTTTGCTTCATCCAGAAATTGGAATTCATTGGTCACGGATGAGGCCCAAAATATTACCTAGAAATGGGCATGATACAGGTTATATGGAAATGATGATAAAAGATATGCCTTATGCTTTATCTAAATTTGATGGCCTTGATTTGCAAACTTTGGTTCTAGGTTGCACATCTGCAAGTATTATGGAAACTTCAAAATTAATAAAAATTCCAAAAAAATATCGGGATTTTCGTTTTATTAGTGCATTTGACTCTGTAATAGGACAATTAACTAAACTTTCCGCGAAAAGTATCATGCTTATTGCACCTTATGATGTAAAAACAATTGAAGCAGAAACTTTTGCATTAAAGAAGGCTGGATTTTTAGTAAAAAAATCTGTGATTTTGGATTATGATCATGAAATTCGATTTATTCCACCTTCAAACATAATAGAAATCTTTTTAAAAGAAATCATTGAAGGCGTTGATGCAGTATTCTTTAGTTGTACAGCGTTAAATACTGTAACTGCATTTTCAGAACTGCAGAATTCCCACAATGTGACAATTCCTTTATTGTCTAGCAATATAGCTATAGCTCGTGAGATAAATGATCAATACAAAATCAGCATGTTAAAATAATGGAGAAGACATGGATAAATTCCCAAAAATTCTTAAAATACTGGACAACCAGCAGTTAATAAATATTATTGAAGTTTGTTCACGATTGGACGATGTAAATCAAGCAGTGCATAAAAACCATGATGACAACCTATGGTGGCCTTTATCGGTTGATGACTGGCGTTTAAGGATGTTAATTGCTGGATGGAGCACACGTATATCGTATAACATGATAAAAACTTATCAAAAAATGGTAAATACCGTTACACAATTAGGATATGATACTTTGTGTAATATGTCAGATAGCGAGTTAAAAGAAATAGTAGGATCTATAGGTTTATTTGATACAAGGAAAAAATATTTTTTATCATTAAATGATTTCATTAATTATTCTAAAGATTTCGGAATAATGCTAAAAACACAACCTAATGATGAATTGATCTCATTGGTGGCAAATAATGTAAAAGGTGCGAGTTATAAAGTCGCCCAATGTGCTATTCTGTATGCTAAAGGATACAATTGTGGAATATTTCCAGTAGATTCTGGAATGAAGGACCTCTTAGGACCATGTATGGGAATCGATCTCCCAAATGGGCCTATCGCACATGATATCATGCGGAAGCAGCTGGAGCTTCAACTAAATAAAATATCTGGCGATTTACAAAAAATAATTATTCACAATGGTTATTCTGATTTGGCGATTCAACCAAATTCTACTCCTATTTGGTGGGCTCATTTAGTCTTGATTTATTTTAAGCGGTTTTATTGCAACAAAAAAATTCCTTCACATTGTCCTCTTCGAGCCGATTCTGATACAAAAAATCGCATGGGAAAAATGTGTGATTCAACTAGCCCCGAACCAGGAGGGATTCGGTTTTTAATATTAGAAGGCCCTGACCAAGTCGGCAAATCCACTCTCGCCTTGGAAATAGGAAAGTTAGGCTATTCCGTTTTCCACTCTTCATATAATCCAAATCATACAGACATCTACCAATATTATTATGAATTAATTCAGAATACGGATTACCCCACCGTTTTTGATCGCTCTTTTATTTCAGAAATCGCTTATGGAAAAGCAATTAGGAATTATTCACGCTTTTCTGATTCAGATATTATGAATTTATTACACCTGGCGAGGAATAAGGGTTTAGTAATGATCTATTTAAAAGATGACATTGATAGTATTAGAAAGCGTTTACTGAAGAGTGCATCAACACATGCAATAGTTCTAGAAAAACTTCCAGAACTTATTTGTGAGTATGAAAAGTGTGTCACTCAGGCAAAAGATTATATCCCGGTAATTGAAATTAATTGTATAAAGACTGAAAGAAGCGAAATTTTAAACCTGGTGAGTCAGGCTATAAATAATGTGGAATGAAATTTACATCGTCGGAAACGTGTCACAAGATACTGTATATTATGAAGGGATTTTAAGACACAAGTTCTGGGGAGGGGGGGGATTAAACGTTGCTTTGTCCGCTGCTTATAATGGTTTTACCCCCCATCTTGTGAGCGTTGTTGGCTCAGATAGTAATAATTTATTAAAATCAATTCAACCTTATCTTGATATTTCCAACATCAAAATCATTGATGGGAATTCGTGTTGCTTTGAAATCTTTTATTCAAGTAGCGGTGAATTAATTGATTTATCAAGTAAGTTTGGAGTTGCTAACTCACTTGAGAATCATTTTAATTCACTTAATTTAATCCCCTCCCATTATCATATTTGCTGCCGTTCCCCGTTAGAGTCTGGAAAAATAATAGAGAAATTAGTTAAAAATAATTTACAATTTAGTTTAGATTTTATTTCCTCCAGTATATCTGACCAAATAAGGAAAACGCGCGATTGGTTGTCCGATGCTTTCTGTGTTTTTATGAATTCACGTGAATACAATATTGTCATGAATGAAATTGACACTAATGTGATATCTCTCCTTGTTGTAACATCAGGATCAAAACCAATTAGAATATTTAAAAAGGGAAATTGTATTCTGGAATTTCCCTGCTCTGAAGAAAATTTTCTTGACGTGACTGGTGCAGGAGACGTGTTTTGTGGTAGCTTCTTATGTAATTACTTATCTAATAGTAATATCATAAGTTCTACCGAGAAAGCAATCCGTGATTCTAAAAAATCATTGGGAGAATTTGGGGTATGGGGATTATTTAATGAATCAAATAACTAATAATTATCATGAAGAAAATCAATATGGTTTTCTGAGATTTAATTTTTTTGAAGATGCGTATTATTTTCTCCTTGAAAAAATTAGATCTCAGAAAGTTCAACAACTTCCAGGAAATTGTATAGAGTTATTTGGAATTGCTTATTGCATCAAGACAAACACGGTACCTTTCGCATTAATAAACAAACTAAATATTCCCTTTGAATGGGTTGAAAAAGAATTAATGGAAAGGTTAAGCGGTGTACCACAAAATCCTGGTAATGCCTGGCATATGTGGGAACAATATTTGAGACCTAAATTGATCTCCGGAAAATTTCATTTTACCTGGTCTGAAAGAATGTATTTTCAACTAGAAAAAATAGTTTCAATTCTTAAGGAAAATCTTTATTCAAGGCGAGCTATTATAAGTCTTTGGGACCCAAGAGTAGATTTAGGTAATGCTATAGAAGTTCCATCAACAATCATGGCTCAGTTTTATTTCCATAATAACTCTTTAAATGCTATATTTTATTCGAGAAGTAGTAATTCTCTTTTATTTCTTCCTGCTGACATTTACCTTTATGCTGGTATTCAAAATTGGATTGCTCATCAAATTGGCCTTGACGCTGGGAATCTGTCCCATGTGATCGGAATCCTATATGCTGATGTTCAAGAATTAAATGTTCTTGATAAAGTTCAATCATAACAATTTGTGAAGAGTATTCTTGACTATACATTATCTCTAGTTATTATTAAAACAAAGGTGCGGAGATTATTAAATTATGTTTTTTTCATTAACCTGAGAAATATCATTTTAAAAATTTGGGTGTTGTTCCTTCCAAAAGTTGCACAGGTTTTAAGTAGCGTGAAGGACCGTTCTCTTAATGGGGTGCAATGAGATTGAAGACCCTTGGACATCAAATAGAATAAAAGGAACTCTAGTTGATCCTGAAAAGCTAAAATTGTTCAGTCTTCCTCTTGCGCTTTTCATCGCAATATGCTAATATGCTGATTGGCGTATAATTATTCCAAGGAGGCTATTATGACTTTCGGACAATATATTGCCGAAAGCAGGAAAAAAGCGGGGTTCAGTCAAAAAGATCTTGCTGAACGGTTACGTAAGGAAGATGGTCAATCAATATCTGCTCAGTATCTGAATGATATTGAGCATGATCGACGCAATCCACCAGGGGAATTAATACTTTCACAAATATCCACTGTATTAAATCTTTCGCTTGATTATTTACGCTTTCTATCAGGAACCTTGCCGGACGATATAAAAACACAAAACCATCAACCGGAAGAAATCGAGAATGCATTTAAAGCATTTCGTAAAGTTCTAAAAGGGAATAAAGGTGAAATGGGTTCGCGATAATACAGGTCGATTTTCCCAGCGTCCCTATTATGATACGCTCGAACTGGATTCTGAGTGTGAGAATTTAATTTCATCATTTCTTAGAGAAAAATATGGAAAAGTTGAATATCCGGTTTCGACAAATGACCTGACAATATTAATCGAACAAAAAACATCTGAACTAGATTTATATGCAGATTTAAGCAATGAGGGAAATAATGTGGAAGGAATGACAGTTTTTTCTCACAAGGCACTCCCTCGCGTTATGATATCAAATTTCCTTTCCACATCAAGCAACCACGCCAATCGATTGCGTACAACATTAACCCATGAATTTGGGCATGTAGTATTTCATGACTTTATCTGGTCATTTGAGCAACCCAGTCTTTTTAAATCTGATTCAGGGGATCTAACAATAAGATGCAATCGAGATACTATTTTAAATGCTCGCGATGTTGATTGGTTAGAATGGCAGGCTGGCTATGTCTCAGGAGCCTTTTTAATGCCGTTATCTTTAGTAAAAGAAATAGTCTTTCGAATCTATAAAGATACGAATACTTTCGGAAAGGTATCATCAGCATCTGATGTCGGACGGAAAATGATCACACAAGTCCAATCGTTTTTCCAGGTATCAGAAGCTGCTGCTCGTGTTCGTTTGTTGAAATTAGACTATTTACAGGAAGGTAAGACAGTTGCCCAATCAATGAATCTATTTTAATGGGATAGAATTGACATTTTTTTTGATTTATGATACGCTAATCAGCGTATCAGCTAATCCGCTAAACTAATTGAATTGGAGATTGCGATGAACTATATAAAAAAGAAAAGAAGTAAATGTTCAATAAGCAGAGGTACCAAATGACTGTCAGATACAACTATGTTTTTCCAATACCCGAATCAGACGATGTGTTTGACGAAATGGTTCGTGATGCTTGTTCAATCGAGTGGAATGATCCTACGACTCAACGAAATGGGAGGAGTGGACAATCTCAAAATGGGTTGGATGTTTTTGGTTACCCCAATGGACCAGATGGTCGATGTCGCGGCGCACAATCTAAACTCCGAACTAAAGGAAAGCACTTAAGCAAAGGGGAAATCGATGATGAAATAAAGAAAGCACAATCGAGCCCTTTGAATCCGGATCAACTCATAATTGTAACCAGCACTGGTCGGGACGTTGTTTTACAAACGTATGTCGACCAAATATCTAGAATTCAAACCCAAAACAATAGCTTTCCTGTGAAAATATGGTTTTGGGATGATTTGATCGAGCGATTATTAGTGAACCGGCGATTTTTGCTCAAATATTACAAGGATTTACTTGGATCGGTTACAAATCTCGCCGAAGCAGAAGCTTTGGTTGATAAGCCAATATACGCTCTAGTCGAAACCTGTGGTGGTACATTCAAAAATCAATTAATTCTTGAACGAGAATTGCGAATGAGGGGAGTTTCAACTTATAGGGATCGAAACCAAGTAATGATAAATGGATTTGGACCAGATGGTGTCGTATGTATTTACCCTGACATAAAAGAGAAATCTGATGATTTAGTAATGCAAATATTTACAAGTGTAGTAAAGAGTTATGAAACCAGTAGCTGTCCGATTTTCGCCATACTCCCCGCGGTATTCATTACGAAATTTCAGGAATTCTATTTCCAAGAAAATGGGAATATTTCCAAAATTCACATTCATTCAATGAATCCAACAGCCATCAACAACAGTAAACCAATATTCATGGAGTTGCTCACGTATGGATATAGGCGTCGAGGTTCTCTACCAATAATCGATGTTTGCTGCCGTTCGATGAAATGCTTTCCGAAATCCGCTTTGCTAGATTTGGATTGGTCATCTGAATTTATGGCTGGCCCCGAGTGGCCAGATCAGGATTCATGGGAATCGATGTTTTCACCTGCAATCCAAGAGATTGTCAATGGTTTGATAAATCTCGGTAAAAATATCCAGCTATATTACGATTGCAAGTTATTCTTACCTCTCGCTCTGGCACTTGGATACCATTCCAATATCCGGGTAGCAAAGGCATCGGTTTGGGCCAGGAATGTTGGTGGTAGTTCATTCACTCAGCAATTGTGGAATTCTGATTCAGTGCCAGCGCCCATTACTGTCATTTCGAAAGAAATCGAGAGGTCTCCTGACCAAACGAGCCACATGATTATAGAAATATCTTCCCAGGCAGATATCCATTCGGATATCAAAGGTTTTGTTGATGATGAAAATTTGAAATATGGTAAATGGTTGAAAATCGACTTAATGGAGCACAGTCATCATGGGGTACCAATAGATGCATCATATGCAATCGCGTATGCTGATCAGGTTGGTCGAATAATTAGACAAAACAAAGGAGGATTCACAGACCTTCACCTCTTTATTAGTACGTTGTCCCCACTAGCCTTTTTAATTGGTCAACGGCTGCAGGCTTGCGGGCGGGTTCACCTGTACTGGTATGTGAATCCATCATATAGGAAAGCATTTATTCTGCAATAACCTGGAGATAAATATGACTACACTGAACGATTTGTTTATCGAATATCTTGGATCAATTCAACCCTATGCTAAGGCGGTTGAACGTGCTCAAATAGCACACACTTGTCTCCGAGAAGATCTTGAAGACGATGAGAGCCTGGGTGCACATATGTTGAATTCTTTTCTTTCTGGTTCGTATGGTAGATCAACAGCCATTAAAGGGATAAAGGATGTCGATATTGTTATTCCTTTTGATTACACATTCGAGGAACTTGCTGAATTATGTCAATCAAATGAGACTTCACAGCACTGCCTTCTCAGGTTGGTTCGTGAGGCTATTGATCGCTCAGGAAGACATGTAGTATCATCCATAATTCGTAGGCGATCAATATTAGTAAAGCTTGCTGATACGGTTAATGGAGTTACGGATGATGAACCTGATTTAACCTTAGATATAGTCCCGGTTATTCCACAAACTTATTCATCGGGGGAATTGGACCAATATACCGATCCGCTTTGGATTGCGGATAAAGACCTGGATCAATGGCTGTCGACATATCCGAACTCGCAACTATCTGATAGTGAATCAAGAAACGAGGAGAGTTCGTATCTGGTTGACCGTCACCATTACAAACCATTAGTAAAAATCATGAAAGCATGGAAGAAAGTTCACTTTGGTAGCCAGAAAACCCCAAAAGGTCTTTTCTTGGAGTGCATGGTAGCTGAATATCACAATCCTGATGCTACAAGTTGGATTCTTGCTTTACGTGATATGTTGAAAAAAGCTTGTGATACCTGGGGAACCCCCGATTATTTTATCGCCTCACCAACAGTTGCTGATATTTCAAAGTCCTCGGTAAACCGTATTCCTCTTGTCAAGGTTGAAAAGCCCGAAGATTTGGATAGGGCAAAAAACATCGTTAAGAAGATGCGACGGCATCTCGAACTAATTGAACAGGTGATTGATGAAGCTGACACCGATTTGAATAAGGCTGCTATAACCTTGCAACTCGTATTAGGATCTGATCCAGATGATATCGTTTTTCCGTTACCAAAAAGCGACAAAAATTCATCTTCGGATTCGACCAAAAAGGATGAGCCAAGCAGAATGGCTATTCCTGTCGTGACCATTAATAATCCAAATAAACCCTGGGGATGCGATGGAACAAGGTTTAATAATTGAACAATTTGATGAATTACGTGCTTTGTATTCTGGTCTGACCCTTCAAAAAACTGATGGTGTCTGGGATATACAAGGACTTTTAGTCTTCATCGCTAATTTTGCTGAACAACTAATTGAAGATAAGTATTCTATTCTTCTTCTTATTCCAGAATCCTATCCGGAATGTGTGCCAGTAGCTTACGAAACAGGGAACCGAATTCCAAGGTACTTTCACAAGTATAAAGAAGGGAGTTTATGCTTAGGTGAACCGTTAGCTGTTTGGAAGACATTTTCTGAACAACCTACCCTATTGGGATTTGTTCAGAAGAATTTAGTTCCCTATCTTTATTCATACAGTTACCTTTGCCAAAATGGAAAACTTCCTTTTGGCGAATTATCACATGGGGAGCTGGGTAGAATTGAGTACTATCAAGATCTATTCAATGTGCGAAGCGAACATTCTTTGTTTGGCTTGATTTCTATCCTTGCTCAAGGTGAATATCGAGGTCATATCCAATGTCCTTGTGGAAGCAAGAAACGGCTCAGGTATTGTCATGGGCCACAAGTACTCGAAATAATGCGTTTTGCTCCCCCCGGATACTTTAAAGTACTTTACCAATTTATGTCTCAAAGAGGTATGCCTATATAAGGTAATCCACTTTGCTCCGTTCCCCCTTAAGACACTAGGGGAACAACCGGGGAAGAGCAACCAGCCAGGTCGTTCCCCCGAATTATTTTATTCGTTTAATTGATAGCCAATACTACCATTTTCAGAGCGTTTACCACTTCGTATACTATGCAAATTGGTTAAAATGAATTGCATGCCATTCCACGTAAGGTGAGATTAATTTCCCCCAGTACTGCTCTCTTTGGCAGGTTGGAGGTGTAAAAGAATAACTCCGCACTTTAGAAACCTATCTCAAGTACACGGAGTGTGAGGACGAATGGTGTAATTCCATTGAGGAAGGAACTCGTTTCAGTTACCCTCATCATCGAGCAAAGAGTTTGAGAGTATTGTTTGCCGGCAGTTTTTTAATTCTTTATACGATTTTTGGTTCGATCTGTGCAGATTCAAATGAGATCAACGCAAAGGCCCTTTCTAACTCGCCATAATTGGCCTTGGTTCTGTCGATTGCCTCATTCTCTTTAATTGTTTATCCACAAAACTTATTCGTATTATTACTTAAATAGGTGACGAAAACACATTGCAATAAATATTATTTTATGTATAATCAATTACAGTACCAGGAGGGTCATTCATTGATCCTTTGCATAGATTATTGTTATTCTTCATTAAAATTATTCGTGCAAATGGAAAATAAATAAAGAAGTTCTAAAACGCCAACCTCTCGTTTCAGTTGGCGGGTAGAGCTTTTTCTACTCACATACGATTCTATTCGTACTGTGATTATTTCACTTGTCTTGTCGGAGGAGATTGTATGATTTCACATCAATGCATTACAAAAAGAAGACAGAGTTCCCGTATGGTAGCAGCGAAAGTTCGCTGGCAGGCAGTTTGTATATTGAATATACTGGCTATGCTATTTTCCAGCGTTGGCTTTGTCCCACAGAGTGTGAACGCAGCATATCAACAAACAGGAAAAGATCATTCAATTATTAATGAAACGCCTTTAGAACAAACAACACTTCCGAATGATATGTTTGAAAATGCAGAACTATTAACAACTATTCCTTATAGGATCTATTTTAATGTTTCAGATGCAACAAGCGACGAATCCTGGTTGCAGTCTCCCTGCGCTCAACAAACTGGAGGAAAAAACATTTGGTATAAATTTATTCCTCCCGAAGATGGCGAGTTTTCTCTTGATGTTTCTAGTCTCTATGGAACTATAGTTACTTTATGGGTGGGACTGGATTTGGTTGAGCCAACACCAAATGCATTGATTTGTGATGATACAGGTGATGCCCCTAGTCAGGTAATGCTGAATGGCGGTGAAACATATTGGATCGAAGTGCGCCAAATCGATGATCAATCATCTTTGACCTATGGGACTGTTACTTTGGAACCTGTTTACCAGGTTGAAGAGAGTTTATTAGTGGAACAGGGATTAAAAGCCGTTTATACTGATCAAGCTGAAAATGAAGTGATTCAGTTAAATCAGGGGGTTATCCATGATTGGTTGAACGAAAACCCTGTTGAAGGAATATCCTCTGAAGGCTTCCAAGTTTCCATATCCGGTTTTATCACTATTCCAGAAGATGATGAATATATTTTTTATTTAAATTCAAATGGCGGGTCAAATTTATGGATTGATGGCAATCTTCTGCTGGAACATTCAGTCGATGAGGTGGTTAGCGATCAGGTTACCATAACCCTAACCGGCGGATTGAAATATGCGTTTCAAATGGATTTCTTTGATAAAGGTGAAAATGCTTCCATAAACCTTGAATGGTCATCGTCGACAATTTTGCGGGAATCCATTCCTTATGGAAATTTGTCTTATGTCGATTTAACCAAGATTGTGGCGAATGTAGATTGTTACACAGGGGAAGAATGTTATACGGAATTGGGGGATTGGATTTCTTTAGATTTTCAAACTTGGTTTGGTGCGTACGCCTATTACGAAAATATTCCAATGTATGCAATGTTTGATCAAGGAGGCTGGTTGATAGATGAAGAACCGGCAGAGTCGTTGGCATGGATCCCACTTGGTTCCTCTGATAAAGACTATTATACCTACTTGCAATCTGTTTCGCCCGGTATAGTTCATGTGCGTTTTCGATTGGACGAATATGTATTAACACAACGGTCAACCGTGAATGTAAATTCAGGGGTAATCAATGGCCTTTTTACTGAATATTTTAATGGTGAAGAGTTTGGAGAAAATCCAGAGAAAGTTGAAATCCAGCGGGAAGTTTCTTTTGAATTTCAATTTTTTGATTCACCAATAACATATAGAAACGATCCATTTTCTGTGAAGTGGTCTACCCGTTTTATACCCCAAACAGATGGTCCTATTACTTTTTATGTTCAGACTAATGACGCAGTGCGCTTATGGGTGGATGATCAACTGCTGGTGGATGATTGGACCAGTCATACGCTTGATTGGAAACAAGGGACTATTAATTTAACTGCAGGAATAGCCTACGATATCCGAATTGAATATTATTCTCCAATGGAAGAAAATTCATACATACAGATTGATTGGGAATCGGAAGATTTTGAACGAGAGATTTTATCAACCGAAAATTTTAGTTATATTGATTTCGATGGCACTAATACAAATGTGGATAAGCAGATTGCTGCTATGGATGGGGTGGATGAAATACAAGTGTCGGTTAATTTAAAAAATCGTTATGACCGTTATATCCCCAATCAACCTATGGAGGTTCAAATCAGCGGAACAGGTAATAGCATTAACGGTGTACCTGTTACACAAGAAGATTGGGTGCAAATAACCGATTCGACAACTGACACATCAAGCACTTTTATGGTAACCTCAACAGATTCAGGCATAAAAAAAGTGTTGTTTCGGACCAATGGTTATATTCTACCGGTAGAACAACAATTTGCCTTTGAAGATTCACAAAACTATGGATTAACTGCATTCTATTTTGCAAATAAAACTTTAACTCCGCCTGCATTGGTTCTACAAAGTGAATATGAGATTTCTCATGATTGGGGTCTTGAAAGTCCCATCGAAGGAATGTCTGCAGATAATTTTTCCGTACGATGGGTAGGTAAAATTCGTGCTCCGCAACTGACTGAGCCGGAAGAATTTACATTTTACAGTTTGAGTGATGATGGGGTACGTTTATGGATCGATGGGAATCTGATTATCGATTCTTGGATAAATCAAACACCCATATGGTATTCCGGCACTTATGTATTGGATCCGGAGCAGACGTATGATTTTGTTTTGGAATATTACGAACAGGCTGGGGAGGCAACAATACAATTGGAGTGGGGATCGGCATCAACAGCCCGTTCATTAATCTCAGGGCTGAACTTTCTAAAAAAAGATTTATCCAGTATACAAGTTGACTTCAATTACTCGCCGTTAACGGTACCGGCAAGTGGTGATATTTTTGGAACAGTTTCATTGAGTTTATTTGGAATAAATAATGAACCGATTGAGAATGAACAGGTTTATGTTAACGTCAGCGAATCCGGAAATAAAATCAATGGTAATGAGATATCCAATTCGGATTGGATTTTGATAGACGAGACAGAGACACCTGGATTTTATTCATTTGATTTGAGTTCAACAATACCAGGTGAAAAGCAAATCCGAGTAAAACTCGGAAATTTTCCATTAAACTTCATGGGGAATTATTTGTTTGTGGTGGAAAATACGAATTTGGGGCTATTGGGAAAATATTATGCAAACAATAGCTTACAGGGTTCAACTTTTGTGACTGTTGAAAATCAAGTTGTGGATTTTAATTGGGGAGAAGATAGCCCTGTTGCTGGTATTCCTGCAGATGAGTTTTCGGTACGATGGACTGGAACAATTCAAGCCGATTACACAGAGATTTATACATTCCATACTCACAGTGACGATGGCATTCGTATATGGCTTGATGGAGATTTGGTTATTGATTCCTGGGAGATCGGTGTTGCAAATAATGCCTATGAATTTGTAATGACCGCGGGAGTCCCTTATGAAATTGTTATTGAGTATTTTGAACAATTAGATGCTGCAGAAATACAACTTGAATGGGAATCCCCTTCCATTGAGCGACAGGTCATTCCTATTCATGTTTTTCATATGGCAGAAATACCTGATTATCAGATTGATTTAACTGCCACTCCGGATTTGATTGATGCAAATGGAATCGCCAGCACTGAGGTAAGTGTTTCCGTGGCTGACGCAGAAAATAACCCTGTGGAAGAGACCGTTTATGTGCGGATCAGTGGTGAGAATGTTGTTTTAGATGGAACTTTGCTTGATTCGAATGTTTGGTATCCATTATCCGTATCCGAAATCGCAGGTTTATATACTGGACATATTACTTCTATGTCGATTGGAGAAAAGACGATAGAAGTTCGAGTGGGTAATTATCAACATCCGGACAAAGCTTCGGTTCAATTCATTCGGCCTGTCGAAGAGGCGGGTCTTCGAGTTGACAGTTATATCAGCGACCCTTCTAATCCATATTTGACACATTATGGAGAAATTATTGATTATGTTTGGGGACAGGGGAATTATTCGCACACAATCGGTTCCTATATTCGTTGGACAGGACGAATAACGCCTGAACTGACCGGAACTTATATATTTTATTTTCAAAATGACACTAATAGTTTCCTCAATATAAATGGACAAGATATTAACTCTGGAGCCAGTATACAATTAGAAGCTGGAATTCCGATATCAGTTATCGCTTCAACAAAGATTTCCAGAGTAGCAGAAGGAGTATTTTATTTTTATGTAAGATGGACTCGGCCAGATGGTCAGACTGAGGTTGTTCCATTGGAACGATTGAGTTATTTGGATATGGGGGGAACAACAGCATCGATCGATCAATCTTCGATTCCATCAGGCGGAACTACGACCACAAATATAACCGTAGAAGCAAAGCGAGCAAATGGGCAAATACTCAGCGATCGCCCAGTGCGAATTATGGTGAGTGGTACTGGCAATACCATTAATGGGGAATTACAGCAACCGGGTCAATTTGTTGAGATTGGCTTAACCGATGACGAAGGAAAGGTCACCGTAGAAATTGCATCCCTTGTGGCTGAGGTTAAGAATGTTTTCGTATTAGTTGATGGCATGTTGCTATCTGGGGATCAAAGTTTCACAGTTACACCGGTAAATGTAAATTCTTTCTTGATTCTGTTGGATGGAGAAATATTAGTACCTGGATCTGAAACCGGAAAAACAGGTTCTGGGATAATTTTTAAAGGTGATCCGGTAGTAATTACTTTTGTGGCTGTTGATGCTACCTATAATCTGGCGCATTCCGTCAGTGGGCAGATAGGATTAAACCTGTCGGATGTAGCGGCAATGTTCCCTGCCGAGGTAACTCTTCAAAATGGCGTTGGGCAGGCTGTAATAACCTGGGGAACATTGGGTTCTCATTCTATTCAGGTAACCGGTATAGAAGAGTTAGCCGGGATATCCGGCACGGAAAATATTAGTGTAACCGATACGTTGGAAATATCTTCAGGGCAAACAGTATATTTGGACGAAGTTCGGACTACGGTTGCTCAATCTTTTAATTCCGGCGCAACATCTATCGTAGTGACGGATTCGACGGGTTTTTATGCTGGACAAGAGATAATAATTTATAAAGTATCGGGACAAAATGCAGGTGACTATACTGTAACACAAATTGAAAATGTGCAAGAAAATGTTCTCGCTCTTCAAGAACAAATGACGGATTCATTCGATATTGAAAGCGAGAAAGCTTCTGTAACGGTTATACCTAGTATCGACCATTTAATCATTCATTCCGGCGGAGTTCTAACTGCCAATGCCTGGAATGGGCAAACTGGTGGTGTTTTATACCTGGATATGGCAAATCTCACTGTTGAAGAAGGGGGAGCAATTCATGCAGATGGAAAAGGATTCCGACTTGCTGAAGGCCCCGGCGCACCACAAGGGAGTGGTGGGGGCAGTTATGGTGGATATGGCGCTGCAACTAATAATGTTGAAAGATCGACTTATGGAGATGTAAGGTTTCCTAATTTGTTTGGAAGCGGGGGGAGTACGTCCAGGGGTGGAGGGCTGGTTTTGATCAATGTTGAAAATGAATCAGTAATAAACGGACAAATCCGGGCTAATGGTTTTTACGGTTCTGGCTCTGGTTCTGGAGGGAGTGTGTTTATTACCTCAGACGTTTTAAATGGCTCCGGGAAAATCATGGCGGATGGAGGGTATAGCGATACTAGCTATGGTGATCCGGGTTCGGGAGGGCGCGTTGCATTAAAATACAATAGCTCCATAGGCTACACAGGACAAATAGAGGCTTATGGTTACAATGAATCAGTTTATACCATCAGTAGTGGTCCTGGAACCATTTATATTGAGAATACAGGGACTGGCGAAAATGAACTTATCGTAAAAAATAGGTTCTCCAACCTAAAATATGTTACTTCAGCAAATTCAAAACCTTATGCGACATTAATTCTCAATAATAATGAACTTGTCACTTTTGACGAAATACGTATTGAGAGTTGCGGACATTTAGAGATAAATGGCAATGGCTCAACTCAAAATTTGTATGCTGTTTTGGGGGATAATACATCCATCCTGTCTATTGAAAATGGCGATTTTAATCTTGACCAGAATGATTACAATGGATTCTTTCTGAAAATTAAAGAGAATGCAACTCTTTTCTCAGAAGATGCAATTGAACTCAGTAATATGAAATTTGATAATTATGGAACGCTGGATACCACGGGACTTTCATTAATCGGATCAGAATTTACAAATTACGGTTCGTTGTCCGAATTAATGGATCTAAGCTTGGATCCAGGAACGCAAAGTGTTTCCAAACTTCTGTTGACGACAACGGGTTCTTCCATTAATGTTGTCGAAGAAGAGAATGAAGAAATTGGTCATTATACCTTTGACCAGATACGAATTGCTGAAGCCCAACGCCTGCAAACGGGCGGTAACCTGACCACAGGAACAGGAATTACGATTTCTGCCAATACCATGAATATTGCTGGTATCGTGGAGACGTATAACGCTGGGTACACATTTGAAACTCTTGGACCAGGAGCTCCAACTGATATACGATACGGAGCCGGTCATGGCGGTAAAGGTGGCGGGAGCGCTGGGGGAGATATTTATGGTTCATATGAAAATCCGGTTACTCTTGGAAGTTCTTCTGGAACAGGGTATGGTGGTGGTGCTATTCATTTAATTGTCAATGAATTGCTGTACCTTGCCGAGAGTGGTGTAATTCAAGCCAATGGAACATCCGGATACCTGAATGGAGGTGATTCTGGCGGTTCCATCTGGATCGATGCACAATCTGTCACCGGCCAGGGGGCTATTCAAGCCCAAGGCAGTAATGGCGGAAATAATACAAGTTATTACGGCGGTGGTGGCGGGCGTATTGCGATTTTGGCGGATACGATTGATGCACGTCTCCTATTAAACGCAAATGGTGGCACCGGATTAGAAAATGGCGAACCTGGGACAATATATACAAACCAATTCGATGCGGAAATGTCATCGCTCATTGTTTCAAAAACAGATGCAATCGCCAACGGCATTGATCAAATTTCGCTGACCATTACCCTGGTGAATTCATCTGGAGATCCTTTACCGGATAAACCGGTAGAGATTGCCATTTCAGATGGTGCTGGTTTGGAAGCCGATATTACCTCCAATAATGACCCCGTTGCTATTATGGATCAATATGTAGGGATCGGCACAACCAACCAGGATGGGCAAGTCACAGCCATTTTATCTACCACCGTCGCTGGTGAGCGTAAAATCGTCGCACGTAGTTCCCAACAAACGCTAAACCATATTGCCGAAGTGAATTTCACGGCTGGTGCAGTCAGTTTAAACAAAAGTGCTATTTGGGTAACACCGGAAGTGCCTGCTGATGGAATTAGTACCGGTAATATTATTGTTCATCTGGTGGATGAATTTGAGAATCCGGTTCAAAATCAACTGGTAACCATTGTTACCGATGGAGAGGCAATTTTAGAGAGTGCCAGCGTAGCAACCGATACTTTAGGAAATGCAACTACCAAGATTTCCGATATAGTAGTTGAAACAGTCAATATCCAGGTTATGGTGAATGAACAATATTTGACCAATACCGCATCTGTTCGTTTCCGTGGATCGGATATGGTTTTTGAAATAAATCCGCGTGCCCAGATAAATGGCGGCTATTCTTCTACTGCCGCAACGACCGGTTATCCAATGACTATTGATGTAACCGTTTGGAACAACGGCGGTATGACAACTAGCGGTGTGCAATTGGATGTGGCAGTTCCGGATGCATTTAATTATTCCAGCGGACCGGATTATTGTACGTATGATTCAGAGACTTCCAGCTTGATGTGCAGTATGCCGAATACTTATGCACCCAGAAGCGGCTCTTCATTCCAATTGCTTTTTGATGTTTTACCCGGCTTCCTGGGAAGTTATACGACAACATTTGATTTAATCACTATGGGTGGTGATGAAGACCCGAATAACAAGCATATCAACCTGAATACCTCGGTTTCCGCTGCTATGCCCCAAATTACTATCATCCGGGAAGCCAATCGGTTGGGTGTGCTGCAGGGGCATAACAAGAGCGAAACGATTATCATAAAAAATACAGGTACGGCAACTTTGTTGAACCCGACGATTACCTACAGTGGGCTTCCTAACTGGGCGTCAATTTATCTGCCGCTGTCTTTGCCGAATATGGAACCGGATGCAGAAATTCCCGTTACGGTTGTCTACAACACCTTCAGTGATCAATCGGTTGGCGTTTCTCAATGGAATTTGTCTGCTTCAGGGTCCGAAATTAGCCCGGTAACACAACCTGTTGAGGTTGAAGTTGTTCTTTCCAACCTTACTAAACGCAGCCTGGTGATTAAACTTTTGGATGGCGAAAACCCGATTTCCGGTAACTCTACGGTTATTCTCACTCCACAAAATCTGATTAACACACAATTGCCGGATGGAACAACAGTTTCCTACCAACCGACTCAGGCAAAAAATACCGATCAGTACGGTGCGGTCTCTTATGCCGATTTGGAGCCAGGCACCTATAAGTACGAAGTTATCTCAGAAGATTACGAATACGCCAGCGACACATTTTCCGTTCAGCCTGGAGATACGGATCAAGTCCATCAAGTGCAATTGACTTCTTACGGCATTAATTACTCTTTTGAGGTTGTTGAGATCCCGGATGGCGTCAACATTCGTTATGAGATTCATCTTGTCGCGGAATATGTGACCCAAAAACCGATGGTCAATACCCCAGGTTGGTGTACGGCTGAAATAGGTTGTACCTGGTGGATTGTAGATGGCACCGGTTACGGATTAGTCTATGATGCATTGGATTATAAATATATTCCCGACGGTTCCTGGAGTGGTGGATTAATCGGGCGCGGCGCTCCCCGCATAAATTATAGACGTACCTATATGACACTCTCGCAAGAGGTCATGCTGTCCTGGCAGGCTTTTAATGCCGGACTTTACCTGGAAAACGCCAACTTAACCCCGGTAGACGATTTATCTATCGAATTGAATTTTACTTCTATGGATGGTACGGATCGTTCAGCAGACTTTGTGGTTGAAAATCAATCCGGAGAAATCCCCACAACATTGGCGCCCGGAGCAGATTTACATAATAACTGGATGATTTTGCCAACCGGAAATGGCATCACAGATCCGGAAGGCGAGGATTTTATTGTCACTGCCGCTATTTCATTCATGCAGAATGGTGAAACAGTCAGTTTCACCACATTGCCGCAGGTCATTACGGTTCACCCGGCGCCGGATCTGAAGATTACATATACATTGCCGCCTTCAGATGATTATTGCTCCTTGTTTGATCTGACGGTTAATATCCAAAATGTTGGCTTTGGCCCGGCACGCAACCTGACATTAACTAGTGGAAAACCAGGCTCTGTTTTAGTCTGCGAAGGCAGCGGTTGTGATGAAGATCCAGTTGAATTCACACTGGAAGAAGCATCATTGGAAAATTCGCCGATTCAACCGGTTTTCCAGATGAATTTTGGCACATTGGAACCTGGAGAAAGCAAAACAGGCTTTTGGCGAATTAGCGCCAGTGATGAGGTTAAGTTCATCTCTTTTGAAGGTGTGTTAGAAGCGGCGACACCTGTAGATGCAAAAATCAGCCCGATTTCCGCACTGGTTACCAACCTTTCACCAGGTGCCTGTTTAAGATATGGAGTATTGAGTGAATCGACCCGCGACAGCAACTGCGATAACTGTAACCCGATTCAAGGTACGCAAGGCAGCGTCGGAGGACCGATCAATACCTTAACCGGCGTTTATGATTATTCTCAATCCGATCTCTCCATCCAGACTGCCTATGGTATTGTGGAATTGGAGCGTTGGTATTCCACTGCTGCAATCAACCGGTTCGATTATCCATTCAGTTCCGGATGGACGCACAGCCTGGAAAAACATCTGAATGTCATGCCTGGCCTGGCCTGGCTGAAACTGCGCTCCACCAATGAGTACAAATTCTGGATGGAGGAAAACAGCGGATCAAATGGCAGCGGAGGAATATCCCTTGGAGAACCCACATTTACGCCCTACCCCGGTTTCTTTGGCAGTCTGACCTATTCCATACAGACTCAGAGCTATACCCTGATTGATCAGAACAAAGTAACACTTACCTTTGATCAGGGCGGAAATATCCTTTCTGAGATCAATGAGCAGGGAATCGGTATTTATTATATCTACGACCCTGAAAATGGCCGGTTACAACGCGTGGAAGACCACACCGGAACTCGCTACCTGGAACTTTTATATGATTCAGATGGCGCCCTGAATGAAGTAAGCGATCATACCGACCGGAGTGTTACCTACGATTATGATACAGAGAGCGGTGACCTGACGACATTCACGGATGCAGCCGGTAAGATCTGGACGTATGAATACGATGAAGACCACCTCAATCACCTCGCGATTGTGCGTGATCCATTGAGTCATATTGTGGAACGAACCGTCTATGATGATCTGGGGCGGGCTGTGCGCCAATATGACGGCACCGGTGCATTAATAGTCGACCTGGATTTTAGTGAGTCGGCTCATACGGTCATTGAAGATGTATTTGGCAACCAATCTTTGCATCGCTATAACGCAATTAACACATTAGTGGCGGAAGAAAACGCTCTTTCACAACAACAAACCAAGACTTACGACGGACAATACCGGCCAACGACTATTACCGATGCGACGGGCACACAGACGACCCTGACCTGGAGCGCGGACGGCAAACACCTGACCGGTATCCTGGATGGTCTAGAACAGCCAACTGTTCTGGAATACGACCCGGCAGGGAACCTTTCCCTGCTGCGTGATGCCCAGGGAAATGAATCCGAGTTCTTTTATACAGGCAGTTTGCTGACTTCCAACACGGATGCATTGGACAATACCACCACTTACGTTTATACGACCGCGGCAGATGAATCCCAACCAGCCGGTTTGCTCAAATCCACCACGGATGAGCTGGGTCATACCAGTACCTACACATATGACCAGCATGCCCAATTGATCAGCACTACCAACCACCTGGGCCAGATGACTACCTACCGTTACGATGACCTGGGCCGTATGATTGCCCAGACCAGTTTCGACGGACGCAGTAACTGGAACTGTTATGATGCACTTGACCGCGTTGTTCGCTCAGTGGAAAACGCCAGCGGTGATGGCAACACGCCGCAGAGCAATCCCTGCGACGTTGAAAACTACATTCCCAGCACCGATCAAAAATACGACCGTGTCAGTGAACGGGTCTATGATGACGCCGGTAACCTGATCATTTCGATCGACAGCCGCGGCATGGTGACCCGAACCTACTACGATTCCGCCAATCGCCCAATCACAACCGTACGCAATTTACAAAACTGGGATCGTTTCAGTAATGACCTGCCGCCTGTGGGCATCCGCACTTCCACCGAAAACCTGGTGACTGAAACCAAGTACGATGCGGCCGGTAATGTGATTGCCAGTATTGGCCTGGATGGGCGCATTATGCGCACCTACTATGATGTGTTGGGACGGCCGGAATACTCAGTGACGAACCTGACCGGTCAGGAGATCAGTGTGCTTGTCCCACCGGCTGTGCGCGGGAAGGATACCAATGTTACCAGTCAGAATATTTATGATAAAGCCGGCAACCTGATTGCCAGTGTAGATCTGGTGCCTGGCTGCGAAATCAGCAAAACGACCGGTGGCAACGGCGAAACGATTATCACTGCCACTGCAGCCTGCCGGGTGACGCGTATCTACTATGACGCGCTCAACCGCGTCATTGCCGTGGTGCAGAACCTGAGCGGACAAGCCATCTCGGATGAGACCATTCCATCTCGCGGCACCGGCACCAGCGATATGAACCTGCGCAGTGACAGCCAGTATGACAAAATTGGCAACCTGATTGCCACCACAGACCCAGCCGGGAGTATCTCGCGCACCTATTACGATGCCCTGCAACGCGCCGAATTTACTGTAGAGAATTTATCCAACTGGACAATTGGTAACGAGTCTCCGCCGCCTGCAAACCTACGCAACGCGGTAGAGAATATCACCACGCAGATGATTTACGATGAGAGCGGCAACCTGATCGCTTCAGTTGACCCGCTGGGTGTCGTGTCACGCACCTGGTACGACGAACTCAATCGCCCAGCGCAGAGTGTCACCAACCTCAAAGACCCGGCCGCACCGAGTGCTACATTGGAAGAACTGTTGGATCTGACCGCGCCGCCCGCCTATGACCAACTGTACCCGGATTGGAATGTACCTTCCTCCACAACACTTTATGACGATTTAGGCCGCTCGGTGGGCTCAATTGACCCACTTGGACATATCAACCGTACCTATTATGACGTCTTGCAACGCCCATTGCAAAGTTTGCAGAACGTGGTGGACCTGGACGACGATGATGAGACCATCCCGGCTTATGACGAGAATACTCCCGATCAGAATGTTCCCGGCAGCCAGATTGTTTACGATGATGACGGGCGTCAGATTGCCAGTATCAACCCACTGGGTATCATCACCCGCACCTATTACGATGATCTGGGACGCGCCTGGTTAACCGTCTATAACCTGAGCGGACAGACCCCCCAAGTTGATACCCCGCCCACCTTTGATCCACAGAACCCGCTGGTCAACATCCGTACCGAAACCATCTACAATGCCGCCGGGCAAGCCATAGCCAGCAAAGATACCTACGGGCGCATCAACCGCACCTACTTTGACGGGCTCAACCGTCCGGTGATCCAGGTACAGAACCTGGTTGTTCCGGATGTACAATCGAATACACCACCAACCTATGACCCGAATTTCCCGGATCAGAATATCCGCACTGAGACCGTCTACGATAATTATGGTCAGGTAATTGCCAGTATTGCCCCGGATGGCAGCATTCAACGCAATTTCTACGATAAACTGGGGAGGGTAATTGTTTCGGTAATTAATCTGCAAGGACAGGCAATTGAAGTGGAAACTGTTCCGGTATATGACCCGCAAGACGCGGAGCATATTGACCAGAACGTGCCGACATACCTGTATTATGACCTGGCCGGTAATCTGGTAAACCAACGCGATGCCAAAGGTGTGGTCACACACTATGAATATGATACCCTCAACCGGTTGACCGCTGTGGTAGAAAACTATCTTCCCCCCATGAATCCCGATAACGAAACCAACCTGCGCACTGAGTATGGCTATGACGCCAATGGCAGCCGCTTAACCATTCGTAATGCCAATGCCACGCTGAATGATACCCAGTATGTCACCAGTTTTGTTTACGATGCACTCGGAAGGCAGGTCAGCGAAAGTGACCCGTTGGGTAACACCTGGACGGTGAAATACAATATTCTTGGACAGCGCCTGTCCACCACCGACGCCAATGGCGCTTCCATCCAGTATATCTATGACGCAATTGGCCGCCTGGACACTATCAATTACCCGGAACCACAGGCAGATGTTGACTTCGATTATGACATCGCCAGCCGCCGGGTAGGCATGGCGGATGGTGTTGGGGATACCGTCTGGGCGTATGACGACCTGGGCCGTGTGGAAAGTGTAACCGATGCCAATGAACAAACGGTTGGGTATGCTTACGATGCTCTGGGCAACCGCACGGGTATAACCTACGCGGACAGCAAACAGGTGAATTATGCTTTTGATGCGCTCTACCGCTTAGCCCGTGTAAGCGATTGGCAGGCACAAGAAACGGTTTACGATTACGATATCAATAACCGCCTTTCAGCGGTGAACCTGCCCAATGGGGTTGTTTCCAGCTATCTCTATGATGAACTTGGCCGTCTGGAAACGCTGGTTCATCAAAACAACACGACAACGATTAGTTCATTTAATTATGCTTACGATGCCGTTGGTAACCGCACCCAGGTCATTGAGCAGCAACTCGTCCCGGGTGCCCACGAGCCGTATGTTTCCGTGATGGTGAAAAACACCAGTGGAATACCTCAGCAGAACATGCGCGTAATTGCCTATAAAGGTACGACCAATAGCGGGTATAGTGCCCTGACCGATGAAAATGGGAATGCACAACTGGTGCTGCCCTTCGGAGATTATCGCTTCCGTGTGATGGTAAATAACACTATCTTCTGGAGTGGCGCTGTTAACCATTGTCACGTGGAAGGCTGTCATAATGCCGAAATCATTATTACCGAGTCCATCGCCGTTTTGGTTCAGGATAACCTGGGTAATCCGGTGAGCGAGGCTACTGTGCAGGCTTTCAGCGGAGAGTACGATACCGGTTACACGGCTATCAGTAACAACCAGGGATATGCCTACCTAACTCTTCCCGTGGGGGACTACCGGTTCCTGGTGGAGTATAATAATGCCTCTTTCTGGAGCGACAGCAGCGACTCATGCAGTGTGCCCGGTTGTATCTCAGCACTGATCACGGTTGCACAACCGATCCGCATCACGGTAGTCGATACCGAAGGTGTATTGGTGCAAGGTGCGCGTGTCTATGCTTATCATGGAACCCTCAACACCGGTGTCAGTGGGTTGACCAACGCCAGTGGAGAAGTTCGTCTATCACTCAATGATGGGGATTATCGCTTCAAGGTGAAATACAACGGCACTTACTTCTGGAGTGGGGAGAGCAATCATTGCACCATACCAGGCTGTAATAACATCCAGATCAGCGTTTCACACCCCACCACCATAACCGTGCTGGATACCAACGGCCTGGCCCAAGCCGGGATGACTGTCCACGCTTACCAAAATGGGGTGGATACGGGTCTCTCAGCCCTTACCAATAGCAGCGGGCAGGCACTCTTCACCCTGTTGCCTGGCGACTATCGTTTTATGGCAAGCGACGCAACCGGCAGTGCCGCCTTCTGGAGCGACGGCATCAACCTGTGTTCTCTGCCAGGGTGTACGGCTGTGAATATCACGGTCAATCCGCAAACCACCATTTCCGTGCTGGATGAGAACAGCAACCCGCTTTCAGGGCTCACCGTTACGGCCTATACAAATAATGTGGCAACCAGTTATCAGGCTGTCAGCGATGGCAGCGGCAATGCATTATTGCGTTTAGCGGATGGCAGTTATCGCTTTATGGCCCAAATTTACGGCCAAACCTATTGGAGCAGTGCGACTGAGGAGTGTACTGTGCCGGGTTGTGTATTGGCCAGTATTCAGGAGAATACACCACAACCAACACCAACGCCCAGTCCAACACCACAGAGTACTTCTGGCAGGTTGGATGCGCAAAATGGGTTGAAACACGTCAAGGCTTCTATCGCATTGAATGTGTTGCAGCAATCTGCACAGGTAACAGTGCAGGTCAATAATACCAGTGAAATCGCGCAGCCGAATGTCTTTGTTCGTGTTTTTGATGGAGACACTTTTATGGGAATCAGCGGACAGACGGATGCGAATGGGCAAGTCGTCTTCACATTGGATCCGGGAAGTTATCGCTTTAGAGCCGATGTCAATGGCACGCGCTTCTGGAGTTCATCCAATAATGGTTGTACGATCCCTGGTTGTACGAATGCCACCATTACGGTCAGCGAACCCATAACCGTATCTGTTCAGAACACGGATGGAACACCGCAAGCCGGAATGACAGTGGTGGCGTATAACGGCACGACCAGCACCGGGATTTATAAGGTCAGCGATGTCAACGGTCAGGCGGTTTTCACCTTACCCACCGGCAGTTATCGATTCCAGACGGCTGTTAACAATGTCGCCTTCTGGAGTGGAACGAGCAATCATTGCACCATTCCTGGTTGTACCACAGCTTCTATTACGGTCACGAAACCGGTGACGGTGACCTTGCAAAACACGGCTGGAACCCCGCAGGTAGGGGCGGTGGTTATCGCATTCAACGGCTCCACCAATACCGGCATCAGTCAGGTGACGGATTCAAATGGCCAGGTCCACCTGACCCTGCCGACAGGCAGCTATCGTTTCCGCGCTACCATTGGCAGCACGCGCTTCTGGAGTGATACGGTAAACCATTGTACTGTTCCAGGTTGTGAAACAGCGCAGATAACGATTCCCGGCCCAATCCCTGTCACGGTAGTGGACAGTGATGGCACACCCCAGGTTGGGCTGCCGGTATACGCCTTTAACGGGACGACGTATGCCAATGTTTCGGGGATTACCGATTCTATTGGTCGTGTGACCCTGACTTTGCCGGATGGCAGCTATCGTTTCCAAAGCGAGTTGAATGGTGTGCAGTTCTGGAGTGATACTGTCAATCATTGCACCGTCCCGGGTTGTAGCGGTGCAACCATTCTGGTGACAAAACCATTAACTGTGCATGTGGTGGACACCCAGGCAGCCGTGCGCGCCGGGTTGACAGTGCGCATTTACAACGACACAACTTATACGGGCAGCTCTGGCATCACGGATGAGAATGGCGATGTGCACTTCACCCTACCGCAGGGCTCTTATCGCGTGCGGGTGGATTACAATGAGGCGCAATTCTACAGCGGGGCAAGCAACCACTGCACCTTACCGGGGTGTGAGTTGGTATCGGTGACAGTGAATGTGCCGGTGACCGTTTCAGTGGTCGGGGTGGATGGCTCTCCGTTCGAGGGAATCACGGTTGAACTGTATAAAGAGGACATACTGCAAACCAATGATGACCTGACGGATGAGAATGGGGCCGTGCTATACACCTTGAATGATGGGGTATACCAATTTGCAGCCAACCTTTCTAATACGCGCTTCTGGAGCAACCAGTGCAGTATGCCTGGCTGCGCGCACCAAACCATCGTGTTACCTGGTGGGCAGGGCAGTATGCGAACAACAAGCATTGATTATGAGTATGACCCGCTTTATCGTTTGACTGAAGCCAATTATAACGATGGCAGCTATTACCATTATGAATACGATTCCGTTGGCAACCGCCTGACCGAAACCACCCAGGATGCCACCAAAACCTATGCGTACGATATTGCCAACCGTCTGACCAGTGTGGATGGTGTTTCCTATACATGGGACAATAATGGTAATTTGATGAATGACGGCACTTCCGCCTACACCTATGATTACAACAATAAATTGGTGGGACTGACCCAAGGAACGAATACCTATGGTTATGCCTACACTGGAATGGGTGACCGCATCCAGCAGATTGTGAATGGGGTGACGACGGATTATGTGCTGGATATCAACTCCGGGCTGACACAGGTCTTGCAGGATGGGACGAATACCTACCTGTATGGGATCAACCGGGTGGCGCAAAGCACGAGCACTCAGACGGAATATTTCCTTGGGGATGCGCTGGGCAGTGTGCGCAATTTGGTGGATTCTACTGGAGCGGTGACCCTGACACAGAGCTACACCCCTTATGGTGAGGTGCTGACGACGAGCGGAACGGGTGTGACGGATTATGCCTACACCGGCGAGATGTATGACGCTGGAACCGGGTTGGTGTTTTTGCGAGCAAGGTATTACAGCGTTGGGGATGGTCGGTTTATAAGTAGAGATATTTGGAATGGTTTACGGTCTTTATCGCAATCTCAAAATAGATGGGCGTATGTTATTAATAATCCCATTCGATATTACGATCCTTCAGGGTTGATTTATTGTGAATCAATAGACTGTAATTTTGGAGATACTCCTATTGGTATTAATTTACAGAATGCAACACGAGAATACGCATTAACATTATTTTCTAATGTGGTGGACGACTGGAATTGGAGCGATGAGGAGATTAGGACAGTAAATATGGTTATTAGAGCTGTATCCATGAAATACGCAAAATCATATAATATTGAAGTATTAAAAACTTTAATTTATAAATCCAGATGTAATAATTCAATGTTGTTTAATTTCCCAATATCACCAACTGAAGCGTTTTTAACATTGCATGGAGGAAAACTTGAATTCAAAAAGGTGAATGAAACGGAAAATTATTGGGGTATGGCTCAGACTCCTCGTCTGATCCACTTTTATAGAAATGCACAATTTGATTCGGATATCATTCCAAATAACCCATCTTTTGTTTCACATGAAGTAGGACATACTTTTGAATTAGCAATGGATGGTGCGTACCAACATTATAAACATGATAATGAAGCAACTAATCGACCTTCAAAAAGGTTAGATGACGAAGGTATAACGGATGATTTATGGGATAGACATTATGGTGTAACAGGAGAAAGGTATGGCGGTTTCGCGGATAAGTATGGTGAATGGCAGTGGAGTGAAGTGGAAGGGGGATTTAGGCAAGAAGGATATAACGCGGATGGAACACCATATTATGTTGACGGGCGTCCTGAGGTCTTCGCAGACATGTTTTCCGGTTGGCTATTTAATCGTTGGGGGAGGGATAGGGAAGGAAACTATACATCTACAGCGCAATTACGAGCAGATTATATGAATGATTGGATGCCAAAATGGATTGTGGAAGGGATTCTAATGAGAAAAGGACTTTATGATTTTAGTTGCCATATAGGAAATAGTAGAGCTTGCTATGAATAAGAAAATTAAATTTCTATCCGTACTGTTTTTTAGTTTGTTTTTTGTTGGTTGTTCAAGAATTATCTTAAATAATCATGAACAAGGAATTTCTACTATGAAAACTCTTGTTGAAACAAAAAATGGGCAAACGCCCACAATGCTAATAAAAACAACTGTAGTTCAAACAACGCCTCCTACACAGGATTTAACGAATACACCTACATTAATCCCCTCACCAAGTGTTACGCCAAGTCCATATCCAAGTTTAACCGCCTTACCAACATTGACCAATAATGACGCAAATCGGATGGTTTTTGATCTGATAAAAACCAATGGTGATTGTGAAATGCCATGCATTTGGGGAATTGTACCCGGTGAAACAAAATGGGAAGTTGTTAAGCAGCAATTTTCAGCATTGAGGTTTGAATTTATAGCGGATCCATACAAATGTGTTGTAGATGAAACAAAACATGAATGTGTGCGTTATTATGTAGATAAAATTATTAATGACTTGCGTTATGGATTTGAGGTATCGGTTAAAGATGAAAACATAACTATTGTGAGTATTAGGAGTCAATCCGCAAAAGGATATTTTTCTTTAGATAAAGTCTTGAATGAATTTGAAGTTCCTTCAGATATTTATATTGGGGCACCTACAGCATATATAAGTTCAAATATGCCTGCTGAAATTGTGTTATTCTATGATACTCAAAATCTGGCGATTTCGTATGAAATCCGGGGGAAGGTTTTTAACAATGTTCTTCGAATATGTCCATATAATTACGAAACAGATCTTTGGGTAGATGTATTCGAACCAAATTCACTATCTTACATGAACTATAAGAAATTTTTTACAGACAGACAATATTATCCCTTTGAAGAGAAAACAGGTCTGGATATATCGGATTTTTATGAATTGTTTGTAAACAAAGCGGAGAATAATTGTTTAGATCTAAAAAAATAATTGGAAATGAAGAATTGAGATAGAGATGATGTTGGTATTTATAATCTCGGAAGCGGAAGTCCTATTCTCCATTAATCGGGGGAGGCTTGCCGCATTCGGGATAAATATCCAAAAATGTGGGATCGGTGTATAGCACTACAGTGCCGGGATGGATGCACAGATACCGTTGTTAAAGCGGATCAGCAATCCGTCTTCAAGCTGGCGTGTGCCAAAGCCAAAACCACCACTCTGTTTGTTATGGTTGCATATTCCGAACACGGATTCCAGGTAGAACTGCTCTTGTATGTCTTCAACGGTGACACCTACCTCAACCTATCCACTCTAACATGATGTAAATAGCACGGTGTAGTCAACCGATCTGGCGATGTACAATATTCCGAGCACCACGTAGGAGCTATTTGTTCTTCAAGGCCCAAGGCCAACATCGCCGGTATCATCGACATCATCGATGTCAGGTAAGACCCGAGCAACCATGCCGTCGAGATAGGTACCTATGAAGCGGTCAACGGATGGCAGAGCCACGGTTCACCGGCTACGATCAGTCTGGCCGCCGGTGACCGTTTTGGCGCCGTAGCCACGGAAGTACAGATTGTAAACCGTTGAGAATATGCTTATGATCAAAACAGAAGGCTACCCTTCACTCGTCAACCAGTCAGTTTTTTAATATGCCTTTTCTATTTTTTCCCATCATCAATCATCTTTTTTAATCACCTTGTCAACGCCCTCACCTTAGCCACTCCGCGCCGGGTAACCGTTATATCCGGAACAATCGAAGGGAACAGGATAGAAAGATTGGCGGAAACTTCCACCCGGACGGTGTTATCCGTTCCGCTAACCTGTATTCCGGTGACATACGCATACACACCTTTCGCTGCCAGGCTGGCGGTATTCTGTACCACGTAAGATTGCGCATTAGCCCAGGTCTTATCCGTAGCGACCAATGCGCCGCTCTCCTGAAACGTACCCTGGTTTATCTCTGCCGCCGCAGCAACCGCCGCGGCATCTGCAGCTTTGGCGACTTCCGCAATGGCGTAGAAATAACGCCCCAATTCGACCGCTAACGTCAGTGCCGGGATGAGCACAAACCCGATATACACCGCCCAGAATGTCATTGAATTTCCACGTCGATCTTTGCGCATGCTTACCAGCCTTCCTGCCGAAAGGTTGAATCAGCCCGTACTGTGAAGGTCTCCCCGGGCAATCCAGGGAAGAGGCCGGTCAAGGGAGCCAGAAAGTTTGGAACACTCCCGCTCACCTGGATTTTGAGAATACTGCCGGCGCTGCCGCCTGGTGCCAATACCGAAACGGAAGCATTCTCCACAATTCCGGCATCCGCAATCGCAGAACGAGCAGAGCTGGCTGCATAACAGGCCGGACATTGCTGCGCGACACTCCCCATGCGTGCTCCCTGACGGGCAGCCGCCTGGACAGCCTGCTGGGCATACACCACCATCCCTAAATTGACGATGGCCAGCATCATCAAAATGGCAATCGGCGTGGTGATGGCCGCTTCCAGCATTTCCATTCCGGATCGAGCTTTCAAAAAACGCATTGGTTACCTCCTCAATAAGATTTTCTGCCGGTAGAAATCCACCGGCAGAAAGTTGATTCCGTCTAAATCCGGCCGGCGATATCTTGCACCACAGCCGCAATGTTATTACCCAACAGCCGGTATGCGCCATAGCTGACCAGCACAACAACGGCGATGATCAGAGCCACTTCCGTAGACTCGATTCCTTTGTTATCCCGTAAAAAACGCATCGCAGAACCCTCCTTCCTTATAGAATTCCAAATAAACGAAGCACAGTAAAAAGAGCAGCGCCGCTAAAAATGGCGACAATATAAGGCACTTCTTTGCGGCGCAGGACCAACGCAGCCAGCCCTTGTACGCCGCCTGCAAGTGCAATCAGCAGAAAAATAACCGGTTGAGGCACAACCAGGGCAATCACCATCAATAACTTCGCATCCGCACCGCCCATCGCCTTCATCTCCCACAGTGCCCAGATCAAAATCAGAATAAAGAGGGTAAGAATATCGGGGAAAGCAAATACCATCATCAATATCGACAACACGCCCACAACAAAGAAGCGCCTGGAATGCGGTTCAATATCCGAGCAAAAAACGAGGGTCACCGTCAAGAACGCCGGGAGCCACAATCCATGCAACCCGGCATATCCAACAGCAATGAGCAATGGAACCAGTGTCAGTGCCTGCGGTACTTCACGGAAGCGCAGATCGTATAACATGCACACAAATAACCAGAGGAGTAAAACACCCGAAATCATCTGATCCGCATCCTTATCGTGGAGCTATCCAATAGATCAACACGCTGGCCAAGAGGATCGGCAACCCGGGTAGGCTGTGCAGCCTGAAACGGCGTTCCTTGATCCATGTATATAGGCTGCTTCCCAAAGCCACCACCAAATGCATACCCAGGAGCGCGGCGATGAGATGCAGTTCGGGCCAGAGCAGCACCAGGCAGATAGAGGCAACCGCATCCGCCCCGCCCCAGGCGCCCACTTCCCAGGCAATCCAGAACCCCAGGATGGCGATACTACCGATGACGCTTGAAGAAGTTGCCCAGGTGAACACTAAAACCAGTGGAGGGATCCAGAAGCTCCAGCCATGGATGGGCAGCCGTGTCCAGCTTGCCAGCCGTTCACGTTCACTGGCCAGCGCAACCACACCGGCGTACACCACCAACGACCACCCACCCAGGGTCGCCCGATAAATCATCGCGCTGAGCAGAGGTAAGATAACCCAGGCACTGTGCGGGATCTCACACCGCCGGATATCAAACCAACTTACCACTCCCAACCAGATCACCACGATTAGAAACAACCCATTGTCCACGATACCTCCTACCGGATGATTTGCGTTTCAATCCGCCGGACATAAACCGCACCACTCCAGCAGCCTGACGGCAAACTGGCTGCAATCGCCGGCCAGGCAAGGCTGTTTTTGGATTGATGCAGCGCCGCGGACATACACCCGGCACCGCTATGATAATTTGCCAACACAAACCGCCAGAAATCTTCATAATCCATCACCGCTGCCGGAGCATGACCGGTAATTCCGCTGATCAACCGCGCAGATTGGGC
The DNA here is from genome assembly GCA_002840755.1 of Chloroflexi bacterium HGW-Chloroflexi-10. Lineage (GTDB taxonomy): Bacteria > Chloroflexota > Anaerolineae > Anaerolineales > Anaerolineaceae > UBA6170. Next base: position 107,860 of record PHBZ01000006.1, on the reverse strand, counting down.
GCAGCTGGCCTGGATGGTTTCAGCCAATAACGAAACGGCTGCTTCCGCTTTTTGCTGGTCTATGCCATGCACACAAGTCGGGCAGGTTGCGTCGATATTCTTCAGCACCTGACCGCGCAACAATCGTTGGGTTTGCTCATCCTGAAAAATATAAGATCGAGTGCAGGTTGCTGCGTCGAACACCTGGCGACAGACATCCTGGTAAAGCGCGAAACGCCAGGTCAACACCAGGTCCGCGCCCATCTCAGTCATCTGCCCGAACCCTACTTCGCCGGTATGCCAATCCGCTCCCGGCCAAAACTGGGATTCGACAGCCATCACCGCTTTCAAAACCACAGGGGATAAACCATTGCGTTGGGATGTTTCCCAAATGAGGTGATCATATTGGTTCTGCCAGACGATGACGGCAGCTTGGGCATTTTCTATTCCGCAGCCGTTTGCGGACCCATCCGCATTCAACCCGGTTCCAGGGCAGGCAGAGCCATCTACAATACCGTTTTTCAATAACTGACTGGCCAGAAGTTCGTAGCGCTTACTCGTTGCCAGATCTGCTTCAGGGGTGTCACTTCGCAGCCAGGTAGGAATTTCTTGTGGGTTTTGTCCGTAGGCGCGGAGACAGGTTCCATCTTCCACGCTTGTCTCGTAGGGGGCCATCCCACTCAGAAGAATAATAAAAATAAATGCAATCAGGAGCTGTCTACGCATCATGGCCTACCATGCACGGGATACCATGCCACATCCCAGGTTACGCTGGCTGTCTGGAAGGATCGCCCGGCGGAATCACGGATGGTCGCCAAGGCGCGCCAGGTTCCGGTGGCATTTGTCCCGAAGTCCGGGTCACCGGCCGCATCAGGCGTCAATTGCCATGGATTTTCATCCAGAGGATGGATACTTTCGGCTCCATCCGGAGAAAGCACATGGACCACCACGCTGTAAGGCTCTTCTCCACCACGAATATTCCCGTATAGTGTCTGTGCCGGTAATCCCAGAATGGAAGCAAAATACACTAATTTGGAATGCGTTAGGGAGATCGTGCCGCTAAGCGGTGCAAGGACGCTGGCAGTCACTGTATCACTCGCCGATCCGGAGTTATTCGTACAGGTCAGCGTATAGGTGTGGATACCCGCCGGCACATTGGAAATGATCTGGTTTCCATTCAGTCCAACGCTGCCTGACCAGGCCATATCCGAACTGGAAGCCGTACAGGTTACAGCATGGATGCTGACCCAATCCAGGGTGAATTGAGCTGGCGCCTCCCGCGTGATGGCATCATTACCCCCATCGATGGTTAAATCGACCACCGGTGGCAATGGCACGACCTGAACATTCACCGTATCCGTTACACTGGTGCCGGCTGCATTGACGCATTGGACAGTATAGCGGTAGCTACCTTGAAAACGATTGGAGACCATGCGCGAACCATTCGTGGCAACCGGTCCGGAAAGATCATTCAAGGCGGAACAACTCAGCGCGTCCGTACTATTCCAGGTTACATTGAAGCCGGCTGGTTCACTAAAATTCAACGGACCATCCGAGCCATTCACCTTCACATCCACCCGGGGAGCAGCCACGATATTCACCCGCACCGTATCACTGGCAGTTGCTCCGGCCAGATTCTGGCAGCTTACGGTATAGTCGTAGATTGTTCCCGCTGGCAGATTAGTCTCTACCCGGCTGCCGCTGGTTCCACTGTGCCCGACCAGTCTGGCCGATCCAGTGCATTGGGTGGCATTGGCAGATGTCCAACTCACCGGATAAGCGCCAGGCGCAGTTCTGGTGAGGGTCGGTCCATCCAGGCCATCCACTTTGACATCCACGGTCGGCGCAGCCACAACGGTGGTTTGCTTGGTATCGGAGACTGTTATACCCACCGCATTGACACACCTTACGCGGTAATCATAAACACCGGGGCCCAGGTTGCTTTCTATCCGCGAGCCATTCAGCCCGCTCAGCCCACTGAAACGATCGTACCCGCTGCAGGTTTGTGCATTGGTACTGGTCCAGGAGGCAGTATATGTGGCCGGTGCTGTCAGAAGGGAGGGGGTTGTAATATTCACGGTTGGGTTTCCGGAAACAATAGCGCTTACACTGTCGCTGGCGCTGCCGGCTGGGTTGGTGCAGGTCAGGGTGTACGTGTAAATACCGCTGGCCACATTGGCATAACTTAGATAGCCCTGTGTAGCCTGGGTACCGTTCCACTGCCCGCTGGCGGTACAGGCCGCCGCATGGGTACTCGTCCAACTGATTGTATAACTGCCGGGGGCCATCATGTTAAACGCGCTATCCCCGCCATTGATCTTCAAATCCACGGTTGGTGCAGCGGTTGTGCGGAAAACAGTGGTCACTGCCCGAAAATCGACATATCCACCCACGGCTGAGATCGACCAGGTGCAGTCACCAGCGGTGGGCACATTCCAGGCGGGTGAGGGCAAATTATTGAAACCTGGAGCACCAGAGCCAGCCTTGTACAGGTTTTCCGTATAGATCGTTTGTCCGCAAGCGCGAATGACCGCAGTACCCACGCCGGAGTTGCCGGAATAGGCCACCTGAACATTAAAGGTGCTCAGGTAGGTAAAATTCCCCGAAACGGATCCGCCGTTGTAAATCCGGGTAACATTTTCGGTGCAGCCACTGGCACAGCTTGCGCCTCCTTCAGAGGGTGGCAAAGACGTATTATCTTTATGATATAAGTTGATCGACCCCACCGATCCAGTCCACTGCATATAGGCCATTTCTTGATCATACGTCCGTCCGTTTTTCAGGTACTCCGGGAAAATAACGGCCAAAACCGGCTGGGTGATCCAGGTTAAGGCGAGTAATCCAATGCAAATTCCTACCCAGTGAGCCGGTAGCTTATAACAACTATTCAATAATTTCATTGGGCCACTCCCGCCGCAGCAAAGACGTGCACGCTTTTATCCGCAACATGCAATAAATCCATCAGCACCCAGGAAACCGGCACCTCAAGATACACGCCCACCGCGGGTTCATCACTGCTCCAATCTCCCATACCACTTCCCAGACGCACCGCTCTGGGTGGAAACCCAGGCACCACGCCACCGTCAGGATTAGGTAGGACCTGCACCAGCGCACGATATCCGGAGATACCCCGAGCGTTCATCTCTGCCGTGATTACCTGCTCCGTTTCATTTTGCGCCGTAAGCGCATCCAGACAAAGTACTCCCTGCCCAAGTGCTGCATGCCAATCCCGCCCCCTGGACACACCACTCAAGGCCGCTTCCTGGGCAAGTGTATAGGCCCAGTTACGCGCGGCATACAAACGGTAGATATCTACCAGCCCGGCACAGATGGCAATGAAAATCAGCATGCACAGGAAACCCCACACCGCCGATTGACCTCGCCTATCCTGCAACATCCCTGCCTGCAAATCGTTTATCCGCTTCATGGGTAACGCTCCACGATTCCCCAATGGCGAGCCCGAAGGATGATCGCCTGGTCAGAAAGGAAGGGAATATTGGTTTGGAAGGGTGCGGATGCTTCCAGGATAAAAGCTGTCCCAAAGGCACTGCCGGATAACCAGGCAGCACTGCGCGGCGTATTGGCGCTATCATAGACCTGCAGGGTCGCACCCGGACCAGCGCCCAGGATGGTTTGCTGTACGGATTGTTCGACCAGGCTGCCGGCAAACGGCCATTGCGCCGGATCGAGCGACAGGGCGCGCGTAGCCGCGCCAGCGCCACTATCCAATGCCTGGCGCAGTGCGACACCCCGGCTGAGTTCAATTCCGCCAAAGATCAGCAACACCATAAGCATCAGCACCAGCAGTGCTTCAACCGCAGCCTGTCCCGGTTCATCACGGGAACTTCGCGTGGGATTACGACCCGATTTCTGCATTGACATCGTTGAATTTACCTTGCAGGCTGACAAATACCTGCCATAACGCACCACCCACCAGTGAAACCAGGATAGCGAGGATAACGATATATTCCACAATACTTTGTGCGCGTCGATCAAATAACATAGTTCCTCCGGCGGCGGCGGTAACCGGAGTAGTCTCCGGTTACCGAACATTGGTGTACCTTACGGGTGCGCTGCCGGAACGGCAATGCTGTTAATCCACGTAGCCACACTGTTTCCTTGCGAACCAATATTGGAAAGGATCGCCCAAACCGCCGCAGCGCCCAATACGATCGCGATAGCCAATACGACCACAAATTGTGGAATTTCCGATGCTTTCTTCTCAAACAACATACAAACCTCCAAATGAACGAAATATTAGAATCCGCTGCCAATCGCCGTCCCGGCTAATGTTTTCAGGATGCGGTCCACCAGCGGATAAAACAACAGAATTACGATCGGACCAAGCAAAAAAGGCATGGCCAATAAGGTGATGCGCAGGGGCAGGTGCTGCATCTCTTCCTCGGATTGGCTGGTGATCTCTTCATTTAAACTATCTATAGCATTGGCAATCGCCTGATCCACACCCAATACCCCACCAGACTGCTGGGCAGCCTGTACGCGTTGAACCACGCGCAACAGATGCGCGGAGTTCAGGTCATTGGCCAACTGCTGCAAAATATCCAACCCACTTTTGGCAGAACCGCCCAACAGGCGTCGTTGCAAGGCACGATAAACCACATTGGAAGCGCCGTTACCCTGGGCAATCTGTTCCAATCCCAACAAAAGCGAACCGGTCAGGCTCATGTGCAGGCGGATATCGATCAACAACTGGCGAACCTGGCCAACCAGGAAACGCCGACGCTGACGGATCAGAAAGCGCTTGAATAACCACACCAATCCTGGGAGGACCAACAACAAATAGGCGGCGCTTCCCGAAAGAGAAGGCCCCACCACCCCAAATAAAATCAGGCTGAGCAGGCTTGCAGCGATATACAGTTGCATCCAGGGTATGGATGAGAGGCCCAACAATTCCTCTTCGGAAAGCACAACCGCCGAGGATTGAGCTGCCCATCCCAGGGCGGCCAGGCGACTGCGTGGTCGACGGATTTTACGGACCAGCTTTTTCCCGATATCAAACAAAACCTGTACGCTAACATTTACGAGAAGCCCCACACCCAGTGCACAGGCAAACCCGACCAGAAAGGGAATCTGGTTCATCCAAAAGCCTCCGAACTACCCAATTGGTAAACTTCAAATTCAAAATACAGGCTGGCCAACACCGCACACGCCATCAGGGTAGCCAACAAGGTTCGATGCGACATATCCTGCAGAAAGAAACTTCGCCAGGTTGGCGATAACAGCACAAAGATTAATGCCGCCCCAGCCGCGCCCTGCAACAGGCGGATCGTCCCGCGCACCAACGCCAGGGTCTGGCGCACCCTGGAACGCAGCAGTTTCTGGCGATGGGCTTCCTGTTCCAGGGTGAGCAGCAGCGCATATTGGATATCATCTGTAATCCGGGCACTGTTGGCAATCAGGACGGAAAGGCGCGTGGTCACCATGCCCGGCAATCCCTGCAAAGCGCACACGGCCTGATCAGGGGATTGGTGCATCTGCAAGCGTGAGATCACCTGTTGGAGTGCTCTTTTCAATTGCCCGTCTGTTAACTGGATTCCTTTTAATGCATTCAGCAGTGAATGATCCACCTGAAGCAGTGAACGCACCTGCAAGGCAGCGATTTCGGCATCTTCATTCACTGTTTCCAGCGCTCGTTGCCGGGTGCGGAAATTTACCCAGGCAATCGCCAATGCGCCAAACCCCATCACCAGGGGAGAAAACAGGTAATCACGCACCGCCAGGGCTAACAACGGAACCAGTAAAAACCAGACCAGGGTACGCATATTCAGACCGGATGGCTTGTTCGTTTCAGCGCTACGCACGATGCCCAGATCGTGTAATCGCCGTCTGGCCCAGGAGCGGAACAGACGTTTCCATACCTGGATAGCCATTTCCACCAGGCTGCTCAATACACTGTAAGCGGATAGAAACACACCTGCACCCAAAAAGATCAACCCACCACCCAAGAGAAAACGGAACAGGCTCATTCAGCCTCGCTTATCTCTGCCGTCCATGCCATTTCTGGCTGCCAGGTACGCAGTTGCCAGCACAGAAACCCGTATATCGGTGCAGTGGGTGGTTCCCAACCATAACGGATAAAGGCATTGGTGATACCGGTACCCAGTTCATCCAGGATCACCACCGTATCCACCATTTGAGCTGCATGACAATACTCACTGGTGCAATCATCCCAATACACCCCATTTCGTGTCACATACTCTCCGCGGAGAGCGACCTCGATCATCTCTCCGGAATGAATAGTTGTCTCAGAGAATGCGTGTGTCCCTACGCCGGGAATTTTCACGGATAACGCCGCCCAGGTAAACGATAAGGCACCGTCTTCCTGAAGGTAATATACTTTGACCACCTCAAACGAGTGGAACAAGTGTATTTCTCTGCGTTCACCAGCCACCCCATAAAAGCGCCATTCGCGTTCTTTGGAAAGAAAACGCAGACCTTGCCATGGCAGGCTGCGCAGTTGGGCCATAATGGCGCGTTCTTCCGCCCGGATATCTACCGGTTCAGAGCCCGCTGAAACAACCTGTCGGGGTGCATTGCGCGCTATAGAAAACGTCCACACCAGATTGGCCAGGCAGCCCAGGAAGAATAAAAACAAAAAGAGCAAATTCTTTTTATGGCTCATGCAACCATCCCCTCCTGGTCCAATTGCCGGTATGCGGTTTCAATCAAGGAGGTCTCTTTTGGATTTTCTGCGCGGTAAAGATATTTCAAGCGGTAATCACCGCGCTCATCAATCCCATCCACCACAGCGATCGCCTGCAAGCTGCGTTCGACCCGACCATGGCACGCAACCCGTGCCATCAAAGCCACCACATCCAACCCCATGGCGACCATTGAACGCACCGCCGCCAGGCCCAATTCCGGTGCGCAGGCCAGCGCCAGTTGTTCGAGGCGCATCAGGGCTTCTTCAACCGTACCGCCGTGAATGGTGGTGATGGCTTTACGGCCCAGACAGGTTGCCTTGAGAAACTGCAAAGCCTCCGGTCCAACCACTTCACCTACGAGAATCGCTGCCGGGTTCATGCGGGTATAGATCACATCCAGCACCCAATCCAGGGTAACGCCAGGGGTTCCTTCCGCTAATTCAGCCGGTGCAACCGTGCGTAACAAAAATGGATGTTGGATTTCAAGTTCGCGAAATGTCTCCAATACCGCTACAGGTGCCTGGCGTGGTAGAAAACCGGACAGGGCATTCAATAAGGTTGTCTTACCCGAGCCCATCTCGCCGGCAATCAGCAGGGAGCCGGATAAGCTCGCCGCCAACCAGGCCAGAAAGCGATCCGGGGCCATTTGCAAACTACGGATGCGCTCTCGCAGCGCCTGATCGCCCACATCCTGAAGCAGTCCCTGGGTGAAAGCTGAACGTCCGGTAAATGTACCGCTTTCTTCCATGGCTTCCAGGGTTTTTACGCGCCGGCCAAAGGTGCGGATGTTGATCGCTGTCCCTTCGCGTGACAGGCGGGGCACAATCGCCGTAAAGCGCTCCCCACACGGCAGGTCAATCAACACCGCCGGACGGTCACCACGCAAGGTAGCGCCACCCTGGTCGGCAACATGAACTGCCAGATCTTCAAAATAACGGTCATCCGCAAGCTGTCCCAGGTAATGAAAGGTGCCATCGTATTCAACAGCCACCTGACCATTGCGCACAAAAATCTCTTCCACATAGGGATCGCGTAACAATTGATCCAATAACCCAACACCGGAAAGCGCATCGGTCACGGTTTGGGCATCCCGATTAATCTGGTTTTTGTTTCCATCCAGTTCAATCAGGACGGAACGCACTTCATCGAAAAACCTGCGCCGGTGTTCCTGGGCCATGTCGCGCCAGGAAGGGGGTTGGATGGCGCGTTGGACCAACACTTCGCGGACCCGGTCAATCATCGCTAAATCAGCAGTGCTGAGCGGAGTAATCTGTGGTGGTTGGGATGGCAAAGTTAAGGCAGCGCCAGCGTAGTCCATAACAGCCCTCCTTGTTTTTTGCCGGCAGCGACAGCCGCCAGTACCGGATCCACCCGGTCGGGTTCCAGTGCCAGTGTCAGAATCTGGACCTGTTCCACCTGCTGGGCATTACCAGATAAGCCTGTGCCGGTTTGTTCTTCCGCTGCTACAGGACCGGCTTTAACCCCCTGGGCGGTGCGCACATCCACCACCAGGATATCGCCTGCGATCATTTCAACCGTAATCGGCAGCACGAAGTTTTCCTCACTTGAAACGGAATTACCAGATGGCATGCTTTGCTCACTCATCCGGTACAGGTTAACCCGTTGGCCGATTTGGATTTGCCCACCGACCGCCGAAACCGGATCGACCGGAATGGAGACCACTTCAAAGGCAGCATCCGCCAGACGGAACTGGCTGGCCGGAACTACCATTGCGCTGGGCACCGGCAACCCGGCCGGTAATTTACCGGTCGTGATCCGTCCGATCAGGCTCTCCAATGACTGGTAATAGGGTAAGGACTCCATGGTGCGCGGCATATCGCGGAGTTGAAATATGTCCGCGGAAAGAATCGTGTAGGCTGGGATATCACCTGCCGGCACCGGCACCTGGTAGGTAGACACTTCCTTGAGATATACATTGCGACCATAAATACCAGCGCCCAGCGCCAGCCCAATCGCTAAAAGTCCGATAACCAATTGAATTCTTTTGTTCATGCATGCCTCTTCTTCCAACCCAAATAAACCAGTTCAAGTAAGGGGTCAGCCAGACGTGCATCTAACGCTTGCGCCCAACCCTCTTTATACGGCAATATAACGGATACGCCATTCTCGGCGCGTTCTGCCAGACTGCGCGTCATGTTCAGCACCAGATGAGCCGGTTTTATGTTTTCCATCAGGCGTCGCGCCTGATAAACCGCATCCTCGCGCGGGGTGGTTACCACCAGATTGACCACATTGGGTGCTGCCTGAGTAAGGTCCGGAAAAAGTGGATGACCGGGATACGCATCCACCACCAGCAAGGTGTGGTTCTTGCGAATATCAGCTACAACCTGACGGACCCCGTGCGCGTCTTCACTCCATAAAACCTCGAAGGTACGCCCATCCATCGGGTAAAGACTGACCCCATTCCATAGCCGGGCTTCCGCTTTATGGGTGGCAATGGCATAAAACTCAGGCAATTCCGTAGAAATACGGGCATGCAGCATGCTGCCAGCCATACTTAACTCCAACAACGCCGCCGGCAAGCCGGTGCGTTCCACAAACCGTTTACAGATCGCCATCGCCAGGGTACTTTTACCGACCCCACCCGCCCAGTTGAGGATGTTGACCTGGTGCATTGGCAGGAAGGTGATGCGCCGGTCACTGGTCAAGCGTGCGCGACCCAGCCATTCACCCGGATTGGTGAAAAAATCATCCGGGGAAACCTGGGGGATGCCGCTCATTTCCAAGGCGCGTGCAAGAATTTCCGGGGAGGTATCCGTGGCCGGCAATACCGTATCGCATATAATCAGGTGGACGCCTGGTAATTCCTGGAGAACACCGCGGGTGGTAAAGGCTTCCTTTACCCGCAGATCATCTTGCTGTGCTAGAAACGCGATCACATCCTGCCGCGGCTGTGCTGATGCAACCAACACGGTCAGCGTGTTGGCACGCGCACGCCGTTGATGGGATGGAAACCAATTAAATTTCATGAGCTATCATTTTTCCTTTCGATGAATCAGAGAGTTGTGCAAAAATCGCCAATAGGATCGCCAGTACAGTCATACCGGTCGCTAAACCGATAACAACCTGGGCGGCATGTCCGCTAACCGGCAGAGCCCTATAAATAACGACCAAACCACTCAACCCAGCGATCCCCATCGAGCGAATTTGCATAACATTGGTCAGAATCGCCGCGGTGATGACGCTGATCATCGCCCAGCATGTCAGCGCTTCCGGAACAGCGGTAACCTGTAACAACGCAGCGCAGCCTAGCGCTAGCCCGAAAGCGATATGAGAAAGAATGCGAGTTGTCATTGTTCACCACACCCCTGGTAACAGGCGCCAGTGCACAATCTTACGGTAACATTCATAACCCTGGAGCAAAGCTTCTTCTCGGCGGATGCGCCAAATCTGGATCCCAGTCAAAAGCACGGCCAATATAGCGGACAGAACCAGATTGTTCGTGGTAAACACCAGCACCACTCGAAAAACCAGTTCACCCAAATACATCGGATGACGTATCCAACGATAGGGTCCGCGCATGGTCAGACCACGGTCAGCCGGAGCAACTCCGAAGCGTGGCCCGAGGGTGAGTAACGCCCACAAACATAAAGCGTATCCGGCCAGTCCGGGGAGTAACAAATACCAGGATACTGCGCGCTCAAACGGAACAGACGGCAACAGCGCGGCTATCATCCCCAACCACAACCCGCAACGATCGTAGCGGGCTGCCTGCGTACGCCGGGTATAGAACCAGGCCAACAGGAAATTATGCAGGACATACAACCAGCCCAGTACGGAGGGGTTCTGCCAGGCAGCCGCGGCCGTCACCAATGCCGTAAAAGCAAAAAAAGCAAAACCAAGCCGGTCTCGCACAGAATCTTTCAACATCACATTCCTCCCATATTTTGCACAATCGGCCAGCCGATCACCATCAAGAGGGTCACCATAAAGGGGAAGAAATAGAAAATCACCATCGGGATGACCAACTCTGAGCCAATCTTCTCCGCGCGCTGCTCGGCGTTGCCGATATAATCCGCGGCAATACTGGTAGCCAACTGGCCCATCAGCTCCTGTTGGGCGGTGCCGCGCCGGATAAATTCCAATTGCACTGCCATGCCGATCAATTCCGGCAGCTGTGATTCCTGCGCTTCGCGTTGCATCTGTTCGATCAGGTCACGTCCCTGCGCCATTTGCAACACCTTGCGCATCCATTTCCCGACCAGGCTTTGCGCCAGGGACGTACGCCGCAGGGCTTCTTCCATGGAAACATTCGCCGACATCTGCGCCGAAACTAACTGGACATATTCCGGAAGCTGGGCAACAAACTGACGCCGGGTGCGCCGGGCAACCCCGCCCATGGCAATCGCCGGGTATTGGAATCCCAATACCGCCAATGCCAACACCAGGGCTGCTTCACCAAAAACAACCATGCCGATCACAAGCCCGGCGATGGCGGCTGCCACGCGTAGAGAGATAAACTGGACGTCGTTCCAATCCGACCATTTCTCGCCCACCTGCGCCCAATACAAATCGGCGCGTACCTTACGCACAAAACTGACCGGTGTCCATTTTGAAACCGGCTTATCCAGCACCGCAAGCGTTTTGCGCCACCCGTTTAAAGCCGCACCGTTGGCTGGGGTGAGCGTTTCTGCCAACCTGCCGGTGGGTACAGATGGAATCACTTCCAACGTCAGATAAATAACCAGGATAAAAACACCAATCGCGATGAAAGGAATAAGAAGGGTCATCTCAGGCAGCCTCCATAATCATCGAACGCATGATGAAATACCCACCCACCATCGCCCCCATGGCGATCCCAATCGCGATTTGCACCGGCCAGGCACGGAGCGACTCACGTACCATCGGGTCAGAACTCAGATAGGCCAGAATGGCAACCAAAACCCCCGGTAATACTTTGGCCGAAACCATTGAGTCACCGGCTTTTGCTTGAGCGCGGTTACGGGCAATCAGGATTTGCTGCACCCGCGTGGATATCTCCATCAGGACCTGGGTGTAAGCCCGTCCACCGGCTTCGCTGAATCCCTCCAGCAACTGGGCCAGATTGGCCAGGGACACCGAGGGTGAACGGCTGGCCAGACCGCGCAACGCTTCGCTGCGGTCTTTGATACGCATTTCGGAAGCGGTCAACAGCAGTTCTGGCGTCAGCGGATTATCGCCCTGCAAGGCCAGCGATTCCCCCACCTGATGCAGCACATCCGGAACGGACCCGCCGGCCAGCAATCCGGCCGAGATGCGCCCGATGGCAATCGGCAGCACCTGGTCGATTTTGCGGCCGCGGCTCTTGACCCGATCATCCAGCCAGGCATTCGGAACATAAAAAAGGATGGCAGCCATTACAAAAGCCGGCAACCCCGGCAAAAAAGGCCAGGTCACCACCGCCCCAACCAGACCCGCGGCCCCGCACAAGAGCCGGAAGGTGGTGGCACTTAATGTCAGGCCGGCTGCCATCAGTTTGTAGGCCAGGGATTGTGGATCGAGCGTATTCATCGAGCGTACTGAATCAACCGAATAGAGATCGGAAAGTTTTCCGGTTTTGGTCTGCCGCGGGTAGAGTAAAAACAACATCAAAACAATACTGACCACCCCAATCAGGGGTATTAATGTAAGCATGACCTTATTCTCCTGTCAGGTGTGGTTTGAGTTCTCCCACCCGCTCCCAACAGGGTGCATTGGCTGGAGAGGTCTCATCATAGCGGTAGATTGGTTCAAACCAGACGTCGCCGTTTTTAAGATCCTTGGCAACATTGGCAATGGCAACCACCCGGCGGGTTTCATGGCGGATCCCGATTTGAACGAGTACATCTACCGCATCGGCAATCATCTGATTGGCCTCATTCGGACGTACAGCCGAATCCGCACCCATTACGGTTGCCAAACGGCGCACGGCTTCACGTGGACTGTCCGCATGAAAGGTGCAGGCGCCACTATGGCCGGTCATCAAGGCGCGAAACAAGCTCATCGCCGCCTTGCCATCGCGCACCTCGCCAATAATCAGGTAATCCGGAGACATGCGCATGGCGTCGTCCACGCCGTCCGCCAGGGTATACGGGCGTACATCCGTGCCGACCGCCTGAGGACGCGCTTCAACTGTTTGCACGGTTGGCCGGTCAATCCAGATTTCTTCCGGATCCTCAATTTTGACAATACGCCAGCCCACCGGAAGGAAATTACAGATCGCACTGAGCAGGGTTGTCTTACCCGTGCGGGTACCACCGGCAATCAGGATGCGGTAACCGCCTTCCATCGCTGCTTGCAGGAGGGCCATCATGGCGGCATCCATCGTGCCGCGCTCCAACAGCCAATCCGGTTTGACCGGTTTCTGCTCATACAATCTGATGTTGATACTCGGGTTACGACCCGGTGGGGCCACGATGGGGTGCAGCGCTTTGATACGCCCACCGCCCGGGTTGTGCGGCGTGGCCGGCAATTTGGCGTTGATCGATGGGTTGGTTTCGTTGAGGGTTTTGTTCTGTGGCCCCAGCAGGCGATCCAGCACGCGCCAGATCTCACCGGCTTGCGGGTGGATAACCACATCCTCCCAGCGCACGGATCCCTTGCGCATGATCTGCACCAGACCACTGGAATAGACCGTGATCTCGGAGATATCCGTACGCGTCGGGGGCAGCAGCAAATCCAGAAAACCCAACCCAACGATGCGCCGGGTCAGTTCTTCGGCCAGATGCGCTTCATATTGAAATCCCGGGCGCAGGCTGCGTTTGCGTAAGGACGCACCTACAGCCGTCACGACCCGATCCTGAATACGCTGCCGGTCACTTTCGCTGGGGTTTTGCAACATGGCCGGCGGAAATTCCTGATTAACCAAATCGATCACTTCGTTAATCACCCCATTGCGCGTGACTTCATCCGGCAGTGCAGCAGCAGAGACATCATAAAGACCTAAAATACCGCCCATTCTTCCTCCTTAAGACGTAAAACGAATCCTGGGTAAACGCAGCACACTGCGATTTTTCCGATCGCTCATTTCCATTGCACTGCGCATGGTTGGAAAGAGCACATTGATCAACGAACGGATTCCATTGGCAAAACCATCTGAGCGGGTCAGCGGCAAAATGCCGTTATCCTGTGCTTGCGGCACCAACGGATCGTACGGCAGAATGGCTGCAATCGGCGGGGCCCAGCCAACCGTAGCAGCCAGTTCATCCTGGAAACTACGCGGGGTAAAGCCCGAACGCTCCGCACATTGGTTCAATACCAGGTGGATCGATTCTTTGGCTATTCTTTTTTCAATGCGCATACCCGACAGGAGCAGAGACAGGGTATGGCGCGTTGCCGCCAGATCAGATAAGGTCGGTCGGGCAACGATCAAAGCGGTGTTGGCAAACACCACTGAATGAGCCATCCACAAATCTTCACTGGAAGGGACATCCATGACAATCGCCGCGTAATGACCATTTTCGGAATCATTCAACATTCCCTGGATCGTGCCTTCCCCGCCCGCGCCGGCTGAGGATTCCAAAATACGCATATACTCAATAGATGACTCCGGCGCAACCAGGACCTCCAGCGCTTCACAGCGTTGCAGCGCAGCCTGGAAAGATGCCTTGCCCGGATGATCGAAATATTCCGTCAGGCTGGGCAGGTAGTGTAATTTGAGATGCGGCGGGGCAGCGGGGGGTAATCCCATGGAAATCAGCAGGGTTTTGACACTCATGCGTACGGCCAGTTCATACGCCAGATTTTCGGCAATCGTCGAACAACCCACCCCGCCGGCATGCGACAGTATGGCAATCCGCTTCGTCCCGGTGATAAAAGCTGCATTATTGGCGGAATTAAACCCGCTCAGACTCTGGTGCATCGGGGCCGCCTGGGCTAGTTTGGCCCGTTCGGTCATAACCGCACCATAGGCTGCCTGAAAAATATCCGTCCAGTTTACCGGCGCGATATACACACCGCGTACCGTTTCAATGCGCTCAAATGCGCCTTTGAAATCCAGATAGGTCATGGGCAAAACCACGACCGCCACACCTTTCCAGGCGGAGATGCGGGCCAGCAGGTGGATCAGGCTGTCCGGATCCGGAGCGATATCCGCCTGCACAACGAGCAGGGCCGGCTTGAGATTGGCCAGGTTGGCTTCAAGCATGGACCATTGGGTGGCGTGCCCGGCGACAATAAAGCGCGCATCCGCCAGCATGGGCGGCTGCATCTGGTAATACACCACTTCATGACCTGCCCCGGCCAACATAACCGAAACTTTGTTATTGGAATAAGCATCCGTCATCCCAGCCCCTACTTTTTACCGCGATTTTCATTCAATTCCGCATACAGATCGCCCAAATTGAGCGTCACCAGGTCACTGGAAGAAAGATTCAAACCGGCAGCCGGTTCCAGCGCCAGATGGACCGCCCCATATTGGTCCAATGCCGCCAGCAGCGATGCAGGATCAGCCCACAATCCGGGAACTACTTCGATTTTGGTCGTGGGTACGTCCAGAACAATCACGCTGCCTTCCTGGGCAGCCATGGTTGTCCGTGCGGATGAATACAATTGGTCCTCTGTCGCCCCGGCTGGGATTTCTTCATAGCGGAAGGATTGCGGCACCATCAGGACGCGTAACCCGCTCAATGCCAAGCGTGCCAGGGGAGACACAGGTGGGGCCGGGGTTGGCGTAGGCGTAGCTGTGGGAGCCGGTCCACCCACGATCTGGGTAACCACGGCGGTTGGCAAACCAAAATCACCCAACGAACCGCTTACCACACTGATCGGGTTATCCTGCAGCAAATCCGGGGAGAGGATACCAATCACGGTCACCGATTGCCCCGGTCGCAGCAAGCCGGCCACACCGCTGGCCTGGTCCACATGGATTGCTATCGCCAGATGCCCTTCGGGTAGTTCAGCCGGAATACCGGCGCCGGCAATTTCACCCAACACGGCCTGAACAATCAGATCTCCGGGGGCACGACCAACCGCTACCATTTTTCCGACAGCCGCATCCAAAGTGGTCAGGGCATCGGCGGGTCTGGCACCCGTGGGAATGGTGCGCAATTCCACCAGGTCTTCGGTCAGAATGGTTCCAGAGGCAATTGCAATTTTTGCGACCACAACCTGGGTGGGACGCACCACACCGTTTAACAAGGCGAAGACCATCAGGCCAATGCCAATCGAAAGAATAATAGCGATCAGGGGGGAACGTTTACGAGATTCCATATATTTTTCTCCTAAGAAAGATCATTCGTCCATAGCATCCGGAATGGATGAACCATGGTTGAAGTTAAAGGAAGGCGAGAACAAGAGCCGCAAGCGGTTGGCGATTTCCTCATCGGACGGTTCCGGGCACACAATCATTAAGGGCCGCATCAGTACCGGCTCCATCAGCTGCACCAGATCGGTATAACCAAACTTGGCGATGGCGTAGGTCTTGGGGATACGCGCCAGGTAGCGTTTGTATTCGGTATTGACCATGCCTTTTTCCGAGCGCCCGATATGCGGTAAGATCAGGTCACGGTCCTTGGGGTCTTTGGTCTGGAATACAAAGACATTGGCGCAGGAGGAGAGAATGCCCGCCGGCAATTCACTGACCGTCTGTGCCATGAGATGCAGAAAAACACTGTATTTCCTGCCATCGCGCCACATGGATTGAAAAATGTGGCTGACCCCATTGGATTCTCCGGAACCCTGATCGGAAGCAGCCCCGCTGGACACACCGGTCAGCACTTTGTTGGCTTCTTCAAAGAAGATTTGCATTGGTGGAAAAGTCTGCACACCATTCAAGGATTCACGCCTGCGGGCGACCGCATCCAGATAAAGAACGCTGGCCAGCAGAGATAACAAAGCAGCCTTAGGGTATTCATCCATTTCGGAACCGCCTTCTAAAACTGTGATTCCCCACGGGGACTGCGGTGAACCGAGCAACCCCAGGTCTTCCACGGCCAGCGCATCTTCACCTCTACCGTACTGGCGCGCCATTTGCCCTTCGGCGAACTGTTCCAGGCGGAGCAATACACCCTCCAGACTGGTCCGGCTGGCCATATCGCCAAACGCCAGATTGTCCTTATAGCGCTGCAAGCGCTCAATGACCTGTGAAATACCAACCTGCTGGCTGCGATAAACAGCCAAAGCCTGCAGGTCCAACGGTTCCAGAAAGGACAGCCGCGCACCGACCTCCACTTCGCCGGACAGCCCATATTCCATGCGCATGCTGTTAATCGCATGCGCTTCACCAGCATGTTGAACAACCGCCCAATGGTTATCTATCCATTCCACGTTGTGTTTGGAGATTGTCCTTTTTATCTGTTCGGATTGGACCTGCGGATCGGTGGTTAAGACACCATATTCCTGGTAGACTTCCGTTAAAGCCCGGCGGATAAAACCCAATTGACGCGCGCCCATACGCCCGGCGTTGACCAACATCTCTGCCACCAGGGTGCGATAACGCCCTGCTTCGATACGCTTGGGAATTTGAAGGATATTCCAGCGCAATGGACGCAAGGCACCCGGCTGCAGTTGGCGAACATCTACGCGATCTTCTAACCCCGGCCAATCCAGGGCTTTCCGCCAACCCTGTCCAAAATCCAGGATGACTGTGCGGTATTGCCACTGTCTTGTGGTTTCATAGGCCAGGCGCTCGGCGGCAATTGACTTCCCAAAGCCGGTGTCGCCCACGAAAGCAGTATGAAAATGCCGGTCCGGTGATAGGCGCAGCAGCACGTTGGTCAACTCACCGGTCTCACTCGACCATTGATGTCCCAGGACAATATCTCCGCTCATATTCGGGTAAAAGGCAAATGCCGGTGTTTCTTCCTGAACGGTCAGCGCAGTGCCATGTTCATACATGCCTGGGGCGGCATAAGCCGCCACTTGCAGCATGGTCAGCAAGGTGGAGTCTGCATATCCACTCATGACTTCCGCAATGGTTTCCACGCGGGTCGATGGGGTAAACGCTCGCGCGTGCAACAGAATATAGGCTTTCTCTTCCTCGCTCAAGGTGCGCGTCTGTACACCGGTGACGACATCTTCCGTCCCATGAAAAGCCTCCGGGATCAGGCCAATCAGGGATTGCGCACCCTGTTCGCTGCGTGCCAGGGCATACACATCGGTATAGTAAGCACCCTCGCGGCTGGCAATGTCCAATAATCTTTGTTGGGTGCGCATGATCTGCGTCAGCAAGATATACGGATCCTCCTGCCATTGGTAACTGTTGGATAATGAAAATGAAGGGGCAACCCCGACGCTCATCCCACCGGATAGTCCCCGCCCAATTACCTGGCCGGTACCGGTGGCTTCGGACTGTGAACGGGTCAGGCTCTGCGAATCCGCATGGCTTTTGGTTGTCGCCTGGCTGGCCGTATCGGCCACCGAGGTCGTCTCCGCACCGGAAGTACTCCAGGCTTCGGATTGGGTCGCCGAATGGCTGGCGGAATTGGATTGCGACTGGCTGTGGGTGCTTGCGTGGCTCTGCGTAGAGGCCGAACTGACAGAAACAGCATGTGAGGTGGTATCCGCCGATCCGGAACTATTGGTAACGCCATTGGAACTGCCCCAACTGGCATTTCCACCCACGTTCGCAGAGATACCTACCCCCGCCGGTGCGATACTCCCACCAACCCCACCGTTGACACCGTAAGCGGAACTATCCGTATGCGATGCGGCAAAGCCGGATGAATCGGTGTGGGATGTGCCATCCGTGACGGTTACCCCGTGTGTATTGGCAACACCATCCGTTTCCGCCGTGCCAACCGTAGTGGACTGACCTGTCATGGCACTCTCTGCCACCCCTAGGGTATGCGACCAGCCACGCGTACTGGCCTGCCCAACCGTATGCGCCTGGCCGGTTGTGTCGGCGGCGCCATCGGTCGAACTCTGCCCCTGGGCCAAACCGGTCGAATGATTGGCGCCGTACGAATTGGAAGCGTTCTCGGATAAACCACCGGTCAGGATAGCCGGCAGGCTGACCCCAAAGGAAGCCGCGCGCACCCCCACCTGGCGTGAAGCATAAACGGCAGTATTCTCCGCCTGGGCTGCCAACATCATCGCAATATCTTCCAGGCGGACGTGATTGGCCAGCAGCATCAGTAAAAATTCTTCGCGTAAACTGCTCATCCCGCGAAACAATAACTCGTTTTGCTGAAGGGAAAATTGCTGTGATTGCGCTCCCCCTGTCAGCGGGTCATTCAGCCTGGGATCGCCACCCCGGGCATTTTCACGTGGGTCGGGGTGCCCGACAGTGACGATTGGGTAAGGCATGTTTTGCAAAGCCTTGACGATCCACGCAGCAATCTCAACCGATAGGGCTTCCAGGCGGATTTGCCGGTAAGCGCCAGACAGGGTCGCTTTCAATACCGCCAGATCACGCTCGGAGCGTTCAGCCGCCAACTCACGGGTTTCAGCAAAGGCGGTTACCCCATAACACTGAACGATCCCAATCGCCGGCTCAAAGATACCGGCCGCCAGGTAGACCAGATTGACCCCAGCGCCATACACGCCGCGCAAGGCGGTTCGCATTTTCTGTAACAAACCGGCGTCGCGCCGGACATCCATCGGAATATACTTCAATTGCAGTAACCGAATCACCCGGGTTCCGCTGTATACCTGCCCAGCTTCCTCTTCCACCAGGTTGAGCCAGATATAGTCCAGCTCGTGCCGGTTCTGGGTGAATTGGATGCCTGCCTGCTGGATATGTAAATCATCCGGAATCGGCGCCGGTCGGGAATATTGCATCCAGGGAATGTTTTGAGAAATATTCTTCAAAATAGTGGGCATAGGTCTCCTATCTGTCTCGGCAGATCGCCAGAACCCTCTGGTGAGCTGGCGAGACATCCCTTGCGGTCGCAAGAGATGCTCGGGGGAGGGGAAAAACGCAATGAGGAATTACACCGGCCACCAATTTCCTTCGATGACCTCGCTACCAGACGATTCGCTGACCGACTCCTTCGGGGAAGCGTAACTGGCGGGTGAAACCGGTTGACCAGACACAGAATTCCGGAAACCAGTGGTATCCGTTGTACGCAGATTGCTTTCTCGGGATCGCAACCGCAGTAGCAAACCCATCTGAGCAAACAATGCCGCAAATGCAGCCATGACAATCGTTCCGGCCAGGCCAATGAGCACAAAAACCATGCCCAGTGCCGGACCACGTAACCCTTCCACAATTTCTTTCATCAAAAACCTCCTGACGTTTAATGGATAAATCGACCAACCTACGTTCAAAGTGCTTACTTCGCTCATCCACAAAGGGATCGAGCAGTAAATCCAACCAAACCACGTCGATGCGTCGTTTTGTTTCCATTTACTGCCCTATCGCCGCACCCGGTACTGCCGCAGGAGATCCTGTACGGAGGCCATCGGGTTGACCAGGGACATGGGGTTGAGAAAAATTTGCTGTACCAGCATCGCGAAATACCCCAACGGCACTACCAGCCATAACGCCCAGAGAATGATGGTGGTCACATTCCCGCGGGTTGTGGCAATAACGGCGGCGGCACTCTCTGTCGAGCCGATCAGGGCTGCCCACTGCTCTGCGGAAAGCTGGGCTGTATAAACCAGGTATAAACGGCTGGCAATCACGGCCAGCGCGTAAATCGCAATGCCGGACTTTATATTCCATAAAAGAAGCGCTTCCTGGGTATGCACAACCAGCAAGACAAGCACACCAAACAACCACATCACTGCTCCAATCCAGGGAACCGGCGCGGCCATTCCCGATTGACTTAATACCCACAGCACTAAAACGGATATCGTCATCCCCTGGGCGGTATGTGGATTGGGTATGGTGGTTATTCTGCCTTCCCGTCCGGGCCGATACATGGCGCGCGATTGGAGGTTTTGATCCACCAGCAGAGTAATGATGGCCGCTGAACCCATACTGACCAATGCCGGCGCATGATCTCCCAGCCAATACAGGCTGAACAAAAAACCATTCAGCAGATAGGTAGGCAATGCAGCCAAAAATTCACCCAAACCAATAAAGAAATCGTTCATAAAAAGTACATAGGCTCCCATGGCTGCCTGACCCACCGGTAAATGGGGAAAATCTGGTGAGGCTTCCCTAATAAAAGGGAAGTAACCAAACCGGTAATGGGGGGTATTCGAACAATGAACAGGAGCATTCAGGGCACCAAAGCCGGCAGGGTAACATACACCTGTAAGGTTCCATCCGCATTGAACGTGCGCGGCTGGGTAATCAGCATGCCCATAAAGCTTGTTCCCGATGTTGTTCCACGTAATTGCAGATTAAAGGTTCCGGGATCCGCAAATGGGATTTGCAAAGCTGTCCCATTTGCCCGGCAGGTCCCACCATTATCGCAGCCGCCTGCCCAATGGCCATAACCAGGGAAGAGGGTAAAACTTTCCTGATGAACATACGCGCCGTAATGGGTCTGTCCTAACTTGCTTTGTATCCAGGCTTTACTATCAGCGCTCAAGCTGGCGCTGGCCTGCAAAGAAGCGACGGAATCCGGAAGCTGTTCGATATGCTGGCGACACTCCTTGAAGATCGACTCGGTTGTACATACTGGAGTCCCGTATGGTGTCGGGGTTGCACACACTTCATATTCTTCGTAAATCGGTTCATACCAGGTAAAAATCACCGGCGGGATAACCACCGATACCTGCACATCCGCGCCACGACGCGTCTGAGTGTCCTGTCCCACCACCAGCGGATTATTGGGAGCAATCTTCTGAATAGACGCCGCCGGTTGTTGCATAGTGATGGATGTATCCGGGCATTGTCTGGGCGGCGGGGGTGTGGCTGCCACGCCGGCGCAACCACCCGGGATCGAAGCACAGTCTTGCGCGCCATTGAGGTACATCAAATACATAAAGCGCAGCGCGGCATCATTCCAGGAAAGAGAAATAAGGTTGGTGAGAAACCCGAACCCGGAAAACCAGCTCCAAACATTCTCCTGCCCATTAATGACGGCGTTCCAGAAATCCTCCGGCTGCTGATATTCCGGATGAGCTTGCTGCAGACGCTGCCAATCCACACTGTCGCCGGCGACATTGCCCAAAAAAGCAATAATACTGCCATAACCATTGCCAACCATTCCGATTGAATTAGCCAGCCCGCTTTCCTGTGGATTCATGGCCATGAAGAATAAGGTAGAAGCCGAAGGCAAAACAACGATATTGCCGCTGGGCGTTTGAAAACGATGATAGTTGGCTTCCAGGGAGAGCGATTGATCAAAGGGTAAATCGACGTTCATCCAGGCTGGATTTTCTGTCGTCATACCCAGGTCAATCATCCCTGGCAGTAAGTTGCCATCCGCATCAAACACTTCACTCCAAGGGGACTCATCTTGTGCCAGTACAACAGCAGGAACAATAACCATCAACAAGAAGAAAAGGTGCCAGATCGTTTGAATAACTCTTTTACGCTTCCTCATTTGGAAGACTCCTCCCTGGAATTCTGCTGTATCGCCTCGATCTCTTCGGTCAATAAAAAGCGGTCGAACAGCCAGGTTTCTCCCACCCGTACAACCAGAACGTAGGCTTCGTCTTGTGTTTTTTCGCTGCCGGGCAAGGGCTGCGACAGGGTAACCGAGACACGCCAGACCTGTTCCGTTTCACCGGAACGAATCTGTTCTTCCAAAACGGCTGTCCCTCGGGTGACCGTTTGAAAATCTTCAAAGCGTTTCCAGAGTAAATCCGCACCACTCGCGAGATATGCACATCCGCCTTCACTGCTGACAGCACAGACGCCCTCCAACCATGCACTCTTGCCTTCCTGGTAGTTGATATCGAAGAAGGCTTCCACACCGGTAATGACGGCTAAGGAAGCTGCATCCTCTTCAATAGCTGGTGTGGGCTTTACCGTTGATGGGTGAATGACCAGGGAATCGATCAACCAAATACCGAGCACCGTTACCAGAACAATGCCGGTCAAAACAACCAAACTTTTTCGTGAAATAGGGATTTCTCGCAAAACACACCTCCAGAGTTGGAATTAAACAAAAAAGCAGCCACTTACAGGACTGATAACAGTTCTGTAAGCGGCCGCTTTATGGATCAAAAAAATAAGCTCAGGATAATTGCGACCAGGTATTTACAACACGATAGATAGTGCTATTATAGCATCGTAAAACTACTTTGCCAATTAATTCGTAGGATCAGGTTGAGTTGTAGGGAAACAAAAAATTGAATCGAAAAAAGATCCATCATCCTATTGACTTAAGTTTACTCTAGTATTACTATACGACTTAAGGAGAATCTTATGCCAAAAACAAATAGCCCCGCAAAACCGGTTAAATCATTTCGATTAAGTATGGAAGGGATCGATCAATTAAGAACGATGGCGTACAGCATGGGACGCAGCGAGAGTGATGTGCTGGAAATTGCTTTGGACCGCATGTATCGCGAAGAGCTGCGTTTTAACCGTGCCGTACGCGAGCAGATTGACCCACAGCAAAGATACACAACAAACCCAAACGAAACGGAAAACAATGAAAATCGTTAATGCTATCCTGGTGATTATCCGTAATACCGTCTGCACCTTGATCATCCTTTGCCTGTTGACTTCGGCTATGTTTGTGGCGTATAAAGGCAGCCAACCAATGCAGGTTAGTAGTGCGTCACAAAGCATATCCTACTGGCAATTCATAGCAGACCGGATTGAAGCAGCCAAAACGGTCCAACCTTCCCGCTGTGGTTGGGGTATGTTCTTGTCCCTGGGATTATTAGGACCGGTCTATTCTGTTGTTTACACAGCCGTGGCGGTTAATCCGGAGAGTTTTCTGGCCAGAGTGACCGCACCGGACAGGTTAATTCCAAAGGATGTGGCCGGCGCTGAATGGTATAAGGTGCCGTTCATTTGGTGGGATGTTGTGGAAAGATTATCCTGGAAGATGCTGGCTGATCAACACCCGGGGTGTAATATGCGGAGAGTAGAAATCGGGGATTAAAAAATTTTAGGTTGGCAAGGCTAAATATTTTTAACATTAGTCTGAATTCCTATTCTCTATGACTAAAAAGAGATAGCAATTTACCAAGGTAAGTTGCTAACAAATCCAGTAATCCCGCCAAGAATAATCTGGGAATGATCATTTTACGGATCTGTTAGTATTTGCACCAAGCAAAAAGTACCTTGTCGGAGAATTAATCCGGATGCCCATACTTTAAAATTAAGGATTTCGGACTCTGAGTGGATGAGTGTTGAACGGTGAAAAACGATACTGATCGGGGCTTTGTTTTTTAAAGGTGTTCCAGTCGCAGCTCAGTCCGGCCGGACCGACTTTCGATTCAATCCCCTCGCCGTCCCGTATCGCAAGATCCAATGAGGTCGTTGTAGTGCCCATTTAGCGATCACGGGATGCGTCCCCAGGTTTATGAGAAACTTGAGCGTGAGTATTATGACGAACGGCGCCGTATCGCCCACAAACTTCAAGTTATTCAGCTTGACAGAAAAGACTACGTCACCAATCCGGATGCAGCCCTGGCGATCATTGCCGAGATTGCAGATCGTAATGTGTTACGTACAAGTGAGCGTCAACATGATATACTGAAACAGATGGTCGGTCGGGTTGTGATCAACCTGGAGGGTAGGATCATCCGAATTGAGCTGAAACAGTCGTTCAACTATCTGGTCAATGGGGTCTGGGACTCCATTGAAAAATTGATCCCAGATGATTGGCGGCAAACTGTCTAAATCAACTTGAACGGTACGTTTTACACGATCAAATACGTAGCATCACATCTCATGGTAAATGAGGAATCAATCATCATTACCTCATCGGAAAACGGCACACGAGTGTTCAATAAAGCCGGGAACCCAAAGGAGAGTGATCTATGGAACAGAAGAAAAAATCAAACTACTTCATTTTTGGCGCAATGATTGCCACTTCAATGATCGTGATGTTTGGTCTGATGTATCTCAATACCTACGAATTATCTCACGTTCTATGGAGTGAGACGCGCTTTTACATGACATTTATCATGGGGGCAGCGATGGCCGTTATTATGCTGACCTTCATGCGCGGCATGTATAGCGATCGCAAGAAGAATTTGGCGATATATCTGGGCAGTCTGGTGGTCTTTCTGGTAGCGCTCTTTCTCGTGCGTAGCCAGACGACCGTGCAGGACGAATCTTACATGCGAGCCATGATCCCGCATCACTCAATTGCAATTTTGACCAGTGGACGCTCTGAAATTGAGGATATGCGCGTTCGGGAACTCGCCGATGCAATCATCGAAGCACAACGTCGTGAGATCAAGGAAATGAACTGGCTACTTGACGATATTCGTGAAAACGGAATCGCTTCAACGGAAGCTGAGGCGGAATCTCGTCCAGTGCCTGAATTCGAAGCGTCGCCGTAAACAGTTTGTGCACAACATGATTTATTGCCTTTAACTTATTTGTCGTGATATTGTTTTGGTCTTGTGACGCTGAGGATGCCATCCGATGGTATATACTGGGTCCTTATCACCGCCTATTTGGCGGTAATGACGGCTTCTTTGTCGGCATATACATTCCAGTCGTATTGAATAGCGATGGTGGACTCCCTTGGTGAAACGCGGCGTGAATATGCCAGTTGGGATTGTGGGGTTTGTATATTCTCGCCACTTGATCGCTCTCTTATACCGGGTATCGTTTACCTCCGATAGGGATAAAGGAATCACTCACAGAAAAAAGGCAGTCGAGAATTGGCAATTATTTGAGTTTCAATATCTGCCCCACCTGCCTCCAAGGCAGCCCGACCAAACGCGCAATTTCACGGTAACTCAACCCCTGAGCTCGTAGAGTCAGTATCTTATCATGCAACTTTGCTTTGTCGGGATGCCGAAAATCGGCCTCTGTCGGCTTGCCCTGTAACGCTCCTGCTAATTATTTCCAGAATTTTACCTCCGGAATTTGTTAAAACCTGCGCTCAGAATTGGTAAAATTGCTGGTTCTACTAATCTGAAGAATATTTGCAAATCAGAACACGTCATGCTTGAAACTATTATTAAGTCCAACCTTTTCCTAGGCTTCTACCACTTCCACCTGTGTTCCACCCGGCATGCCGATGGTTATGTCACCGGGGTCATACGCAACAATTGGGTTTACCCAGCGGAAAATCCATTTGGCATCCAGAGGGGCTAAATTTACGCAGCCATGAGACATTTCTTCCCCAAAATTGTTATGCCAGAATGTTCCATGTAAGGCTACCCCATTCCCCTCAAACAGGCTGGTCCAACTTACCCCAGCCAGATCATACCCGCCCCCGGTTGTTCCGCCAGACATATGGGCGGATATCAATTTTCGCCAGATCGGGCGAATTCCCAGGGGTGTCTCCCATGTCTCTGTGCGATTGCCATCGATGTTATATCGAAACCCGCTAGAGATTAAAGCATAATAAACTTCATTATTTCCTTCGAAGCAAGAAAGCGTCTGGTATGCAATATTCACCACAACCCGTTTGTTTTCCGCTTCCGGGTGGATTGGCGCAATCTCATCGTTGGTTATGGGACGAAAAGCTTCCGCTTTGGCCCACAAGATGTCCCCATATCCGTATCTTTCGTTTACCCGATACCAAACCTGTCCATCACCGTCCTGCCTGGTACCATCAATCCAAAACACCTGGGAGTAATACAGACGCGGGTTGGTATCTTCTTGCAGCCATGGCGAACGAGCTGGCGGGTTATCCAGAATCAGATCGATATACGGGATGCTTACCTCAGCCCACATACCGGCTCCCAAACTGGTTTCAGGTAAGGTTTTCACCGGCCCGTTGGGGAGATTTTCAACAGGCTGAAGATAGGGAGCCCAGATATAGCCATCGGGTGTTTCCACCCAACGTTGGTTTCTCCTATACGGTTGGCGGCCAACAACCTCTCTTAACCACGGAACTACGCTATCCTCATAGACTTTGGCAACCGTCGCGCTATCCGGATCGGGTCTGGTTTTGACCTCTACCATTCCAACGTTTACTCTTCCTAACCGTTCTGCCTGTGGGAATTGGGCAAGGGGTAACCATTTCTTAACCGGAAATATAGCCAGTGAAGCCATTCCTATTGCAGCTTTTTTTAGAAATTTACGCCGGGTTATCATAGATTTTTTGACCAACAATATAATATTAGCGGATTGAAGCTTGAATCCAGATTTCTTGTGTAGGGTGCAAAGGATCATTCGTCTCAATTACCACGCCACGACGGACAGTCGTACCGCGCATATCATGGTAACTGGTGTCAAATTGCACTGTCATTAAAACAACTTTCCCTGGAGGAATTTCAGTAGCTGTAATATCCGCCACAGTACAACCGCAGGTAGTATATGCTCTTTGAATTACCAATGAAGATTTTCCGGAATTTGCAATTATAAAAATATGCGTCAAAGTCCGAGTGGAATTGATCACTCCAAAATCATAATATACTTCAGACAATACGATCTCGGGACTTTCTGTTGAACGAAGGGAGTCAGAATCAAGCTTGTTGGGATTACTGACAAAGCCCACATCATGAACTACATGGATCGGATTCTCATAAACCACATCAGCCGGCGTGTATTGAATCATTGGTTGATGTGGTTTCCAGGTTGATATTCCAAATATCAAAAGCGCAACCACAAAAAACAAGATTGTTCCCAAAATTGCACAGTCCCAAGTTTTTTTTCCAAAACCCTTTATGATTCGTGCAAAGATAGTACCCGGAAGGTTCTCAAAAGCCGAAAAAATATTTTTCTTATTCATTTTATTCAATCCTTCCATTACTCCTTTGAAGAGGTTATGGAAGAATGATCTGTTTTTGGTTGATGTTCATGACTATTGTGTCCCATCATCAAAAAGTGCGACAGGGGGCAGATCAAGATCAACAAAACAATAAACAAATTATTTGTCGGCACTTCGAAGAAAAATACCGTTGCAGCTACGCCAAAGGCGATCAGGCAGCCAGCTATCATCAACAGCATGTGTTTTTTAGACATTTCATCCTCCAAATTCATTTTCTAATTGCCATGTAAAAATACGAGATGGAGCATCCAAATTAACAATGGTAATTGTGATACTCATTGCACCTATTAACAGATTATTTCCATCCAAAACAGATGGAAAAGAAAGTTTTCCATCTACATGATGCCCTCCTCGTGGTGCATCCCATAGGATTGCCTGAACAGTTTTTCCGGTATCCGTAGAAAGAATGGCATGCTGTGCCAAGTCCATACTTAAATCAATTGAATGGGTATTTAAAGCGACATCAAAGACCAAAACATCTTCAGGATTATCAAGTATTTCTGGGGTGATATCCACTGTTATAAAACCTTGCGCGTCGGATTTCATTAAGCCAGAAAGGGTTTCTGTTTCTTGGATCGGAAAATCTGTAGGTTGAACCTGTGTTGGTTGAGTTTGGGTTGGTCGATCTTGAGGTGGTTGCACCAGGGTTGATGGCACTGTCGTTGGGTCAGATATTGAATCCTGACCTGTACAGGCTGTCAATATAAATATTGCAATTATAAGAACAACGAAGATTTGAAAATTTTTCATAAAACATCCTTTGTGTTGAAGGCATCAAATAAATATGGCATTGCTCTTTGTTTTTCTTGTAATAGAAAAAAGATCATAAAACCAATACCCAGCAGGGTCATTCCCAGGCCAATTTCCATAAAGAGCAGGCGATACTTCGCCAGAAATGTAGCAGCTACGGTTAAGCCTAAAATCGGCAGCACATCGGTAACATGATGCAAGCAACAAGCAACCATTGCCACGGTTGAAGTGGTTCCGCTAGCCCCCATACTGGCACCATTGGCAGGAATGTGTAACAATCCACCTGGTCGCGTCCTACTTACCGGCAAATACAATCTGAATTTTAAAATAGTGTACAAAGCAGTCTGCACTCCGAATCCAATGATGATCGGGATAACGATCCAACGATCTTGCCAGAAGAATTCAATGGCGTGACTCACACTTTCTGCCCAGGAAATAATCCCAAAGTAGAGCATGGTGAGAAATATTATGCCAAGCATTCCGGCTCCTAACGGGATCAAGATTCGTTTTCGTTTGGATACCAATGTTTTTTCCTTTTCAAGTCCAGATAAGAGATAAGTAATCATTCTATATCTTACGGAGTCCATCCAGAATTGTCATGCGCCGAGTCGCTTGATTTTGTCTGCGCAAAAACGCCTATCAAAATTTGGGCTAGTAAGCGCTGTTTGAATAATCTTTGTCAGTTACGATTCGATTATTCTTCTCCTCCCTTTTTACTAAGAGCGCCTCTCATGATTTCTAAAATATGAAAGGCGCTCTTAGTTTTTTTTATGATTTGGGTGTGGTTCAACATAGGTAAATAATTGTCTAACCATCTTTTTACTCTAGCAGATAGAGCTTTACAAAAACTTTAGAATTGCTTCATAGCAGCTTTAACTTGATCCGATAAACTAGCTTCATAAACTTAGAAATCTGATCAAACAGGAGAATTTACAAATGAATAAAAAACTTGGAATTACATTAGTGGTTATAGGTGGACTGGTTATGAGTGCCTTATTCTTTGGAGCCGTATTATTTTTGGGGCATTCAATTTTTACAGTAGAAGGTTATAGTCCTTTCAATATGACTATGGCACCTGCATACAGAGCAAGGATGGGCCAAAACTATAACAAAGGATATTCTATGATGGGTGGCAGTGGTTACAATATGATGGGTGGTAGTGGTTACAATATGATGGGTGGTAGTGGTTACAATATGATGGGTGGTAGTGGTTACAACATGATGGGTGGTAGTGGTTACAACATGATGCCCTATAATCAATCCAGCAATCCTGCCAACGCCGAACTTCTTACCATTGACCTGGCCAAACAAGTCATAGAAGATTATTTGAAGGGATTGAACAATTCCGATCTCGAAGTCAAAGAAATCATGATCTTTGACAATAATGGGTATGCCCGCATTATTGAGAAAAGCACTGGTATTGGTGCAATGGAATTGCTAGTTGACCCCACAAGCCTATCCGTCTTCCCCGAATATGGTCCGAACATGATGTGGAATCTCAAATACGGCCACATGAATGGCGCTGGCGGTATTATGGGTGGTCTGGGCACCAATTCTGGTTCTGTTTCTGCGACAATGACTGTAACCTCAGAACAGGCAATCCAGATTGCACAGGGCTATTTGGATCAGCAATCCCCTGGTTATCAAACCGCTGAAGAGGCAGATCCATTCTATGGCTACTACACCATGGATATTCTAAAAGATGACGTGCCAACTGGAATGATGAGTGTTAATGGTTTCAGTGGTCAGGTATTCTTGCACACCTGGCATGGAAATTTTATTGAGATGTTTGAATAATTCAGCTTGCTTATCTTCAGAGACCGGTATAACCACCGGTCTCTGTTTGTATGTAAAATATATTTATAATCAAAATTGTAATTGATTTAGAAGGAAATTAGTGTGACCACCACAAAAATACTCTTGATTGATGATGAACCCTCGATCCATAATGTTGTAACTGCTTATCTGAAAGCAGAAGGATATGAATTCCAATCGGCTATGGATGGACCGGCAGGGCTCCGTGCGGCCCGTTCTTTCAAACCAGATATTATTGTTCTGGATGTGATGCTGCCGGGAATGGATGGGATCGAACTGTTGGCCAACTTGCGGCGTGAGTCAAACGTTTATGTTATCATGCTCACTGCCCGTTCAGAAGAAACAGATAAAATTGTCGGACTTTCTGTCGGTGCCGATGATTACCTGACCAAACCCTTCAGCCCACGAGAATTGATCGCTCGTATCAAAGCTGCTTTAAGACGAATGCAGAGTCAAAACACTTCTATTGGTGAAACCGCATTACTCAATTTCGCACACCTGCGAATTGATCTTTCTGCGCGGCGAGTGTGGGTGGATGATCACCTGATTGAGCTCACAGCGGTGGAGTTTGACCTGCTTGTCGCTCTTGCGCAACATCACAGCATGGTTCTCAGCAGAGAGCAATTGTTGGAAAAAGCCTGGGGATATGATTATTTTGGCGATACACGCGTTGTAGATGTTCATATCGGCCATGTGCGACAAAAATTGGGAGATGATCGTTTCATTGAAACAATCCGTGGGGTCGGCTACCGGTTTGAAGATAAGTAGGTGATTGTATGTTGAGATTTATTCGCACTCATTTGGTATGGAAAGTTTTCCTTTCTTATGTGGTTGTCGTTCTAGTTGGGGTGATTGTTCTTGCTACTGCCACCAGCTTATCAGTTCCAGCAGCATTTGACCGACATCTGGCTGGGATGAGCGCCATGATGTCCGGTGACAACATGATGGGAACCGCTCAGCCATTGGAAATGGAATTGTTAACCAACTACACGACATCTGTCACCGAATCGCTTTCTCTGGCAACATTGGCAGCTTTGACTGCGGCGGTGTTTGCAAGTTTTTTTATCAGCCGCCAAGTTGTTGGCCCAGTACAACACATGATGGCAATCAGTCACCGGATTGCAGATGGGTATTATGAAGAAAGACTCAAAATTTCGGGAGATCTGCAATCCAATCAATTAGATGAGCTGGACCAACTTGCGTTAAGCTTCAACCAAATGGCGGATAAACTCGAAAAGACAGAAATTGTGCGCCAACAGTTAATTGGTGATGTGACACATGAATTACGAACTCCGCTTGCCGGGATCAAAGGATATATGGAAGGATTGATGGATGGTGTCATTCCACCATCACCTGAAACATACCAGCTAGTGCATTCTGAAGCAGACCGCTTACAGCGATTAGTGGATGATCTACAAGAACTCAGCCGAGTTGAAGCAGGGGCTTATCAGCTTAAGCTTGAATCGGTTTCTCCCGTCAGCCTCATCGAGACCGCAGTCAATCATCTCAATCTGCAGTTTGAAGAAAAAGGGGTCCATCTTGAAAAAATGCTGGTTGCGGATCTTCCGAATGTATCTGCGGACAAAGATCGCATCTTGCAAGTGTTGACCAACCTGATAGGTAATGCATTGCAATATACATCTTCTGGCGGAAAGGTGTTTATATCTGCCGCTCGGGTAAAATCCGAAATCATCATCTCAGTCATCGACACAGGAATTGGCCTTTCACCAGAGCATTTACCCCATATCTTTAACCGATTTTACCGGACCGATAAATCCAGGACTCGTGCGAGTGGGGGAAGTGGTATAGGGTTAACAATTGCTCAAGCTTTGGTCAAAGCACATCACGGGCGAATCTGGGCAGAAAGCACCGGCGAGGAAAAAGGGAGTACTTTCAGTTTTACATTACCTATTCAAACGGAGTAGTGATCTTTATCAAAACTTTACAATTGCTTCAAAGTAGCTTCATCTAATCGGATTATTATTATATTGTAAGGTAAAAAAAACAATATCAATGACGATAATTCGTCAAATGGAAGGAATAAAAAATGATGCATGGTTTTGGTAGTTATGGAAATTTTGGTTGGATCGGGATGATCCTGAACCTGGTGCTCATGATTGCTGTATTAGTTGGCCTGGTTTTATTGGTAATTTGGGCCGTTCGTAGAATTAACGGAAACAATACTCAATCTGGTTTTCAGAATGTTGCCGGACAATCAGCAAGAGATGTCGCTCAAACCCGGTATGCCAAAGGTGAGATCAATCGGGAAGAATATCAGCAAATATTATCGGACTTAGTTCATTAAAGCAGGAGTGATATGATGGGTTTTGGAATGTTTTTTTTCTGGATTGTACTGATTATTTTGGCTGTATTACTGGTACGTGGCTTGTTTCAATCAAACCAATCCCCAAATGGTAATCCGTCGAGCACTGCATTTTCTCCCCGAGAAATTCTTGAACAGCGTTATGCCAGAGGCGAAATCAACCAGGAACAATTCCTGCAAATGCAAAAGGACCTTCAATAGACTCAATAAATTTACATAAAATCGCAGCTTCTAAATTTAGAGGCTGCGATTTTATGTTTTACCCAAGCTATTTATTCAACTTGATTCCAACTAATCTTCATCAAGTGGATGTTCCACTTCCCCTCGCATAAAAGCATCCGGAGATTGTTCAAATACCCGCAGACATGCCCTGGTACAAAAGTACACCCGTTTTCCCTGGTATATTGCCGATGGAAAATTCTCGGGATTTTGAATGGAACCGTTACATGCAGTCACCAATTCATTTTGTGATTGATTTTGATCTCCCATATACTATTCCTCCTGGTCATTATGGCAGAAAAACACCTGGATTCAAGAATCTACCTACGTTTTGGGATTAAGTTATTCTACCCAAAACCGATACTTCCGTGAATGGGTCTTATGGCCTGTTAAGAATAAGGCGAAAATGCCTATTGTGGATTACATAATCCATTCTTACAATGTTCCTAAAGTTATCGAATTTTTAAAGGATGAGCATTTATGCCTAAATTAAAACGAAAAATATCAAAAAAGCAAAACATTTTACACAAACGCAATCAATTACCATTATTTTTAGCATTGGGTGGAATAGCAGTCTTACTTATTGCCGCCTTTTTCGCTTTCCAGAAAAAAGCTACACCTTATACGCCCGAGGTTTCCGGCACCCCCAGTCTTAAGGTAGATAAAGAGCGGGTGGATTTAGGGGAAGTTAAATTGGGTCAAACAGTTCAGGTTTCGTTTGGCCTCAAAAATGTAGGCGATCAACCCCTTAAGTTTTCCGACGTGCCTTACGTTGAAGTTAAGGAGGGGTGCTGACCTCCTACACCGGTCATCGGTTCGATGATCCTCAAACCAGGTGAAACCACAACGATCTCAATGCAATTTATGATGCATGGTGATATGGGCGGAAAACATGATTTTAGAGTCCATATTCCAACCAATGATCCTGATAAAAAGGATATGACACTCACCATTCTCTCAAATTGGGTTCCGTGATCTTTCTGAAAATATTAATGATGTGAAAATCACTAAAGGCAGGTTGTCCCCTGTCTTTAGTGATTTAATAGGCAGCTTTTGACCTTTTGTATTGTCCAAATAAGCCATTTTGCCTACCTTTTTCAAGCGGTTTGGCCCTGAAAGGATTGACTTTCTGTTTATATACTTGGATAAACTCTAAACTTAACTTGGAAAAAGGTATATTGAATGAAAATTTTCTCACCCCGTTCAGTTTTTCGCTTTCGTTGGCTGCTGTTTTTGGCAGTCCTCCTTCCTGTGTTCTCTGTCTTGAGTAGTTGTAGTCCAAATACCACATCCTCCGACAACGATCTGGATGAAATAGCGCCAATGTCCGGCATGCCAACAGAAATACAACAAGCCCCAATTACCGTTCAAGAAGCTTACCAATTCGCTATCGCTAATCCGGACGCTTTGAAAAACGTGCCCTGTTATTGTGGTTGTGGCGCAGCCGGGCACACATCCAATTACTCCTGTTATGTAAAAGAAATAAAATCCTCGGGAGAGGTTGTCTTTGACCAGCACGCCCTTGGTTGTTCAATCTGTGTGGATATCACCCGCGATGTGATGAAGTTGACGGAAGATGGAGAAACCCCTCAGGAGATCCGAAAAACCATCGATCAAACGTATGCTCAATATGGTCCATCGAATATGCCGCCAGCCCAATAATGAGATTGAACTTACTGTTGCCCACAAGCATCTTCAAGAAACTTTGGACTCAATTGAATTGGATGTTTCTGTTGGTTGTGTCAGCTTTTTTGATACTTTTCGTACCACTGCCTTTATCTACCGATACGCCTCAGGAACGGACAATCCGCATTGAAGCCAGTAGTTTTCAATTCATGCCTGGCGAAATATATATAAACCCGAATGATCGGGTTACTGTAGAGTTAGTTTCTACAGATGTAGTGCATGGTTTTTCTTTGGACGGATATGATTTTGAATTGAAAGCCGACCCCGGGCAAACGGCAAAAGCAACTTTTGTCGCAAATAAAGCTGGCGTATTTCGTTTTCGGTGTTCCGTGGCTTGCGGTAATCTTCATCCTTTCATGATTGGAAAACTTCACGTAGGGATAAACCAGCTATTCATACGCGGCATTGTTTTAGGATTTCTATCCATAGGGGCAGCCTTTTATTCTTTGAAGCGAAATTCGAAATTTCAGGCAGGATTGCCAAAATGAACCGTTTGGATTTAACTCGTATCCCTTGGGCTCTAAACCTGCTGCGCAGCCGCTGGCCGCAGTTTCTTTTGCGCGCTGTGACTTTGGCAGGATTTATTTTTACCATTTTGGCTGGGTTGTTTGGTTCTGTGGTCGGAAGCCATAATTTTGCGATCATCTTTGTCTGGATTGCCTGGTGGACGGCACTTAAGCTATTATTTATTCCCTTTGGTGGGCGCTCCTGGTGCTCTATCTGTCCTATACCCATGCCAGGTGAATGGCTCCAACATGGTGGAATTTTAATGCCGCGAGGCAAAGGTTTCGGCTTGAACAAACGCTGGCCAAAAGCCTTGCGCGGTAACTGGCTACAGGCCGGTGGATTTCTCGCGGTAGGATTGTTTGGTGCAGTCACTTTAACATCGGCCCGTGTTACAGCGGTCGTGTTATTAGGTATTATCTTCCTGGCATTCGTCCTCAGTCTAGTTTTCGAAAGACGTTCATTCTGCAATTATCTGTGTCCTATTGGTGGGTTTACCGGGTTGTATGCCCAGGCCGGACCGGTAGAAGTACGCATTAAGGACGCTGATGTCTGTGCCAGTCATACTGAAAAAACCTGTTATAAGGCATGTCCTTGGGGACAGTACCCATTGGCATTAAAATCCAGTGCAAATTGCGGCCTGTGTATGGAATGTTTACGGGTTTGCCCCACAGATAATATCGCCGTAAATTTGCGTCCCTGGGGAAGTGATTTGGGACCCAAAACAAAACATCGATTGGATGAGGCTTTTCTTGGATTAGTCATGTTAGCCAGCGCACTGGTTGATGCAGCCGTATTCCTGGGCCCTTGGGGGCAGCTCAAATTAGCGGCCTATGATATCGGAAGTAATTCCTGGTTTGTTTTTACAGGCATATTTCTCGTTGCAGCCTTAGGTATTCTTCCAGGTCTTTATGCAGGCGCAGTATGGATTGCTACGAAGTCAGTTTCGGTAAAAATTACAGTGCGGCAATCATTGGCTTACTACAGCCAGATGCTCATCCCATTGGGCTTGATGGCCTGGATAGCTTTTACAATTTCATTTGCTTTTGCAAAATTTTCTTATGTACTACCGGTACTTTTCGACCCCCTTGGTTGGGGCTGGAATT
This sequence comes from Chloroflexi bacterium HGW-Chloroflexi-10, assembly GCA_002840755.1. Lineage (GTDB taxonomy): Bacteria > Chloroflexota > Anaerolineae > Anaerolineales > Anaerolineaceae > UBA6170. The sequence goes on along the minus strand of PHBZ01000006.1, from coordinate 72,135 downwards.
TGATTGGACTTTCAAACATCACTTGGGTAGGGCAGTCCACATCGTTTAGTTTGCTGCTGCAGGTTATTGTATTGGTAGTCGGCTTGTTTTGGAGCAGCCGAGTTATCATTCGCATTACCGAATCTGCCAAACAAGCATTACCACTAATCATTTTTTGTGGATTGTTTTCACTCAGTATGCTCTGGCTTCTGATTGGTTAAAACTTATGAATAAAGAAATTGTTGCCCGTTCAATTGTTGTTTTATTAATTATCATCGCTATAGCTATTCCATTTGGCGGTCGATGGCTGTTCTCCAATAACCAGGCCAATGTTATAGAATTACATGCTCGAATGCCTGAAAATGGCGGTTGGAGTTTAGAAACACTATATGGTCAAGTTGGACAGCCCATTCATCTTCGGATTACCAGTGATGATGTGGTGCATGGATTTGCAATAGGGAGATCCGAATTACCTACGACAGATATATTGCCGGGTGAATTCATCGAAACCACCCTGAGTTTTGACAGACCAGGGCGATACACTTTTTATTGCAATCGTTGGTGTGGACCTAATCATTGGCGCATGCGTGGAACCATAGAAATAAGCGGTGAGGGAGAACCCATTCCTACTGATCCTCAACCCTTATTTTTGCAATTAGGTATTGACCTCGATTCACCACATAATACAGAAACAATCCCAACCGAAACAGCTTCTGCTGAACGGGGCGCACGTTTTGCAAGCTTGCTACCGGCCTACGCCGTGGACCGCGACACTTACCTTTCCACAAGCCCCTCTCGATTTTGGTCGCGGCTGCGTGAAGAACCCGCTTTATCTCACCTGAGCGACCAGAATCTTTGGGATACCATAGCCTGGATCTGGCAGCAACAAACATCACCGGAGAATTTAGCCGCCGGACAAAATCTCTATGCCGCAAATTGCGCAGCCTGTCATGGAGAAACAGGTAAAGGCGATGGTGTCATAGTTCGTGATTTGCCTTTATGGGATCCGGGTAACCACAACTCCGAAACAAAACCCCACCAGGTAACCGGAGAGGGATTTGTGAGGCCATCTGACTTCAGTGATCCCAATTACCTGTTGGGCGCCAGCCCCGCTTTAATTGAAGGCAAAATCATTCGGGGAGGGATGGGTACCGGCATGCCCTATTGGGGGCCTATATTCACTACCCAACAGATAGAAAATCTTGTAAGCTATCTTTATAGTTTTGCCTGGAATTCTTCACCATTGGATCAATAAAAATTAATTTTGATAAATGACATTCTTGGTTTCATTAATTTTTTCTATAGGTATAATTAATAAATCATGACAACTCAATCTTCTTCAATTATTCGTGTACTCCTGGCCGATGATCACGTAGTGGTACGTGCTGGGATCCGTCAATTCCTGGAGCAAACAACAGATATCCAGGTTGTTGCGGAGGCTTCCAATGGCAAAGAAGCTTGTGATCTCCTTGAAAAAATCAGACCGGATGTTGCCATACTGGATATCCAAATGCCATTAATGAGCGGTATTGAGGTAACTCGTTGGATTCGTACTAATCGTTTACCGATTGGTGTATTAGTATTAACCGCCTACGACGATGAGCCCTATGTACAGGCAGTCCTACAGGCCGGGTCAAATGGATATGTGCTAAAAACCGCTGACCCTCAGGATATTATTGAAAGTGTGCGTGATGTTTTTCACGGCAAATCCGTCTTGGATACTGTTCTTGCCCAAAAATTGTTTGCTAAGTTGTCCGGTAAAACAGAAACATCTTTAATTGAATCTCTCACCGACCGCGAGTTACAAACCCTAACCCTGACAGCCAAAGGATTCACAAATAAAGCCATTGGCGTGCAATTAGGGATCAGCGATCGTACCGTGCAAAATCATCTGGCGAGCATTTTTCAAAAATTAAACGCTGAAAGCCGCACAGAAGCTGTCATGCGAGCGGTTTCCTTGGGTCTGATTTCTACAAATATCAGTGATATTTCCTGATTATTTTCTTACCCAATAGAACGCACTGCGCAGAAGGGATCATAGGTGTGTTTTGTCAAAACCAAAACACCAAACCATAAGAAATTCCAATTGGAGGGGATTCACCCCCCAATTGTTCTTAATCACCGTTTTGCCCTTAACCTTGCTACTTTTATTGGTTGCTTTTGGTAGCCAGACACTTCACCATAAAGCCATGCGCAGTCTGGTAGGTGATCGCAATTTGAGAACGGTACGCGCCGCTTCTAATTCCTTAGAGCTTGAAATTTCTCATCTGATCAACACAATCAATATCTTATCTCGCAGCCTGAAGGAAGAAACAAACTTTTCTTCTGATGTCCTCCACGCGGAAGAAATATCTGACGCATTCGATGGTGGAATTGCACTTTATTCTATCGAAAATCGACTGATTTATGCATCAACAAACCAGATAGGTTGGCAAACGATTCCAACACAAGCCACTGATTTCTTCAAGAATGTAATAATAAACAATAACCAACCTATATTTTCAACGCTAATCAATCTTCCACAAAGTGCTAGTCCCTATATTTTTATTGGCATACTTACTGATCAAAATGAGGTAATGCTTGGAGCCTTTTCACCAGGGCGTCTGATTGAAAAAACAATTGGTAATTTGATTAGTTCTGGACAAATCACCGTCCTGGTTATCAGTCCAACTCTATCTAATGAAGATTATGATGTGCTTTATCGTGGTGGGCCACTCAATTTGGACGAAAATCTACCATCGCATCCGGGAATCAAGGAAGCTCTCAATGGGGAAAGTGGTATCAATTACTTTCAGAGTAGCGAAGGTGAGCATGTAGTCGCATTCAATCCCATCCCTCCAACCGGTTGGGGATTGATTATAGAAGAAGCCTGGGAAGATATTGGTAGCCCCTATCTAAGTACCACCCAATCTGCACCATTGGTAATCGTTCCAGTGTTCTTATTGGCATTAATCGCAATATGGTTTGGCGCTCGCCGGATTGTTGCGCCGTTGCGAAAACTGGAAAAACAGGCTGCCAGCCTGGCCCAAGGGGACTTCGAAGCCATTCGCCAACCGGTGGGTGGGATTGAGGAAATTTACAACCTGCAAACCGAATTGATTGAGATGGCTGATAAATTGAATGCTGCCCAACAAAACCTGCATAGTTACATCGGCGCGATTACCGCCGGAGTAGAAAATGAACGACGCAGCCTGGCACGTGAACTTCATGATGATACCATCCAGACACTGATTGCTCTCAATCAACGGATTCAATTAATTTTGATAAAATCCCCTGAAACACAAAAGGATTCTTTAGGTGAACTTCAAACCCTGGTGCAGCAGTCGATGGTCAACCTGCGTCGGATGATTCGCGGTTTACGACCAATCTATCTGGAGGATTTGGGATTGGTCGCAGCGCTGGAAATGATGGCAAACGAAATAGGACAAGCTGCCAATATCCTGATCATTTTTTACTCTAAAGGTCAGGAACAGCGATTTGGTTCGCAAATTGAAATGTCTCTTTACCGTATGATTCAAGAGTCGTTAAATAACGTTGCTCATCATTCCAATGCATCACAAGCCTGGGTGGATCTGGATTTCAAAAACAGCGAATTAATTATTTCGATCCGTGATAATGGAAAAGGCTTTGTTGTCCCAACCAATCCGGCAGAGTTCCCGGAGAAAGGCCATTTCGGACTGCTTGGATTGAAAGAACGCGCCGAATTAATCAATAGTAATCTAGAGATTATCTCTTCACCAGGAAAAGGCACGACAATAATAATTCGGCTAGATTACAATAATATTTAGTGACACCAATTCAGAATTCCATTATTATGCTCGGGGTTGCTGAGAAATCAAACCTTTTACACAAACCTTTAACCAGTCGCACTAGAAGTAACATAATATATATAGTCTTCAAGTACGCAATAGCATTTCTACCAATTCTTTGCTAATCCACGCGGTGCGCCACAATATTGGCAATGTTTATCTTTGGGTTCAAGTATTTGTCTGCAAAAAGCGCAAGGTTGTGGTCTAAGTGCTATGCCACAAACAGGGCACCAGGAATTACCAGGTGCAACTGATGAAGAGCAATTCGGGCATGGGATGTAATTCAATATCACGGGCTCCTTCACTGGAGTTGAAAGACTGCCAACCTGCACAAGCAGTGGGAACAAAAAATTACCAATATTTCGACCAGGTCCACCACACATAAGTTTCACCTCAATTGTTTTCCCTTAGTTTACTCACACAACATAAAGGGGACATAAAGGCAATGTAAAGATTGATTAAATTCCCTGCTCCGTTCATGTTACCGATTTACATCACCGACTCACACATAATCTATTGCAGTTTTAACCCTGTTGCATGGGTAGGTGTTTTTCACTCTTAATCCCTCAATACACAAGTGATTATTGATATCGATACGTATTCAGAAATATGATCACTTTATTGGAGTAATTAGGCAAAATAGCTTATATGGATAAACGCGACTTAGCGCTATTCTATCCATAAGCAGCGCCGTATACTGGCATTGTAAGTAAGTCATAAATCATTCAGGGCATCGTGACAGACCAAAAGGAGAAACTTTATGGTTAAAGACCCAATTTGCAATATGGATGTAGATCCCGTGTCAGCTGCCGGGAAATCGGATTATCTAGGAAAGACATACTACTTCTGTTCATTAGGCTGTAAAAAAGCTTTTGACAAAGAACCTCAAAAGTATATTGGGAAACCAGAAGATAGTCATTCTGGTGACCATCACTAATATAATTCTTCCCTCTTCCCCGTTGGCTGTATTGACAACGGGGAAACTTTTCAAAGGAATCATGATTACTATTTCACTTGACCCCATTATTTTTTCCATTGGCAACTTTCATTTACGCTGGTATGGTTTGATTGTGGCTGCCGCCATACTTATCGGTACCTTATTAGCAGTTCGCGAAGCTGGACGAAAAGGATTTAATACAGAAAAAATTACAGAAAATGTTCTATGGATCATCATTGCCGGTATGATCGGTGCGCGTCTATTTCACGTAATTGATCATTGGCCGGGTGAATTCGCTGCCAATCCTATTCGCGCACTTTACATCTGGGAAGGTGGTTTGGCTATTTGGGGTGGTGTGCTGGGAGGACTGATCGCTTTAGCTATTCTGGCTCGCATTGAACATTGGAATTTTCCCCGTTTGTTGGACGCCTTTGTTCCTGGGGTTGTTTTGGCACAGGCTATAGGAAGGATTGCCTGCATTATTACCGGAGATGCGATCGGAAAACCAACCAATGGTCCCTTTGGCTTTGCCTACACTAATCCGAACGCGATGGTTCCACAGCTTGGAGTTTACTATACCCCCACTCCAGTTTATGAAGTTCTGATGAATCTAACAATCTTTACATTACTGTGGAAATTGCGAAAGAAAAATTTACCGGATGGGTTATTAAGCCTGATTTATCTGGTTTTCTATTCTTCTGTACGTTTTTTTATTGCCTTCACAAGTTCCTATCTGATTATAGCTCTGGGATTAAACCAGGCTCAGATCATCAGTATCCTGGTTTTTACGGTTAGCGTGTCGATTCTTATCATTGCATTATTGAAAAAACGGCAGCTTTCCATGAAAACCTGATTTTCCTGGAGTCTTAAAAGTGGATACCTCACATAATAATTTACCAAGTCCCACCAAATCACAACGAATAGCTTATTTATTGTTGGTAATTGTTATTTTAGGGATAGGTCTTTATATTCTTGCGCAGGGAATTTCTCAACTTTTGAGTTTATAGGCTGTAATATCAATAAAACATACTAAAACATTAGCCCAAAAATTAAAAGCAGGCTAACATGAATAAACAAAAAGATAAATACATACCTGCTTTAAATCAAAATTGGTTAACTCCGCTCTACGACCCACTAATCAAATGGAGAATGCGGGAGGAAATTTCTAAACGTTATTTGGTGGAACGATCCGGACGCTCGTAATACATTGGGGGAATAATAAAAAAGTTGTGGCAAACGAGAAAAGTATTTCATCACTTTCATTGTCCGAATCTCAAAAGTAGGCAGAATAGCTCATTCCTACATACGTTGTTTTGCGCTTCATGATACGACTGAGATTACCTATAATGAAACTGGAGATTTGATATGACCACAGGAAGACAACCATTATTGGTTTTGAATCAGGATTGCAGTTGCACGGTAACGCAGTTAACTGATCATTTGATGACTGCCGGGTACTCGGTTGTGCAATCATTCAACTTGTTTTCGACCCTCTCCGAATATTCAAAATGCATGTGTCAGATGGTTATTTTATTAGTCTATGCACAAGAAGGACCACCATCAACACTCATATTGGACGGCAACAATTTCAAAACATTTATATTTCTGGAAAACGATCCAAAACAATCATTTCGAACACAATTCCTCATGCTATTATCCCAATTGCCAGCTCTGAATGAACCATTCGATATTCTTTCCAATCAGGATATCGATATAGCATAATTCGGTTTCGATGCTTCAGTATGACAAATTGCTACAAAATTGATGATATTAGGCATAATTGCTTATAAGATACCCCGTCATATTACTCTTATCTTTTAAACGCTATTCGTCTACTCTTGGTGAAAGATATTATTCAAAGATCTGGAGGTAGAGCCTTGATTAGAATTCGCAGGTTAATGATTGCATTTATACCAGGATTATTTCTTTTAGCTGCTTGTTCACCCAGTGACCCAACGAAATCAACCCTCATTTCAAGTTCCGGTGGTATAGCCAACGCGACAGCAACACCCGGTACGATGCAGCCGTCTTCTGACAGTTTGCATATGATGCAACCTATCAGTGGAGAGAATGTGCAAAATGCCACAGAAACTAAAGGGGGGCAACTGCTTGATTTTCGCATGGCAGATGATATCAAAGTATTCGAATTAACTGCAAAACCAATCATTTGGCCAATCACCGCAGATGTTTCCGTAACCGCCTGGACGTATAACGGTACGGTGCCGGGACCAATGATTCGGGTAACCGAAGGAGATACCGTCCGGATCGTTCTTAAAAACGAACTGCCCGAGCCAACCACCATCCACTGGCATGGGATTGCGGTGCCCAACGCGATGGATGGAATACCCGATGTTACCCAAAAACCAATTCAGCCCGGTGAAACCTTTATCTATGAATTTGTTGCCAAACCAGCCGGCACGTATATGTACCATTCACATTTTGAAGGCGACTTTCAGGTTTCTGCCGGATTATACGCGCCTTTTATTATTGATCCGAAGGAACCGGTTACACCCCAACCGGATGTGGATATCACTCTTATGTTTTCCGAAATGTTATTCGAAAACGGAAAAACTTTTGCTGCTATGCCAATGGCCGGAATGGAACCAAATTACTTCACCATTAACGGGAAGGCTTTTCCGGACACGGAAATGATAAATGTTAAAAAGGGACAACTTGTTCGCCTGCGTTTGGCGGGAATCGGTCAGTTCGTTCACCCGATTCATATCCATGGAGTCCCATTTAAAATTGTGGCGACCGATGGTCACCCAGTCCCTGAAGCTGCTCAACTGACCAAAGATACGGTTCTAGTCTCGCCAGGTGAGCGTTATGATATCGAGTTTATCGCCACGGAAACGGGGCAATGGATGCTGCATTGCCATATCCTCCACCATACCACCAATGACAATGTTGAACCAGGCGGTTTGATGTTGATGATTAATGTTACTGATTGAAACAGGAGAATATTATGTATAAAAATTGGAAATGGATTGGACCGATACTCGTAGTCGCTATTTTATTGGTTGGCTGCAGTGGTACCACACAAACTCAGGAGACCTCATCAGATCCGTTAAAAATCATCCTCGTAACAGACCCTGTCACACCGGTTGTAGGAAACAACGAACTGATATTGGAAATTCAAGATGAGAAAGGGCAGCCCTTATCTGGCGCACAGGTAGAAGTCAGCGCGGATCATACGGATATGAGTGGGATGACAATGACCGGACCAGCATCGGAACAAGAGAATGGTAAATATGCCATCGATGCAGATTTTAGCATGTCCGGAAATTGGAAAATTACCGTTTATGTGCGCAAAGAAAGTGTGGATTTCAAGAAAGATTTCAAATTAATCATTCCATAACCCTACCGTTTTGTTTTAGATTCAATGATGCGCTTTTAATAGAGTGCGCTTCTGACTGGAGTAACCTGAAATGACTTCATTCAATGCAACATCGCCAATTTCTGTAAATAACGCTGATCAATTTGTACTTTGGTTGAGCCGGCACTGGATCTTAGTGTTCAGTTTTCTATTTGGGGGGTACATTTTGACTCCGTTCCTGGCACCTGCGTTTATGGCTATAGGCTGGACTATTCCAGCTAAGGCGATATATTGGGTCTACTCATTCCTCTGTCACCAATTACCGGAACGCTCTTATTTCATATTCGGCCCCAAAATCTCTTACTCCCTTCCTGAGATTCAGTCTGCTTGGCAAAATACAAATAATATCGTTATTCTTCGCCAGTTTGTGGGTAACGAGCAAATGGGTTGGAAAGTTGCCTGGTCTGACCGAATGGTTTCCATGTTTACCAGCATTTGGTTATTTGGGGTTTTTTGGGGGTTGGTAAAGAAAAAGATTAAAGCATTGCCTTGGTGGGGGCTTGCGCTGTTGATTCTACCAATGGCCGTTGATGGTACAACACATTTCATCAGTGATCTGGCCGGAATTGGACAAGGTTTCCGTGATTCAAATACCTGGCTCGCTGTCCTAACCAACTATCGCTTTGTTAATACATTCTATTCTGGAGATGCTTGGGGTTCCTTTAATGCCTGGATGCGTTTAATTTCCGGAGTATTGTTCGGATTGGGAATTGTCTGGTTTGGTTTCTCTTATATTAATGAGGTATTCTCCAATTCATCTGAGATAGCACAATATAAGATTCAATCTCGATCTTTGTTAAATCAAGAAAAAGAACGTCTATTACATTTATTCTCAGTCGGGGTTTCACGAAATGATAAATCTGACGTAGTTATGAAATTTGGGCAAGTAGGTAATAATGACGGTAGAAAATGAGAAAATAAAACCAACGATTCGAGTGGTTTTAGCAGATGACCATGTGGTTGTTCGTGCCGGCGTTCGCCAAATTCTAGAGGAAGCCAGCGATATCGAAGTGGTAGGAGAAGCTTCCGACGGAGAAATGGCATTAGAAATTATCGGTCGTATTGTTCCCGATGTTGCCGTCCTGGACATTCAAATGCCAAAAGCCACTGGAATTGAAGTCTCGCGTGAAGTCCGTGCTCACCGCTGGCCAATTGGGATTCTTATCCTAACTTCTTATGATGACGGGCCTTACATCTCTGCAGTATTAAAAACTGGAGCCAACGGTTATGTGCTCAAGACCGCTTCGCCAGATGAGATTATTAACGCAGTTCGAGATGTTTATCAGGGCAAATCTGTTCTGGATACCAACATCTTATCTAAAGTGTTTGCGCAGACCATAAATCCCACTCCAACTTCCATATTCGAGCCTCTTTCAGATCGTGAAATTGAGATTTTATCATTGGTTGCCAAAGGACTGACAAATAAAGTAATTGGTATCAATTTACAGATCAGTGATCGGACCGTTCAAGGGCATATTGCCCGTATCTTTGGAAAATTACAGGCCAGTAGTCGAACAGAGGCGGTTATGAGAGGAATATCCTTAGGCTTAATTCATATACCGGAAGAATCGAATGAAAACACGATCACTTTCGATATATAAGGAATCCATAGATTGTTTTGATCGCGCGGGAAAAATTTTCTTCATCTAAACCTTTTATGGTTAAAAACTAAGCAAAATGGCCTATTTTCAAGCGAGGGTTTCAGCCTATTGATACCCTGGCTGTTTGACGGTTAAAGATTACCCCTGTAGGTGCTATGATAAAACTATAAATAAACAAGGGGTTATTGAAAGAGGTATTTTATGGTACGAGATCCAATTTGCGGTATGGAAATTAATCCGGATTCAGCTTTTGCCACTCGGGAACACACGGGACAGGTATTTTATTTTTGTTCGGACATCTGCGTCAAGCAATTTGATGTAAATCCACATCAACATGTCCCTATATCAGTTGAACCAACCGGCTCTACAAATACCGGATTCAATCCCGATTCAAGTTTGCTACAGGTTGAACTTCCAATTCTTGGTTTTTCAAAGGATGGACAACCTGGGGCATTATTGATTCGCACTGCCCTCGAAAAAACACCTGGTATCGAAAGGGTCATCACAAACCCCATTGGTGGACTTGTCGTTGTGGATTACGCCCCCAAGGTAATCCAGATTCTGGATATCGTTCAAGTAATTAAAAAAGTCGGTTATCAAGTTGGCGGTGCACAAAAGCGTATAGGAATAGATAATATTCGTTGCGCTTCTTGTGTGAATTTTATCGAAAATGAGTTAAAAACTACCTCGGGCGTATTGAATGCATCAGTTAATGTAGCCACACAGGAAGCCACAGTCGAATACCTACCAGAACAAACTTCACTCAATCAATTGAATGAAGCAATCGAAAACTGGGGTTACAAAACCGGCCCTGCAGTTAGCGACGAGCCGGTTGAACAACAGCAAGCTGCTCACGAAAAAGAATATAAGCGTCTGATGCGGCGTTTCTGGTTCGCCGCAATCATCTCCATTCCAGTTTTGGTTACCGCGTATCCGCAATTCATCCCCATCATAAAAGAATGGTCAATGGAAACATTGCGAATGACCTGGTTTGGAGCCGCAATATTTACTTTGCCGGTACTATTCTGGTCAGGCAGCGATTTCTTCGTAGGTGCGTGGGCAGCGTTGAAACACCGGGCTGCAAATATGAACACTTTGATTGCGTTGGGTACAGGCGCAGCCTGGATTTACTCGGCTTTCGCCATTCTTTTTCCTCAAGTGTTTCCGGAAGGTACGTCTGAGCCGTTTTTTGATGTGGTTTCAGTCGTCATCGCATTAGTCGTTCTTGGTCAGGCGTTGGAACTGCGTGCCAAAGGTCGCACCAGTGAAGCTATCAAGAAACTGATGGGTTTACAAGCCAAAACAGCCCGCGTCATTCGAAATGACGTAGAAATGGATATTCCGGTAGAAGAAGTACTGGTTGGCGATATCGTTCAGGTACGACCAGGTGAAAAAATCCCGGTAGATGGTATTATTCTGGAAGGCAGCTCGGCAGTAGATGAATCAATGCTAACCGGTGAAAGCCTGCCGGCATCCAAGAAGGTTGGGGATGAAATTATTGGTTCTACCCTCAATAAGACCGGAGCATTCAAGTTTCGCACAACAAAGGTTGGTAAAGATACCGCCCTGGCACAGATTGTCAAAATGGTCCAGGATGCTCAGAACAGTAAGGCTCCCATTGCACGCCTGGCAGACACCATTTCGGGTTTTTTCGTACCAATTGTGATGATATTAGCAATTGTAACTTTTGTGATCTGGTTCGACTTTGGCCCTCAACCACAGCTCGTTTATGGACTGGTCACTTCGGTATCTGTTTTGATCATCGCTTGTCCATGTGCCTTAGGCCTGGCCACTCCAATGAGCTTGATGGTCGGAATAGGCAAGGGCGCAGAAAATGGTATCCTGATCAGGTCCGGTGAAGCATTGCAAACTGCCCAGGCAATCAAAATCGTCGTATTAGATAAAACTGGTACGATTACTAAAGGTAAGCCGGAATTAACTGATATTGTGCTCACCGATCAAAATATAGTAAATGAAGAAGATCTGCTGAAATTAGCCGCTGCGGTAGAAACGGTCAGTGAACATCCTCTGGCAGAAGCGATCGTTGAAGGCGCGAAAGTAAAAGGTTTATCACTTGGTAAGCCGGAAGATTTCGAGGCTATTCCTGGTCACGGTGTAATTGCCAAAGTGGATGGACGACAGGTAATTCTCGGTAACTTGAAAATGATGGAGCGCCAAAAAGTCGACTTAGGTGATCTTGAAACGAAATCTGAAATACTGGCTAATGATGGTAAGACACCTATGTTTATTGCTGTGGATGGTGAAGCAGCTGGCATTATTGCTGTAGCGGATACCGTCAAGGAAGATTCAAAAGAAGCGATTGCAGCCTTACATCAAATGGGTATTGAGGTCGTAATGATCACTGGCGATAATCGTCGCACGGCAGAAGCCATAGCTCGTCTGGTAGGCATTGATCGCGTCCTGGCCGAAGTATTGCCTGAAGATAAAGCACACAATATCCATCTGCTTCAGGCAGAAGGCAAAAAAGTTGCTATGGTCGGGGATGGCATTAACGATGCACCAGCACTGGCACAGGCAGATGTTGGCCTGGCAATTGGCACCGGTACGGATGTGGCGATTGAAGCCTCGGATATTACCTTGATCAAGGGTAGCCTGAAAGGTGTAGTAACCGCAATTGAAGTTAGCCGGGCAACCATGCGCAACATTAAACAAAATCTGGTAGGTGCCTTTATCTATAACGCATTAGGAGTACCGGTAGCTATGGGTGTGCTGTTCCCCTTTTTTGGCCTATTGCTCAGTCCATTGTTGGCCGGTGCGGCGATGGCATTCTCTTCCGTAACCGTTGTCAGCAATGCTAACCGGTTGCGCGGTTTTCACCCGAAGTTTAGTGTGAAATGAGATAACTATGGAAATCAATTTGCTTTATTTTGAGGGCTGCCCATCCTGGCAAAATGCACTAAAAAACTTACAAACCGTTTTAAGAAATGAAGGTTTGGCTATGTCGATTAATCTGATTGAGGTGAAATCAGACCAAAAAGCAACTGAAATGAAATTTTTAGGATCACCGTCCTTTCAAATCAATGGTGAAGATTTTTGGCCTGAAACCCGGCAATCTTACTCGACGAACTGCCGTGTATATAAAACACAAGAGGGTTTAAAGGGTTGGCCATCCACAGAGATGCTTCGTGAAAAATTGCTGAAAATTTTAAAGAATAAGGAGTAAATGAAATGAATGCCATTCAAATTGCAGTTACAATCGGAGGAATTGCTCTCAGCTTATTCATAATCTGGTTCTTCTGGTTGGCTCCGAAACAACAAACACGAGTTGCTTTCGATACCAGTGGAGTTCAGGAAGTAGCAATAACTGTAAAAGGTGGTTATACACCGGATATTATTGTAGTTAAAGTCGGCCAACCGCTGCGAATGCGCTTTACACGCCAAGAAAGTGCAGCCTGTTCAGAAATGGTTCTATTTCCGGATTTCAACCAAAACGCTAAGTTGCCGGAAGGTCAGGAGGTAATGATTGAGTTTACTCCTGAAAAACCTGGAGAGTATGGATTCCAATGTCAGATGGGTATGTTGCGAGGAAAATTAGTCGTCGAATAGAATTTTGATTTTTTAAAGAACCTATACGAATAAAGCGATCCTTCCCTTCTTATTGAAAAGACTGGTAAGGATCGTTATAAAAATTTTCATATATGGGATAAAAGTGCATGATGCAGATTCTACAACGAATGAATCGTTTAAGCGGAAAAGAAAACCATTTATCAATCGAATATTCAATATCCATAGGAATCGGGCTACTCGCGTTATGGTTTATTGCCCTAATGACTTTTATGGAGAATGGGGCGAACCATATTATTAATCTTGCTTTGGTTAGTGGGCTCACCATAATGTTGGTTTTGCTTGCAAGGGTGCTTTCCAATACCAAATATCAAGGTTATTTTATTGGAATCGCCGCTACTATGATCGCTGTTATAGGCTATTTCCGATTAAACTCCTTCTTTATTCACACCGAAATTGTATTTACTTTGGTTGTTATTGGTGTTACTGCTCGTTGGGGAGCACGAGAAGGTTTTTTTACAGCTCTTCTGGCAACAATGAGCAATGGATTGTTGGTGATATTTTGGGAAAAAGAAGGACTTGCTTTTGAAATTTTCGCCATTGGGGGGTTTTTTATTGCTTCAGCTTTTATCGTCGGAACGCTCACCTCCCAGAGAGAAGCAGCTCTGAAAGCCCGTACCAAAATGAACGAGGAGTTGAACCAAACTTATATTGAAACTTTACGAGCATTGGTTGCTGCATTAGATACCAGAGATAGCGAAACAGGTGGTCATTCGGAAAGAGTAACATCAATAGCTTTGTCGATTGCCCATCACATGAAATTAGAGAAAAAACTGATCCAACAAATACATTGGGGAGCGCTTCTTCACGACGTCGGTAAAATTGGAATTCCGGACCAAATCTTGCGAAAACCAGGATCATTGACCGAGGAGGAGTGGAAAATAATGCGCTCCCACCCGCAAATTGGATATGACATGCTCAAGGAAATCCCTTTCGTCCAACCCGCATTGAATGTGGTTATGTATCACCATGAAAGATTTGATGGCTCCGGATATCCTTTGGGGTTAGTGGGTGAAAATATTCCTCTCGCGGCGCGAATATTTTCTGTGGCTGATACTTTTGACGCAATGACAAACGATCGGCCTTACAGAAAAGCATTCTCCCAAGAAGAGGCAATTATGGAAATACAACAATGTTCGAAGAAGCAATTTGATCCGGAGGTTGTCTTAGCATTCATAAAAGTGTTCAATCAAGGATGGGAATTAAACCCACATTCTCAAAAAACAGATTGATTTGAAACCATCCAATTCCTTACCTTTCAGGAAAAAATGAATCAAATATCACTGCAATCAAAAACAAGCTATCTAAAAATTTTAATCAGATTATTAAAAGATTCCTTCGTGGCTTTAGGCTGGGCTATTTTGTTGGGCATACCTCTTTTTATTGTTCATATGTTGCTCTTAGATTATGAAAATCGGCAGTAAACGGAACTCTTACTCATTTATCCAGTCAATTGTTCATAATCATCCACTCCGTTTAACGTTATGGTTATCGGCATTCTTCATCGCAGCTTTGAATTACTCCCCAGAAGCAAAACAACAAATTCTTACACCTATACCTGCAAATACCATCTATGTTTCTCAGTTCGTTGCTGTATCGATTGCCCATTTCTGCTAAAACTTGGTCCCCCACACTAAGCCAATAGGTATCATTTACCACTTTAAAATGATCCAAATCAAGAAACAATATTGATAATGGACGCGGGAACCTTTGTACTCGTCCAATTTCACATCGTGCTATTTCTGTGAATTCTCATCGAATATAAAACCCGGTCAATGGATGCCCGTTGAGGCTTTATTTTGAGAAGGGGATCGAAACTCCCTTATTAGGACTATCTGTACTTATATGCTACTCGCCTTTAAAAAACAAAGCTCTGACCTCCTGTTCACTACGTTCAGGGACGACGAAGGGACTAAAACCAACAAAAGACTGATTGGTAAAAATTTGCTCTCCGTATGAATGTTTACATAAATTTGACTTACACCTAATTTTCGATTCCCAAATCCGTTTCTTCCTTCTATAGATTCCACCGGGTATTTTCACCGAAACTACCCCTTATTTTCGGCGGGGTAGTTTCGATGATTTTGGGTACAGAACCGGCTCAAACACGTTTCTGAATCCACATACTGCCATCTGTTCCGCGTTTACCATTCTTCACATCCTCATAATTACTAAAGCATGAAGAATAGTGAAAATCTTTCAACGCCTGATTAATTTCTCCAATCAATTTCTTCATAAATGAACTACGATCACAATAAACATAAATTTTTCCATGTGTGGCCGCATAAATCTTCTGCCACTTTTGAACCCGATATTCCGCGTCTTTATCCGTGTATCTTTCAACTTCGATAAAAAGTAAATCATCTGAATTGGAATCTACAGCCACAATATCCGGAACAAACTTCTCACCATTGGGAAGAGTGAGATCAGGTGCATCCAACAACACTTCATAACCGCCAATATCGGCAAGCTGATCCCGTACAATTAAATTGAGCAGGGTGTGTTCGGGTGTCTTATGGTGTTTAATAAGCCGGTCAAATTCACATTCTTGTGGGTTAGTACCCGTCAACATCCAATAGGCTTGTTTTCCTTTTTCAGTCAAACGCAAAATAATAGGTAATGCTCCACCCAGATCAAAGCCTTGCTTTTCAAAACCCTCCACGCGTTCCACCAATTTTAACCCTTTTTCTTCTTCTCCGCCATCAAGACGATTGATGGCATCCACCAATGCGGTATTATTGGGATTTTTTCCCAATCTCTTGGCAGCAATTTGAATGATCTCCGGTCTTCTTGAAAAACCGGTCTCACCAATCACCCGAAGAATTTCTGCATCTTTTTCAAATGTGGTTTTCTTGCGCCAATCCTTCATCCAACCCGGCTCAACCATTCCCTGAATTACCGGCTGCTGTGGGGAAGGATTGGGTTGCTGTAATGGATCAGTTTCTTTATTCTTATCTTTTATTTTCGTTACCGTTTGTTCCAGGGTCGAAGTCTGTACTTTCTGTACAGAGATAGTTTGCCGTAGATCCTGGTTCATAATCTTTTGTTGAGACAGTTCATTCTGCAGGCGCTCTTTTTCTTTTTCCAATGCCTTAAGTTGCAATACCAAACCGGAAATTTTTTCAGTTGTGATGGCCCCGGCAGCGGCTTTTTCTCTCAGTTTCTTAATCCAGCTTGTTATTAACTGTTGTGCCTCGCGGTCATCCATTCGATAAATCGACTTGCCGGATTTCTGGTATTTTTCCACTTCTTCTTGGTTTAACAATGGCATCAAGGAGATGAGAGCATGATGTGCTATGGCATACGCGTCAGCCAGGTCTCGCTGATACGATGTGCTTTCTTTGTGTATATCTTGCTGGTAAGCATTGGCCAGTGCGTCTGCCTGCTGGCGTTGAACTTCGCTTATGGATGATTCATCCATTGGCTTTTCTCCAGGGTGGTCTTCTCACTGCGTGCTTGAGCAAGTTCAAGATCGATCTGTTCTTGGATACTTGCTTCCGGTGTACTAATCCATTGCATCACCAGGCGAGCAATTTCCAGGTATCGCATTGAGATTGAATATATCTGATCATGAACGCCGGTAGCGGCAATGGGTACATTCATCCGATCTATTTTCATCGTCAGGTCATAAGCTTTTTGGAATGTTTTTAGAGTTTGATGCGATTGCGAAAACAAATCTCCCCGGTGAATCCCAGACAAAATGTCTGAGATTTCACGATCCAGGGTATTGAACTCCAACAAGAAATTTTGAGCAGTGTGCCGGTAATCTTCATAAGCTTTGACTTCCAACAATAAAAGGACCGGTTGTCCATTCTGATCATGTGGGGATACCACAAGACCAATCACAATAAACATGGTCAATAAGACAAGCAACAACTTTCCGGACAAATACGCCAGCCTTGTTGAGATAAAAATTTCATCGTTGTTTTCCATTCACTCACTCAACAACTATCGGTTTTCTGGCTCCCAGCATGGATGCACTGGTGATTTGTGAAATAGATACCCATTCTTTTCCAGGCGCAGGTTGCACCATGTTGCGGTTACGCAGGGAAGCAACCACCTGATTACCACGTTCGTAATTAATATTACGGATGAATTCAATGTGATTTGCGACAACTTCAAATGCGAATGACCCCGCTTCCTCTCGGTCGCGGATCTGGATATGGCCTTCGATACCAATCCGGCTGCTCTTTTGAAGGTGACCATAAGCCAATTCAGCCAGTGCACCATAGGCAACAATACGCAATCCATAGACCGGTTTTACTTCTCCCAATCCATTGATCATTAGTATCAATCGCACTACCGGTAAATCGGGTTTCCCCTCTTTCCGAATCAAGTCGTAATAGATATCGTTGGTGATATCACCCCGGTTCCATGTCATATTTCCAATTGCCATTTTTAATTCCTTCCTTTTTCGCTATAGAGTTAGTGTGATGATTAAACGATCTACTTCAGTTTTCTTTTTTCATGTGTTCCGCTGTGTTTCAATTCATCGGGATTCCAAGAATGTCAAACAACATTCTTTTTCGTTCAAACGGGATAGAGCGAAACACAGTTTGCCAGTCCAGGTCGGAACCATACCCAAAGCGCAGCTCACTTTGCAAGTTCTGAATGAATTGCGCAGCAGGCAAACCGGCGATCCGATCATACGCTCCTCCCGGCCCACGACCAGGTTGGATTTTAAGTTTCGAGATTGCTAAACTTACCGGATTCTGAATGGTGACTGTTGCGATTCCATAGAGGATCCAGGAAAGGTAAGGGGTAGATGTGGTTTCTTGTTGCAGTAAACTCTTGCGTGCCTGAGGGTTTATATTGGCCAGTAAAGTTTCCAGCCGCCAATCAAAATATTGATCCCCTCCACCAGAACCGGTTTTTGGTAATGCCTGCGGATTTCTAGATGAATCTTGGTTGGTGATGGTATCTTTATTGATAATGGAATCTTTAAAGCCCTTAAGAGTCTTTAAAAGAGTCTCAATACAACCATTCGGCAGTGTTTTGACCATCTCAAAACAATCATTGAGTAGCCTTTCGAGAGTCTCAAAACAAGCATTGTCGATATTTGACCGTCTCAAAACAATCATTGTGTCCATTTTGAGAGTCTCAATACAATCATTCGGTAACCATTCCAAGAAAACATTCAATTGTTCCAACACGAATTCTTCTTCAGCCCGGACTAGAAGTTGGGTTGCTGCTTGTTTGATCAGCAGATGTTCGGGGATTAACGGATCCATGCGTTGCACCCGGAAATGCCAGCCATACGAAAGTTGGTTGGTGGATCGATAATCAATACGCTCCAGAAAATTCTGCAAAGCTGTTCTGATTCGCTGACGTCGTTGAATTTCTCGATCCGTCTTTTCAGTGTGACTCTCAGTTTGACCGCCGCGTTCAAACATGGCTGGAAACCACTGGTGAATCTGGCGCGGGTTTTCCAATCCCAGTCGAGCGGCGATCTCTGTGTATCCTTTCTCGATCCAGACATCATCGCGGATTTCTCCCAGCTCATCGTTGAAGTAGCACAGGTTACGCAGCAAGATCACCAACATTGCCGGGTTATGCCCTAGGATGGGCAACCATTGGTTGAGAAAATACCAACGGATCAATACAAATTCTCCACGGCCCAATAACCGGTCGGCCAATTGATCAGCCAGGTCGGTCAATTGACTAGCTGGTTGACGTCCAATTAATTCCGCAATAACACTGTGAACAGTGATCCACCGAGGAGTTATTTTCCAAAAATCATTGGGGGGTTCACGAAACGGATACTGCAAGATTTTATTGGGTTGTAGGGTGAGTGCTGTTTGAAGAACCTGGTGTGGATCATCCAGGAAGTTGTTCTGTTGGAGGTAGGTTTTTAAGTCTTCGGCATCTCCAGGTGTCAATGGGATTCCATACAGCGCATATTTATTGGCTGATTTTTTAGCCCGCCCGGTTTGGCGGTCCTTCTCAAAATCGGTCTCTATTTTCTTGAGAAACCAGGCTAATGGTTGGCCATATGCCAGGTCGCGGAACAGTTGTGCGCGACTCACACCAGCCCAACTACATACTCGTTCAACCCTTGTCGAGACTTTTTCGCCGCCAGCTGGTTGTTTGCCCTTGCTGGCCAGATAATACTCTTGCCAGAAACCAATCAATTCGAAAATCGTTTTTGCACCCACATACGGCAGCCAGCGAAGAAAATAAGCAGGCAGCTTAACCACCCGGTCCGGTTCAATCAGGGCATCACGCAAGGAAACGTATTTCGGTTCTAATTCAATCAGGCTGTCGTCGCAGAAAGATTTCTGTTTTTTCTGTCCTGAAGGGTTATCCTGTTGGTCATTCAAGGAAGAATGGATTACAGAAAATTCAACGGTAATGGATTGGTTAACCATTCCGCAGATTAACCGTTGGACCGTGGATTTGATCCGGCTTTCCAGCCAATCACGAGCATAAGCGTTATGACAGCCTATCTGTAAAGTTTCACCATCAAAAGACATTACCTGGGTTGATTTAACCCAGGTCTCGAAATTTACACGGGACATTTCCAATTGAAGTTGTAATAAAACGTGTTCCCAAATTTTCTCTATTGACCATTCCTGTTTTGTTTCAACGACCATTTCGTCTCCAGTGCTTTATAAAAAATCAAACGATAATTTGTCAATTCAGGTCTGTTTGGATGTAGAAGGGTAACTACACTGTTTCTCAATCAGAAAACAGAATTCAGGGTCTTTTTTGCGCCCAACGTCTACGGCAACGTCAGCGGGAAGGTCAGCGGCAACGTCTACAATACGTCTGCGGCACGTCTGCAATGCCGCTGACGGAGTGCCAATTGCCAAAATTGAGATGTAAAATTTTGTCTGGACCCTGGAATACAACATTCTCTTCCTTTTAATAAAGTGTGTTTCCCGAGTTTTTAGGTTGCGGAGAAAGAACCAATTTTCCAGTTTGATAAGCTGCAAAGGCATGCTGAAAGAAATAGAGAACGACTTCGCCGATTGGCACAGTATGCCTTTCGGCAATTGTTTTGATGCTTTCTTTAACGGCGGGTGGTATGCGATATGAAACGCGATATTCCCAATTTTTTTGATCCTGTTTCTTTTTGCGCTTACCGTTTTGTTTGCTAATCTGAACTGCTTCCTGCAGCCAGCCATTGTTTTCTTTCCCTTTCGATCTTTTTTCGGAAGGGAAGAGAGTCATGCGTTGTGCTTTCGGATATGGATTCAGCACAATTTGACCAGATTGGTAAAGGCCAATCCCATTTTCCAGAAATGCTCGAGCCACATCATCAGTCGAAACATTCAGTTTTTCAGCCAACAAAATGATTGATTGACGAACCTCCGGCGTGATCCCCCGATACGTAGCTACCTGATCCTTATTCTCTCTTTCCCATTTTCGATCCCGCTTTTTCTTCGGTACAGCCGATGGAATGAAGTCCAAAGCACTCATTGGTTTTTGAATAGTGTTCATTGTTGGAACCTGGGAGTTAATCGAAGCAATGGAATTGTTTATTTCATTTTCTTGTAAACTGGCAAATGCATTTCGACGCATAGGACCCACCTAATAATTCTTTACTTGCTGGGCAAACAATTCATACTCCTGAGCAGAGCGAGAGTCGGGTGCATATTCAAAAATGGTTTGACCGGTCGACCAGCATTCCCGCAGTACGGTGGCAGCATGAATTGGCTGCATTACTTTTTCTCCGAATTGCTCTTTGAGATCTTTCATTGAGTTACGGGATTCCCGGGTTTTATCGTCAAAAAAGGTGGGCAAAATACCCAATAAGCCACCCTTCCAGGCTTTTTCTAAACGCAGCCCTTGCATGGTTTTTACAGTTTTGGCAGCCGATTCTAGTGATGCAAATTCGGTAGCACATGGAACAATGACCGCATCAGCTGCCCAGATTGCACGCTCCTGTAAACCACCTAATGATGGCGAGGTATCGAAGATGATAAAGTCAACCTGATTCTGAAAAGGCTTGAGAATTTCGCGAACATGATTTACCGGTTTATCCATGATGGTGGTTTGAGCTGATCCGGTCATTTGATCGCCCGGAATAATTTGCAGGTTTTCACGGCCGGTTTCTCTGGTGAGGGTATGGATAAAATCGATATCCCTGGCAGATACCTGAGAGATGACCAATAAATAAAACGCTCCTTGTTCTTGCTTGATCCCCAAATTCGTTGCGCATTGACCTTGAGGGTCAAGATCGATCAATAAGACTTTGTTTTTTCGCGCCAGGTAATGTGCCAGGCTGACGGCGGTGGTTGTTTTACCTACCCCGCCTTTTTGATTGCTAATTGTTATCACCTTTGCTGTCATATGATCCTCCTTTGAAAAGCAAAAATTACCGCCGGTTGGTTACATAAACCGGGGTATCGATAAATTGAATTTTGGTGTTGCCGTTGTGTCCATGCAAATCAAGCAAATGGGTGATGGACTTGTAAATACCCAAAGAGTACGGTCTGCGCAGCCATTTTAAAATGGCTGATCCATCAGAAAAGACAACCCCTTCAGCAACAATGCCCGTACCGGAACATCCGGATATATCCTTCATTCGGATTAATAGAAAGTTCCTCATAGCCGCTCACCTGCATCCTTAAGGGAACTTCTCTTTTCAGTAAAAAAAGTGCTTTCTATGTTATTTACTGGAGCACGAGTGATATTATTTTCTTGCACCAATATTTGTTGTGGGTATTGGATACGCCCTTGATATATTGTCAGGACTTCTTGTGTTTCTTTATTCTCAAAAATGGTCCCTTCAGGCCATGCACAATTTTCTCGTTTGCCATGAACAATATCAATAAAGCGGAAGTACGCGCCAAAAAACAACCCTGGATCTTCAGCAGTTCTGGTTGGGTCGTGAATAACCCTCCAAACATATCCGGGCGGAAGGGGTTTTGAATTTATTTTTATTTCAAAAAGCCAGTCCAAAGAATCAAGATCAATTAAATGCAAACTACCTCCTTTTTTGGTTTTTTTCCAACCAAACGAAGGAGGTAGTTGTTGTATTTTCCTAAAACAGTTTTATATCAGTAACATTATCACCGCTTATTGATCACCATTACCATTCTCATAGCCTTGTTTAATCATATGCAAAGCTTCTTTTACACTTGATAGGGGCGGGATAAAAATAATGTTGTAGGACGTAGATACGTGCCCGTCGCTCCCGCCAGTATGAAAAGACCTTCGCAAGAGGGTCTTTTTTTGTTGCTTAAAATCGGCTGTTGAACACGGGGTCGAACCCCGTCCTTACAGGATGCTGCGCTTCAATCGTGCAATACGCGAGCAGATTGACCCGCAGCAAAGATACACAACAAACCCAAACGAAACGGAGAACAATGAAAATCGTTAATGCTATCCTGGTGATTATCCGTAATAGCGTCTGCGTCTTGATCATCCTTTGCTTGCGCGCTTCGGCTATTTTTGTGGCGTACAAAGGCAGCCAGCCAATGCAGGTTAGTGGTACATAATAACCTATTGGCAATTCATGGCAGACCGGATTGATGGAACTCAAACAGTCCAACCCTCCCGCTGTGGTGGGGGAATGTTCTTGTCCCTGGGATTATTGGAACCGGTCTATTCTGTCGTTTATACAACGGTGGCGGTTAATCCAGAAGGTTTTCTGGCAAGAGTAACAGCACCGGACAGGTTAATTCCAAAGGATATGGTTGGCGCTGAATGGTATGAAGTGCCGTTCTTCTGGTGGAATGTTGTGGAAGGATTATCCTGGAAGATGCTGGCAAAATAGCACGCCGCTTGCAATATGAGAACTGTCCGGGTCATAAGTGACTGAGAAAAGACTCCGAACCATAGCAATAAGCCTGTGCTATAATAAAGTATGACAGTATGACTTTTTGGAGGTAAAGATGATTAGCACAGTGCGTGTTCAAGAAAAAGGGCAGGTAACCATTCCTCGCAGTATTCGCCGGCAGTTAAATCTAAAAAAAGGGGATTTGGTCACTTTTGTCAGTACAGAAAACGGTGTGGTGATCAAAACGCTGGACCTGGCGGCCGATGATCTGCTAGTGGTATTGGCGAAAACTTTACAGGCAAGAGGAATTCAAATTGCTGAGGTATTATCTCGCTCACAAAAAGTGGGCGCCGATACCTTAGTCCGAGAATTCAACCTGCGCAGCGATGAACGGAACATGCTTTTCCAGGCCCTGCAGCTCAAAGCTCAGGCTGCAGTTGAAGCGATTCGCACAGCAGTGGAATCGGATTCCTCTTCCGAATTGACCGAGGATGACATCGAGGCGGAAATTCAGGAAACGAGGAAGAAATCCTAATATGCTGATTGTCCTGGATACAAACGTGCTCGTTTCTGCGCTGCTTAAGCGCAACAGCAAGCCCGCTTTGATCATGAACGCCATTTTAGAGGGCAAGATCCAATTAGCAATTGATGAACGGATTTTTACCGAATACACCGACGTGCTTCATCGGCCGAAATTGAATATCCCCGCGGATAAAGCCGATGCGATTCTCAGATTTATCGCATTTTCAGCTTTATGGGCCAAAAGTTACCCCGTTGAATTTCAGCAGGAGTTGATTAACGATCCAGGGGATATTCCCTTTGCTGAGATAGCCATCTGCAGCCACGCCGAGGTTCTCGTTACTGGGAACATGAAGCATTTTGGCCTTTTGAGAAATGCAAGTTTCAAGGTGCTTTTGCCAGACGAATTCTTAGCACAATACCCTCATACTATATAAATTTCAGACTCTATCATGGATCGCTTAACATATTAGAGATTAACCAGGCGAATAATTTTTATTCGCCTGGTTATATCATAAAGAATTTCCATTCTCATAGCCTTGTTTAATTATATGCAAAGCTTCTTGTACACTTGATTGGGGCGGGATAAAAATAATGTTGTAGGACGTAGATACGTGCCCGTCCTTACAGGATGCTGCGCTATCGCTTCCCTCCAGTGTTAAAAGACCTTCGCACGAGGGTCTTTTATGTTGTCAATATCCTACTAACCCTGCTTCTGAGCCCAAACCTCGTGGTAAATCTCCAGGACGCCCAATAAGGGTAACGCGTGATCCAAGAAAGCGTCATTAGCCTGTAAAAAAGGTCTAGCCTGTTTTTTTGTTCGTTTTTATTGTCGTTAAGGTGTCACATGGTTATTCCGGGTTGTCACAAGGCCAATTATAATACCCATTGCCCTTTATTAAAAAGTAAGCGATGAAGAATCAAAATAAGAAGGTCAATATGAAACCCTGGAATTCTCATGACTCCTTAGTTATGATGGCAAAGCCTTGCGGACCCTTATGCAACCTGGATTGCCGTTATTGTTATTACCTGAAAAAGCAGGGCCTTTTCCAGGATGATGATTTTCGGATGAATCAGAACACATTAGAGTCTTTTATCCAGCAGTATATTGATGCACAAAAAGTACCCGAACTTGTTTTTTCCTGGCATGGCGGAGAACCGACCTTAATGGGTCTTTCTTTTTTTCAAAATGTGATTGAACTGCAAGAAAAATATCGAAAACCGGGAATGCGAATTTTGAACACCATCCAAACCAATGGCGTTACGTTGGATGATGCCTGGTGCCAGTTCTTCAAGGAGAATAATTTTCTGGTCGGTTTGAGTTTGGATGGCCCCGCACATCTTCACAATGCCTATCGGGTGGATAAGGTTGGAGAACCTTCTTTTGAGCGGGTGATGGCTGGTTTGCTTCATTTAAAACAACACCATGTGGATTACAACGTTCTGACAACTGTTCACAAAGCCAACGTTTCATCCCCAATAGAGGTTTATCGCTTTCTCCGGGATGATGTTGGTGCTCAATTTATCCAATTTATTCCGATTGTGGAACGAGTGAATACTACCGGTAATCAGGAAGGTTATCAAATTTCAAAACGGTCCGTATCAGGAAAGGCCTATGGAAATTTTCTCAATTCGATTTTTGATGAATGGGTAAAATATGATGTAGGCAAAACATTTGTTCAGATATTTGATGCTGCGTTAGCGGCATGGTTGGGGCAGAGTCCCGGTTTATGTGTTTTTGAGGAAACTTGCGGAAACGCACTTGTCATTGAACATAATGGCGATATTTATTCTTGTGATCATTATGTGGAACCAGAATATCTCTTGGGCAATATTCAGCATACTTCCCTGGATCAGATGGTGAGAACAGCTCAGCAAATCGCTTTCGGGACAACCAAATTGGACTCATTGCCGAAGTACTGTATGGAATGTGATGTCCGATTTATTTGTAATGGGGGCTGTCCCAAAGACAGAATCCGAAGAACACCGGATGGTGAGGCTGGTTTAAATACTCTTTGTTCGGGATATAAAGCTTTTTTTACTCATATTGACCGGCCCATGCGATTAATGGCAAATTTAGTCCGTGCCCGACAGGCACCGGCAAATATTGTAGAACTTTACAAAGATTAGTTTAAACAACACCGGTGGTTATAAACACACCTTAGTGATGCATAAATAATGGCTTTCGTTTAATATCCAGTCTTTACTCCAATTTTAATGAAGTGATTAAATATAAAATCTGTCGCAGAAACTCAAAGGGGAAATTTTATTCTGGAATGATTTGATTCTGATATAGAAAATATTAATTAAACCTTAATTGGCTTAATTAGAAATTAAACGAGAAAGATCCTTGTTGATGATATATTTTTATAAATGCTATTTTTCACAATTGCCATTCACAATCAAAAAGGAGAATTAGAATGGAAAAAGATCTAAGTCGAAGAGGTTTTTTAAAAGGGGCTGCGGTAAGCGTTGCTGCTATAGGATTAGCTGGATGTAGTCCGAAAGTAGTAAATACAGCCAATGAAAGTGAAGCTGGTGTCATTGGGTCAAATTCCGGGGAAGCTTGTGTCAGTGATTTTTCTTCTTTTTTTACAGCATCTGCTGCTGAACAAGAAGAAATTAAAAACAGTACTGATGGGGGCGAATACGATATCATTGTGATCGGCGCTGGTGCTTCAGGTGTTCCATGTGCTGTAAAAGCATACCAGGAAGGAGCAAAAGTTCTGGTTTTACAGAAGGAAGCTACTGTTGTATCCCAGGGAGGTAATTGTAATGGGATTGAAGCCGATACGTCAGATCCTTCAGCGATTTTAAATTTTATCCAAGAAACTACCAAGCAATGTACATACCGTAATGATCGCGAACAAACCAAAGTTTTTGCTTATAACTCTGGTGAAGCTGTCCATTGGTATTATGATGAAGCTGTTGGATCTGGTTATAACATCGGTGTTCGTGAGTGGGGTGTGGACTACGGAGAAGATTTTGGTCAGCTTAAAACGATTTGGGTAGTTACTTCGAAGCCAGATAATACCTCCACTTCAATGAAATCAATCATGGCTGCTTACGAAGATAAGATTGACGTACGATACAACACCCCTGCTGTACAATTGATCAAAGAAGGCAATAAAGTAACTGGCGTATATGCTAAAGACATAGATGGCGCTTACTATAAGTTTAATGCTACCAAAGGCGTTGTAATTGCAACTGGCGACTATCAGAATAATGATGCAATGGTCGCAAAATACTGCCCCGATGTATTAGATTTTGAGAAGAAACAATTTAATAAAACAGGTGATGGACAACTCCTCGGTATGATGATTGGCGCTGAGATGGAACCACTTGGACACACAAAAATGATCCACGATTTTGACTCTGGCCCCATGTTTGATGAAAGATTTTTACGCGTAGATATGTATGGTAAAAGGTTTAGCAACGAAGATATGGATCTGAGTGTAGTTAACAATTATTTGCGTAATTATGGCCCGGAAATGGCAGGAAAATATTGTCAAATCTTCGATGGAAATTACGTTGAGCAGGTGACCTCATGGGGTGGCAGACCGACAGATGAAGAAGCATTGCTAATGTATATGCCTGACGTAGAAATGGAAGATCGAAAAGGTGTATTAGTAGATCGAATTGATACCCATAAAGCAGATACATTGGATGAACTTGCAACAATACTACAAATCCCGGCGGATGAGCTCAAAGCTACTGTGAAACGATATAACGAACTGGTAGATAAGGGTTGGGATGCTGACTTTGGTAAAAAATTCAAATACATGAAAAAAATTGAGAAAGCGCCATTTTACGGTATTCGCAAAAATCTTCGCGTTTCTGCACTCTGCTCCGGTATTGTGATTAATGAAAATTTTGAAGTTTTGGATTCGGAACGAAAACCAATTGAACAACTTTATGCGATTGGGAATGTTTCCGGAGCATTTTATGGCAGTCCGGATTATCCGTTGAATCTCCCCGGACTTTCTCTTGGACGCTGTGTGACATCCGGATACGTTTTAGGTAAAACTTTGGCTGCGAAATAAGTATTTGAACCTTAATTCAGATACTGTATTTTGTAAAAATTAGTTGCAGAAAATTTAGGTAAAACCACCATTTATGTAGAAGGT
Source organism: Chloroflexi bacterium HGW-Chloroflexi-10 (assembly GCA_002840755.1). Taxonomy (GTDB): domain Bacteria; phylum Chloroflexota; class Anaerolineae; order Anaerolineales; family Anaerolineaceae; genus UBA6170. The sequence continues at coordinate 44,475 of PHBZ01000006.1, read as the reverse complement.
GGTTTTACCTACTACTATAGGAAAATTTTGCATCATCTCAATAAGTTGGGGTAGTGGGGTGTTTTTGTGAGGCCTACAGGCCTCACAAAAACACCTGACCCATAATTACTTGTAAACACATTTTAAGCCGTTATCTTATGTGAAGAGAGTAAATAAAATGAAACTTAATTTGAAACGTGAAAAAACAGAAAAGCTAGACAAACCACGTAAAAATATCAACTGGAATAAAGTCTTATTGATATCCAATATTAGTCTTGTGATTTTGATTTTTGTTGGCCTGGGCAGTATGGAGGTGATTCACCAATCAGATACAAATCCGAACCTTTGTGCTACATGTCATATCATGCAACCTAACGTTACCTCATACCTTACCAGCAATAACCTGGATCATGTTCATGAACAGGCTGGTATAGAGTGTAAAGATTGCCATGACTATCCTGTGAGCGCAGAAATTAGCTCCGGGGTAAATTTTCTTATAGGTAACTACGAAGTGAATGAAAAAGGTACGATGATCAAGCGTACATATTCAAATGAGATGTGTCTCGATTGTCATATCAGCGAAAAGTACCTTGCTACTACAACGGATTTTTTATTCAGGAACCCACACCTCAGTCATTGGGGATATTTGCCTTGCAGTGATTGTCATTTATCGCATGGAGAACAAATTGATTACTGTTCTGGTTGCCATGAAAACGGCGGTCAACGAATGACGGGAGCTCCGATAGTGGATCGTGGTAATATTGCTAAAAAGTGATGCTCACTACCATACCCAGTCGCACCTTTTTATGAGGGCAGAAAAGAAAGAAGGGTTCAAATAAACGAAGAGTGTTTTTCTGAATCTGGTTAATACTCAATTGGTTGCAGAAAAAATATATCCATCATGCCGTTGTGTGATGATAAATTCAGGTTTTGTTGGGTCTGTTTCAATTTTTCTTCGCAAATTGTAAATGTGAACAAAAACGGTACGAACATCTCCAATACTGCTCTGATTCCAAACCGCAGTATATAGATCGTCAAATGTGATTAAACGTCCCCGGTTTTTCATCATGTAGTACAGAATTTCATATTCTGTTGGTGAAAGCAAGATGTTTTCATCACCTTTTTTCACCGTATGAGTATTTTGATTGAGTATTAAATCATTTGCTTGAATGAGTATTTCATCTCGAAATACCCGGCTCCTCCGCAAATTAGCTTCAATGCGAGCTCGCAGCAAAGGGCCTTTGAATGGTTTTACAATATAATCATCTCCACCCATATTAAGTGCTTTGACAATTGTATTGTCTTCACCCAGGCAGCTGATAAATATGATAGGGCAATACACCTTTTGGCGGATTTGAGAACAAAATTCAATCCCATCAATTCCTGGAAGTAGTATGTCCAATAAGATTACATCAAATAACGTGTGTTCAACCAGCATAAGCGCATCTTCAGCACTTTGGACACTTGATGTTTTATATTCATCTTTTAAATAAAACTGGATAATTTCGCTTATTTCCTTATTGTTTTCTACAAGGAGTATTTTATTCATGTTTCAATCCATAAAACTAATTTAAAACAAATTTAGTAATTTGCCTTAACGAAAATTTGGTATGTAAACCATTTGAATTTTATCATTTTAGTCGTAATTAGACTCAGTGTTTTTCATTATAATGGCACTGATATAATGAATTATAACGGAATTATTATTGATTACTAATTTGCTCTCAGGTTTAAACTAAATGACAACAAAAAAATGGGCACGAATTATTCTTTTTATTTTTGGTGTTGTATTTATAGTTTTTCTATTAACCATGCGGAACATAAATACAAAGCGAATATATGTTTCCCAAACCAGTTTGATTGAACTTGACAAGCAGAATGATCAACTAAGTCTATTGGTTCCCGATTGGCAAATTGAAACAACAAGAGATCAAAAGGTCTACTCGACAGAATTACTTGTCTCAACATCCCAAGCGAATTCGGGTATTTATCTACCGTATACCAGAAACGTGGAATTTTTTATAAATAGTTCAACAGAAAATATTCTTAATGATCAATCTCACTTTATTTACTTGATTATGCCACAGGCAAAAGACCAAAGAATATTAATTGAGATTCGTACTCCACTAGAATCTACTGATGTATGGAGCGCGGTTGAACTGTATATTGGTAAAATTGATTCAATGTTAGCCGCAAGCCATAGACAAAGCAATTTGCGGCTTTTCATTGTTGGTTTGTCGTTTACGATTATTCTTTTATCGATCAGCTTATATATCCAAAAGCCTAGTGAAAAATACTTGCTGTCATTAGCTTTGTTGGCTTATTCTACACTGGGGTATATTTTATTAAGTGTCTTTCCCTCATTACAGGAAAATTTCTGGACAAACCTATTATTAATAGGTTCTACTAAATTACCTTTCTTTTCGGCTGAAACCAGTAATTCTATATATCTGCTAGGTTTTCCTTTTTTAGTAGGTTATCTTAATTTTTTATTAATTAAAAATTTTGTTTCAGTAAAAATTTTTAAAATTGATTATTATTATTATGTAAGTGCAATTGCTCTGATAATGGGTCTTTTTATCGGAAATTTGCAATACGCTTTCCTACCGCAAATTTTTAGAATTTTTATCCATTTATTGGAAAGTATTGTGATCATAAAGGGGAACTATGCAAATAAAAACGATACCATTGTTTTATTGGTAGGGTCCATCGGGACAACGTCTTTGAATATTTTTATTACCGGTATTATTATGGATTTCATCCCTCATGGTGATGTGGATCTCCTTTTCCGCATTGGAGGTGTATATGCTTCATTTTATGCAATCGCTATGACAATTGCAATCAATGGAATTTTCGCTCGAAAATATGCTGAATCCGAGATATTATCCGAAAAATTGGACAATTTAAATCAAAATTTACAAAAAGTGGTTAACGAAAGAACAAATTCTTTAAAATTAGCGTATGAAAGTTTAGAAAAAGAACAACAGCAAAAAGATATATTTACTACAAACATGGTTCATAGCCTTAAAACGCCTTTGTTTTCAATAACTGGTTTTGCAGATATGGCTCAAGAAGCATTACAATCAACACCAGATAAAGTTGCTTATTTCATAAACTTAATAAACACAAATGCAGATTTTATCGTAAAACTGGTTGATAACCTTTTTCTTGCCCTAAGGTTAGAAAACAATAAAGTCACCTTTATGATTGAAAAAATGGACCTTTGTAAGATTATGGAACAAATCTATATTACAACGTTACCCCAGACTAAAAGTAAAGATATTCGTTTTCACCTGGAAATCCCTGAAAGGCCTTTATTTATCGAGTGCGATTTATATTACCTGACACTTGCGATTCAAAATATTGCTGATAACGCTGTCAGGCATACTCCAACTGGAGGGGAAATCGAATTAAAATTAACTGATTCAGAACAAGAAGTTCAGATTTCGGTGAAAGATAATGGTGAGGGCATGTCAGAAAATGTTGTTCAACAAATATTCGCACGCTATTATAGTTATCGTAATGAAGGCAACACGTCGAGTGGTTTGGGACTTTCAATTTCAAAGGATGTGATTTCTGCACTCCATGGCCAAATCAATGTCAACAGTGTTATTGGAAGAGGAACTGAGTTCGTGATCTCATTACCCAATGAGACAGGTATAAATGATCACGGAAAATAAAGTTAAAAATACCCAACCACAGCTGGTTTCACCGGAATAGCCCAGGCAAATTTCACGGCCACAGTCAGCACCCAGAAGAGCGCGCCCAGACCCAACTGGTATTCCAGTGAGTAGGTCGTTCCACATTACCGTATTGAATTTCATCGGTGACGCGGGTGGAGCGGATATCCACAGGAAAAGCCACCTTGAGCAAAACTTGCTGCTCATAGAATTATTCTGATCCTGGTTTGGAAAAATCGACCATGAGGTAGGCCGATTTATAGTATTCAGTGTCTGCACTCGGCGTAAATCGGTTTCACTCATTTCTTTGTGTGTACGCACCAATGTATCGGTGATAAAGGCCAGTTGTTCGGCATGTGGGTCAACGCGAATCAGCTGGGCCTGGTTGAACTGCCGGCGTGCGGGAACATTCAGAACACCACTCCAGGCACGCAAAGCAAATGGTTTTTATTAAATCAGAATTTAAAGGTCGTGTTTTTATCTGGATGGATCGTAAATTGGAATTGCCTGGCATTTAGTGGTTTCCAGGGGAAACCCACGCCATGAGAATATACCGTTTTGCGAATTCATTCTTTTTCTGAAACTAAAAGACCTGTCCGGCTTCTTTGAACATGTTTCTTGTGATCATGTTATTATAATTTATGGCGGCCACCGCAGTGAACCGGCAATTTTAGCAAAAACGCTTAACTCTGATTATCTGAAATTTTGAGAATGTTATGACAATTTATATTGGCTTGGATATTGGCGGTACGAAAATTCTGGTAGCCAGTGCGGATGCAGATGGCAATATTTTGCAACAGGTGCGGACCAATACTGCTGCCAGCCTGGAAGAGGACCTGCACGCGCTGCACCGGATGATTGAAGTGGTGTCCCAGGGAGAGAAGATTGCCGGAATGGGGGCGGCAGTTGGCGGCCCGTTGGATTGGCAGAAAGGGATTGTTTCTCCGCTTCACCAACCTGCCTGGCGCAATATTCCGTTAAAAGAGATCATGCAAAACCATTGGAAGTGCCCGTTTTATGTGGACGTGGATACCAATGTTGCTGCATTGGGTGAATATCACTTCACCAATCTGAATGTACACAAATTTGTTTACATCACTATTAGCACTGGTATGGGTGGTGGTTTGATTGTGGATGGCAAAATTGACCGTGGTCTGGGGGGTGCCCATCCGGAATTGGCCCACCAGGCCATACCTTACAAGTGTAAATTTCCGGAAAACGTAGCCTGTGAATGCGGTTTATCCGATTGTCTTGAAGCCCTTATTTCCGGCAACGGCATTCGTCGAATCTATCAGAAACCCGCGGAAAAACTTTCTCCTGAAGAGTGGAATGAGGTAGCTTACAACCTGGGCCTGGGACTGCGCAATATCGCTGCTTTATATGCTCCGGATATAATTCGCATTGGCGGGGGTGTTGCGGTTGGTGGTGGAGAAGCGTTTTTGCAAACCGCAGCACAAGTGATGCGTGATCAATTACGCCTGGTTCCGCCGCCACAGGTTGGCTTAAGCAAATTGGGCTATGAAACCGCTCTGTTTGGGGCTATCGCGCTCGCAAAATTCGGATTAAAGGAATAATCACGGCCTGTATTGCTGTGTCTGCCTCGGAATTATTTGTGTATCAGCTTAATGGTCAATTCGCCGTTAACCACTTCATGCCTGGTGCGCTCAATGGTTTCGTCGACGGCAGTGGCGCTGCCATTCTCTAGCGCCAGCTCAAACCAGAACATCCCATCTTTTTTGATTCATCGTCGTACAGCGATATGCCCGAATTGACGGTAAAAGAAATCCATCATTTTGGCGTCGTTCCCAACCAATACACGGAAGTTGTTGTTTTCGATGCCTTTGAGGATTTGATCTGCAGCTACTTGCGGCGGGGTCATTTTCAATGTTGTTTTTGTGTTGGATGCACTCGATGGAGTCATGTCACCTGAATTAACGGCAATATTGGTTCCAATTGCCCGCGGAAAAACAACCGCAACATGATCAATGGTGTCCAAAAGTTTGGAATATAGTCCCTCGCAAAAGAGTCTTTTTTTTATTGTATAATCAATACTATATCCTTTATTGTTTACAAATGGGGTGCATATCCCTAAAAGCAATCAAAACCCGGCTTACACCACCGGATGACAATTCAACTTTTTCCATCGTTGGGACTTTTTCAACGGAGAATCATCTATGAAGTCCAAAGTTTTTCGTTTTCTTATATCGGTTGTATTGGTTAGTGGGATATTCATACCCACTACAAACGTTCATGCTGCTGTTATCCGTTATGCCATGCCTACAGCCAACGGCAGCGGCAACTGCTCCAGTTGGGATAATGCCTGCACCTTGCAAACTGCGCTGATTGGCGCTTTAAGCGGCGACGAGATCTGGGTGGCAGCCGGGGTGCACAAACCAACCACATTAACGAAAGACCGTACTGCCACCTTCCAACTCAAAGTTGGGGTGGCGCTCTATGGCGGGTTCGCCGGGACGGGAACGACACGCGACCCGGTAACTAACCCTACTATTTTGAGTGGGGATATTGATAACAACGACAGCAAGACACCGGTTATTACGGATATAACGACAGTAACCGGTAACACCACCAACAGTTACCATGTGGTTACCGGTGCAAACGACGCAACCCTGGATGGCTTCACCATCACCGCTGGATATACAGACGAATATGGTACCGAATATGGTGGTGGAATGTATAACAAAACCAGCAGCCCTGTAGTAACAAATGTAATATTCAGGGGTAATTTAGCAAATTTCGGTGGTGGAATGTGTAACGATTCCAGTAGTCCAATAATAACAAATGTGATTTTTAGTAATAATTTGGGGGAATATGATGGTGGTGGTATGTATAACACAACCGGAAGCAACCCGGTTATGTTAGATGTTACATTCAGTGAGAATTTCGCGAAAGAGCTAGGTGGTGGAATTTACAATACCAACAGCAGTCCGGCGATAACGAATATAACCTTTATTTACAATACTGCAGATTTTGGCGGCGGAATGTACAATTACAACAGCAACCCTGCTTTGGTGAGTGTGTTTTTCTCAAATAATTCGGCAATCGGAGGAGGCGGGATAAGAAACAATAAAAGCAACCCGGTGATTACAGATACGGCATTCAATAACAACTTGGCTACCTCTGGTGGCGGTGGAATGGATAACTATGAAAGCGATCCTGAATTAACAAATGTGACCTTCAGTGGGAATACAGCAAACGCCCTTGGTGGTGGAATGTACAATGAACACAGTATTCCATTGCTGACGAATGTGACCTTCAGTGGCAACAATGCAAGGTGGAATGGCGGCGGAATATTTAACCAAAACAACAGCAACCTGATTTTGTCCAATGTGACCTTTAGCAACAATTCAGCAGATGAAGGTGGTGGCTTATACAATGCGTTAGATAGCAATTCACAGATCACGAATTCAATTTTCTGGGGAAATACGGCGCTTTCCAGTGGGGACCAAATACTCAATTACAACAGTACCCCCAGCGTGAATGACAGCGTAATCCAGGGTGGGTGTCCTGCTGGTAGCTCATGCGTGGACATCATTGAAACCGACCCTGTACTCGGCGTTCTTGGCAATTACGGTGGCTACACCCAGACCATTCCGCTACTTCCAGGCTCATCGGCCATTGACACGGGGAATAACGCCACTTGCGCCGCCACGGACCAGCGTGGTATAACCCGTCCCCAAGGTGCACATTGCGACATCGGTGCATATGAAGTGGGTCCGAACTACTCTTACCTGCCGCTACTCTTGCGCTAAGCCCAGACAGTCAAACTAACCCGTCTGGGGTTCACCAATCAGATCATGAATACTTCTGGCTTGGGCGCATGCTCGCGCTGTTTCGATCTCTGATGCGGTTAACATGGCTGCGATTTCCGCTTGAAGTTTTTCCGCACGATTCCTGGATTCTGTTGTGATCGATGGATTTTGGAGGATGTACACAGTGATCTCGAACGCATCTAGGTTCATTCCCGACTGTGAGCGGATGGATGCCAGAATGACGAGTGCTTCAAGCGCGACCACCGGGTTACCAGCTTCTACCATGCTCGTAAAAGCTTCTAATACACAGCGTTCAGCGGTTTGGAGATCACCTTGTTTGAGGCTAAGAAAACTGAGATCATTGAGTGCCCAGGCAAGGCTCCAAAGGTCGCCGACTTCACGATTGAGCACGACACTTTCTTCGAGCAGGCTGCGCGCCTCTAAATCATTCCCTTGCAACCGGGCAATGGTGGACATAATCATCAATCCGGTTCCAATCCCCCAGCGGTTACCGCTTTCCCGTGCAATTCTTAAGCTTTCGCTGAAAAGATCCTGTGTTTCCAATAGATGCCCTACCACCTGAGCTGTATGGCTGTAGTAAGCTCCCATTAATATAGTAAGATATGGATCTCCAATGGATTGGCAAAGAGAAATTGACTCGCTTATAGAGCGATATGCTTCCTGATACTTTCCCTGATTGTGCAATACGCCGCCCAACAGACCAAACGCCATTGCCTGCAACCAGGAATCCTTTGTTATGTAGCTGACTGTCAAGCCTTCATTGAAAAGCTCTGAAGCTGCTTCCAGTTCTCCAAGCGCCATGTGCACGGCGCCTTTATGAATGAGGCCAAAGGCCAGAATACTGGAACTGCCGTGCGGCCGCAGAAGGGCCAGGCTGTCCTGGAACAGCAGCAGCGCTTCACGATAATTTCCCGGGCGCAGCGTGAAAAACGCTTGATAATTCAACATATTACCCAGGGCAATTTCCAAATTCTTTTTATCGGGGGTCTCGTTCTTATTGCGCAAGACAGTAAGGCGACCCTGAATCATTTTTGCGCAAACCTTGAAGCATGTTGCCCCTTCGATAAAATACTGGTTTAGTTCGTAAAAAAAATATAGCGGTCCGGAAGCCTGGACCAACACATCGACCATTCCATTTTCTATAGCTTCATTCCAGGCAAGACGAATGTTGTCAATATCCGCCATCAGCTCTGTAACCGCTGCCTTTTGACGCTGACTCTTGAGGATTACTTCGCGGTCCAGAAGCAGGGTCAAGTAGTAACGGCTGTGCTGCTCGCGGGTAACCCGTTCTTCCTCTTCATTATTGTTCAGTTGTACCAGCAAATATTGGCTGATCAGTTCGTGAATATCATAACGCCCTGTGCCGCTTCGCCGGACCAAGGATTTATCCACAAGGACTGCGAGCATCTGTAGTGTGGCGCCAGCAATCTGTTCTGCAGCCTCGCGGCTAAAGCCACCTTGAAATACCGACAGGCGCTTCAACGTATTTTGTTCATCGGGTGAAAGCAGTTTCCAGGAATGGTCGAAAACCGCTGTAATGGAGCGATGGCGCTCCGGAACATCAAATGTATTACCTGATAGAAAATCCAGACAGCATTCGATTTCCTGGACGATTTCCTGACAGGTTAGCATTCTTGTCCAGGCTGCTGCCAGCTCGATGGCTAAGGGTAAGCCTTTGACCAATTGGCAAATCCGCACCAGGGCCGGGCGATCGATGGAGGAAAAGGTAAACCCAACATTGGCCTGTCGGGCGCGCTGAAGGAACAATGCCACAGAGCTGACATTCTCCAAATCCTCAACCTGTGTACTTTGGGGAACAGGCAGCCCCTGTATTTCTAAGACCCATTCCGCCTGAAGATGTAACTGTTCGCGGGACGTGGTGAGCAGTCTGATTTTAGGGGCCTGGAGAAGGAGCTCGCCTAATATCTCGACGCCGGCAATTAAGTGTTCAAGATTATCAAGTACCAACAGGTAATGTTTCATTTTTAAGTATTTAAAAAGCTGCGCTTTCGGGCTGGTTGGTCCGGAGAAAGTTATGCCCAGTTCATCAGCAATGGTTGGGATGATGAACTCGGGAGAACTAACCCCAATTAGCGAAACATACCCTGCGCCGTCCGGAAAGATTGTTTGCAGCCGGTGAGCGCTTTCCAGAGCCAACCGGGTTTTTCCGATACCGCCCAGCCCTGTAAGAGTCAACAAGCGGCAGCGTGGATCTTGCATCAGGCCCATAATTTCCGTAAGCTCGTGTTCGCGGCCAATCAGCGGTGCAACTGGAGTAGGCAAGCTAGTCCGGATGATGGTGCTCTGCAAGCTATCGGGAAAGATTTTGTCAGGTACGAAAAAATCCTGGGTAGGTGGAGGGAGGGCATAGGCAGCGTACTCTCCCCGCGCTGCGCTGATAAACGTAGCACGCAGTTTGGTGGGAACTTTCAAGTGATCAGCCATTAAACCGGCAATTTGTCGCGAGGGGTGGCGTTCGCCGGATTCAATTTTTTTTATGGCAGCCAAAGAACAGCCCACTTGCTGTGCAAGCATTTCCTGGGTCAGATCCAGAATTTTGCGCCGTGACTTAACCCAATGGCCAAATGTTGTAATTACTTCAATATTCATTTTTTCCCTGACACTTATAACATATACCCCCTATTATCCACATTGTACGCTGTTTGTACTCCTATTTGTATACCCACGAGATACCAAACGAGCCTCTTATTGTAGTTAAATATGAGATGCAATAGCATTTTTGTGACTGGTTACAGTTATTTCATCGATTTTCCGTCGACTAATGGCGTGATTCAACCTAACGCTGGGCCGGGAGCAGAATTCTTTATTGCGAAAATCAGTGTTGCAGGCGAGGTGGTCATTGATTATCCATACAAGGTATTCCTGGCGCTAACCATTCGCTAACGGTTAATTTGCATATTTTATTTAGTTTTGAAAGAGGAGAAATGAACACTACAATTTTATTTTTGATCATCATCGTGGCTTTGTGTATAGCATTTGCCTGGTTAGCTGTACGTGCCTGGCGCAATAAAAAACTTGCTCTGAAATTAATTGGAGGAACGTTTTTTAGTTTGGCGGCGTTAGTATTCGCAGCCGTATCCGTTTTAGGAGTGGTTGGGTTTTCAAAAGTTTTAGCGCGCCATGCTGTGACTGTACCGGATATTCAGGTGGCTAAAACGCCGGAGCAGGTCGCGCGCGGAGAGGATATTGCCAATTTCTTTTGCGCAAGCTGCCATTCGGTTACCAATGAATTGCCCCTAACCGGCGGCAGGGACCTGGGAACTGATTTTCCAATGCCATTGGGATCATTCGTCTCTTCGAACCTCACGCCGAATGGCCGCATCGGTGGATGGAGCGATGGCGAGATTTTTCGGGCGATTCGCAACGGTATCGATAAAGATGGACGAAAATTGGTCGTTATGTCGTCCGCACGTGGACGAAATTTGAGCGACGAAGATATCCAGTCGATTATTGCTTACCTGCGCAGCCAACCTGCGGCTGGGGACTCAACTGCAAACCATCCGGATCAACCATCCATTTTAGGTCTAGTTTTGCTTGGCGCCGGAGTGATCCCGATGGGGACAGCACCGCTTGAAGGCGTTATCATTGCTCCGGAAAAAGCGGCGAATAGCGAATATGGCGAATACATTCTTAACTACCAGGACTGCCGCGAATGCCATGGTCAGAACCTTAAGGGCGGAGCATCCGGGCAGTTGGCGCCGCTTGGGCCAAGTCTGGTTATATTGAAAGGTTGGACCGAGGAACAATTTATCAGCACCATGCGCACGGGTGTGGATCCCTACGGCCACGAACTTAACAACGAGGTGATGCCCTGGAAAAATATCGGACGCATGGACGATATTGAATTGAAAGCCATGCTGTTATACCTGTCTAACTTACAGTAAACGTAAGAAGCAGTATTCATAGCATGAGTGATCATTGGCACTTCCTTGCTGAGATAATCGTTCCGGAAAACAATAGCTTATCAGAACTATTCAGTGAAGCGGTGTTTGGCCTGAACCTGCCGGAAGCATTTTCCGCCCAGGTTCGGGCCAAGTTGAATGAATCAGGAACAACACTTTGGAAAGAGCAGAAACCAGCTAACCTTCACGTAAGTGTATTTTTAAGGAAGGATTCCCGAAAGAATGTGGGGCAATTAGCCTGGGGGTTCTTTCTCTTGGAGCGGGAGAAGACAGAAACCCGGCACGAAATCGAGGTCTATCTTTACGCAGATTCTGATAGGCTAGAGGGGAATAAAAGGGAGCAAGCATGAAAGGTAATTTAAATCAAAAGACAATTTTGGAGGATTTTCTGGAACTTTTTCATACTAGTCATCGTCATAAAGGGAGCTTCACAAAAAATGGAGCAGCTGAATATTTTCACAGGCTGCTGATGAAAAAGAAGCCTGATTATTGTTATGAAAGGTATAACTATGAGAACCAAACTATTATCACTTATATTGCTTACGCTGGCTTTGGCCTTAAGCGCGTGTTCCCCATTGACTGATGTTAACGCATCTGACCCCCAGCCAACCCAACCGGAGGTAAACCCAAGCACTATTATGACTCTCGAACGTACCGCCTGTTTTGGCTTTTGCCCGATATATACCCTGACTATTTATGCAGATGGCCGTGTGGAATTTGATGGCACCGATTTTGTGGAAATGACCGGAAAGCAAACCGGCAGCATCACCACCGAACAGGTACAGGAGCTGGTGAATGCCTTTGAAAATGCTGATTACTTCAACCTGGAAGATAAATATGAAGCGCCGGTAACAGATATTCCAACAGTGATTACATCTTTCACCACAGATGGTCAGACAAAGACAGTGGTTAACTACGGTGGATGTATGGAAGAATCACCCGTTCGGGCGCCGCAAGCATTATGTGACCTGGAAATTCAAATTGACGAGGTTACCAACTCAAGCCAATGGATCGGCGAACCGCAATAAACAAGCAATAAATTCAAACTGCCTCCTCTTTGTAAAACCGTTACAAAGAGGAGGCAGTTTTGTTTTACAGTTACATTTCCGAATTAAGACCTGACCCGGTCAGGATGTGCTGTAAAATGGCAAAGAACGCCAGAATTGTTACAACCAGCAAAATGATGGCAGGGATTTTCCAGCCTAATACAATTGTTACCATGTTCGCAACCAAAAAAACACTGAGCGAGATCATCCCATTCAATATTCGATTGGAACGCCGCATGTAAGCTGTGCTGTTTTTCCACCATATCCATATCCCGGAAAGCAGCAATGCCAGAAATATACCAATCACAAGACTAATAATCGCTATTCCCGGTAAACGTCCCACTTGATAGACAAGCACACCACAATGTTTGGTTGTGGATGCAGGATAATAGCCTGTCTGGTGAAGTAGCGCTCTTACAAAAAAGACGCTATTAGGGGTGATATTTCTTGAAGAAAACGCATAAGATGTTTCTATTGTCTCACCTGGTTCAATAACAAATTCCTCATAACTCCGCGTAATGTTACCTTCCATGCCCGGATTGCTGTCTAAAATCTCCAGCAATGGTTTTATTTCATACTCTTTTGGATTCTTTATCCGGAAGCGAATTTCTTTCGATTCATACGGTGTGATCAATAGCGGGCATTTTATTTGAGTGATCATGCCTTCTTTTGGCAGAGAAGGATCAAAATCAATGACCTCAGGATACCCCCAAAAAGACATACCTTCAATAAAGCTCCACACCAGCCGGATATTAAAGAAAAATCCCAATACAAGCCCGGCCACAAACAGGATGGAGCCAATGATTAATCCTATTTTTTGTTTCGTTTTCAATGTTTCCATTTTGGTTATCCGTTTCGAAATGCTTTCCGTAAATAAGACAATGGTAGAAAATCGCACGCAGTTCGAATAGTAGCCATATGTATAATTTTTTTGTACACACACCACAAATCGGGTAAAAACCTTACAGGGAGCAGATCATTTTCTTGTCAAAAACGCTACCCCATTGTGTTAGCAGTTCAAGTAAAGAGTTGACACTTTTTGGTGTGTCATCTTTCGAATAGTTGCCCTTATCATTGTATACCTTCGTCACGGATAGCGTGAAAAACGCCATTGAACAAGTCGGGAAAATTGCAGGGAAAAAGAATGATGTGGCGGAATTAAGTCGCTCTAATCCTGTTGACTTCGCTCTACGGACGCAGTTTGAACTGTTCAACAATTCTTTTCATGGCGATGGCCATTTTTGCCAGATCCTGAGCGGCCAGGTTGACTTCATCCACTTTGTCGTTCATTTCCTGGGTGGAGGCAGAAACCTGTTCAACGGAAGCACTATTTTCCTCGCTGATACTGGCGATGGTCATTATGGATTGGTTGACATCATCGGAACTGGCGGCCATTTCTTCGGTGGCCGCGGTGTTTTCTTCAATCACCGCTGAGACGGAATCGACAGACAAGACCAGACTCTCAGTGGAAAGACTGATTTGCCTGGCTGATTCGGCGGCATGCTCGGCTTGTTGTTTGACGTCTTCAACAGATTTCAGGATGTGACCCAGGACTGCGCCGGCAGATTGGGCGCGGCTGACCCCATTTTCCACTTCCTTTGCGCCAATTTCCATGGCTTGCGTTGCGTCTTGAACCGTGTTTTGAATATTTTTCACCAAAACGGTAATTTCTTTGGTGGCATTTGCGGAGCGTTCAGCCAGTTTGCGTACTTCGTCGGCAACTACAGAGAATCCTTTTCCATGTTCACCGGCACGAGCTGCTTCAATGGCGGCGTTCAAAGCCAATAAATTGGTTTGTGCGGCAATCTCTGCAATGGTTTCTACAATTTCACCAATTTCTTCAGAACGACTTCCCATTTCGCGCACTTTTTGGGCAGAGAGGCCAACTTTTTCCTTAATGGACTGCATTCCCTGGATGGTTTCCTGAACAGTTTCGCTTCCATCATGCGCTGCATTAGCAGCGTTGATCGATCCCGTGGTGACACCCTGGGCATTATCGGCAACCTTTTGGATGTCACGACTGATTTCGGATGTGATAACCGCAGCTTTACCGGCAGCATCCGCCTGTTCCTGAGCGCCTTTTGCCAGACCATCAATGGCTCGGTTGAGTTGGTCTACATTGGCCGCAGAACGGGTAATGGCGGCAGCTTCTTGTGTGACACCCATAGCGACTTGTTGAATGGTTAAGGAAATTTGATTGGTGGCAGCTCCGGCTTGCTGACTGGTAACAGCCAGCATCCCGGCTGCATTTTCGAGTTGTTGCGCATTTTCCGCAATTTTTGTCATCATTTCATTCAGGGAATGAATCATTTTTTGAAAGGCTTTACCCATAACGTCGATATCGGATTTGGGCTGCGCTTCAACGGTGAGATCACCATTGGACAGGCCTTCCATCACTGAGGCTGTTTCGCGATTATAGACAATAATTCTCCGAAAAGCATCAGCCAATACACCAACCTCATCCACACGTTTAACTTCGATTTTCTGATCTACATCTCCTAACACCAACCGATCGGCAATCCGGCTCATTTTGGATACCAGTTTCATCGGACTGGTAACCAAATATGCGGCCAGCATTGTGCCGAGCAAGAGCAGAGTACCACCGATTAATATGCGAATGGTGATTTGCTGTAATTGAGCAGAAACCCGTACCAACGAAAAACCAATTCGAAAACCACCCCAATGTTTACCGTTAACGGTAATAGGTGCCGAGATATCCCACATGGTTTCACCGGTATCGCGTTTATAGATTTGGTGTAAATATTCTGAGGTGTTTTGTGCCGCGGCAATCCCGGTAGGATCATTAAATATTCGCTTTGTGCGGCTATCGTTGGTGTCTTTTTCCGTATTACCGGTAAGCGGTTTGGAAAATATTGAATTGTGCGTGGGGAGGTAGCCGTTGATATCTACAGCCGCAGCAAAGACAACATCAAGGTCTTTCAGGTAGGCATCTTCAATGTCCTGAAAATTTTCATCAGTAAAGGCATCATAGGTAGTAGTGTATTTTTGTGGGTTTGTTCCGGAAATGGGTACATAATTGGTATCAAAAACTTCAGCTTCGGTTAGCCGGCCACTGGCAATGGCATCTTCCAGGATGTGTTGAGCAGCGCTGGCGCCAGTTGTCGCCATGCTCTTGCCCTTGGCTAACAAAGCTTCTTCCATGACATTGCGTTGGGCCTGTATATCATATACAAAAAATACACTCAGCATGACCGTCATTACAGAGATGATGAGCAGAGTTGCCCGCCGCCTTAAACTGCTTTGTACCCAGTAAGAAAGTTTTTTAAACATAAAAACTCCTCCAAAAACAATAAATACATACCCTATTTTTAGTATGGCGAAGAAAGTCTAAGAGTCCGTAAAGAATAAATTAATATCGGGATAAAAAAGAAGTAAATTATAAGAAGACTTCCGTAGTCTTTGTAACTGCGGAAGTCTCGATACGATTCTGGTTATTCATAGAATCATATTCGTGAAGCGAATTAATTCTTTTTCAGCAAAACCTGGAAACTAATACCGTCTGCCTCAATCTTACAACGAGCAAAAGGGGTCTGTGAAACAAGCGTTTTCATTTCTTCCATGTTATAGGCGCTTTTTAACAGCATTTGCTTAAACGTCCATCGGACCATGCTTTCATTGATACGACCAAGCCCCATATCCTTGATTTCCTGTTCAATCCCTTCAGGTGATGCACCCCGGTTCAGATCGACGATGACGGCAACCCCGTGTGGCTTCAGCACACGGTACATCTCAGCGATGGCCTTGACCGGCTCAGAGAAATTCTTGAAGGCAGCCTGACAAAATGTGTAGTCGAATGTTTCGTTGGCGAAGGGCATGGCAGACACATTCCCCTGCCGAAAATCAATATTCAATCCGGCTTTAACCGCATTCTTACGCGCGATCTCCACAAAGGATTTACTGATGTCCAGACCAGTGATTTGATATTTACCCAGCCTGGCCAATTCAATACAAAAGTAACCTGGTCCTGGCGCAATTTCCAATACCTGGCCGTTTTTCGGTATGTTCTCAACTTGTTGTTTCGCCATAAATTTGTGCCGTTTCAAATCTTTGAGAGTCGTTCTGGCATACCATGAGGCGACTATCCCTTCCATTGGAAGACCTTTGTAAGCTTTTGTAGTTGTCATAATATTTCTCCTATCTTTGATTAGTCTGCGGCCGGTGAAATACCCGGTACGCTGTGTTGTCTATAAGCCTTTACTTTGACCATTGCCATTAACATACAGGCAATACCTAACAGGATGGCGCCCATCCAGAATGGAGCGCCTGGAATTACGTAGTCGTACACTGCACCTGCCCATAATGGTCCGAGTGCCGCCATCAATCCACTGATTGCCACGTTAACACCGGCGAGTTGTCCCTGTTCTCGCTCTGAAACACGGTTTGCCGTCAGTGTGCTCAAAGTTGAAAAGATGAAACTAACCACAGCGCTTTGGAAGAATGCAATTGGGAAGAGCATCCAGAAAACAGGCGTTAAAAATATGAATAGTGCGCCAAGACCCTCCCCAAGAAGAGCCGCAATTGCCATGCGTTTCTCGCCATACTTCGGTACCATTGTCCGCACCAGGGTGGCTTGCATAATGGCAGTTGCGATGCCGGATATAACGAAAAACAATCCAATGGTCCATGGCAGTGCGCTGAATTTATCGATAATGAACACACCCATTGTGCTGTTGATTCCGTCAAAGACAAAGTAGAAAAGCGCCGTAACCAGCAGCAGCAAACCAATACCCGGCTTGCGCGCCATAGTATAAATGGCTACAAATGGATTGAAGTCTTTCAGTTTCAGTGGAGCCGTTTCACGTTTTTCTACGGGCAGCGATTCGGGCAGCAGGAAGTAGATCAGGCTAACGCTGATGAGGGCAATGATTCCGGCGGCAAATAGAGGCAGATTGATGTTGATTTGTCCCAAAGCTCCGCCTAAAGCCGGGCCGAGAATAAAGCCGATCCCATAAGCCATACCAATCAAAGTAAAGTTCTTCGCACGCTCTTCAGGCTTGGAAACATCAGCAATATAAGCGGCAGCTGTGGACATGTTTCCGCCCGTCACACCATCAATCAGGCGTGAGAGAAATAACACCCACAAGGCCCCGCCAATGCCAAAGATGAAATATCCGATGGCTGAACCAAACACACTTGCCAATAAGACCTGACGGCGGCCAATCCGGTCACTGATCTTACCCATGATCGGCGCAGCAAAGAACATGGCCCCAGCGTAGATGGCGGATAGCATGGTAACCGTTAAGGCATTTCCGCTGTACTGTTTAACGATGTAGGGCGCAACCGGCCCTAGGATGGATAGACCAATAATGTCCATCAACATGATAAAGAAAATCACGCTTAGCGCTTTTTTGTTTGTTGATTTCATGTTTTTCGTTTCTCCTTTTTTTGAATTTTGATAATGATAGCTGTACCAGCATCAATACGCTTCACCCACCCCGGGTGATTAGCTGGGTGAGATTACACAAAAACACACGCCCCGCATTTGCGGGGCGTGTGTGGCTGTCTGAAGAGCATGTTTTGTGTTACTGGGGTTTTTCGATCCTTCCCAGAATATAATGAGGCGGCAGCGGTTCCACTTTTTGGTCTGTAATAAGGGTAACATCCCCACCGCATTTGAGGGAAACGGATTTCTCGCCGGTACCGATTTTTGCTTCCCAATAGCCTCCGATATCCCTTACCTGAACATGGCAACTGATCAAATCGCGAACATGGAAACGCAAGTCATTGCCCGCCTTAAATTCGACTTTATTTCCAGGCATGGTCTGACAATCGAGATTCATTGCCCGGCCTGCGGAGGCATTCCCAAGGCAATATACATTTTCCAGGTTCAGATTCGCGCCTGCATAAGCGTCTACCTTTCCTTGAAATGTTTGTATATCAATATTTTTTCCGGCGTAGACTTTGATGGTGGATGCCATGGGAACCCATACATCACCGCTTCCGCTTAATTGAACCACAATAACATCCTCAGGCTGATCTGTCTTTCGAAAATCGGGTTTCTTGACCCGAATATCAAAAAGCACATGTTCGCCAACAGCGGCGCGCGCGCGTGCAATCTCAGCTTCGCTGCGTTTTTCAACGCTCAAACCCCATTTATCCAAAGATTCGACAGTGACCATCTCACTGTCATGTCCTTTCACATTTACGCTTCCCCCGGCTTTGATGATTACAGTGGGCATGCTACCTGCAAGAATATTTCGTTGAGTCATATCAAAAGTTCCTTGTTTCATTTGCTTGATTTTCACTTATTCTATTCTCTGCAAAAGGATTCTGCTTCACCTGTTTTGGGTGATTGGAAGGGTGATATTTAAGGATTTAATAGAGTTTTAATTCCTTTGCAATTATCCGCGCTTCCTCTCGCGAGTTGATATCCAGCTTGCGGTACACACTTTTGACGTGCGTCTTAACCGTATTGGTCGAAACCACCAGTTCGGCTGCGATTTCTCCATTCGATAAACCGCTTACCAGCAGTTTAAGTACGCGGATCTCCTGCTGGCTCAAAGGTTCAACCAACACAATAGAATTGGAATGGGCGTCATTTGTTGCTCCCTTTCCGGGCGAGAACAAATGAATCAGGCTTGTGGCAAACAAGCTAAGCACCCGATTCGGCAGCCTGGGGACGGCCGCCTGGAGCAGCGTTGCCAGATACGCGCCCTCATCCAAAAAAGATCTGCGAAGACCTTTCGTGTTTCCCAGGGTGAGGGCATCAATCAGTGGTTTTATGGCCTGGGTCAAATTGGATTGGGCAAAATAAGCCTGCGCTTCGAGCAGCAATGCTTCTACCTGGCTGCGCACACGCCCGGATTCAGCGGTTTCTACCAGGTAGGGTTGCAGCATTTCCAGCGCTGTGGCAGGTTTGCCTTTTGCAATATGCCAGCGTACCAGAATGAAGGTTTCGCGTTCATTCCGGGCTGACAGGCTTTCCGTTGGCGCTGGTTGCCAATCGCCCGGGATATCCGTAAGGCCGGTGCGAACGGTGATGAGCGCCTGTGTAGTGTGGAGTTCTTGCAGCGCCAACGGGTTCTGCAATTCTGCTGCCAATGTTTTTAATTCCTCCAGTGCCTGCAGCGGCTGGTCTTTTGCAACCCGAACCAAAGCCAAACGCCCGGCTGCCTGGCTTTGTAGCAGTTCGTTGGCCCGCTGCTTCCCCATATCGAACGCGGTGCGGGCATGTTGCTCAGCCAGCTTAAGCTCGTTTTGTTCATAAGCAACGTGTGCCAGGTTGAGGTGCGCATTGCCCTGGTCATCCAGCATGGCTTCATCACCCACGGCCTCGAGTATTATTTGCTGATTGAGATGAACGCACAACGCCAGGTCACCTTGCGCAAGAAAGATTTCACTCAACAATCCGGTCGCTGCCAGCATCCCATAAACATTCTGGGAGGCGCCCAAAAGCGCCCGCGCCTCCAGAATTTTATCTTGGGCGCTCAGGATGCACCCGGCGTATAATTCACCGCCGGCTGCATTCAATAAACTTACCCCACGCCAAAAAATTTCACTCTCAGGCATTTTTTCGAGCGCCTGATAAACCAGCTCAAGCGATTTCTGAAACTCACCCTGCCATAAGAGGGTCATCCCCCGTAATGCCAGCACGGTGCCGACATTTTCATCATTTCCTTGCGTCTTCCAGATTTCTTCGGCTGCCTGCAAGTAAGGCTGCATCCGCCCCATCGTCGTGGGTGCGTAGCGATCTGAGGTAAACAGAATCACCTGCGCATAGATCATGCATGCTGCCGGCCGTTGTAGTAATATCGGCTGGGGAATATTTTCCATCCAGCGCAGCAGTGTATGTATTTCATTCAGGTTGTAAATATCAATAAATTTTTCAATCAGGCTGATCGATCGTTCAAAGAGTTTTGCAGTCAGGGCGGCTTCAATGGCGTCATCCAGAAGTTTTTGGTACTCAAACCAAAGGCTCGCCTTTTCAAAAATGGACTGAACACCGGCTTTGCCCAAACGTTGTTGGGCGAGCGCTTGTATTGATTCAGCAAACAGGGGATTATAGCGATACCAGGCGCGTCCCCGCCCGTGCTCCAATTGCATAAGGAAAAGATTTTCCCTTTCAAGTTGGGCAAGAAGCGTCTCTCCATCGGTTAAACCGGTAATCGCATCACATAATTCCCCGGTAAGACGATTGAGGAAACAGGTCTTTAACAAAAAATTTTGAATGAGCCCGGGCTGGCTTTCAAAAACTTCTTTGATTAAATAATCGGCTACGGTTCGATCACTCCCGGAAAAGGTTCCCACCAGTTTTTCAATATTACCGGGGCTGCTATTTTGAAGTGACAATGCTACAAGGCGCAAACCGGCTGCCCAACCTTCCGTTTTTTGAATTAATTGTGCCAGAGCCGCAGCGGATAGGTTCGCCGGTAAGGATTTACTCAGGAGCAGTTCTGCTTCTTGTTGGTTAAAACGAAGATTTTTTGTATTGATTTCTACCAGTTCTTCGCGGACGCGCAGGATGGGCAAAGGTAAATCAGGATCATTTCGGGTGGTTAGCACAATGTGCAGGCATTCAGGCAGGTGTTGAAGAAAAAAGGAAAGGCTTTCAGTAATCTTGGTTGATGTAATTACATGGTAGTCATCCAACACCAGCACGCAGGGCCGTGTAACCTGCGCAAAGTCGTTGATTAATGGTGTAAGCAGCGATTGAAAAGATGGTAACTGGGAGGTGGAAAGTGCCGCCAGGGTGGTTTTGCCAATGGAAGCATCAATCGTCCGTAACGCTGAAACAACATAAGCCCAAAAGCGATATGGGTCGTTGTCGTTCACATCCAGGGTTACCCAGGCGCATGCAAATTTGTGGTTGGCTATCCATGTACTCACCAGGGTTGTCTTACCAAACCCGGTAGGCGCACTGACAACGGTTAGTTTTTTGGATAAAGCCAGGTTCAGTTGTGTTAGCAAATCTCTGCGTTCGATAACGGTTGTATGCAAACGCGGCACCATTAACTTGGTATGGAGCAATTCATGGGTGTTTGGAGAGGGTGTGAGTTGTGCTTCGCTCATACGTTAACAATAATAATCTTGATACTGTGGTTGGTCAACTTTTTGATAATTTCTTGGGAGGATGATTCACAAAATGATGCGATTTCTCGCGGAGCGAAAATTAAAAAAATTCCGGAGAAACCGGTTTTGAATCGGAATTTTTTTGTTTTCTAGCGCAGAGGTCACCCGTGCAGAACTCTGGAGGTTGGTGAAATTATAGATGAAAAAACCACCGCTCAAGGATATCTTTGAGCGGTGGTTGACTGCCTTGTTGGAAACAGAGTCTTAATGGTTCATAGAATTTCTTTTACTCCTGGTATTCGCCGCAGTACTTCAGCGATTGAAAAACATAGAATGACGCTAGGCACGGAGGCCAGCCCGAATTTAGCCAGAGAAGGGATGGCGAGGTAACTGAGACTGATCGTAATGGGAACCAGAATCAGCGGGTGGATCAGGTAGACGGCAAAGTTGTTCGGCCCGGTAAAAGCTGCCAGGCGGCTGTTGGATCCCACTCGTTTTCGAACCCAGAGGGTCAGGGTCATGCTGAAAGCGATGCAGGCCAGCCCTAACCACAGGCTAAAGGACACACAGCGCCAGTTTAGACCACCCATGAAAGCATCCAGGTAACCATCCGTCGCGCCACCCAGGAAGAAGAGGGTCGGCAGTGTAATAAGCAGCACAGCCGAGCACCAGGTCCAAAAGCGGAGTGATTTATCAGGGAGATTGGCGAGCCAATTGCTGCGATACGCCACTGCACCTGCTGTGAACAGAATGATGTAAGTTGGGAAGAATTGGAGTTGCAGAGAGAAAATTTCGAAGATATCCGTCATCTTACCCAGAGGCCATACCTGGCTGACCGCAAAGGTTAAGATGGCCATCAGCAAGGAAGCGAGCAGCAACACACGTGTGGAAGGAACCGGCACCTTACTGAGACGCTGCTTGAGCCCAGCATTGCGAGTCGCGAGACGCCAGAGGGTATACCCGGCGCTGAATATCAGCAGGGCGAAAAGGAACCAGGTTGGACCTTCATCGGCATCTGACCAGAAAGTGCGGACAAAAAATTGTCCAAAGCTAAGTGTCATCCCCTGATTGGCTACCGCATCCAGGTAGTTTGGTATCTTTGAAAGAAACCAGGTATACAAGACCATTGGGATGCCCAGGCGCAGCAGGCGTTCTTTCCAGAACCGTCCCAGTCCTTTGCGGTCATAAGCGCCGGGTGTAAAAAAACCGGCAAAGAAGAAATACAACCCCATAAAAAACGACTGGCACGCGATAACAAAGAAGCTCAGTGAGATGGCGGCGATTTCATCCTGTACCGGGTCCTCATATGTCCATGAGCCTATTGCCCCATAGGTGACGGCGGCATGCACCAGGATCACCAGAATGATCAGGATCGTACGTAAAATATCAATATAAGCCAGGCGGGTACCCACCATTGCCTGGATGGCCGCTGCTGGTTTCACCTGCTCCACGGCTCGCACCTGCAAATTACTTGTTTGTTGCATTTCAATATTCCTTTCTTCTTGATTCCGAAAATTTCGGATTTGGTCGAACAAATGATCCGTATCAGCTCCCTTGATAAAATAGGCATCCAACCCGGTTGGCAGCTTTATTGGTTGAGTATCACAACCCACGACTGAAAAAACAAAAATGGTCGATCGTGGTGAGTTATCTTTGATTTGTTGGAGAAAATTACTGTCATCTATCCGCTCGGTTTGGCGCTGGTCTCTATCCAGGTCTAACAGGATCAGATCAGGATGGATAGACTGTGCCAGTTGGAGGGCCAGGCTCCCGCTGGAAGCCTCGCTGACAACTTCAATGTTGTCCATTAATTCCAGCATCGTCCGCAGGTCCGCCCGCACAGCCGGGTAATCGTTGACAATCATGACCCTGATTTTTTGTTCCACCGTTAACCTCGTTTAGATTGCTTTCTGAGGTGGAAAATAGATTTCGCCACAGGGATGTGACGGATAAAGCATTTGCTGAGCCTGCTCAATCCACGCAGCCGGAACAAGCACATCCAGGTATGTTGCATTGCTGGCATGTACAATCGTTACCGGAAGCCCAGCTTGCTCAAGAACATTTTGAACATGCATGGCTTGCAATGTGCTATTAACGGAATATACTTTTTGATACTTCTGAATAGTCATCTCAAAAAACCTTTCTAACGAACTTTTTTTCAACGCAACAATAGAATAGCACTGCAGATAAACGACAACATCAGGCTGAGGAATGGAACACGGATATACAAAAAGACCGGTTTTTTAACCGGCTTTGCGTAGTAGAGGATCCACCGCAAGTCTTAAGACCTGCGGCGGAGTCAATGGTATTGTATTTTTAGTCTTTCTTCACCATCCCATTCTTTAAAGCATATATGGCCAGTTGGGTGCGATCATTCAGGGCTAATTTGCTCAGTAAATTGCTGATATGGGTCTTGACCGTCTTCTCACTAATAATCAATTCTTGCCCAATTTCGCGGTTACTCATACCTTGTGCCACCAGGCGCAGTACTTCCAACTCACGCGCAGTCAGATCTTCAGAACCTAGGTGACTTATCGGACGAACAGTAACCTGGTCCATCAATCGGCGGGCCACGGTGGGATGCAGGCGCGCTTCACCACGTTGAGCCGCCCGAATCGCTTCCACCAAATCGTTGGGAGAAACATCCTTGAGCAAAAAACTGGTTGCCCCGGCCTGAATGGCTGGGATAATTTTTTCATCTTCCAGAAAACTGGTCAGTGCAATTACTTTCGTTCCTATGCCGAGTGCACAAATTTGCCGGGTGGCCTCAATCCCATCCAGAAGTGGCATCACCAGGTCCATCAAAACAACATCTGGTTGGTTGCGTGCCGTCAACTCAACGGCCGTTTTCCCGTTCGAAGCCTCGCCAACAATCCGAATATCATCCATCAGCTCAAGCAGGGTTCTCAATCCCTGACGTACGATCATGTGATCATCCACAATCAAAACAGATATCATTGTTTGCTGCTCATTCGTCATAAGAACCTTCTTTTACTATCAGATCCTTTACCCAGATGCGTGTTCCGGCACCGGGAGCCGTTTCAATTTCCAGTTTTCCACCCAGCGATTGCACCCGTTCCATCATGCCAGCCAATCCCAGGTGGTTACCATTACTGCCGCGGGTTGAATGAATTTCAGTAGGGTTAAACCCTGCACCATGATCTTCAATACACAGGCTTATAGGGTCTGGGTTGAGATGCAGTATCACATTTGCCGAATTCACTCCAGAGTGTTTGACTACATTATTGAGCGCCTCCTGTACCACACGGAACAGGCCTTCTTCCAATGCAAAGGGCAGGCGGCGCTCGCCAGTAACCTTCAATTCAACCACCAGACCGTCCTGAAATTTGCGTTCCAGTAGGTAACGATGTAAACAAGCTGCCAACCCTTCCTCCGCCAGGGGATCGGTGCGCATGTGTTGGATCAGTGAGCGCATTTCAATGAGAGCATTTTTTGCGAGGGCTTGCAGGTGATCCAGCTGACCGGCAACCCGGGTCGGATCACGCTCCAGCAAAATGCGGGCAGCCTGAGCGGTCAGCGTCATACTAAAAATCGTTTGGGAAACCGAGTCGTGCAGATCACGTGCCAGGCGGGCACGTTCTTCAGCGGCAGCCAGTTGCTCAACCTGTTGGGCGTATACCTGTAATTTTTGGTTGGCAATCTCAAGTTCTGCATTTAACGCCTGAGTTTCCCGGCGTGTCTCTTCTGCCCGCAAGGTAATCGAGCTGAAAGCCGAAATTAAAATGCAACCAGCCACATAGGTTAACCCATAACCGACACCTTCCCAGCTGTTTTCATACTTTTGATAATAAAAGATCATGCTGGTCGCTATCACGGTTGCGAAAATTACCACCCATATCGTCCCCATCTTTCGCGGCAATTGCCACATAGCCTGAATGCACAAAGGTAACAACAGCATCGCAAAATAATCCTGCGGTCCGTCATAACTGAATATTCCCAGGCATAGAAACATCGAAATGCTTAATTGAATGACAAAATAAGGATAAAAAAGAATCTTTTTTGAGGGAGAAATAAATCGTGCAGTTGTAAGTAGGAGTAGATAAAGAACCAAAAGACTGATCACCACCCAACGATCTGCGGTTGGTATGTAATACGGTAGCATGCGGCCGGCAACGGAGCCGATTATCAAGTAACTGAGAGTATCAATCACTGTCCACCTGTTGGGGGTTGGACTCCGCATCATGTCTTTCTCCTAATCCCGTTCGCTGAAACCGAAGCAGGCCCGCAAAAATACTATAGCACGATAATTATGCTATGGGCAATATCCTACAATGAAATTTAGATAATAATTGGGATAGGGTTGTTCTGCGCTGGGCTATACAACCAGTTCCACGGGCAGAGGCAGGTTGTATATGTCAAAAGGTATGTCCCCAGAGAGAGACTATTAAACATATCCGGGCTATTATCTATCAAGGGGGCAAGAATCAAACGGAACTCATACTGGAATTCCGTATTTGTCTGGTCATCCACAGCATCATGCAACGCTTCTTCCAAACGTCAAAATGTGTTAAATTTTTCTGTTACATCAAGTTCAAAACTTTCGTAGATTTCGCTATTGCATAATACTGAAACGCTGAAATTGCTATCAACGGCTGATGAGAACTCCAAGCGCACTTATGCGCCAGCCGCAAGTCGGGTGACCTGCGGCTGGCATAATTTACTAACAAATCCTGGTGAACCGTTCATATAAAACGATGAACGTTGTTTTTCTGAGTTCTTTTCAATCTCCCACTGGCGGAATATTCTGGTTAAGCCGGAAGAGATTGGTTGGGTCATAGCGCGTTTTAATAGCCGTGAGCCGTTCCCAGGTCTGGCCCGGATACGCCGCGCGAACGCGCGCCTCACCTTCATCGCCGAGAAAGTTAACGTATGTACCACTATCATTCTGTTGCAGAATAGATGCGAGGTTGGTGACCCAGGCTTCGTGAATTGCATTTTCTGCAGAGTCCTGATACATCGCCGCCACGCTCATCATGATCCGTGAGGTGCGATGCGCAAACGCAGTAGCGTCTGCGGGTACGCGGGATATGGCACCGCCGAGGACACGAATCTGCGTCACAGCCATCGAAGCTTTTGAGGCCTTAAGATGGTCGAGAATTGTTTCAGCCACGGAGCGCTCGATATCATTAACAAATAGCATGCGCGCTGCCGCCTTTGGGTGGTAACCAGCCTGTTCCGGTGGGAATAATTCAGGGTAGTGCATCGGGTGCAGCATGTCGGCAATCGGTGTGGCGATAGCCCGGAAGGGAGCAAGAGCACGCTCACCCGCCTCGGTATCACCTGCATAAACTATTAATGCCATCACGATCAGCTTGCCGTGCGCTTCAGGGGGCAGGAACGGCATCGGCGGTGCGATCATCACATTCGCAATCGTCGAAAGTTCCTCCGGCGCCGCTTCTGCTGCGGCAACGAAATCGGCAATAACATCCGCAGTGGCCGGGAGAATTAACATGCCGCCCACAACCATATCGACTTCAACCAATTGGAATTTAAAACGGGATGCGACGCCAAAGTTGCCGCCGCCTCCGCGAACAGCCCAGAAGAGATCCGGGTTGGTATTGGCATCTGCATACACAAGCTGACCATCCGCCGTTACAACCTCGGCAGCCAGCAGGCTGTCAATTGTCATTCCATACTTGCGGGAGAGAAAACCGATGCCGCCACCCAATGTGATTCCACCAATCCCAACCGAACCCGTATCACCAAACCCGGTCGCCAGCCCATGCGCACCTACGGCGGCGGTGTATTCACCGGCGGTTAAGCCTGTTTCAGCCCAGGCGGTACGCCCTTTAACATCAATTTCTAAAGCACGCATATCCGCAAGGTCCAACACAATTCCGCCTTCACAGACACCGTGCCCGGCGCCGCTATGACCGCCGCTGCGGATGGCCAGTTCCAAACCGGTTTCATGCGCCAATGATACAACCCGGGAGATATCGTCCGTATTTGCCACCCTTACGATAACTGCTGGGCGGCTATCAATAGTGCCGCTGAAAACCATTCGTGCTTCGTCGTAATCGGCATCGCCCGGTACGATCACCCGGCCTTTGAGCGAGGCGCGCAGTTCTGCAATGGAAAGGTTTGTGGTGATCTTATTTACTTCTGAACGTTCTTTCAATATCATAATACTTCTCCTTGTCTAAAGTACATCAGATACATATTGGGTGTTGCATAGTTGCTGGGCTGCCCATTGGAATTTATGCGCGATACCAAAACATTGTCTTCTCCCCTCTCAGTCCGATGATTTGTAAACTCAGGGGCAACCCACGCTTACTAAATCCGCATGGTCTGTTTATAACCCTTAAAGGATAGGATTTGCAAAAAAATGTATTATCCGGAGAGACTGTTGTTGCCATCACTTACGCTTCAAATAGGCATTTCTTTGTTCTTTGTCAAAGTGTTCCAGTGCGTAGCGCAAAGCAGTGCGCGGCATCGCCGCAGCATAGGTGTCTAAAAATCTTTCCAGTTGTGCACGCTCTTTATCTCCGGCATAGCGTAATGCCCATCCGGTTGCTTTATGAATTAAATCCTCGTTATCGTTAAGCAAAATTTCGGCGATTTTGAATGTGTCTTCTACCTCACCCTTTCCAATAAAATACAGCGTACTGACAATAGCCGTCCGGCGTTCCCAAGTGCTTTTAGAATGAGCCAATGTGTATAAAATATCGCGCGGTTTATCCAGTAAGTAACTGCCAACAACATAAGGCGCGCTGCGGTCAACCAGATCCCAACTGTTTATTCTGTCGTGCCGTCTTATATAAAGATCGAAAAGTTCTTTTTTGCGTTCTTCAAGCGTTTTTTTGCTGCGAGCCTGAAAATCCATCATGCTAACCGCGCCAACCCTCGCCTCATGAATCCGGTTTTCAAGGATTTTTTCAATTTCATCTGGCGCCGTATCCATAAATTCCTTGGCAAGTGCAAATACCTGCCCCATGCGTACGCCAATAAATTCGTCATTCTTGAGAGGTTGCTCGTCACTAAACTTAAAAAAACGCTGTTGCTTCTTAAGTTCCTCTGGCGATCGCAAAGCCATTAATCTATCAACAAAGTGCTTTTCAGTAAGCGCTTGTTTATCTGGCCTGGCTATAAGTTTGGTCCTGTTGTTGTTTGCCATTAGATTGGGTTATTGCCAATTTAGCTTTGTTCGTATGCTTGCTTTAATGCTTGTATATCGATTTTATACATTTTTAGCATCGCATCCATAACCCTTTGGGATTTTACGGGGTCGGGATCACTCAACAGCTCACCTAAAACAGGTGGAACAATTTGCCAGGAAACACCGAATTTGTCTTTGAGCCAGCCGCAGGGTTGTTTTTCCCCGCCCGCGGATAGTTTTTCATAGAGCTCATCAATTTCTTCCTGATCTTCGCAGCTTACGAAGAGAGACATGCCCTCCGCGAAAGTAAAATGCGGGCCGCCATTCAATACGACAAATTCCTGTCCATCTATTTGGAATGTGCCGCTTAACACGTTATCTCCGATGCGCATTGTGTTTACAATACTTGAATTTTTAAAGATGGAGGTGTAAAACTTCATCGCCTCTTCGGCCTGATCATTGAATGTCAGGTACGTGGTAATTTTTTGCATGAGAATTCTCCTTTTGGATTAAACTGCAAACCAATAAAGCGTTCTGGTTTTAACTTTATGATTTGTATTTTACGACAAATTTTATACAAATAGTAGATTTATAATAGAACGTATTTTCTGTTTTGTCAAGAAGAAATATATGCAGTTTTTTGTCAGAATCAAGGTCATCCTGTCGTAAAGGAGACAATCCCTTCTTATTGATTTCTACAGATGACTTATCAGTTTTTCGGCCAGATTACGCAGAGCAACACGCAGCCCTTCCGGTTCACGTACAACAAAGTCGAAAGAGAATCTCGCCAGTTGACGGGCTAACCACTCTAGATCATCTGTGCTCCCGCGTAACACTACACCATCTTGAATGGGTTCAACAACACCGAGCACATCCAGGATTTCTTCCTCGGTTGAAGCGAGATCTGTCTGTAATAGAATTTCAAATGGATATTGGCGCGGCAGGATGGCAATCGCCTGTACAACATATGCCATGGCATCAAACGCTTCAGGAGGATCAAAAACCGCTTCGGTCAAATTTACCTGTTTTATCCGATCCAACCGAAAAGAACGCAAATCCTGACGCAGGCCACACCACCCAACGGCATACCACTTCCCCTGATGATACGCCAGGCCATACGGATCAAAATCACGCTCGGTTTCTTCACCTTCACCCGATAGATAAACCAAATGGGTACGCCGCCGCAGTTGAACAGCGCTGCTTAAGGTCAGGATGAGTTCGCTGGATAAGGGCATCTGGCCTTTACTCCAATCCAGGGTGACCGCTTTTGCCAACGCCCGGAATGGGTCGCGTAACTCCAACGGCAGAACACGTTCAAGTTTGGCCCGCGCGCTTTCAATTGAAGGCGCAATTTCAGGCACGCCCAAATGTTGAACGGAAAGAAGTCCCAGCGCCAGCGATAAGGCCTCCGAATTGGTGAACATCATTGGCGGCAGTTTGTGGCCAATCCCCAGTTCATATGCGCCATACCGTCCACGCTGGGCGATAATGGGAATGCCCAGGTCCTGTAATATGGTGATATAGCGCCGCAGGGTGCGGATATTTACTTCCAGTCGCTGCGCCATTTCTATGCCGGTCAGGCGCCGGTGAGTTTGCAATAATTCCAGCACTGCCAGAACACGAGTAGTAGGGTGATACATAATTTTAATTATAATTTTTAAATAGGGCGGTTATCGTCCTATTTTAGACTTAAACTTTAGACAAATCAATTTAAAAATGGAGGTGTTCTATGACAATCTATAAAAACCCCTTTAGCCACGTGGATGTGCGCGTTCCCAATCTGGAAAATGCGTTGCCTTTTTACGAAAAACTCTTGCCCACCCTGGGATTTACGCGCGTCTTTCACACCCCGCTCTGGAAAGTATTTGCTGCGGAAGGTGAGCTGCCCAGCGCCGCGTACTTTGCCATAACGGAAAACCCCGCCCATTCCCCCAATGACAACCTCATCGGATTTTGGGCAGCGAGCCGCGAAGAGGTTGACCGGATCGCGCAGCTGGTACAGTTGATTGGCGGAAAAATAATCGACGGTCCCCGCTTGTTCCCCATCAGCCAGAGTTACTATGCTGTCTTTTTTGAAGATCCATGCGGCAATAAATACGAGCTCATTCACCGGCTGGATTAGGTTTTCTATTTTTGACTAATTTTTTAATCGTCCACTTATCCATAAATTCTTTTGCAGGTTTTCACTACACAGTCTTGTATTTTTCCAGGATTTATGAGGTGGTAAGGAATATCAGTTTATAAAAAGGGAGATATACATGAATAAAACACTGTTACAAGGAGATGGTTCGCGAGATTTCGATTTCCTAATGGGTAAGTGGGTGGTCCGACATCGCCGCCTGAAAGAACGCTTGAACGGCAGCACGGAATGGGTTGAATTTGATGGAATAACTGTGGCGGACAAGCTTCTGGATGGTCAGGTTAATGTGGATGACAATGTGCTCAATTTTCCGCAAGAGATCTATCGCGCAATCTCGCTGCGGTGCTATGATCCGCAGAAGCAGCTATGGTCAATTTGGTGGCTCGATAGCCGCACCCCAAACCGTCTTGACCCACCTGTCGTCGGGAAATTCGTTGATGGTGTGGGTACATTCTATGCGGAGGATACCCTGGCCTGCCAACCAATTCGTGTACGTTTCCAATGGATGAATACACAATCGCCGTCACCGTGCTGGGAGCAGGCATTCTCTGCTGATAATGGAACAACCTGGGAGATAAACTGGATCATGGACTTCTCCCGTATGGGTACCTGATGGTTCATTTTGTGGCCGCAAGAAAACTATCTTCAACTTGTAACAAATAAACTTTTGGCAATGTAGAATAGGGTAAAAGGATGCAAAATACGATGGAAGAGCAGCATATTGTTGGAAAAACCAAAGACAGGGGGTTCCAAATTGGTGTGCGCAAGACATTCCCCATCTCGCTGGAACAGGCCTGGAAATTGATCGTTTCACCCGAAGGAATCAGGCTTTGGCTGGGTGATGTGGATGATTTTTATCTGGTAAAAGGGCACATCTATCAAACCCGGGATGGTGCAAGCGGCAAAGTCGGCGTGGTCAACTTCCGTGAGAATATCCGCCTTACCTGGCAGCCACCGCAATGGTCACAGGCTTCCACCATCCAGGTGCGTGTGATTCCCAGCCGCAACAAAACCGTTATCGGTTTTCACCAGGAACAGTTAGCTGGTCCATTAGAACGTGAGCAAATGCGTCAGCGCTGGGCCAGGGTGCTGGACGAGCTGCAAGCGCTGCTGTAGCAGACAAGGGTGGGCTGCTGTAACAATAAAAAACTACCTTTCGCCCTTACCAGACCCCCGTGCCGAATGCCGAATTTTCGTAGGCTACTGACTTTATTGTTTCCTTTGCAAAATTCGGGTTTCCTCTTTCAGGATCGCAGTCATTTCCATTAAATACTTATGAATCACTCTGCGCTCCTCTTCGGTGTAGCGTGATGTCACAGCATACATCGCCTGGGAAAGAGTGATGAAAATTTCCCCGATTTCTTTAGCCCGTTCAGGATCAGCGTGGAGAATAACCTGGCGTCTGTCTTTCTCGCTCCTTTCCCGTACCACAAAACCAGCTTTCTCCAGACGATCAGCGATCTTCGTAATGGCTCCGGTGGTTAATCCAGCCAATTCAGCCAACTGGCCGGCCATCATCGAACCATTTCTGTACAGCAAATCCAAACATTTATGTTCGGTCGAAGTCAGGCCAAACCGTTCGGCAACTGCCTGATGGAACATTACCATCCGCGTACTCAGCTCACGCCCTACTTCCTGGCCGATTTCCTGATTCTTATTACCCTGTTCCATGTGTCCTCTTGACAAGCATTATAAAAATAGCTATTATATCTTCCTGTGGAAGTATTTTACCATGGAAGATATTGTTACACCAGAGATGGAAGGATTGTTCCGTGAAAACTTTCCAAAATCCGTAAAGAATAACCTGCCTTTTCATCCCTGCGTTAAATAATATCACTATTGGATATCAGACAGGAGGTATCAATTCATGTATTGGCAAACAAAAAAACTCAACCGGATTGAAAAAGACAGGATCAAATCTCAATCAAATAAAATACGCCTCGCTCCCGCTCTGGGTCTATTCTTGTTGGCCCCATTAATTGGGGAATTCCTGCTCGGTAACCTGCCGATTACATGGTTATGGGTATTGATGACAATGGCGCCGCTATATGGTGGTGGCGCATTGTTGATCCGTGAATCGGCCCGCCGTTTGAAACTGGGTTGGCCGGGTATGTTTATATTGGGTATTGCTTATGCTCTTGTTGAAGAGGCGCTGGTTACCCAAACGCTATTCAATCCCAACTATCTGGGATTGCGTTTACTGGATTACGGGTACATAAGTTTTTTTGGTATTGGTTCATGGTGGACAGTTTTTGTCTTGGGAATTCACACCATTTGGAGCATCGCAGTGCCAATTGCTTTGGTAGAGAGCTTTACCCCGGACTCCCGCAGCACACCCTGGCTAAGTCCGCTGGCGCTCGTCATCACTGCAATGGTATTTGCAGGCGGGTGTTTCGTTACATACACATTTCAACAGGATGGTTCCTTTGTAATTTCTGGTATTCAACTGATAGCAAGCCTGTTAGCCGTGGCGCTGCTGGTTGTTGTTGCTATTGGAATTGGTCGTATCCAAACCAGACCTCAATCCAAATCAAAAGCTGCACCCAGTGGAAGCATCGTTGCTGGCGTAGCCTTTATTCTTAGCTCTGTATTTATGGCTCTGGCTGGCATCGTTCACCAATCTATCCCGGCTATTTTAAATGTTTCAGGCATGTTGGGGTTAATGACAGCAGGCAGCTTAATATTTTGGAATTGGTCCAATCGATCGGGTTGGTCTGAAAAGCATCGTTTGGCTTTGGTCAGTGGGTTAATCCTCACATATTGCTGGTATGGATTCGTTCAGGTACCCTCAGTAGGTGATACAAGTCCGTTGATTGACCTTATTGGAAATAGTGTTTTTTCCATAGGAGCGATTTTATTGCTCGTTCTCGCATGGAAGAGATCGCATGGGTGAGATTATCCACAGTCACTACTCAGATAGGACACTTGGGCATAGATGATGAATGATCTTCCATCGAATACTATAACTGGAAAATGGCGAGACCGTTCAAGGTTTATTTGCCAATCTCTCAGCCATCTAGCCCTCAGTTCATCAATCCATCTCCGCCTGTTTTTCCTTGTTCCCTTCAATTTCCCAGGCCTGCTGGTGTTCTTCCAGAATCGCCGGCAGGTCCGGGCTGTTAATAAGCAGCTCTGCCGGGAAATCGTTAATCGAGATACTCTCAAAGTTATCCGGTCGCAGTTCACCATTTTCCTCGTGATAGGGATATTCCAGGCTGAGCGAATAAGTGCTGACAGCCACCTGATTCGCTTCCATTAGCGCTTTCAGTTCCAGCATGCGCTGCGCGGCAATTTCATAATCGGGTTGTTCTGCGCTGGTCCACACAATCACTTCCACGGGCAAAGGCAGGTTGTATAAGTCAAAGGGCATGTCCAGTGAAAGACTTTTAAACATATCCGGGCTGTTATCTTTCATGGTGGCAAGAATCAAACGGGTCTCATAGGGGAATTCCGCATTGATCAGGTCTTCTACAGCATCATCCAAAGCATCTTCCAAACGCCGAAATGTGTTAAATTTTTCTGTTACATCAAATTCATAACTGTCGTAGATTTCACCGTCGCGTAATACCGAAATACTGAAACGGGTATCCGCGCTGGTTTCGGATTGGATTATCGTCATGTACGATTGATCCTTAAAATTATAGGTGGCCCGGGGCACCTGGAAGTTTTCTTCCGCGTAGTTCTCTGCCACATAAACGCGGATCTTATTTCTTGCCAGCGCGGCAGAAAGCGGGTTGCCAAATATGCCGTTCAGCGCGGAGAGCAGAAAACCGATAATGCACAATCCCACGGCGCCTGCCACAATTTGGACCAATAATTTTTTATTTTTCATTCTGCTTATCCTATCCAAAAACATACTATAATAAAGCCATTGCCACACTGCCTGTTACAGCGCAGCGTAAATCAAGGCATGATTATACTCCCTGTGAAGTCCTCTCCATACTGATGTTTGTAAAAACACGCTTTACTGAGTAAGATGGTAGTAGAGAGATAATGAAATGCGCGCATTGAATCATTCGGTATTTCCTGAGTGCGCGGGTTGAGAAAATGGGAATACCTGGTGAGGGAACAATGTTATACAGATATTCATGCCGAGATATGGGGCTAAGCTGCTCCTTTTTGGTGACAGGTAAGACACAGGAAGAAGTGGATAAGCAAGCACTGGAACACGTGCTGGAAAAGCACCGGGGTGATTTTAACAACCTGGATTCCGCTGTTGAAATCGAGCAAATGAAAATGGCGCTTTCGCGGTCCACCCGCGTGATGGACGACTGAGTAAAAAAGGGGCAAATTAAGGTCAGAGAAACAAAAAAAACTGGTTGGTAGGTTCAACCTACCAACCAGTACGTATTCAGAATTTACCTGGATTACCGCGTCCGTCCGCCCATCTGGGTTACCACACCGGAGACAGTAAAGGTGGTGTACTGCGTTCCAGGAGTGTAGCTGCCGTCCTGATACAGGCTGCCGTTCATGCTGCCATTCGCGCTGCCACCCAGATGGACTGTGTACGTGCTGCCCTGGGTAAGTTGGGCGGATGAGAAGGCTAGCGACTGGAATGCTTTGATGGGTGCGTAGGTCAGAATACTGTTACCCTGGCTGTCCTGAATGTTGATGATCGTACCGGCCTGGATCATTCCGTCGAAGTTGATCAGCAGCGAATTCTGGCCGGAGGTTTGGTCGGGAGCCTGCGCCATTCCCGCGCTGCCGCTGGCCACAAAGGTTCCACCGGTGATCTTGAAGCCGCCGTCATAATCCAATGCACCGTTCATGTTCTCGGTTGGGCCGTTGACCAGCACAACCCCACCAGTCATCTCGATCGCGCCGTTCGCATCGATCCCATCGCCGCCTGCATCTACCGTGATGTTACCACCGTTAATGTAGAGATAATTACTGCCGCTGTAGGTGAAGGAGTCCATTCCCGGTCTGCCGCCGCCGCGTCCGCCCATGCCGGCATTCGCACCTGAGCCGTCCACACCGCTGGCAACGTTGATGCCGTCGTCGCTGGAGACCAGCTCGATCTGGCCGTCGTTGATGGTGATCACAGAACTTTCAATGCCTTCGTAAGATTCGGTAATATCAATCACGCCGCCGTTAATCTCCAGGGTGGCGTCGGCATGCATGCCGTCATCGCCGGAGGCAATTACAAAGCTGCCGTTATTAACCACCAGGCTGCCGTTGGAATGTAAAGCGTCATCGGCTGAATTGATGTTGAAGGTGCCGCCGTCGATATTCACGTTTACCACACCCTTAATTCCCTTGGCTGAGGTGGTTTCATCGATTTTTGCGCCGCTGCCGCCGCCGGAGGTCAGGGTAATGTCGCCGCCTGTGATCATTACATCGGTCTGTGCCGTGATCGCATCGCCGCCAGCCGTAATGTTGAGTGTGCCGTTTTGCACCAGAATATAGCCGCGCTCAGCTTCTTCCTCATTGTCGGATTTTAACCCGTCACCCTGGGCATTGACGGAAATCTGCCCGCTTTCGACCATAATATAATCTTTGCCGCGGATAGCATCATCGGCTGCATTGACGGTGATGTTGCCGCTGTTGATCACCAGGCCGTCTTTGCTGGAGATGCCGTCATTAAAACTGGCATTCACCGTCAGCGCGCCGCTGCCGTATATTGTCAGGTCGGCTTTACTGAAGACGGCCGCATTTGGCTCTTCAGCTTCGGTGTCTTCATATATATAGGGATTGCTGTCGCTGATGTTGTTCATGCTGTTATCCGCCAGAACCAGAATCACTTCTTCGGCGCTGACAATATAAATCGGGGCGCTGCTGGAATTGGCAATATCCACGCCATCCAAAATCAGCCGGACCACCTTCTCGTCGCTGCTGTCCACCCTGATTTGCCCGTCCGTCAACGATCCACTGATGCGGTAGGTTCCGGCGCTGGTGATAGTCACCTTGCCGCCTTCCACCGTCACGCCATCGCCGCTTGTGCTGATCGAATCACCGTTCAACGTGATGGCTACTTCTTCGGCTTCGTCCCAATCGTAATCATCCGCATCTTCGTGAGTGTCCTGGTTTTCAGACTGCGCCTCACTTACCGAAGCCGCCGCAGCCTCTGCTATAGCGGTTGTGTCGACGATTGTGTCTGTCTGTGCGCTGGCGCTGGTCGTCTCACTCACAGCTGTACTGCTGCCAGAGGTTGCTTGCAATTCAGCGGTGGTCGCTGCCGGACTCACCGAACAGGCCGCCAGCGCGAATACCAGAACCAAAGTCATTAAAATGGTTATAATTTTTTTCAAAATCGTTCTCCTGTAAAAATTTGACTGTTTTTATCTTCTTCATTGTATGAAAATAGAGGAGGAACCGGGTATAGATTTGGTATATATTGCCCGGTCTGTTCTATTTATCAATCCCATCGGAAAAATACCAAAGGCTAAAATGCTTGCCATGATTAAAATAAAAAGATATCATCATAAAATCTTCTGATGTGGTAAACAATAGAAACTTAATAATATTAGGAGAATCAATGGAAGACCACGAAAAACTACAAGGTTATATCGTCAAACATAAAGAAGCTGGTTTAATCATCAAAGAGGTAGCTTCAGAAATAAAAATGATATCCATCAACGCGGCCATTGAAGCTGCACATGCGGCTTCTGGTATAAAAACCCTCATGGAAAAAGTTCTGGATGTTCAAATGACTACGAACTGCCGAATGCTAGCCAGGATAATTGAGGCGGGGGGATTATTGATGGACTCCTCGGAAATAATAAAATTCGCTGGCTGGATTGGCGTTGATGATATTTTTGTGACAGATGGGGATGGTGTTACCATTGGCTCGAACTATCCGGAAGCCTACGGCTGGCGTTTTCCCGATGACCCGAATGCCCAGGCTTATGTATTCAGGTCTTTGATTGAAACAAAAGATGGTGTGGTTACTCAGTCAATCCAGGCTCGGGATTTAGATAATGCGATGTATAAATTTGTCGGTGTATCTCGTATCGATGAACCTGGGATTGTGCAAATCGGTTATCGGGCGGAAACAATATCTCAGTATCAGGCAGAAGTAGGTACAGTTTTTGGCGTATTGGCAGATGCAATCAGCGCCCTGGGCATTAAAGTAACAACAAGTGCCAGGGAAATGAAGGAAATTACGCAGGAACTGGAATCGATTTTGAAAGAAAAAAGCGGATGATGAAAATCATCCGCTTTTTTACATTTTTGTGAAATACCCTGTTGTTAACCAATTGCGAATTGCACTTCCTGAAATCGCTTGGTCATTTGATCCATTATTTGGTAAAATAAACGCTATGATGAAAGAATAGATTGAAGATTTCACAGGGATCTGTCATGCGGAAGGTTGGGGGACCAAACCGTTGAATGGCTTTTTTTTAAAGCTTTCCCTGTTTCTTGCGGGGCAGATACTGTAAAAAAAATTAATCACGCATTGTTTCTGGCACTCAGACCAGCCAATAACACTGCTTAATCGGAGAAATCTTTCCTGCTTCATCTGCAGGAAGAGTATCAAAAATTGTGTACGCTAACAAAAAAGAGATCGAAAATGTTTGTAGAACTTGAAATTGAAGCCAAATACCCATCTATAATAAGCCAGCACTGGTAGCTGACCAGACTCTCAATAATTATAAAATCGGTGGTTGAGTCCCTTTCCGGGATTCCCAATTAATTATTTAGCAAAGTAAAAGGTAACAATAATGGAATTAACACCTACTCCCGTTCTGGAAAACACATATATTAATCGGCGCACTTTTGCGATTATTTCTCATCCTGATGCAGGCAAAACAACACTGACGGAAAAGCTTTTGTTGTATGGAAATGCCATCGACCTGGCCGGAAATGTGCGCGCCCGGCGTAACCAGCGCACCACAACCTCCGACTGGATGGAGATGGAGCGCGAGCGCGGTATTTCGATCACATCTACCGTATTGCAGTTTCCTTATCAGGATTGCGTGATTAACCTGCTGGATACACCCGGCCATCAGGACTTTTCGGAAGATACATTCCGAACGTTGACAGCCGTGGATAGCGCCGTGATGGTGCTGGATGCCGCTAAAGGCATTGAACCGCAAACGCGTCGCTTGTTTGAAGTCTGCCGTAAACGCGGTATCCCGGTTTTCACCTTTATTAATAAGATGGATCGCACCGCACGCCCGCCCCTGGAACTGCTGGATGAAATTGAGAATATCCTGGGAATGCAGCCTGTACCGATGAACTGGCCGATTGGCGATGGCCCGTACTTTAAAGGGGTATATGACCGCCAAAAAAAAGGCGTATATATATACGAACGCACGGAACGCAACGAACGCATGTCACCGGAAATCTTCATGGGGCTCGATTCTCTGGAATCTGCCGGGATATTAACAAAAACGCATATCGACCAGCTTCAATCGGAAATTGATCTGCTGGAAGGGCTTGGAATAACCTTTGATCAAGGGCTTGTCCTTGCAGGGCAACAAACACCGGTCTTCTTCGGAAGCGCACTCACGAATTTTGGGGTTCGTCTCTTTCTTGATGCTTTTGTGGAAATGGCCCCGATTCCGCAGCCATACGAAAGTGATAAAGGTATGGTACACCCTGGAGATGAATCCTTTTCCGGTTTTGTGTTTAAGATTCAGGCCAATATGAATCCGAAACACCGCGATAGTATTGCCTTTGTTCGGATTTGTTCAGGGCATTTCGAACGCGGAATGGCCGTAACCCATGCGCAGACAGGTAAAATTTTTCATCTGGCACGCCCATACAAGCTCTTTGCCAGTGAACGCCTGGTCATCGACGAGGCCTACCCGGGTGATGTGTTGGGGCTGCCCAACACCGGGGATTTCACCATCGGGGATACCCTGTGCGATGGAAAAGTATTAAAATTTTCTTCGATTCCTCGTTTTCAGCCGGAATACTTCGCTCTGCTGCATAATAAAGATGTGAGCAAGCAAAAGCAATTTCTCAAAGGGCTCAGACAGTTGGAAGTAGAAGGCGCTATGCAGGTTCTCTACAACATGGATGCCTTCAAGCGCGAACCAATTCTGGCGGTTGTGGGAGAATTGCAATTTGATGTTGTTCAGGCGCGCCTGGCAAGCGAATACAACGTTATTACGGTGGTCGAACCGCTTTCAATGAGTATGGCTCGCTGGGTTACCGGTCCCGAAGAGATCATATTGAATGTTGCCAGCCGCAGCGATGTGCTCCTGGCCAAAGATTCGGATGATCAATACGTTACCCTCTTCCGTGAGAAATTCTACCTGCGGCTCACCATGGAGAAATTCCCTCAGCTTCAATTTGACGCAAAGATATAACCGGGAACTGCTTGTTTGAGGTTTAACACTACCGATGAAGACACGATGGGTTTGGATAATAATGGATCGTGATCTTATTGGGTATCTCTGATATAAAAATTGTTATGAGGAGTCTGATGAAAATCGGTAAATGTCCGATTACACCGAAAATCCGGAACAAACGCGGTTTACCGGTAATCCCTGGTTGCCAGTATTTGTTACGTGCTGTTCTTTAATTTCCTGAGTAAGTGAAGCATTTTAACTGCGAATAAAAAGCAGCCAGAGACTTGCAAAGTAAAACACAATCAACGCCAGAGCATCGATCTCGATAAACCAGATTCTCTTTTCAAGTTTTGCCAGGTTGCCGATCAGTCCCATCCCGGTCATTAACAAGCCAATCATTCCCACCAGTAAAAACGAAGGATCAATCACGGATAGGAAACGTCCCTGCGTAAAGAACACATCCGTTAAACCAATGGCGAACATGTTGAACATGTTACTGCCAAACAGGTTGCCTATCGCCATATCATCCGCGCCAATTTTAATTGCCGCCAGTGTTGTAACCAATTCGGGAAGCGAAGTAACCAGGGCAACCAGCGTGGTTCCTACAAAGGTCGTGCCTAAAGCAGTGATTACCGCGATCTCGTTTGCGCTCTCAACCATAATCGGGGTCACCACAACCAGGGCGCCGGCAGCGAGTAAAAATCCAATAATCCCTCTGCGTAAACTGGCTGTTCCTTCCGGGATGTCCGGCTCTATGTTTGCATGCGCAGCATGCGTAACTGGCGCTGCATTATTCTGAATCAGCCAGACAGCAATAAAATAAATGGCAAGAATCAGTAAACTATCCAGACCAATCCAGCCAATTTGCACATCAATATCGGCCAGCATAAAAAAGACCACAAACCCGATCATAAAAACGGCCAGACTGCCGGTTAATGCATGCTTAAGCGCCGCTTTTCGCAAAATGCGTTGGTTTCTTCTGGTAATATCAATGATGGCCAGCAGAAACATGTTAAATGTGTTGCTTCCCAAAAGGTTACCCGCGGCCAGGTTAGGTGCATTTTGATTAAGTGAGCTGATCGATGTAAGCACTTCAGGGAGCGAGGTAGCCCCGGCCATGAGTAACACCCCGATAAACATGCCCCCCAGGCGGGTACGCACTGCAATAATGTCACCGTGCTTGGCAAGTTGATTGGCCGCTAAGACAATCAGCACAGCTGTGATGATAAATTTAATCCAGACCATTCATACACCTCTCAGACAGTTCCACCCAATGGGATTCCTTTGGTAATGGTTAATGGCCAGGCAGAAAACACACCGGTATTCGGGCCATCTAAATCACCAACAATCTGTTCAATCTCCTTTAAGCATAACTGAACTTTTTGTTCATTTTCCACAATCACCAACAGCGTGATGTTTCCCTTTTCTTCCATGGGTGCGCCGCCATAGGCATAGCGCATCGGAATGCGTTTAAGCTGGCGGCGGTAAAGCCCGGTACTCTCAATAATGGTTGCCCCGGATATGCCTTGTTTGGACCAGGCATCCAGAATCTGATCCAGGTGCGAAATGTCATCCAAAACAAACATAATCATAAACATGGTGTTTTCTCCTTTACATGTATTACTGACGAATACCCGCGTTTTATCATTTTTTTGCAGTCTGAAAGGCGTATGCCGATTACCAGGCAAAAATTGTATGGAATTATTATATCCAAAAAAACAGGTTTTTTCTTAGGGTGTCTTTGCGAATTACCTGGGAAATGTTAGAATGAGATCGCAGCTTTGCATTGATGATTTTATAGAGTTCGCTGAGTAGAGACTCACATCCATGAACCACATTCTCCTGGTCGAAGATGACCTCAGCCTGATTGATGGGCTCGAATTCTCACTCCAAAAAAATGGTTTTCAAGTCGATATCGCCAGAACCGTCCAGGTCGCACTGGGGACGCTTCAAGTTCAGCCATACGACTTGTTGATTTTAGACCTGGCGCTGCCCGACGGCAGTGGGTTTGATATTTGTAAGCGGGTAAGGCAAACCGCGGATACACCAATTATTTTTTTAACCGCCGCGGATGAAGAAGTCAACGTGGTGATGGGGTTGGATCTCGGCGGCGATGATTATATTACCAAACCATTTAAATTAAACGAATTGATTTCGCGTATCAAAGCCTTGCTGCGCCGCGCCAACCGCCTGGAAACAGACAAAAACGACCTGCAATCCAACGGTATTCTTGTGAGACTATTGGAAAGCCGGGTGTTAAAAAACGGACTCGAGATCACCCTCACCCCGGTGGAGTATCGTTTATTATGCCTGCTGATGAAACATGCCAACCAGGTTTTAACCCGGGAAGTCATTTTGAATCAGCTCTGGGATAATGGCGGTAATTTTATTGATGACAACACCCTTTCAGTCCACGTACGCCGGTTAAGAAGAAAAATTGAAGATGACCCTGAAAACCCCGCTTTTTTATTAACCATTCGCGGGATGGGGTACAAATGGAATATTATCCGGTGAAAGAACAATGATCATCTTTCGCAGCCAGGAGGCGCGCCGGGTTGTGATGCTCATGTCGGCCGTGTTATTCGGCTCAATTGTGATTGGACTGCTCCTGATTCAGTCCATCACCGAAGACTACAAACGCAATTTGCTTTCGCACGATACGGCGCTGGCCGGTGCGCTTTCCCAAAATGGGGTTAGTTCCAACCAGATTGCCGCGACTTTTAGTGCAGAAAAATCCACAGATGAATTCAACATAGGGGAAAAAATTCTGCAAGCGGCGGGCTTTCATCAGAACATTCACTACAGCCTGATTCCCGAGGCCCAGAGCTTTCGCCAGAAATATTTTTTGGTGATCCTGCTGATTTTCATTGCTTTTTCGGCTGTGATCGCGGCCACTTTACTGATATCCATCCGCAGCCACGAAAAAAGAATGGTTCAGGCCAACCAGGCTTTACAGCGTTTTATGCATGGAGAAACGCAAATCCGCCTGGAGGATACCAGCGAAGACAGCCTGTCTCAGTTATTCACCACCATTAATGGAATGGCAACCTCGCTGACCACACACATGTTGAAGGAAAAACAAAACAAGGAATTTCTCAAAGATACCATCTCGGATATATCCCATCAATTAAAGACCCCGTTGGCAGCGTTGCAAATGTACACCGAGATCATTCGTGAAGAAAAAACCGACAATGTGGTGGTACAGAAATTTACTCTGAAAAGTGAAAACGAATTAAAGCGCATGGAAAATCTGATCCGCAACCTGTTAAAACTGGCCCGGCTGGATGCAGACGCTATTCCGCTGGAGAAGAAGAAGCTCAATTTAAAAAAGCTTCTGGAAGAATTGGCCGAAGAGTTTTATACACGCGCTGAATTGGAAAACAAGACCCTCAGCCTGGTTTGCCCGGATTCAACATGGCTGGATGCTGATGGGGATTGGCTTTTGGAGGCCATCAGCAATATCATCAAAAATGCCTTCGAGCATACCGCTGCGGGAAACCGGATTGAAGTTTTATGCGAAGAAACACCGCTGATGATCACCCTCTCGATCAAAGACAATGGATCGGGAATCCATCCGCAAGATCTCCCCTCTGTGTTTAAACGCTTTTACCGCAGCCGGTTTTCACAAAACCGCCAGGGAACCGGCATCGGCCTGACGCTCTCCAAAACCATGATTGAAAAACACGGCGGTTCTATTCTGGTAGAGAGCGAATTGGCGAAGGGCACTGTCTTTCGCCTGCTCTTCCCCAAGCTTACGAACTCGTAAGATAAAAGCCACTGGACCGTAAGATGAGATTGTTATCATCTCTTTAAAATAAAACACAATGAGGTATATATGTTAGAGATTTTAACAACGAAGAATCTATGTAAAACCTATGGAAAAGATGATGTAAAAGTAGAAGCTTTAAAAGACGTGTCTTTTTCGGTTTCCAAAGGGGAATTTATTGCCATAGTTGGCCCTTCCGGGTCGGGAAAGAGTACGCTGCTCAATATGCTCGGTGCATTGGATTACCCCTCTTCCGGCCAGGTGTTTCTCGATAACCGCGATATTTTTTGCATGAAAGAAGATGAATTGTCCGTTTTTCGACGCAGGAATATCGGTTTTATTTTTCAGGCTTATAACCTTGTGCCGGAATTAAACGTGGAAGAGAATTTGATTTTGCCGCTGTTACTGGATTATCAACAGCCGGATAAAGCCTATATTAATGAATTGCTGAACATTCTGGGGCTGGCGGATCGCAGACATCATTTGCCTAACCAGCTTTCAGGCGGCCAGCAGCAGCGCGTGGCGATTGGGCGCGCCCTGGCAGCCCGGCCGGCTATTATCCTGGCGGATGAACCCACCGGCAATCTGGACAGTAAGAACAGCCGGGAAGTGATTAACCTGCTCAAACTCTCGGTAGAGCAGTTTCAGCAAACGGCGATCATGATTACTCACAACCATAGTTTGGCATCCTACGCCGACCGGGTATTGAGCGTTGAAGACGGAATCGTCACTGATTTGGGGAGTGCGCGGCAATGAAACACTTT
>PHBZ01000040.1 GCA_002840755.1 Chloroflexi bacterium HGW-Chloroflexi-10 | reverse complement strand
GCGGCGGGGTACGCACCCAGACTTCTACTTCCAATGTCCTGACCTATATCCTGAGTGATCATTTAGGGTCGACAACTGTTACTTTGAATACAAGCGGATCGAAGATTGCCGAAATCCGCTATGATGCCTGGGGAAAGTCTCGTCTCACTTCCGGGACAACACCCACAGCGCGGCATTATACCGGTCAATACGAAGCCGAAGCCGGGTTATATTTTTACAATGCCAGGTGGTATGACCCTGCCATCAGCCGATTCGCTCAGGCGGACAGTATTATTCCGAATTTAGCAAGCCCGA
This sequence comes from Chloroflexi bacterium HGW-Chloroflexi-10, assembly GCA_002840755.1. Lineage (GTDB taxonomy): Bacteria > Chloroflexota > Anaerolineae > Anaerolineales > Anaerolineaceae > UBA6170. Next base: position 51,029 of record PHBZ01000040.1, on the reverse strand, counting down.
TTACATTTGATCGCTATGCATATGCCAATAACAATTCCATTAAGTATAATGACCCCTCAGGTCATTGGATAGAAACTGCTCTGGACATTGCCTTCATTGCTTATGATATTTATGATATCTCTACAAACGGGTTAAATTGGGAAAATGGTCTTTCTCTGGCCGCAGATGTTGCTGGTGTGGTTTTACCGGTTGTCACTGGCGGTGGGGTGGCGGTTCGAGCCTTGATGCATGCCGATGATGCTGTTAAGGCTATCAACACGGTTGATAATGTGGTGGATGCCGCCAATGCAGGGGATAATTTAGTAGATGCGATCAAAGTGATGGATGTACCATGTAGTTTCAATGCAGATACCCCAGTGCTTACTTCGGAAGGCGAAGTAAGCATTGCTGCCGTCGAAATAGAGGATTATGTACTGGCCTGAAACGAGGTCGATGGCACATTAGACTACTACCCGGTGACAGCAGTGTTGGTGCATGAGGACTTAGTGCTCACCGAAGTCATCATTGATGGAGAATGGCTGGAAACAACGCCGGAACACCCTTTTTATACTCAAGATGAAGGCTGGTTGCCTGCCGGGGATCTAAAAACCGGCATGAAGGTGCGTAAAGCGGATGGCAGTTTTGGATTGGTATGGCTGAAGTGGACAATCTATCGCACACAGGTGATGTATAATCTTACCGTAAATACCGCCCACACCTACTTTATTGGTGAGGTTCAGTGGTTAGTGCATAATATTTGCAAACCTATTGGTATTCCACAAACATCAAGTGATCCAACACATGCGGCAGTTTCTGCAGCTATTGCTCAACAAGGATCTCAAAAGTTTAACGTTGTTAACGTTTATTTAAACAAGAGTATTGGTACAGTAACAGGTAAACGAGCTCCTTCAAGATGGCGTCCTGACGTAACAATTCAATACGCCGATGGTTCTTATCAGTTCTTCGAGAAATTGAGTAGAAGTGAAAATATTGCTGATCAATTGCAAAAAATCCGAAACATGAATTCATTACTTGCAAAATATGGCATTCCTACATTAAAAGGTTTTGTTATAAAGTAGATATTTGAGGAAGGAAAATATGGACAAGGTTATATTTGAATATTGCGAATTCTTACGAGGTCATGTCGAAAAAGTAATCCATGGCCCTACAGATAAAAAGCTCAGTCATCAAGCGATCAATGTCTACCAAAAGGCGGCAATTTCAGGAATTCTGGAAAAAGAGGATTTAGACCAAATTCTATTAGCAGCCAGGAATAAGCATCTCGGTCCATTTTATATCGGTACTGATTTATTAACTGAGTTATTCAATCGGTTTCCAATAATTGAAAATGAATGGCGCATTTTAGCGAACTCAAATTTATCCCATGAGCGTTGGGCTGCAATAACATCATTAAATGATGAGCGAATTCCAATCAAATTTGTAGAAGAATTGGTCTCTAAAGCTATTAATGATAAATCTGCACGGGTTCGTTTTTTTGCTGTAGAACGGATTTATTCAAGAAAATTATTCTCATTGATACCGGAGTTAAAACAAAGACTTGAGATTGAAAAAAATGAGAAAGTCATTGAACATTTAAAATGGGTATTGCGTATGCTGGAAAGAGGTTACAATATCCGGCAAAAAAAAGAAAAAGATGACTTTACCTCAATTGAGGTGGATGTTTCTAATAAACATCTCGTTGCTGGAAGTATGATTCTTAAAGAGAATTTCACTGATGAGGATATTATCGAAGCAAGATTGGGTAATGATTTGCCCGATTTTTTCTAAGAAGGTGTTTTCTATTAATCAAAGATTTGTTTTTTTGTTAATATATTTTCCCTTCCTTAACCTTTTACTCTACTTTTAGCTTAGACACCATACTAACCGAGGCGGTATATTTTTCAAAGAAATTATTATTGCCAACAACCTGTAGTAACAGACTTGGCGCAGGCATGGCAGTTGATGACGGCGGGGAAAGACCGGGCAAGCCAGCTCATCATCCTCGGGCATGAGAAAGGCATACAGCGCCACGATGGAGGCCAACCGGCGGTTGATGGTAGCCGGTTTAAAGCCTTTTTCTCCTGTAGTGCAGAATGTTTGGATGGGCTATCCTCATTCTACTCTCAGGAGGTGCTTTATTCACCTGCTGGAGAATCCAAGTCTGTGTAATATAACTGATCTTTTCAGTTTACCAATGATAATGAGTTTCACAAAGCCATCATGGAAGGAAAATAGACTATGGACGAGGATGTGAACCTTTTTAAGGCTGTGGAAAGCGGCAATATACAAACTTATACATATCATATCGAGAATTTCGATATAAATATTACAAACGAGAATGGCCTAAGCTTATTGCATAAAGCAATAGCTCACCAACGTTCGGAAATTGCTTTTGACTTGATATGGCGTTCAATAAACGCAAATATTCAAGATAGTAAGGGCCAATCTAGCCTTCATTACCTTGCTTTTTTCCCGGACATAGATTTGGCAAAAGCGATTATCAAGAACGGCGCTATTCTAGAACTAAAGGATCATTTTGGGAATACGCCCTTATGGTATGCAGTTTTTAATGGTCGAGGCAATTACGATTATGTCGAGTTACTCATACAAAACAAAGCAAATCCTAACATGTTAAATAACGCCGGAAGATCTCCGATCATGTTTGCTTCACAAATTAACGATCAAAGGTTATTTGAGATTTTAAGTAGGTAAGTGATATAACAGGAATGAGTTTATCGCTTTTCGGACCATTGATAGGGCAGAAGCAAAGAGCAGAGGCGCATCATTCGTTGCAAGATCCTCAGCCCTGTTGACGGTCGCCTGTAGGCGCTACCTGGAAAGTGCATCCAGGACAGGCAGGTCGCACTCCTGCGTTGCCCTACCCGCCAGATCTCACATACATTGTAGCACGCCCGCAGCCGGATTAGACCAGGGACCAGCACTTTAAAAACTCAATAATCTTCAAACAGAACAAAATTCCGGAACAGCAGGCAGTGGCGGCGGGATCCAGGCATTAGCAAGGGTAGGATTACCCGGTACCACCAGCGCAATTAACTGCTCCGCCAATGATAGGCGGGTTTCAGTATCCAGAATGGGCGACTTCAACTTATCCGCAATCGCCAGAATCTGTTCCTTTTCAGGAGGCGAAACCAGCTCAATAGGCGTGGGAGGTACGGTGATGATCTCCAGCCTGTGTTCCACACTGCTCATCGCCATGTAATAATCCTCGTCCACCGTCTGGTTATGCACTTTGGTGTAGGTGAGCGTGGATTCGATGCGCTTGTGTCCGAGGAACTTCCGGATGGAGGTGATACGGCAGCCCGCATTGAGCAACTGTGTGGCACAGGTATGGCGCAGACGATGGGGATAGACCTTGACCTCGGTCACCCTGCCGAGTTCGGACAGGAAGCGCCGCGCGGCGTTGTAAAGCAATAATGCGAATCGATTTATAATTCAGAAATTCATCAGTGACACTTTCAAGCCTTTGGGAGGGATTTTGAACCATCGATCTGTTTTTTACTGTTTGGCAATTCTGGCTGTACTGCTTTCAGCCTGTTCTACTGCAATGACCCCAACTGCCACGCCGACCGCAGCTCCAACCCTGCCCGACCCACTGCCGGGGATGCTGGCGCCGGATTTGTCTTTGGAGAAGCTGGCGGACGGGGTGTTTGTGATTCAACATGCTTACCCCTGGCAGGCTAATTCGCTGGTGGTACGCATGGCCAACGGTGAAATTTTGCTGGTGGATACGCCCTACACGCCGGAAGCAACCCAACTATTATTGGATTGGGTGAAAGAAGCGTTTGATGGGGTAAAGATTACTGCAATAGTTACGGGATATCACGCCGACAATCTGGGTGGAATCCCGGCGCTGCTGGATGCAGGCATTGCGGTGTATGGCTCGGATCTAACCGCTGATTTTGCCGTCAGCCGTTTGGAGCACCAACGCGAGATGATGGTTGACCTGCTGGTTCCGGGCAAAGAAGATGCTTTTATTTCGGCTTACCAGGAAATGACTTTTAGCGCGCCAGACCACACTTTTCGTCTGGATGAGGGATTGACATTGATGTTTGGAACCGAAGAAGTGCAGGTGATCTACCCTGGTTTTACTCAGTCTGAGGATAAGGTAGTGGTGTATTTCCCGAAGCGCAAAGGTTTGTTTGGCGGCTGCGCTATTTTGTCCGGTGACCGGGTGGGCAACAGCATCGACGCCGACATGAAAGCCTGGCCGGAATCATTGAAAACGCTGCTGAACCTGGAACTGGATTGGGCGGTTCCGGGCCACGGTGAGGGCCGTGACCCCGAATTGATAGCGCATACGATTGAGATACTGGAGAAGCATTAAATTACCCGGATGCTTTCTCAATGACTGATTTATATCCATTTACCATTTCTTCTTTTATAATCTGATCAAATTTCCGGCGGACGAAAGGGATGTTTACAATGGGTGCGATAAAGGTATTGAGCAGGGTAATGGACAAACTGTTCTGAGGAAATGATCGATAAATCCCCATTTTTTTAAAAGCCCGGTGATCCGCGTCAAATACCGTGCGGAGACGGCCATAAATATCATCGCGAAAAATCTTCATTCCACCAACACCCAGAAAAGTGTGCGGCCGAACATACCCGGCTTTTGCACTGGCTGCTAAGCGAAGCGCTAAATTGTCTATGGCTTTATCCAGTGCTGGTGAATTGTCCATTTCATCGCTTACTACGCCAACAATATTGGCTCCCTGGAACTCGAAAAAGCCGCGAAGGATCTCCATTATATTGGGCACCTGGCTGAAAGGGCCGGAAATTAAGAATGAAATTTGCTTTCCGATCAAAACCGGGGTATGGGTATTGAAGAAAATCCGGTCAAAGAACATCTTCCAGCGAGAAGAAAGGAAGCGGTCTACTACCCTTCCAGCATAAATGAGGATATCGGCTGTCATTACTGTATTTTTGTAAAATTCGATATAGTCATCTTTGCCGATATAAGAACATTGATTATTCCCGCCACATTTAAGGCAGCCGATGCAACTGGCTTTGATATTGAGCTTGTTAATATTTACCACAGTTGCCTTGCCATCAAAACGATCCGCGCAACGGGCGATCATCTTTCCCAGGTTGCTGGCGGGGTCGTCCTCATCATGCAAAATAACAATTTTTTTATGGGTTTCAGGTAATGGAACAATTGAGGGTGCGGGTGAGTAGATAAAATTTGAGGCAGGTAACGGCTGGTAGAATGGCTGGGTTGGGGTATGGTCGGTTATTGAATTCATGAATAAATCAAAGAAAGAAGTCAGTTCCTGGCGGCCAGAATCTGTGCGTAAATCATTCATATCAGCCGAAAAATAATCCACATAATTCATTTGCAGGTCGTCACAAATGGCATGAATGTAATTATGGGCAGTATGGTCGAAAAAGTGGATCGAGGTTGAAAGCGATGCTGTATATTTTCCTGCGAAACTTGCCTGGGCATTTCTCTCCCAGATTAATTCAATAAATCGTTTGTAATGGGCATGGACCATCAGAACATAGAGAGGAAATCCCCAGATAATCGCATCCGCATGGTTTATCTGTTCGATCACCTGATTAAATTCGGTTTGATCGTTTTCGAGGAGCTTTATGCGCTGAGCTATATGAATAATATTGAATTGATGCTCTGGCCGGATTTTTGAAAGGTAGGCAACATATTGCATGGTTACGCTAAGATTGCCTTTGGGACTCCCATTTAAAATAATGATATTCATTTGACACCTTTTGTATTTCAATATTTACATGTCATTATTGACATATATTGTTAAAAAAATTAATTGATGTGTTGGATAACTTCGTTTATCCAGGTAATATACATTTGCTCATATTTAATACCCATATCAACGGTAAATGCCCAGAATTTACTTTCGTTTTCAATATCTGCAACAACCTGATGCTTATGATTTGAGATTGTTTTTTGGATCAAGGAATAAGAAGCAAGCACTTCTTGATGGAGATCGCGTTGGTATTTAAGTTCATTGATCACTGACTGCCGATCACGTTGGGCGGAAAAAAATAAGCGGACGAGTAATTCTTCTTTGATGGGTGAGATTGTTTTAAGCGGTTTATCAATCCATTCTTTTAGTATTTCTTTACCTGTAGAGGTAATTGTATACACTCGTCTTTCCGGGCGGCCTTCTTCATTAATTATTTCTGAAGTGACCAGGCCTTCCTGTTCAATTTTTCGCAAAGTTGTGTATATCTGACTGTGATGGGCATGCCAGAAATGAGAAGTAGAGGAATCTATGGTTTGTTTCAGCTCATAGCCCGTCATGGGAGAGTAATTCAGAAAACCCAACAAAATAAATTTAATCATAGTATGAGTATAGTATATCAATTTATACATGTCAATAGTTACATATATAAATTTAAGAAATCCGAAAAAACCGGGGAATACCGCAGGGCTCCATCAATGACCGTGGCTGCCTCTACAATTAGAGACAGCCACGGATGATCAAAATAACCTGATAAAGGACCTGGTCAAATTTTGGGAAGATGTACCCTTTGCCACCCGGCGTTCTTGATTATTTGTATGGTTCTTCGACGATTTTTTGGGCCAGATCGCGGTCTAAAAGCAGCAGGGCTTCCATTGTTTTGGTGACGGCATCCTCGAGGGGTACGTTGGAGCGATCTTTTTCGTGGCGCAGTTTGAATTCCACTGCACCCTGATTGAGCGCTTTTTCGGCGACGGTGATGCGTAATGGTAAACCCAGGAGGTCGGCATCATTAAATTTGACGCCGGGGCTTTCACGGCGGTCATCGAAGAGCACTTCAATGCGCGCGCGCTGCAGATCCTGGTAGAGCTGTTCGGCGACACGTTCGGGTTCATCCGAGGTTTTGGAGGGTAACACAACCAGATGTACCTGGTAGGGCGCGATGCTGAGCGGCCAGATGAGGCCGTATTGATCATTGTGCTGTTCGGCAACGCAGCCGAGCAAACGCCCGACACCGATTCCATAAGAACCCATGATGACCGGTTTTAGCTCGCCATTTTCGTCCTGGAAGGTGCAGCCGAGTGAATCCGAGTAGCGCGTGCCAAGCTGGAAGATATTGCCGACTTCCACACCGCGTTCAGCGCTAAGCGGTTGACCACAATCCGGGCAGGCATCCCCCTCGCGGGCGGCGGTCAGGTCGCAGACTACACTGGGGGTGTAATCGCGGCCGTAATTCACGTTGAGCAGGTGAAAACCAGTCTCATTGGCGCCGGCAACCAGGTTGGGGGATTGGGGAATAAGATCATCGACGACGACCAATCCTTTGGTCAGGCCTACCGGAGAAGCGTAACCGGGCACCGCACCGATGGAGAGGATTTCTTCTTCGGTAGCGGGGCGCAATTCCTTGGCGTGGATAGCGTTAGTCAACTTGGTTTCGTTGAGTTCCATGTCACCGCGCACGATGGCCATGATCACCTGATCGTATTCCTTTTCCTCGTTTTGCAGCGTGGCGGTCATGAAGACGGCTTTGGCGGTTTTGGACTGGGGAATATTGAGCAGTTTGGAAAGGTCTTCAATCGTTTTGGTGGCCGGGGTGGCAACTTTCTCGATGGACAAAGGCGCTTCGGCAACAGGTACGGGTTTGCCGAAGATGGAAACCTGGCGGTTGGCCGAAAAACCGCAAGCCGGGCAGAGCATGAGTGTGTCTTCACCAATGGGGTTGAGGAACATGAATTCATGGGCGAGTTTGCCACCCATCATGCCGGTATCGGATTTAACGGCGATGACCTCCAACCCGCAGCGGCGAAAGATGTTGAAATAGGCCTGGTAGTGGGCGCGGTACTGCTTTTCCAGCCCTTCCCAATTGGTATCCAGGCTGTAGCTATCCTTCATGGTGAATTCGCGAACGCGGATCAACCCGGCACGCGGGCGGGGATCGTCGCGGAATTTGGTCTGGATGTGGTAGATCAGGCGCGGGAGTTGTTTGTATGAGCGGATATCCCGGCGCACCAGGTCTCCTACGGCTTCTTCGTGGGTCATGGCCAGCACCATGTCGCGCTGGTTGCGATCTTTGAAGCGCGCCATTTCAGCGCCGATCTGGTACCAGCGCCCGGTTTCTTTCCAGATATCGGCTGGCAGGGTAACCGGCATACTCAATTCCTGGCCGCCAATACGATTCATTTCCTGGCGCAAGATGTTTTCGATTTTGGTGACAGTACGTTTGGCGAGCGGCATGATGGTGTAGATGCCGGCAGCCATCTGACGGATAAACCCGGCGCGAATGAGGAACTGCACACCGGGGGTTTGCGCATCGGCGGGTGCTTCACGCAGGGTCTGGTTAAAAAGTTGGGACATACGCATGAGGCGTGTTCTCCTAAGCTTCCAATGTTAAATAAATTCGTTTGTTGGTTTTGCCCTTGCTCTTGTAATCCACAACACGGGCAGTGCCAATTTCTTTGATATCGCGAACATGGGTTCCACCATCGGCTTGCAGATCCAGCCCGACAATTTCAACGGTCCGAATATGGCTGATTCCGGGTGGCAGCAGGTTAATTTTGGTGCGGATCAGGTCGGGGATCCGGAAAGCCTCTTCGCGCGGCAGAATACGTACGCGCACTTCGCCGCCTTTTTGGATTTCAGCATTTACGGCGTCTTCGATGATTTGCACCAGGTCTTTGCTGAGCGATTCAAATTCAAAATCCATGCGCCCTTCCAGCGGATCCATGTTGCCGCCGGTGACCAACGCGTCGTAATCGCGAAAAACGACTCCGCAGAGTACGTGCATGGCAGAGTGGGTGCGCATCAATTGATAGCGGCGTTCCCAGTTCACCACTCCGTGAACGGAAGCGCCGCTGGTAGGCAAGGGGGTTTCAGGGGGGAAGAAAAGCCAGACATCCTCACCGATTTTTTTGATTTTCTCAATGGATATCATCTGCCCTTCCACTAACAGAGTACCGGTGTCGTTGGGCTGACCGCCGCCGCCAGGGTAGAATGCGCTGCGATCCAGGGTGATGGCGTGGTTTTCCGGGTCAAGATTAGTGATGACGGCATCAAATTCTTTCAGGTAGCTATCGGTTTGGTAAAGTAATTCAGTCATGGGAATCTTCCTTTGGTAGAAATGGGAATGGTGTTAGTTTATCATAAAGCAGGGGGCGGAGGGGAGAGTGGAAGTGGGTAATGAGGATGGGACGGAATCTGGAAATGGGAAATGGAAATTGGGGAAGAGCAGTAATGAGTGCTGAGTAATGAGGAAGGCGGATTGGAATCTGGAAATGGGAAGCAGGAATTTGGGAAGAGCAGTAATGAGTGCTGAGTAATGAGGAAGGCAGATTGGAATCAGGAAATGGGAAGCAGGAATTTGGGAAGAGCAGTAATGAGTGCTGAGTAATGAGGAAGGCAGATTGGAATTAGGAAATGGGGAAGAGCGGCTGGTGTACAATAAAAGAAATCTTTGAATGAGGGAAGCGATGAATGTTGAAAGTGAACATCCAAAGATAGTGGCTGCGCGGAATGGGGAAGACCCGGCGTTGGTGTGTAAGCTGGCATCAGGCTGGGTATTTATGTGTACTATGCAGTTTTTGAGCGGGTATTGTATTTTGCAATCTGACCCGACGGTGCCTTCGATCAACGCGCTGGATGCGGCAGGCCGGGCGCAATTTCTGACGGATATGATTCTGGTCGGCGATGCCTTGTTGGAGGTGACCGGAGCGTATCGGGTTAATTATGTGATCGCCGGGAACTCAGACCCGATGCTGCACGCACATATCGTCCCGCGTTATCCGGATGAGCCTGAAGATTTGCGTAAAGGGATGCCGTGGTCTCATCCCACTGCTTATGATCCGGCGACTTTTTTTGACGCGCAACGTGACCGGGAGTTGATCAGAAAAATCTACGATTCAATTAAAGCGCATTCGACATAGACTATTCATTTGGATCATCTTGAAGATAACCACACAATTAAGAATCACCAGCCATTAACAGCCATAGATTGGTTAGACACAAGCGATAAAAGTAACCGGCAAAGTTGTACTGACCATTTATTATCTGATTAAAGGTATTCATAATAATGTGTGGCTGGCTAAAAAGTCTAACCTGTGTGCTGGCGACACGTAACAAATTCAACCATTATTTGAAAAGGAAAGCTATCATGATTGAACCTATCCGCACATTTCTTGAAACACCACGGGTCGCTTATCTCTCAAGCATTGATCTCCGGGGATACCCACATACCGTTCCGGTGTGGTTTGCGGTGGATGGCGACGACCTGATTTTTAGTACTGCTAAAAGCCGCACCAGGGTAAAGCATGTCCTTGTAAATTCGAAAGGGGCCGTCACGATTGGCGGAAATATGGGCGACCCGGAAGGTTATTTGATTCAGGGTGATTTCAAAATTGATGAAGATCCCACCAAAGCACTGAGAAATAAAGTTATAACCAGGTACATCAGTGGGGAAGCGCTGGAACAATTTCTGACACGAATGGCGCATGAAGAACGCCTCATCATTCGATTGACCCCAACGAAAGTGATTCGGGTTCGCTGAGAAACATCGCAAAAGACTGTGGGTTTTTGCAGGCAATATTGCATTAACGCAATGGACCTGAGTTTTCGGATCTTAGCGGTTGGAGGAAACCGGTCTGTTTTATGGGACGTTTAGCCGGCTAGCGGCAGATCATCACCATCCGATTTGTTTCGTTTAAAACCCTGTCCAATGTATTGTCACTGAACAATTCTTTAAACAAACCGCCTTCATAACCGCCCATTAAGATCACATCACAACCACAGGATTGACAGGTGTTAAGAATAGCCCGGGCAGGTTCCCCCTGTTCTTCAATGTAGTTAACGATCTTTATGTTTAATTGTTCAAGATAGGCGCGAGCGCGATGATGCAGATTCCCGGATGCTTCCACGGTCTCCCCTATCGTGATAACCGTCAATTCCATGGTGAAGCGGATACACAGATAGGCTGCCATATACAAAGCTTCGTCAGCCAACCGGCCGCCACCATAAGCCAGCAACACGTTGTGAATGGCTGTTGGCGCATTCAGCGGGACAAATAACAATGGGCAGGCACTGCGGCGGATGAGGGTACGAATTCCGGAGCCAAGCCGTTTTAACAGTTTAAAAGGGGGCGGAAATGAAAGCGGCAAAATGATCAGATCCACCCAAAAGCTGCGGTCAAACATTACGCGGGTTACCTGGCCGGTTTCGACAGCCATTGAACCTTCAATACCCGCTGATTGGCATTTTTCTGCAAAAATACGGCGGATTTGTTCCACCTGAGGTGAATTTTTTTGAACGTCGTTGGGAACAATGGTCAGACCATTGACAACAGAATGTTCATTTTTGGCAATAAACAAGGCTGCATCCAGAATATTGCCGGTTGTTTCATTTTCCGGAAGGGCCACCAGAATTGTATCGAACAACCCGATTCTGTTTTCTTCATCTGATCTGCGATTTTTTCGCCAAAATCCTGGTGGGGCGCCTGGTTCCAAAGGTTCAGGAATCAGCAAGTTACTCATTTTTTTTGTGAAACGGATAATGCGATTCTTAATATTGCGGGCATAGTTAAAGGTTAGATTCTCGACTGCATCGCGGGGTGTGAGTTTCCAACCCAGTTCCTGTTCTTTGCGATTACGATAATCCATAATCCAGTAATACAGGTCAGTTTCTGTGCGGTCCGAGAATTTTCTCATAAGATTGCGTGTTCGAATTATGTTGATAACCGGCAAATAGACATGATCATACCAATCCACAACTGCTTCTTCGAGAGATATTGCTCTTTTTTTATTTATACCGAATAAGTATTGGTGGGTTTTTATATGCTCGAGAAGGGACTGATACTCCCCCAGGATTGTTCCATGCAAATCGGCACCCGGCCGTAATTCATCCAGACAGGTTTTGGTTAGAAAATCGGCATATTCTGATTTTAAAATTAAATCTTCAAAATTGTCTTCCGGCGTGATTGGAACCCGGGTGAAAACTTTGCGGACATACGCTTGAATATGGGTGGATTTCAATTCACGCGCCACCGATGCGCGGTGATGCCCATCAATGATAAAGTAGGCTTCTCCAACCTGATAAACTTCAATTGGCGGAAGACCAGAGAGTTCTTCCACCATCGTCTTTACCTTTGCCCAGCGCTCCATATCGTTTGCATTCAGAGGGAGCAGTTTTCGGCTGAAATCATTTTGGCGGCTTACAGAACCAATAATTGAATCAAGAGGGATATCCTGCAACTGGCTATCGGCTGCTTCAAGCGCATAAAAATGACGACGAACGTCTTCATATTGCAATAGTTGGGATGGGGCGCCGGTTAACCGGGAAACGATTTCTTCAACTGCCGCATGACGCTGGGCTGAATAGAAATCCTGGAGTGCGCTATGAAATTTGCTTCTGTTGTTTTGATCCATCATCAACCTGAATAATGGTTAATATGATCCAGCATTTCACACCATCATTTTGATTTTTATTATAGCACGGTGATTATAAAGACCGGCTTCAACAGTGTATTCCCGTAGGTGAACCGGCTTATTGGTTATTCAGACTTTCTTTATAGAAAGAAATTATTTCCATATTGTAATCCAGTGCTGCGGTTTGATAGTAACCACCATGCCCACAATTGGGAATAATCCATAAACGGGCATTTTCACCTGCACTGGAAAGCTGTTGATGTGCTTCATTGTTAAGTGCTTCCCGATCACCATGGATGAGCAATACGGGGCGGGGAGAGATTTTCTCTAATTGGGAGGGCATATCGATTTGCTGCGGGGAAACACCTGTTCGCAGGGTGTATAGAAACGCGACTGCGTGTTCCAATTGCCAGCGGTAACTCATGGGGAATGCAGCGCTATTGGTCATCTCATGATATAGGTTGGCATAATTGCCCTCGGCTACGACTGCCCGGATCTGCGGGTGATTGGCGGCTGTGCGCAGGATGCTGACAGCCCCTGCCGAGAATCCTAAAGCACCAATTTTCGCATTAGGAGCATGGATTTGGGCATAGGTAAGCATGGCTTCCGCTTCCTGCATTTCCAACCAACCAAAACTGAGGGGTTGGCCGTTGCAGTGGCGGGTATCCGAGGTGATGACTCCGTAACCGGCATTGGATAGCAAACTGGCTTCATGTTCAAGTGCTGACCGGTTTGAGCCGTGACCACCGATTAACATGATCACGGATCCATTATTTTCATTGTGCCACCAACCGCTTAAAATACTGCCGTCCGGCTGCGGTAAATCAATATTGATGAACCCTGGGGGTGGTGGAGGAGCGGTTGGACAATTCGGATTGGTTAATTCGTTCAGGTAAAAATTTGCGCTGCCAAAAATAAGAAGCACCCAGGTAAATATACTCGCCGCCAGGAAGAAGCGCCCCAACCTTAACCAGTACTGCCTGCGCTTATTCCCAGCCATCCGGTTCCACATGAATATAGGCACGGTCGACATCCGGCAGGGCTTCCAACGCATCGATGATCTGATCGGCAATTGCATGGGATTGGTTTAGAGTCAGGTTGCCGTCCACGTTGATATGCATATCCAATACCAACTGCGGGCCAACGTATTCGGTCATTAAATGGTGAACTGCACTGACCCCGGGAACGGCTTTAGCGATATTAACAAATTCAGCGCGTTGTTCATCGGTAGCGCCCGCACCGGTGAGGTAGGCGAGGTTTTCTTTACCGGCTTCAAACGCGTTCCTGAATATCCATCCTGAAACGAGGATACCGGCGACAGGGTCGAGAAGCGGGTGGATAAAACTGGAAAGGAAGACACCCAGGAAGGCAGCCCCTGAGGTAGACACATCCGAAAGATTATCTTTTGCCGCGGTTTTCAGAGTGGGACTGTTCAGCTTTTTGCCAATATTGCGAATAAAGTAAAACATACCCAGTTTGATCACGGCTCCGGCAAGCAGGATCAGGGTGGGTAAACCAGGGTCGATTGCCAACCCACCAGCCAGCATACGGGAGATGGCCGCTTTGGCAGCCTGATAGCCGGCCAGGGTCATGGACGCGGTTACCAACAGTCCGACGATAGGCTCGAAGCGGCTGTGGCCCTGAGGATGCGAGATATCTGCCGGCTGCTGGGATACGCGTAATCCCCAGACCATCATGAATGAATAAACTACATCCGAGATGGAATTGGCGGCGTCGGCAAATAAGGCGACTGAGCCGGAGAAATACGCAGCCAGCGCTTTTGCCAATGCCAGAATAATATTTCCGCCCAGCGTGAAAATCATTGCCCGGCGGTAAAGTTTGTTTTTTTCAGGATCGATGCTTTGTTTACGAACCCATTGCATAGCAAGAACACCCTTCTCAATAATAATATGTAACAAAACAGCCTCCCGGTATGCGAGTGCACCTTTGAGGCTGTAGATTGGCTGATTGCTTTGGCTGAGTGCTCCGCCTGCAAGCTTTTAGATTTTACCAGATTTAATAATCGCTGGTAACCGTTTCACCCTGTACGATTTTAACTCCGGCACTGGCGCCCAGGCGGGTAGCGCCCGCTTCAATCATTTGAAGAGCGTCGGCGCGGCTGCGTACACCACCAGCGGCTTTAACACCCAGTTCCGGGCCAACGACGCGGCGCATTAAAGCTACATCTTCCGGGGTGGCGCCATTGGTGGAAAAACCGGTAGAGGTTTTTACATAGTCAGCGCCAGCCTCTTTTGCCAACAGGCAGGCAATTACTTTCTCTTCCTCGGTCAGCAGGCAGGTTTCTATGATCACTTTGAGCAGCGCGCCGCCAGCATGGGTGGCCTGGCAAATCTCGCGGATATCATGCGCTACCAGTGTAAAATCACCGCTTTTAAGGGCGCCTATATTGATGACCATATCAATTTCAGTGGCGCCGTTAGCAATCGCATCCAGCGTTTCGAAAACTTTGGTGGCTGTGGTGTTTGCACCCAGCGGAAAACCGATGACGGTACATACTTTGACGCCGCTGTTACGCAGCAGTTCGGCTCCGAGACGAACATGGGTTGGATTGATGCATACCGAAGCGAAGTGGTATTGTCTGGCTTCTGCACATAATTCCATAATTTGTTCACTGGTGGCGTTTTGTTTCAGTAAGGTGTGGTCTATATAGCTGGATAGATCAGGTTCGCCGGCTTTAACGGCTATGTCGCCCTGTTTTCCGGCGCCGGCAGAGAGCACTTTTCCGCTGGCATCAAAACGGGTAGTCACCACCAAGCCTTCCGCAATTTCGGTCGCAATTTGATCTTGAGCTGATTTGTTTAACATAAGAAAACCTCAGGTAAAAATTAGTTTTGAATGTTTAGGGTTGTAATTCAATATCTGTATTTTAGCACAATCCTGGGGGATATTCTTGTGGATCGGGTTGCCCGGTGTGTTGGTGATTGATTTATTGTATGGGTTCCAATAGAGTATTGGTAAAAGCACTGTTTACTTCGGTGGTTTGCATGGCTTCATATTCCACCAGCAAGCCGGCGAGCGCCTGCCATTGATCGAGCGTTTGCCAACCGATGCCATTCTGGTTTGTGGCTTCATTGTGAAGATCGATTAGCTCGCTTTGCAGCATGAAAAGCATGTGATCACGGCTAGTTTCCGGGCCGGCATATTTGATGACATAGTCGACGGCTTCTTGGGGGTTTTCTTCCGCGTAGGCTATTCCTTTTAACGCAGCACGCAAGAAGCGGCGCAGCATATCCGGTTTGCCAGCCAGGGTTTCTTCACTGGTTACATAGGTCAATCCGAGAGTGGGGATACCGAAATCGCTGGCGTCCCATAAATCCACTTCGTAACCCCATTGTTGAATCATATAGGGTTCGTTGGATTTGAATACCGGATAGACATCTATTTTGCCTTCTGTCAGGATGCGTGGGTCAAAGCCGACATTAATTAATTCTATTTTGCCAGCATCAACACCGGCAGCCTGCATCAAGGCAAATAGATCCGGCGGCGGGGTACCTTTGTAGCCTACCAGGTGGCCTTCCCAGTCTTTGGGGGAGGTAAAGCCGCTGGATTTTAAAGCAGCGAAGGCCTGCTGCCCGCGTTGACCGATGAGAGCGATGGATACCAGGGGCAGCCCCGGGTCGGAGCGGCGTTTGAGTAAGACAGCGGCATCCTGGGTGGTAACCTCGACGGCACCCTGGGCAACCAGCTGCAAATGCTCACCGGAACCGGGGGAGTGTTTTATGTCTACCTGCAAATTCTCCTCAGCAAAGAAACCTTTTTCCTGGGCAACGTAAACTCCCACAAATGGCAGATTGGCCTGTGGTTTATAGCCTGCCATAAAGGTCATGTGTTGGGGAGCATTGGTTGGGGTGGGCTGCGCAGGCGCCGTTCCGCATGCGGAAAGAACAGCTAATAACAAAATGAAAGGGGTTATTCGACGAAACATGGAGCCTCCATACAATAAGGATTATTCATTTAGATGTGCCGGCTGCCAGAACACCGCGCGTTGCTCCAACCAGGAAAGTGCGCGGTAAGCCAGCATCCCTGCGGCTGCCAGGATGAAAATGGCGGCGAACAGAAAAGGCAGGTTGAGGTTGGTATAAGCGAGCCACATGGTTCGTCCTAATCCGCCCGAAGCGCCGGTCCATTCCGCCACAACAGCACCAATTAACGAGAGCGGCGCGGTGATTTTCAGAGCTGTAAATAAATAAGGCAGCGTTGAAGGAACCCGTAAATGCAGAAAAATTTCTTTTCTACTGGCGTTCCAGGAACGAAAGAGATCCAGCAAGGCCGGATCGATGCGCTGCATACCGCTTAACACGTTGACCAATACCGGAAAAAAAGAAAGCAAAGCCGTAATGATGATTTTAGGGAAAACACCAAAACCGAGCCAGAGGGTTAATAAAGGTGCTATTGCCACCAGTGGAGTGGATTTCACCAAAATCGCGAGAGTCATTACCCCATCCTCCAAACCGGGCAGCAAGGTGAGCAGTGAGGCCAACAAAATACCAGCCAATACTCCCAGACAAAGCCCGGTTAGTGCTTCCCCAAGGGTTAGAAGACTGGCTTGCGCATATTCCAGCGGGTGATTGTAAAGAGTCAGCAGAATGCGGCTGGGTGCTGGCAGAAGATATACTGGCGTATTCAGCAAACGTACTCCAAGCTCCCATGCGCCGAAGAAAAAAATCACAATTCCCCAGGTGACCCAGATGGAAGCCGGATTGTTTTTATGCATGTTCATGGCTGATCTCCTGGTTCTGTATGTAAGATGCTGCGTAACTGCTGAACCAGGGCAAGAAAGCCAGGCTGCAGCTCATTGCGTGGCTGCGGCAGGGTGTTGGGTATATCCGCCAGGATACGACCAGGTTTCGGTGAGAACACCAGAATACGGTTGGCCAATTTGACGGCTTCATAAATATTATGGGTGACCCATAATACCGTGGGCTGCTGGGTACGCCAGAGCTGCATAAATTCATGGGTGAGCTTATCGCGGGTGATTTCATCCAGGGCAGCAAAAGGCTCGTCCATCAACCAAACCGGCGCATTTTGGGCGAGCACACGTGCCAGGGCCAGTCGCTGCTGCATACCGCCTGAAAGGGTTAAGGGATACTGATTAGCAGCTTCGCTTAATCCAACCTGTTCCAGAATCGCTTCTGTGGATGTACTTGTCCGTTTTACAAAACGCAAGGCTAATTCCAGGTTACCCTGAACCGTTAACCAGGGCAATAATGCCGGGCTTTGCGCCATCCAGGCAATGCTTTGCTGTGAGACCGCTTGTTGAGGGCTGAGGTGATCCAGGGTGATGCTGCCATGGGAGGGGTGGATCAACCCGGCGATGAGGCGCAGCAGGGTAGACTTTCCGCAACCGCTGGGGCCGATTAAGGCAATAAATTGACCGCTGTGGATATGAAGATTAACCTCTGTTAGCGCATGGGTTATTTGCCCGTTATGGTATTGGTGGGCAATGTTTTGAATCTCAATGCGCATGTGAAACGCCTCGAGGGATTGGCAGGCCAGACCAACCGCGGATGGAATCGGGGTGGATAATAAAAATTGTTTCCACCTGGTGCTGCAGGCCGGTGGGGGTATTTTGACCGAGGTAGCGCAACGCTAGCCGTTTCAGTAGATTGTCGCGTTCCTGCTGCGGCATATTGGATACCGGGATAGTTTTACCGCGCACTACCACACGGCGCAGCGGGGTCCATGGTTCATCAATTGTCAACGAGACTTGATCGTTTTGGCGAACATATTCAATCCATTGACTGCCAGACCAGGCAGGGATGTAAAAAGCCGTACCGTCCCATTCCTGCCACACAGGAATTACATGCGGATGTCCGTCCGGACGGACGCAAGCCAGCCGGGCAGCCCAGGGACCCTGCAAAAACTGGTTGGTCTGATCTATGGTGAGTGCGCTTGTGGGTTGGATTCTTTGATTTTCGCTGAATTGGAAGGGGGAATAAAAGAAGGCGCCCATGCGGTGAGAAATGCGCGCGGCCATGGCACGCAGACCGGGTAACCAGGTATCCAGCAGTTCCTGTTTCTGCCAACGATAGGCCGGGGCATGGAAGAGCAAGACGGCATTGGGTTTTATCCCATTCTGACAGAGCGGCAGAATCAGCTCAAAATATTCCGGATTTTCAATGAACAAATACCCGTTTTCAATCAGATCTTCTGCCGGTTGAGGAGCGAACAAAGCGTGGGCCGCTGAATCGGGCAAAAGCGGTTCACCGACGATATACACTGCACGAATACGCTGCGGGCTCTCTTTTTGGTCCAGGATCAAGAGTCCCTGGGGAGCCGGCGCTGCCAAAGCGAGCGTTTCGCTGCACGGATGGGCATTGCTTTCCTGTTGAAACGCATTGATCACAGCCTGAAAAGAAAACGTTCCGCTGGCGTTCCAGGCTGCCAGACGAACACCTGGAAAATAACGACCACGCGCTTCATTTTGTTCCAGACATCCTAATTCCTTGAGCGTTTTGAGAAGATTGAACAATGTGCTGCGTGAAATGCTGGTCGCATCCTGAATCTCCTGGGGCGTCAGGCCATCCGGATTGCCCAGAAATAATTCAATGATCGCCAATGCGCGTTGGATAGTGGAGGTATCAAATTCTTGGTTCATGGTATGTCTATCTATTTGGACTTGCGTCCATAATATCAGACTAAGTATTTTGCGTCAAGAAGTAAAAACAAAAAACACCGTTATTAAAAACGGTGTTTAAATTCGTTGATTATAGGAAAAGTAGTTTAGCGCAGGAAGAAGGAAAGCACAACCAGAATAGAAATGAAACTAACGGCGAGGATCGCGATACGTTTGAGGTCGCTGATAATATTAGAATAATCCGGGTTAAAATCGGTGGAGGTTGTACGGGTAGTAGCAACAACGCTGTTGGTTTTAACGGCACTTACGGATTGAGATACATTGCGATTATTTTTTTTAGCCATGCGGCAATCTCCTGATCATGTATTTCTTGTCTGCTTTTGGAGCAAGCGCCTTATTTATACCATGCTTTTGGATTTATTGCTCGAGTAAACTGGCGGTTATCACAATGCGCTGATTGTCTACCATATACGGATAACAGGAAATAAGGGTAACAATTGGGTCATTGGTTTGCGCCAATACTTCTACCTGGGTAGGTTCCACAATTTGCTGCTGCTGGATGACGTAGGTATAAGAGCGCAGATTGGTATACAGTATGACTTCGTCACCGTTTTTCAATTGATCCAGGTAACGGAAAATTTCGCCAAATACATCATTATGAGCGGATAGGACAATATTTCCGTTTTGACCCGGGTTGGGGGTATTGAGCATCTGGCCGACACCTTTTTTCAATTGCTCCTCAAAGTCTCCCATAACGATTGGCGCATCCACAGAAATTGCCGGAATACGAATACGAATGGCTGATTCTGCGCTAGGCGTGGGAATGGGAATATTTGCCATTGCTTTTACATGAGCGCGCAGATGTTCCGGAATTTCCGATTCATTAAATCTTACGCCACCGGGGTCGGTTGGGGGCGTATGACCGGAAGGCAAAACCACAGCTTGAAAAATTGGCGTGGGCGCCAGGGTTGGTTGGAGAATGGAAGCAGCTACTTCTTTGTTGAGATTTTGTAATAATCCGAGAACATTCACCATAATGAAAATAAAACCAAGCACTGCTAATACTTCTACAACAACCAGTACGCTGTCCAATGCGCTGCGCCGGCGCGGTCTCCGGTTGGGAACTGGTTCATCATCTTCCCCGGTAAATGGCGCATCTCCATCAAAATGATTGGCGGAAGGGGCTGGTTCGAGTTGAATGCTGCGCCCGCTGCGGCGATATTGAGCTAAACGAACATCCCGTTCTGCCCTGCGTTTTTCAATCATCAAACGACGCAGTTCATCAATGGAGTAATCCTCGGGAGAGCGTTTCTTTTTGGTTGCCATAATACTGATTATACCTGAAAGCTATTGAAAATTTAATCGCCCAGACAGGTACCCACAGCGCGCGCGCTGCGAATCCAGGCATGATCCGGGGGCACAATACGTCGTTTGCCCACCACGGTTTCCAAAGGTACGGGTTCATAGGTCTCACCGCGCGCTGCCACCATTACACCATACTGTTCAGCTTCAATCAAACGTACGGCTGCGGTTCCCAGGCGGGTAGCCAGTAATCGATCGGCGGCTGATGGGGTGCCGCCGCGTTGTAAATGTCCCAGAATGGTCACGCGAGCTTCCAGACCAGTGATTTCTTCCAGGCGTTTGGATAAATTGAGGGTGCTCTGGCCGCGTTGTTCTTCAAAAGCGGCTAAAATATTACGTGCTTTTTCTTTCTGCTCTTTTTTAGTGCTCTCTTTGGCTTTTTCCAGGTCGGCTTGTAGTTTTAAATATTGTTTGTAATCCGTATCTGAAAGTGCCCCTTCAGAGACGCAAACAATGGAAAAGCGTTTACCACCACGGCTGCGCTGCAATATTGCCTGGGCGATATTTTCTATGTGATAAGGTAATTCGGGGATAAGAATGACATCTGCTCCACCGGCCAAACCAGCACCCAGGGCGAGCCACCCGGTATTATGTCCCATCACTTCCACCACGATGATACGGTGGTGGGAATGTGCCGTTGAGTGGAGCCGGTCAATTGCTTCTGTAGCAATCCCCAGCGCAGTATCAAAACCAAAGGAAACGTCAGTCAGCGCAATATCATTGTCGATGGTTTTTGGCAGGGTAATGATGTTTAAACCTGCTTTTTGCAGCATGTGAGCGTTTTTTTGGGTGCCACCGCCGCCGAGACATACGAGCACATCCAGATGATGATTTTTGTAATTATCCACCATGACCGCGGTCATATCGAGTGTTTTACCACCAATTGGCATTTTATTTGGCTTATCACGGGAGGTGCCTAATATGGTGCCGCCCATCGTCAGAATACCGGATAGGTTTTTCTCGTCAAACCTCAGGAAACGATTTTGCATCAGGCCACGAAATCCATCATAAAAGCCAATGACCTGCCATTTATTTTGCAGCGCTGCTTTACCCATCCCGCGTAAAGCAGCATTCAACCCGGGGGTGTCGCCGCCGGAAGTTAATACACCAACGTATTTGGTCTCACTCATTTTATTACTCCTGATTAACCTTGCTGAAAACAATTCTTTTTATTTTATCGAAGATTTGAAGATAATCCAATTCTATTTCTACGGGCAGATTATTTTGTATGGGGTGACAGACTAAATAAATTTTCGAAATATGGTAAGATTCTTTCATTGACCTTAATTGTATAAAAAGGTGACTTGGAGGAAACATGCGCCGGGCTATATTGGTCTTTATCATTCTACTTTTGTCGATCGTTTCACCCGTAATGGCTCAGACCTCTATCAATATTGATCAGATGAATGTCAGGATTTGGCCGGAGTACGACCGTCCCAGCGTGCTTGTGATCATGAATTTTTTTGTGGATGCCAATATTAAACTGCCAGCGAAGGTAACCATCAACGTCCCGGCTTCCACAGGCGGACCAGAGTTGGTGGCTTACCGGGGATTAGATGAGCAATTATACATGCTGGACTATGATACTCAGGCTAACGGAGATTGGATTGCTGTAACTTTTACCACGCCATTTGCAGAGATCCAACTTGAATATTATGATGCGTTTAACGTCGATGGTGGAACGCGCTCTTACCAGTATCGTTGGTATGGAGATTATGCGGTAAATCAGTTCTCGTTTGAAGTACAGCGGCCTATGACGGCTACAAACATGACTTTTAAGGAAAGTATGGGCTCTGCACAGGTTGGTCCGGATGGACTGACATATTATGTAAATAATGTAGGTACTGTAGAATCCGGCACTTCATTTTCCTTAAATATGCAATACAGTAAAAACGACGATGTTTTGAGTCGAAGTGACACGTTATCCGTCGAACCTTCCCAGCCTCTGACAGAAGAAATTGAAGGGCGTCAATCTT
Source organism: Chloroflexi bacterium HGW-Chloroflexi-10 (assembly GCA_002840755.1). Classification (GTDB taxonomy): domain Bacteria; phylum Chloroflexota; class Anaerolineae; order Anaerolineales; family Anaerolineaceae; genus UBA6170. The sequence continues at coordinate 28,750 of PHBZ01000040.1, read as the reverse complement.
TTCCACAGATACTGCCCATTTTACTGGCTGTTTTAGCCCTGGTGTTGATTGGTTTGGGTTTGTATTGGTATAAACAAACGACAGGTAAACGATTACCCAATGAACGGGCGAATCGCTCACATGGAAGTCGGAAAGCAGCAGTGGTGAGTGATACTGACGACCCTATCTACTGTCATCAATGTGGAAAACGAGCGTCCGGAAGTGATGCATTTTGTAGATCCTGCGGGACTCGCTTGCGTCGCGGAGAATAAATCGGTTCACAATTTTGTCAGGTCCGTCTATACAAGCCAGAAGACCCTTGCTCTGCGGCTTAAGCGGTCTTATAATGAAAGAAAGATCAGATTATCGATCTTTTTGGAGGCTTTACTTGGATAATTATTTACCGGATGAACCGGTGACAACAGATGTTACGCTTGAAAAACCACAGAAAAGCAAAGTGGGTAGTACTATATTGGAAATCTTTCAAACGCTTGTAATGGCGTTGATCTTTTATTTTTTAATCGATACCTTTTTTCCAAGAGTGCGGGTTGAAAATATCAGCATGAAACCCACCCTTCAACCGGGTGAGTTGCTATTGGTGAATAAATTGGCTTACCAATTGGGCGAACCACACCGTGGGGATGTGATGGTTTTTCATTATCCCGGTAACCCGAGTGAGGATTATATCAAACGGGTCATTGGTTTACCAGGAGATGAGGTTCGTATTGAAGGTGGAATGGTATATGTAAACGGCAGTTTGTTGGATGAGCCATATATTGCAGCTCCACCTTCTTACCCAGGGGTTTGGGCTGTTCCGGAAGATTCCTTCTTCGTATTGGGTGATAACCGTAATCAGTCTTCCGATTCGCATAGTTGGGGGTTTGTCCCCCTTGAAAATATTGTTGGCAAAGCCCTGGTGGTATACTGGCCATTGGATCAAATTAAGACCTTGTATCATCCGCTCATAGTAAATGCGGCAAACTAAATAGAAATTTATGAAAATGGCAAAATCTTTACAGAACAGTCACGTTACCTGCCCGGAATGTCAGGTTGGCAGTTATCATCTCAAATTAGTTACCTATTACACCTGGATGGGTGAGGAATTGATTACAGTTCCCGATTTTCCCTGTTGGGTTTGTGATGTTTGCAAGCGGTATGATTACGACCAAAAAGCATTAAGTGAGCTTAATGTAATGTTGAGTTCGAATATAGGCAGGACCGTGGAAAAGGGTATAAAAAATTCCAGATCAAAACTGCCTACCTCTCGCTCTCGCAGACCGCACCAAATAGAATAGGCATTGTATTTTCCTTACAAATATGATAATTGAATTGGTTGTACCATCGGTGTTTGTTAGAATCAGTCAAATTTCGTTTAGTTTTTTCGTATAATGTCCCGGGGGGGGATGATCGATATTCTTTTTCTCACCTATTCATTCATAATAACAGGGGCTTCAATTTTAACTATTGCATTTGCTATTTATGCAATTCGGAAGCGTTCTGTCGTGAGTGTTGTCGCGTTTGGTTTGTGGATGGCCGGATCAGCGGGCTGGATGATTTCGCATCAAGTATTATTGCTGCTAACTACCCCGGAACAATTGTTATGGAGTTTAAGGGCTGAGTTATTTTTTCAGGTAATCGTACCGCCATCATTTTTATTATTCGCCTTACAATTTACCGGCCATCACCATTGGCACCGTTCATTGCGGCAGTTTCTCTTGTTTTTCATCTCCGCAAACACCATTCTCTGGGGATTGTTAAATGGTTTTACCGAACTGATCTGGAAAAATCTTGCATTTGACCCGGCAAATATATTTATGCCAGTACATTTTTCTTTTGGCCCGATGTATTCAGTTTTTTGGGTTTTTGCCTATATAAGCATGATCATTGCGATTTGGGTGTTTTACCGGAATAATCGCCTACGGGGAAAGATTTACCAACGCCAAACACAAATATTGATCGCCGCATCAATATTGCCTCCATTGGTAAACAGTTTTTATTTGCTTTTCCCGCAAAATCCAATTGGGTTTAATATAATGCCCATAGGTGTAGGTATCAGCGGGGTAATGATTGGGTTTGCATTATTCCGTTACCAATTATTTGACCTGCCCCCGGTGGTTTACCATAATCTGATTGAAAAATTGCAGGATGGGGTGATGGTGGTTGACTCAGACAACCGCCTTTTGTACATCAATCAAAATGCGGCAAACGTACTAAATATAGATAGGTTTTCCATAGGCTTTCTTCTATCAAGACTGTTACCAGATCATTCTCCCTGGATCAAAATTCTGAATAAAGATGAGAATGATTCTGTTGAAATTGGGATACCTAATGGCATTGAACAACATTATTTTGAGATAGATTATTCAAATTTTCCGGTTAGCGCATCCCGCTCGGAAAAATTGATTATTATCCAGGATGTTACCGAAGAAAGAAAGATTCGGTTGGCAGAACAAACTTCACGTGAAATGGCCGAAGTCCGGGCAATGGAATTAGATGTATTACGAAAAATTGCTGAACAACTCAACCAGTCCGTTGAGATGAAGGATGTTACCTCAGTAGGTCTGGATGCTATAGTCTCCTGGGTAGGCGCACGCTTTGGATATGTGGTCTTATCCAATGGAACTGGACGCCCCTATATTGCTGGCGCAAGCCATGTGCCGCCATTGGTGGAGACTACTTTTAAACGTTTTCCATATTGTCCTTCATGCAGATCGTTTGAACGATTTATGAAAGGTGAATATCAGGAACCGGTAGCCTTCATGCCCTGCCCAATTCTGGATGAAATTTCGATTTCTTTTCCAGGTCTGATCAGCATTCCCCTGCATTTGGGAGAACGACAATTGGGGGCGTTAACCCTGGTAATGGCTCCGGACGCTGTCTTTTCCGGTGATGAGATCCGACTTTTACAAACAATTGGTGATCAATACAGTGCGGCTATTGAACGAGCACGTTTATTTGAAAATGCTGAACATTTGGCAACAGTGGATTCATTAACCGGGTTGTTTAACCGGCGTTATTTTTTTCAACAGGCTCAAACTGAATTTATGCGTGCTTATCGTTACCAACATGCTGTTTCAGTCATCATGCTGGATATCGATTACTTCAAACGGGTGAATGATACTTATGGTCATATGATTGGTGACCAGGTGTTGGAACAAATTGCCATACGCTGCCGGTCGATTTTGCGTGTATCTGATATGATTGGGCGTTATGGGGGCGAAGAATTTGTTATCCTTTTACCAGAAACGGATATGGATAGTGCTTATACCATAGCCAACCGAATCCGGTTATTAATTATGGACCGTCCTATTCTAACTGAACGCGCAGAAATTTCCTTAACGGTCAGTTTGGGTGTTGCCTGTATGGCAGGTGATTATGATGTACGTTTGGAGCAGGTTTTGGACCATGCGGATCAGGCTTTACTGAAAGCCAAAGAATCGGGGCGAAATCGAATATGTAATTGGCACGATCCATTCACAAAAGGCGGCTTATTTAATCAGTCATTATGATTTTGTATAACAGTTTGATCATTACTATTTGATCATTTGATTGATTCGCAATACAATACCAACCACAACAAGATCGTGTTGTTGTAAATTGAAAAATTCCTGCAGATGAAATCACAGTTTGCTGGATATAAGGAAAAACAGTGGAGACGTCTTTTTATATTCCTGAAAGCGCAATGGCGATTGTAGCGCATCCTGATGATATTGAGTTTACTTGTGTTGGCACGTTAGCCCGTTGGGCCAAAGCCGGCAGCCGTATCAGTTATGTTTTATGTACAAGTGGTGATGTTGGAATCGCTACACCAGGTATGACCCGGAAAATGGCGGCCGAAATCAGAGAAAAAGAAGCAGGTGAAGCCGCCAGGGTTGCCGGCGCCAGTGAAATTATTTTTTTGGGTGAGCCGGATGGACTTTTGCAGCCTACGCTGGATTTACGCAAGAAATTGGTGCGTGAAATACGCCGGTTTCGCCCGGAAGTGGTGGTAACCGGTGATCCTACAATCGTATTTGCTAATGAAACGTATATTAATCATCCGGATCATCGGGCTGCTTCTGCAGCCGCATTGGATGCCGTTTTTCCGGCATCCGGCCAGCCCAATTTGTTTCAGGAATTGGAAGAGGAAGGTCTGAAAGCGCATAAAGTGCGAAAAGTGTATATTTCCGGCCCGCAACAAAATGAATTGTTTGTCAGTATTGATGAAACCATGGATATCAAATTGGCTGCATTACGATTACACAAAAGCCAATTTTCTGATTGGGACCCGGGTGAACGGGTGTTAGAATGGGCGAGCGAACGGGCAGCAGATAAAGGAATGCGCTACGCCGAAACTTTTCGGGTGATTACTCTGGAAGATGATGAACACTGGGAGAAGATGCGTCAGGCTCAGAATGGCACCGGGTAAAATCCGGTTGGTGCTATAAAGCTATACTACTTGCCAAATAACTCTATCAGGAGCGGATTAATCGCATCCCAATTCGGCGCCAATACCTGTGCACCTCCGTCGGTTGTAAATGGGATCACCATCTCACGGGCAATGGTTTCATTCCGGAGGGTGTTTCCAACACTGGCTCGTATCACAGCAACCATAATGCGCGGAATTTCAAGCAAAGGGATGTCTGTATCCATAGATTGAGAAGTTGCATTAATCATGGAGGGTATCCGCGACCAGGTGAGCGGGTTGAGCAATTGTTGAATAGAGGCCTTGATCAACAATTGTTGGCGCTGCATGCGGAAAAAGTCGTCAGAACCACTGCGATCACGCGCAAAAGCCAGTGCTTGTTCTCCATTTAACTGGTGTTTTCCGGCTTCATACCCAGACATTGCTTCAGGAAGTTCGATGTTAATTCCACCCATGGCATCCACAATTTCCGTAAAACCGTCAAAGCGGATGCGGACGTAATAATCAATATCTATACCAAAATTCTGGCGGACCGCTTGTATGGCGGCTTGTGGTCCAGAGCCCGGCTGATTAACCTCGGCAAAGAAATGTGCGGTGTTGATGCGATTCTCACCCACATCCGGAATAAAAACCCACAAATCGCGCGGGATAGAAAGCATATTTACCGTGGGTTTCAACGGGTTTACCCTGAGCACAATGTTGGTGTCAGTGCGGCTGGCGTCACTGCCCTCTGGTGCGCGATCTATTCCCAGCAGCAGAATATTCGTGTTGGTCGGGAAAAATAAATAAAGCAGAAAGACGGCTACTACGGAAATTAAAACAAAACCTACACAGCATCCGGGTCCACGATATTTCTGTTGGGGTTGGGGGCGTTTGACAGGCGCCCGTGAATTTGATATTCGGATTGGCTGCAAATTGGCAATTGGTTCGTCCTGGAAGAGCGGTTGAGGATTGAACGAAGTGCCCAGGGGTTGGGTGGCTTCGTCATAAGATTTTCGCGGCAGAACCGGCTGGGTTTCTTCCTCGTGCGGGTAGGGTCGTTGATTTTGTGAGTTTATCATGATTTGTTCCATTGGCATTCTATCGCAATTTTCGTAAAGGGGAAAGGAAAGATGGAAAATCGGTCTTGACAAATATTATCAAAATAGGTATTATTGTTATATCCCCTCCCCCTGGGGGGGATATAACCAAACCAGAAAAACTGGTTCAGTTTTGGAGGAAAGATGCATGATCATCAGGATGTAGTCCATCGTTTGAAAATAGCAGAAGGACACCTGCGCGGTATACAACGCATGGTGACAGATGATGCCTATTGTATCGATATAATTCGTCAGATTCAGGCTGTACAGGCTTCATTGAACAAACTCAGCGGGCGTATTCTGGATGAGCATCTAAATTCGTGTTTAATTACGGCTGTGCGCGGTGATGACCCGGCTGAACGTGAGCGTGTGCTCAAAGAAATCAGCGAGGTTTTTGATGCTGCTACAAAAGTATAACCATATTATTTTCTCAAAGGAGTAGACTTATGACGACAGTTACCTATCAAATTCCCAATATCAGTTGTGGACATTGTGTTCATACGATTCAGTCAGAATTAAGTGAATTGGAAGGTGTGCAAAAAGTGATAGCTTCTGTGGATACGAAACAAGCTACAGTCACTTTTGACACGCCTGCTAACGAAGAAAAAATTAAAGCCTTATTGGTGGAAATTAACTATCCGGCGGAAAACTAGCTATCCGGAAAAAGGGGGAGCATTGCCTCCCCCTTTTTCCTAATTATTGTGAGGTTCAATTGACAGAACAAAAACATCTGATCTTGCCGATAACCGGTATGACATGCGCAAATTGTGTTGCAACCGTTGAACGAAACCTGAAGAGAGAAAAAGGGGTAGAAAGTGTTAATGTAAATCTTTCTTCCGAACGGGCAACGATAATCTTTGATCCGCAACTGGTGCAGTTACCAGCCATATTGTCGCGTGTAGAACGTGCTGGATATGGCGTAGCTTCCGGAGAAGCAGATTTTTATGTACGTGGAATCAGTGATGATAATGATGCCAGACGGTTGGAAAAGGTGCTTTCCAACCTGGATGGTGTCACAAGCGCTGCAGTCAGCTTTGCTAACGAACGTGCCAGGCTTACCTATATTCCCACAGTGGTCAGCCAGCAAGATATCCGCCGGGTGGTACACTCCAGCGGTTTTGAGGCTGTTGAAAGCGGCGGCGATGCTGTGGATGTGGAAGCCCAGGCGCGTGAGGCAGAAATTAACCAACAAAAACGTTTGTTAATCATTGGTCTGATTTTTACCATACCGCTTTTTCTGTTTTCCATGGCAAGGGATTTTGGTTTGGTAGGAATGTGGGCGCATGCTTCCTGGGTTAACTGGTTCATGATGCTGTTGGCAGCTCCAGTTCAATTTTATGTGGGCTGGCAATATTATGTTGGAGCCTATAAATCTTTACGTAACCGTTCTGCCAACATGGATGTTTTGGTAGCGATGGGTTCATCGGTGGCGTTTTTATATTCGATCCCGGTGGCGTTGGGATTAATCAATGGGCATGTATATTTTGAAACATCGGCTGTCATTATCACGCTCATCAAACTCGGAAAATTTTTGGAAGCACGGGCTAAAGGACGTACCAGCGAAGCTATTAAAAAATTGATGGGATTGCGAGCCAAAACCGCTCGGATAATCCGGGATGGCCAGGAAATCGAAATTGGGGTGGATGAAGTCATCAGTGGAGATATTGTTCTGGTCCGACCGGGTGAGAAAATTCCTGTAGATGGTGTGGTACTGGAAGGCCGCAGCAGTGTGGACGAATCCATGTTAACCGGCGAATCCATGCCGGTGGATAAAGCTCCCGGCGATTCGGTGATTGGGGCTACATTGAACAAACTGGGTCTGATCCGGTTTGAGGCTACCCGGGTTGGAAAGGAAAGCGCACTGGCACAAATCATCCGCCTGGTGGAAGATGCTCAAGGGAGTAAAGCGCCCATTCAAAAATTGGCTGACCAAATTTCAGCTATTTTTGTCCCAATCGTACTGGTGATTGCCTTAATCACGCTGTTGGTTTGGGCATTGTTTGTACCTGTACCGGTAAACAGCGATGTATCCCAGTTTACCCAGGCTTTAATTCATATGGTAGCGGTTCTGGTAATTGCCTGCCCATGTGCCATGGGGTTGGCTACACCGACTGCGGTTATGGTAGGCACCGGGTTAGGGGCCGAGCGGGGAATTCTGTTTAAATCGAGTGAGGCACTGGAACGGGCCGGCCGCATCCAGACAGTGGTTTTGGATAAAACTGGGACGATAACCCGTGGGCAACCGGCAGTGACGGATATCCTTTTGGCCGGCTTTTCCGGAGAAGAAAATGACCTGCTGCGTCTGGCGGCTTCGGTTGAAAAAGGCAGCGAACATCCTCTTGGTGAAGCGATCATTGCCGAGGCGAACCAGCGTGGCTTACTTTTGAGCGATCCACAGGCTTTTCAGGCTGAAGTAGGTATGGGCGTCTCCGCGGATGTAGAAGGCAAGCGAATAGCGCTGGGTAACCTGCGCATGGCAGAAAGTAAAAAATGGCAGACCGATGCCTTACAAGCGGATATTTTAAAATTACAGCAGCAGGCGAAAACGGTGATGCTGGTAGCTGTAGATGGTCTGGTTCAAGGTTTGATCGCAGTGGCTGATACCCTAAAACCTGGATCCCCGGCAGCCATTTCCGAGTTAAAGGCTATGGGGTTGCAGGTGGTTATGATCACCGGTGATAACCAGCAGACTGCGGACGCCGTGGCCAGCCAGGTGGGCGTGGATGAAGTAATAGCCGAAGTGCTGCCTGGAGATAAATCTGCGCGGGTTAAGGAATTACAGGCTCGCGGACTGATTACCGCGATGGTTGGAGATGGCATTAATGATGCACCAGCCCTGGCTCAGGCAGATGTGGGTATGGCAATTGGCACTGGCACAGATGTGGCCATTGCTTCTGCTCCGGTAGTCCTGATGAGTGGTGAACTTTCCTCAGTTCCGCGGGCTATCCGTTTATCCCGTAAGACATTAACCACCATCAAACAAAATCTGTTTTGGGCGTTCTTTTATAATGTAATTCTTATCCCTGCGGCAGCATTGGGATTTATGAATCCGATGCTGGCGGCAGCTGCGATGGCTTTTAGCAGTGTGTTTGTTGTTACCAACAGTCTGCGTCTGCGCAAGACAAAAATCTGAGAAAATATATAATTAACACCAACAAGAAAACAGGTTTCGACCTGTTTTTTTGTTTCAGGTGCGAATGGTTAGGCTGTGGCGTTCAACCCAGCGAATTCCCGCGTTGGTTATTTTGGGTATACCATGCAAGTCCAGTTCTTCCAGGTTACGCATTACGGTTAATTTCTTGATGCCTACATCTGTTAGCCGCACACAGTAACTGAGATCCAATCTTTTTAAATGGCGCATTTGTAAAATTGGGTCGAGTCCGCGGTCATTCAAACCACACGCGCTCAGGTTTAAGCTGTACAGTTGAGTCATATCTTTAACCCAGCGCATACCAGCATTGCCTAAATTGCGATTTTCACTCAGGTTTAGACTGACTATGTTATCTACATCACGAATTTCTTCAATTAACGTCCGCAGCGTTTCATCATGAATATTTTGAATAGTAATTTCAGCTACGTATCCGGCAGGGATATCTATGTAGCCCGGACCTTTGTCAAATGGTTGGAAATCAAGGGTGGGTTGATCTATCGGCCGGATAAGGACATCTATTGCCAATTCAGTTATGATACGTTGATTGGAAGGTTCATTCATAGCGGCATTGTACCATAAATAAACAGACCGCCGTATGGCGGTCTGTTTAAAGCTTGCGTTCTATTTTCCAAGCAGCTTGTGAACTTCGGTCAATTGATTGGCACTGCCCAGTTTTACGTTCTTGCTGGCAATGAATTTGGCATATTCTTCCATGAAAATCTTGCCTACGGGGCGCAGGTCAAATCCTTCAGGAAAATCGCGGAAGTATTCGCGATGAACACGGGTCCACACCAAACGGCCATCCGTATCGATGTTAATTTTGGTCACACCCAATAAAGCGGCACGTTTAAACTGGTTATCATCCACACCTTTAGCTCCCTGTAAGTTGCCGCCGGCATTATTGATGCGGGTAACTTCTTCTTCGGGAACCGAGCTGGAACCGTGCATTACCAGAGGGAATCCTGGCAGTTGTTTCTGGATTTCAGATAACACATCGAAACGCAGTCCCTGAGTACCACTGAATTTGAAAGCTCCGTGGCTGGTACCGATGGCGCAGGCCAGGGAATCTACCCCTGAACGTTCGACAAATTCCTGGGCCTGGCTGGGGTCGGTTAATTTAGCGTTGGCTTCATCCACTGCTACATGTTCTTCCACACCACCCAATTGACCCAATTCGGCTTCCACTACCAGCCCTTTGGCATGGGCAGCATCAACCACACGTTTGGTAATGGCGATGTTTTCTTCGAATGATTCATGACTGGCATCAATCATCACAGAGCTGTAAAAACCGCTTGCAATGCAGTCGTAACAGGTTTTTTCGTCACCGTGATCCAGGTGAACAGCGAATACGGCTTCCGGAAAAATTTCATCAGCAGCACGGATGATGCCTTCGAGCATGCGCTTATCTGAATAAGAACGTGCACCTTTACTGATCTGGATGATGAAAGGCGCCTGACTGTCGATATTGCCGCGGAAGAGCCCCATGGTTTGTTCCAGGTTATTGATGTTATATGCGCCGATGGCGTATTTTCCATAGGCGGCTTCAAATAATTTCTTGGTACTGACGATCATAAGTAACTCCTTAATCAAATGGTATGAAACCGGATTTCTCGGTGTCTGAACAGGTTTGAAATTCTATTTGATTTTAAGACAAAACAGCCGGAATTGCCACTCTTTAAGCAAGAATGATTGTAACAGTTAATTTATGGCTGCGCGGGTAAGTCTTCGTTTTTTTTGCTGAAGTGCCGCACCTGATTTTTTCCCCATTGTTTGGAACGGTACATAGCTGTATCAGCGTTTGTTATTAATTGTTCAGGGTCATTACCATCCAAAGGGTATATGGCAATACCAATACTGGCGGTAATATGACAGATGTTGCCTTGAATTTGATAAGGTTTTGCAATAGTTTCCAGAAATTTCTCAGCAATTGGTGTGATTGCGTCACGGTCGGTGAAATTTTCCAAAGCCAAAACAAATTCATCGCCGCCCACGCGTGCAACAGTATCTGAATCACGCAGGCCCTGTTGCAGCCGGCGAGCGGCCAACATGAGTAATTGGTCTCCAACTGCATGTCCAAAGCGATCATTGATTTGTTTGAATCCATCCAGATCGATAAAAAAGACAGCCATTTCGTTTTGATTGCGCCGGGCCCGGGCAATGGCCTGGCTGAGCCGGTCAAAAAGTAATGCGCGGTTTGCCAGTCCGGTGAGTTGGTCGTGGTGAGATAAATATTCCAGAAAGCTTTCATTCATTTTACGTTCAGTGATGTCGATAATGGAAACGAAAACTTTTTCCCAGGTGTCTTCACTGCCGGGTGCAATCGAGAGACGCAGAATGACGTGCAGGGTTTCTCCCTGGAAATTTTTTTGATCAATTTCACTAATGAAGCTGGTTTCACCTTGAGCCAGTGCAGCAAATTCCATTGCAATGATTGGTAATGAATCTTCCGGGATGATTTCACACAATCCGGAAATCAGATCTGTTTTATCGAGAGCACCAAATAGTTTCAGGGTAGCCTGGTTTACGTTGATAATTCTGATTAATTGAAGTAAATCTTTTACTTCATCCAGGTGGGAAGTGAAGTACGCTTTATAATCGGGAATCCTTCGTTTCTTTATAATATCAATCATAATTTTGACCCGGCTGAAATCTTCTTCCCATAAAGATATCGGAGAATCTTCGAACAGGCTGCGGTAACGAATTTCACTTTCCCGCAGGAATTGTTCAGCTTCTATTCGCGCACTGATATCCTGGTATATACCCAAAACCCCCAATTTCTTTTTGTTGACGATGACAGGAACACCGGATATAGAAACATGCACCATACTATCATCTTTACGTTTGCGCATACCTGTTGTGGCAACTTTTTCGCTGGCAAGAACTTTTTCGGTTAATGCCAGAGCGTCCTGGTAAACTTCTTCCGAAGCAATCAATGAATCCAGGTCTTTTTGATAGGCATCTTCAAATGTATAGCCAAACAAAATTTCAAAAGCATGATTGCAATTGGTGACTCGTTGATTATTATCCAATGCAACGATTGCAATTGGGCTGTTCTCAACCAGGGAACGAAAGTATTCCGCCTGAAATTGAAATTCCTGAGTACGTTCCAATACTTTTGATTCCAACTCTTTACGGCCATTCTCCAATTCCACAATTGCAGCTTCAAGTTTTTCTTTCATGGCCGCAGCTTCATTGACTGTTCTGGAAAGCAATAAGGCGATATATATGATGATAGAAATAAACGATATTTCAAGCAAATATATAAAATTGTAAAAACCAATGGCAACAAATGTGTCATTTAGAAATGATGAAAAAATAATGATTGTAGAAATCATTAAAGGATGGTTTTTCTTCCAGGCCACGTGTTTATAGGAATTAAAAATAATATATAGAGCGAACGGGTAAATAAAGATACCTAATCCAAAGGAAATATTGGTAAAGACACCCGGTATAGATTCAAAAATTGGAATTTTCTCTCCAAAAAAATTGATGATCCGCGAATTGGTTTGACTGGATATCCAGGTAAGCTCATTCTGGATGAAGATCTGAGAAAGAATGATCAGTAATCCAAAAATTCTTAATGCCCAAATGTAAGAAGATTTGCTTTTGGTTTGGGTGAATTCCATTAAGAAAGTGAAATAGCTGAGGGTAAAGATGACGAACGCACATACGCTCAACCGTTGAGAATTCAGACTATCAGTTAGATTCGTGGCATTATAAATACCAAAAGTGCTCATTGCATAGAAGAATACTGCAATACTAGATAAACCGAAGGCTAAATGAGCACTTTGACGCAGTCCTTTAATATAAAGGTAAATATAATACATCCCAATCGCTGCGGCGATGGTGGCTGCAATGATAGGAATTATGGAAATCGACTTGATCATTATTTGAATTATAGGGATACTTTATTCTTCTGGGAATAAGAATCTCATAAATATCAAATTATGGACTGCTGAAATTGGGCATATTCCGTAAGACCTAATTCTTTTAATTTTTCTGGTGTGGGTACACCATTACTATCCCATCCACGAACCTTGTAGAATTCAGGCAACATTCTGTCCAGTTGAACCACATATCCTTTCGCTGGGCCTTCAGGCAGCGGTTCTTTAAGCATGCGTTCGGGCAGAGTGTCGTCTGCGCCGGTAAAACCGGCTCGTAATAAGAATAGGCGTTCCAGGTTAAAAATGCGTTCGCCGGCACGCAGCAAAGTCTCCGGGGTGTAATCTTCGCCGGTTGCATAGCGCATGATCTCTGCCAGCGGTGTAGGCCAAAGTTCGACCTTGGGATCGAACATATAGCGTACACTGAGAAATACGCATATTCCGGTGGCATCAACGACCGCAAAGGCATCTTCAAAGCGCATAATCAATTCCGGTTTGCGTTCGGTGGTCAAAGGATCAATTTTTTCAGGAACCCCAAAAACCTCACTATAGGCCAGGTCTCCGGCCATATGCGATGCGCCTTTATTGGAGGTGGCATACAATAAACCCATGCCCTGCGCACCACGCGGATCATAGCCGGGAAATTCCTGTTTACGGGCAGTTACAGCCAATTCCGGGTGCCCATATTGTTCCGCCAGACGAAAACTGCCTTCGGCCAGAGAATTACCGAAACCCTGGCGATAGGCCATCTGCCGGGTCAGGTCTATCATCGCATCCGGGTCGCCAAAATGAAGGTTAAAACCAATATGACTGAGCGGAATATGCCCTTTTTCTGCCATTTCCATGGCACAGGCAATTGTCATCCCGGCAGATATTGTGTCCAGACCCAGCTCATTGCAGAGATAATTTGCTTTAATGATAGCGGCCATATTATCCACACCGCAGGCACTGCCATACGCTGCTATGGTTTCATATTCCGGGCCTTCACCTTCGCCGGCATATTTCGGGTCATCCACTTTAGTGTCACGTCCACAGGCAATAGGACAACGGTAACAAGGTTTGGGCTTTTTAAGAAACTTCTCGTTGATGACGTCACCGGTAATGCCCTTGATTCCTTCAAAACGGCCACTCTGGAAATTTCTGGTGGGTAGAATACCCATTTCATTGGTAATCGGCGGCACGTAGGATGTTCCATAGACACGCATGGCAGCGCCAGCTTTCATCACATCGCCAACCTTTTTGGCCATTGCCTTGCAAACTTTTTCCATTTCGTCGGGCGCTGCGATCTGTACTGGCAGGGTGCCGCGGACAACTACAGCTTTAAGATTTTTTGAACCCATGACAGCACCCACACCGGAACGACCTGCAGCACGATGCTTATCATTCATAATACTGGCGATGCGTACCAGGTTTTCACCCGCCGGGCCGATACAGGCAACTCGCGCTTTGGCGTCCGTTTCGCTGATCAATTGGTCCTCTGTTTCAGGTACGGTCTTTCCCCAGAGGTGCCCGGCAGGGCGAATTTCCACTGTATCGTTGTTAACCCACAGGTAAACCGGTTCTGCGGATTTTCCTTCAAAAATGAAGCAATCGAACCCTGTCCTTTTCATTTCTGTGGGGAAGTAACCTCCGGAATTGGAATCGGTCAGTGCACCGGTAAGAGGAGATTTCGTAACCACCATATAACGGTTTCCGGTGGGTGTATTCGTTGCAGTTAACGGCCCTGTAGCCATAACCAGCATGTTTTGTGGGGATAATGGGTCGACTCTCGGATCCATCCCATCCATCAGGTATTTTATGGCCCAGCCACGGCCTCCCAGATAATCTTTAGCCATTTGAGGGTCAACTGTTTCCACCCGAGTTGTCTGAGTTGTCAAATCAATTCTGAGAGTTTTTCCGTGCCAGGCTTGCATATTTTACCTCCTGATTTTTTAATTATCCCCCGGCCATTGCGGGAAAGATACAGATCACATCGCCTTCTTGTAATAGTTGTTCTTCTTTTGGAGTTAATCCATTAATCAGCATCACACTTTCCGGAATAGGGGGTAAGTGGTATAGCTCAAATAAGCCGTCTGCCAGAAAGTTATCCGGCAGGGTTAGCGGAATAGTGTTATCTTCCGCGTGTTGTGGAAGATGGGTACGGTAATTCGCGAGTAATTTAAGTTGAATCTGCATGGGGGTTCAATCGACTATGATCTTTCCCATCTTATAAAAGTTATTGGAAAAATACAAGTGACACATTTCACCATCGGGTTGGGAAATCTGCCTGATCAAGGCTTTAAAAATATGACTGCCACGCCAATCATGGCAATCACAGTGCCAATAATCGCACGAGCATTGATGCGTTCCTTGAGCCATAAGGCAACAATTGGTAAATGCAGAATGGGTGTCAGTGACATAAGCGTGGAAGCAATGCCGACTTTCGAGAACTGCACGGCAATCAATGAGAGCCAAACCCCAATGAAAGGGCCGAATATAGCGCCACCAATAATAAGCCTTACGGCTTTTGGCTGCTCTTTCAATCGTTGGAAATTCTGGCGGGTTTCGCCCTGAATAAAGGTGAGTAACCAGATAGCGATCATGGCAACGATCATTCTCATCAGGACGCCGGATAAAGCCGGAAAATCACCTGTGAGTCCTTTTTTTGCAAGAATTAATCCCCCGGCTTGCCCCAAGGCTCCGCCCAGTGTGAATAGAATGCCCATCCACAGGCGTTTGCGTGATTCGTCTGAGTTGAATTGTGTTTTGTCCCGTTGT
This sequence comes from Chloroflexi bacterium HGW-Chloroflexi-10, assembly GCA_002840755.1. GTDB lineage: Bacteria > Chloroflexota > Anaerolineae > Anaerolineales > Anaerolineaceae > UBA6170. The sequence goes on along the minus strand of PHBZ01000040.1, from coordinate 13,495 downwards.
TGGTCCAGAATAACCAACACAATTCCGGACATGGTCAGTGCCATGCCCAAAATTGCCCAAATACCCAGGTTTTCTCCAAGGAAGAGCCATGCCAAAATAGCGCTGATTGCCGGAACGATCGCCATAACCAGCATAGCAACACGTGCTCCAATCATGACAAAGGCTTGAAATAAAAGCGCATCCCCAATAACCAGACCGGCAATCGCAGATAACCCCAGCCATAGCCAACGAAACCCTTCTGCATGAAGGGGGATGAGACTGCCAGTCACGAAAAGATGAGTTAAGCTCAGGAATACCACTGCCATTAATAAACGGGTGCGATTGACGGTTTTTGAACCGACCAGCATACCGGCAGAGGAAAAGAATAAGGATGTACCCGTCCAACATAACGCAGTCAATAACGCCGCAATTTCGCCCATGGTTGCACCTCTTAGGAGTGGAAAGAAGGATTCTAACACAACCAATCTGAAATCATAAAACGATCTTAGGCAGATCCTAAATACGGTCTGAAAGATTGTTTTTTATCTGGAATGCTCAATAAAAAAATCCAAAATACATGAAATCAGGTACAATGGATACCTCTTAGGAAATCAGGTTTTTCCGTATGTCTTGTGAAAATTTTTTCCGTGAACAATTAAAACTGCGTGGTTTACGATTAACCGTACAGCGTAAACTTGTCTTAGAGGCTTTGCATGATCAAGCCAATCCTGTGTCTGCGGAAGATGTGTTTACATTGATCCAATCTATAGAGCCCAGTTTAGACCGATCAACCGTATACCGGACACTGGATTTGTTAAAAGAGATTGGTTTGGTGCAGGAGATTCACTCGAATGACCGGCAGAATTATTTTGAGCTATGCGGCACACGGCTGCCCCATGTGCATATGGTTTGCCAGAAATGTGGTGGTATTTTTACGGTGGACCAAAATGTGTTCGACTCGGTTCAAATAATTTTGCAGAAGTCTTTGGGATTTGAAGCACAATGGACCCAAATGACGATTCCGGGAATTTGCCAGGGCTGCCACACACCATAAATGTTTTTGGTCTTACAGAGATTCAGAAACTACGGGTTTACGAATGCGGTTAAAAGGCTGCCTGAATCATTCTGAATATTTCTGATCATTTTTCTTTTTAATCACGGATAGGTATGCAAAAAAAGCCCCTCAGATAGAGGGGCTTTGATAGAAATTGAGCAAGAATCAGAGTTGTTTGAAGCGTTCCACACGTTGCGAAATAACATTCAGGCTGTTGACCCAGAAAGCTTTCTCGCGAATATCGATTCCAAAACGATTAGCCAATTCGGCGGCTGAACCGAGCCCGGTGCTGGCCAGCAATGCCTTATATTCCGGGATGAAAGCTGTACCGCGCTGCTGATAAATGGCGTAGAGCCCGGTAGCAAACAATAATCCAAAGGTGTATGGGAAGTTATAGAAGGAAAGATCAGCGGAATAATAATGTGGTTTCCAGGTCCACATGTATTTTTGCAGGTATTGCTCGTCCAGACCATCACCGTATGTGGCTTTTTGAGCATCCAGCATGATTTCCGAAAGTTCGTCAGCACTCAATTCGGATTTTGCCCGACGCTTGAACACTTCGGTTTCAAAGAGGAAACGGGAGTAAATATCTACAACAACCTGAGAATCGCCATTTAACATTGATTCCAAGACAGCCAATTCTTCCTGAGGGGTCTTGGCCTGTTGCAAAACAGCTTGAGAAACGATGGTTTCACACATAATCGAGGCAGTTTCGGCCAGTGTCATTGGCGTGCGTTTCTGTAATGGAGTACGCTCGGCATCGATTATGCATTGATTATGAAAACCATGTCCCAGTTCATGGGCGATGGTTGAAACCTGATCCAGAGAGCCATCAAAATTGCATAGAATGCGCGATTCTCCGGTTCCGGGAACTTCCATACAAAAAGCACCGCCTTGTTTGCCTTCGCGTTGTTCGGCATCGATCCAATGATTGTCGAAAGCTTTCTTTGCGTAATCGGCCAGTTCAGGCGTAAAACCAGCAAAATGATCCAGGATAAATTGACGCGCTTGCCCAAAAGTAAATTTTGTATCAGTTTTACCCAATGGGGCAAACAGGTTCCACCAGGGGAGTTTTTCCTGACCAAAATGTTTGGCTTTGGCACGGAAATAATCACGGAACATAGGGAATGAATCCTGCATGGCAGAAAGCATGGCTTCCAGGGTTGGCCGGTCAATGCGCGCTGCATCCAGAGCGCTGTGCAGTGCATCCTCACGATTACGCCGTTTATTCAGAACATTCACCGATCCTTTAATCCCGTTCATGGCAGCAGCTAATGGTTCTTCCACAGTTTTCCAGGCAAGCAATTCGGCCTCGTAACCACTCCGGCGAACATCCTCCACTGGGTGGGAGCGCAGATTGATCAGCGCTGGTGCAGGCATTTTCCGGGTTTTACCGTCCAATTCGAAATCTACACTTAATTGAGAAGTTATCACCCCTTGCAGCTTTTCCCATGCCCCGGCGCCACTCAGGCCCAGGTCTGCTGCCAGGTTCTCTTCCGACTGGCTCATGAGGAAACGGCTTTGTTGAATGGATTCTTTTAATGGGAAGGCATGCTCAGCGACAACACCACCGCATCCTATAATCTCATCTACACGCTCTGCATAATTAGCGAACCAGGTTTTAAATACCACATCTTGTTTATTAATTTGAATGGTGATTTGCTCATATTCCGAGAGTAAGCGCATGGCGGTCTTGTTAAAAGAATCGGTGGTAATGAATGTGTACAGGTAATTGGTTACTTTTCCCTGGTGTTCAATCAAGGCATTGAGTTGTGTTATGTAATCACCCAGCAGCGTATTGAATTGAGGTGCTGCACTATTTTTGGGGAGGTTTGCCAGATTCTTTTGAAAAAACTCAATCAGATTATCAATTTTTTGTTGAGTGGAATCAAATGCCTGTTTAAATTCGGGCGATTCAAGGCTGGGAAAGATATTGGTTACGTCCCATCGGGTTGGTTTGTCTTCGGTCATTGGTTCTCCTTTATCTGCAGGTTTCAGATAGAATAAATTTTTTTAAAATCAATGGTGGTGAACATGTCCATCCCATTGATTGTCAGGCCCAAAATAACGATTTAGCCAGGGATAGTTTTTTTGATTGGTTGCCACGTATGCCGCCAGCGCAGTTGTCATGGGGATGGAGATAAATAAACCAATGGAACCAACCAAGGTGCGCACAATTTCTTCGGCAATCAGGCTCATATTAATGGTTAACCATGGGTCCTGAGTGTTGAAAGAAAACAGCAGAAGCATGGGTAAAGAAGCACCGGCATACGCCAGGAAAAGTGTGTTAACTGTTGCTGCCACGTGATCTTTGCCAATATTCATCGAGCGTTTATAGAGAAACTTGAAGCTAAGTGTATTATTGGCGGCATAAAGTTCAAAAACACTAGAAGACTGGCTGATTACCAGATCATCTAACACACCCAGAGCGCCAATCAGCATCCCTGCTAATAATAGCCCTTTCATATTAATTTGTGTACTGGTCATTTGGGTGAGAAATAACACATTTTCATCACCAAATCCGGTGAGCCGATTGAAATTTATAAAGAAGGCAGATAGGAGGCCGGTAATAATTAAGGAGATGAAAATTCCGATTACAGCGGAATGGGTTTTTAAGTTCCAACCGTAGACGAGGTATAAAGAAACCGATAAGAAGAAAAAAGCTCCGGTAATGCTGGCCAGCACCGGATCTTTTCCGGCGAGAATTTGGGGCAGGATATAAAACAAGATAATGACCAGACTAAAGGCAATCCCTACCAAACTACGCAGACCTTTCCATCCGCTGATTACAATGCTGAATATTACAAACAGAATGAACAAAATAATGAGTGATTTTTGACGATCAAAATCAGCAAAAAAGGCACGGATTTCTCCGGTGTCCGGACGTTCGCCAATATTAACCAGGATGGTATCGTTCTGTCGAATGAAATCCTGGGTGGAAATTACATTCTGAATACCATAATCCACCTGAAGAATTTGACCCTGATAATTACCATCCAATACTTCTACGCTTAAAATCTGGTAAAGCTGATCGCGGTTGCCCAGGGTTAATTTGCCTTCCTCAATGATGGAGATAACTTTGGCACGGGCAGTATTGGCGTTATAACCGGTAACAAAATTTTGCAAATTATTTTCAGATTGTTTTTTTCCTTGAATATAAAAAATGGCAAATAATATTAACGTAATCAAGATAATGACTATAGATGAGATCAATCGTTGTTTTTTAATCATGTAAGAATCACCTCCACTCAATAAAAAGCGCAGGTAAATTTACCTGCGCTAATCCAAAGGACAAGTTTATTTATATCATATTAACCCAAAGGAAATGTTCCAGCAAGTCGATTGTTTCCTGTTTTTCATCAAAAAGTTGTTTGACAACATCACCAATCGAAATGATGCCAATCAATTTACCATCTGCCAGGACCGGTAAATGGCGTAATTTTTTATTGGTCATAACGGCCATACATTCTTCCACTTTTTGACCCGGGTCGACAAAATAAACAGGATGCACCATTAATTCGCGCACAGGCGTGTTCATATCAAAGCAGTCGACATCAATTGCATGCCGTGCAAAATCCCGTTCAGAAAAGATGCCCACCACTTTGTCATTTTCCATGATCGGAATGGCGCCTATATTTCTGGTTTTCATTAAGCTCAAAGCTTCTCGAATGGTAGCGTCCGGGTGGGTTACCCAGACATCACTGCCTTTATGGGTTATCATGTCACTTACAGTTGCCATGACGATTCCTTTCTAAAGTGTGGATGGGTTTTAAAAATGATTATGAAGAAAACAGATGGGCAAGTCAAGCTTCTGTGTAGATTTCACTGGTTTAGATGGCGATTCCCTTGAATTGGCTGACATATAATTGATAGTAGAAGCCTTTGGCTTTTAACAAGGCGGCATGTGTGCCTTGTTCAATGATACGACCCTGGTCGATCACCAGCACCTGGTCAGCATTGCGGATGGTGCTGAGCCGGTGCGCTATGACGAAGCTGGTGCGGCCCTGCATCAGGCGCAATAATGCTTCCTGGATACGGATTTCTGTGCGGGTATCAACACTGGAAGTCGCTTCATCCAGAATTAAAATAGAAGGATTAGCCAGGATGGCACGGGCGATCGTGAGCAGTTGCCGCTGCCCCTGACTGAGATTGGAGCCGCGCTCGGAGAGAATGGTTTGGTATCCCTGTGGCAGACGAAGGATAAAATGATGTGCATTTGCCAGAGCAGCTGCCTGGTATATTTCCTGATCACTGGCGTCGAGCCTTCCGTAACGGATATTTTCCAGTACTGATTCAGAAAACAAATATGCATCCTGCAACACAATGCCCAATTGCTGACGAAGAGATTCTTGCTGGAAACTGCGGATATCCTGTCCATCGATCAGAATTTGGCCGCTTTGAATATCATAAAAGCGGGTAAGTAAATTAACGATGGTTGTTTTTCCTGCACCGGTTGGCCCGACCAGGGCAATCATTTGACCCGGTAAAGCATGGATGTTCATTTTTTCTATGATGGTTTGTTGGGGTTTGTAGCCAAATTCCACATTTTTGAAAATAACATCACCTTGGAATTGAGCCGGTACGATGGCTGCTGAAGTATTGGTTAATTCAGGTTGCTGATCGATAACTTCAAAGATTCTTTCAGCGCCGGCCAGGGCAGATTGAATGGTGTTAAAGAGGTTGCCAATTTGACGCAATGGGTGTGCGAAGGTGCGGGTATAGCCAATAAACGAAGCGATATTTCCAATCGTCGCAATCCCATTGATCGCCATCCAACCGCCTATACCGGCCACTAACCCTATATTCAGGTTACTGAGAACGGTCATTAAAGGCATCATTAGCAAAGCAAACGTTTGGGCATCGATCCCTTTATCGCAGACTGCGCTATTTTGTTGATCAAACGCCTCCATAGCTGTTTGGCTGCGACGGAAAATTTTCATCTCTCTTAATCCACTGACGTTTTCTTCCATCAGTCCATTCAATTGACCGATTTGAGATTGCAAGGTGCGGTAACTTTTGCGGGTATGCCGGGTTACCCGTGTAACCAGAACCATCATTAATGGAATCGCAATCAGTGTGACCAGGGTGAGCCACAGATTTAATAAAAACATCGCAATGACAACCCCTGAGAGGGTTAATACCGAACCAAATAAAAGGGTAACATTTTGTGAAACGGCCTGATTAATGGCATCCACATCATTGGTCAGGCGGCTCATCAATTCTCCATGCGAATTTTGGTCATAAAAACGAACCGACATGGTTTGAAGGTGCTCAAAAAGATCGGAACGAATTTTCTTTAATACCCTCTGAGATATTTTTGCAATCATTACCCCGGCAGAAACTTGAGCAGCCCAATCGATTATAGCCGCAAGGGCCATCCAAAGCACAATGATACTCAAACCTTTTAAATTACCGCTGGACATATAGCGATCAATTGCCCGACCCAATAAATAAGGCCCAGCAATTGTAGCGATTGTAGAAATAGTTACAAAGAGAAAAATTATTGTGAGGCGTATCCAATAAGGCTGAAAGTATTTAATAAAGCGCAACAAAGTTTTTCGTGGATTTTGTGCAGCTTCAATTTTTTTGCTTTGACCGGTTTCCCGTGAATTAATACTGCGGCTAGAAAGTCCCATTTTGTGAACCCCCATTGCCCAATTGTGAATTAAAAATCTCCTGGTAGATTTTATTGGTTTGCAACAGCGTTGCATGTGAACCGCAAGCGGCAACTTTTCCTTGATCCAGGATGATTATTTTATCAGCATGTAAAACCGTACTGATGCGTTGTGCTACCACAAAGCTGGTGCAATTCGCCAGAATTTTTTGTAATGTTGATTGAATTTTGGTTTCTGTTTCAACGTCTACAGCACTGGTTGAATCATCCAGCAGCAGGATTTTGGGCTGAATGAGAATAGCGCGCGCAATTGCCAGACGCTGTTTCTGACCACCAGAAAAATTGGCTCCGCGTTGTTCAACCTGGGTTTCATATTGTTGCGGTAATTGCATAATAAAATCGTGAATTTGAGCTGCCCGAGCGGCTTGCTGTACTTCATTTATACCGGCAGAAGGTCTTCCAAAGCGGATATTATCGCTAATAGACCCGCTGAATAACACAGTCTCCTGCAAAACAATACCCATACATTGCCAGAGACTTTCCTGCGCAATGTGACGGATATCCATCCCATCCAGGGTAATCCGGCCGGAGGTTACCTCGTATAAACGCGGAATTAAATGGAGCAGCGTGCTTTTTCCTGAGCCGGTGGCCCCCAGAATGGCGATCATCTCGCCCGGTTCAGCAATTAAGTTAATGTCTTGCAATGTTTCTTCATTATTTCCACCTTCATATTGGAAATGGACATGTTCAAATACAATCTTGCCGGAGCATTTCCGGATGGATTGAGTAAGATCTGTTTCTTCTATGCTGGATCTGGTTGCGAAAATTTGCAGAATTCGCTCAGCAGATACTCCGGCAGCAGAAACAAGACCAATTGCCTGGGCTAATAATGTTAAAGGGAACATAGCTGTGACCAGATAATTAACAAACGCGATGATTTCTCCGATGCTGAGTGTGTTATGAATCACCCGTACCCCTCCAAACCAAACGACACTCATGGTTGTCAGATTCATCAGGAGTGTTAGTAAGGGCATTAAAATCGACGCCAATTGCATTACCCGGGTATTTCTGAGCATCAGTTCCTGGTTAGCACCATCAAATCGTTGGTTTTCATAGTGACTGCGATTAAATGCCTTTACAACCCGAACACCTGCGAGATTTTCTTGAAGTATGCTATTTAAGCGATCTAATTTAATTTGGACTGCATAGAATAAAGGCTGTAAGCGTACTGCAAAAAAAGCAGTAATGAAAATACTGACAGGCAACACAACCAGCATCATTAAAGCCAATTGGGTGCTGGTAATAAATAAAAGGATAATGCTGCCAATCATCAGTAATGGCGCGCGCGTCCCGATCCTCAGGAAGGTGAGAAATACCTGTTGTACCTGGCTGATATCACTGGTCAGACGCACCAGAATTTCTCCGGTTTGGAATTGATCAATATTGGCAAAAGAAAGAGTTTGCACTTTCCGAAAAAGGTCAGAACGAATATCCCGGCCGGTTTTTTGGGCAACCCGGATAGAAAAGATATTGTTAGTGACGGCCAGCAATGCGCTCATGAAGGTGGCAGCTACCAGGATAATGGTTGTTTTTATGATGTATGGTAAATCGCGATTACTGATGCCATAATCAATGATATTTTTGACCAGAAAGGGGATCAACAAATCGAATACTACCACGATGGTTAAAGCAATCCAAGAGAGAATCGCTTCTCTTCGGTATGGTTTTAGATAAGCAGCTAATTGCCATAATCCATTAAGATTTGTTTTATTGTTATTTGGTGATCTCATCTTTGGCAAAGGTTAAGTTATGGAATAGGTCGCGGAAAAATGTATCCTCTGTTGATTATAAACCCAAGCGATTTTATGAACTGTACGGTACAGGCAATCAGAATTTTTTATTGCACGAAGAATCGTGTGGTAATGAACACAGAGAATATCATTATTAAATTTGACGGTGAGTTGGCAAAAACCATCAATACATGATTTGCTTTCAAAGAACTAATTTATTCAGCGATCTGCGGTTACTTTGTAAAACAAAAAAAGTTTCTTCTGGTAATATAGTAACAAAACTATAGAACTTCGTCATAAATTTATTGAATTTATTGCGAGGTTATGAAAATTTTCAATAATAGTTAAGGTTGTAAATATGTTATGGAACCGGTCAAAAATTAGCGAAGAAAAAGCATCCCGCGATTTGTTGCTTTCCACAGCGCGCTATGTGATTTTTTCAACCATTGGAATTTATCTGCTCTTCCATTTTGTCGCTTCCTTATTTTTTCCACGTATTTTTAGCCCGGACTTATGGATTTGTACATTGTTGATGTTAGCTACATTTTTATTAACGATGTGGCTCCTGGAAAAAATCTACCTTGTCTCTCAGATTATCTGGTTAATAGGGGTTTCGTGTACAATTCTCGGCGCATTTATTATTTTTAATAAACCTGAGATTCTATTATTGTTTTGTCTGCTGCCATTGATGGCCACAGTCACTCTGGGCATTCAGGGTACGATTCTGGTGGAAATTGTTCTGGTTGGGGTTATCATTTTGTTACCCTATTTGCCTGGTTTACCGCCCATCTCCAGCGGTTATATCCTCGCTTTAATTTTTGGTTTCCTTTTTGCCGGTGTTTTTGGTTGGGGAATTTCCAGCACCATGTTATCCGCATTGGAAGATTCTTCTTTTCATTACTATGAAGCACGCCGGCGTTTGCAGGAGACACGCGAACACAGGGCTGAGATCAGCCGGATGCTAAAAGAACAAAGCCAGTCAAATTACCAATTAAAACAAATGAACCGCATGTTGGAACAGGCGCGTGGGCGTGCAGAAGAAGCACGAGAAGACCGTGACCGGTTTGCTATGGCTGTATCTCATGAGCTGCGCAGCCCGTTGAATTTTATTATTGGTTTTAGCGATTTGATGGTGAACGCACCTGAAACCTACGCAGAGACGAAAAATTGGCCATTGGGATTATATGATGACGTCCAGGAAATATATAAAAGCAGTAAACATTTGTTGGGATTAATTAATGATATTTTGGATTTGGGTAAAATGGATGCGCGCCGAATGCCGATCTTTCGGGAACGGGTAAAACCACAAACGATATTGGATGAAATCAGTGAATTGGTCAGCACACAGATCAGGCAAAAGGGGTTGGAATTTTGTTTGGTTTGTGAGGAACAACTGCCATTTATTTATGTGGATCGTACCCGGATTCGCCAGGTTCTTTTAAATATTATTACCAACAGTATGCGTTTTACCAAAGAAGGAAAAATAGAAATTCAGGTTCAAATTAAGACCCCTGAAGAGATTGAATTTATTATTCAGGATACAGGCCCCGGGATTGCAAAAGAAGATCTTGAAAAGATATTTGAAGAGTTTCGGCAGGTTGGCCAGGAGAATTGGAGTCGTGAAAAAAGCACGGGTCTTGGATTATCGATCAGCAAACGGTTTGTTGAACTGCATGGCGGCACGATGGTGGTGGAGAGTGAGCCAGGAATGGGTACCACTATTCGGATTACATTGCCTCTGATGGAACCTTTTCAGTCAATCCTGGATCAAAGGGATGACCTTGGTGAAGGCGGTGAACAGCGTGTTGCCAGTTTGCAGGCCCGTAGTCAGTCGGATGTCGTTATTTTTTGTACGACAGATAAAATCCAGGGCAAAATGGTGGGGCAATCTTTGGTCGAGCACGAAGTTGTTGTGGCTGAGTCGTTTGACCAACTAAAAACACTGGTCAGTTCCATTTTTCCGGCAGCCATTATTATCGATGAAGCTATTTTTCAGCAGGGAAATGTTCAGGAATATTTAAAAACCTTACCCTACCACCTGCCGGTCATTTCCTTTTTGTTTGCCGGAATTCCAAATCGTTCGGTTTCTTTACCTTTTGGTGTATTTCGTTATTTGGTTAAGCCGGTGTCCCGGGAAAGGTTGATCAATACAGTCCAAGCCATTGGAAAAGATGTTCAAAATTTATTATTAGTAGATGATGACCCAACCATGGTGCGTTTATTTACTCAGGCAATCAAATCAGCCCAACAAAATGGTCAATTCTTGGGAAACATCAACTTCATTCCCGTCTATTCCGGAACCGAAGCAATTCGGGTTCTGGAAAGCCAGGCAGTAGATGCAGTTCTTTTGGATCTGGATTTACCGGATATTCATGGCATCCAGGTATTGGCAGAGATTAAGAAAAATCCGCAATTGGATTTGATACCGGTGATTATTATTTCTGCCAGCGATATCAGCGAGGATTTTCAAGTCAACCAATCGGCCAGTCTGAAAATTTTTATTAATCGCCCATTCGAGCGCAATGAATTAAGTACATTGTTGCAGGATACCATAAAAGAACTGAAACCCCATTATCAGGAACCAAGGGCGAAATCAATCATCTAGGATTTTTAATTTTTGGATAATCGCCAATAGATCCCTTTGTATGACCGGTTTTTTTAAGAATCCTACAGCGCCTAAAGAAGTTGCCAGTTCTGGTTCTCCCCAGGCAGAACAGACTATGACCGGTATATTTCTGGTCCCTTCATCTAATTTTAAAGATTGTAATACTTCCCATCCGTCTACTTTGGGCATCATAATATCCAAAACGATCAGGGCCGGCTTTAGTTCTTTTGCGCGTGCGACGACTTTCGATGGTTTTGTAAGACCTACAATTTTTAATTTTGTGCGGGATAAGTACCGCTCATACATGCGCAAAGCAGGTTCCTGATCATCCACTACCAGTATCAGTTTTTTCTGAGGATGAGGAAATTCCAATATTAATCCGGATTTATTTTGTTCTTTACTGTGGTTTTCATTAATTTGGACATTGATTTCCTGACTCCAAAAACTGAGATTCTTTTTGAGTTCCGGAGTATGTAAATTGGATAAGATGCCTGCTTCAATATAGATAGGCGCATCAATATTAAGTGTTGTTTTTTCTTCATCACGGAAAAAAGAAAATGTAAGTAACCGGTTTGGGGTTTCAAACTCGTGGAGCAGCTGAAAAAACTGATTCATCAATCCAATTAAGATTTGTCTTAAGATGATCCGGTCACTTTCAATCATCCAAAGTGTCTCATTATTTTGTGTTTTTAGTTCTACATGATCTTCACTGGTGGTTGTTGCCAGTAATTTGTTGACCCCGGAAACCACTTCCCATAAATTTATCTCTTCGAGATTAACGATAAATTCTTTAATGTTGGAATCGCTTGTGGGGGTAGCTTGCCTGGCTTCTGGGTAAATCGCCTGATACCTGTCCCACAGGCGGTAGGCTAACGCCTCAACTGCTTTGCGTTGGTACCTGCGTAATTGCCGTTCGCTGATGGAAAGGTTTCTGGCTACATCCAGTGAATTTAAATTCTCAATATAGCGTTGATTGAGAATCGTATAGGTGCGCCATTCGTTGGCATTAGCGTCAAATGCCTTGTCATTTGGTTTTAAAGTGTCAATAGATTCTAAAATTAGCTTCCGGAGAAACTCCCCCTTGCTGCCGCTTTGTCCGGAATGGGTGGCAAATAAAGCGGTCAGTGGAGTGGTTTCCATTGCCGCGTAATCAAACAGGTTCGAAAGGCTTTCTTTTACTAAAACTTCAAATTCTTCAAACAACATCAGTATGTTTTCATCCAATCCTGCTCTGTCCGGGATATGACCGCAACATGTCCGTTAATCTATTGTTAATACGGAATGCCATCATTATAATGAATTTTACCTGCTACAGGTGTTTTTTGTTAACTCCAAGTTGACCCAAAAAGGAGAAGCCTATCCCCAAAAGTGATTGTATTAAGAATACATTTCCTGAAGTGATACCGTATTCAAGAGAATTTGGTTTTCTCAATCCATATTTAAACCCAGAAATAAGGAGAAGAACACATGTTTAATCGAAAAGCAAGTTGGATTGCAGTAGCATTATTGGTCGTTTTTTCCATGGTGCTGACTGCGTGTGGTGGCGCAGCGCCGACTGCAGCCCCTGAACAGCCCGTTGACCAACCGACTCAAGCCCCATCAAAACAACAGGTCGAAGTGTTTTCCTGGTGGACAGGTGGTGGTGAAGCAGCCGGCCTGGATGCCATGATTAAAGTATTCGGAGGTGATGCACCGGACAGCTGGCAGGGACATGCCGGACAGGAATTGATCGGTACCTATGTGGCTGCTGGCCAGTTAGAGCCACTCAATTTTCTGTATGAAGAAAACGGCTGGTTAGATGTAATGCCCGAAACGTTGATCCCGTTGATCTCTGACGGCGGCAATATCTACTCAGTGCCGGTTAATATTCACCGCGCCAATGTACTGTGGTACAACCCGCAAGTATTGACAGATAATGGTGTTGAAGTGCCGGCTACGTTAGATGATTTCTTTGCGGCGATGGACACCTTGAAAGCGGCCGGAATGGACGCACCGCTGGCGATGGGCGAACAATGGACAGTCATGCATTTGTTCGAGACCATTCTGCTGGCTACACTTGGCCCGGATGCTTACAATCAATTGTGGAGCGGTGAGAAAAACTGGGGCGATGCTGATGTGAAGGTTGCTCTTGAAAACTTCAAGAAAGTATTAACCTACACCAACAGCGATTCATCTTCACTGAGCTGGCAGGATGCCTCTCAACTGGTAGTGGATGGCGACGCAGCCTTCAATATCATGGGTGACTGGGCAGAAGGTTTCTTTAAAGAATTGGGCAAAGAGCCGATGGTTGAATTTGGTTGGGCTCCAGTACCTGGAACCAACGGATCCTTCCAGTTCTTATCCGACAGCTTTGTGCTGCCCACCGGTGCACCGAACCGTGATGCAGCGATCGCCTGGTTGACCGTAGCCGGATCGAAAGAAGGACAGGATGCCTTCAACCCGGTGAAAGGTTC
>PHBZ01000005.1 GCA_002840755.1 Chloroflexi bacterium HGW-Chloroflexi-10 | reverse complement strand
CAAAACCGGTTAACCCGGCGCAAAAGAGGAGAATGACGCTGATGACCGGGGCGTTATAACTGAGGTGAGACTCGTCTACCGGAATATTGACTATCAGGATGCCGTTCAGGCTGCCCCAGGCAACGCCGAAAATAACAACTGCGGCTAGGGCAGCTACCGCCAGACCAGGTTTGAGCCCGGTTGTGCAGGCGATCAGCATGACGGGCAGCAAAAATGCCATAGCTGAAGGCGAACCCAGGCCGTAATATGCCAGATCAGCACTGACAATTAAAAATAAGAGGCCGGCCAGCAGCCAGGCAGCCAGCGCAGGACGCCCACGGCGCGCCAGCAGGGAGAGCCCGCCCAGGATGGCGATTAAGATGACCCCGCCAACGACGGTTTCCCAATCGGTGAGGGTGCCGGTTACTGCCCAGCCGCCGATGATGGCGATCACTACAAGGCTGAGGCCCAGGCAGGCCGCTGTAACAATGCGCGCCTGTATTTGTTTTATTGATATGACCTGTGGTTCTGATTCCGGTTTACTGTGGTTTTTCATATTGGTACTTTGTTTCCTCCATGCGCAGTTTTCATAAATTATGCCCCAAAAAACAGCATTTTAAGATTATTACAGGTTACCTTTCTACTGTGTACCCAGATCTTCATTAGCATCTATTTTTAAGGATTGCCATAGCAGTTTTCCGGATACGACCAGAATAACCAAACCAAAGATCAGGCACAAAATTTGGGCGGTAAGGTGGTTTTCTATCGTGCCATAAGCCCATAAGGTAAAAATCAGAAAAGAACCAACTAAAAGTAGACCGTTTCCAAGCAAAGTGATGAGAAAAGCCTTTTTGACGTGTTTGTTGTAAGATGTCTCGCGAATTATCCGATCCCAAACATCGATCAGGATAGCGTAGAAACAAATCAGAATTAGGATAACAAAAACAAAACCTGTGTCCCATAAATATAACAAATAAACTGGCGGAAAAATATCCTGCACTAAAGAGACCCAGATCATCGCAATCAATAGAAATAAAACGTTCAGAATTGTTGTTCGTCTATTGACTAATTTTGAAAGCTCCGGTTGCTTGTGCGGAATATGTGAAAGGATTTTTTTCCAGGATATGTAACTGAATATCAAAACAAGAAGGGTGAAGATTCCAAACAGTACTAACAAATCCAGATAGAGCAAGCCAAAGGCTTCTGAGATATTTTTAGCGTAGATGGTCGTTGGCTCGAAATACGTTTGTGTTGGCGTGCCATTGTCTTCACTTACTACGATTAGTGGTATTTGTTCCCAGGTACCATCCTGTTTTCTGATTAATAGCCCTTCATCATGCATGGATACCATCATCTGGTTTTCAACCGGATTGAAAATCAGATCTACGGGTTGGGCATCCGGGAAAGAGGAAAGTACGCTTCTCCTCTCCAAACGATCATATATAATTTTCCGCCCTGGCGGTATTTGCCAGGCAATTGCCCATGTTTTGCCTTTATCCGTTGACTCTTCTACATAAGGTTCATTTTTTATCCGGAAACAATGATCTACATCCGAAGGAAGGCAAACAACCTTCTCGTCGAAATATAAATCCGGGTTGTTTTCAAGCAGAGATTCAACAGGATTCTCTACGTAACGCCATGTGTTTTCCCCGTTATAGATCAACAGATCCGGATCTTGATAGTTGGATCCTAAATAAATTTGATCGTTAATTGAAAGAAAATATTCAATTGGCGGCAGCGGAGATGGAGTTGAAGCAATGGATGCGAAAATAGCCAATGATAGTATGCACCAGGAGCGCTTTTCAGGAATTGAAATTGGATTGGTTGGTTTGCCTAAATTTTTAAATATCAGCCAGCCGGGAATAAATGAGACAAGAGCGATGAGATCACCTGGGTCCAGAATGATTTGTACCGGTGTGTTGATCAGCATGGATAGGCCAGTAACCATTAAGTGATTCACTATGGGAATAGTTTTCATTGCTGCAAACAGTACGCTACTGATAGTAAAGCTAATTAACAACCAGGTTTTTGTTGACAACTTCTTTTTGTTATGGATTGGACTGAAAAGTGAGAAGAGACCTGAAGCTAAAAGAAACGGGAAAAAGAAAAGGCCAGCAAAATCGCTGAGTTTGCCGGTGAACCAGGATGGCATGGTATGTTTGAGAAGGTGATCATTCACCAGCAGGATTAAGATGCTTATGATGATGGCCGGATGGTGAAAAATTTTAATGAATGGGTTTTTAAGTGCCAAGAGTGTCCTCCCTGGTTAATCTTTTTTAATTATACAGTTGATTATCGAATGAATAATGGAATTGAAGGGGTAAAGTATTGCAGCAGAAAATCTCTACCGTTGCTAAAAAATTTATGGGCTGCGGATAAAAGATACCTACAATAATTAACCAAAAATACAAATGGTGACTCGATAAGCCTATACATGGGTTGGCGAGGGCCGAATACTTGTTCTAGTATGATAAAAAACGCAGACAAAGGAGTAAACCAGGATATGAATGCCAATGCTTTTCGCCATTTATATGAGTATCATTTCAGTGAAAATCGTAAAATATGGGATAACCATATATCTTCCTTATCCAATGAACAGTTCAGCCAAAATGCTGATTATTCTCATGGCTCTGTCCGGGAGCAAATTGTACATCTGATGAGCGTGGATGAGGCATGGTTTAGTGATTTGCGCGGGGTTGACATCCCGGAATCAATCGACCCGGCTACTGTTGATGACCGTGAAAACCTGCGGGCGTTGTGGAACGGCATTGAGCAAAATATGCGCGATTATCTGGCGACATTACGGGATGAGGTGTTATTCGAAAAACCGTTCGCTGAGGGTGAAGATAAAGATCTGCTGTTGTGGCAAGTGCTGCTGCATGTATGCAACCATGGGACAGATCACCGCGCACAAATACTGAGATTGTTACATGATTTGGGCGAAAAAACCGGACCGCAAGATTACGTTTTCTACGCATACGATAACCCTGTGTAGATGATTTTTCTCTCGGGGTAGCTACCCGTTTTCGGCGGGGGTAATGGGAAGACGGTAAGGCGGCCGGGCTAGGAATCCGTATTTACGCCAGCCAATGCAGCCTGTTCGCGCACATAGGCTGACGCCTGCTTATAGCTTTCAAAATCCGGGAGATGTTCTACAAACAAAGTCGCATCCGGCCCGAGGGTTTCACATAACCGCGCCACCTGCTGATAATTCACTTTTCCTTTTCCGGGCATGGTTTCATGAATCAGGGTGGTGTAGGCATTTTCCATGATGACATCTTTGCCATGAATACTCTTGATATAGGGCCCCAGTTTGGTGAAGCATTCTTCAATAAACGCATCGCAGAACAGGTATCTTTTTGGGCTGTTAATCATATTGACAAAATCAAGGTGGACGCCAAAGGCTTTGCGATCCACATCATAAATCAATTGCAAATATTGATCGGGTGAGTCGGGGATCATCCAGGGCATTGATTCAACCGTATAGAACGTCCGGGTTGGTTTTACGGCATCGATGATATCCCGGATGGAATCCACTACCAACGCGTAGGTATCTTTTGAATAATTTTCCTGATAAAAGCCGTCCCAGATTTCACCACGGCTGCCGGTAATATTGACACAACAATTTGCGCTGAGTTCATCGGCCAGCGCCAACTGATTTTTGCAGAACTCCACCGCTTGATGGCGCTGTGTATCGTCTAAAGCTAAACTGTTTTTCCACGCGCCGACTTCACCAATCACCAAATCGTGTTGCTTAACACATTGAAGATAGGCCTGTTTTTCCTCTTTGGATGCGCGATAATCCACTGGCGCTAAAACAGCCCGATATCCCAATTCTTTGACCCACTGATACCACTCTTCCGGACTCTTATAGGGTCTTTCTATTGCTCCGCCAATTCTCATTATCAACTCCTGTGTGTACGATTAACTTTAGCAGCTTGATTTATGCCATATCACTGACGAATCAATGTGCCTGATATCCGGTGAGCAGGTTCTTGCCATTACGCCGGCTAATTCTTCCGTCATTTTCTTGATCAGATTTGTGACACCTTCCGCCCCATTTGTTTTTAACGGCTCCATGATTACCCTGCCGGCTGATACGGCAGTGGCGCCTAACGCGAGCGCCTTGAAGACATCCATACCGCTGATTACTCCGCAGTCCACAAAAATCGGAATTTTGTGAGCGATTACCCTGGCGATTTTGGGTAAGATCATTAATGGCGGAAGCGCATAATTCATAATTCCGTGATGATGGGAAACCACAATGCCCTGCGCGCCGGCTTCCAAACATTTATCAGCATCCTGTTCGCTTAATACACCCTTGATAATAAATGGCAATTGCGCGGCTTTAATAAATTCCTTGATTTCTTTCAGAGATTTTGAAGCCATGGGCAACCCCAGCACATTATCGTATTGACCATTTCCCGAGAAGGAATGGTCAATATCCATACCGACAGCCATTACTCCGCAGCGCTGGGCATGTTCAATTCTACGGAATATCAGGGCATTATCCGCATGCGGCTTAATGATTTTAATGGTGCGCGCGCCGGTGGCTACAATCTCTTCCAGCTCGGCTTCATCTCCCATACCGGACCAATTAACCGCGTTGGCCGCCAAAGCGCCTCTGGCCATTTCCGCCATGCCATGCTCATGGACTTTGTTTAAATGCGAGAGGGCAGCCATCATCACCGGCGTATCAAATGTTTCTCCATAGAGTTCAAGTTTGGTTGAGGGTATGACGGAATCGATATGCCGCATTTCAACCAGCAATGAATCGAAATATTCCCTGGTAATCTCGTTCGAGTCCCCCACATTTTTAACAGGTTTTTTGTTTTCCATAGGTACTGCCCCTTTCAAAGTATGCTTTATTGTACTTTCATTTTAATCCAAGGGGGTAAATTAAAATGCTTCTACTTAAATCCATTTGATGGTTTTTTAAGATTTTTGTTGTTTTTCTTGAAAGGTATAGTGGAAATTAATCTACCAAGCTATGAGCGGTAGAGATGTTTCACTGCGTTCAACATGACAAGAAAAACCTCGGAAAGATAAAACCTCCCGAGGTTGTTTGTTTGTGATGCTATTTTACTGCTTATCCTTTGGTTAACACTCGCTATACCCACAGGCGTAGCATTTTCTACAACCCTCTTCGTTGACGAAAGCAGCCTGGCCGCATTCGGGGCAGAGGTCGCCGATTTTCAAGCTCTGCTGGGTGGCGGGGACTTCGACGGTGGCGGGTTTGCCGTTGCCATTGCGGGGTTGGGCATCCTCATCGCTGTTGGCGACACGGTCATCGCGACCCTGGAGGTAGTCGGCGAGGATCTGGGCCAGGCCATCGGGCAGGGAGCGGACACGGTTGGGACCAAAGCCGAGCGGACGCCCGCCGCCAATGCCGTTGAGCTGGCTGACGACATCTTTGAGACGTTTGCTGGGCTCGACGGTGGAGGTGAGGCGCAGGATGTAGGAGATGAGCCTGCCAATGGCCTCGGAGACGGCGGCGGTATCGGAACCGGCCTTGGCTGAGTTGATGAAGACTTCGAAAGGCTGGCTGCCGCCGTTTTCATTGATGGTGATGAAAGCTTTGCCGAGCGGGGTGCTGACATGGTAGGTGAAGCCGTTGAGGTAGCGCGGGCGCGGTTTTTTGCTTTCGGACCAGAGGATGGTCTGTTCGACGGGGGTCTCGACGACCAGCGCGGCGGGTTTGGCGGGTTCTTTATCCTTGGCGGTGGCGTGGGTTTCGAGAACGACGACATCGCGCGAACCGGTGACGTAGACAGTAATGCCCTTGCAGCCGAGTTCCCAGGCCAACTGGTAGGCGGTGGCTACGTCCTGTTCCGTAGCGCCGGCAGGGAAGTTGACGGTTTTGGAGAGGGAGTTATCCACAAAGGCTTGCAGGGCAGCCTGCATGCGCACGTGCTCTTCGGCGCTGATATCCGCGGAAACGACAAAGGCGTTGCGGATTTCTTCGGGGATTTCGGTTACATTCTGGCAGGTGCCTTCCTGCATGACCTTTTCAAAGATCTGCTGGCGCTGGGCTGCATTCATGCCGTAGGCCTGCAGGGCGGCATCGAAGGCCGGGCTGGCGTAGGTCAGTTTGAGATCCATGCCGTTGTCGTTGACATGGCGGATATAGGCCAGGGCAAAGACCGGTTCGCAGCCGTAGCCTTCGCAGCCGGCGACTGTGGAAATGGTGCCGGTAGGGGCGACGGTGGTTTGGGCGGCATTGCGGATGCCGTGCCGGCGGATTTGTTCGAGAATGTTATCCCAATCCAGTTCCGGGCGAGCGTAATCGTGTTCGTAGGCGATAATGCTGGCGGGCGGCTGCCAGGTGATATTTTCGGGATCGTAGATGGAGCCTTTGATGGCGGGGAAGGCGCCACGCTGTTCGGCGAGTTCGATGCTGGTTTGCATGGAATGGAAACGCACAAATTCCATGACCTGCGCGCCAAATTCCTGTCCCTCCGGAGACCCATAACGGATACCGGCGCGGTACATCAGGTCGGCCAGACCCATAACGCCCAGACCAATACGGCGGGCGCGCAGTGCGGCTTCTTTCAGTTGGGGGACTGCCGGAACGTAGGCGTTGGCCTCAACGACATCATCGAGGAAGATGGTGGAAAGCTCCACGTCCTGGCGAAGTTTTTCCCAATCTACCTGGCCATCCGTTGTGAAATGGCGGGAGAGGTTGATAGAACCGAGGCAGCAGTTTTCGTAGGGTCCCAACCATTGCTCACCGCAGGGATTGGTGGCTTCCAGGGCGTAGAGGTGCGGCACCGGGTTGGAGCGGTTGGCGGCATCCAGGAAAAGGACGCCCGGTTCGCCGTTATGATGCGCCTGTTTGACGATCTGGGCGAACAATTCACGGGCGCGGATGGTTTTGAGGGTTTTGATGGGGAAACCATCGGCTTCGATCTGGTCGATGGTGCCTTTGAATTTTTTGTGATCGGGGGAGGAAACATCCGGGAAGCGCAGCTCCCATTCGGCGTCGTCTTCGACTGCGCGCATGAAGTCATCGGTAATGCCGACCGAGATATTGAAATTGGTGATGGCGTTTTCACTGGATTTGCAGGAGATGAACTCTTCGATATCCGGGTGATCGACGCGCAGGACGGCCATATTAGCACCGCGGCGGGTACCACCCTGGGCGACTTCACCGAAGGCATGGTCATAAACGCGCAGGAAGCCGACGGGTCCGGTGGCTCTACCGGCGGAAGACTTGACCATGGTGTTTTTAGGACGCAGGCGGGAGAAGCTGAAGCCGTTACCGCCGCCGGTTTGCTGGATGAGGGCGGCGTCACGCAGGGTCTGGAAAATGCCGGCTGAGGATTTGCCCATATCATCATCAATGGGGAGGACGAAGCAGGCGGCCAGTTGACCGAGTGGGGTACCGGCGCCGGTGAAGGTGGGCGAATTGGGGAAGAAGCGTTTGTCTATCAATAAATTATAGAATTCGACAGCGCGCTGAATAGGATCACTGCCCCAGTTGGATTCGACTACGGCTACGTGATAAGCCACACGCCAGACCATCTCTTCGATTCTCTCAATTGGTTCGCCGTTTTGTCCGCGGCGCAAGTAACGCTTTACCAGAATCTGGCGGGAATTTTCTGTGAGGTCCATTTTGGGCAGACCTTGCGGGATGGGAGGCGTGGGGAGTAAGCCGGCCTTGTTTACCAATTCTGTATTTGTATTTTCCATTATTTTCTCCTCGTGTGATGCTTAGACTTCTAACAAGCGATCTATTTCGGTGCGAATAGCCAATAAATCATTCAAATGTAAATACACTATGGCAAAGCGAATATAAGCTATCTGGTCCAGTTGTTTCAGGTTACTCATAACCATATCTCCGACGATACGCGATGAAACCTCGGCGCGGCCAATCTTCTGCAAAGAGGCTTCGATTGTCGTTACCAACTGCTCGATCTCACTGGCGGAGACCGGTCGTTTGGCACAGGCAATGCGCATGCCATGCAACAATTTTTCGCGATCGAATTCCTCCCGGTTGCCGTTGCGTTTGATGATGAGCGGGGTATTGATGATGGGGCGTTCGTACGTACTGAATCTTTGGTTGCAAGAATCGCACTCACGGCGCCTGCGAATTCCGCCGCGGGCGTCGTGGGTTGTATCAATAACGCGTGAATTTGGGTTTTGGCAATAGGGGCAGTTCAACAGACCCTCCTTTTTGAGTACTGTCCAGAGGTGCTTCTCTTTTGTTGAGAAGATGATGCAATATGCTTTTTGAAAATATACACCACCATATATGGTGGTGTAATAACGTTGATGCCTTGTATTTACGGTTTTGATTTTAGCATATCCTGAGGAGCAGTGCAAGTCGAAAGGGTATGAATCTTTCTTAAAGTTTTCTGATTATTTGAATTTATGTTCTAGTTTGTTTCGGGAAGAGATTCTTCGGTTGTGCCCCCATATTTATGCCATAGATTTGGGGGGAGTAAAGGTGAATCGGGTTTATTTTGCCACAAGTGGGAGATGGTTGTCCGAATTCGGAGTGGCCGTTCCGGTTAAACGTTAAAAAAACCTGCTGATACTTTGCAGAAAAAAGAAAGAAATAATTACTGGAATGGTCAATAATTAATGAAAACCGCGCAGTCTACCAACCGGCCAGCCACCGGTACGACCCTGTCACTATCAGACAAGGGGGGGTGGCGTTTGGAATGACAGAAGCGAAATACAATATCGCTTAGAGCAGGTGGTATATGGGATGCTGGGTTGGAAAAATAGAGGCGGAGTATTACCCTGAAGGGCACGATGAATTTCGCAAGGGGCAGGTGGTATTAAGAGCGGGTGGTATCTGGAAAAATAAAAAACCACCGCTGCGCGTCCGGTGGTTTCTTTGAGGTTCTGCTCAGACTTCCAATTGTGGGAGGGGAAGCCTGGCGGTTACCCGGGTAATTGTGAAGAAAGTGGGAGGAGACATGGAGTTCAAGTGGGACATTCCGTGGAGCGTCATCATAAGACCTTTCTCCCGCCTTTTGGGTAATGTCCCCGCTTCTCTGAAGGCTTAGAGAAGCGGGGATTACAAGGGGGGAGGGAATCCGCTTAGTGCTGCGAACGATTTCGCAGGAAAGCGGGGATATCCAGATCGTCCGTGTTGATGACGTGAGGCTGAAATTCGGTGGGCGCAGCGGACGAACGTTGCTCTGTGCGCGGATGGGCAGTTGTGGAGGCTGCCGACCGGTTTTCTTCCATGCGGCCTGCGGGACGAGTCTCGAAAGCCGATGTCTGGCGCACGCCCGCACGGTCAAAACCCGTGGCAATGACCGTGATGCGAACTTCATCCTTCAAGTTTTCATCAATGACTGCGCCGAAAATGAGATTGACATCCGGGTGAGCAGTCTCTTTAATGATGGCGGCAGCCTGGTTGACCTCAAAGAGGGTCAGGTCCGAACCACCGGTAACATTGAAGAGGATGCCACGCGCACCGTCGATGGTGATGTCGAGCAGCTGGCTGGAAATAGCTGCTTCTGCTGCAATGCGGGCGCGGTCTTCGCCGGAAGCGCGACCAACTGCCATGAGGGCAGCGCCGCCTTCACTCATAATGGCGCGAACATCTGCAAAGTCCAGGTTGATCATACCGGGCACGGTAATCAGCTCAGAAATACCTTGAATACCCTGGCGCAGGACGTCATCCGCTGTGCGGAAGGCATCTTGCAAACTGGCTCGTTTATCCACAATCTGTAGGAGGCGATCGTTGGGAATAACGATTAGGGTATCAGCGTGTTCTTTCATGCGGGTGATCCCGCCTTCCGCTGATTTCGCACGGCGCGCGCCTTCAAAGGTGAATGGCCGGGTGACCACACCAATGGTTAACGCACCAACTTCTTTGGCAATCTGCGCCACGATGGGTGCAGCGCCAGTTCCGGTACCACCGCCTAAACCAGAGGTAACAAAAACCATATCGGAGCCACGCATGACTTCGTACAGTTCTTCAGCTGATTCTTCGGCGGCTTTCTGTCCCATTTCTGGGTTACCACCCGCGCCTAAGCCACGGGTTGATTTATCACCAATACGCACACGTATGCCTGCTTTGGAAAGCAGCAATGCCTGTGCGTCTGTGTTGACTGCGACAAATTCGACTCCTGACATGCCTTCGGAAATCATGCGGTTTACTGCATTGCAACCGCCGCCGCCAACACCAACGACTTTAATTCTTGCAAAAGATTCTGACTGTAGTTGTGATTTGTTGATATCCATTATCCTACCTCCCGATAAAACTGATAAAAATGAGCCCGTATTGTAAACTCATGGTGAAATCCTTTTCAGGAATTCCATCACTTTGGTCATAAAATCCGAGCTGCCTCCTTTGGATGCGAACCGGGCGCCACGCGCAGGCACGGCCGATTCGTTCATCGCCATTGCAAAGTACAGCAAGCCGACACTGGTAGAAAAAGCTGGTGAGTGCAATTGGTCCACCAGGCCTACCAGATTTTCCGGACGAGCCAAACGCACCGGCAGCCCCAGGATTCTACTGGCCAGGGGGCGGATGCCGGGCAACAGGCTGCTTCCGCCGGTCAGCACCATGCCAGCCGGTAAAAGCCCATCGTATCCGGAACGTTTAATCTCTTGCAGCACAAGTTCAAAAATCTCTTCAGCGCGAGCTTCGATGATGTGCGCCAGGTCCCGGCGCGGGATTTGGGTTACGGCCTCATCACCAAAACTGCGAACAGTGAACATTTCCTCTTCACTGACTTCATTTTTGATGGCGTGACCGAATTGTTTCTTAACCTTTTCGGCTTCTTCCATGGGAAGGCGTAAGCCGTGAGCAATATCTGACGTAATGTGATTTCCACCGACTGCCAGGACCATGGTATGCCATACGTCACCATCAATATAGATGGCCAGGTCGGTGGTGCCGCCGCCAATATCACAGATGATTGAGCCCATGTTGCGTTCGGTCTCTGAGAGAACTACTTCGGCGGAAGCCAGGGGATTGAGCACAAATTGGGTTACATGAACGCCGGCGGCTTCCACGCTCTGGCGGATATTTTCGACAGTTGCCTGGGCAGCCGTGATCATGTGTGCTTCCACTTCCAGGCGGTAACCGTGCATACCAATGGGGCTGCGAATGCCATCCTGACCGTCTACGATGAAGCCGCGCTGGATAGTGGTGATGATTTCCCGGTTATGAGGGATATTTACGGCCTGTGCGGCTTCTAATGCACGGTGTACATCATTGATGTCGATTATGCCGCCGGAAACGGCTGCAACCCCGCGATTATTGACTGAGGAGATATGGGAGCCGGCCAGGCTGACCTGAGCATCGGTAATCTCCAGCCCGCTGGAACGCTGGGCTTTTTCTATGGAACGGGCAATACTTTGAGCTGCCGCGGCCAGGTCTACAATGGTTCCTTTGCGGATGCCTTGAGAAGGTTCGATTCCAACACCCAAAACGCGAATACCACGTTCGCCCTCGATCCGTCCGATCAAGGTACAAACTTTGGTAGTTCCGATATCAATTCCAACGACGATAGGTTCTTCCATTTTCACCTACTCCCTGTAGAATGGTGCATGCAATCGTTCAAAGCTAACCAAGCTGGGAGTGATCCCTTCTTCTCCTAATTTTACAATTAATTCCTGATAAGCTTTTAATTTATACTCTATATCATTTAAAGTCAACCCGACATAGACATCCCATCCACTGGGGTCTTCCCATCCGAGTCCATGTTCAGGATTATACAGTATGGGCGTGCCTTGTGGAACCTGCAGACTGAGTTGAAAGGCAGCATTGATCAGGCTTATATCCACCTGACGTCCCCAACCTTCAATTTCTGCGGGAGAAAGTTTTTGCTCTGCAGCGGCTGCTTCCGTTTCCGCCGGAGCGATGACTGCCAGAATGGGGGGTTCTTCACTGGCTGTGATGGTTAATAACTCGCCAAATTCTCCACGAGGCGGGATCATTACCCCTTCCTGATCTAACCAGTAGGTTTGGCTTTCGGTTTTCCAGGCCAACACCGGTTGACGTTCCGTGCAGGTTATGAGTACCTGATTCGGCATGTTAATCGATACCTGAATATTGCTCAGTTCCGGAAAAGCTTCTGTAAGATCGGCCTGAACTTTGCTGGCATTCACATATATTATTGATTTCCCTTGAAGATCGATAACGCTATTCAGGTCTGAGGTGGTTAATCGCTGGATTCCCTGCGCTTCAAGCTGTTGAATTTGAAAATCGGGTGAGTTAAACAAGAAATAAAGCGCAAAGAATGAAAAAGCCAGAATAGCTGCAGAAAGCAGCCGCCAGCCCAAATTTTGGGTCTGAATAGCCGGCAAACGGATTTCAGCACCGGTAGCGCCTAACGAATAATAGTATTGGCGGCGGGCGCGCTGCTGTGGAGCTGTGTAATTCATACCGGCGATATTGGAACGGGAATAGACTGGCATTGCGGGGCGAGAAGCCACATGGGTGACATTTTGATTGGATTTTTTCAGGCGCTCGGTTGTACGCTGCTGCTGGCGGGAGCGAACCTGGTCTGAACGGGATGAAGTGCTTCTTATTGTACTCATGCGTCTTTCCTCCGATATTGGTGAAGTGAGCGAGTGCGTTCTTGTTGGCGATCCAGTGCCAGATCAATCAGGCGGGTGATGAGATCACTGTATGAAATTCCACTGGCTTCCCATAATTTTGAATACATGCTGATCTGGGTAAAACCAGGGATGGTGTTCAGCTCGTTCAGGTAGATTTCCTTACCATCCTGGTCTACCAAAAAGTCAACCCGGGCCATTCCGGCACAGTCGATTGCCTTATAGGCGCGAATGGCGATGTCACGGATGCTATCCATCATTTCGGGTGGTAATTCGGCGGGTATAACAGAATGTGAAATGCCATTGATATATTTATCTTCATAGGTATAAAAATCATCTCCCGGGACGATTTCGCCGGGGACTGAAGCCTGGGGAAATTCGTTACCCAGCACAGAAATTTCAATTTCCATTGGCTTTTGCAGCCCTTTTTCAACCATTACGCGGCGGTCATAACGGGCGGCGTCCTGCAAACCTTCTGTTAATTGCTCGCGGTTATTGCACTTGGCAATGCCCACTGAGGAACCCAGGTTAGCCGGTTTGGTAAAGAGAGGGTAGGCGCTCAATGATTCGCAAGTATCCAGAACCTGTTCCAGGCCGCTTTCTATCTCTTTGCGGGAAAAAACCAGATCCGAAAGGACTGGCACCTGGTTCGCACGCATTACATGTTTAAAAAGGGCTTTATCCATACCTACGGCAGAACCCAAAACACCGGCGCCGACGTAAGCGATTTCCATTAATTCGAGCAATCCCTGAAGCGTACCATCTTCGCCAAATGTGCCATGTAAAACGGGGAAGATTACATCAATTTTCCGGTAAGGGCGTAACTGATCATGATCATCCCGTTTTTCACGGGTATAAATTGTATGGGAGCCTGGTTCAGCAATCAAACAGGCTGGTTTGAGCAGCGAATAGTTTCTTTCCTCGAAAGCTTTTAACACCTGTTTACCAACCAGCCATGTCCCTTCCTGGGTGATACCGACTTCAATCACCTCAAAGCGGTCACGGTCGATTTTTTCCAAAACCGAGCGCGCCGATAACAAGGAAATTTCGTGTTCACCGGACCTGCCACCAAAAAGAATTGCTACAAATAATTTTTTCATATCAGACTGCCTTCCCAATTGATGAGGTACCGTTGTTGGGTTGGGACGAAAAACCAATGGCTTCAACCTCTAATTCTAGTTTTACTTGAAATTTATCAAACACTGCCGCTTGTGCTAACTGCACCAATTGCCAGATATCATTCGATTTTGATTCAGGACTGTTGACAAAGAAGTTTGCATGAATTTCTGAAATTCTTGCGCCGCCAATCTGAGTCCCTTTCAACCCGGCTGCTTCAATTAAACGACCGGCGTAGTCTCCCTGGGGGTTTTTAAACATGGACCCCATACTGGCTCCGGGAGGTTGGGTGGAGCGACGGCGCTCACTGTAAACCCGCATGCGTTCCTGAATGGCAATTGGGTCGTCTTGTGTGCCGGTAAACACTGCCGAAATAATGACGGATTTCCGCGGTTGGCGTTTAAGAATGCTGCTGCGGTAAGCATACTCCATCGTTTCATTTGTGAAAGTTTGCCGGCCTTCATTTCGTTGCAAGATTTCAGCCAGCAAAAGATTCCCATGGATATCACCGCCAAATGCGCCGGCATTGCCATAGACAGCGCCGCCAACCGTACCGGGCACTGTGGAGGCCCATTCCAAACCGGCAATACCGGCGAGAGCCGCTTTGCGGGCCAGCATACCCAAGTTAGCACCGCTTTCGGCAAATATCTGCGGTGGCGTTGAGGTTGGGATAACCTCAATTCTCTTGGTGCGGTTGAGTAAGATGACCCCGAAAAAGCCGTCTTCTGAAAAGAGCAGGTTTGAACCGGCGCCCATTACCAACATGGGGATATCGTTTTCCCATAAATACTGGCAGGTCTCAGAAAGTTCGGTACCAGTTTCAATGCTGATCAAGACTTCTGCTGGTCCGCCAACATGAGCCGTGGTTAAACCACTGAGCGGCGTCTGTTCCTGAAAACGACGGCCAAAGCGGTTTTTTAGTGCGGCTTTTATTGGTTCTGGTACCAGTTTCATTTGGTTCCTTTAATCGGTGCGCAAGAATCTAATCAAGCGTTGAACAACATCTTCTTTATTTTCCACAGTCTGCAAACGATCCGGCTGTTCCGAACTGCGTAAAATATCATCTTTTGCTTTTCGCGTTTTTTTCACTTCAAGGGACAATCCAAAATCCAATGTGTTGGAGTCGAAGCGTTTATCTTTTTTTTCTGAACTCATAACTCTTCCTCCTGTTTTGACAAATGGGCTAATAGTTCACGGCTGATCTGATTGGCATTGCCAGCCGAAAGGACCAATAAAACGTCTTGCTCATGCAGATTATCAATTAAGAATTGAGTGATCTCTGGTAGGGTAGGAATAAACCTGGCTGAAGGGTGGTGCATAGCCTCCACGACCTGAGCGGCAGAAAAGCCGGTGCTTTGTTCACGGGAGGCAAAAATCTCACTGACGATAACATGATCGGCCAGAGAAAAAGCATTGCAAAAAGCTTCGAATAAGGTTTGGGTGCGTGAGAAGGTATGCGGCTGCCAGACAACCCAAATTTTGCGCTGGGGGTAGCGGCTGCGGGCACCTTCAAGTGTAGTTTCAATCTCAGTAGGGTGATGCGCATAGTCATCAATGATGGTGATTCCCCGGGCTTCTCCCAGTATTTCAAAACGTCTGCCGGTACCGGTGAACTGGCGCAATACCCGGGCAGCCCTTTGTATATTCTGGTTGGCCTGGTGGGCAATTGCAATTGCGGCTGAGGCGTTGCGCACATTATGACGCCCGGGAACCTGTAGCTCCACACTGGTCAGAACCTTTTCCCCAGTGGGCATGTGGTGAACCAGGCTGAAGTTGTGGCCTCCGATTGCATTAACTGTGATATCGACAGCCTGATAATCATTGCCTGGTTCGATACCATAAGTGATTATACGTTTATTTTTGACCATTCCAATCAATTTCTTTACGCCGGCGTCATCACCGCAGGCCAGGATAAAACCTTGTGGTTGAACGCGTTGGCAATACCCATGAAAAGCCATCTGATAATCGAGGGCTGTGGGAAAGCAATCCGGATGATCGTGTTCGATATTAGTGATGACGGCCATGGTGGGCGATAACCCCAAAAACATGCGATCATATTCATCGGCTTCAATCACAAAATATTTACCGGCGCCGGCATGAGCATTGTTTCCCAGGTTTTTGGAAACACCTCCAATGATGTAAGTTGGTTCCTGGTCCAATGCCGCCAACATCCAGGCGATCATGGCGGTTGTAGTGGTTTTACCATGTGTGCCGGCTACACCGATGCCAATATAGCCTTGCATAATCTCACCCAAAAAGTCTGAGCGTTTCATCACCGGAATCCCTTTGATATGGGCAGCCTGAACTTCCGGGTTGTCATCTGAGATAGCGGATGAGCGGACGACGATATCGACTGCTACCAAATGATCCGGATGGTGGCCTTCATAAACAGTGACACCATTTTTACGCAGATCCAGTGCCAGGTCGGTGAGTTGCGAGTCTGAGCCGGAAACAACATAGCCTTTCTCCTTTAGCAGCCGGGCGATTGCTGAAAGTCCATATCCACCGATCCCAATGAAGAAAACGTGTTTTCTCATAGGAATACCACCAGGACAAATACAAATGAGATGGCTACAGCAAAATAAATGGTGGGTGAACCAAATATTGTGGGGGGCATCATTTTCAGTAATTCTTGTGCTTGTTGACCGATAACGGTATTTAAATCCGGATTCTGAATGATATCGAAAGGATAACCTGCATCTGCAATATAGAACCAGAGTGTGCCAAAAATGAGGTAGCCATTAATGGCGCCCATGACCAATCCAAGCAAGACGTCCTGTAACTTGTCGCGGGCAAATTTACCGGTTCCAGCCACTTTGGGGAAACGAGGTGTCTGATAACCAAAGAACACCAGGGTAATCAGTAAGATGCTGCGTAACCAGAAAACGGATATGGGAGAATTCGCCTCCAGGGCCTGAATAAAGGGGACAAAGCGTTCAAGCACTGAAACAACAAATAATGCCAGGACAACACTAAAGGTAACCAAAATTTCACGTGCCCAACCGCGCATCCCTCCGATCAACCCGAATAAAATGACATACATCCAAAAAATTACGGTTATAGAGATCATGCTGGTCTTTCCCCTTTCTGTGGGGTAGTCTGTGCCAGTGTCATTACGAGTGAAGCAATATCTTCAGCGGCGGAAGCCTGGTGAAGTGCACGCATATTGTGACTCATTGTTTGCAATTGATCCGGCTGCATAAGTAAATTAGAAATTACTGGAAGCAATTCCATTTTTAAATCCTCATCACGAACAAGAATTGCCGCGTGATGGTCAGCCAGGTATTGCGCATTCACTTTTTGATAGCGCCAGGCATAAGGATATGGCACTAATATGGCGGGTAAACCGAAGAGCGGGTATTCTCCCAGGGTGGAAGCACCGCTGCGGGAGATCACAAGGTCAGCGGCTGTAAAGGCTGCGCCCATTTCTTCGTGTAAGTACGGATAGATATGATAATTACTCAACTGACCGGCCGGTAAATTTTGCTGGAAGCTGTGTACTTCGTCCCAATCCAGTTTTCCGGTGATGTGGATTACCTGAGCCATTGGTAACAGTTGAGGCAGGATGGAAATGAGTGCTTTATTAATGGAACGGGCACCTTTACTGCCACCAGTAACCAATAAAACCGGTAGATTTGCCTGTAAATTGAAGAACTTATAGGCCTGGTTTTTATCCCAATGATTCAGATCCTGTCTTATGGGGTAACCGGTTACCGTCTTTTGAGCCTTACGATTGACGAAGTATTTGCGTGATGCCTCAGTGGTCAGAGCGATAATCTTTGCAAACCTGGAGAGAAAATTAAGGGCCATACCCGGCTCAATATCCGGAACATATAAAAGAGAAGGGATTTTTCGAGCGGCTAATGCCATTGGTGCAGCGACATAGCCGCCAGTATACAGAATACCATCGGGTTGAAAGTCTTTTATAATACGCTGTGAAGTAAAGACACCCTGGGCAAGTTTGAGCAGGTTGGAAGGCAAAGAACGCAAACCAACCCCGTGCACTCCTGCTGCCGGGATTTCGATAAATGGGATGTTCTGACGTTCAACAAGATCTTTTTCCATACCGCCTGAACCACCAACCCATAAGACCGAATCGAGTTTATCTTCGAGCTGTTGTAGGACGACGAGCGCCGGATATACTCCGCCGCCGGTCCCGCCAGCGCATATCAACAACCGCACTATAGGTATTCCTTTCTGAACTCTTTTGTTTTTGGTTATTTCGGGCAACATTCAGGATAAATCCAATACCAACCAAAACCGAAACCAGACTGGACCCACCCAGGCTGAAAAATGGAAGTGTATTTCCACCGACGGGCATCATATTAAAGAGACCGGCAATATTGATAAAGGCTTCCATTACAATCCATATACTCATTCCCGCTGCTATCAGACGTCCGGTCATATCCTCTGAAGCCAGAGCGATTTTTAATCCGCGCCAGAGCAAGAGCAGGAATAGGCCGATGGTGACAAAACATCCCAGCAAGCCTAACTCTTCCGCAATAACGGTAAAAATCGTATCGGATTGACCGACTTCCAGGCCAGTGAATTTTACGACTCCCTGACCGATACCCACACCAAAAAAACCACCATCCACAATGGATTCGATGGCGCGTTTTACCTGATTGATGGAATTTTCCGGTGCTTCCACCCCAGAGCGATATTTTTCCCAGCGGTCGAGACCGGTATCAGAAAATTGAATTAACAGGATTACCGATAAAACGGCCACTACAAAAATAAAGATAATTTGTTTCCAATCGACATCCGCGAGGAAATACAAGACAAAACTGATCAGGCCAATGGTAATCATTGCGCTTAAATCAGGTTCCAGGAATAAAAGAAAACAGGTAAATCCCAGAATAACACCAGCCGGGAGTATCCAAATGGTGATTCGTTTTAAATCTTCCTGTTTGCTTTTTAACCAAAATGCCAGGTAAAGGATATAAATTACTTTCAGAATTTCCGAAGGTTGAATACTACCATTCAGGAAATGGCGCACGGAACCATGTCGAGATGAACCAATGATGATGACCAGAATGAGGGCACCCCAGATCAGGAATAAAGCCGGTAAAACCAGCTTTTTGAGCCCGGGGTAATTAATCAGGGAGACAATAAAGGCAGCGGCGATACCTAAGGCAGCCCATTGAGCCTGGCGGGCTGCATAGTACATGGGAGTGGTTGGTTCTTCCGCATAGAACGCTACCGGCATGCTGGCAGAATATAAGACGACGAGCCCGTATACAACCAGGATTAATCCAATGACGATTAACCAGATATCCAGACCTGCAAACAATTTAATCGCTGGCCGCTGCACGGTGTGAGAATTTGAGTTTAAAGTTGTTGTACCCATAATCGAAATTTTTCTCCTCTTTCTTCAAAATCTTTGAACTCGTCATAACTGGTTCCACCGGGTGATAGCAGGACTACATCACCTGTCTGTGCAATGGTATTGGCTGCATCTACTGCTTGCTGTAAATTTGAACACTGTGTAACCGAATAAGGACGGCTGGAAAGGCGAACAGGGCCGAGAGCATTCATGATTTTTTCAGCGGCTGCACCAAAAATGACTACGTGATCTACTTTTTGATGCACCAATTGTGCCAGCCGCTCCCAGGGAAGATCTTTGTCTTTACCGCCCAATAATAAAACAATGGGTTCTTCAAAAGATTGAATAGCTGCTATGGTTCTTTCCGGAGCGGTAGCAATGGAATCGTTATACCATTGCGCTCCATTAACCTCGCGGATCCATTCCAATCGGTGTGGAACACCTTGAAATTCTAAAATAGCCTGGCGCATGGTTTCAATAGAGAAACCTGCGGCAGCACCAATAGCGCAAGCAGCTAAAACGTTCATCACATTGTGATCGCCACGCAAGGGGATTTCATTTCTGGTACAGATTGTTTGGGTTACTTTGTTTTGTACCAGGTTGATTTTATTTTCAACGCAGACTGTGCCTTCTTCTCCCGTTTTTAACGGTGAAAAACCAAAACTACTAAGACGCCCGTTAACAACCAGGCGTAACGCCCAACTGCCCGGATCGTCCCGATTGAGAATGGTTTGATTTTCCTGTTTTTGATAAGCAACAATGCGGGCTTTGGCTGCAGTATATGACTGTAAAGTCTTATGACGGTCAAGGTGATTGGGTGTGATGTTTGTTACTGCAGCAATGGCTGGTGATATACTCATCAATTCCAATTGAAAACTGGATAATTCCAGTACTACCAGGTCTTTCTCGCGAATATGATGTACTTGATCGATCAACGGTGTTCCGATATTACCGCCTACCCATGCTTTTTGGTCGTTTTGTGCGGATAATTGAGCCATTATTCCTACCAAAGAGGTGGTGGTGGTTTTACCGGAAGAACCGGTAATGCCAATGACCGGACATGGTACGGTTTCCATAAATATCTGAGAATCGTTTGTGATTTTTATGCCCCGTTGAAAAGCTTCTTCTACGATGGGTAAATCCAAAGCGACGCCTCCGGAAAGACAGACCAATTCTGCATGGTCGAGCAATTCCAGCGGATGACCACCCAAAGCCCATTGAATTGGATATTCGGCCATTTGATTGATCACTGTGCTGAGCTGTTCGGCTGAACGGTTGTCATTCAATGTGATCATTGCACCCTGCGAAGCCAGATAGCGTGCCAGGGCCAGACCCTGCCGGGCTGCACCGATGATTAAAACGTTGCGATTCTTCCAGATATCGTTCATACCAAAGCTAAAGCAACCCCTAACATAGATGTCACCAGGCTGATTAACCAAAAGCGTTGGACAACCTGGGTTTCACTCCAGCCACTCAATTCGAAGTGGTGGTGGAGCGGCGCCATTTTGAATAAACGACGGCCTTTGGTGAGTTTGAAGTAGGAAACTTGAAGGATTACACTCAAGGTCTCACTCAGAGGAATCACGGCGATTAATGGTAGTAAGAGCCATTGGCCGGTCATCAATGCGACCACACCTAACGTAGAACCAAGCGCCAGAGAGCCGGTGTCACCCATAAATAATTGTGCCGGGTGGACGTTAAACCACAAAAAACCGAACAACGCGCCGACCAATGTGAAGCAAAAACGAGCCACAAAGATTTGCCCCTGCAATAAGGCGATACCACCAAATGCCACAAACGCCGTAACTGAGATTAAACCTGCCAACCCATCTAACCCATCGGTAAAATTAACGGCGTTGGAAAAGCCAACGATTGTGAATACGGCGATCGGTATGTAGAAAATACCAAGAGGAATCTCAGCCTTCACACCCGGCCAGTACATTTCGGGAACATCCAAGACATATTTCAAAACTAAGCTGATGAATACCGCGATGATGACCTGGAGAATGAACTTTGTCCGGGCACGCATGCCTAAACCACGTCTTGATCCGCGGATACCTTCCCAGTCATCGATCATGCCCAGCATACCGAAAACCAACATGGTTCCGAGAGGCAATAACACGGAACGCCCAAGGACATTTAAACCCAGGAGAGAGGCTGCATTGAGCAGAATGGTGAGTAAGACCACTGGAGCGAACACCATAACACCACCCATGGTAGGGGTGCCCATCTTGCTGATGTGAGAATCCGGGCCTTCAACGCGAATAATTTTGCCAATTTTAAAATATTTTAAGACGCGCAATAAGGGTTGTCCCCAAATTACAGCCATCATAAAGGAAATACCACTGAGTGCCAGTGCAATGGGTGTTTCGTTCATTCTTCTGCCTCCAATGCATTTACAATGTGCTCCATGTGCAATCCATGCGAACCTTTTACCAGAACGACATCACCCGAATGCAGCGTGCCGTTTAAGGTCTTTATTGCTTCAGGAACATTGGCGACCCATGTAATGGCTTTACCTGACAGACCGGCATTACGAGCTGAGGCAGCAATGATTTTTGCTTTTTCACCAACTGCGACCAGGCGTTGAGCAACCTGTGCGACGCGAACCCCTACCATCTCGTGTCCCTGGTTTTCATAGGGGCCAAGCTCCAGCATCTCTCCCAAAACAGCACATTTATTACCGGGTAATTCATCTAATAGATTTAATGCTGCCAATACAGAATCCGGAGATGCATTATAGGTGTCATCCAGAATTAAAGCCCCATTAGGAGCTGTGACTGCGGCAAGGCGTAATTGAGCATGACCTTGCTGTAACCCGTGGATGATCTGATCCCAACTCAACTCTTCCGCCAGACCTACAGCGGCTGCCCGTAAAACGGTATGCACTGAATGACGTCCGATTAAGGGCACGCGTATGTGGAGAATTTCGTGGTGATAGTGTAATCGGAAACGGATTCCTTGAAGCCCCAAGCCTTCAATATCATCTGCCCAGATATGTGCATTTCGGTCGAGACCGTAGAATAATACTCTGGCCTGAGTTTTTTCTGCCATTGGGCGTATATAAGGATCGTCATAGTTCAGGATGGCAGTACCATTTTTGGGGAGGCTTTCAATTAATTCCGCTTTTCCACGCGCTATGGCTTCGAGTGAGCCAGCTCGTTCTGCATGGACTGCGCCAATATTCGTGACTACCCCTACAGAAGGTTGGGCAATTTCGCATAAAAACCGAATTTCGCCTGGGACAAAAAAGCCCATTTCTAAAACAGCGCGCTGATGATTTTTGCTAAGCCGCAATATCGTCAGAGGCAGACCAATCTCATTATTAAAATTGCCAACATTTTTCAACGTGCGATAACGCTGGCTGAGGACTTCAGCAACCAATTCTTTGGTGGTAGATTTTCCTACAGAGCCGGTAATTCCGATTACGCGGATATTGAGTTTTTTGCGCCAAAAACGGGCGATTTCCTGTAGTGCTTTCAGCGAATCGGGAACCAACAGACAAAAGGGTTGATCCAATTGGGGCAGCTCGGCCGGCAATGTTTCTGTCATCAGATTAACTGTGGGGAAGACCGTGGAAAGATCGCGTTCTACCAATGCTACCTGAGCACCGCGCCGGAAAGCTTCACCAATGAATTGATGTCCATCTACATTTTCACCCACCAATGCAACAAACATGGAAGCAGGAATAACCTGGCGTGAATCAATCGCTGCCTCGCTAATAATCTGCGGGGCATGCGGCCTGGTATGGGTAAGTGCTTCAAAAATGTCTGCCAGTGTCAGCATAGGTTCCTTTATTGATTTGCCATTTGCATTCGGATAGTGTCGGGAGGAATATCCATTAATATCACCAGGTTTTCAACAATTTCACTGAAAACAGGGGCAACAACAATAGAACTCCAGATATCGCTGGTTGGTTTTTCCAACCAGATATAAACAATAAACTTAGGATCATCTGCCGGACCCCATCCAACAAAAGATGCATTCGTAAGATCGGATGTGTAGCCGAATTGAGTTGGGATTTCAGCAGTACCGGTTTTGCCTGCAAGGCGATAGCCCTCAACCAATGCAGTAGATGATTCTCCTTCCAACGAAACGGCCAGCATTTCAGTAAGTGTGTGGGCAGTTTCTGGTTTAACCGGTGTGGCTAAAATTTTTGGTGTGTAATAACGAATGCGGCCATCCTGAACTGTTGCTTTTAAGATGTGCGGCGCCATCATGCGGCCATCATTGGCTAAGGCAGCAACGGAGGTAATCATCCGTATCGGAGTTACTGCTATCGCTTGCCCAAAGGATTGAGCGCCCATGTTTGCTTCTACCCAACGAGGAGCATTTTCACCGGAACCGAATGGGGTTGGATTGTTGGGTGAAAGCAGAGGATAAATGGCTTCACCTTCCATGTCCACATTGGTTTTACGATCCAGATTGAACGCCTGTAAATAACTGTAAAAATTATTGGCGCCCATTTCTTTGGCTAACCATGCCATGCATACGTTCAGAGAATGCTGCATACAGCCAGTCATATTCTGCAAGCCCCAGGCGCCATAGTCCCAATTACGGACTGGCAAACCACCGACTTCAATATATCCTGTATCCAGAAACTCGGTATCGGGAGTAACGGTCCCGGAATCTAAAGCGGCTGCCATGGTAAAGACTTTAAATACCGAACCGGGTTCGTAGGTTTGCATGATCGCCCGATTTAAGGGGGTACCTATATCGGTTCCATTTTCGTTGACTATGGGGTATTCGCTAAAAAATTGACCAGCGGGCATATTTGGATCACCACGGGGCGTGGTAGTCATCGCCAGAATTTCCCCGGTCTCCGGATCCATAATGATGGCCGTGCCGGATACGGCACCATTATTTGCGATTGCACGATCCATAATTTCTTCCATGCGTGCCTGAATCTCCCGATCGATGGTGAGAATAATGCCGGCGCCTTGGGGTATCTCAGCAAGATCCAGCGTTTCGTATGGATTGTAGGTGATAATGCTCATCGAAGGTGCAGAAGCCAAAACGTTGTTGTAGTAACCCTCAACTCCAAAATACCCTGCGTCGGCATAATATCCTAAGAAATTTACCCCCAAGGATTTTTCGGGATAGGTTCTTTTTAAGGAACTTGTCCAGGTTATTGCATCAAGCGTTGTGTTATCCTGTTG
Source organism: Chloroflexi bacterium HGW-Chloroflexi-10 (assembly GCA_002840755.1). Classification (GTDB taxonomy): domain Bacteria; phylum Chloroflexota; class Anaerolineae; order Anaerolineales; family Anaerolineaceae; genus UBA6170. The sequence goes on along the minus strand of PHBZ01000005.1, from coordinate 155,924 downwards.
AGCCCTGTCGATTTCATCAATAATTTCCTGGGAGGCATTTTGCATAACGACTGAATAGACAGCAGGTTTGCCTTTTTCCGGATCATTGTTGTATTCAATATTGACGCGCTCTTCAATTTCGGTACGGCTTTTTCCAGTAACACTGGACAAGAAGGTGATCAGGTCGCCACGGTTCTTATCACTTACCTGGTTCAGTTCAACCCCGATTTCATAGACTTCGCTATTCCCAGCCAATAAATTACCCCAACGGTCGTAAATTAAACCACGAACAGGTAAAAATTCTTTTTCTTTAGTGGAGGATTGGGTTCCAATTTGATTGCCAACCTCAATAAACTTTGGGTTAGTTTGAATGGATACCAGCTTAACGAAAATGGCAACTGCAAAAAGGATTAGTGCAACCCCGGAAAGATAGATGCGAATCGGTTTTTTCATTTATTTGCCCTCTTGATCTAATAGCGTAAACGTACCTTGAAAGAGCCAGTCCCACACTGAAAGGGTATATGCGGGTTTAAGGATGGTTTGTTCATCCGTTTTGGGGGCAGGCGGAATGGCAACCGACAGTGGTTCTCTCTCCAGGTAGTTATCCATATAGAGGTATTTGATATCATTGCGAGTAGCGGGAACAAATCCTAAATCTCTGGCGCGTTCCTGCATGACACTGGCCGATGTGAGCAGTGCTAACCGGGTACGGTTTGCGGTGATATCACGTTCCAATTCCTGGCGGCGACCTTCCAAAACACGAATCTGGACTCCGGCATCAGCTGATTGGGTCAATATATTGAGTTCCATTACTCCCGCTAACACAGCCATTACCACAAGCACAACAATAAGGCCAATCCATTGAAGTTGGATTCGCCATGGTTTTTGTTGCGCGGCTTGTTTGAGTTTTTCCTTCATAGTATTCCTGCCAATAAAAGTTTCATTCCATTTAGCTTGCAACACTCATGCCAAATTTGTTTTTTCAGCAATCCGTAATTTCGCACTGCGAGCCCGAGGATTATACGCTATTTCGTTTGGGGTTGCTTCTAATGGTTTTCGGTTAATCTCCTTTATAGTAGCTTTATGGCCGCAGGTGCACATGGGTTGTTCAGGTGGACACAGGCAATCACGGCTTTCTTTACGGAATATCTGTTTTACAATTCGGTCTTCCAATGAATGAAAGGATATTACAGCCAGTCTGCCAGAGGGAGCGAGCAGTTTGATGGCTTTGGGGATTGATTGTTCAATCGTCTGGAGCTCTTCATTTACGGCGATCCGAATAGCCTGGAAGGTGCGTGTGGCGGGGTGGGGATGGGTGGGTCTGTTACCGTATACTTTTTCAATCAGACTGGCCAATTCCTGTGTGCTATGTAACGGACGCTGACGACAGATAGCCTGGGCAATTTTACGGGACAAACGATCTTCACCATATACCCAAATTATTTCCGCTATCTCGGCTTCGCTGTATTGGTTAATTATCATGTCTGCTGATTTTGGGTTTGTTTCACCAAAACGCATATCGAGAGGGCCGTCATGACGAAAAGAGAAACCACGTTCAGGAGTGTCCAGCTGCATGGAGGAAACTCCCAGATCCAAAACAATGCCATCCACCTGCGTCCATTGCAATTCAGCAGCCTGTTCTGTCATTGAACTATAAGAAGCGAGGTGAAGAAAAACTCTTTCAGAAAATACAGAAAGGCGCTGGTTCGCAATGACCAGCGCCTGGGGGTCCAGGTCTAATCCGAGGAGCTGTCCGTTTGGGGCAGACTGCTCTAAAATTCCCCAGGCATGACCTCCAGCGCCCACGGTCCCATCAATGTACCGGCCGTTTGGGTGCGGCGCCAAAGCCTCAAGGATTTCCCGATAAAGCACCGACAAATGCGGCGGTTGAATAGTTTCGCTCATAGCGAAAGCTCCAGGGTGGAATAGCGTTCATTGTCCAATTCTTCGCTTTTAATCTGATCTTGATGTTCGCTTAATGATTGATTTGCCCAAATTTCAAAATAAAGGCCGGCGCCAATAATCACCGCCCCAGAATTCAGATCGATAATATCCCGAAGGAATTGAGGAATGAGAATACGGCCAGCTTTATCCAGTTCCAAAGAGGTGGCATTTGCAAAAATCTGACGGCGGAGTTCACGTGCAGTGGGATTGGTGATACTCATAGCGTTGATACGTTCACTGAGACGATTGAACGAGTCTTTGGTCATGACCATCAGGTTATGATCAAATCCCAGGGTCATAAATGCGCCTTCAGCAATAAGTTCGCGAAATTGAACCGGAATGGTCATTCTGCCCTTCGTATCAATCGTATGGTCAAACGTACCAAAGAACATAAGTTCTACCTTTCCTTGAATGACGGAACGCCGGGTGTCCCGGCGCTCCACATTCTCCCACTTTTCTCCACAATTAATCACATTTTAGCTGATTTCACCCCACAATGCAAGCGTTTTTGTCACATCTTTACCTTTCAAATCTGAAAATCACCATTTTTGACTAAATTTGTAATAAAAAAGCAGCTTTCCTAGGAAGAAAGCTGCTCCGGATTTATTTTATAAATTGATTTTTAGAAAACGGGGGTACACCACGCCATATATTTTGGATTTTTTCCACGGACTACGTCAAAATATTTTTGGCGCAATTCCGCTACTAATGGTCCCATTTTTCCATTACCAATCGGTATTTGATCGACACTGACGACAGACGCAATCTGCACACCGGTGCCACAGAAGAAAATTTCATCGGCAATGATTAATTCACTGCGATCAATAGGCCGCTCGATTACCTGGACGCCCATTTCTTCCTGGGCTAACTGGATTAAGGTATCCCGCGTGATTCCTTCAAGAATATCCTCTGTAATTGGAGGGGTTATTAATTGACCACGGCGCAGCATGAATATGTTTTCGGCGCTGCCTTCGGCTACGTGACCGGCTTCGTTCAAGACAATGGCTTCATCATATCCGTGTTGATAAGCCCAGGTCTTGGAGAGCGCAGAGTTAACATAAGCACCGTTAATTTTTCCGCGAGCCGGTATGGATGAATCGGGGTTACGTCTCCATGAAGAAACCCCTGCCCTAACACCTTCTTCATTTTCCACATAACTTCCAAAGGGTACAGAGAACATGGCAAACCCGGATTGGAGGTTGTGTAAGCGGCAGCCTATCCCTGAATCGGATTTGTATGTGATTGGACGCACATAGACGTCAGTGCGGAAGCCTTCTTTATTTAATAGTTCGACGGTTATATTACATAGTTTGTGTACATCGTAAGGTAAATTGATTTGTAAATACTTTGAAGAATTTATCAAGCGTTCATAATGTTCAGCTAGACGGAAAATATATAATTGTTCACTGGCCTCGTTCCAATAAGCCCGAATCCCTTCAAAACAACCAGTGCCATAATTAAATGTATGGTTCATAATACTGATTTTTGCTTCCTCTATAGGAACGATTTGATCATTAAAGAATGCGTATTTGGTCATTTTTTTGTCCTTCCTGTGCGAACTTCACCAATTATTTTGGGGTTCTTGTGGGTTTTATAGAATTATTATAATTTACAACCAGCGCTTATTTTTATCGTTTTGGTTTATTGGGCTATCAAAGGTAGACGAATGATAAATGTGCTACCTTTACAAGGTTCACTATACACTTCGATAACTCCTTTATGTTGTGAGATCACCTCGCGGGCGATGGAGAGCCCTAACCCAATTCCCCTGAAAAGATGGTTACCAATCTTTTCCTGATGGTAAAAACGGTCGAAAATATGCGGTAAATCTTCCGGATGGATGCCTACGCCCTGGTCCATAATGGTAACCACAATCCCGTTTTCTGTTTTCTCAACCAGGACCGTTACATTTCCACCATCGGGGCTAAATTTAATGGCATTATCTAATATTGCTTCCAATGCGCGTTCCAAACTGGGGGTATCCGCTTTAGTTTTGGGTAAATCCGGTGAAATTTTCAGGTTAATCCCTACACTGTTATGTTCAGCATGTTGGCGTTGTTGTTCTACAGCGGAAGTGATCACCGATGCGATGTCCGTTAATTTAAAATCGGGTAAGATCAGATCCATTTCCTGCAGGAAGAGAATATTGTTGGTTAGCGTAACAATTTCCTGCAGGTTTCGCTCAACCGTTTCCATAGCCGAGACGAGCCCTTGTCCTTGCAGCATGCCAGTATTGACGATTTGCATGTAACCGATTGCTGCCATGAGTGGGGTACGTAATTCGTGGGCAATTGTGGTTAAAAACTCTCTTCTTGCAAAATCCAATTCTGCCAATTGCTGATAAGCCAAGGCTAATTCTCTGGCATTGGTGCGCAGATCTTCAATCGCCATCTCATCGTTTTCCCGTAACCGACTGGATACTTCCCGGACGATTGCCAGAGAAACTGTGCTGCTCTCCTCCAGAAAATTCTTAAACGATTCTTTGGTGATTTCCAGAACAGTGGTTTCTTCAGTTGTGGTAATAGTAGCTGCGCGGGGAGCATCGTGAATGATGGCCATTTCACCAAAAAAATCCCCGCGATCCAAATATTTGAGGAAACGGTCCTCCCGATCATTAATCCGTTTGGTGACAGCTACTTTTCCATTGATAATAACGTAAAAAGTGGATTCGAAAGCCCCCTCCTGGCAAAGGGCAACTCCCTCGGCAAAAGTTTTCATACGACCATTTGTGGTCATCCGGTTTGCCTCTTCCTTTGATAGTCCAGGGAATGCTGCCTGTAAGATTCGTTCCAATTTTCGTTTATCCACCATACGATTTTCCTTAAGGTTTTCCCACAAATTTGTAGTGGTTGTTTGTATTCCGGGTTCGCGCACTGATTTTGATTGTTCGAACATTGCTCTGGGTGGACTTTATGCCATTCATTTTCTAAATTAGCGATAAATAACAGGAAAATGAAGCGTGAATTCCGGAAAATATTTTAATTGGATAAGAACAGGAAGGGAAGGGGTGTCATTCCATAAAGATTGCAACAGGTAGCCATCATAACCGCCGTTGTTTACCAAAAATTCGACATACTCTTTTGAAGCAACCTGGTATTCTAAACGGACAATTAGGGAGACGGTATTGTCCGGAAGAACGTAATCAGTTGTGTCCCAATATTGATTATCCGGATAGGATGTACCCACCGGTATCAACCCAATTTGATTATACTCCGACTGGATAATACCACGGGGTGGAATCCGATTATCTTTTATGATGGTGTTATTTAGAGCAAATTGAAATGACTCTCCAGGTTCTAACCCAAGCTGGTTAGCCCACTCACTCGTCAATCCTTGTTTGGTTTCGTATACTTTGATAAACGGATCAAGGATAAGATCATTTGATTGCCAATCATATTTACCTGATTCAAAGACGAGATTTCTGTTCTCATCGAAGGCCTGGATATGAAGCCACATCCGTCGTCCTTCAGGGTAACCAGTGGGTAGTTTATGACCGGTATTATTGGTTACTGTAACACGGGCGATTTTTTGTAGGCCTTGTTGGATGATTTGAGCTTGCAGCGATGCGGCTTTTTTTAAGAATAATTCGTTCTTTTGACGAGTGTATTCCAAATAGAGGGTATCTTCCGGGGCAGATAAGCGCCAGGTTTCATTTTGTAACAAGGTTGGTAACCACGAATTTGCTCCCAAAAAACTGTGTTCCGGCAAACATCCAGTGTTTACACAATCCCTTTCCTGTGGATTAAATTGTTCCAGGGCAGCGAACCCGCTCAGGCGTGGCATGTGACAATCCTGGCAGGAGCGAACGATACCATCCGGTTTTGCACCGGCAAATTGGGGATCATAAACACCAGCACTGGCAAAATCACTGGCTGCCCATTCATCAAAAGTGCGCTCAATTGGAAAGAGAGCTCCTTTAGAAAAGTCTTCGGCTGCCTGGTTGTTACTATTAGGCCAGTATTGTGCCCTTGATTCATCCCAGGATAACAGTGGATTATCGATATTATGGCAATTTCCACACAGGCTGGATTCTTTCCATGCGTTTTGAGATTGGCTTAGTAAATCACTGCGATAAGCACTATGGTAGCCAAAACCAGGTAAACTAAACGGTCCCCGGCGATTATCTTGGGGATCCAACAGGATCATTGCACTGGCGCGATGATCTGCAGGTGGTAAAGGCGAAACAGCTTCACGTATTGCACGGTCAATATTGATAGTTTCATCTGAAGGCGAAGGAATGATATCTACGCTGCGATGACATATCTGACAACTGATGCCGTTGCGAATATCCTGAGGTAACAAAGCAGTACCATCGGACGGAGTACTGCGACCCTCATACCATCCGCTTGGTGTATGGCAGCGCAAGCAAAACTCTCCGGCATTCGTGACTGTGGCGTTGGCATTGAATATTGCAGCCCAACTTAAAGGATCACGTCCCGATTGGCTCATTGCAGAACCACGCCAACGATCATAAATTTCCGAGCTGTGACAGGTTTTACAATCCACTGAGTCAATTAATGGTACAGCCAGTCCGGGTTGGGTACCTGGAAAGAAGAAATCCTGTGTGGAAGCGTTAATGAACGGGCGTGGGGTGGTGGTTACCGCATGTCTTTCCAGGAGTGTTGAACCGTTACTGTTTAGAGAAATCAAATTGACAATGGAACCAGAGGAATTGCTTTGAATGGCTGCCTGATACGAAATGGTGATTGTTTGTTGAGCTCCGATAATACCATTCCAACTCAATAGAGCAGGATTGCTCGTATCCAATACACCGCTAGTAGTTGATGCTGTGCCGGAAATAAGTGCGATTTTGGAAGGAATGGGATTAATCAAAGTAAGAGCAGCCGGAAAGGCTGCTCCGGGATTAATGATTTCGATAGTATATGAAAGCGTTTCTCCAGGGTTTGCCTGGGTTTGGTCAACGGTAATACGGGTTTGTTCCAAATTGAATTGGGGGACTGAAGGGTCCAGTATTTTTCTGATCTTGCCGCCATAATCAACCAGATACAATTCTCCTTCTTCATCTTCCCCAAAGGCGCTGATCAATAAACCAGTATCCAATTCCATTGTGCGGGTCCAGGTATTACCTACTTTTTGCAAACTAAAAATTTTTCCTTCTACAAAATCTGCGAAAAAATATACGCCATAAAAAGCCGGGTTTTGAGAACCACGATAAACAAAACCACCGGTAATGGAATTCCCTTCACTGTGACTGTATTCTGTTATGGGGGGGACAAGGCTGGCCAGATAAGTTGAATTATTGCATGGGGCTGCCGTGGAATAAAGATGGGTTCCCTCCATACAGCGCCAGCCAAAATTTTCTCCGCCAGTTGAAGCAGAAGCTTGAAAATCGATTTCCTCCCATTGGTTTTGGCCAACGTCTCCTATAAAAATGTCGCCTGTCAGACGGTCAAAGCTGAAACGCCAGGGATTGCGAAGCCCCCAGTTCCATATGCGTGGATCAGCCCCCGGTGTATTAATGAATGGGTTGTCTGCCGGTATCGCATATGGATTGGTGCTGTTTACATCAATCCGGAGCATTTTACCCAATGGGCTGGTCAGATTTTGAGCGTTGTTTTGTGGATCGCCACCGGAACCACCGTCTCCCATACCAATATACAAGTACTCGTCCGGGCCAAACAATAATTGCCCGCCATTGTGATTGCTGTAAGGTTGGTTTATCTTGAACAGGATGGATTCAGAGTTAAAATCAGCGATATTCGGGTTGGATGAAACCTGATACCGGGCAATGGTTGTGTTGCCGTTGGTGTCTGTATAGTTCAAGTAAAAATACCCATTGCCCGTATAGTTGGGATGAAAAGCCAGGCCCAGCAATCCGCGTTCTCCACCGGATAAGACCTGCGTATGAATATCCAGAAATCTGGAGGTTGTCAAATTTGGATGGATAATTTTAATCACACCACCCTGCTCAACCACAAATAAACGGCCACTGCCATCGCCGGCGTGGGTTATTTGCACCGGATTTGTAAAACCTTCAGCCAGAATGGTGTCTACAGAAATGGAAAGAGCGATTGCTTGTTTGGGAGGTGCAGCAGAAACTTGAAGAATTTCTGTAAAAAGCAAGGAAGATAAAATGATTAATACCCATCGAAATTTCATAGCTTACCTCGGATTGTTGATAAAATTTATTTTATTTATACAGGTTTTTCATAAAAAGAGCAAAAATCCGCTATGAAGATAAGGATATAATGGAGTTATCTCAAGAAAAGTTAAAGGGCATGGTGTGATGGTAAATGGTTGTGTATTGATCCCGGCGTACAATGAGCAGGTTCATATTGGAGATGTTATCCAATCATCGAAGAAATTCTTGCCAGTGATTGTTGTGGACGATGGCTCACAGGACGAAACTGTGCAAATTGCAGAACAAAATGGCGCCAGGGTATTCAAACAGGTTCCAAATCAAGGTAAAGGGGCAGCTTTGCGGCGTGGTTTTCAGGAAGCAATGTCTCAAAGTTATGAGTTTGTTATCACCCTTGATGCTGATGGGCAGCACGCTCCACACGAAATCCTGGCATTTCTGAGTGAGTGGGAAAAGGCAAAAACAGACCTGATCATAGGTTTTCGAAATTTCTCTCAAATGCCATTCATTCGAAAATTTTCCAATTCTACCGGGACTTATTTATTTTCCCGTGCTGTCGGCCGGAAGATACTGGACAATCAATCCGGATATCGGTTGATCAGTCAGCCATTAATGAAATTATTATTAGTCAGTAAAGAGCAGGGCTTTGAATTTGAAGTGGAAATGATCGTGACTTGTATAAAAGAAGGGTTGAAATTGGGTTGGGTACCGATTTCAACCATTTATGGTGATGAGAAAAGCCATATTCAACCGGTGAAACATGTTGTTAATTTTTTACGTGTTGTCCGGCAAGCACGCAAGTCTTTGAAAATAAAATGAATTTAAAAAGGGATCAGGGGTAATAAGCCCAGATCCCTTTGCGGAATTTCTTATCCAGAGACTTCATCTGGCATGACTAACAAAAGAATTAAATAGATCAGGATGGTTCCGGGGTAAAGCAAGAAAAAACTGAGAGCAAATACCAGACGAACAATGGTTGCGTCTATGTTGAAATAATTTGCCAAACCACCACAAACACCACTGATCATGCGGTCGCTACGTGAGCGGATTAATCGTTTATTTTCCATTTCATTATCTCCATTCAATTTTTTAGGTCATAAAGATATACGAGAAAAATTGGATGAAAGTTGCGGTTTACAAACAAGATGAAATTATTTACCAGTCAAATTGATATTCCCGGTCTCAATCCGGAATAAGGTGGTAAAACCATTAATCTACTGTCAGTGTTTTGCTTAAATTACGCGGGAAATCAGGATCATACCCACGACTGAGGCTCATATGATAGGAAAGCAGTTGAAGAGGGATAACACTTAGAATGGATGCGATTTCCGGTGTAGGCTGTGATATAGAAATTACATAGTTTGCATTGGTATCAAGACGTTCATCTTTTGGTCCAATTGCAATCGCACAACCACCCCGACAAGTGACCTCATTGATGCCGGATATGATCACCGGTATATCCGCTGTAGTAGTCGTGAATATAACTGGATAGCCTTTGGTAACGGCAGCCAAAGGGCCATGTTTGAACTCGGTGGAAAGCATGCCTTCACAATGAGCGTAGGTAATTTCTTTTAATTTCAGCGCACCTTCCAGCGCGATTGGGTAAGTTAACCCGTAGCCCAGACAATAGAGATCATTCCAGTCTTTGATGTGGGGTAGAATATGAGGAATTTGATCCTGGCTGCTTTGGATCGCTTCATTCATCCATTGCGGGATTTGTAATAATGGTGAAGTAGGTATATTTCCCATACGGTATGCCAGATAGAGAAATCCAACCAATTGGTTCGTGAAGGTTTTGGTAGCTGGCACACTAATTTCGTAACCGCAGGTAAGTGGCAGCCAGTTCTCGGATAATTTGGTTAGTGTAGATCCAACAACGTTCACTAATGAAAAGATACGCATCCCACGTTTCCGGGCGATTTCGACAGCATTGAGAACGTCTTTGGTTTCGCCGCTTTGACTGACAAAAATACCAACATCTTCAGGGCCAATGGCGTTGTTATATTGGGCTGTAAATTGCGGAGCTGCAACAGGGAAAACGGAACGACCCGCCAAACGGTTGAAATAGACTGTACCAGCAACACAGGCGTTGTAGCTGGTACCGCAACCAATAAAATAGATAGAGCGAGCCTGCTGCATTGCCGCTAATACCTGTTCAACATCCGTTGAATTTTCCCACAAGTGGATTAATTCTTCGGCAACTTTTGGCTGTTCATTAATTTCTTTGAGCATAAAGTGGGCAAAACCACCTTTTTGGGCTGCTTCCATGGTATCTTCTACTTCTTCAATGGGGCGGTCGATCGGTTTTCCATCAATTACTCTAAACAACCTGGCGGATTTAGCACTTAATTCAACAATTTCGCCGTCATTCATAAAGATGATGTTACGGGTTAAAGGTAAGATGGATGGAAGGTCTGATGAAATACATGCAAAATCATTGCCGATCCCGACAACCAATCCGGAACCTTTTTTGAAAGCGTAAATTTTGTCATCTTTTGCCAGGCCAATAACGAAAGCATAATCACCTTCCAGATCATCATATGCATGACGGATAGCTTCCAGTATGGAGAGACCTTTGCGAATGTAACGTTCCACCGCGTGCACACAGCTCTCGCCATCATTGGTAGAGCGCACTGTCATTCCTTCGGCCATAAATTGTTTACGCAGTTCTACATTGTTGACAACATTGCCGTTATGCGCACCAACCATCAAACCTTCAGAATCCAGGTGAGGTTGGGAGTTTACCAGGGAAGGTTCACCGAAAGTAGCCCAACGCAATTGCAATATACCCCGTGTCCCCACCATTTCGTTGAAATTATATTTTTCAGCGACCTGAGATACTTTGCCAGCATCCTTACGCAGATCAATATTGCCATCTGCATGAATGGTGGCAATCCCTACCGAATCATATCCCCGATAAGATAAACGATAACCAGCTTCTGTAAGAATAGGCCCCAATCTTTGTTCATTGGTGGTAACAATTCCAAAAATTCCACACATAATTAATCCTCCAGGATGTTTCCATTATAAAAATTTCAACTGAAAGCACCTATATGTATTATGTCATTCACAATCCAATTGGGTTAACCAATTTCAGGTTCCATTCCTCACGCATCCATAAAGCAAAAATTAAGATAACAAAACTGAAAAGTGATGGAGATGCATATAAAAATCTTAAAAGTAATGAAATTGTTCAAGGTCGCGCGATGATAGTCCAGCGTAAATCATCCGTATCCTGAAATAATAAGACGGCCACTGAAGGTTTGGTATCTTCAAATATCTCACGGACATTATCGCGTTCCACCTGTTTTACTTCGTCAATATAGTACACCATAATATCGTTGTTATTCATAAATATTTGGATCTCATCGCCTTCTTGCAGGCTCTGAAAAACTGCCTCTGCCTGTCGGCTCCAGGGAATCCCGATCACGCGCCGAATAGTTGTGTTTGCCACCCATTCAGCATTTTGCGGATTCCATTTTCCATCCGTGATTTCTCCTCTTTGCAAAAAGAAGAACCAACCACCAGGCATTTGTAAACCGGTTGGATAGACCAGGTTAGAATCTGCCAACTCTAATGCAACAGGTGGTGTTCCGCTTTTATTTCCTCCAGAAGGCCAATTGGTCATAACAAATGCAATAGCGATAATCACAACCAGACAGATAATCGAACTCATCGCCATCAATACTTTTTCTGCAGTATTTAAGGATTTTAGCCAGTTACGGAATGCAGTCAGATTGCGTTGAACCCAATTTTTGGATGGCTGTTGAATTTCTTCTTCATTCCAGGGAGACTGATCGAATTCCTCGATGAAGGATCGGCGTAAGCTGACCAAAGATTCTTCTTCGGTTATTGAGGATTCAACCGAAGTAATGGGTTTTTTATCAGGGAAAGAATCTAAAAATGATGCGTCTTCTGCGCTTTCCGCTGGCAAAGGACCAGTATTTCCGCTGCGTAATACCTGCCATTGTTCGTCAAAGGGGGGGGATGATTTGAGGGTATCTTTATGAGATTCAGGTAATAATGCATTTTGATTTTGTAAACGTGCTTTTTCTTCAGTGGATTTCAGAACATCCCGCCAGGAATCAGACGAGAGTGTATTATCATTTTCAGTTAACGAATCAAGACCCTCCAGCGGATTGGTTGTGCTTGGGCTTTTATAATTATGCGGAAAGATATCTTTCAGTCTTGATAGAAAATCATCTTCTTTTTGGTTTTCTCCGTTGACCTCAAATGGATTCACTGCATTGGCAGCATTATCAATCTCCTGTTCAAGGTCAGCAACCAAAGCCGAAGCGGAATCTGTATGGTCCGGAATTATTTCACTCCACCCTTCTTCTTTTTCTTTTTGGTTTTCTACAGAGATTTCCATTGCAAAGCGGTCATTTTTTAAGGAATTAGTCACTTTTGCTATGAATTCGTCATTGCCCAAATCGGGTAATGGCATGGTTTTGGAGGGGTCTTTCAGGCTTTCAAAGAAATCATCATCCAGTGGCTGCTTTTTAATCCGGTCCCGGGGAACCGTTGGTGACTTGTAAAATACTGGCTGCTGCTCCTGAGAGGAAATAGAAGTTTCTATGGATTTCTCTTCATCCTGTGGAGAATCTTCAAAAACCGGGGAATCTTCAAATGTTAATGAATCTATTTCCTCATTCATTAATGGGTGCGTATTTATATCGGATGATATGATATTTCCATCGTCTGAGAGAATGCGAGTATCCCGATTACGTGGTGTCTTGGTGGTGCTTGCGTTCAGGTTGGTATCATCCGCTTCACCCAGAATTCGGGTATCCATGTTTATGGCAGGAGGTACAGAAGATAACCCATCATCCTCTTCTATCTCAGAAGAAAGTATGCGGGTGTTAAAATCAGGTTGTTCTGACTGCGAAGGATGATCAAGGGGAATAGCATCAAGCTCACTAGGGTTTCCTTCCGATCCTGAGAGAGGACGAGTAAAGATTTGGCCGATGTTGCGCATCTTCTTTTTTATGAATCCTTCCTCCTGTCCTTGGGGGGCGTTTTCAGAAGAATCCATTTTCTGACGCATTGTTAAAAAATCATCTTGAGGATTTTCGTCTTCGGGTAGAGGTTGGGGAACGTTTATTTTATTGTCCATTTTTTTATCCTGAAACTAGGGTAGTTTGCCTGGTATTTGCGGTGGCGGAATACGGATGATATAAAACAGTTCACCACTTTCCGGTATTTTTAAGTGGGTAACCTGGTGAATTTCCTGTACGGTAAATTTTACAGTGGCATTCTTGAATTGATCTGTGTAATGAATGATTGCTTCACCATTCGTTATTGGTACTGATTCAGTTATACCATTAGCAAATTCAACCAGCAATGTAGTCTGGTTGGTTAATTCTGTTTGATCCATGATGAAATTGTTATTGTAATCAACATACAGGAAAATGTGAAAAACGCCATCGGTTAAATATGTTTTTGGGGTTATTGATGGAATTGGTGTGATGGTTGGTGGAACTTCCACCAAATTCGATTGACCGGTTGGGGTGAGTTGTAGTGGGTTCAAAGTTGGTTGAGGGGCGTAATTGAATTCAAAACTTGCCAGTTTATCCCAAAGCGAATCGACATACGAGCGCGCATTTGGACAGGCCAGATTTGCGGAAACATTATTCCAGTTAGGTTCCAATCCTTTCTCTTTCACAGTTTTCAGGCTGCTTTCCAGGCATTGATACCCGGCATGGTAAGATAAAATTGTGAATTTCCACATATCTGTTGTGGAAGAGACCAGTTTGAGATTGTCTATTACATAATTTGTTTGACGGCAGTTTGCCTGAATGGTTTGCGTAATGATAGATATACTTTGTTCGGCTATGTTCAGATCGATCATATTTTCACAGGATGGGCAATAAGCATCAATAGAGCGGATCAAACCGCCGCGTAACATGGCCTGCTCGAAGCTATTCATATTGGCAAAGGAAGGGTCGCAATCAAATAATAAAGAAGAACAAATTTGATTCTTTAAATCATCATTCCAGCGTAAAGCAACGTCTGCCCCTAATTCATTGATTTGTGTAAATCCGTATTCTTCGTAAATGTATTTTGCATTTTCCGGCCAGAATTGTGTTTCCTGTTCGATTAAGCTCTTAATAAATATTGGAGGAACGCCGTACTCTTTACCGGAGCCCCAAATAGTCGGGTCAAAACGGTTTTGCCAAGCTACCATTTCATCATAAGCAACTTGAAGCCCGCAGGCATTGGGAGAACCATTTGCAAAAAGACCGCCATCTGGGCAGTTTTCGGCATTTACAAACTTGTGCAAAATCAACTTGCCAGCAAGATAATACAGGTCATGGTCTGTGGCTAACAGGTCTGGTGATTGGGGAAAGGTTACCCATTGGGGCGATTCACCTACTGCGCGATTTTCCCACATTTCCCGGCATGAATCATTGAACTTGTTGTATTGATCAATAGTACTAATCCGCACATTATAGTAATTGTTGCTGATCCAGGATCTGGCCGTAGCTGTAATTGCTTTGGTTTGATCTCCAAAGCTGCTTTCTGCCCAAAACACTATTCTGGAATCTTGCAACAAGGGGACTATACATTGATCCGAGCGGCACTCGAAAGGATTACCATTTACGGTTCCTGCAATCCTGATAATTTCAAACTCGGAAAATGGTTCAATCGCTTTAATAATCACGTAAGGGGCATTCACGGGTAAACCAGGAGCATAAATATTAATAATCATGTCCGGTACATTGATCTTTATGGTTTGGGTAATGTCTTCCTGTGAAACGAACACCCAATACGTTTCCAAAAAAAATTTATTGATATCGAGCGGCGTGGCGGTTGGGAATGGTGTGGTGACTGGTGTGGTAGTCGCTGTGGGCGTGGGATTAAAAGAGTTTATGGCTTCATTACAAGAGGCCAGAGTTTCATTTCCACTGGGGAAGCCCTCATGATTGATACGTACCGTACATATTGTGATACCGGTATGGGTTACTAATTTCCAGGTATATTGGGTAAATGTTTTCGTTTCCAGTTTAAATCGATCTCCCCCATTACCATCCTGAGCATTTACATAAGCAGATTTGGAAATAGTTGAAATAACAATGAGTAATATGAATAAAAGACCTAACAAGGCTCGTTTAATCACTAAGAACCACCCCATTTTACAAACCATTAAATCAAATGCGATTAAAGATATCTCTATTATAATCAATTTTGGAATTTGATATACAGAAAATCTCTTCCTTGCTTATTAAATAGATTAGAATTAAGATTAATTATCAATTTTTTTCTTGAAATTTACCATGGCGATTTGCTTATTAGATGGAAGGTAAGAATGGCTGAATTCTCAAGGTTCGAAATTTATATGTTGCTCAATCAGGCAAAGCCGTTATGGTTGAGTTATATTGATTTGAGTGATATCGATCTTCGGGGGGCCGATCTACGTGGTGCCACTTTATATCATGCAAATATGAAAAACGTTGATTTTCGTGGAGCTGTGTTGATGGAAGCCAATATGGGGGGATGCGATCTGCAAGGTGCTTGCCTGGTTGGAGCAGATTTACGTAAGGCAAATTTGCGCGGCGCCAATTTACGCGGTGCAGATTTAAGGGAAGCCAATATGGCGGAAGCAGATATGGTAGAGGCGGATTTATCGGAAACAAATTTGATTGATGCAAATTTGGGTGGCGTGGATCTAACTAATGCAAATTTGAAGGATGCGGATATGACAGGTACGAATGTACCTGACCATCGTGTGTTACGTGCAAAATCATTATCTGGTACAATCATGCCGGATGGATCTATCCATACCGATTAAAACAATTTTCAATCCCCAATTTTTAATTACCAAGCATACACAAATACATACAAAACAACGGAAGATCATCAACTGTTTTTGTATGTTACTTTCACTATAATGAAATGGTCTGAATAATCCAAAAAAATTCATGCTTTTATATAGAAGGAAGTTGAGGAGAATCCCATAATGAAAAAACACAATTTTAATGCAGGACCGTCAATTCTTCCACAATACGCTATTGATCAAACAGCGGAAGCCGTAAAGAACTTTAGTGGCACTGGTTTATCAATATTGGAAGTGTCGCATCGCAGTAAAGAAGTCGATGCAATGAATCTGGAAGCGATGGCGCTATTTAAAGAGCTTCTGGATATTCCGGAAGGATACCGGGTTTTGTTTTTGGGGGGCGGGGCATCGACACAGTTCTTTACCATACCCTACAACTTGTTAGAAACGAAGGCCGCCTATCTGGTCACAGGCGCCTGGGCGAAAAAGGCAGCTAAAGAAGCCAAATTATTTGGCACAATGGAAGTGGTAGCTACTTCGGAAGATAAAAATTTCACTTATATACCCAAAGGATATTCTATTCCTGAGGATGCAGACTATTTTCATATTACAACCAATAACACCATATTTGGAACTGAAATCAAATATGATATGGACTCCCCAGTAACCCTGGTGGCGGATATGTCCTCGGATATCTTTAGCCGCCCAGTGGATGTTTCCAAATATGGTTTGATTTATGGTGGTGCACAGAAAAACCTTGCGCCAGCCGGCCTGACTTTTGTGATTGTAAAAGAAGAAATTCTGGGTAAAGTCAGCCGCCCAATGCCTACAATGGTCGATTACCGAACTCATATTAAGAGCGATTCTATGTTCAATACTCCACCAGTATTTGCCATTTTTACTGCTTTACAAACAATGAAATGGTTAAAAGAATTGGGTGGAGTGGCGGCCATTCAGAAAACCAATATTGAAAAAGCCAAACATCTTTACGATCAAATTGATGGCAGCAAGCTTTTTGTGGCTACTGTTCCGGATCCAGAGGATCGCTCCCTGATGAACGTATGTTTTGTGATGAAACCAGAATATAAAGAACTGGAAGGTGAGTTTCAAACCTTTGCCAGTGGAAAAGGTATGGTTGGGGTTAAAGGACATCGTGATGTGGGTGGTTTCCGTGCTTCTCTCTATAATGCCATGCCAATGGAGAGTGTTGATGCCCTGATTGCCTGTATGCGCGAATTTGAAGCAGCCCACTAAAGGATGGTGTATGATGACAAAAGTTTTACTTGCGACGGATAAACCATTTGCCAAAGAAGCCGTTATAAAAATTAAAGAAATCGCGGCTGGAGCCGGTTATGAATTGGCTTTGCTGGAAAAATACACTTCCAAAGAACAATTGTTGGAAGCCGTAACGGATGCAGATGCAATGATTATCCGCAGCGATATTGTGGATGGCTCTGTATTGGACGCTGCCAAACAGCTCAAAGTGGTAGTACGGGCGGGTGCTGGTTATGATAATATTGATTTGCAGGCTGCCACGGCTCACAAAGTAGTGGCGATGAACACACCCGGCCAGAACTCCAACGCTGTTGCCGAATTGGCGTTTGGAATGATGGTTTTTCAGGCCAGAGGGCAATTTGATGGCAAATCTGGCAGCGAATTGATGGGTAAAAAATTAGGTCTGCATGCTTATGGTAATGTTGGCAAACGTGTGGCCGCGATCGCCAAAGGCTTTGGCATGGAAGTGTATGCCTTTGATCCATTTATCTCTCAGGAAAGCATTGAAGCCGATGGCGTACACTGTGTCAACAGTGTTGAAGAATTGTACGCCACATGCAATTACATCTCTTTGCATATCCCGGCCAATTCACAAACGAAAAATTCTATCAATTATAGGTTGTTATCCAGCATGCCGAAACCTGCAAGATTAGTTAATACCGCACGTAAAGAGGTTGTGCACGAAGCCGATTTATTGAAAATTTTTGCTGAACGTGCTGATTTTCAATACTTATCGGATGTTGCTCCGGATTGCGCGGCTGAAATTGCTGAGAACTACAAGGGCCGCTTCTATTTTACGCCCAAGAAAATGGGCGCTCAAACCGAAGAAGCCAATGTGAATTCCGGTTTAGCGGCTATTCGCCAAATTGTTGATTTCTTTGAAAAAGGTGACTGCCGTTTTCAGGTAAATAAATAAAGATTGATTTCAATTAGTAAGCCGGTCCTGTCTTGGATCGGCTTTTTTTAATTTGGTAGAATAATAAAAAAAGTCAAAGTTAAAACGAATGCGGCTAAGATAATAAGTAGACATTGAAAAATTCGATTTGTTGTACGAAACCATAACCAACCGGTAATTAATCCGATCAGCAGGGTGGCAAATGTGATTTGGACGTGTTGGGGAAGCAATAATGGCCGATACAATGGTTCTGTCAAATAACTCAATTGCAATTCGTTTATGAAAGATAAAAATGGAATAGGAATATATTCAGGAGTAAACCAGAATGTAATAAATCCCAAGGAGATTGCAGCTCCTGTTGAAGCACCATGCCAACCTAGCCCTGGTTTTACCGATTTTTCACCGACGAAAAACAAAATAAAACTCCATAGCAAGGGTACTAAGAGGATGTGCCAGCCTGAGAAAGGGTTTATGGTTAAACAAATGATGGCTGAAATACATCCTAACAGGAAAAACAAGATAAGATGTTTTCCTGCCAATGGTTCAAAATCAAAAAATTGAGGTAACAACGTATAAATTGCTAATGGCAATCCCAGGTAAATTGTTCCAAAGAAGGAGTATAGAGTGTATTCATTTACCAAGTCCGGTAAACCCGCACCTAATGTTACGGATGCTATACCAAGTAATAACAATAAAATTGCAGATAAAGTAAAGATTTTAATTTGAGAATCGGCTTCCCAATAAGAAACACCGCTTTTGGCAAATTCCCATAGAATACCACCAACCAGAACCAGGCTCGCCCAAGCAGTAAATTGAAATTGAGAATCTGTCTCAAGTGTAGCCAGCCCAAACATGCTCTGGTAATAACTTAAGAGACCGAAAAAACCAGCAGCCCAAACTATATTTAGCAATCCAAACAATTTTTGATTAATTTTTTTTCTGAGTAAAAAGAAAAGATAAATAATCAAAACTGGCAGACTAAACCAGACAAAGCCTTGAACCGTAAAGTAAAAGGGATCTGACCAGGTGTAAACCCAGTCGGAAAATCCGATTTTTTTCATCAGGATTAACAATGTTATCGGTAGTGACCTGGTTGCGGACCAACAAAAAAGGGTACTTAATGCCCAAAGTATGGGAGACAGAATATAAACTGTTTTTGCAGAAAGTAGCTGCATGCTTTGGCCGACACTAAATCCACTCAGGTCGATAATCCCTTCAAAAACTGTCCATCCAAGCCAAAACCAGAATAAATCTACCAGGCCTAAGGCACTACGCATACTTAGGAGTAAATTTTCGACAGTTGATGAAAAATTATTTAGACATGCAAATAGAATAAAAACACCAAAAATCACCAGACTAATTACAAAGATGAGGGTTGTTTTATCCAGCCAAGGTTTTGCTTTAATAGAAATTGTCTTTATTATCTTGATTTGGCAAAGAGAAAATAACAGCATGCCAAAAATAAGGCGAGCTAATAAGCTGAATTGGTCCGGGATAATCCGATCAAAACCAAAAGGCCGGAAAAGAAGTTGACCAGCACCTAAACAAAGCAAGAAGAATCCCCAATCCAACCTGGAATGGCGCGGGATACTGGTGGAATTTACCCAACCTAATAACAACATCCATAGAACCGGCAATGAACTACTCCATGTGCCGGCAAGATTTATTCCAACGGGCAATAAATACCAACATGTATAAGCAGAGGCAATAAAAAAAATCCAGCCAGGTTGGTGAATACTGGCTATGATAAGAAAGGAAAATGCGGCAACTATACCAACCATCCCTATGATCGATGTACTATTTATGGCTATTTCCGCTGTTGAATTTAACACTGAAACCGTAAAAATCAGGGATAAAACAATAAGGATTAAGGCTGTTCTACCCAATACGCCTGTGCGCCAAAATTGCTGAATAAGCGTTACGCCATAGTTTTCGTCATTTTCCCATCGGATTTCTTTAAAATAGGCGACGGGGATTTGGAGAACCCTTATTAAAAAATGTCCCCAAGAAGTTTTCTCAAGGTTTTTTTTATGGTTATTAAGGAATAATGAAAATGCAAGTTTTTTATTAGAGGTGGAATTATCGGAATTGTTCATAGATCTCCAAATTAATATCCGTATGCATAGTTTAAGCAGGTTGGATGAGAAAATCAAATTCAAATCCTATAATGAATTATTTTGACAATATGATATGAATTGTTCTCCTTTAAGAAAGGTTGTTCTTTTGACCAGTATCCGATTATTTACAAAGGTAATAAAATATTTATTCTGAAATTAAATGAATGTCCAGCTGTTTTTTAGAAAAATTACAGCAGAGGTTGTTTTATGATAATCAATATTGCTCCCAACCACAGAATCCAATTGAAGCCATTATTTGAATCTAATCCGCCAAGTTTTTTGATAGATACTGTTATAGAGGGTGTTCTGGGAACAGCCTGGACTGATGATTTACATGATCCGCAAGTGGCGATGCTGGTGTTTGCAGATATTGTTGCATTCGGCGGAGATCCTCAACACGCGCACGCTATAGAGCTTATCAATCAGTTGCCAGAAGAAAAAGGGGTTTTAGAATTGCCTTCCGGGTGGCAACAAAAACTAGAAGAAGTTCATGCCAGCCAGCTGATCTCACTCGAACGCTATGCATTTTCTGATGAAAATTTAAATTCGGATCATTTGCGAGAATGTGTTGGCCGGCTCCCATCCGGGTACGTACTTCGAAAAATTGATCTCTCTCTGGCAAAGATTCTCTCCACTGCTGCTACGCCTCTTTCGGTTGATCAAGTCCAAAATTACGGATCACCGGAATATTTTCTGGAACATGGTATCGGCTATTGTATTCTGAAAGAAGATAAAATAGTCAGTGGCGCCTCTTCTTATGCTAGCTGTAAGGCAGGTATTGAAATTCAAGTTAATACAATTGAGGAAGAACGCGGAAAAGGATTGGCACAAATTGTCTCCGCTGCCTTGATAATGGATTGCCTTGAGCATGGTAAAGCAGCCCATTGGGATGCTGCCAATCGCTCTTCAGCACGGTTGGCTCAACGCCTGGGTTATCAACCATCAGGTTCTTATCAAATGCTGTTAAGAATACCCTGCAAAAATTCATAGTTTATGCTATTTTTTGCACAACTTACTATAGATGGCTATACTTGAAAAAATTATTGGTTTTTAAGTGGTAGATCATAGAGGTAAGATGAGTGAACAGAATCAAAATGAAGTTATTACACTCGGTGGAGGTTGTTTTTGGTGCCTTGAACCGATTTTTGCTGAATTAAGAGGGGTAACGGGTGTTGTAGTGGGTTATGCCGGGGGATCGATGAAGAATCCTACCTATCAGCAGGTATGCGGCGGTTTCACCGGGCATGCTGAGGTGGTACAGGTAACATTCTCCCCTAATGTAATTCAGTTGGATGATTTGTTAGAGATATTTTTCCATGTGCATGACCCAACCACCCCCAACAGACAGGGTGCTGATGTAGGTCCGCAATACCGCTCTATAATTTTATATCATACAGATTTTCAGAAGAAAATTTGCGAAGCAAAAATCAGGTCATTAAATACTAGTGGGAATTTTTCCAAACCGATTGTGACCGAGGTTGTTCCACTGGACGAGTTTTATATTGCAGAGGAACATCATCAGCAATATTTTCAAAAAAATCCCTGGGCAGGTTACTGCCAGGTGGTGATCCATCCGAAGATACAAAAGTTCCACCAACTATATGAAGACAAATTAAAATCGGATTGAATCAGGTTGATTTTAGGTTTAACTTTCAACTGATTAATCCAATTGGTAGCCATATTAGCAGATAGTGAGAAGGCTAAGGACATGCCTGCGATAGAGTAAAACCACAGGATTTCAGAAAACTTCATCTATTGATGATTATTTGTTTTTCACTCTGGTTATTCATGTTTTTTACTCCTCAACCACTTTGATCAATACTGCGCGAACAACACGGCGATATCGATACGATTTTGATTTTTCATCATTTTGCTGACAGGTAATGAAAGTGATCCAATCCTTTTCTTCATGTTTGGTAATCCATTGAGTAGCATTGGCATGCACACGGATGTTGGATAGGATGGAATAAACGTATTTCAATCCGTTCATAAGAATGATAATTTCCTGACCATTAATCGTTAAGATGATATGGGTGATGGTTTTTTGGTGTTATACTATTGCGGATTTCAATCGAAGATTTTTTAAAACGATATCCAATTATTTAAACGATGTGAGACCATGATTCAAAAAAGCATTTTTTCTTTTCTGAAGCGATTAGCAGGTAATCGCGAAGCAATAATATATGTGCCGATCTATTTTTTCATATCCTTTACAGATCTGATACTTAAACTGCGTCACACCGGCGCTTGGTTAAGCGGTAAGTTGGTAGAAAACCATACGGCATTGATGGCTTTTCAGTATTTCAATAATGAGCAGTCACGGGTGCTGCAGTATCTGGTTCCTGAAGCTTTGCGACAGGTATTTGATCTTTCGATCGTCACCAGTTATGCCGTTTCTCGGCTGATATTTGTCTTTCTTGCATTTGTTGTGTTTCATTACTTTTTGCGTAAGTGGTTTAGCGCAATTGAAAGTTTTGCCGGTGTGATGATTTTGAGCGCTGGTCTGATGATTGGTTTTATGGTTCAGGATATGCAGGAGAGTGCCCCACTGCTGATGCTGCTGTTCGTGAGCGGATTGTGGGCTATGCGTGAGGAAAAAGACGCGCTTTTCTGTTTTATTCTGTTTTTGGGTGGTGGTTTAACCAACGAAACAATGCTGGTGATGCCTCTGGGTTATTTTTTGTATCGTGCGCGGTCTTTGAAATTTACCCATTTGCTGCGAATTGGACTGCGTACGGTATTGCTGGCAGTTCCGGCTTTCCTAGGGCAGGGTGTTCTGCGCTATATTACCCGCTTCCATCCACATCTGGGGGGAGCATTTCATTGGCCAGAAAACACTCAGGGGATTTGGGCAGAGCTTATTTTCCCGTATGAAGCCATTTTCTATGGAGAGTATATTTACCTGTTCCTGGTATTTTCGATATTCTGGTTTCTGGCCATTCTTGGGTATTTTAAAAGTCCACGCTTTTTACGCAGCGTGTTTTGGATTGCACCGGTTTTTGTGGCGGCACATATGGTAACCGGCAAAATTCAGGAAGCACGCCAGATGATTCCGTTGGGGTTTATTTTAATCCCGATGGCCTTATTTTTTATGATTCCGGAAGCACGTCAGCGCGTGACAGAGGAACCAAAAGCACTGGACGCCTGATCAGCAGTAAGGTTAATTAAAGGTATGCAAATACAGATCTTCCACCTTTTTGCGAGCCCATTCTGTTTTTCGTAAGAATATAAGACTGGATTTTACGCTGGGATCAATCTGGAAACATTTGATATCAATTAACTGTCCTAATTTTTCCCAGCCGTAATGTTCAACCAGCCGGGTTACAATCTTTTCCAAAGTAATACCGTGTAAAGGGTTCTTGGGTTGGGGGTTATTCATTTCATTTCCTATTCCGCCATCAACTTTGGCCGGTATTGCAGCGCTTCGGCGAGGTGATTGGGTGCAATTAGTTTGCTGTCGGCCAGGTCTGCAATGGTGCGCGCCAGTTTGAGGATACGGTGATAGGCCCGTGCTGAAAGCTGCAGCTGACGCATGGCAGCTTTCATGATCTGTTCGCCTGACGCGTCTACCTGGCAATATTTGCGAATTTCAGCAGGTCCCATGTCAGCATTGCAGGTGCGGATTTTTACTGGTTGATCGGGGTCGATTTGTTCCTGAACAAAGCGCTGTATCTGGTTGTGGCGGGAGTTTTCTACTCGTTCACGAATCTGACCGGATGATTCGCCCAACCGCGACTGGGTAAGTTTATCATAATCTACCCGTGGTACCTCGATATGGATATCGAACCGGTCCAATAAGGGTCCGGATATGCGTTTCTGATACTTACTTACCATACCTAACGCACAGGTACAGGGTTTGATAGGATCGCCAAAATACCCGCAAGGACAGGGATTCATGGCCGCGATCAGTTGAAAATTGGCCGGAAAGGTGAGCGAACCCGAGGCGCGGCTGATGGTGACCACCTTGTCCTCCATGGGTTGCCGCATCACTTCGAGAACGCGTGAACCAAACTCGGGTAATTCATCCAGAAACAGAACACCACGGTGTGCAAGAGAAATTTCACCGGGATGCGGCCAATTGCCTCCACCGACTAACCCGGCATGACTGATGGTGTGGTGTGGGGAGCGGAATGGCCGGTTGCGCATCAATGGTGTATCCGGCGGGAGTTGATCGGCAACGGAATAAATTCGAGTAACATCCAGTGATTCATCAATCGTCATGGTGGGCAGGATGGAAGGTAAAGCACGCGCCATTAATGTTTTTCCGGAGCCAGGCGGACCAACCATGAGTACATTATGGCCACCGGCGGCAGCCACTTCCAAAGCTCGTTTTACATGTTCCTGTCCTTTTATTTCCTGAAAATCAGTCATATATTTCTGGACAGGTGAGATACTATCTTCGATTTGAGGTTGGTAGGCGATACTAATGGAACTGGACAACCAATCACACAGTTGAGCAAGTGAACTTACGGGAATGACTTCAATACCCGGAATCAACGCGGCTTCACCGGCGTCTATGCTGGGGACAATCAAGCGTTCAAATCCGGATTGACGTGCGAGGGCTGCCATGGGTAAAACGCCACGGACATGCCGTAAAGAGCCATCCAGAGAGAGTTCCCCTACCACCAGACTTTTTTCCAGTTTGGCCGGATTTATTTGTCCACTGGCAGCAAGAACTCCTACAGCGATAGGTAAGTCATAAGCCGGGCCTTCCTTGCGCACATCAGCAGGAGCAAGGTTGACAGTGACCCGTTTGCGCGGGAAAAAATATCCGCTGTTTTTCACCGCGGATTGGACCCGCTCACGGCTTTCCTGCACGGCGGCATCCGGCAAACCAACAATTAATACTTTAGGCTGGCCGCTGCCGGTATCGACTTCGACCTCGATGACCACACCGTCCAATCCAATAACCCCGCAGGAGAATACTCTGGCAAGCATGGATTAAAGTGTAGAGGAGGGCGGAAAGATTGTCAATTCATTTCGGTATAGAAATTCTTGGTTTTTTCAGAACCTTAATGTTGATTAGCATCTACCCAAGAATTGCACTTACTTCCTTGATTTCATCCGCTGATAATTCCCAGTCTGCCGCACGAGCATTCAATAGAACCTGTTCCATGCGGGTTGCGCCGGAAATAACGGAAGCGACCTGTGGTTGTGCTAACAGCCAGGCAATGGCAAATTCATTCATTTCATGACCTTGCGCATTTGCCCAGGCGGTTAATTTTTCCACCAGATTGAAATTCTCAGGGGTCATGTATTGTTGAACATATTCACTCGATTCTCCACGAGAGCCGGCTGGGGCTG
This sequence comes from Chloroflexi bacterium HGW-Chloroflexi-10, assembly GCA_002840755.1. Classification (GTDB taxonomy): domain Bacteria; phylum Chloroflexota; class Anaerolineae; order Anaerolineales; family Anaerolineaceae; genus UBA6170. The sequence goes on along the minus strand of PHBZ01000005.1, from coordinate 130,533 downwards.
GTTGGCCGGCTTTATATTTTCCGGTGAGAAAACCGCCTGCCAAAGGAAAATACGGAATAAACGCCATGTTTTCTGAACGACAGTAAGGCAGCACTTCACGTTCCACCGTACGTTCTAGTATATGATAATGAGATTGGATTGCAGTGAAAGCGGACCAGCCTTTGAATTCTGCTAACAGGTTAGCTTTGGCTAATTGCCAGGCAGCGAAATCGGAGGCACCAATATAGCGCACTTTACCTATTCTGATCAGGTCGTCCAGGGCACGCAAAGTTTCTTCAATCGGGGTATCCACATCCCAGCGATGTACGTAGTAGAGGTCAATGTGATCACTTTGCAGACGGGTCAGACTGGCTTCAACAGCGTTAAAAATATGATAGCGCGAAGCGCCACGGTCATTAGGACCTTCACCAACTGGAAAGAAAAACTTGGTAGCCAGGAAAAATTTGTCTCGCTTTCCTTTTATCGCATTACCCAACACAATTTCTGTGTTGCCATCCTGGTATGCATTGGCTGAGTCCAGATGGTTGATGCCCAATTCCTGTGCGTGATCGATGATTCGATTCACTTCTGCCTGAGGCGTATTTTGGGAACCTAAACGATTGGTGCCAAGGCCGACAACGGAAACTTTTACACCACTCTTGCCTAATTTGCGATAAATCATTATTGACTCCGTTTCTTTGATTTTGATCGATGCTAATCTGGTTCTGGTAACACGTAACGCCCAATTTTGTTTTGGCTGGTTACTATATACAAAGTATTATTCTGATGGATTGTCATACCAAAGGCGATCCCTTGTGTTGTTATTGTATCAATATACCGGCCATCTCTATCAAACACCTGAATTCCGTGGAAATCACTGACGTAGACGCGTCCATAGCCGTCAATTGCAATGGCCTGCATAGCAGAGAATTGGCCTTCTTCATCTCCCGGGCTACCCCAACGCGTGATAAATTTTCCTTGTGGGCTGTATTTTAGAACGGATTCGTCGAAAGTAGTAAAAGTATAGATATTTCCCAAACCGTCCAAAGCCAGCGCATTGATGTTATCGCTATCACCGGTGGCTTCTGTGATGATTTTTTCAATCTGCCAGGTAATTTGTCCATCAGGTGCATAGCGGATTAATGTTTCTCCAGCAGCAGCGATAATATCACCGTCCGGTGTTTGGGCTGCGTAGTCGAAATAAGGATCGTCCTCCGGATCATCCATTTTGCCCAATAGATCGCCGGTTGCACTGTTATAACGCCAAAGATCACCACGATATACCATATAAGCAATGTTGTTTTGATCGATGAACAGTGAGGAAAGGTAGGCATCCTCCTGGATTGTCCAAAGTGTTTGAAATGTTCCATTTTCATCAAAACGTTGCATGCGACCATCGTCATAGTCACCCACCAATATATTGCCTGAAGGATCAACAGCAATGACACGGGCATCATCCAACAATCCGTTTCCGGTGCCTTCGCTGCCAAATTCCAGATCCAATTGTGCAAAAGCCGTGGGATTGATGCGACTCCAGAACGAAAATAGCGGACCACCAGGGGTTGCCATAGCAAAAAGAATTGGAATCCCTGTCAGAAGTAGAATAGCAATGAGACCAAGAATACCTGCCAATGAGCAGCCTGCAGCACTGGCAGCTCCGACTTTTTTTGCAGTTTCCATACTAATATTTAAAGGCTCAGTCTGGGTAACCTGGACACTGTTAAAATTAACTGGTTTACCTTCCACAAGGGCTTCCACGGAATCTTTGGATTCCTTTAATCCCAATCCAGTTAATTCGCGGTAACGTTTAATGGCTTCTAATTTATTGCCTGAACGTGCCAGGACGATAATATTTTCGATTTGATTTGTACTACTCCCATATGAGGATGGTTGCGCGGCAGAACTTCCGGTCAGAGTCACCGGTTTGCCTTCCATAAGGGCTTCCACTGCGTCTTTGGCTTCTTTTAAACCACTACCAGTGAGTTCCCGGAAACGTTTAATGGCTTCAAGTTTATTGCCTGATTGAGCGATGGAGACAATTTGCTTGATTTGTTCGGCCTGGTTGATCAGTGTGCCAATGCCCAACCCCAAGTCTGGCAAGTTGGGTTGACTAAAAGCCTGGTTTGGACGCAAACTTTCTGGTACGATGACCGATGCGTGGCAATACGGGCATTCAGTTATTAGTAGGTCGCTTTGGATATGGTTAAGCGGCGCACCACAAGATGGACATTCGAAAATTTCTGGCATACGCTTACCTTTATTATGTCAAAATATTTCAGGCACAAAGTTGTAAAGAACTTTGGGTCTGAATTAAACGTAGTAAATTAAATTTTACGGTTTTGGAATCCAAATCACAATCAGATCATATCGAGTTGTGTGGGGGGATGGAGAGTGTAAATTACTTATCCTGCTCCAGAATCAGTCACCGTTTTTTTCCGGATGCTGCTCAAGTTTGCCTTTACCAAGCTGTTGGGATCGTTCGTAGGCTGCCCAGACTGCACGAGAGATGGCCGTTCGGAATCCGGCCTTTTCCAGATAATACAATGCAGCAGCTGATGTGCCGCCTGGGGAGGTAACTTTATTGCGCAGGTCGGCAACATGGACGTTTTGGGTCTCGTAATAATCCACCGAACCACGAATAGTCTGAATTACCAACTGCTCGGCGATGTGTCGTGAAAACCCGAGGTGGACTGCAGCATCCATCATGGCTTCCATGAAGAGAAAGACATACATTGGCCCAGTGCCTGAAACAGCGGTAGCCATATCCAGGTAATATTCTTCTTCCACCTGGACATTCGCCCCAAGGGCCTTCAGCATTAAAGTTCCATTTTCCATTTGAGTTGGATTAACGCTTTTAGCAGCGTACCATACGGTGATACCTTCGCCAATTTGGCCGGGTGTATTGGGCATAGTGCGGATAATTGCGGTGTGCCTCAATCCGGTAGCAATATTATCCACAGTCGCCCCAGCGATGATTGAAATCACCACAGCTTCCGGCGGAATTTTGCCATTTAATTCCAACAGCACTTTTTGGAGTATTTGGGGTTTCACCGCCAGCACTACCACGTCAGCTTCTGTGATGGCAATCAGATTACTGCTGGTAATGTTGATGCCATATTTTTCTCTGAGTAGTTTTCCACGATCTTCCCGTGGTTCGGACGCAGAGATATGTTCTGGCGTAGTTAGATTTTGCCGAATGAGGCCAGCAATGATGGCTTCGCCCATTGCCCCGGCGCCAATAACCGCGAAACGTGTATTGCTATTCATTGTTCCTCCAATGTCTATTTATTTGTTGTCAGGCTGCTGGACCAACGGGCAAAGATGGCCATGGAGATGGCGTGTTTGCCTGATTTTTCAGGCAGTAAGACTTCTCCCACCGTTGTTTCGCCTTTTTGTTTATGCATCAACTCTTCCACACCATAATAAAGTGTGAGAGCCGAAGCTTTGATAGCATAGGCGGTCAGTAAAACAAATTGAGGCTGCGGCGCTAAAATCTGGCGGCAACCTTCCAGTAGATCAGGTAAAATCTTATAAAATTCCCATACTTCCCCCTTGGGTCCCCGACCGAATTTAGGTGGATCCAGAATGATTCCTTCATATTTTGATCCACGGCGAATTTCGCGTTTGACGAATTTGAAAGCGTCGTCCACCAGCCAGCGGATTGACTGATTTGAAATACCAGATAGCGCCTGGTTTTCCTGGCCCCACAGGTTGACTTTATGGGCGGCATCCACATGGGTTACCTGAGCGCCGGCTTTGGCCGCTGCCAGGCTGGCAATTCCGGTGTAACCGAAGAGATTTAACACATTTATCTTACTCTTAGAGGCTTTTACCTGGTTTTGAATCCAATCCCATTGGGCGGCCTGTTCCGGAAAAAGACCGAGATGCCGCGAAGCTGTATTTTGCACCCAGAAACGTAACCCCTTATATTGCATTTGCCACCGCTCGTTCATTTCTTTTCGGGTTTCCCAATGCCCGCCGTTTTTTTCTGCTGTTGATATAAATTCACAATGAGCCTGTTCCCACACGGTATTTGGAAGGGATTGGGTCCAGATTGCTTCCGGTTCGGGGCGGATTAACTGGTATATACCGTAGCGTTCCAATTTGCGCCCGTTGCCGCTGTCCAATAATTCGTATTCTTTCCAATTAGGAGAGGTAATTAATTCAATTTGAGGTAATTTCATTTATCTGCCTTTTTTGTCAGTTTATGGTAAATATTCATGAATTCATTATTCATCTAGCGGGTCAAATGTCTGCTGAATTGCCTTTTAATATTTATTATCAATTTAACCATGTTTTAAGGAAAAACATGAAAGAGAATGAAAAAATCGTTTACAGGGGTTGTTTTCGTTCTTCTCCGCAGTTTCTCTTTTGTATTGTACCGGGGAATGTAAAAAAACACGAACATTGGCAGTTCGACAAGAAAACTTTCCGAAAGTATAATCCTTTGGGTAGAAGTCTTGTAATTATTGTACTGAATGATGGTTTCTATTTTCGAGTGCATACACGGGAGGCCATCCATTAACCTGAACTTTTTATCACGAAAACAATGAGGTAAACGATGATCTATGATTTTGACGAAGTAATTCCCCGCCGCGAGACCGATAGTGTTAAATGGCGGGCTTATGATGCAGATGTGCTGCCTATGTGGGTAGCGGATATGGATTTTCGTTCACCACAACCTGTTCTGGATAGTTTAAATGCACGTATTAATCACGGCATCTTTGGTTACCCTGAAACGGATCCGGAATTGAAACGAGTGGTCCATGAACGTTTGCTGCGTCTGTATAACTGGAAAGTGCTTGAAGACGATATTGTCTTTCTACCGGGGGTTGTGACGGCGTTTAATACGGTTGTGCATGCATTAACCCAACCTGGGTCAGGTGTGTTAATGCAAACCCCGGTATACCCGCCTTTTTTAACTGCACCACAAAATGCCGGAGCCGTTCGCCAGGAAGCTCCTTTGGCGGTGAATGGAACTCTGGAATATGGCATTGACTTGCAGGCATTTGAGGATGCCATTCAACCGGATACGGCCATGTTTCTGTTTTGCAATCCGCACAACCCGGTGGGCCGGGTCTTTACCCGTAAGGAATTAATTGGGTTAGCTCAAATATGCCTGTATAAAGGAATTCCAGTCTGTTCAGATGAGATCCATTGTGACCTGATTTATCCTGGTTATCAGCATATTCCATTAGCCAGTCTGAATGATGAAATTGCTCAAAATACAATTACCCTGATGGCACCCAGTAAAACATACAATATTGCCGGTTTAGGTTGTTCTTTTGCCGTAGTGCAGAACCCTGAATTACGTAAAAAACTGGAAGCAGCGCACCTCGGCCTGGTTGGTCATGTCAATATTCTTGGTTATACGGCAGCCCTGGCTGCTTATAGGGATGGACAGGAATGGCTGGATCAGGTGCTGGTTTATTTAAAGGATAATCGCGACTTTTTACAGGAGTTTGTTAACCAAAATTTACCTGGGATTCGAATGACCCGTATGGAGGGCACATATCTGGCCTGGCTGGATTGCCGCTCCCTGGATAAAGATCCATATAAGTTTTTCCTCAAAGAAGCGCGGGTTGCCTTAAATGATGGTAAGGTATTCGGCAGTGGAGGAGAGGGTTTTGTTCGCATGAATATAGGCTGCTCCCGTGTTTTATTAAAGGAAGCGCTGGAACGCATGGCTTCAGCGCTCAAACAAAGGTGAGATTATGAACTCTGAAATTGAAGAAATTTCTAGCAGGCCCAGGTCAAAACGATCCGGGTGTTGTTGGCTGCCGATTCTATTGATAATTATAGGGCTGTGTGCGGTGCTCAGCCTACCCTTGATTGGTGGATTTCTGATTCAGGGTGATAACGCCATTCCGACAGATGCGCTGGTTATTTTGAGCGGCGAAGAAGGCGAGCGCGTGTTAGAAGCCGTGTCTTGGTATAAACAAAATTATGGGCGTTATATGGTGTTCACGGTAACAGATTCGGAAGAAATTGGTGAGAACAAAACGTATAGCCAAAAATTGATGCGCATAGCCATTGACGAGGGAGTACCGCAAGATGCCATGCTTTTAACAGATGGTGAAGCCGCTTCTACGGTGGACGAGGCAAATGCAGTACTGCTTTTGTGTAAAAAACGTGATATAAAATCGATTATGGTGATTACAAGTTCATATCATACCCGCCGCACTAAAGTGATTTTTGAAGACATATTCAAAGATAGCGAGGTTTCTGTGCGGGTTCTTGCTGTAGAGGATGGTTGGTACCAGCCCTGGAACTGGTTTCTTTCGGATGAGGGACGGCAAACGACAATAGCAGAGTATGGTGGTTTGGTCTATTATTATCTAAACCGGAACTAATGGAGGCAGACAATTGAAGTATTATCGAAATGATCCAAAATATCTCCGAGATATACAATACAAAACACCCAACAACCTGAATGCGCGTATACAACTTCATCAGCGATTCAGTACCAATCCAATCGACTGGCAGTTTTGGGTATTTCAAAAATTAGGTCTGGAATCGGGAATGCGAGTGCTTGAATTGGGGTGCGGACCAGCCAGTTTGTGGAAAACCAACCTGGAATATGTTCCAAAGAATATATGCATCCATCTCTCTGATTATTCCTTTGGCATGTTAAGAACAGCACGGCAAAACATAGATGAACGCTTTACCTTCTATAATGGAAATGCTCAGATTTTACCTTTTCCAAGCCAGAGCTTTGATATGGTAATTGCCAATCACATGATTTATCATATACCGAATATCCCAATGGCGCTGGCTGAAATGGCGCGGATACTGAAACATGATGGGACATTATTTGCTGCAACCAATGGCGAAATGCACATGCATGAATTGGATGAATTGATTTTCCCGGTAGGGCCTGAACTGCCTAGATTTAACAAGTTATCCTCTATTTTCAGCCTTGAAAATGGACCATCTTATTTAAATGACAGCTTTGATCAGGTTTCTACCATAATCTATGAAGATTCACTGAGGGTAACGGAAGCAGAACCGGTGATGGATTATATTTGTTCAATGAATGGAATGTATCTTCAAGAAGTACAGATTACTGCACTGCATCAGAAGATCCACGAGCACATTGAACGGGATGGTAACTTCTTTATCCAAAAACATAGTGGTTTATTTGTTGCCAAAAAACCGATACTACATGAAGATAAAATCTGAAATTTTGGTTCCCGGTCTGGTCATGTTTCCCATCTTTTTATCGATGGCATTATCGATCAGCCCTCAACCATTGTCCGTCATACAGTTATGGCAAAAGATTCAACCTTCGAACGTTGAAGTAGATCAGATTACCCGAGTGGAAACTCACATAGAATTATTGAGTTACCAGCCGTGGCGAGTGGATTTACGTCGCAGCCTGGCATATTCGCTGCTGGAAAGTGGGCAGACCCTGGCAGCACTGGAAACTTTCGATGATCTGGCGGAAAATTCAGAATTATCATTGGAAGACAGGCTGCTGTATGCCCAGGCTTTATGGGAAAATGGAAAAGCCGAACCAGCTTTGGCAATATGGAATGAGATACGCAATGAACCTGAAGCCTCCGTGCAATTGTTGGCGGAAACGGCTGCCCAACTACATATACGTGAAGATTGGAATGGCACTTATCAGACTTTACTGGCCTGGCAGGCTCTGCATGGTGAAGATGGTGACATTTTATACCAATTGGGATTATATGAATTGATTTTTGATCCGAAAAATGCCGGCGAAACACTCTTGAGTGCCTTAAAAAAAGAACCACGTCGGGTAACCGCCATCCGTGCGTTCAATGAAATACTACCGGTTATCGGTTCTGAGACAAATGTAACATACCGCCTGGTTTTGACCGGGCAGGCATTGGCTCAACAGGGAGAATGGGAATATGCGTTAATTGCGTTTACGATGGCCACGCGAATTGATCCCGAATATGCTGAAGGGTGGGCCTTTCTGGGGAATGCGCAGGGATTTGTTGGTAATGATGGATATGCGGCTTTAGAAAAAGCATATCAATTGGATCCAGATTCAAAAGTCTCCCGCGCAATGCTGGCAACCTATTGGCGTAATCAGCGTGACCCACTGCAAAGTTTGAAAATTTGGCAAGGCCTGGCTGAAGAAGATCCGTATGAGCCATTCTGGCAGCAAGAGATGGCTGAAACCTATGTGCAAATGGGTGAGATAAATGCGGCGTTTGAGGCTTTTCAATCAGCTACCACTTTAGCACCGGATGACGCCCTATATTGGATGAACCTGGCACTTTTCAGTGCTGAATATAAGGTGGGTCTAGAAGACATCGGGCTGGGAGCGGCGCGGAGAGCGATTTTGCTGTCCGATTCCAGTGGTGAAGCATTGGATGTAATGGGGGTAGTCTTATTGGCGTTAGAAGATTTTACCAGCGCCGAACGCTTTCTTCTGCAATCATTGGAAAAACAACCATACTCTGCATTGGTACATTTGCATCTGGGGCAGATGTACCTGCAAAATAATCAATTCAAGGAAGCAAATGCCTATCTGCATAAGTGCATTGACCTTGCACAAAATGAGGAAATTCGAGTCTTTGCGCAAAAACTTATCGCAGGATTCCAATAAACCATCAGGCGGAATCAATTCTTCTGAATTCTGTCTGATTTTTTGTGGATTATGCTAAAATCTTACGGTATAGAGAAAAAAGGAAAAGGTAGTATGCAAAAAATTCGGCTTACTCTGATAATCCTGCTTTTCGCTGTGTGGATCAGTGGATGTTCGGCAATTGCTAAGTTTGGCACTCAACCACCAATCAGTGCCAATAGCGGCGCGATTCTATTCAGCGAAGATTTTTCAAGCGATGAGAATGGCTGGACAACCTGGAACCAGAATGGCTCAATGGCTGGTTATCAGATAGAGGGTTTTCGCTTTTTTGTAGGCGAGGCGAATTTTGATTTCCTTTCCCATCCGGGTTACAATTTTGGTGATGTACGCGTGGATGTAGATGCAATCAAGATCAGTGGTCCGAACAATAATGCCTTTGGAGTCATTTGCCGGATGGTGGATGAGGAAAATTTCTATGCTTTTTTGATCAGTAGCGATGGTTATGCAGGTATTCTACGGGTGTTGGATGGCAGGTACACCCTTTTAAATAATGACAGCATGGAATATGCCGAAGCTATCTACCAGGGTGAAGCGCTAAATAAAATGAGTGCATTGTGCCAAGGAAACCAGCTCAGCTTGATGGTAAATGGTAGCTCTCTCCTCTCGGTGGTGGATGACAGTTTTGCCACAGGTGACGTTGGTTTGATGGCCGGGGCGTATGATGAAGCTGACGTGGATGTAATGTTTGATAATTTGCTGGTGAGCCAGCCTTAAGGTTTCTTTTATTGGTGAGATGAAAATATATCTTGATACAATTGGATGCCGCTTGAACCAAAGCGAAATAGAAATCATGGCTGCCCAATTTCGTCGGGCCGGGCATGTAATTGTCCCAGAATCCGCTCAGGCCGATCTTGTTGTGGTCAATACTTGTGCGGTGACCAGTGCTGCCGCTTCTGACTCACGTCAGAAAGTTCGCCAGGCGGCACGCAACCAACAGGCAAAAATTGTGGTTACCGGCTGTTGGGCTACCCTTGAACCACAAGCAGCTCTCCAACTTCCAGGCGTGGAGAGTGTGGTTATGAACGATCATAAAGACTCCCTGGTTGCGGATACTCTGCAGATAAAACCTGAAGTTTTTGATGTAGAACCTCTGGCCCGCGAAGTATTGCCGGGCGAACATTACCGTACACGGGCCTTCCTCAAAGTTCAGGATGGATGTGATAATTTCTGTACCTTTTGTGTCACCAAAGTGGCACGTGGTAAAGGTGTCAGCCGAGCATTGGATGCTGTTTTGCAGGATGTGCGCGGCGCTCTGGCCGGTGGTGTTCAAGAAGTCGTCCTTTCCGGGGTACATTTGGGTTCCTGGGGACGGGATTTATCGGCTTCATTGCGGTTAAGCGACCTGATTCGGGCCATTTTGGAAAATACACCCGTGTCACGATTACGGCTTTCTTCCTTAGAACCTTGGGATTTGGATGATAACTTTTTTAACCTATGGCAGGATCCGCGTTTGTGTGGCCACTTGCACCTACCGCTGCAATCCGGTTCGGCAGATATTCTCAAACGCATGGCCAGAAAAACCACTCCTCAGGCATATCGACTGATTGTTGAAGAAGCACGGGCGGTTGTTCCGCAGATTGCGATCACCACCGATATGATTGTTGGTTTTCCCGGCGAAAGTGACACCGAATTTGAGGAAAGCCTGGAATACGCGCGATCACTTGGCTTTGCCGGAGGGCATGTTTTTTCTTTTTCTCCGCGCCCGGGAACACCGGCAGCGAAATATAGTGAACAGGTACCAGGACCGATCAAGAAGCGTCGTTCTGCGGTGTTACGGGCTTTGTTTGCTGAAGCAGCCTATACATATCAAAAGCCTTTATTGGGGGAGCATGTGGATGTTTTGTGGGAAGGCGCTCAAAAGAACGCAGACGGGACCTGGCAAATGAAAGGTCTGACCGGTAATTATCTTAAAGTGACGGCTAATACGGTTCGCAATGCCTGGAACGAAATTCAAACAATCCGATTGACCGGTTTCAGTGAAGACGGTTTGACCGGAATGGTGTTGCAGTAATCTAATGAAGGTATACTGGAAAGTTCTTATATAGCAAAAACTTTTCTGTGAAGGGGAGCATCTCAGACCGTTTTTTACAGGATGGGTATTTGGATAAGTGTGAATCCGGTATATCTTATTCGAATTTCAATTTCCAGATACCCACAACGAAAAAAATCACTGCAAATCCCAAAAGAATACCAGCTTCCGGCAATATAGCGCTAACGTTCTGACCACGGACAATCACATCATTAAAACCACGCATAGCCCAGGTGGAGGGTAAGAGACTTACTGCAGTCTGGTAACCCTGTGGAGTGATTTCCAGTGGCCACCAGGCGCCACCCAGAGCCGCTAGCAGCATAGAAAAGAGGATAGACAATCCGGAAGCCTGTGAACGAGTTCGGGCGAATGCGCCTAACATTACGCCTAATGCAGTGCCGGCTAACCCGAACGCAACCAGCATGATCAGCAAAGCCCAGGGGTCCTGACCCCAGTTCACACCCAATACCAGTGCTCCAAAACCAACTAACAGAGTCATCTGCACCAATCCGAGCGTAAGCCTACCCAGGCATTTTCCGGCCAGAATAACGGCTTTGCGCGTTGGCGTGATAACCAACCTGCGTAAGGTGCCGCCCAGACGTTCATTGACGAAAACTTCAGCACCACCCAGCAGCGTGGTTAAAACCCAGGTGACCAACTGTCCGGGTGAAGACTGCTCAAAACCGTTAGGAATTTTGGTCTGCGCTGTGGCAGCGCTGGTACTTTTGGCGTATATCTGCGGGTTGTTGAGCGCTTCTCGGGCGTTTTCCAGCACGATGGTTTGATAGGATGTACGATCAGCGTCTGAGTTGAAGGGCTGAATCTCTTCTGCTGATGCGATACTTTGACTGGTGATGCTGATCAGTGCATTCAGTTTGCGTGTTGAAGCCAGAATGTCCTGTTGTAAGCCGATGGCGTTGGTGCTGCCGGGTGCCTGAAAAAAAACCAGTGTGGCGCCTTGCGTATTTTGGGCTTGTTCAGAGAACCCTGAGGGGATCACCAGGTAGGCAGAAATGTCCCCCCCAGCGAATTGGTTTTCAGCGCTAGCCAGGTCGAATTCGACCGGGCGTGTATTATCGGAACTTTGCATAAAAGCCAATAGTTCATTTGCATAAGTGCCGCCATCCAGGTTAACCACAGGTAAAGCCAGTCGTGGGTCTGCGTCCGCGTCATCACTGAAAGTGTTTTTCAGTCCAATTCCAATGATGGTTGTGAATATCAAAGGGAGAATTAAGAAAAACACCAGGGTTGATTTTTCAGAAAATTCTATTTTGATATCGGTCCAGGCAATATTGAAGATGCGTTTCATGTGGCTCTCCTAATTATATTGGCGGCGAAACAGCCGGCTGGCGATGAAGAATAAGATAGCGGCCATCATGAAGAGGGCACCAACAGCAGGTAATATGACGGTAATTGAGCTGCCGGCAGCCAGGTTGGTGTATCCATCCAGTCCCCAACCATTGGGAGAGATGAGGCTGGCGGTTTGCAACCACTGCGGCAGGGCACCGCGTGGTAGAAAATTGCCTGCCGATGCTGCAAAGATTAGAGTAATCGCCGTTCCAACCGCCGAAGCCTGCCCGGGAGTTTTCGAGAAAGAGGCAATCAGCATAGCCCACCCTGTAGCAGCGGCAACAACGGCTATTGTTAATAAAATAAGTCCCCACAGACTTCCCCATGAAATCTGATAGAGTAGTGTACCAGCGGTTAGTAGGATGGTCATTTGCAGAATACCGGTGATAAAAGCCCCCAACATCTTACCGCCCAGTATGACAGAAGCTGAAGCAGGCATGACCAACATTCGTGGCAGGGTGCCTCGGTCACGTTCAGAAAGAATGGAACGTCCGGCGGAGGTCATCGTAAACATCAAATACAAAATCGCCATACTGGGTACTGAGTAGACCAGCCAGTCGAACCCCTCACTCTCTCCGGTGGGGGTTATGGTCTGCGTTTGGAGTTGGACAATTTCCGAGTCCACAACATTTTGAGCGGCCTTTTGGCCTAATTCGGGCGCCAGGGCATTTAATTGTTCGGGAGTAACACGCCCGCTGCGCACCAGGGCTTCGAGGGAGAGCTGAGCCGAGATGCGCGCAGAAGAGAAATTCGCCAGAATAATATCAACGATACTGCGAATGATGGAACTGGAGACAGGTCTGCTGGGATTCTGGTAGACCTCAACGACGGCTCTTTCTCCGCTCACAGGGCTATTGAAATTTCCTTCCAGTATGCTGCTGGGGACAATTGCTTCAGAGAAATTAGCCGGAACCACCACCACTGCCGCAGCTTTATCATTATCCACCAGGATGCGAGCTGCTTCCACAGAATCGAGGATTTGCGGTTCCAACAGGTCGGCCAATTCCGCAGATTGGAAGGCTTCTACCAGGTAAGCGCTGTATTGGCCTTCATCCAGGTTAACAATGATCACCGGTATCTCTGCGATAGGGCTACTGCCGTCATCACCGCTGAATCCACCAAAAGCGGCTCCGATCACCAGGATCAGAGCAAAGGGCGCCACCAGCATAATGATTAACCCACTGACATCCCGGAAATTTATTTGTAAATCTTTCAAAGCAATAACAAATAATCGTTTCATATTCAACTGCTCTTAATCGCGCAATGCGCGGCCGGTTAGATGGAGAAAGACAGCTTCCAGGTTGGGCTCGCGAATATCCACTGAACGAATACGGATGCCCAATTCGTTAGCGGCGCTGACCACGGGCGCGAGTACTTCTTCTGCCTCACGAGCCATTACCACCACCTGGTGATCGGTGGATGAAGCCTGTAAAACGCCATCGATCTGTTTAAGGCAATTAACAAAAATTTCTTGCTTTTCTTCCTCTTCGCCTAATTTCAAGATAAGCGTATCGTTTTCACCGACCATTTGAGTCAGTTCCTTCTGAGTACCGGCAGCAATCATTTCACCATGGTCGATAATTCCGACGCGGTTGGAGAGCTCCTGGGCTTCTTCCATATAGTGAGTCGTGTAGAGCACCGTCAGACCCTGTTGGTTGAGTTCCTTGACTGCTTCCAGAATATTACGCCGTGATTGGGGATCAATGCCAACTGTAGGTTCATCCATAAAGATGATCCGGGGTTTGTGTAAGAGGCCTACAGCTATATTGATACGCCGTTTCATGCCGCCAGAAAAAGTTTCAACACGGTCTTTCGCCCGATCGGTCAGGGTGACCTGTTCCAGCACCTGGTCGCAGCGGGAACGCAGGTTTTTGCCACTCAGCCCGTACATACGTCCCCAGAATAGTAGGTTTTCTCGGGCAGACAGGGTGTCGTAGAGCGCAATTTCCTGTGGTACAACGCCAATAATTTTGCGTACAGCTAAAGCCGCTTCGATAACAGAATAGCCACCGATCCAGGCATTTCCGGCTGAGGGTCTGATCAGTGTGGAAAGCATCGAGATGGTCGTGGTTTTGCCGGCGCCGTTAGGCCCTAAAAGGCTGAATATCTCACCTTCATTGATTTCAAAACTGACACCTTTGACGGCGATGAGTTCACCGAATTTTTTTGCCAGGTTTTCTGTTTTCAGAATGCTCATTTGGACTCCTAATTTAATAATGGGTGGGGAGTGGAGATAATAATAAGAAATTTGATATCAGGAAAATACGTAATCAGGATACTTGTTTTTACCGGATTTGAATACTAAATCTATCAGCTTCTCCACTTATTTGTGTTAATATTCCTTAACTTTATGATACGAGGTATAACCATGCAACAATCTTTGTGGTGGCAGAAGGCCGTTTTTTATCAGATTTATCCACGTAGTTTTGCCGATGGTAATGGTGATGGAATCGGTGATTTTGAAGGTATGCTGGCAAAGCTGGATTACCTGAAATGGCTGGGGGTAGATGCCTTGTGGCTCTCACCGCATTACCCATCACCGAATGTTGATTGCGGTTACGATGTTTCTGATTATTGTGCTGTTGCGCCTGAATATGGCAGCCTTGAATTGTTTGATCGTTTCTTGCATGCTGCACATCTCCGTGGAATAAAAGTAGTTTTGGATATGGTACTTAACCATACGTCAAATGAGCACAATTGGTTTCATGAATCCCGCAGCAATTTGGAAAATCCAAAAAGAGATTGGTACATCTGGCATCCGGGAGATGGCAAGGGTAACCCACCCAACAACTGGTATTCGACATTTGGCGGGCCAGCCTGGGAATTGGACCCGCTGACCAACCAGTATTATTACCACTTCTTCTTTAAAGAGCAGCCTGATTTGAACTGGCGCAATCCTGAGGTCAAAGCAGCTATGTTTGGAGCAGTACGTTTCTGGCTGGATAAAGGTGTTGATGGTTTCCGACTGGATGCGGTTGGGACTATTTTTGAAACGCCTGGATTACCCAATCAGCGTTCACGTGAAACGCAGGATAGCCTATTTCGCTTACAACATCTTGCACAAACTCCCATTGAACAGCGAAAAGTTGTGCATGCCTGGCAATCCATGTTCCGTCACCAGGTTGATTTGCCCGAAGTACACGATCTGATGAAAGAACTGCGCAGATTGGTTGATACTTATCAGCACACCGTATTAATCGGCGAAACAGACGATATACGCTTTTATGGTAACCGACAGGATGAATTGCATACTGTTTTCAATTTTCCGCTGATGCGCGCTACACGTCTCACACCGTCTTGGGTAGCCCGCAACCAGAAAAAACGTCTAACCATTTTGCCGGAAGGTGCATGGCCTTGTAATACCCTGGGAAATCATGATAGTCCACGTATTCGAACCCGTTATGGCGATGGTCAGCACGATGTTGAAATCAATAAGCTAAACCTGGCATTAATGTTGACATTGAGAGGCACTCCGGTGTTGTACAATGGCGAAGAAATCGGTATGACCGATTTTTCAGACTTTACAAAAGAGCAGCTTCGCGATTCATTTTCACTTTTTGTTTATGGTTTGGCCAGTCGTTTTCCGGGTATCAGCCAAACAGATGCATTAAAAATTGCGATTAAAGAAGGGCGAGACAAGAATAGAACCCCGCTGCAATGGTCAAATGAACCCAATGGAGGTTTTTCACCGGCCGAAGTACAAACCTGGCTCCCGGTAAATCCGAGTTATGAACGCGAAGTCAATGTAGCCGAACAGATGGCTGATCCGGCTTCTCTGTTGAATTTTTATCGTGAATTTCTTGTTTTGCGGCGTTCTTTACCTGCACTGCATAGTGGTGAATACAATCTGGTGGCTGTCCGTGGGAATATTCTGGCCTTCCGACGTTTTACCGATCAACAAACTTTATTGGTCATTCTCCATTTTGGATCTACGACTCAAGGATTTATGCTTCCGCCAAATCTATCTGAAAGAAAAATAGTGTACTCAAACCATCATCGCACCTCAGGCATAATTTTCACCCGAAGGATGCGATTACTGCCGTTTGAAGTATTGATTGTGGAAGAGAAAAACTAATTTTTCTGCATGGATGGTTCTGCTGCGTGGCAGTTAGAGTTTTAACTTCCGGATGGTGTCCTGTAATACATTAGCCGAATTGATTAAACCTGTTTGTTCATCCTGATCAAGTTTCAAGTGGACTACCCGTTCCACACCTCCGCGATCGATTACGGTGGGTAAGGAAAAACAGACATCATTCAAACCGTAGTAATTATTCATCAGGCTTGAGATCGATAGAACCGTACTTTGATCGCGCAAAATAGCTTCCAGAATGCGCACTAATCCCACACCGATAGCGTAATAAGTGGCCCCTTTGCGTTCAATGATATGATATGCGGCATCACGGGTTTGCTGGAAAATATCATCCAGGTCATCCGGGGTACAACCCATTTGATTGACTTCACAATAATCATTCAAGTGCATTCCGGCAATATTGGCCAGAGACCAGACAGGCACTTCGCTGTCGCCGTGTTCGCCAATAATGTAAGCATGCACGCTGCGCGGGTCCACATCGAAGCGTTTGCTGAGCAGGTAGCGGAAACGGGCTGTGTCCAGGATGGTACCGGATCCAAAAACCCGGTTTGCCGGAAAGCCAGAGATCTTAATAGCAGCATAGGTAAGCACATCCACCGGATTGGTGGCAATCAGGATTAATCCATTCGGATTGTATTTGACAATTTCAGGGATGATAGATTTAAAAATATCGGCATTGCGTTGCGCCAGGTCCAACCGGGTTTCACCCGGTCTCTGAGCAGCCCCGGCTGTAACCACCGTAATGGCTGCATCTTTGGTGTCTTCATAGGTGCCGGCCCAGATTCGCGTGGAAGTAGATGTAGCTAAAGGCACGGCATGTGTCAGATCCATCGCTTCACCTTCGGCTTTTTTGTAATTGTTGTCAATTAAAACAATCTCGGTAGAGAGACCCGAAAGCATTAATCCGTATGCCAAGGTGGCACCGACATTTCCAATACCAACTATGGCAACTTTGGTGTGAATATGGGGAGTGAGTGTCATGCTAACCTCCAAATTTCGAAATGCGATACCAGTTCGATGAAAAAGGTCTGGTACAATTCAGGTATCTGATTGGATTATAACGTAGAGTATTCTCTCAACGATACCGCTGTATAGGACCAGGATCTAAGAAAACCGGGTTTGACCACAATGCTTCGTTGCGTTATAATAACCGCTTGTCGGTTTATCCGGAAACAAGAAAATTTTATTTGAAAGGAAACTGTTATGCCCAAGAGGACATACCAACCGAAGAAAAAACATCGCATTCGTGTGCATGGCTTTCGGGCACGCCTGGCTACCAAAGGTGGTCTGAGTGTTCTCAAACGCCGCCGTCTTCGCGGACGATTATCTTTAGCCGTGAAGCACCCACATGTCAAGAAAATCAGCTGGTAACACCGGCAGTTTCTTGGTTTGTTGGGAACCTGTCATGGAACGTATCTGCGGACAGGTTAATGAGTGAAACGCAAGTTTCGTTTAACCCGAACGATTGATTTTCAGCGGGTGCGGCAGCAAGGAAAATCCTTTGCACACCCGCTTTTAATCTTAATCGTTGACCAGAACCCTGAAAATACAATTCGGATCGGGATTTCTGTGGGTAAGGTAGTAGGAAATGCTGTAACACGAAATCGTGTGAAACGCCGGATGCGAGCCAGTTTGAGCGCTATGATTAATCATATTCAACCTGGTTGGGATTTGGTGTTTCTGGCTAGAAAGTCAATTGTCACAGCAAGTTACGAAGAATTGATTAAGACCGAAATCCAAATGCTGAAACGCGCGGGATTATATCGGGAAGAAAGTGTACTGCAAGATGGACCATCTGCACGAGTATCCCAATGAGCCCTCACTGAAAACATTACCCTTAACACTGGGTAATATACCGCGTTGGATTTTGTTGCTGTTCATTCGAATGTACCAAAAGATCATTTCGCCTACTTTACCGCCCAATACATGCCGTTTTTACCCGAGTTGTTCGCATTATGGTTACCAGGCAATCTACAGGCATGGTGCCTTTAAGGGTTTTTTTATGGCGGTTTGGCGGGTATTGCGTTGTAACCCTTTTAACCCTGGTGGATACGATCCTGTCCCTTAAAAAACAGGTTCCCTTTTTGTATTTAATAAACTAAGACGGGATCAATGAAGACGAAAAGAATTTTAGTAATTTCACTATTCCTGATGCTGGCGTTTGTACTCTCTTCCTGTACGGGAGGAGCTTTGCAGGCCAGTAGTTGGCCTGGTATCAACGGAGATGGAGAAAACTCCTATGTCTCCCATGCCAGTTATGTATATTCATTGCGCGTAAAAGATGGTACGGAGAATTGGCGATTCCCAAGCAAAGCCGAAGGTGCCAAAACATTTTTTGCCCGGCCGCTGGTAACCGATAATCAGATATTGGTCGGTGATTATGTGAACACTTTTTATAGCATAAACCCAGCCAGTGGTGTTCTGAACTGGGAATTTACCGGTGCTGCCAATCGATACATTGGCGCTGCTGCTGTTGGAGGAGATCTAATTCTTGCTCCCAACGCAGATTACAATCTGTATGCCCTTGATTTCAGCGGTAATCTGGTTTGGACATTCAAGGCCAAGCAGGCGCTCTGGTCCGCTCCGGTCGTTGATGGCGAAACCGTTTATCTGGCATCCATGGATCATTTTCTATATGCACTTAACCTAAAAACTGGTGAAATGATTTGGGAGACCGACCTGGGCGGTGCTATTGTATACAGCCCAAGTATGGAAAATGGTACGTTATTTGTCGCTACGCTGGCAAATGAAGTTGTGGCAGTGAATAAAACAAATGGTAGTGTCGTGTGGCGCAATCCTACTTCCCAGAATTTATGGTCCCAACCGGTGATTAAAGACGGTATTGTTTATTATGGTGACCACGAAGGAAAAGTCTCGGCAGTTTCTGCAGAAGATGGTAAAGAAAAATGGAATTACAACCTGGGAGAAATGGTCTCAGGTGCGGCAGCTATCATGCCAGATGGCGTTGTCTTTGCCGGTGAGAATGGAAAATTGGTTGGCCTGGATTTTAATGGCGAACTACTCTGGACTCGCAGCACTGATGGAAAATTGTATACCGGACCGGTACTCGTCGACAGTATGCTGGTATTGGGTATTGTTCAAGGCGAAAACTTACTGAAGTCCTATACATTTGATGGGAACGAAGTATGGTCATACAAACCGAGCAAATAAAGGCAGGTAAATAAGATGTGGGATGCCATAATCATTACACCTTTCATCAACGTCCTGTTAGTCATTTATGAATATTTAGGCAAGAACTTTGGTATTGCCATTATTCTCTTTACGATCCTGATCCGCCTGGTGACCCATCCTTTGATGGTGAAACAGATTAAAGGCGCACAGGGTATGCAGGAAATGCAGCAGGATGAAGATTGGAAGAAAATTCAAGAAAAATATAAGAATGAAAAAGAAAAACTGGCTCAAGAACAGATGAAGTATTACAAGGAAAAAGGGATCAGCCCCTTTGCATCTTGTTTACCTACACTGATCCAGTTTCCAATTATTATTGCGCTGTATCAAAGCGTGATCGCCGCGTTGGCCTCTACACCGGTGGAGGTGCTTAATCTGGCCCGTCATGTGTATCCACAAATACTCAATGTGTCCACGTTGATTCCATTGAATAACACTTTTTTGTGGATGGATCTTGGACGACCGGATCTATTAAATGTACCCTTCCTGCCCTTTCCTATACCGATTTTGGCAATTTTGGTGGTGATTTCAACTTATGTACAATCCAAGTTGATCCAGACACCTTCCGCAAATCCTAAGGATCAGACGGCGATGATGAACAACATGATGAGCCTGTATATGCCCTTCTTTATGGGCTATCTGGCTTTAACCCTGGCTTCCGGCCTTTCATTGTACTTCCTGGTATCGAACCTGGCAGGTATATTGCAATACGCTATGCTGGGCAAGGTCAACTGGAGTAATGTAATACCGGGTAGAAAACAGCCGGAATTAAAAAAGAAGAAATAGAATTCTGGAGAGAGAAAAATGGCTCAGGAAAAGATCACTCAGGAATTTATTGCAGTATCAGTAGAAGAAGCGATTGAACAAGGTGCCCAGCAATTAGGACTTCCAAAAGAAATGTTGGATGTGGAAATTTTGGACGCTGGCAGCAAAGGCTTATTCGGTCTAGGAAGCCGCCATGCACGGGTTCGGTTATCTATAAAAAATGTTGAACCTACCCCCAAACCGGCAAAAACCACTGTAACAGAGAAACCGGTTGCTGCTAAACCTGCTGCAGCTAAGCCTGAAAAAACTGTTGCGTCCAAACCAGCAGCAGTTGCTCCTGAAAAAGTGGTTGTTACCAAAGATACACCGAATGCACTTGAACAGGATAAAGTTTTACAGATCGCTAAGAAGGTGGTCAGTGAATTACTGGAAAAAATGCATATTCAAGCCCAGGTGGATGCAAAATTTTTAGCTCCGGTGGATGAGCATGACCAGCACATGGTGACAGTTGAGATTCAGGGTCGGGATTTAAGTATCCTGATCGGCCGCCGAAGCGAGACGTTGAACGCCATTCAATATATCAGCAGCCTGATTGTAGCCAAAGAATATGGTGAGTGGGTGCCTTTGATGATTGATGTTCAGGGTTACCGAGAACGACGTGAGCGCCAATTGCGTGTTTTGGCGCGGCGCATGGCTGAACAGGTTATTCATACCGGACGACGGCAGAATTTGGAACCTATGCCAGCCAATGAACGCCGTGTCATTCATTTGGAATTGCGAGATCATGAAATGGTTGCCACCGAAAGTGCTGGCGAAGAACCGAACCGCAAAGTTACAATTTATCTAAAAAAACAGAAGTAAAAGCACGAACAGGGATATCAGCATCTGCTTGATATCCCTGTTTCTTTTCGCTTTGGGGGACGCATTGGGAGTGAATGGGATGAAAGCAGTCGATATCATAATCAAAAAACGCGAACACAAAGAACTGAGTAAAGAAGAAATCGAATTCTTTGTTCAGGGATTTGTCAAAGGCGTAATACCGGATTACCAGGCTTCTGCCTGGGCAATGGCAGTGTTACTCAACGGAATGTCGGACCGGGAAACAACCGATTTGACTATCGCCATGGCTTATTCAGGTGAGACCATGGACCTTTCTCAGGTTGTAGAAGTTTGCCTGGATAAGCATTCGACCGGAGGTGTGGGAGATAAAACCACTCTGGTTGTGGAGCCTTTAGTAGCTGCCTGTGGTTTGCCGTTTGGTAAGATGTCCGGACGGGGGTTGGGATTCAGCGGCGGTACTCTGGATAAGATGGAATCCATACCGGGCTACCGGGTGGATTTAAGCCGTGCCGAATTCATTCGCCAGTTGAAAGAAATAGGAATTGTGTTGAGCGGTCAAAGCACAGATCTTGCCCCGGCAGATGGCAAAATGTATGCTTTACGCGATGTCACGGGCACTGTTCCTTCCATGCCTTTAATTGCCTCATCAATCATGAGTAAAAAAATTGCTGGGGGCGCACAGGCCATGGTTTTGGATGTAAAAGTTGGCGTGGGTGCGTTTATGACCACACTTGAAGAAGCCCGTCAGTTGGCACGTTTGATGGTTTCAATTGCTGCATTGAGTGGCCGGAAAGCCGTTTGTATGTTGTCCGATATGAATCAGCCGTTGGGTAACGCTGTTGGCAATTCACTTGAGTTGCTGGAAGCGATCGATACACTGCACGGTGGTGGCCCCGGAGATTTTGTAGAACATTGTCTGGCCGCTGCCGCCTATCTGGTTGTTTTAGGAAAAGGCGCTAAAAATCTGGCACAAGGCCGTGAGATGGTGGAAACAGTATTGAAGAATGGTAAAGCCTGGGAAACATTCCGTAAGTTGGTGATCGCACAGGGTGGTGATGTGCGTACGATTGATAACCCTGATTTACTGCCAAAAGCCCCATTTATTGAAACAGTTGTTGCAACTACTTCCGGATACCTTAAGGAAGTCAATGCCCGTGAAATTGGTGAAACTTCCGTAGACCTGGGTGCAGGACGTATAAAAAAAGGTGATCCCATAGATTATTCTGTAGGTGTACTTATTCATCATAAAGTCGGAGAATTTGTTGTTGCCGGTGAACCTTTATTTACGGTGCATGCCAATGCCATGGATAAATTATTAGTGGCAAAACGCAGGATTAAACAGGCGCATATTATTCAAGACGAGTTTTGCGAACCATTACCACTCTTTTATGAAATTGTAGAATAGGGTATTCGTTTTTTACGAAAATTAAACGCTTCAAGCGATTGAGTTGAAGCGTTTTTTTGTTATACTTAGTCAATTCATCCAAAAAAAAATTCTGAATCTTATTTTTCGGCGAAAGAACCTATGTCATTCATAGATCAATTGGTATTGTTTTTCTCTTTCAAAAAGAAAGATCCTCAGGCGGCAGTATTACTCAAAGAACCGCCTCCTGTCGTAAATAACCAGCGTGATGCTGAAGAATATCTGCAAAAGCTGGAAACGAAAATGGATTCATTGGCCAGCAGGTTTGCAAAGGGAGGCATTAATCGCAAGCAATTTCAGGAGTTATACGCATTTTACCAGGCTGAAACCACCCGCCTTGAGAAATATATTTCGCAGAATCCGGATTCTGCCCACTGGCGCGATGTAATCAATGAGGGAAAATCTGTAATAATCCGTCGCCGTCTGAAGGCTCAATTATTGGGTTTTTCAATATACAGTAATATCTCCGGGATGCCATTACGAACTTTAGGTCGTTTTGGATTGGATCCGGCTATGTTTTTGCCCATATTGCATGCCTATCAAGCAGTCACGAAAGAGACGTTTGGGGCAGGAATGCGTTCAACAGAGATTAGCGATGGTCAGTGGCTAACCTTTATGCCAGGGTATTTTTCCACCACCATGGCTCTGTTTACCACCGAACCTTCCGGCGAGCAGATTCGTAAGTTAACCGAATTGCATAAAATTTTTGAACGGGCTAATGAACGCGAATTAGTAAAAGTAAAAGTGGAACTTGCCCGTTTAGTTGTACCGCATGAATTTTTTCTGAAACATCCGCTGTAAGTAAGAATAAAGAAATGCACCGTGTTGAGCACAAAACGCGGAACACACATTCAAAAAAACGGAATTAAGAAATGAAATCAAAGAATAGGAGAAAAAAGCGAATTGATTTTTTTCTCCTATTCTGGTATGATTCTGTTCAATTCAAAAAAGCTGTGATGGAAACGAGTACGCAGTTTTGAGACTGTCAGCGAGCCTGGAAATGGTGTAAGCCGGGTCAGATCAAAATGTGGAAAATCCTTCCGGAGTTTCAATCTGAACGCAGTGCATCACTGTCAGTAAGTGAGACGGTTTCGCCAATCGTTAGCAAGGCGCGGATCTCTCGTTGACACGACGATGCATCCGATTAAGTGCTCGCTTTTCTTGGTGAGAAGCAGGGTGGTACCGCGGGAATCCTTCCCGTCCCTGAATTGTGGACGGGATTTTTTATTTAAAACCAGGAGGCAGAATGTTCAAACCTGTAACGCCGAAATTGAATGTCAACCAGAGTGAGGAAGAAATTTTACAATTCTGGAAAGATGAAGATATTTTTCAAAAAACTCTCCAGGAACGCCGTGGAGGACCGGAATACGTATTTTATGAAGGTCCGCCAACCGCCAATGGCCGTCCAGGTGTTCACCATGTATTGGCGCGAGCTTTCAAGGATATTTTTCCGCGTTATAAAACCATGCGTGGTTATTATGTTTCCCGTCGTGGTGGATGGGATACGCATGGGTTGCCGGTGGAGATTGAGGTTGAAAAACAATTAGGTTTTCACAACAAACAGGATATTGAAAATTATGGCATTGCAAAATTCAATGCACTGTGTAAAGAGTCTGCCTTTACCTATATTCAGGAATGGGAAAAATTGACGGATCGCATTGGCTATTGGGTGGATCTGAAAACTGCCTATATTACCTATGACAATACGTTTGTCGAGTCGATCTGGTGGATTTTGAAAAACTTCTGGGAAAAAGATTTGCTATACCAGGGTTTTAAAGTGGTACCTTATTGCCCACGCTGTGGTACACCATTGTCGGACCACGAGGTGGCCCAGGGCTATGATGATGCTGAAGATCCATCGGTGTTTGTGCGCATGCGTTTGAAGAGCGATCCCGAAACAGCACTGCTGGTGTGGACGACGACACCCTGGACACTTCCTGCCAATGTGGCGGTAGCTGCCGGCGCGGATGTGGATTATGTAAAAGTAGAGCGGGTGCTGCATGATGATCATACCGAAAAACTGATCCTGGCTGAAGCATTGGTGGAGAAAGTGTTTGGTGAAGAGCCGGTAACATTGCTGGAACGCTTTAAAGGCGCTCAACTGGTTGGCATCACCTACGAACCCTTGTTCAGCTTTATGCCGCTGGAAAAACCGGCGCATCGCGTCATCCTCGGAGATTTTGTTTCCACTGACGATGGATCCGGTTTGGTGCATATTGCTCCGGCATTTGGCGCAGACGATATGGTTGTAGCCCATGAAAATGATTTACCTGTTCTGCAAACGGTAAAACCCGATGGCGGTTTCAAGGATGAGATAACCCCATGGGCAGGTGTGTTTGTGAAGGATGCCGATCCGCAGATCGAAGCCAATTTGCAGGAACGCGGGCTATTGTTCCGTACCGGTAAGATTATCCATACATACCCGTTCTGTTGGCGTTGTTCAACCCCATTGCTGTATTATGCCCGTCCAACCTGGTATATCCGTACCAGCGCATTCAAAGACCGCCTGGTAGCTTTGAATGAAACCATTAATTGGTATCCCGGGCACATTAAAAGTGGGCGCTTTGGTAACTGGTTATCCAATAATGTGGACTGGGCTTTGGGACGTGAACGTTATTGGGGTACGCCGCTGCCTGTCTGGCAATGCCAGGAATGTAAACACAAGCATTGTGTTGGTTCAGTAGCCGAGTTATCTCAGTTGACCGGTAAAGAGCAAGCCGGGTTGGATTTACACCGCCCGCATGTAGACAATGTCACTTTTGCCTGTCAGAAGTGTGGCGGCGAAATGCACCGTGTACCTGAGCTGATTGATGTGTGGTTTGACTCAGGTTCGATGCCGGTAGCTCAATGGCATTACCCCTTTGAAAATCATGAGCAATTTAAGCAGCAGTTCCCGGCAGACTATATCTGCGAGGCTGTCGATCAGACACGCGGCTGGTTCTATTCGCTGCATGCCGTCAGCACTCTGCTGAATGATAGCGTGGCTTTTAAGAATGTGATTTGCCTCGGGTTGATTCTGGATGGTGATGGTCAGAAGATGTCCAAATCCAAAGGAAATGTAGTCAGCCCTTGGGATGTGATCAATAAAAATGGAGCCGATGCGATGCGCTGGTATCTTTACACCGCCAGCCCGCCCGGACAGGAACGGCGCTTCTCCAGTGATCTGGTATCTGAAATATTGCGCAATTTTACTCTGACGTTGTGGAATACCTATTCTTTCTTTGTGACATATGCCAATCTGGATGGTTGGAAACCGGACCCGCAGGTAAAACCGGAATACAGCGCGCTGGATCGATGGGTGCGCAGTGCCCTGCATACCCTGGTGCGGGATGTTTCGCAAGCACTGGAAACGTATGATGTATTAGGTGCTACCCGACCGATTGAGACGTTTGTGGATCAGCTTTCAAACTGGTTCCTGCGCCGCTCACGCCGCCGCTTCTGGAAGAGCGAATCGGATGGTGATAAATATGCAGCGTATGCCACTCTCTACGAAGCATTGGTGACCCTCAGTAAGTTATTGGCGCCTACCATGCCGTTTATGGCCGAAACCCTCCATCAGAACCTGGTCCGCAGTTTTAATCCACAGGCTCCTGTTTCCGTCCATCTGGAAAGCTGGCCGGAGTTTGACGCAGAAGCTATTGATGAAACCCTTAACCAGGAGATGAGCCTGGTAATGAAACTGGCTTCGGTTGGGCATGCCGCGCGAAATAAGGCTAATCGTAAGGTGCGTCAGCCACTGAGTGTAGCTGCTTTCTCGGTTGGCAATGTGGATGATCGTCCGATTGTCGAAAAATATGCCGATATCCTTGAAGATGAATTGAATGTTAAACACGTACGCGTTTTGGATGCTGCTGCCGAAGCAGTAGCGTATGAGGTTAAACCGTTGCCCAAGCAATTGGGGCAAAAATATGGGCCAAGGTTCCCCGCCATACGTTCCGCGATACTGGCGTTGGATTCAGAAAGTGCCGCGAGGGCGTTTCTGGACAATCTGCCGGTTATGATAACGGTAGAGGGTGAGACAGTTTCGATATTGCCGGAAGACGTGGAAGTACGTGCTACCGCAAAAGAAGGTTATGCTGTGGCTGCCGAGGGCGCTTACCTGGCGGCTCTGGTGACTGAATTGACCCCTGAGTTGGAGATGGAAGGTCTGGCACGTGAATTTGTGCGCCGGGTGCAGGATCTGCGTAAGACAGCTGATTTTGATATCGCTGACCGTATCCGTGTGTTGTTCCAAGCTACACCCAAGCTGACCGGCGCGGTGAGTGCATTTGCAGAGTACATCAAGAATGAGACGCTGGCGCTGGAATTGCGCGATGCTCTGCCGCCTGTGGATATGCCCCAGGTGAGCAGTGATTTTGATGGTGAATCGGTTGTGCTGGGGGTTGAACGGCTTACACTCTGATTGAGAAGTAGAAAAACACCCCGGGTGGAAAACATCCGGGGTGTTTTTGATAACGGGAGCGGTGGAAAGTGGGGGAGTTGGTTGATAGGAAAACAGTTATGAAAATCTGGCCCAAATTGGCTATTGACGATTGATTAGAAAATTCCTATAATTAGTTTGTTGATAACACAAACAAATTCCATGGAGGGATCGTTTGCTTGCTGTTTATCAATATTAATGTGAACAATATTTTCGCCAAAGCTTGCAACTCAAACCTTTCCCCAAAAACAATCTGGTAGAGGATTTCTTTTAAAGGATTTTCTGTAAATTACTAATCAGGGAAAAATACGGTATCGCATTAATTCTAATCAGTAAACTGGTTTGCCTTTTTTCAAAAAGGAGATGAAAGTAGCCAGAGTCCGAGCTTAGTCAATTTTAAAACAACAGTTAAAAAACTGCTGGTCTATTTATGTTTACCCAGAGTTTAAAAAACGGTGGAAGGGTGAGCAATCTATTTATTTACCTATTTTCCAGAACAATGTATTTATTTCTTTTTGTACTAATCCATACAGAATATCCGGGTATTTCGGAGAAGAAGGACATAACACTTTTTGGTTGTTGAAAGGAGGAGAGAGCGGGCATAAAAGAAAAATATTTGGCAAGAAAGTAAGTATATTTTCAAAATATTCAGAGGAGAAATATCATGAAAAGTAAACGCACGATTTTATTAGTTTTTGTTGTTTTGACTATAGCCAGCATGCTGGTCGGTTGCGGAACGAAAGCCACCCCTGCAGCGTCCGGTGATAATAACCCGCCTGCCCAAACCGAAAAAATTAAGGTTGGGCTTTCATTTTCCGATTACGCTACCGAACGCTGGAAGAATGAAGAAGTCTTGATGCGCGGTTTGCTGGAAGAAAAGGGCTATGAAGTATTAAGCCAGGAAGCCAACCATGATGTAAAACTGCAAAATGATCAGATTGACAATATGGTTTCCCAGGGTGTGAAAGCCCTCATTGTTGTTGCTGAAGATGGCGATGCTATCGTAACATCGGTTGATAAAGCCGCGGATGCCGGTGTGATCGTTGTTGCTTATGACCGCTTGATCAAGACCTCGAAAATTGCTGCCTATCTTTCCTTCAATAATGTTGAGGTTGGACGTCAGCAGGCATTAGGTGTTATGACAGCTCTTGATATGGATAACTGGGATGTAGCTGCCAATGGCCCGGCTCGTATCGTCAAATTGGGTGGCAGCCCAACCGATAATAATGCTATCCTTTTCCGCCAGGGTCAGGATCTTATTGTGGATCCTTACGTGGAAGCCGGAAAAATTGAAATTGTAGCAGACCAATGGGTTGAGAACTGGGATGCTGCCAATGCTTTAAAACTTATGGAAAACATCCTTACTGCCGCTGGCAATGATATCGATGGTGTTGTTGCATCGAATGATGGTACAGCGCTAGGTGCTTTGCAGGCTATGAAAGCCCAGGGTTTAGCAGGTGTTGCACCAATCTCCGGACAGGATGCAACCGCTGATGGCTGCAACAGTATTGTTAAGGGTGAGTTAACTGTCTCCATTCTCAAGGATATTCGCAATTTAGGTCCTCTGGCTGTGCAACTGGCTGATGAACTGATTAAGGGCGCCGGCACCCTGGAATTAACAGATTACACTCTGGCTGAGCTGACTTTAAACGATGCTCTGCAGGGTAGTGTTAAATGTTTGTTCCTGGAAGTCCAACAAGTCAATAAAGACAATGTCTTTGACCTGGTTGTTAAGAGTGAATTCCAGACCTATGATGATGTTTATCGTGACATTCCTGCCGATCAGCTTCCTCCTAAACCATAAATCCTTAAAACATTCTTATTCTTGAATACCCAGCCTCCGTCTGAAAAGACGGGGGCTGGCATGTCCAGTAAAAAAACGGTCATTCCACTACCTACGGAGAAGCTCGCATATGAATAATGATAATATCCTTGAAATCCGCCATGTGACGAAACGATTCCCGGGGATCACAGCCCTTAAAGATGCCAGCCTGATCATTAAACGAGGAGAAATTCACGGTTTGTGTGGAGAAAACGGGGCCGGTAAATCGACACTCATGAAAATACTTTCAGGGGTATACCCTTACGGAAGTTATGAGGGCGAAATTATCTATAATGGCAATGTTTTGAAGCTGGAAGGCGGATCTATTCGTCAGGCTCGTGATGAGGGCATTGCGATCGTTTACCAGGAATTGACACTGGTACCCGATATGTCTGTTGGGGAAAATGTACATTTAGGCAATGAACCGGTTGAAAATGGTTCTATTAATTGGAATAAGCTCTATTCCGAAACACAAACTACTTTGAAACAATATCGCCTGGATGTGGACCCGCATGCAATAGTCAAAACACTTGGGGTTGGCAAAATGCAGATGGTAGAAATTGCCAAAGCCCTTTCGGAAAAAGCACAAATCTTGATTCTGGATGAACCTACC
This sequence comes from Chloroflexi bacterium HGW-Chloroflexi-10, assembly GCA_002840755.1. Classification (GTDB taxonomy): domain Bacteria; phylum Chloroflexota; class Anaerolineae; order Anaerolineales; family Anaerolineaceae; genus UBA6170. The sequence goes on along the minus strand of PHBZ01000005.1, from coordinate 101,390 downwards.
AGCGCATTGAATGAATCTGAAATTGAAAAATTAATGGAAATCTTAAAGACACTGAAAGAAAATGGCGTCACCTGCATTTATATTACACATAAATTAAAAGAGTTCTTTGGCAATACTGACACAGTGACTGTTCTTCGGGATGGAGAGGTTGTTACCAGCCAGCCAACTGAAAATTACACAATGGAAAAACTGGTCCGATATATGGTTGGCCGTGAAATGAAAGAACGTTTTCCGGAAGGACACCGGAAACCCGGAGAGATTTTCTTTGAAGTGGAAAATTTACAGGCCAGGGATCCCAATGAAGCCAGCCGCATGGTTCTAAAAGGGGTGGATTTGAATTTGCGCCGTGGTGAAATTCTGGGGATTGCCGGCTTGATGGGTTCCGGACGGACAGAACTTGCTATGACAATTTTCGGTGAGCTGGGCAAAGTAACCGAGGGAAAAATAATACTGGAAGGCAAAGAAATCGCCATTAATAATTCGATTGATGCCATTCGCAACGGTATCAGCCTGGTTCCGGAAGATCGAAAAGGAATGGGATTGGTCTCAATCCTCTCGATCCTTAAGAATTTATCCCTGCCAAATCTGGAACAGTTTTCTTCATTTATGCATATTGATGGAAATGCAGAAATTAAAGCAGCCAATAAACAGTCTGTTGAGTTGGCGATTAAGGCACCAAATTTGCAGGTTACGGTGGATTCACTTTCCGGTGGAAACCAACAAAAGGTCGTTATTGGGAAATGGCTGATGTCCAATCCAAAAATATTGATCATGGATGACCCCACACGCGGTGTGGATGTTGGCGCAAAATATGAAATTTATAAATTGATGAATGAACTGACCGAAAAAGGAGTTTCCATCATCATGATATCCAGTGACCTTGAAGAAGTTTTTGGGATGAGTGACCGGATTCTGGTGATGTGCCAGGGCTGCTCGAAAGGAATTCTGGATATTAAAGATGCCAGCCAGGAAAATGTAATGGCTCTGGCCACCGGTATTGCTTGATCTGATCGATAGAATATTCCACCAACAAGGAGAACTGCACAATGAATTTGTGGTCCGAAATTATCAAACGTTTCCGTAGTAATATCCAGACATATACCATCATTTTGGCAATGATTGGTATATGGATTTTATTCGCCTTATTAACCAATGGTTCTTATCTTAGTGCGCAAAATGTTTCCAACCTGTTCCGGCAAATGACAGTTACATCCTTTCTGGCAATCGGTATGGTGCTGGTGATTGTTACCGGGGGTATTGACCTTTCCGTAGGTAAAGCAGCCGGATTTATATCAGTCGTTGTGGCTTATCTTCAGGCTGAAGTTTGGTACACCATCCTGCCCAACCAACCTCTGCTGGCTACTGTTTTGTCTGTCAGTATCGGTCTGCTGATTGGGATCCTTTACGGATGTCTAGAAGGGTATATTATTGCTTTCCTTAATATTCCGGCTTTCATCGTAACGCTGGGTGGTTTGTTTGTCATGCGTGGCGGTATTCTTTTGGTTACCCAGGGAAAGACCATTCCTGCCAACCAACCGGTCTTTTCCGTCATCGCACAAGGGTATCTTTCGGATTTTGTCGGATGGGTTATCGCGGCATTGGTTGTAGCGTTCCTGTTTCTGAATATGTTTCAAAGCCGTAAAAAGAAACAGGCCTATGGTTTTGAGCTGCCGAATTTAACCATCGACCTGCTGACAACAGTATTCTTCTCGGCATTAATCATTGCTTATGTTGCGGTTGTGAATCAATACAGGGGTATCCAGGTACCGGTGATGTTATTGGCCGTTGCAGCAATGGTTATGACTTATGTAGCGAACAATACCCGTTTTGGACGTTATGCTTATGCCATTGGCGGTAACCGGGAAGCTGCTCGTTTATCCGGTATCAGTGTTAAAAAGAATATCTTTTCGGTTTTTATGGTAATGGGTTTCCTCTCCGGTGTAGCTGGTGTTATGCTGGCATCTTATGTCGGATACGGTACGATTGCCGCTGGTGAAGGATATGAACTGGACGCGATCGCGGCCGCTATTCTGGGCGGGTGTTCTCCGCTGGGGGGGTCCGGTACAATTTTTGGCGCATTGATCGGTTCTCTGATTATGACGAGTCTGACCAATGGTTTACAGATTTTGAATGTGGAGGCAGCCTGGCAATATCTGCTGAAAGGTGCCGTTTTGGTGCTGGCTGTCTATATTGATGTTTATTTCAAGAAAAACAAGGTTTAAAAAAAGGGTTCCTCCGAAATTGGTTTTGGGTTTAGAAATCCGGATTCTTGGGTTGGAATCCGGATTTCGGTTTTTGTGATCACGAAAGTAATTCCATGTTCGTGGTGAACTCAGAGAAGATTTAAATAAACGTCACACAAATTCAAGTAGTTGTCATTATGCGGAGAAATAAAAAGTGTGGCGAAGAATCATGTGGGGACTGAAGAGCGGTTGTAAAAATAACTAACCTCACCAATTTGAGCAAAGGGGATGGTGGATGGAATTTTGTTTGAAACAAGAGTTAATAAAAGTGGGTTCCAGGAATTAAACATCCGGAAAATATAGATAAATAAGATAAAATATGCTACAAACCTTCTGCAAATCGTACGAATTTGTGCTGGGGGTGTTTACAATTCTGGTATGTCTGCTAAACGCATACCCACTCTATCTGTTTTTTCGGTCGGTTTAATCCGGCGGTTTTGGGGATGGCAGATGTTGGTGGGGTCTGTGTGGCTATTTTTTTTGGTTTGGCTGCAACAAACACAGGCGGTTTTACCCGGGCTGGTAGGCGCTTTGATCAGCGGGGCGCTCCTGGTGTGGCAGGCGAGAATGTTGTTGCGGTTTCTGCCAGAGAATCGTGCAGACGGGCAGGTTAAGGTGAACGACGGGCTGGGGGCGGCGAACTGGATGACGATTGGCCGAGGCGCACTGGTGGCTTTTTTGGCCGGTTTTTTATTTCTGAGTGACCTGAAGGGCATCAGTGCCTGGGTTCCGGCGCTATTGTACCTGGCTGCGGCATTGCTGGACTACGCGGATGGAGCAGTAGCGCGTTTGACGCATTCGATGACCCGTATGGGTGAATTGCTGGATATTGAGCTGGACGGCTTGGGGATTCTGACGGCCAGTCTGCTGGTGGTTTTGAATGGGCAGGCGCCGCTGCTGTTTGTCGTGGTAGGCATGGCGCGTTATCTGTATTTGTGGGGCATTCGTGTCCGTGAACGACAGGGATTGCCGGTTTTTGATTTACCGCCCAACCCGCTGCGGCGTGGGCTCGCTGGCTTGCAAATGGGGCTGTTGGCGGCGCTGTTGTTCCCGGTGTTTACCCCACCGGCAACCCATATCGCCAGTTATCTCCTGATGGCGCCTTTTCTGTTTTCATTTATGCTGGATTACCTGGCAGTAAGTGGCAAGCGGGTTAACTTTGATTTGCGGAAGCCAATCTTCGCCTGGCTGGCATGGATTTGGCGGTTGGGGTTGCTTGGATTGGTCGGAATGCTGCTGTATCTCCAGCCGATAATTCCTGTCCCTGCATGGTTGGTGATGGTTTTAAGTGCGCTGTGCATATTCGGACTGGCCGGCAGGTTGGCAGCGTTTGGTTTAATGTTAACTGCCGGGTTCTGGTTGCGAGCAGCTTCGATGGATGTATGGGGTTGGCTGGTGTTGGTATTTGGTATTTTGATCTTTGTCAACGGCACCGGGCGTTTTTCGTTGTGGCGACCGGAAGATTGGATCGTCTACCACCGGCTGGGTGAGGTGAAACTTGCGCGACAGGATTAAGCAGAATTGGTGGCTTGGTTTATTGCTGCTTTTGCCGGTGATGTTGCTGATGGGATGGTCTTTCCGTCAGTTTTCCTGGGCTGATCTGACTGCGATTTTTCTGGCATTGCATGCGGGAGAGATTGCTATTCTCTTATTCATAAACATTGCTATTTTTTCTCTTTTTACGGTTCGTTGGCAGATATTGCTCGTTTCAATGGGGGCAAAGATTGGCTTTTATTCTCTACTGGCTTATCGTCTGGTAAGTTTTGGCATCAGTTACTTTACACCTGGCCCGCAGTTTGGCGGTGAACCGGCGCAGGTAGTTCTATTGAAACAGAAACACGGATTACCGACAGAGATGGCGCTTTCTTCGGTATATCTGGACCGGATAATAGACTTATTGGTAAATCTGAGCGTATTGGTAATCGGCTTCTTCTGGCTGTTGGCAGCTGGAATTATGGAAGACAGGGCTGCCGTCTTTCAGTTTTGGTGGGTTGTGCTGTTAGTCAGCCTGCCGGCAGCCCATCTGTTTAGTTTATATTTCAAAAAACTCCCTTTCTCTGCTTTGCTGGAATGGATTGGGTATCGGAGCAAGTCGCAGCGCGTAACGGGTTGGGCGAGAGTGGTGCATCAATCGGAAGCCAGGATTGGTGAATATGTTCAAACCCGACCGCAGGATTTTTTAAAAGTTCTCGTTGTGGCTGCGGCTACCTGGGGCCTGATGATTCTGGAATATGCTGTGCTGCTTCAGTTTTTAGGGTTAGAGTTGCCTTTAACCGGTGTTTGGGTGGCTGTTATCGCTGCACGTCTGGCATTCCTTACGCCACTTCCAGGCGGTTTGGGTGCGTTGGAAGCTGCTCAGGTGGCGGCTATGCAGCTTTTGCAGGTTAACCCGGCCTTTGGTATCGGGGCGGCAGTTATCATTCGATTGCGGGATGTCATTTTTGGTTGTATTGGTTTAGGGTTTGGATTGTGGCTATTAAATAAAAAAGATTCAATTGTGGAGGTGAAATCTTGAATGGTAAAAATCCAATTCGTAGAATTTTCATCATTGTGCTTACATTGATCACGGCAGGTATCCATTTTTATCTGAATGTGTTGTTAGGAAAAATCGATATCCTATTTACCTTGAACGCTCTGGGGTATCTGGGTTTGTTAGCCTTGTGGTTAGCGCCGTTCTCTTTTTTGGCGGTATATAAACACTGGATTCGATGGCTGTTTATCGGTTTCACCAGTTTAACCATTGTGTTATGGGTCTTTCTTGGCCAGCCTTATACGCCGATTGGATATATCGATAAGCTGGTTGAAATTGCATTGGTAGTTTTCCTTTTTTTGGAAGCGCCAAAGAAACAAGTATGAGGAAAATTATGAAAACGAATATAGTTGTAGAAAGAAGGGTCGTAACCCGGCTGCCTTCTCAGTTTGGGGACTTTCAATTGGTTTTATACACCAGTAACCGGGATCAGAAAGAGCATCTCGCTCTGGTAAAAGGAATTGTGGATCAGGAAGAAAATGTTCTGGTGCGCGTCCATTCCGAATGTTTTACCGGAGATATTTTAGGTTCGCAGCGTTGCGATTGTGGTGAACAGCTTCAAAACGCGATGCGCCTGATCGAAGCGGAAGGTCAGGGCATAGTTCTGTACTTGCGCCAGGAAGGGCGCGGGATTGGCCTGCTTGAAAAATTACGTGCTTATAATCTGCAGGATCAGGGTCTGGATACGGTGGATGCCAATCTTGTGTTAGGCCATTTGGCCGATGAACGTGATTATGGAGTTGCAGCTGCCATGCTGCAAGACCTTGGAGTAGGCTCCATTCGCTTAATTACGAATAACCCCGAAAAAATCAGCCAGTTACAAAAATATAATGTACAAATCAATACGCGGGTCCCAGCTACCGCGCAGATATTGGCAAATAATGCCACCTATTTGTTCACCAAAGCGGTGCGGATGAACCATTTTTTAAATCTTGATGGTCTGCAACCGGTACCCCGAAAGAATGGACATGGCAGCAAACATCTCGGCCTGGATTAAAGATCAACTGAATATTCTTGCAGCAGGCGATATGCGGCGCCCACTGGTAACCCTGGCATACGCTCAGAGTCTGGATGGGGCGATTACAGTTGAGCGAGGTCAATCTTCGGATATCAGTGGACCGCAATCGTTGCAGCTGACGCACCAGCTACGTGCTATGCATGCGGGAATTATGGTGGGAGTTGGCACGCTGCTGGCAGATAACCCGCAATTAAACGTGCGCTATGCTGCGGGAGGTAATCCCAGGCCGGTGATTCTCGATTCACAATTGCGGACGCCTGTGGATGCCAGACTGCTGACGGATACGCGCCATCCGTTGTTGTTTTGCGACAGCAAGGTAGATCCTCAGCGACTGGAATTGTATAAGCGAGCCGGTTTTACAGTCATTCCACTTGATGCCAGGCAGGGTCGTTTGGATCTGGGTGAAGTATTGGAAAAATTGGAAGAGGTGGGTTTGACCAACCTGATGGTGGAGGGCGGTGGGGAGGTATTGCAATCTTTTTTAACCAGTGGTTTATGGGATCTGGCGGTGATTACGGTAGCACCCCGGTGGATGGGTGGCTACCGGGTGGTTAACGAACGACTCGCCAAAGCGGTAAGATTGAATGACCCACAGGTTGAGTTGATCGGTGAGGATATTGTCATTGTGGGGAAGAATGAACAGCAACCTTAGGCAGCAAAGAATCATTTTTCAGGCACCCTATCAGGTGGAAACCATAACAGAGGAATTGCCGCATCCACAAGCAAACCAGGTGAGGGTGCGAGTTCTGCTTAGTGGGATCAGCCCGGGCACAGAGCTATTGGTATACCGCGGGCAGTTTCCGCCTGGCGTACCGCTGGATGAAAACATAACCACTTTGGCCCAAACAGCGAACTATCCACTTGCTTATGGGTATGCGTTGGTGGGCATTGTGGAAGCCTCTGTTTCACCATTCCTGGCAGAATGGGTTGGGCGAAGGGTATTCGTGTTTGCCGCTCACCAATCCGTATTGTGGTGTGATGTGGCTCAGCTCATTCCCATTCCCAACGAAATATCAGATGAAGACGCGGTTTTTTTCCCAAATATGGAAACAGCTATCAATCTTGTACAGGATCTTCAACCGCTCATCGGCGAAGAAGTGGTTGTACAGGGTTTAGGTGTTGTCGGCCTGTTGACCGCCGCATTATTGGCGCAGTTCCCGCTTGGGCGATTGATTGCATTGGAACCAGCAGAGCAAAGAAGAAATTTTGCCAGTGTGCTCCTATTGGATAAGTTGTTACCGCCAAATGAATTTTTATCCAGGATTGCACAGGAAAGAGTGCAATTAGGCAGCGCTTATGGGGTGGATGCCGTGGTTGAATGTTCGGGGTCGCCCGCTGCATTGCAGCAATCAATCGATATGGCCGGATATGCCGGTAGAGTCGTTGTGGGTTCCTGGTATGGGAATAAGGTGGTAACCCTGGATTTAGGAACGCGCTTTCACCGGCAGCGGATTCAACTGATTAGCAGTCAGGTCAGCCATATTTCTCCTAAACTGATGGCACGGTGGGACAAAAAAAGACTGCAGACCATCGTCTGGCAGCAAATTGAGAGAATCCGGCCGGCAAAATGGATTACACAACGATTTAAACCGGATGATGCCGAAAAAGCTTATCGCCTGCTGGATCAAGACCCGCAGGATACTTTGCAGATTGTTTTTGATTATCAGGTTGGAGGAAAAAGTAACCATGTATGAAATTAATGTGCAGCGAGATTTTATTGCTCGTCATTTTCTGATTGGTGGGGATTGGGGAAAAGAAAATTTTCCGCATGCGCATCCCTACCGCCTGGAAATTCATTTGTTTGGAAATACCCTGGATCAACACGGGTATCTGGTGGATATCACCGTAGTCGAAGATGTATTAAAAAAGCTCATGGAAAAATATGAGAATCAATTGCTGAATGACTTGCCTGAATTTGAAGCAATCAATCCATCATTGGAACGTTTTGTAGGCGAAATTTACCAGCAGGTGGCGGTACAGTTGAATTTTGACAATATTTCAAGGCTGCGCATCGTATTATGGGAAACCAATGATGCTTATGCCGCAATGGAAAGGGAACTGTAGCCGTGCGGGTAGGCCTGGCTATTTACGGAAGCTTGGAAACATTATCCGGTGGATATCTGTACGACCGTATGTTGGTGGAATATATGCAATCCTGTGGAGACCAGGTGCAGGTGATTACTTTACCCTGGCAAAATTATTTTTTCCATCTAAGCCACAATTTTACGCAATCCACAGTTGACCGTTTTTATAATCTGGATGTTGATGTGCTGGTTCAGGATGAATTAAACCATCCTTCTTTTGCCTGGATGAACCAACGATTGGTAGAGCGAACCAGCTATCCGGTTATTTCTATTGTTCACCATCTCAGAACCAGCGAAAAACACCCAAAAAGTTTGAAATGGATCTACAGGCAGGTGGAAAAAGCGTACCTTCAGTCGATTGATGGATTTATTTTTAACAGCGAGGCGACCCGCCATGCTGTCGAAGCCCTGCGTGGAGAAAAAGTCTCCGGGGTGGTGGCGTATCCCTCCGGTAATCGTTTTGAAGCAACCATTTCACCGCACACAATAGTCCAACGGGCTCATGCATCCGGCCCATTTAAATTGTTATTCGTTGGTAATATTATTCCCAGGAAGGGATTGCATACATTGATAGAAAGCCTGGGTTTAATTCCTGATCTGGATTGGCAATTATCCATTATAGGGAAAATGGATGTAGACCCCGATTATATTCAGCAAATCCATCGTTTGGTCGAGGCGAAAAATCTGGAAAAAAAAGTGGAGTTTTTTGGAAAACTACCTGCTGAGCAGCTGAAGGAAAAATTTATGGAAAGCCATTCGTTGGTAGTGCCATCAACCTACGAAGGTTTTGGAATTGTATACCTGGAAGCGATGGGTTTTGGAGTAGTCCCTATTGCGACTACAGCCGGCGGCGCCCGTGAAATTATTTTTTCGGGGCAGGATGGCTATTTGGTGCCGGTGGAAGATGTGCCGGTGCTTGCGGAAAGATTGCGTTGTATTATCGAAGATCGCAGCCAGCTGGCGGGGATGGGAATCGCTGCAATGCAAAAGTTTCGTAAATTTCCTACCTGGGAAAATACTGGGGAGGCTATTCGTAATTATTTATTATCAAGGGTGAATGAAAAAGGAAAATAAACTTTGAAACTTTCTGATTTTGGACATTACCTCGCTGCCAAAAAAAGTGTGGATGACCGTGCCCTTAATCCAACAGTTTTTCAACAGATGATAGAACAACTGCAAAAAAAAGAAAACAATGTGGTACTGGAAATCGGGGCTGGGATTGGCACCATGTTGGTGCGTTGGCTGGAGAGGATTCCGGATTTGCGGGTGGATTATACGTTGATGGATGTTTCGGTAGAAAATATAGAATCTGCCTATTGGTGGATTAGCGACTATGCTCGTCAGAACGCATACCTGGTTCAGCAAGAGGATGATCTCCTCATACTTTCCAAATCCGGATGCCACGTGCGAGTTTGTTTTCTGATTGGTGATGTGTACGACTTGGACACGATTGAGGATCACAGTCTGGATGGGGTGGTGGCGAATGCGTTTTTTGATCTGGTAAATCCGGATACTGTTTTACCGGAAATATACCGGAAAGTTGTTGCGAACGGTTGGTTATATGCCAGTATAAATTTTGATGGCGAAACTATATTTATTCCGGAACTGGCAGAAGACCAATTTATCCTGGAGTTGTATCATCGCAGCATGGATGAACGCATGGTGAACAATGCAAACAGTGCCGGGCGTTTTTCCGGAAGGAAATTGTATACGGCGTTTCAACATAGCGGTGCAAAAATTTGCGCAATGGGCGCTTCGGATTGGGTGGTATTTCCACAGCAAAATCAATATGCACTGGATGAGGCTTATTTTTTGCACTTCATCCTGCAATTTTTTGCTCAGAGTGTGTTACCGGTAGGTGATCTCAGCCAGGAAACCCTGATGAATTGGCTGAGCACGCGCCATGAACAAATTAAATGCGGTGAATTGACCTTTATTACGCACCAATTGGACTATCTCGTAGAGATCAATCGCAAACTCGAAAGCAAATAGAATACAGACCATTGTTATAGAAAGAATCGCTTTAATGAGGTGGGACAAGGAAATAAAAAACCACAAAACCTAAAATAACTTTTTTATGCCAGCTTCCCGCGAAAGTATTCTCCGCGATGTTTGCCATTTCATTTATTACGTTTCATCGCGAAGTGGTAGCACAAATTGTAACAGTTCAAAAGCTTTACCCAGTAAAACTTTCATCCTTTGGACAAGTTCAGCCCGGATTGGGAAAATACGGTACAATTTTAGCTAATTATCATGCGGAGGTTTTACAATTGAAAAAATACATCCGAGCCTATCTTATTTTAGCGCTCTTTTCCGGATTGATCATAGCGTTGGACCAATATACCAAGTGGCTGGTCCGAAGTAACTTGCAGATGTGGACAGATTCCTGGGCGCCGTGGGATTGGCTGATGCCATACGCGCGCATTGTTCACGTGCCGAATACTGGGGTTGCCTTTGGAATGTTCCAGGGATTGGGTAATTTATTTGCTGTCCTGATTATAATTGTTTCCCTGGTCATCATTTACATATACCCGCGTGTCCCAGAATCAGATTGGTCACTGCGTTTGGCGATGGGATTTCAATTAAGTGGCGCTGTTGGCAACCTGATCGACCGATTAACCATAGGGCATGTCACCGATTTTATCTCGGTGGGTAATTTTGCTGTGTTTAATGTAGCCGATTCAAGTGTTGTCGTTGGTACGTTCATCCTTATTCTGGGTGTGTGGATCCAGGAAAGAAATGAGAAGAAGAATAATGCAAATTCCCCTTCCCCTGAAGAGGAAATGCGATCCACTTCAACCGGTTCTATGAACATTTCAGAGGATTATGAACAATGAATCAAATCTTTCGGTATGATTTTAATGAGGATGAGGATATTCGCCTGGATAAATTCTTGGTTTTGCAATTCCCGGACTTCTCGCGCTCACGTTTACAGACATTCATCAAGGATGGACTGGTAAAAATTAAGGAAGAGGTTGCCGCTAAGGGTGGTATGGTTCTGCAAAAAGGGGATGTGATCACCATTGAGATTCCGGCGACTGTGGAAACAAATTTAATCCCGGAGATGATCCCTTTATCGATCATCTTTGAAAATGAAGATATGATGATTGTCAATAAACCAGCCGGAATGGTGGTTCACCCGGCTGCCGGGCACGACAGTGGAACGCTAGTGCACGCTGCATTGGCGCATTCCCCGGAAATGGAAGGAATTGGCGGCGAACGCCGTCCCGGGATTGTGCACCGTTTGGATAAAGATACCTCAGGGTTAATTCTGCTGGCAAAGAATGACAGAACACACCGCTTCTTAACTGAGCAATTCCGTAAACGTACCATTCATAAGACCTACCTGGCGATTATAGACGGCTTTCCGCCAACTCCAACGGGGCGTATCGAGGCTCCCATTGGGCGCGACCCTTCTCACCGCAAGAAAATGTCCATTGTGCCGCTTCAGCGTGGGCGTCAATCCATGACGGAATATAAGGTTGTGGAACGATTTCATAAACACGCGCTCATCGAGGCCTACCCGCACACCGGTCGTACACATCAAATCCGCTTGCATCTGGCATTTCTGGAATGCCCGATCCTGGGGGATACACTTTATGGTCATCGTAAACACTCTCTGGAAGCGCCGCGCCAAATGCTGCACGCCTACCGCATTGAATTGTTTTTACCTGGAGAAACCGAGACCAGAATTTTTGAAGCACCCATTCCTGAGGATATGCAGCAAGTGCTGAATATCCTAAGATTACCCAATTAATGAGGTGAAAAAATGATTGACCTGCGTTCTGATACTGTAACCCAGCCAACTGAAGAAATGCGCGCAGCCATGGCGAATGCTGTGGTTGGAGATGATGTGTATGAGGAAGATTCGACAGTAAACCTTTTGCAGGAATTAGCGGCTTATCAGCTGGGCAAAGAAGCAGCATTGTTTGTGCCTTCGGGGACGATGGGCAACCTGGCGGCGATCCTGACGCACTGCCGGCGCGGGGATGAGGTGATTATGGGTGACCAGGCGCACACGTATGTGTACGAGGTCGCGGGAATGTCCGCCTTGGGTGGTGTGATGCCCCATACGGTTCCAAATCAGTCGGATGGAACACTGAAACTGGATGATATCCGATCTGCAATCCGCGGAAAGGATGTGCATTTTCCGGATACGCGTTTGATTGTGTTGGAAAATACGCAGAATCGCTGCGGCGGTGTGGTTATATCGCCGGAGTATATGGAAGCCGTCGGAAATATAGCCAGAGAACATAACCTGAAACTGCATGTGGACGGTGCGCGGATTTTTAACGCGGCTGTGAAACTGGGAGTAACACCGGAAACGTTGGTGAAAGAAGCCGATTCGGTCACGTTTTGTTTGAGCAAAGGCTTGTGCGCGCCGGTGGGTTCGGTGCTGTGTGGAAGCGCGGAATTAATTAAGGAAGCTCGCCGGATTCGCAAACAATTGGGTGGTGGAATGCGTCAGGCCGGTATACTGGCTGCAGCTGGTATATATGCACTTGAAAATATGGTCGATCGGTTGGCGGAGGACCATGCTCGCGCTTTAAAGTTAGCTAATGGGCTGGCTACGATTCCCGGAATCACGCTGCGGCCGGGTTCTCCACATACCAATATGATATTTATTGAGCTCGATGCAGTGATAGAGAAACCCTTGCATCAAATTCAAGCAGAGTTGAAGGCTAATCGTGTATTGGTTGGTGGTTCAGGTTTATATGGTTTTCGCCTGGTAACACATTATTGGATTACCGATCAGGATGTGGACGAGGCTATTCATATGTTTGAGAAAGTGTTAAGTTCGGAAGTTGTCTAGTCCTGAATAGTCACACTGGTACCCTTCCAAAAAGGTATAAATTCCCTTATTCTTTTTTCACAAAACACTTTCCTTATCCCCAAATATCTGCTTCCTGATCTTCGGTCCTCAATTTTTCCTACCTCCTGTTTTCATGTTTCCTAATCATTTTTGTTATAATTTGAAGTGGGAGAGTACAATTAACAAATAATGGCTGCATTGGATCATTTTCCCGGGGGTTTACTCAAATGGGGTATGCCGGGAATTTTTTATCAACCATATCTTATTAATAACTATTTTCGGAGGTCAATATGAAAGAATATTTTACACTCTCTGAAATTGATGAGGTGGCGCAAGTTGTTCGGTCTAAAACGAAACATCAACCTAAAATCGGGTTAATTCTTGGTTCCGGATTAGGTGATCTGGCCAACGCTGTTGAAGACGCCGATTCAATTGCCTACACTGAACTGCCCTACTGGCCGGTTTCGACTGTCCATGGGCATGCCGGTCGCTTGGTGATTGGCAAACTGGAAGGAAAAGACGTATTGGTTATGCAGGGCCGCGCGCATTATTATGAGGGTTACAGCATGGCTGAAACAACTCTTCCGGTGCGGGTAATGCAGCGATTAGGCGTGGATATTTTGATTGTTACGAATGCCGCTGGGGCGATCAATCCCGATTATGTTCCGGGTGATGTTATGTTCCTTTCGGACCACATTGCCATGATCGGAATGATCGGAAATAACCCGCTGCGCGGAGCAAACCTGGATGAATTGGGACCGCGGTTTCCCGATATGAGTCAGGCTTACGACCGCGAATTACTTGCAATAGCGCAGGGTGTGGCAGGGAAAAATAACATAAAAACCTTCGCTGGTGTTTATGTTGCGCTATCCGGGCCTTCTTTTGAGTCCCCTGCTGATTTGCGGTTTTTGCAGGCGATTGGTGCGGATGCCGTGGGTATGTCCACTGTTCCGGAGGTGATCATCGCCCGCCATGCTGGCACACGTGTGTTGGGAATATCCGGAATCAGCAACAAAGCAAATCTGGATGGTTCTACCAGTACAACACATGAAGAAGTGTTGGAAGCTGGACGCATACTTGTACCAAAATTAACGACCATCATTCGAGGCTTTCTTGCTGCATTGTAATTATTCAAAATGACCCAAGATGTAATTAACTTTTTAATCCAAAATGAGATTGCGATTTATGCAGGCCTGGGTGTCTGTGCTTTTTGGTTCATTAATCGTTTATTCAAGGCGATTGCTGAATGGCGTGAATCGGCTTTTGGATGGGAAAGGGAAATTGCGAAAAGAAAATTCATATCTCATTTGTTGCCTTTGATTTTAATTTTTCTTTCCGCTTTTTCGGTTTTTTTTCTTGTCACTTATGCCGGTAGTATGCTGCTGAATACTGCCAGTTTAGCTACGCCCACGATGGATGTTTTGGCAACAGCAACGGCCACATTACCACCTACACAAGACGCAGCGCAGGTTTTATTAACCGTTGAAGTTACCCAGACCCCTGCTGCTGATGGATGTGTGCCCGGACAATTGGAATGGATTGATCCCCAGGCTGGAAATGAATTACGAGGCGTAGTTACTCTGATTGCTACAGTGAATATTCCCAATTTTGGTTTTTACAAATACGAGTATACGGAACCAGGGAATTCAATTTGGAAAACAATTGCAGGAGGCAATCAACCAAAAGAAAATGAAGAAATTGGGCTATGGAATACCACCCAACTGATCCCTGGTGATTATTTGTTGCGATTGGTCGTCCTGGATAATCAGAATGTTGAATATCCGGCTTGTATTGTTCCGATTAGAGTTTTTATGGAGAGTGAAGATGCCGCAAATTGAAATTCGTCCGGTTATTTCGACAGACATTGTTGAATTAATCCACTTGGATCATACCTGCAAAACCAATTATGTCTGGCAAATGGACCGTCTATTGGACGATGGTCAGGTTCAGGTTAAATTTCGAGAGATCCGGCTGCCCAGATCAGTGCAAGTACCTTATCCGCGTCTGGCAGAATCGATGGCGGACGATTGGCAACTGGCGCCTGGGCTTTTAACCGCACTCCATGAAGGTGTACCGGTTGGCTATGTGCGCTTGATTGAAAATTACGAAGTTCAGACTGCGATTCTGCGCGATATTGTGGTTGATCATAAGATACGCAGACAAGGTATAGCCACTGTAATGGTAATGGCTGCCCAAAATTGGGCTGTTCAACGCGGCCATAGGCGCATTACCATGGAAATGCCCTCCAAGAATTTTCCGGGCATTAAATTGGCGCTGAAGTTGGGGTATGAGTTTTCGGGCTATAATGATTCATATTACCCCAACAAAGATATAGCTCTTTTCTTTTCACGATATCTGAAATAAGCTTGCTTTATAACAGGACATTGGCATGAATTGGCTTCAAGGGTTAATTGATCTCATTCGAACCATCAGTGATATTTTAACTGCAGGTATTGCAATCACTGCTTTTTCTCTGTTTCTGTATGCTATGACGTTTAATTTGCGAGACAGAGTGGCGCGTTCGTTTGCCTCCATTCTGATTTGCGTTATCATAGTATTTACAGCAGAGGCGCTGGGTGGGGTAGCCTCCTTGCCACAGGATATTGAGATCTGGCTCCGCATTGAGTGGTTGGGTGTTGTGCTTTTGCCGCCAACATATTTGCATTTTTCAGATGCCTTACTGGAAACGACCGGAAGACCCAGCCGTTGGAAGCGCCGTTGGGCTGTGCGTATGGTATACGCTTTTTCGCTTTTACTGCTTATTCTGATCCCGGGAAATTTGTTGGTTGGCCCATTGGATATGGCCGCACAACCGGCTCCGCATTTACAGCGCACAATTTTAACCGAATTATTTACTGTGTATTATTCCATCATTATGTTGCTGGCATGGATCAATTTTGCCCGATCTTATATTCGAACAGTGACCCCAGCCAGCCGGCGTAGAATGGGGTATCTGGTTATTGGTGCCCTGGCACCCGCGTTGGGTTCTTTTCCATTTTTATTATTTGGATCTACAATTGCCGGGAATTTCCCTCTGGCTTTTTGGACAATTGCCATGGTCAGTAATGGGTTGGTTGGCTTTTTATTGATATTAATGGCTTATGCAGTTGCCTTTTTTGGGGTATCCTGGTCTGATAGGGTTGTAAAAACCCGTTTGTTAAAATGGCTTCTGCGTGGCCCGGTGACAGCCAGTCTTACACTTGCGGTAACCACCATGGTACGGCGTACCGGGTTGGTCTTTGGTTGGGATTTGCAATCCTTTGTACCAATTTTTATGGTGGTTACTGTCATTATTTGTGAATATGCAATTACATTATTTGCCCCATTTGGTGAAAAATGGTTGTTTTACGGGAACGATCAGCAAGATTTGGAAATGCTTAAAACTCTGGAAGATCGTTTGTTAACCCGGAATGATTTGTTGGAATTTTTGGAAATGATACTGGCTACCGTGATGGATAGATTACAGGCAAGTGGAGCCTATCTGGCAGCTTTAAGCGATGAGGGGTTAGAACTTGTCATCACCAGCGGAAAATCCAGTTTTAATGATCAGGAAGTCTCAGTAGAACTGGAAAAAATTATTACCCAAAACGGGGACTTGCCAGATTTGTTGAAACGGGGAGATGATTTGCTTATTCCACTATTTGGACGTGATTCAAAGCCTGAGCAACCCCGGCAAATTTTAGGGATTATGGGCGTGAATGTGGTTGATAAAATGGGGGATTTCGATGTGGAACAGAAAAAATCCTTAGCGATTTTGGCCGAAAGAGCTGCAATGGCATTAAATGACCGTCAACTTCAAATAGAAATATTTAAATCAATGGAGTTGTTGACTACCCGGGTAGATTATATTCAACGATTGCGAGCGCGGGGACGTTATGACTCTGAAGGGGTTTTAAGAGAAGATGAACTGTTTGAGAAACCAGACCTTTCTATTTGGGTTAAAGACGCGCTGACACATTATTGGGGCGGCCCGAAATTTACGGAGAATCCCCTGATGGATTTACAGGTTGTTCAGGCAGCAACTATCCGCCATGAGGGTAACCGGGCTAATGCTTTACGTTCTATTTTGCGTGAAGCGATTGAAGTTGTAAAACCAGAGGGCGAAAGAAGGTTTACAGCCGAATGGATACTGTATAATATTCTAGAGATGAAGTTTTTAGAAGGTAGAAAGGTGCGGGAAATCGCGCTTAGATTATCGATGTCGGAAGCAGATTTATATAGAAAACAAAGGGTAGCTATTGAAGCTGTTGCAGAAGCTGTGATGGAAATGGAACATGAAACCCATGCACATGCATCTTCAACGCTTCCAATACAAAAATAGTATGAATAAAGTACCCGGTCTTTTTCCCAGTTATTCAGGAAGATGTCTTAGAGGAGGGTAGATGTTACCGTACCAAACAAAGGCCAATTCAGAACCAGATATTCCTCAACTCGATGAAGGGTGGTGGGCATCCGTATTAGCGGATGAGGAAGCATTACAACCAGACTTTGGTGAATCGGATACGAAATCCATTTCCCCAGGTGGGTCTCTGCTGGTCGATTGGGAAAAAGTTCAAGAGTACTATGATCGTGATGAAATTGTTGAGCTTTTCGTCTATGGATTTAACCGTGGAGGATTGCTGGTTCAGGGAGAAGATATCCAGGGATTTGTACCGGTATCTCATTTGATTGAAACACCCAATGTCCTATCCGATGAAGACAGAAGATCCTTATTAGCCAGTTATGTAGGCAAAAGCGTACGGTTAAAAGTGATTGAATGTGAGGCAACCGCGGAACGTATTGTTCTGTCTGAACGGGCTGCCCTGGCCGGTGAAGGCTGCCGCAAAGAATTGTTCAATACCCTTAAGACTGGTTCAATCATTACAGGAACGGTAACCAATGTAACCGATTTTGGTGTATTTGTAGATTTGGGTGGTGTGGAAGGATTGATCCATGTTTCGGAACTTTCCTGGGGAAGAGTGCAGCATCCTGGTGAGGTCCTGGCTGTTAGCCAACCGGTGAAGGTCCTGGTATTACAGGTAAGCGAGGAAAATGCTCGCATTGCTTTAAGCCTTAAACGTTTGTACCGCAATCCCTGGGAGACCCTTGCAGAAAACTACCAGATTGGGGATATAGTGGATGCCCAGGTTACTGCGATTACGCGCTTTGGTGTGTTTGCTCGATTGGGTGAAGGCATTGAAGGATTGATTCACGTATCGTCGATTCCGTCAGGCAGTATCCAAAAGGACTTAAACAAATACTTCTCAACCGGTTCGGCGATCACCGTCAAAATATTACATATTGATATTGAACGCCGCAGACTGGGTTTGGGTTTATTGGATGAGTAGTAAGAGTCAAGCCAAAAGCAAAAAAAATCAAACCTCTCAGGATACTCCACAGCCAGCGTCTGGCCAGGATTGGTGGTCTAAATTCCAGCCTTTCCTGTTTCGTTATGGTTGGGATGTGTTGGCCGTTTTTTTTCTTATGTTGGCATTATTGACTTTGTTTGGTCTTTTGGAATGGACTACCGGTTCATTAATTTCAGGCTGGAAAAATTTTATTAGACATTGGTTGGGGTGGGGAAGTTATTCAATCGTTTTTGTTTTGGGTGCAGTAGCATTCTGGATTTTTAGAAGGCGCGTACTGGGTAGAAAAGGGTTTTCCTTATACCGGGTTTTATTATTGGAAATTGGATTCTTTGCATTAATTATTTATCTGGCAATACACGGCGGTGTGGTCTTGCAGCGCGCAGATGCCGGGCTGGATGGTGGTGTGATTGGTTGGGGACTGGCAAGCTTGTTATTGCGCGTTTTCCCTCAGCCAGTGGTTGCCTTTCTCAGTATCAGTGCTGTCATTTTCTTTTGGGCTGCAGGATTTGGCTTATTTCACAGCGTCATCCGTTGGCTGGACCAATGGAGCCGTGATTTTATATTACGTACTTCGGGGGAACAAATATCTGAACCACTCTTGCCTGTTTCCGAACCGGTGCAGGTTTCTGCCGTTAAGGAAAAGGCTGCCAGACCGGTAAAAACTACCCGCATGCAACCACAAGCGGTGATGACCCCGGCTATTGTGATACATCGTGATCAGGCATTGCCGCCATTCGACATTCTGGCCAAAGAGCAGGTTGTAGTTATGGATGAAGCCCAGGTTATCCAAATGGGCACCCAAATTGAACAGACACTGGAAGAATTCGGAATTCCTGCAAAAGTGGCTGGATATCGGGTGGGACCAACAGTGACTCAATTTGCTTTGGAACCCGGCTTCGTGGAACGCGAAGGTCCGGATGGCGTATTATCAAAGCATAAAGTGCGTGTTTCTCAGATTTCATCTCTGGCGCGTGACCTGGCCTTAGCTTTATCTGCAGAGAGACTCAGAATTGAAGCGCCGGTTCCGGGTCAGTCTTATGTGGGAATAGAAGTGCCCAACCCAGAAAGTAAACTAGTCAGGTTGCGGCCTATTTTAGAATCAGAGTCTTTTCAACGATTGAACTCCCCTTTGGCATTGGCATTGGGACAGGATGTGTCGGGTCAAGCTGTGGTTGCAGACCTGATTCGCATGCCGCATATATTAATAGCTGGAACAACCGGTTCGGGTAAATCTGTTTGTGTGAGTGCTGTTACAGCCTGTTTATTAATGAATAATTCTCCACGCGAATTGCGCATAGCGATGCTAGACCCGAAAATGGTGGAATTGGTGCGGTTTAATGGGGTTCCACACCTTTTGGGAAAAGTGGAAACCTCCATTGATCGAATGATTGGTGTCTTGCATTGGGCAATTGCAGAGATGGATCAGCGTTATCGGTTATTGGAAGAAGCCAAAGCCCGTGATTTGGAAGCGTACAATTTAAAGATGACACGCAAAAATCAGGCAACGTTACCTCGTATCGTGGTTTTGGTGGATGAGTTGGCGGATTTGATGATGTCTGCGCCGGACCAAACCGAACACGGCCTGGTTCGATTGGCGCAAATGGCGCGCGCTGTGGGCATTCATCTAATTGTCGCTACCCAACGTCCCAGTACGGATGTGGTTACTGGTTTGATTAAGGCTAATTTTCCTGCCAGGATTGCTTTTACGGTTGCATCATCGATCGATTCACGTGTTATTCTGGACATGAATGGTGCTGAAACATTAATGGGTAAAGGCGACATGCTCTTTTTGGCTCCGGATGTTGGCGCACCTCAGCGATCCCAGGGTGTGATGGTCTCTGATCCGGAAATTGATGCAATAATTCAATTCTGGCAAAACGCAGAATCCGATCAGCCCAAAGAAGCTGCGCCCTGGGAAGATATGATGAAAGTAATGCAAGAAGATGGTGGCGATGATCTGGTCAAACAAGCAATTGAGTTAGTAAAGACGTCCCGCCGGGCATCGGCATCCTTGTTACAACGGCGTCTGCGAATTGGATTCCCTCGGGCAGCCCGGCTTTTGGATCAATTAGAAGAAATGGGGGTAGTGGGACCGAGCCAGGGTGGCGGAAGAGACCGTGAAGTATTGATTGATTCCAGCGATAATTGGGAAGATATGGATACACCCGGAAATTACAATGATACAGACGAAGAATAAATTCTTTCTACAGTCTATTGCGTTTGGCTTGACAGTTTTGAGGGGGTAGGATAGCATAGGCACAAAAATAAATTCTATTGAGGATAGCATATTGAATAGAACGGCAGAAAAAAAGACAATGAGTTTTACAGATTTCTTGCGCGTTCGCTTTAAAGGGTTATTAGATCCGATCGGGGCATTCTTAAATCGTCTTGGTCTAAAACCCAATATGGTTACTGTATTTGGTTTAATCGGTACAGTAGTGGCTGCTTTCTTATTGGCCCGAGGTCAAATTACCTGGGGTGGTCTTTTATTGGTAATTATGGCGCCGATTGATGCGTTAGACGGCACAATGGCGCGGCTAAGAAATGAACCGACTCGTTTTGGTGGTTTTGTGGATTCGGTTACGGACCGTTACGCAGAATTGTTTGTTTTTGGTGGCTTATTAATCCATTATGTACAACAGGATGCGCCTGTTTTATCCGTGCTGGCTTATCTGGCTGCCGCTGGGTCCATTCTGGTTTCTTATACACGAGCACGTGCAGAGTCTTTACAGTATGAGGCAAAAATTGGATTGATGACACGGGTTGAACGTTATTTGATTCTGATTCCGTGTTTGATCTTTAATCGGGCGGATATTGCATTGTGGATTTTGGCGATTGCCACGAATTTTACAGCTTTGCAACGTATCTGGTCTGTCCGGAAACAAGCATATGCTGCCCGGGATGTGGTCGGATTGAAAGATAAAGAAGAATAAAGGGAGAAGAACATGATTGAAGGCTTTTATATTGGACCTTTATTTATTCATTTTTACGGTGTCATCATTATGTTTGGCGCTGTTTTGGCTGCCTGGTTATCCACCAAGGAAGCGAAACGCCGTGGTTTAGACCCGGAATTGGTTTGGGATTTGATGCCGTGGCTTTTGATCCTTGGGATAGTTGGCGCTCGCATCTGGCATATTCTCACGCCACCTGCTTCCATGGTTGAAATGGGTATCACCACACAATATTATCTGACCCATCCTTTAGACGCTTTAAATGTCCGTAATGGCGGATTGGGAATTCCCGGCGGTGTAATGGGTGGGGCATTAGCCTTGTTTTTGTATGTGCGGAAAAAGAAAATGAGTTTTGGCATGTGGGTAGATATAATTGCACCCGGCCTGGCTTTAGCGCAAGCAGTGGGTCGTTGGGGAAATTTTGTCAATCAGGAACTGTACGGTGCACCCACCGATTTACCTTGGGCTATCTTTATTGCACCAACGAAACGCTTACCCGAATATATTGATCAGGCCTACTATCACCCGATGTTTCTTTATGAATCTCTGTGGAATTTATTGATCATGATTGTTTTGTTGGTTATGGGACGAAAATTGAAAAATTGGCTATTGCGCGGAGATATCTTCTTGTTCTATTTGGTATTGTATCCGGCAGCCAGATTTTTATTGGAATTTATCCGTTTGGATCCATCCAATCTGGGCGGGTTAAACGCTAACCAAACGTTGATGGGCATCATTGTGATCCTTTCTGTTGTCGGTCTGGTTGTCAGGCATACTGTGTTTAAAGAAAAAATACAGGCAGCAGAGTTGGCTGAAATGCCGGGTTCAAAGCCGCCTTCAGTAGCTTCATAATTCAGCAGCAGGAAAGCAGGGGAACTGATGATTAGAACGGAAAGACTGACAAAGTATTTTGATCAATTTTTGGCAGTAGATCAGGTTAGTCTAGACGTGCCTGATGGGGAAATTCTGGTCTTGTTAGGCCCGAATGGAGCAGGAAAAACGACAACAGTTCGTATGCTAACATCCATTTTGCGGCCCAGTTCGGGACATGCATTTGTTGCCGGATACGATGTGGTGAAAAATGCTAAAAAGGTACGAGAAGTTGTAGGTGTTCTCACAGAACATCATGGTCTTTATGGTCGAATGAATGCTGAAGAATATCTGCAGTTTTTTGGGGCCTTGTACGGGCTTTCAGCCAAAGATAGTATCCGGCGTTTTGAGCCTTTATTAGAGCAGTTCGGAATGATTTCCTATCGTAAACAACGCTTGGGAGAATATTCCAAGGGGATGCGCCAGAAATTAGCGCTCGTAAGAGCTTTGATTAACGACCCACCTGTACTTTTATTGGATGAGCCTACCTCGGCCATGGATCCGGAAAGCGCACGTATGGTTCGTAATGCCATACATGGATTGCGTAATAATCAGCGTACGATTATTTTATGTACCCATAATCTAAGTGAAGCGGAAGAACTGGCCGACCAGGTAGCCATTATCCGGCGTGGAAAAATTGTTTTAAATGAATCGCTGGCAGAAGTAAAACGGACATTGTTGGGCAATCCGGTGTATGAAGCTGTCTTCGTGAACGATCTGGATTCCTGGAAACCTGAACTGCCAGCAGGCATACACGCGTTGGATTACCAGGCGAATTCGATCAAATTTGAAATAGAAAATCCGGCGAATGCTAATCCGGAATTTTTAAAGTATCTGGCAACCCAGAAAAACTTGCTCACGTTTCATGAAATACCGCGCCGGCTTGAAGACGCTTATCTGGAAGCCGTAAACCTGGTTGAAAATGGGGGTTTATGATGAAGAATAAATTTTTCCCTGCATGGGTGATTGCAAAGCGGGAAGTGCGTGACCAATTTAGAGATTGGCGGATCATTTTTCCTATTCTTGGATTAACGATTTTCTTTCCATTCTTGATGAATTTTACGGCTTCACAAATTTTGTCCTTCGTTGAAAGGTATGGCGCAACGATTGTTGGGGAGCGGTTGGTACCATTCTTAATGATGATTGTTGGTTTTTTCCCAATATCTGTTTCGATGGTGATTGCCCTGGAAAGTTTTGTTGGTGAAAAAGAACGCGGCAGTATAGAGCCCTTATTAAACACACCATTGGCTGATTGGCAATTGTATGTTGGGAAGCTTTTATCTTCAGTGGTACCACCTTTGGTCGGCAGTTTTTTAGGAATGACTGTTTATTGCACTGGTTTATTATTAAATGATGTTCCTCTTCCTGAACCTCACATGATGCTGCAAATTGTGGCTTTGACTATCGTCCAGGCGGTGGTTATGGTCAGCGGGGCAGTGGTGGTTTCGATCCAGGCAACTTCTGTGCGCGCCGCTAATTTGCTTGCCAGTTTTATTGTTATTCCGATGGCATTATTGATTCAGGGTGAAAGTGTGGTGATGTTCTGGGGAAATTACGGAACATTATGGTGGGCGGTTTTCGGACTTGCAGTTTTAGCGGTATTGTTGGTGCGGGTTGGGTTAGCTCATTTTCAACGTGAAGAATTGTTGGGCAGAGAAATTGATGTCCTGAATATTCGCTGGGGATGGCGAACCTTTGTTGCCGAGTTTAAAGGGGGTGCGAAGTCCCTCAAAGAATGGTACCGGCATGTTTTTACCCACACGATCAGGAATTTGCGATGGTCGCTTTTGATAACATTATTCCTGGTTATTGGAGGCGTTTGGTTAGGTTCTTTGCAGATCAATCAGTTCCGCTTTTCTTTGGAAGCCAGCGGTTTGTCTGATATGAATGCAAGTATCTCCAATCTTGTCCAGCTTTGGCCTGTGGGCTCTGTAGCGCCTGTTTTTGCCATATTCTGGCAAAATATTCGCTCCTTATTAATCGGATTTTTGTTAGGATTATTATCGTTTGGGATTTTTGGCACATTACCGCTATTAGCCACGATGGGAGTGACCGGATATTTGATGAGCCTTTTATCCGCCAATGGCATGCAAGCGGGAGTATACTTAATTGGTTTTATCCTGCCCCATGGCTTAATTGAGATTCCTGCGGCTATGTTAGCCACCGCGGCCGTTTTACAGGCAGGCGTAATTCTGGCAACACCGAACCATGAACAAACGATTGGTGAAGTATGGATCCGTTCCATAGCCAATTGGGCAAAAATAATGCTAGGGGTTGTTATTCCCATGTTATTTATCGGAGCAATGATCGAAGTTTGGGTCACCCCAAGATTGGCGCTTCTTTTATTTTTTCAATAAAAAAAATCCACGGATGGAGGTTTTGCATGCAGCGTGTAGTCATACTTGGTTCAGCCAGTGCAGTATCAGATGAACACCATGAAAATTCACATTTACTGGTCCAGATTGGGGATAGGGTCATTCTGGTGGATTGTGTTGGCAACCCGATTGTGCGCTTAAAAAAGGCAGGCATCCATCCGGCGCAGGTTCAGGAAATCATCCTGACACATTTTCATCCCGATCATGTTTCTGGTTTTCCATTATTACTAATGGATATGTGGTTAATGGGGCGCAATGATTCCTTAAAGGTTATAGGGGTTGCCCATACCATTGAACGCGCTCAGAAGATGATGGATTTATATGAATGGGATCGCTGGCCGAATTTCTTTCCGGTACAATTTATCGCGATTGAAGAGCAGGCGATGACACCATTGCTGGATGATCAGGATGTCCTGATCCTGGCTTCACCGGTTAAACATCTACTGCCAACAATTGGCTTACGCTTTTTGTTTAAGAATAATGGTAAAGTGTTCTCCTATTCCAGTGATACCGAACCTTGTCAGGCGGTGGTAGAGCTGGCCAAAGACGCCGATGTATTGCTGCATGAAGCAACTGGTTTGTCAATTGGACATACCTCCAGGGAACAATGTGGAGAAATTGCCACGCAAGCAAACGCAAAACTATTGTACCTGACTCACTACCCACCTGAATCTGATCCGGAAGTTTTGCGCCACCAGTCCCAATCCACCTTTGCTGGTCCCGTGGTTGTGGCCACAGACTTTCTCAATATCGACCTGACCTAGATTACCACCCTTCAAGGAAAGGTCGCCATTCCTGGTTTTCGGTTAAGTGCCGTCCGAAAATATAAATGGCGGATTGAGGTGGCGGTTGAGGGTTACGCAGAAGTTTCATGGAGGCTTCCCATAGTGTTCGCCCGCCTTTTTGATGGTTACAAACGGAACAAGCTGTTGCCAGATTTTTCCAACTGGTTTCACCACCCAAATGGCGTGGATAAATATGGTCGATAGTTAAAACCCCCGAGGTTCTTCCACAATATTGACAGGTGTAATTATCCCGACGAAAAATTTCTTTGCGGGATAAACTGACAAAATTGCGCGGGCGATGTACCATGCGCTGCAATCGGATGACCGATGGGATGGGAAAAGCTTCACGAATGGTGAACAGTGTACCGCGCCCATTGGTGATCATCGAAGCTTTATCGGCCAAAATCAACCCTAAAGCTCGCTTGATGTTACAAACATGAATGGGTTCAAAATTTGCGTTAAGTACAAGGACACTGGTATCCATGATGTTACCTTGCAATTAATTATAGCACGCACCCCAAAAAACAATATAATCACCACTTTAATATTTTGATAAATTCTTATAACTTAAGGTTTGTACATGGTTTTGATTTAGTCCGTTTGATGTGGCTATATTTAAGTGATGGTTTCAAAACACTAGGATTGGCAGTCGACCCTGGTAATAAATTGGAGGATAATGTGAGGGTTGTGATAACAGGCGCCACAGGATTAATTGGCACTCAATTGGTTCAGCATTTAGATAAAAAGAAACACTTTGTCACTGTTCTAAGCCGCAATCCCCAACACGCAAAATTCTCCAATACAGTGAACGTCCACTATTGGGATGGCGAAACTTTGGGGGATTGGGTGTCTATCTTGGAATCCGCCGATGCTGTGATCAATTTGGCTGGAGAAAATATAGGTTCTGGGCGTTGGTCAAAAGTAAAAAAGCAGAGGATCCTTGAATCCAGAATGAAATCCGGAAAAATTCTTACTGCGGCTTTCAAATCTGTTCAAACGCCGCCCAGGCTTCTCATTCAATCCTCAGCAATTGGAATTTATGGAACCAGTTTGGACAAAGTATTTGATGAAGATTCGCAAGTGGGCCAGGATTGGTTGGCCCAAATCGGCAAAGCCTGGGAGGGATCTACCGTGGATGTGGAAGCGCTTGGCGTCCGCCGGGTGGTTGTTCGGACCGGGGTTGTGTTGGATAAAAATGGCGGCGCATTCCCATTAATCTATCTTCCGTTTCAATATTACATTGGTGGAAAACTGGGGTCCGGTCAGCAGTGGGTTTCATGGATCCATTTGCAGGATGTTGTCCATGCTATTGAATCCATCCTGGAAGATGAATCCATTGACGGTGTAATAAACCTGACCTCACCCAACCCGGTGACCAATGCTGAATTTGGAAAAACAATTGCTATGGTTACCAGGCGCCCCTATTGGTTGCCGGTTCCCGGATTTGCTTTAAGGTTTTTGCTCGGGGAACAAAGTATTCTGGTTCTGAAAGGCCAAAATGTTTTACCCAAAAGGTTATTGGATCACAAATTTGAATTTCAATATCCTTTATTACCCGGCGCCTTACGCTCCGTATTGACCAAATAAGTAATTTTTGTGGATTGAAACAGGTGGGTGGATCAGTATTCACCCACTTATTTTGTGTTTTTACTGGTTTTGTTCGATATTTCTCCACTTTTTGTTCCGCTTTCGTTTTTGTGTTAAAATAGGCGACTGTATCTCAAATTTATCCTAAAAGAAAGGTGGAATCGAAACTATGACAACTATTACCAACGCATTTGATGAACTGAAGTGGCGGGGCATGGTTTACGACTATATGGAAGGTGTCGATGTTATGCTCGCTAAAGAGAAGGTAACTGTCTATAATGGTTTTGATGCCACCGGTGACAGTTTGCATGTCGGCCATATGGTTCCGCTTTTGGCTTTAGCGCGTTTGCAGCGCTTTGGACACCATCCCATTGCATTAGCCGGCGGTGGCACGAGTATGATTGGCGATCCAAGCGGGAAATCCGCTGAGCGAATATTACTGACACAGGAAGTTGTCAATGCCAATCTGGAGTCGATCAAAGGGCAATTGTCGCATTTTCTGGATTTTAATGTAAAAACCAATCCGGCGCGGGTAATGAATAATGCAGATTGGTTGTTAAAGTTGAATCTTGTCGACTTTTTGCGTGATATTGGCAAGCACTTTACGATTAATTATATGCTGTCGAAAGACTCTGTAAAATCCAGAATTGATCGTGAAGAAGGTATTTCTTTTACGGAATTCAGCTATATGTTGATGCAATCCTATGATTTTTTACATTTGCATGAACATGAGAATTGCTTCCTGCAAACCGGCGGCAGCGATCAATGGGGCAATATTACGGCTGGCGCGGAACTGGTGCGCAAAGTGCGCGGCAAACCGGCATACGGAATGGTTTATCCATTGATCACGAAATCGGATGGAACAAAATTCGGTAAGACAGAATCCGGTTCTATCTGGTTAAAACCGGACAGAACTTCCCCGTATAAATTTTACCAATTCTGGTTAAATACGGATGACCGTGATGTGGTGAATTATCTGAAATACTTCACATTTTTATCGCAGGATCAGATTGCCGAATTAGCTCTTGCTGTAGCTGAACGCCCTGAACAGCGCGATGCACAACGAAAACTGGCCCAGGAGATAACCTTGATCGTTCATGGTGAGACCGCCTTATCCAGTGCGGAACAAGCCACCCAGGTTTTGTTTGGCGGCAGCATGGATGGTTTGAGCGCAGCCGATATTGAAGAAATATTTGCCGATGTGCCATCGATCCAAATGAGTAAAGATCACTTGACCTCAAGTGAATTTGGAATTTTGGATTTATTGGTAGAAAGCGGTATTGCAAAATCCAAAGGTGAGGCGCGCCGGTCTGTGCAGGAGGGTGGCATCAACCTGAACAATCAGCGGGTTAATGATCTGGATAAGAAATTCAGCAGTGAAGATCTTTTGGAAGGTCGTTTTATGGTCCTGCGTAAAGGTCGTAAGAATTACCAGCTCATCAAAGTGATGGATTAAAGTTTTTGAGAGGTTGTCATCTGGCAGCCTCTTTTTTTATGGTACGGCTCCCATGAGCTGGTCCATTATTGACCTTCCAATTATTTGTAATGGATTGAGTTCTCCATTTTCCAACACAATCACCAGAATAAAGGGGGTCCCCGGCCACTCCGGATTGGTACCGGAAAGATACCATTGGGTATCCTGCTCCTGACCGCTTGTTTGGGTGGTAAGATCCCATGCCGGTAAATCCATTCGCGCAAAGAGATTGGCTGTGGCGGCGGCCGCTGTTGTTGTCATGATCGTTTGTGAATTTTCGTTAGCAAATACCACCCAATCCAGGTGGGGTGTATGGACCGCATTGGCAATCCGTGGGGCAGGCACCACCCCGGACTGAGAAAACGCTGCGGCAGAAACGGCCACTTGCAGCGGTGAGAGCTTTAATGTCTGAGCAAGATATTCTTCATCCGGTGTCGCGGGTACAACAACTGCCGGTGCATTGGGTAATGCGAAAGCCAGGCTTTCATCCCAATGGAATTGAGAAATTAGGTTTGGAATGTCTTCCTCGGGAAAAGCGTAAATCAGATTTTGCAATTGGGTTTGGCAGGCTGGTTGTGAATTGATGCTTTTTTGTAATTCAAGACAAGTATTGAGTGCGGTCACATGTTCGTTGAAAGCAATATAGCCTTGTTGTTGTGCTATCAGAAAAGGCGCCAAAGCCGTATTAACCGTATATTGGCCCTGGGTTACACGGTTTACCAGAGGCGCACTGGGATCTGATTTCCAGCTTTCCCAGTTTTCAACCAATTGATTCGCATCGAAACTTGGCGCAGTCCAAAGTGCCAAAACTTCGCCGGTTTGGGCATTTAAGATGACCGCGGCGCCCTGATTGTTTTCCAGAGAGCTGACCAATTTGCTTTGAATATTGAGATCGATACTGGTACGTATGTCTCTTCCCTGAGGAGGCTGATTGTATAGCAATTGGTTAAGCCATACAGTTGAAGATGGTAAGCCCTGCAAACCACGCAAATACGGATCCATTGAAGATTCTAGGCCACCCAATCCATACAGCGGGTTAAGATAACCCACAGTTGCCGATAAGGATGGTTGGTTCAGCAACCGGGTATATTCACTTACACTCCCATCCGTCACGGCAATGGGATTATTGTTGCGGTCCAGAATTGCGCCCCGCAGAACATAACGATCGTTAATCACCCTTCGAAAATTATCCGTTCTGGAGAGTAGATTGTCTGCACGAATAATCGACCACCACCCGGTGACCAGGCTGAGGGACGCGAATGCAAGAATGATCAGGGTTAAGGTAAAAAAGTATGGTTGGGTTGCGGTCATGGCAATCGGACGGGTGGATTGAAACTGACTGACCCATAATAGAAGAGCGGCTGCCAGGCAGCAGGTGAGTAATGAAGAACCACCATACGAAATAAACGGCAGTGTTACTCCGGTTAAGGGAAGCAGGCGTGTGTTCCCACCCAGGATGAGAATAGACTGAATACTGAAAAAGGCGGTGATTCCTGCGGCCAGTAGTTGGTGGTATTGGTTGCGCGCTTTAATCGTGATCAGAAAGCCGCGAAAAGCCAGAAATGCGAATAAAGCAAATATAGCTAAAGCGCCAACAAATCCGAGCTCTTCAACAATTGCAGCAAAAATAAAATCCGAGATGGCAACCGGGATCAATCCGGGACTTCCCAACCCCGGACCACTCCCCAGGATTCCTCCTGCGGCAATGGCCTGGATGGATTGGATGATCTGATAAGAGCGTCCGGCGGGGTCCACCCAGGGGTTTGTCCAGGCTTCCATCCGGATGCGGATCACATCAAACAATTCATATCCGGTAAAGCCGGCAGCCACTAAAATGATCACAAAAATCACCAGAGTGCGTCTTTTTCCGGTAACCAGAAAAATAAAAAAAGCATATAACAAAATAAATATGGATGCTGTTCCGAGATCCCTTTGCGCAAATAATACCAGCAGCGCAGCAGATCCCATGACCATGGTGGGAACAATCAGGGACATCAGATTGTGGCGCGATGGCCATTGATCAGCCAAAAAAGCGGCCAGGTAAACAATAAATAAGAGTTTCAGCGGTTCGGAGGGCTGGATATACAAACCACCAAATTCTAACCATAGATTTGGGCCAGTCCCATTCGGGTAAATACCGAAGAAAAATGTGAGACCAGTGATGATCAGGCCCAAAAAGAGCCAGATATATTTAAAGCGGCGGATATGAACCAGATATTCGGATTTCCAGATAGTGATCAGCACTGCGCAGGTTGCCAACGAAAACCAAATGGTTTGTCGCCAGCCGTAACTGACGTTCAAACGAAAAATTGTCAATAATCCCAGGCCCATTAATATGCTGATGATCGGCAGCAGGTATGGATCCCGGTTGGGGTATTTTTTTTTGGTCAGATAATTCAGACAAAAAGCCGAAATACACCAAACTATGAATCCGGCCCAATGCTGCCAGCGCAGATCAACATTCCAGCTGTGGTAACGAACAGCCGGTGCAAATGTAAGGATCAGGCTGTAAAGAAAGAGAAAAACACCAGCCCACCGGTAGAGCATGGCTTGCAGGAAATCACGATCTCCGCTGGAAAGAGTTCGATAAAGATTCACGGGAGATATTTTTCGACCAATAAGCCTAGTTTTTGTTTAGCGCTGTGGTCCACTGCCTCTGGCGATGTGGTTAGTGCCGTTTTAAGCGCATCCTGACACTCACAATGCTGTGGTTCAAAGGCGGAGACGAGATTAACAATCGCGGATTGGGCGATTGCCGCATTGCGATGCAGAATTTTAATGATCATTTCAACCGTAACCGGATCTTCGGTTTGATGCCACACATCATAATCCGTAACATGGGCGAAGGCGGCGTAACACATTTCAGCTTCCCTTGCCAGAAAGGCCTCAGGAGAAGCTGTCATTCCGATGATGGACATTCCCCAGGAGCGGAACAAATTTGATTCTGCTTTGGTGGAAAATCGCGGCCCTTCAATGGTAACAAAAGTCCCTCCCATGTGGATATTCGCGCCGGTAGGTTGGACGGCTTCAAAAAGTTGGCTGGATAAATGCGCACAAAAAGGGTCGGCAGTTCCAACGTGGGCCACCAGTCCACCTTCAAAAAAAGAATTTTTACGGCTTTTGGTGAAGTCCACCAGTTGGTCCGGAATGACAATATCCCCCGGAGCGAAGTCATGCCGCAGAGACCCGCAAGCTGAAATGGAAATGACATGCCTGATCCCCATGGATTTCAAGGCAAAAATATTGGCGCGGTAGTTCACCTCTGTAGGTGATAAATTGTGGCCCAGGCCGTGCCTGGCGAGAAATGCTACTTTTTTCCCGGCAAGCGTGCCGGTCATTACCGGCGAACTCGGTTTACCAAAGGGTGTGCTGACTTCGGTTTGTGTTAGATCGGAAATGGCGTCAAATTGATAAACGCCTGTACCGCCAATGATTCCAAGAATAGGGAAGTTTTGCATAAGGTTCTCCGGATAGGTAGTAATTATTTTGAATCGGTTGAAGAGGGTTGATTAACTTGGACCCTTAATTTAATCTGTCCAACGCGGATGATATCCTGATCAGCGATGACACATGGACGGTCAATCGGCTCTTCGTTTAAGAAGGTTCCATTGGTTGAATTCAGATCATTGATCCACCAGTTTTGGTCAGCCAGATATAAGCGCGCGTGTTGCGCGGATACTGTTTCGTCACGGATGTGGATTTTGCAGTTGAGATCCCGCCCAATTAATGCATCGGGTTGTTTTATTTCGGTGGGCTCTTCGTCTGGCTGGTCGACTAAATAGAGAAGCAGCCCCATTTTCATTTGGGGTGATAGTATTTTCATTTGCAGGCGCATTTGACGCCAGATCGTGATAAACATCAGGCCAAGGAAAATATACAGGCTCAGTGCCAGCAGTATTCTTAAGATTAAAATCAGGGTCGCAGTCATAATCCGTCTACTATTTTTGGAAGCTTGGCTGTTTGTTCTTCATCCGGACTGACGATCTGGTTTTCTTCGCCGTAAACCAGGTCATATCCAGCCAGTGAAATCACATCCCCGGCTCTCAATGGGGCCTGGGTAATCCGGTTGCCGTTCAGGTATGTACCGCCGGTAGAGTTAAGATCAAAGATCATGTACTGGTCAGCAATTAAGCGAATTTGTGCGTGCGCCCGGCTGATATGAGGAGAATCAATCATCAGGTGATTTTCTCTCTTTCTGCCGATCTGGATAATCCCTTGCTCCAGATTATAAATCTCATTATTCTTTAAAATCAGGAATGCCCGTTTTTTGATCGTTTCTTGTTCTATTTCATTTACCGGGGTGACCTTCATCACGGAAGTTCGTTCGATTTCGTGAAGGTTTGAATTGTATTGTAAATTAAATTCATCCACCCGGTATTGATTCACGGGGACCAGTTCAAAATGAATGGGTCCGGCAAAAGAGAGCCCGGATTCAAACGCGGTTTCATACAGAACTTTTTTTATATCTTCAATCCATACCGGTTCAGACATCAGCGCGTGATAAACCTCGGGGTTTACCTGAGTAATAAACACATTGGGTATGGGCTGGCCGGACTCTGCCAGAAAGGATACTTTTGCGCGAAGTTCGTTAATGATCCGAATCGCGACAGTTTTTTGAGGTTGGTTCCATGGAAAAAAGCCGATACTGGCTTCGACTAATTTTTGTAATCGGTTTTCCAGGTTTTCCAGAATATGTTTCATTCTTACAATTATAAATGGAATGGAGGTCAATGCAATGATAAAAACAGAATCATCCGCCCGTTCCCATTTTTTTGTAGGCGAAGTCACGAACCAGACAACGCACCAATTCACCCCTTAATCTTCTTCCGTGCTGCTGATTGCCGCCAAACGCGCGTTTGTCAGTTGCACAACGTCTTTTACTCCCAATCGGATATTTAAACCCCGCTGTCCGCCCGAAATATGGATTTCAGGGAATTGCAGAGCGCTTTCATCTATGAGAACTTGAAACCCTTTTTGGATTAACGCCAGCGGAGAGATCCCGCCGGCTTGCAGACCGGTGATCTGTTCCGCCTCTTTTTCAGTGGGTAAGCTCAGCTTTTTTTCGTTCAGGATTGCGGCAATTGCTTTCAGGTCAGCCGACCGGTTGCCCGGTACCACAGCCAGCACGGCTTTTCCCGGGCGGTTGCGCTGAATGACGATCGTCTTAAAGACCATCTCCACCGGAACCTGCATGATTTCTGCGGATTTTTGAGCTCCCAGTTTTTCAGCCGGTAATTCAAAGACCGTAAATTTTATCTTTTTGGCAGTTAATAATCGGGTTACATTATTGCTCACCATGCTGCACTCCAAATTTAATTCTTTTGCCGGACGTAAATGGGATTGCTGAAGATCCAGCTGCGCTTTTTACCAAGATAATCGATATCACATTCAACGCGGTATACGCCCGCTTCCTTGGTGGTATACATGCAGATTTCCTGATCTTGCCAGGTTTTAAGGACGGCGCCATTACAGATCAGGCGGCAGGTGGCTGCCTCCGGAAGCCGGATCTGAAAGGTAATGCTGTTTTCCAAAAAGATTTCATCGCCCATCTCCGCCTGGTTGTCATTTCCCTGCGCATAAAAGCGGAAACCGCGCGTTGCGGCCGGCAGATCGTAACCCACAAAACTGTGACCACAGCGTAATGCGTCCAGTATCATTTTCCGGTCAGTGAGTAAGTCGCCGCTTAACCTGTTTGGAACAATCAAATGGTTATTGATACACCGGAAATGAAACTCATAAGGAAAGACAGTCCGTTTTAAGGGTCCCTTTTGCATTTTTAAAGCATGTGAATCAGAACCGCCAACCGCTACCATTTTTTCACCCCGGATTAATAACTCGTCCCATTTTTGTAAGGTGGCGCGCGGTGGGTGATGCGCAATCGCCTGGGGTACAAAGATGTAAAATAAAAGCTCGAACCAGTTGGAGGACACCGTTTTAAGTTCACTCAGATGATTCCAGATTTCCAGACCATTAAAATTCCGCACGCCCCAATCCACCCAGGAAATATCCACTTCATTCGCCATCTCTAATGCGTCTTCAAAAGGATGCGCCAGAAATGAAAGCCCACCATTTTGGCGCACCTGGTTAATCAAATTCTGGGGTTCTTCAGCGTATGTACATAACTCACGCGTATGCCCAAACGCCAGCAGGTGATTTTTTTGCGGTTCGCGGGTTTTATCATGGATTTCTTCCCCGGCCAGCATCAGCAATTTTTGATCGCCCCGGTTGTAATAGGCATCCACGCCGCTCACCAGCACATTATGGTCGGTAACGAACAAAACATCCACACCGGCGTTCAAGCCAGCCTGGGCAATTTGCTTGTGGGTGGCAGTGCCATCCGAATAGGTACTGTGGATGTGAAGGTTTAAAACAAGTTCTTCCATGTCAGGTTGACGATATTCCCTATCCAAAGGTATAATGTGGGCTGTTTATTCGCGGGGTTTGATCCCTGTAAACTTTTTTTGGAGGCCAAGCGTGATCACTTACGTAGACATTGCTTTGATTATAACTTCTATTGCACTGATTGTCAGTGTAATTCTGCAAAATAAAGGTGTTGGTCTCGGTGGTTTAACCGGTTCCGACAGTGGTTCAGTCTTTACTGCTCGGCGTGGTATAGAGAAAACCTTATTCTTTATTACCATAGGATTAAGTGTTTTGTTCTTCATCCTCACGCTGACTGCGGTGATTGTTCGCAACTAAATTTGACAATCTGCTATAAAACGGTAGAATAATACATTACCATCCAGGGCGATTCATGAAAGTGTGATGGTCGCCCTATTTTCTTTTATTAAAAAAACTATGAAAAAACTGCGTTGGCAATTACTCATCATATTTTTAACCGGTCTGGTTGTTGGTGTTTTATTATTAAGCGAACAACCTGAAAATACACCGGTGTTTGCCCCTGAACCGGAAGAGGGCGGTATCTATGTGGAAGCGCTGATTGGTAAGTTCCAGCGTTTAAATCCGGTTTTGGACTTCTTTAATCCGGTGGATCAGGATCTCGATCGTTTGATTTTCAGCCGCCTGGTTGTTTTTGAGGAGCGCGGCATTCCTCAGACGGAATTGGCAGAATCCTGGGGCGTTAACAAGGACGGTACGATTTATACCTTCACCTTGCGCGGCGATGCCAAATGGCATGATGGTCAGCCGGTGATCAGTGAGGATATCGTCTTCACCATCAACATGCTCCGCGAAGGGGAAGGCGTCGTTCCGGAGGACCTGCGTCAATTCTGGGCCAATGTTGAAGTGCAGAGTTTGAGTGAGACCACCTTACAGTTCCTGCTGCCGGAACCATTTGCTCCTTTTCTGGATTATCTTTCCTTTGGGATTTTGCCGGCGCATTTGCTGGGAGACCTTACCTTTCAGGAGTTAGTCAATTCCGGATTCAATTTACAGCCGGTCGGCAGCGGCCCCTACCGTTTTGACGGGTTGGTCATTGAAGACAACAATATTAAAGGGGTAGTCCTTTCCGCTAATCAGGATTATTTTGGGAAAATCCCCTTTATCGAGCAGTTGGTGTTCCGTTATTACGCAACCCCGCAAGAAGGGCTGACTGCCTTCAAAGATGGTCTCGTTCAGGGGATCAGCAAAGTGGATACAACCGTCCTGCCTCAGGTATTGGTAGACCCGCAGCTGGCTTTATATACAGCCCGCCAGCCCGAATTCAGCATGGTTATTTTTAACCTCAAAGATCAGCAGGTTGAATTTTTCCAGGATAGTATCATCCGCAAGGCGTTTCTGCTTGGGTTGAATCGCCAGCGCATTGTCGACCGTGTTTTCAACGGTCAGGCTATTTTAGCCAGCGGGCCCATCTTGCCGGGAACCTGGGCGTATTATGATGGCTTGCAATTGACCGATTTCAACCAGCAAAAAGCCGTTGAAATGATCAAAAATACCGGTTTTGAGATAACCGGTGAAAATACCAGTGTGCGCGCCAAAGAGGGCGTCGAGCTGCGTTTCGAATTGTTATACCCGGATACGGAAGAGCACCGCCAGGTGGCCGAGCTCATCCAGCAGGATTGGGAAGCATTGGGAGCGGCGGTTGAAATCCGCGGTGTTCCGTATAATGAACTCATTTCCGACCATCTCAATACACGCAGTTTTCAGGCGGTTCTGGTTGATTTAAACCTGGCCTCCACACCCGACCCGGACCCATACCCATTTTGGGATCAGGTTCAGGCCACCGGCGGGCAGAACTACAGCCAGTGGGATGACGATGTCGTTTCAGATTATCTGGAGCAGGCCCGAATCACGATTGATTTGAATGAACGCGCCTTGCTTTACAGAAACTTCCAGGCGTTATTTGCCGAAGAACTTCCGGCCTTGCCCCTTTATTATCCGGTGTATACCTTCACGATTTCTGAGCAGGTTCAGGGCGTCCAGGTGGGGCCAATGTTTAACACCAGTGATCGTTTTTCAACGGTGACCAATTGGTACCTGTTGAATACCCCCGCAAAAGAGCCGCTGAGTACAACAACGGCCGCAGCTGAAGAAGAAGGCGGCTGATGACAGACTGGAAAGTGGAATCGGCTGTCGTTCAGGCGGCTGTCGCTGATTGGGAACCGTTTTTATTTTCCAATGAGATATATTGGCCCATCCAGTTTTCATCCTCCACCATCCCTGCAGGCACGGTCCTCCCGCGTCTGAGTGCTGGCCGCCTCTTATTGGCCGGCGCCATCCTTTCTGCGCTGATTAAAAGTGGAGAAGCTGGCGCTGATCAATATTACGATGATCTCAATCGCTTCCTGTCATTGAAGACCTTATGGCTGGCCAACTGGCAGAAAAAAGTCAAAAAAGAGCTCCCCTCCAGAATCCGCCAGTGGCAGCAGACTATTCAGGAACTCAAGCACGCCGAAAAAATAAGCCCGGCGCAATTTTCAAGCCAATTGTCTGTTCGCGTGATCGTCACCTTATTGTTGGACGAAGTCTCCCAGAATGAAGTTGCCGCGGATTATTTTTCATTAATCCCGTTGGATCAGGCCCTCAAGAATCACTTCATCGCCGGGGATTTCGTTCTGGAGAAAACGCTGGAACCGCTTTTTCCGAAGGAAAAATTCTGGTTTTTATACGGAAAGATCGCTTAAGCGGGAGGGAATCTATGGCGCAATTTTACACACGACGCGGCGACGATGGCACCACCGGCCTCCTCGGCAGCCAGAGGGTCCCCAAACATGCGGACCGTATGGAAGCCATCGGCACCCTGGATGAGGTCAGCGCCGCCATCGGGATGGCGCGCAGCCAGGTGCCCACCGGCGACTTGAAAGAACTCCTCAAGGAGATCCAGCGCAAATTGTATTTGCTCATGGGTGAAGTGGCCTCTACAGCCGAAACAGCCGAAAAATTTCGTCAGATCGATGATACGGCCGTCGTATGGCTGGAACAGCACATCGAGCACTACAGCGGGTTGGTCTCCATGCCCCGCGAATTCATCATTCCGGGGGATACTCAGGGCGGCGCGGCCTTAGCCTTTGCCCGCACGGTCATTCGCCGCGCGGAGCGCCGTATTTCCGCTCTCATCGAGCAAAAAGAACTTACCAATCCGGAAGTATTAAAGTTTTTAAATCGATTGTCTTCATTGTTTTTTGTTCTGGAGATTTTTGAAAATTTGGTTGAAGGGAATGTCAGTCAGACTCTGGTGAAATAAATGCACGTCACGGGCACGCTTATTAATGTTGTTACCATCCTGGTGGGTGGGTTTATCGGGCTACTGTTAGGCAATAAACTATCCGAGAAGGTCAGCCATACCGTTATGATGGCCCTCGGTCTTTTCACCATGGCCTATGGGCTGCGCTTATTTCTCCAGACCGGTAATTCTCTCGTCGTTTTGGGCAGCCTCCTCATCGGGGTGCTCCTCGGCGAGTGGTGGCGTATAGAGGAAGGTCTCACGCTTGTCGGCATCTGGCTGGAAAAGAAATTTAATCGCGGCCAGACTACCGAAAGCGCGCGCTTTATCCGTGGTTTTCTAACCGCTTCCCTGCTCTTCTGCATCGGCCCCATGGCAGTCCTCGGTTCCATTCAGGACGGCCTCACCGGTGACTTTAACACCCTCGCCATCAAAGCCATCCTGGATGGCTTTGCCTCCATCGCCTTCGCCTCCAGCCTGGGTGTTGGCGTCTTATTCTCCAGCCTGATCATCCTGATTTACCAGGGCGGTTTGTCGTTACTCGCCTCACAGCTCCAATTCCTGATGACCGATGTCCTCCTCCAGGAGATCAGCGCCGTCGGCGGGCTTATGCTCATCGCCATCGCCCTCAGCAGCCTCCTGGAAATCAAAAAAATCCGCGTCGCCAGCTTCCTGCCCGCCTTTCTCCTCGTCCCGGTGTTGGTGTGGGTGTTTAAATATTTCGGCTTGTACT
This sequence comes from Chloroflexi bacterium HGW-Chloroflexi-10, assembly GCA_002840755.1. Lineage (GTDB taxonomy): Bacteria > Chloroflexota > Anaerolineae > Anaerolineales > Anaerolineaceae > UBA6170. Next base: position 62,957 of record PHBZ01000005.1, on the reverse strand, counting down.
AAAAAAGAGAGATGCACTTAAATGCCCGGGAAGCGCATTCACAAGCAAAAGTCTACCGGGTTGGCAAACTACAGAAGTGCGTTTCTCTTTTTCCCCGGAATCCCTTCAGAGAGATGTACTTTAATAGCATGCCTATCAATCTGCCAATCAGCCTTGTGCGCCTGCCCTTGAACCTGCTTCGCGAGCCGTTAAGTGTGTTTCTGTTTTTCTACCGGGATACCCCTATGCTATTCCCTTTCCATCGCAATATTTGTTTTCAATTAGAAAAAAATTTTGAAACAAATACTTTAATTAATTGAAAAAGCGCTATATATGGGGTTCGCTGGTGATCGTTTAGCTGTATGTGGTTGTTAAAGTGCGGTATTTGTTTTTGAAACAAATGACAAACAAATAAAACAAATGCGGCCATGGGTGTGGACAAATGCTGCCGCTGTATATTTTGACACAGTGATTGTAGGATAATTGTTCTATTTTGTCAACAAGGAAAATTGAGCTGGATCACCACAACGGCGCTTTGAAATAGGGGGGATGCCCGTGCTGCGGGGGGACCTTAAGGTCAAACAACTCGAGAGTGTTGAGGGCGGCGTGTATCGGTCGATGGTTATGTTATTAGTGATGTTTATGGATGTGAATTAAGGTAAGTGTGCCTGGTGGTCTAACGGTCTGCGTTAGATGCGTGTGGGAGGGCGTGGATTCTGCTTTGGAGCTGGATTCTGATGACAGAGATTTAGAAAATGCCTGAAAATCGCGCACGCAAAGCGTTCCACTTGTCGGCTGTACGCAGTGTTAGGCACTGCCTGCGGAACAAGTGCTTTGCCTGCCGACCTTAGCCCTAATCTACAAAGTATCCGTTGATGTTGAACGCGCGTCCGTTTCTGATCCGTTTATCCGCTTCAGCATCCGGTGTCGGTCCTCCACACTCCGTGTTGGGCAACTTTCACGATTACGAAGCCAGTTTATTGAAATGTTGATTGGAAAAAATCTATGATTTTTAGACCTTCGGGCTCCAACGCTTTTTTCAGAATACTCACAAAAAAATTATGGGCAAATATTATTTGGAGGATTATTGTAAAGAGCAGTAATCTCTAATGCAGCTATTTCATATGCTTTTACGCCTCTGGCTGCCCATAGGTCATTGTTTGTTAATTGTGACGCCGGAGTTTGAGGTAATCTAAATAAAATGAAACTGCCCACATCTACCTGATTTCCATCAGCAGTCCCTATTTTAAATCCACCCATTTCCATATAATCATTGTCATTTTGTAGGCCTACCATTCCACAGACAGGAGGTGCTATCATATTTCTTTCAGCTTCTAAATAAGTTCCTGCGCCAGCTCGTAACCCATCGAAGAAAAGAGGTGCAGGAACTAGGAGGCCATTTTCGTCCAATGTGAATCCAATAGGAATTCTTGTGCCATCAAGTGTTATTCCAACTATTGAATCTATGTAAACCATATCTCTTGGGCCTGATGTTATTACAACATTTTTCACAGGTTCCCAAAAATAGACAGTCACTGTTTTGGGTATAATTCCTAGAGGAACCTGTGCTTCAAAGGTCATCGGTGCATTCTGATTCCAGTAATGCATGCATCTGCCCGTTTTTGAAAAGGGTAGTCCAGTAACTGGTTCAACATCTGCATCGCAGATAAAATCCAATACTCCTGTGTTGTGACAATCATAAGGTTCAAAATCAGTTCCCCAAATTTGAATCGAGTTTGCCCAACCCCAGCTTGTTGCATTATCTCCAGGTAGCGGGATTCTTATAGACACATTTGTGAGGAGAGGCAAATAAACATTCACATCATCTACCAAGAGTGTTGGGGTAACTTCAGGAGATGATGTAGGTTCAGTTCCAATATATTTACGTAATACGATATTATCTACATACGCACCTTCTGAGTAATGTACGCTACTATCACTTTGAAAAGCGACCATTACCCACACCTGAGACTGACCGGTGAGATCTCCAAGGGTATGTACATCGGTTAGATCGAAAATGTGTTCAGTCCAATCAAAAGTTCCGGAGTTGTACTCACCAAAAAATTTGACACCATCGATGGATGCGGCCGCAAACAGGATATCGTATGCCGATTCGCTATTCAACCAATACACAAAACTGAATTCCGCATCGGTTGCATCTGCCAAACTGAAAGGGCCGTAAATCATCCATGAATCGGCATCGTCAGGGTAATCGCTATTACAGGTTAATGTACTCCCATCCGCGCCTTCCTCAACCACCCAAGCACTATTGCTGCCCGCATAAACACGGCAATTCTTCTTCGCCCAGAAATACTCAACATTGGTGGCATCATCATTATCAAACAAGTTCCATTTCCCAGGAAACGAACCTTCAAAATCGTCGCTAAAAATCGTTTCCCATCCAGCAGCTGCGCTTAAAGATGTATTGGTAGACTGTTTATATGGTGAGAAGAATTGGTTGTTGGGAGCTGACAGCCGTGACTTTTCAGAGTTTGAGAATGCAGTGGGAATCGGGTATTTTGGCTTGGTGATTGCATCAGCATCTAAGCCGGCTGAGTGAATGACACCAGAATCGCTTAAATCAACCCATGCTGGAGTCCATCCGGATGTTTGAGCTGCTCCGCTCGAAAAGGGAAACAGAAGTAGCAAGAAAAGAAGAACAGGTAGTATTGCAAAGAGAAGAAGTAGCTTCTTTCTGGTTGCCTCCTTTGTTGTGCGAAAAAAAATAGCACATGTAACATGGGAGATAACATTTGGGTGATTTGTTTGGTGAACATGGTTTTTCTCCTCAACATATTCACATGTGTTTGATTACTCGAACCGACCAAGGATTAAGGATGGTGTAACGGTTATAGAGAGAATCTAAAATCGTTCTCTTTTCCTACACAAACCCCTTCCTTACTCAGGACCTTGTCCGAGTTGAACTAAGCTATCTTGGAAAGCACACCTGCTATATGGAATTTAAGACACACCACTAATTTCAATCTGGGTTTTTGCGGGCAGTTATTTGGCTATTGTACAATCAAAAGGTAAACCAACACAAGTCAGAAACGGGGCAAAAAAAGCCCGAGGGTGGGACCTGGCGGACAAAGCCGCTGCGCGAGAGACGCACGCAAAGAATCCTCAGTTTGAAGCCGCTTCCCTGAATGTGTGGGCGAATGGACGCACTTGTCCGATGCACCTTTTCAAGATGGTGGACCATCATTTTTCCTGAGATCGCTTTTTTGAGCTGATTTTTACCATAGACCACTGTTCTTTTTCCGAACCGTTATTTCTCACCAGACGCTTTTCTCACAGACTTTGGCGCAGGAACGGTAGACTTCTCTGTTAATTTAGCGTTAACTGCTTTTTCGTCTAGAAGGAAATGTGCTGTAAACGCTTCAAATACAGCCATATAAAACCAGTGCCTTCTAATTCCGCTGCGTCTCATAGCCACAATTGCTAATACAAAAAATACAATCCCAAGAGCCAAAATCCAGATGTTTGACAAAACCACAAAATAATAAACAACAGTGCTGATGGTCGAAAAGACAAAAGCAAGGCTGATGTTTCTGAGCATAATAAAGACTACATTATGCTGCTCTACATCTGCCGCTGCTTCTAAAGATACACTTTTTACTGCTCGTAAAAGAATTCCCCAATCTTTGGCTTCGTAATTTAATTTAACCCAGGGATGTCGTTTCGTATATTCGTCAAAAGCCGTTTTTGTCGCGTCCCTATTTCTGTTATAGAAAAGTCTCATCCACCTGTATGCAAGGGAGTCAATCAAAAGCCCAATAATGTAACCCGCTGCAACAATCACAAATGTTACTGCACCCCAAAAGTCTTTTAGGGTGGTTAAATCCACCACCAACAAACCTGTAACATTTAGCCAGAAACCAATAATGCCGAGATAAAAAATCCCAGGAAGAGTGTATGCGAAAAAATCATATAAGCCAACTCGAATGGACATTTACTTTTTCCCTCCATGAGATGCTGCTTTGCTATCAGCCGAACTCTTGATACGCCGCATTTTTGTCCTGTGTATGAACCTTAAAGAGAGGTGCTATATTGTAAATCTGCGGGGTTATATTCCCTGGATGTAAATGAAACGGATGAAATTAGTATAGCATCGGTTTGATATTGGCAAGGGAAATTCGATGATAAACTTATCAGAGCCCGACACGTTATGGTGTAATCGTGAAGGCAAAACAACACACAAGTGCTAGGGAAGGCTTCTGCCGGTATGAGTTTGGATCAGCACACTGCATATCTTCTGTGGATCGGTTGGAATAGAAGTAGAAGAATTGTCTCTTTTTGCAGCAGTCTGTGACTATTTGATGGAATGACATTCTGGATTTTAATTTTCATCTTATTTGATATAATTATTGCGACATCCAAATGAAGCAATACCATAAACCAGAAAGATATTGGATGTAGATTCAACATGTGGAAAAACCGACAAGTAGAAAAATAATTCCACATATCAAAAGAATAAAAAGAAAAGCTACCTTACAAGAGCTTTTAATATAGCTCATTCATTGCAAAATACGAATCAAAAAATCCTTCTAAATAATACCCTGCCTTCGATTTCTCCATAAAATTTTCGATATTAAAAAATTGAAGTTTTATAATACCAGGCACATAAGAATTTACTTCAAGAACAGTTTTGGAGTCAATGCTTTGGATTATTATCATACCTTCTGCCGAACTATAACGTTTCCCCTTCATTATTTCGAAGAAAGTCTGGTGAAAATTATAATAATTGACACGATCCGTGTTAGAGAGCCGTGAAAGGAACCTATCAAGGTTTTCAATTTTATATAATCGGATATAAGCTATTTGACCTAAACTCAAATAACCAGCCAGGGTAGCATTATTGAGTTTTAATTCCATTGAGCCTTCACCTCCTTGTGGATATTTCTTGGTGGCTGGCATTGTGTCTTCTAAATATATCTTCCCTATATCAGATGGATATGGATTTCCTCCATAGATATAAACTTGAAATTCTTCAAAACCATCACTCCCTTTTCGAATCACTTCAGCAGAAAGAAATTCGACTTCTTTATTTGTTTTGGAATCTATAAATACTTTTTTGGTTAGATTTCCTGTAAACATGACCAATACCTTAGTTTCTGAAATGTTTAAGAATTCGTCTTCCCAAAAAAATGGACCATACTTTACTTGAATGCTATATTTTCCTAAATAATTAAAGAAATTGAGGTATTTTTGATCCAAAGATAATACTTTCCATTGATTGGTGGAAGGGTCATAAATAGCTTCTGTAACCGCATTAATATTATTAAGATTACCTTCGATTTCCTGATACCACTGAACCAGATTAAAGCAATCTTCACATTCTTCTAACTGTTTCATCTCTTCTTCCAAACCCGGTAATTGTCTTATTAATCTTATTTTTCCGTCATTTGTTTTTTTAATTGCATAATCCCAATAAACATCCAAATTCAAGAGTGATTTCTCAATTCCAAGTTCGTTCATGACTTGATCAACATCAAATGCTTCTGTGTTAATTATTGTGGGTGTTAAGGTCGGTGTTATTGTTGAGGTCATCGTAATTGTAGGCGTTATTGATTGGGAAGGAGTAACTGTTATTGTTGCTTCTCTGTTCGCTTCGGTCGTTTTTTCATTGTTAGTAATAATAGAAGCTGAAGTCTGGCATGAAATGAGTGAAAGTAATACAAGTAAAAAAGTAGAATTTCTTGCCAAATCCCGAAGTAAATAAATATTTATTGTTTTATAAAAGCTTGAAAAATCCATTGTTTTCTCCTTAATTGTTTTTCGACGCTCGTTGCGGAGGCAGCCGGAGGCAGTCACCCGAACAGCGCTTTGAAATGGGGAGATGCCTGTGTGGCAAGGTGACCTAACGTCTGCTTCACCCGCGCGGCGCGTGTTCGAACTGTAGCCAATTATGCGACCGAAAACCGGTGGCGCTACACATGTTCGCAAGGCGCGAAACGCCGTGCCGGTTTGCAGGCAGTTGTTAGGCGGTTGATTGATCATTCAAGAGTTCTTCCACGTCATTCTTGGACAAACTCAGTTGTTCGGCAACCTTCTTGATGTACATTTTCTCTGTGGCTTGAAGCTTGCCATCTTGCTTGGACATGCTCACCAGATCCAATATGAGATTAAGTGCTTCATCAGGATGATTTTGATATGGTGAAAAATCAATCCCTACCAAATTTTTAGCCGCTAAACGGCTTTCGATGTCCAAAGTCTGTTCAGCATTAAACTTCCCGGCTAGCGTAAGTTCTTTCAGAAATTCGATCTCGGCATTGTCCCTTACGCCATCAGCCTTCATTAAGTTAATTAACGCCTGTAGATGGATGAAGGCAAGAGATATATCGTCAGCAGTTGAAGTTGGCAGAGTAGAAACCGTAAATCTCACCGACAATTCTTGCTTTTTGATCTCTAGTTCATCATCCGTTAACAAGCCTTCAGTATGAAGGAGATTTAACCGATCTAAAAGTTCTGCCTGGCCAAGAGAAGCCCCTATCGTTGAAGTTGCAGCTGCAACACTGAATACTGGATCTGGTTCAGATGATACGTGTGACGCTTTCTTGCCAAAAAGCCCGCTAATCTTATGGCCTAATCTGCCCGCCTGTTCTCTAAAGCCTTTTTGCTCTTTCCGTTTATAGCGAGATGCCTGAGCTTGAAGTTCGTCCAGATCCAACTTTGCATCTAAAGCCGGCAAAAAACGATTAAGCAGGTCAAGTTCGGCCGGATCAATGGTGCCACTGGCGGCAGTAGCCAATTTAAGAAGTTCAGCCAAAGTCTTGCGTAATTTAACGCGCTTTAAGGCACGCAGCTGCTTCTCGACAGTGGTTGCATTAATCTCTACGCGAGCTTCAATTTCTTGCAGAGCTTCATTAGGAACATTCAAGCACTTAACAATCGCCTGGTATACCTTCAATTCACGCGGATCAATGCTGCCGTCAATGTTAATTACTGCTTGTACGGCCTGCACAATAATAGGCAGATCTTCGAAAGTCAACTTAGCTTCATTACACAGGTCAACTGCTTCCTGTCGCGCCCGGGCTTCTAATTTAAATTCCTGCCGCCCAGTTTCAGCCATGTTCTTTGTAGAAACGTAGTTCCAACCAGAAGAGATAGCTACTCCTGCTACTGGTACTGCAACTTTCAAAATCGCCTTCCGAGTAATCAGACTCCCGATACGCGGGCCTAATATTTTTGCAGCAGCTCCTTGAATAATAGGCGTTTTACCTGTAATGAAGCGGTAAGTCTGTGCTCGTACTACTTCCGCCCCAGCAACTGCGGCTACATTACCTGCATTCGCAGAAACAGCAGAAATACCATAAGCCAACACAAATGCTCTATAAAGTTGTTCCGGGTCATTTAAGTCAATTGGGTCTCCATAAACTGTGGCCAAATCGTAAATAAGTCGTACTTGCAAACGCGTGGTATACAATATCTCGCCGCCAATGGCAGCAATAATTACGGGTATAGTCAAACCACCCAATACCCCTGTTGAAGCTGTTATCCCGGTAACCCCACCGGCGACAGCTGCATACCGCATAGCCAGTGTACTAAGTTTTTCGGCTATGGCATCCTGTGTGAGACCAGGATACTTTTTACGGAAATACTCTACACCGCCAGCCTTGATAATTGTCTCAGCATAAGATGACAGCATAGCATGCACAAATTCATTAAACCAGGTACCATCTCTTAAGCGAGCCGGGCCAAATGCGGCGGCCATCTTCTTCAGATCTTCCAATTCTGTTTTGATTTGGCTCTTGATTGATTTATCATCATCGATATGTACACTGGAATCTGCCATTTACCACCTCTATGCTTGAAATGTACTGCCTGATTATTGTTTTACGGAAATCTGACGTGTAACGCTCCGAACAATGTGACGTTGTCCCGAACGTTTATTGTGCGGGAAAGAGATGCTGCTTTTTTGCTGTATATTTTTCTCTATTATGGGTTAATTTATTGTAAATCTGTGGGGTTTTCCACCCTGGATACAAATTGAACTGATTAAATAAGTATACCATCGGTTTGATTTTGGTAAGGAAAATTCGATGATGAATTTTTCAGATACCGGTGTATTAGATGCATATGCGTGAAGGTCATACAATGCGTGAGAAATAGGGTGGGGCTTGGCAAGAAAAGCCTCCAGACACCGAATTCATCGTTTGAAGCAGACTCTCCCGAAAGTACGGGCGCGCCCCTTACACTTGTCCGGTGCGCCACATCAAGACGGCCCCCCCATCATTTTCCCAGAAAAGACACCACATACCCTGAAAATACTTTATTCGGCAGCTCACTGGAAATTACATCAGACCTTCAGACACTCCATGATACAAGTATGAAAAAGGATTATCTCGTAGGTAAGCCTGCCTTTGATTTTTTCGTCCTACAACATAAGTGCTGACATTAATTAACCCGACTGTTGCTGCGGTAGCTATAGAAATTTCAACAGGCACTTGAACGATACCCATATTACTTAATATTGGTCCTACCATCCCTGTAAGCAAAGTTGGCACACCCATTTTTACAAATGTCTGAAGCGTCCCCATTTGAGAATCTATATTTGCTTCACGCATTGTTTTGTTGATGATATTAACTTCACGTTTAATTTTTTCTGAAAATGAAACAACGATTTCTTTAATCTGTGTTGGATTTTCAGCCCTGGTTAGATCTGTTTGAAATTTCTGTATCTCTAACCGAAATTTAGTTAATTCATCAATTCGGTGATCCTTAAATTCTATTATTTCATCAAATGAAACATAATCGCTTGGTACAGGCAATATATCGTGTAATGTCGTTGTGTAGCAGGAAAACGCGCCAAATTCATCATATGGATCGTAACTTAGACCATGAAATTCTGTTTTGTTAGTTCCTGAAACAGTAGCATTTATGTCGATATCAGCCAAATATTTTGCTAATAACGACATATATAAACCAGCCGTTTTCTTTTCCATTAACAGCCAACTATTAGGATCTTCGACATGTTTACTCAAATAATCCTTGTCAGGATTTGAGATTACCAATCCTTGACGTTCCAAAAATTCTATTAATCCCATAGAAATTTTGTCACGATGTATTGGTGTGGTGTTTATTCGAAAATGTTGTGGTGAAAAAGACAAGTTTGTTTGTGGCGTTCGAATATTTCTAATGTATCTTTTTGACAGTCGATTACCGTAGATAAAATTTTTAAATTTTTCTGAGTTTACAATACCTTCAAACTCATCCTTCAATCCATCAATCGCACTTGTAGAACGACAATAGATATCAGTGGGATCAAAGGGGCGAAGGATTTTTAGCTGGATTAAATATTTCATATCTGGCGTAATGGCTGACTCCCCTACATTTCTGGGAATAATTGAGCCTATTTCATCCCAATATAAAAGAGATTTTTTTAACCAATTGCTTGGTATGGCAATATATGGATAGTAGAGTATTGTTCTTTTCATCGTTCCTCTGGTTTATCAGTATTGGGTGCAGAATATGTTTTCAAAACTGATGCATGGTTTGGGTCGGGTTCGCTGCTTGGGGGTGGTGTTTGAGGTGGATACTTTTTCAGGAGGTCCTTGGGATCGCCATGGAAGGTGGTGCCATCGGGAAGAGTTGCGCCTTCAAGGGATCTGGTCTGCGCGAGTTGTTCTATAGAGACAATGGCATTTTCAAAATCTACACATGACATGTCACAATCTTTCAAGTGAGTTTCTATTAGTTCTGAATCTGAAAGAATTGCACCTGTTAAATCAGCTCCTTCTAAATTGGCATTGCTTAAATTTACTTCCACCATAAAAGCTGACCTTAAAATTGAATTACTCAAATTAGAACAAATTAAATCAGCTATTCCCAAATCAGCTTGGGTCAAATTAGCTTCGCTCAAATCTGAATTGCTCAAATCAACTCCCCTTAAGTTTGCCATCGAAAAATTTGCTGCCCTAAAATCAAAATTCGATAAATTCAGTCCTCTTAAATTCCCTTCACTCCACGAGAGTTTATTCAAGTCATTTTTTTCAAATTTAATAATTGGATCCTTTTGTCCAATTAATTTTGCCTCTGATAAAAAGTGCAATAATAGGCAGTTCCTCCTTGTATCTAATGAAAACATAGTTGATATTGTTAAAGTTCTGGCGACCGCGCGGATTTCATCTTCGTTTTTTGATTTTAGAAGGTTTTTCTCAAGTAATAAATCATTCATACGATTGAAATATGATTGGATGGCTTCTTCACATTGGCGATCCAGTGCGAGGGATTGCTCATTTTCGAATCGTTTCTGAGCAATTTTGCGATCATTGTCGCGTTCGGATTTATTGAGAAAGAGAGCACCACCGGCAAGGACTACGGGGATGATGAGGAGTTCAAGCCAGTCCCACCAGGTGCGGGTGTGGATTTCTGTTTCGATTGTTTTTTGTGTAAGCGGATCGGTTTCAATGATTTTGGTTACTGAGTATTTAATAAATCCGGAATCGAGGATGGGGACCCAGCCAAGTACGAAGCGGAGGTAGGCAATCATGAGCAAGCCGGCGATGACGAGGAAAATTAAGATAGATAAGATAGGGTGATTTTTTATGAGATTCCAGGTTTCGGTGAGAATGTTTTTTATTCTTTTCATTTTTCCTCAGGTGTATTTGAGTCGTCTACTGGATTGGGCGTTACTTAGGGGGATTGGTCTGGTTCAGGGGTGGCGGTTGTTTGGGATGGGTACATTTCGAGGAGGTCTTGAGGATTGCCGTGGAAGATGGTGCCGTCGGGGAGGGTGGCACCTTCGAGGTGTTTTGCCTGAGCAAGTTGTTTATAAGTAACAATGGTTCTAAAATCAAGATAATTTTCAAATCTCGCATTACTTAAGTCTGAATTTAAGAAACTAACACCAGATAGGTCTAATCCACTAAAATCGGTATTTGAAAGATTGGATTCGTGAAATGAACCCCCTCGAAATTTTGCATGTCTAAATTTAGCATTACTGACATCGCAATTAGTAAAATTTACGCCCATAAAATCAGATGAAGTAAAATCAACTTCTGAGAAGTCGCATTCTTCAAATGTTGTTAATTCAATATTCATATCCCTCATTTTTGCTTTAGCAAAATTTGTTTCAGTTATATAACCAACCAAGGTCGCCATTATCAAACCGGCATTCGAGAAATTGCAATTTTTAATTGTGGTTGTCGCCAAATTTGTTTGATGTATTTGAGCATTTTGAAGATCAGCCTTTAAAAATTTTGCTCCATATAATTTCGCACGAGTTAAATCGGCACCTCGTAAACACGTTTGGTCAAAAATACAATCAGCTAAATCTGCTTCCTCGAGATTTACATTCTTTAAAGAAATACCTGTAAAATCAACGCTTTTTAATGCCATTTTTCTGAGATCATATTTGTCAAAAACAATAATGGGGTTTTGAATATCAAGAAGTTTCAATTCTCTTAAGAATTTTAAAAGGAGATTATTGCGAACTTCATCCAATGTAAACATATTTGTTATTGTTAATGATCGGGCAATTGATTTTATTTCTCCTTTACATGAAGTATCTTGTAAATCATTTTTTAGAACAAGATCACTCATTCGATCAATAAAAGCTTGAAAAGATGTTCCCCTTTGGATATCAAGATTTAATAGCATTTCATTTTCTTGTCTTTGACCAATCAACTCTTGTTCTTTGACAAATCTGGTTTGGATCAAACTTTGTTCATCTGCATAACGTTGTTTAGCAAAATTTTGTTCATTTTCTTTTTGTATTTTATTAAATATTAAAGCACCGATTGACAAAACAAATGGAATTATTAACAAATCCAGCCAATCCCAAAAAGTTTTATTACCATCTGGTGAAGTTTCTCCAAAACCAGTCCAAGCTACCCATTCTGTGTATCCTAGAACGAATCGCTGATAAAGAATAATAAGAATAATAATTACTAAAAGATCTTTTAAGAAAACCAAATATTTATTTTTCTTAAATAAAACTAATAACTCAAGCAGGATTTGTCGAAGAAATTGCATCTTCTGTTTCCCTTTTTTGGGTTTGATGGGTAGGATTTCCCCAAAAAGATTATTGCACTTTTTTTTCCTTTAATCAATCGAATTTGAGGATTGAATAAATTGAACATTTATATTTAATATGAACACACCCGCATATTTGGCGAGTGTGTTGTTTAATATCCTGTATAAGGTGGTGATGTGGTTAAAAGACGCGCTGGTCAGCCTGGAAATGTGAACGCACTACGACATTTTGCCTCTTGACAAATTAGAACGTTTATTCTGCAATAACTAAAAATCAACAACCATATTTAATAAAATGATTGACTATTGCACTTTTATCAACAGAATAGCCAACACCACTATTTGTATTAAAAGCGTTAGAGCGTGCCGGCTCTACCCGCTGCCAAATTTCCCATTTCCCGCTTTAGCGTCCCCGCACTAGCAATCGAACCCTATTCGTTCCTGCATTCGTTCCAATCCGCAGAACCCAATATCCGGGGTCTCCAAAATTTCTACCCCCACCATCACTGGTTTTTCCGGAAAAGATATTCGTTCCGATTGGAATATTTTGCACGATGCACGATTAAAAACGAATATGCCGGCCATACCCAGGATTCCCGGGTATGGCCGGCAATGAAGTCAAATGCTGTATGACCGGCGGAATTTCAGCGCTGTAGAAACCTTTTTACGGTTCTACGGTAAAGCGGCGGGGTTGAAATTTTCATAGTCATTGAAATTCAAGTCGCCGTCCGTATTCGGGCAGTACAGGGTTACCGGATGGGGCAGGCTGCCGTCCCAGCAGGTATCCGGCAGCGCCTTAAACAAGCGGAGATCCTGTTCCCAATACACTTTACCCTCCGCGCCTTCCAGTTTGAGGTGGTAGGTAATTTCCCAGAACGGCGGGTTGTTCATCGCGTTGTGATTGATCACAAAAACACCCGTGGTATCATCCGCTTTGGCAGGGGTGATCGGTGCGGTGTACCAGGCGCCGCTGGGCAGGCTGAAGGAATACACCTTCAGTTGTGCGTCATTGGGGATGGCCTGATTAAAATGAGCCTCCACAACAATGCTGCTGGAGGGGACTTTGAGGTTCATCACATCATTCTTAACATAGCCTTCAGCAACCTTCCGGTAAGAGTCCGGGGTCAAGTCACTGATGGAGGTTACCACCGCGGCGCCCTGCGGAATGGCCCACACTTCGATGCCCTCGTCAATCAGTTCGACGGCCGGAACCGGTGTGTTGCTCGGTACCGCGGTCGGTTCCGGGGTTGCCGTGGGGCTGGGTTCCAAAGTTGGCTCGGGCAAAACGGTTGCCGCTTCGGTTGGAAGAACCGTTGGCAGGCTGGTTTCAACAGCGGCCTCAGTCGGGGCGGCGCTCAGTTCTGTTTCAGCAACCTTACTCGGCGCGCAGGAACTAAAAGCCAATACAATGACGAGGATTAAAACAAGGCTTCCGCCAATATTCCGGATGTGTTTATGGTTGTTTTTTGTGTTCATTCTTTCATCCCATCGATGGTTTTTTTGCGGAAATCCTTATGGCTGAAGTCCTGCTGAACCGGCCGTTTTTTCAAAGCCTGTTCATCAATGATTAAGCGATAACCGCAGCCATACATTTTACCACCAATGCTCTCTTTCGCTATCCGGAAAGGGGGTAAAACGACAGGCGAACTGACCACAAAACAACCCAAATCACGCCGCGGCTCAACCGCTCAGGCAGCCTCAAAAAAGGGTTGCCAGCTGCACAGCCGGGTTAATTGCCTAACAGACCTTCGATGGTACTCACCAGGTCATTGGAAAAGACCAGCTGCCCATTCACAATAAAACTGGGAGTCGAGTTGACCCCTTTTTGCAGCCCGAGTTGGTGGCTTTGCTGGATTTCGGTATTATATTTTGAGCTGTTGTAACATTGATTGAATTCACTGGTATTCAGGCCGATGTTTTCTGCAAATGCTTCCAGCCGTTTGGCGTTGTAGTTTCCGGTATTTTCACCGTTCCAGTTGACAAACAGCATATCGTGGTAATCCCAAAAGCGATCCTGTTCATTGGCGCAGTAGGCCGCCTTGGCAGCCTGGTCCGACTCGGCGCCGAAAATATTAAAAGCATTGTATTTGAAATAGACTTTACCGGTGGCCACGTACGTGTCGATAAAATCTGCTTCCTGATTATCCCAGAAATTAAAGCAAGCCACGCATTGAAAATCAGAAAATTCTTCCACCACAACCGGCGCATTCGGATCACCCAGCGCCATCCCATCCGGGGTTGGATGATTGCGTTCTTCCAGGGTTTTAATTTCGCCGATGGGTTTTAGGGATTGATAAACAATAATACCGACCACAGCGATGGCGAAGACGCTCACGATACCCAGAACAATCAGATTCTGGCGTTTTTGCTTTTGTTGTCTTCTTTTACGAATTTCTTCACGTTTACTCATTAACACAACCTCCAAATAAGTTGGATGAATTCTCACATATCGGACAACAAAAGTCAATTAAATATCTAAGGCTTAGCCGCGTCATCCGTTGAGTTTTTATCCGGGCAGGCGCTGTATAAAAACCGGGTAGCTTTCATCAATCAGCACAAATCCCGCTTTTTTATACAAGGATTGCGAGGTGAGGTTATCGTTCTGGGTATTAACCGTGATCCGGTGAATCCCTAATTTTTGATAGTGGCGAAACAAATTATGGAGCAGGCTGGCGCCTAAATTGATCCCGCGGTAGTTGGGATGCACAGCAATCCGCGCCAGGTGCGCCGAAGACAGCGCCTCGGTTGTGATTTGATACCCAACGATTTGCTGGTCCAGCTCAATCACGGTGGCATGTCCGGAGGCCAGGAAAGCGTGTTTCATACCGGCCATCGGGATTTGCCAGAGCGGCGGAAAACACAGGGCATCCAGCGCCGCGACCTCCGCCAGATCCTTCTGATCCATCAGGCGCAGATAAAATGAGGAATCGGCAGGAAAAGTGCGTAAAGGCGCTTTGTCCTCCCATTCCAGCACAATGATCTGTTGGTAAAGTTCAAAATTCAGTTGGATCAGGTTTTTTGAAAACCAGTTTTCCAGACCAAGAGCAGCGATCATTTCTACCCCGGGTTTATATTCCGATAAGGATAGTTCCAGAAAATGCTTAAGCAGGTTCTGACGCGAATACATGGCTGCACAGGCGAAGAGCCGGATCCAGGCTACGCTTTCAGGTTCGGGCGGGGCCGCGTAACAGGCAACCAGTTCACCATCTGCTTTGGCCACATTAAAAGGCTGGTGACCCAGCCAATCCAGTGAAGTGCGCCAATCCAGGTGACGGTGAACAAAATATTCAAAAGCCAGAAAATCAGCCAGGGTTGAATGGTCTTCGTAACGCGCAGGGGAGATAGTGTAATCACCAGGCATAGAAATTTTCGGTTGGGTTTATCGCCGCATCAGCTTGGAAACCCAGTCAGTTAATTTCTTGAGTGTTTTCTCCTTCGGGGAGAGGGTGGGGGCATCATCCAGCGCAGCCGCCATGCTGCCGAGTGCCTCAAATTGTTTACCGGTTTTTATCTGTAATGCTGAAATCTTTTTCAGCACATAAGAACGCAGTTCCGGCTCCTGGAGTTCTTTCAGGGTTTCAGCAGCCTGAACATAAAGCGGCATGGCTTCACTGAAGCGCCCCAATGCCTCCAGAGCGGAAGCCTGGTTACCCAGCGCCATGGCGCTGCGTTTGCGATCATTAGCCTGTAAGAACAGTTCACTCGTACCGGTAACCACATCCAGTGCTTGTTGTGGTTGGTGAGCCAACAGAAAAGATACACTGGCATTGTTCTTCATCTCAGCCGCGTGCAGCACTTCACTTTCCGGTAAAAGCGCAGCCTGTAAATACAAGTCAGCGGCTTTTTGGTAATCTTTATTCTTGTAAGATTTTTCGGCTTGTTGTTGTATGGTCATGCTCATCTAATAAGTGATCTCCAATAAACCTTCTGCAACCAGGCGCAGTTTCTGAACATCCAACTCGCTCAGGCGTAATGCCAATTCTATATAGGGAATGTTAACCGGCTTGGTGACGAATTCGCGGATTGCGGCCGGCAGTCCGGTTAAATCGCGTAACTGCTGTTGTTCTTTTCGCCAGTTACTGATCACCCCTTGTGTGTCAAAGAAGTCTTCAACGCGGCATTTCAGGAATTTGGCGATCAGTTCCAATTGCGGCAGGGGGATTTCTTTTTCCCCATACTCAAATTGACGAAAGACCTCCGTGTCCACATGATTATTCTGGGCGATATCCTCCAGGCTGATACCCTTATCGGTGCGAATTTTCTTTATATTGGCGCCGATAAGGCGTTGGCGGATGATCAGTAATTGCTGAAATTTTTTCGCCTGATCAGGCTGTTTGGTCTGACTGATAATCTGCTTTCCCCAAAAATGTTCCATGGGTATTTTTAGAGAATAGGCCAGAACTTCAATCTCCGGTAAAGTAGGCGAGACCTGCCCTTTCTCAAAGGATTCGAGACGGGATACTGCGATACCGGTGATTTGGGCACACTCTTCGAGGGTTTTGCCAGTTGAAAGACGAGCATCATAAATCAGTAAACCTAATTTTTTGGTCCTTACCTGCATATATTGTGTATGTTTATCCATGCTGATCTTCTCCCAATCCCATTTTATTGAGATGTTACGTAATTTGTGACTGCGGGTATTGAATCATTATAGCATTAGTTTCTTATCTTCTTTGCCGTCCGGAGTTCAGCATCTGACCCAGATTAGCGCCAAACACCTCGGGTCCCAATTTAAACCCATTTTGTTCAAGCTGCGGGCTGAAAAAGGGGCGAATCCCGCTTGGTTTTAAATCTCCCAAAACTTTACCATCCGTGGCGACACCGGTTTGCTCGAACTTAAAGATCTCCGTCATCACAATAGTGCTGCCTTCCATGCCGGAGACCTCGGTGATGGAAGTGACTTTACGGCTGCCATCCCTCAGGCGTGATTGCTGGACGATTAAATCAATGGCGCTGGCAATTTGCTCACGAATGACTTTGATCGGTAAGTCCATACCGGCCATTAAACACATGGTTTCCAAACGAGAGAGCGCATCGCGTGGGGTGTTCGCATGCAGGGTAGTTAAAGATCCATCATGACCGGTATTCATGGCTTGCAGCATATCCAGCGCCTCGCCGCCGCGCACCTCACCAACCACAATCCGGTCCGGGCGCATGCGCAAGGAATTTCGTACCAGGTCACGGATCATGACTGCATTTTTCCCCTCGATATCCGGGGATTTGGTTTCCAGGCGGACGATGTGATCCTGCTGTAATTGCAACTCGGCGGCGTCTTCAATGGTTACGATGCGTTCATCCGAGGGAATGTACCCGGATAAAGCGTTCAGTAATGTGGTTTTTCCGGACCCGGTGCCCCCCGAAATAATAATGTTTAATCGGGAGATGACGCAGGCCCGCAATAATTCAGCCATGTTGCTGGTGATTGAACCATACTCAATCAGCTGTTCCATGGGAAGACGGCCTTTATTAAATTTTCTGATCGTAATCGATGGGCCGTCAATCGCAACAGGCGATATGATTGCATTGACCCGTGATCCGTCCGGCAAACGCGCATCCACCATGGGGCTTTCCGCGTCAACCCGTCGTCCCAGCGGCAGGATGATCTTCTCAATCACTTTGATCACCGCTTCGTCATTGGGAAACTGGATTCCGGTTTTGATTAATTTCCCCTTTTGCTCGATATAGATATTGTGTGGGCCATTGACCATTATTTCGCTGACCGTAGGATCATCCAGAAGGGGTTGTAAGGCTCCAAAACCCAGAATATCATCCAATATTTCTTTAAATATCTGATTTTGGATGGAGCCGGGCAAGCTTAAGTGTAAAGATTGGTAAGAAGCTGTTAAAGCGTTTTTGACAAAAGCATCCCGTTCGCGATAGGGCGGTGTCTTGGCTTCCAACTCGCGGCTTACCATGGTGATCAGATGCTGCTTCAGTTTAGCCATTTCTGGCGAGTTCGATGAAAATGCGCTTGGATTAACCATTAATTATGCCTGCTGTAACTCTTCCAAAGGAAGAATCCAAATAATCTGGGAGCTGTTAACTGTGATGAATTCAGCCGCATAAATGATAATGTTTTCATGGGTCAATATCCTTGCATCCGTTACAGCGATAAATTGTTCGGTTTTGTTCAATTCATCGATTAACCTGTCGGATGGGCGGATATGTACTTTGCCTAAAATTCGATGAGAAATTGTCTGGATAATTACATCGATAGGCTGTTTACTGATTACCGGTGTAAATATTTTCCCTTTTTCTTCAAATTGATTGATCATTTTACCTCTAAGCAGAATTATTCATCCACCGGGGGCATCAAATAACCCAGGCCTGAACGAGTAACAATGTGTACGGGATTATGCGGGTCTTTCTCCAATTTCTGGCGTAAACGGGCAATGCTCACCCAAAGGATCTCTTTATCATCGCGGTATTGAGGTCCCCAGATAGCGCTCAACAGTTCTTCAGCGGGCATTACTTTACCAACGTTGTGGGCAAATTGAATGAGCAGCTTGTATTCTGTGGCAGATAAAAAAATGGGAGCATCCTCGCGCCAGATTTCTGCCCGCGCCAGATCAATTCGTAGATCGCCATGAGCAAAAAAGCGGTTGGCGCTTCCCTGTTCGGCTGTTGTGGAACGGCGAAGGACTGCCCGGACGCGTGCGATCAGCTCGGTGGCTGAAAATGGTTTGGCTACATAATCATCCGCGCCGGCATTCAAACCCCGAACCCGATCCTGTTCCTCGTTTTTCCCGGTCAGCATAATTACTGGAACTTCACTGAATTGGCGGATGCGTTCCAGTGTGGAAAACCCATCCAGTTTCGGCATCATCACATCCAGAATGACCAGGTCGGGGTGTTTGTTGGAGACCATATCCAGGCACTCTTCACCATTGGCAGCAGAAATGACCTCGTAGCCTTCTGATTCGAGATTTACTTTTACCAGATGACGATAAAGTTGTTCATCATCCACGACCAATATTTTCGTATTTTTTGTCATCCAGTCCTCCGATCATTCCTTTGTCAATCATTCGCGCATCAAGGGTAGGTATATATGAAAAATGGTTCCTTTTCCCAGTGTGGAGGCTACGCTGATTTCTCCTTGATGGGCCTCAACAATTTTCTTGCAGATAAATAATCCTAACCCTGAGCCATGAGTGATGCTGGAGTTTCCTTCCACGCGGTAGAACCGTTCGAAGATTTTATCCAGCTCACGCGGGGAGATACCCGGGCCGCGATCACGGACATCGATTGAAATCCCATGCGGCTCGCGATAAACACGGATATGCACGGGAGAATCAGGGGCATATTTGGCTGCATTGGATATCAGGTTATCAAACACCTGTTTTAAGCGGCGCGGATCTCCCTGGAGATTCGGAAGTTCCTGGCGAATGTCGACTTGGATCATTGTATTTGGGTTATGGATCCGCGAGTGAGCGACAACATCATTCAGCAGCGCATCCAACCGGATTATCTGGATATTTAAGTTTGCGTTCCCAGACTGCAATCGGGAAGAATCCAGCAAATTGTCAATCAGGTCGCGCAGACGGTCAGTTTCCGAGTCGATGATATTCAGGAATTCCATCTGTATATCACGGCTCCAGGTAGTATCTCTGCGCAAGAGTGTAGTGGTATATCCTTTTATAAAGCCAATTGGATTTTTCAATTCATGAGATAGGGTGGAGATAAAATCATCCTGGATTTGCAAGGTCTGAATATGCCCTTCCAGTTTTTTGATCATCTCTTCTCTTTCATAGCGCAGGATCATGGAAGAAATTTGTTGAGACATAAATTCCGCAAAGTTAATGTGATCCTGGGTAAATTGAGGGGTCCCAAACCGGATAAATACAACCACTCCAAATTCGGAATTATTGGATTGTAAGGGTATGCCCAACACAAATGGTTTTTGAAGCCGGTCCGCAACATCGGTATCCGGTTCATTCAGGATCGTGCTGCCTTTCCGCACCACTTCCGACACAATCTTTTCTCCCCAGGCAACATCGGCTTCCTTGGATTTTCCACGTCCGGTTGCGCGGGCATAAGCCACTTCAAGGTTTGAGTGAGTGGGGTCATACAGGTATACGGCAAGGTTGTCAAAGATAAAATAGGGCCGAATTTTAATGGAGATTTCATCGAGCGCTTTTTTCCAATCGGATGTTTCCCAGCAAATTTTGCTGAGTGTATAGAGCGTGTTTGTCTCGATTGGTTTTAATGGTTCAATCATAGTTCTATTTTATCAATCTTTTTAAAGAAAAATCAAATTTACTGCCCAATCCTGGCCAAGATTCAACATTTAAGTGACTCTTATGGGCTTCCAGGATCTTTTTTGCCAGCGCCAGGCCTAAACCGATCCCTCCATAACGCCGGGTGGAGGATCCATCCAATTGGTGGAAGGGTTCAAATATCTCATCAAGGCGTTCTTGGGCAATCCCAATTCCCTGATCTTTTACTTCAATAACAACATTTTCCTGCATGTTGGTTAAGGTGATATTGATTTGTGTTTCCGGCATGGAGAATTTGACTGCATTTTCTACAAGGTGGTTAATAACCCAACCGATCTTCTTTTGATCGGCGTAAACCCATACTGAAGGGGAAGGTGGATCGATGATGAATTGAATTTGACTCGTTGGGCTGATTTCCTGGTAGTTTTGGATAACTTCCAATGTTACTGCTACCAGATCAAATTCTCGCGGCGTAATGAGAACTTCGTCGTATTCGGCAAATGTAAACATAATGAGATCATCGATCAAGTGTTCCAGACGGTTGGCAGATCGATTCATTACCTGTAAGACTTTGACTTGTTCCTGATCCAAAACCCCCAGGTCCCTTGAGACCAACAATTCCAGATATCCCTTGATATGTGTCAGTGGCGTACGCAATTCATGTGAGATATTGGAGATAAAATTCGTTTTTAGTTGATTTAGTTCATTAATTTTTTGGAGAGCATCTGCCAATTCAGCTGTTCTTTGTTGTACCCTTAATTCCAGCATATGATTATTCTGCTCCAATGCCTGGCGAAGGTTTAGAAATAGCTCGGTGACGGCTCTATCCAATAATGAGCGTTCGAGCATACCTGATTCTACCAGAATTTGGCCTAATAATCGCGGCGTATCCTCTGTTGCAGAGTTATCTTGAATAACCAGTGCGTCGTCCAGATTTTTTTGGGTGATGAATCCGCGCTCGACCAGATATTCTCCAATTTTGGGAATTAACATTTCTGGTGCGATAGGCTGCGGGTTTGATTTCATATTTATAGCTCCAGAGGAATAACCCAGTCACCTGCGACCATCACGCCTGTTGGCAAGAGTTCTTTGAGTGATTCAGTGGAAATATCATAGGGATTTTGATCCAATACAATCAGGTCAGCGGCATAGTGGCTGGATAATTGACCAATGGAATTTTCCCATCCGGCGATCCGGGCTGGGGTGGTGGTGTAAGCGCGGAGAGCGGCTGCCAATTCAATTCTTTCAGAGGGATACCAACCCTGTTGGTCCGGCTGCCCTTGCATGTTACGACGGGAAACGGCAGCAGCCATTCCCCAGAATGGATTGGGTGATTCGACCGGGGAATCCGAGCCAAAAATGACCTGGGTGCCATGTTGGATCAGGCTTCCAAACGCATAGGCTAACTCGGAGCGTTTTCCCCAATAGCGGTCGGCTACAAACATATCTGAGGAGAGGTGAATGGGCTGCACGGATGCGACTACCTGCATCTTTGCCAGGCGGTGTAGATCTTGTGGTGAGAGAACCTGCACATGCTCGATACGATGGCTTAAAGCGGGTAAGTGATTCTCGGTTTCAAAGGCCCTCAGGCGTTGGTAGCCATTGAGAACTTCCTGATTTGCCAGGTCGCCGATGGCATGAATGGACAGAGAAATCCCGCTTTTGGCAGCCATTTGCCCATAGTGGAAAATTTCTTCTTCGCTCAACAATAAGACCCCACGATTATAGGGGTCATCTTCGTAAGGCGCCAGCATAGCGGCCGTGTGCGGGCCTAAAGCGCCATCGGCAAATAATTTTAAGGATCCGATTTTGAGAAATTCGGATCCAAAGCCGGTGCGCAACCCTACCTGAACCGCTGCATCCAGGTTGGCATGCGGAATGCTCTTTACCACGCGCAGACGTAAACGATCTTGCGCGTCCATCGTTTGAAGCGCATTAAAACAGGCAGCACCATCAAAATCATGTACAGCGGTGATACCCATTTCCCATAACTTTTTCTGGGTCTGCTCCAATATTTCGATCAGTTTTTGTTGGGTGATGGGTGGAATTACTTCACCGGGAAGCCACATGGCGTTTTCAAATAAGAGACCGTTGAGAGCACCATCCGGAAAGTGACCAATGCTGCCTCCTTCGGGATCTGACGTATGGGCGGTAATGCCGGCCATTTCCAGTGCTTTGCTATTCGCCCAGGAAGCATGCAGCGATTTTGCCGTCAGAAAAATGGGGTGTTGGGTGGATAACTCATCCAGATGGTGATTAGTACCATACCCTTCCGGCCAACTGTTCTGGTTCCACCCATGCCCCATAACCCATTCGCCGGGTGGGGTAGTGATAATTCGTTGACGGATGCGGTTGAGGCACTCGGCCAGGGTATCCGTTTCGCAATCGACCATCGCCAGGCTTTTGGCAGTATGTTCAAGATGAATGTGGGCATCTGTCAGTCCAGGCAGAACGGTCCGCCCTTGCAGGTCTATGATTTCAGATTTTGATTTTGCCAGGGGTTCAATATCTTCATTGCTGCCAATGGCAAAGATATGCCGGTTGTGAATGGCCAATGCCTGCGCTTTGGGCTGCTGAGAATTGAGGGTGAGGATGTTTCCATTTTTGAGTATTTGCATTATTGCTCCTCAAAAAAACGATCCAGAAAATTATTCAGTTCTTCATTGGAAAAATAATGAATGATGACTTTTCCTTTATCGCCATTATGTTGTAAAACCACACGCATTCCCAGTTTTTCTTCAATGCGCTTTTCAAGAGCTTTAATTTCCGGCAGGGTTTCGGGTATTTCGGTTTTCTTCTGACGTTCTCCGCCATATTTGCGAACCAATTCTTCTGTCTGGCGGACGGAATATTCAAATTTAATAATGGTATCCAAAACAGCCAGTTGTGCCTGGGGCGTGGTTAATTGCAGAAGGGCGCGGGCATGCCCCTCGGTGATCCTACCTTCGGCCAGGGCGGCTTTGGCTGCATCCGGAAGCTTCAGCAGGCGCAGGGTATTGGTCACAGAAACCCTGCTTTTACCAACGCGATTGGCGATTTCTTCCTGTTTGAGATTAAAATCTTTTTCCAACTGGCGGTATGCTTCGGCTGTTTCCAGAGGTGATAAATCGGTACGCTGCACGTTTTCAATTAAGGCCAGTTCCAACTGCTCCTGTTCGCTGGCGTTGCGCAGGATAGCGGGAATCTTAGTAAGCCCTGCCAGTTTGGATGCACGCAGGCGGCGTTCACCAGCGATGAGGGTATACGTTCCATTGACAGCCGGCTGGATGATGATGGGTTGAATGATGCCATGTTCACGGATCGAGTTAGCCAGATCCTGCAGCTCTTCCAGATTCATTTCGGATCTGGGCTGGTGTGGATTAGGGATGATTTTTTCTATGGGTATTTCGTGTTCAGCAGAATGCTGCGCGGAAGCATCGGAAAATGAACTTCCGCCGGGGATGATTGCGTCTAATCCTTTTCCCAAACCTGGTCGTTTTGCCATAATCTATAACCTCATTCTTCAATATCGGGAATAATAATTCCATCCTGGACTAAAATCTCACGGGCCAGACAGGAGTAGGCTTTGGCTGCGGAAGAATCGGGGGCATAGATGGAGATTGGAAACCCATAGGAAGGGGCTTCTGCCAGGCGCACACTACGGGGAATGATGGTCTGATAAACCTGGCTGGGGAAAAAACGGCGAACTTCATTAACTACATCCATTGCCAAACGGGTTCGGCCATCATACATGGTTAATACCACCCCTCTAACTACTAATTCAGGGTAGAGCGAGTTCTGGACACGCTGAATGGTGTTGGTTAATTGCCCCAATCCTTCCAGGGCAAGGTACTCGCATTGCACCGGAATGATAATGCCGGAACTGGCAGCCATTAACCCATTAATGGTCAGAATAGATAAAGATGGCGGGCAGTCGATCAGAATATAATCGTAGCGGTCGTGTACTGATTTTAATGATTCCCTGAGGCGTGTTTCGCGGTTGTCGAGATCAATCAATTCTACATCGGCGCCAGCCAAAGCAGGCGAGGAGGGCAATAAAGAGATTTTCAGGCGCGGGTTATGCAGAATTTGGGGAGAAACAGGCATACTGCCAATAATCACTTCATAGGTACCATTTTTGACCGTATGTTTGTCGATACCCAGTGAAGAAGTGGCATTAGCCTGCGGATCCAGATCGACCAGCAGAACACGCTGCCCAAAGTAACCCAGGTAGGCGCCCAGGTTGATGGCTGTGGTGGTTTTACCGACACCACCTTTTTGATTGACTAGGGTAAATATTTTGGCCATAATTTCCTATCGTTTGGTGATGATATCGATCATATCGTTGCGTATTTCCGCTTCGGTTGGGACGCTCTCCAAACCCTTGCGGCTGATGGAGCGTGAAGCAATCAAGGTGGCGAATCGGGCTGCCTCCCAGGGATCCTGGGTTTGCTGGAGACGGATGAAAAAAGCCGTGGCGAAAATATCCCCCGCGCCGGTTGCATCAACTTCTTCAATTTGAGGAGGACGGAAGTTACGCACGTCGCCATTCCAGTACACCTGTGCACCGCGATAACCTTCGGTGACCACCAGTACCCGGACTGCATATACCAGATCGGCGATGATGTCTTCATTGCCGTCGACATCCTCAATACTCAAAACGATCGCATTGGCATTGCGGAGATAGTGGTTGGCTTCGATCCATTCAAGAAAACTGACCCGCCCGACAGCATCCCATTGGCGGTACCAACCCTGCGGGGTGACTCCTAAAAATGAAGAGGGAAAAAGGCGAAAGAAAGCCGGGTCAATCTCGGCTGCTACAGGTCCCAGATGGACCAATGGCGTATTCAGCCAGGATTGGGGAAGCTGACGGGGATGAAGCCGCTCGGCCTGACTGTGAATGGTTTGCACCCGACCGGTGGGATGGTAGATATTTTCAAAAACCGTAGAAGATTCGGCGGGTTGGTTGATCACCTGAATTCCATCCAACTGGGGAAGAACAGCCTGATTGGCATAGGAAGTCAGAATCCCCACGCGCCGGCCCAGGGCTTTTGCGGTTAATGCGGCATAGGAGGCTGTACCGCCTGGTGTAAAACCACCGGGTACTTTATCCTGAGTAATATGCCCAATGACCAGATAATCAATGGGTTCAATTGGTCGTAACGTTTCTATCACAATTTGTTTTCCTGTGGACCCAAGTCGCCGTCATCATCATCAAAAGAAAATAAGCTATCCGGCAGGGGAGGAAGAACCTCTTCCAGCGTGACATTTTCCTTACGCATACCGGGTACCGGCGTAGCACAATAGGGGCAAATATTCCAGGAAAGCTCCATCAATTCTTTGCAATGGTGGCAGCGTTTTTTTAATTTTGTCTGGCAATTGGGGCAAACCATCCAATTGGTCTGAACGCGACGGGTGCATCCTGGGCATAAGGGAATATCTTCAATGGTTTGGAGGAGAGCTTCTTCTTCGAGGGTTTGCTGGTAATCATCTTCCAGGGTGTGAGTGGGACGGAGGATAAAATAGATGAGCACACCTGGAAAAAAGAGAAGAACCGTTACCAATACAGCCAGAATGCGGGCAAGCGGATCGCGGGAACGGCGGCGGATATCCCGATAGGTCCAGATAACCAGGCTGATCCATAAAACCGCGACGAAAGCAGCGGCAAAAGCCGTGCCAATTAATGCAAAACTACTAAATGAAGTTGGGTCAAAGTTCATAAGCTCTCCATGGTGAAATTATAGCATGGAAGAAGATATTCCATATTTGCTTTGGCTTGATTTTCTGAGCAGGTTGTTCTACAGTTAAGCCAAATTTCAACATAGATGCGAGGGGATCGTATGGGCGATACGGAAAGAATTTACCGGATTCAGGATTTAGAGATCAGTGAACGGCCACGCGAACGCCTGGCGCAATATGGACCAGGCGCCTTGAGCGATGCTGAGCTGATTGCCATATTGCTGCGCGTAGGGGTACAGGGTGAAAACGCGGTACAGGTGGGACAGCGGTTGTTATCCGCCTTTGGGGGATTGACTGGACTGCACCGGGCCAGTTATGAAGAGGTGTGTCACCAGCACGGTCTGGGGCTGGCGAAGGCGGCACAACTGAAGGCGGCGATTGAAATTGGCAACCGACTGGCGCAGCGGAGACTCTCTGAGGAGGACCGGCCGGCTTTTCACAGCCCGAAAGATGTGGCCGATTTTGTGCAGTACGAGATGTGTGTTCTGGATCAGGAGCAGCTACGGGTGATGCTGCTGGATACGCGTAACCGTCTGGAAAAAATGATTACGCTGTACCAGGGTTCGCTAAATTCTTCTTCGGTGCGGGTAGGCGAACTGTTTAAAGAGGCTATCCGGCGCAATTCGGCAGCGATATTGCTGATCCACAACCATCCGAGCGGAGACCCTTCTCCCTCTCCGGAAGATATTGCGATGACGCGGGCAGCTGTGCAGGCGGGGAAACTGCTGGATGTGGAGGTGCTGGATCATATTGTGATTGGGCGAGGCCGGCATGTTTCGCTGAAGGAGAAAGGGTTGGGATTCTGAGAAGGAACGGGAATAGAAAATTGGAATCAGGAATCAGGAATTTGGAAGAATGGGATTAGGAGTTTGGAAATTGGAATTTGGAATTTGGAATTTGGAAGAAGGGAAACTCCCTAGATGCTTGTTTCCTGAACACTTCCAAGAGCGAGGCCAGGTTTTTTGACGAGGGGGCGTTTTTGGGGCTGGGGTTGGTCCAGCATGTACCGGCAGACATTGGCGATGTTTTCGGCTGATTTGCCGCCATTTTGATTGGGGAGGAGTTTGCGGAGTTGGTTGAGGTCGCGGTAGGAGTAGACTTCTTTTCCCAGGGCCAGGCCGATAAAGGTCACTGTTGAGGTTTGGGTGACAAGTACATCACAATTGGCGATCATGGGGTTGATATCCGCATCGGTGAAGATTTGTGCTTCGGTTACAATATTGCGGATCTCGCGAATGGCACGCTGCGTATTTTCCAAGGGGTGCAGTTTGAAGATGATTGGACGCCCGGCGGCCAACCTAACCACATTGCGGATGAAAGCTGGACGGTCGTCAAAGCGCATGGATTCGCGCAATGGGGTGGTGGCTGCTAACACGTATCCGTGCTGGGGAAAATCATTGCGGGTCAGTTGGTGGAGATGGTCAAAATTGGGGATGCCGGTAACCACAATTTTTTCGGCTTTGACACCTTTGCGAATGAAGAGGTCCTTATAACCGTTGGAGGCAACACAAAAGCGCTGGTAGGCATCGGACAACCCGGTAGCGGAGGTGTTGGCCAAAAATAGGGGCAATTTGAGATTTCTGACCAGATGGTAAACAAGGTCTTCCTCTTCGGTGATGCCTTCCTGAACCAAAACCAGGCGACTGCCGGTGATGTTTTTCGGGAGGATAAGGTCGGTACCGGTGATGACCAGGTCGTATTTACGCGCCTGACCGTAAAGATCAAGTGGCAGGTGATAATCCTGCAAGAAGGCGGCCGTGCTGCTGCGGTGCTTGCCACCCAGAACCGTATGGTCGAGAAGATGATGCCGGGCAGCCATTTGGATTAAGCCATCTGCGTAAAAGGGGGTGTAGAAGCAGTTGAATTGGGTGAGATGTTGAGCGACTTTGTGCATCATGGTTGTCTGATTGAGAGACCCACCCATTAAGAGAATATTCTTTTTATTCATACCAGCCTGTGTTTTTTCTTTTATTGTAGGGCGTGGAGGTTAAGGTATGAAAAATGGCAGGTTAAGGGTTGGTAAAAGATTTGGGCATGATGATTAAGCAGGAGTTAAGTTTGAGTTATAAAATGGCCGCCGAAAGAGGATGGCTGTGAGGGGTATTCGTTTTTATCGTTTATCGTAGTAAAAATTCCAATCGGAACGAATGTATTTTCCGGAAAAACCGGCATTGGTGGGGGTTCTTCGATGGGAACGGCAGATATGGTGATATCTGGCAGGTATTCGTTTTGGAACGAATGGGAAGGAGAGTACTGAGTAATGAGTAATGAGTGAAGAGATGGAATCTGCATGGATGGGGTGATTGTTTATGCGGTTGTTAATGTGCTATGTAACCATTTTTCGCATTGAAGGATGGAAATTTGTTTTTGTTGCAAGGTACTACATATATTAATAGCTTTGATAGTGGTTGATGATTTGCAATCATTATAGAATATAAGTTCTAATTTGTCAATATCGAAAAAGTGAAAATGGCAGTGGGCGCGAACGCAATTTCAGACAAGCGTAAGATAGCAGGAAGGGGGAAAGAACAAGAAGAGCGAGCGAATGAAAAAAAGGGAAAGCGATAGGATACGGCGGGGAATGCGTGAGGAAACCGAAAACGTGACAGAAATCTTAAAAAACTCAAGTGGAGAACTGAGGAGCAGTTCTCCACTTGAGTGGTGAAAAATTTTTTATCAACAATATTGTTTTGACAGTATGTTGTGAAGCTTAGATGCGCTGGTAGCGTTGATAAATAACGCCAGTTGGCAGCGCTGCGGATTCGATCAGTTTCAAGTTGACGCGCTTGCCTTCGGGGAATAAACGCTTTCCAATGCCGAGGACAAGCGGGTAAACATGCAGAAGGTACTCATCCACGAGATCGTTCTCGATCAAGGAGTGGACAAGAACACTACTGCCATCCAAAAGTATGCTTTTTCCGGGTTGACTCTTCAGCTTACGGACTTCCTGTATGACATTGGCGCTGATGAGAATTGAGTTCTGCCATGCTTCTACCGATTTCAATGTGGTGGATACCACATACTTCGGAAAGCCACCAAATGGATCTTCGGCAGGATTGGGCGCGAAGGCTTTTCCGTGAATCTGCCAGGTCTTCCTGCCCAGGATGAAGGCGTCGGTTTCCATAAACGCCTGACCGAAATGGGCGCCGATCTCATCGTGCCAGTAAGGGTGGGTCCAGCCGCCGTGGGTAAAACCGAGATCCACGTCTTCATTGGAGTCACCGGGCGCTTGAATCACACCATCCAACGTAATAAATTGATGAACAATCAGTTTTCTCATAGGTTCTCCTTTTTGACTATTATTGATCCGATTATATAGTTATGAGGAGTGTGTGTCTTGGAAAAAAACGTCACTATGGAGCTGTGTGTGATTGGAGATCTGAGCAGGCGTTTGCCCATAGAAACGTTTCAGGGAGTTGGTCAGATGCGCCTGGTCGAAGTAGCCTGCCTGATAGGCGGCCTCTACGATAGGCAGATTACTTTGGAGAAGGGATGACGCATGACGGGCGCGCTCAATCTGCTGAATGGTTTTATAAGTTAGCCCGGTGACGTATAAGAAGCGTCTTTGAACTGCCCGTGGGGATAAATAGGGCGTGTGCCCGCGTAAAGCATCCTCCACGACGGTATCGAAGGAGAGGAAATTCGCGCGCATGAGACGGTCTATGAACGTATCCACATTTTCAAAAGTGGGGAATTGCCAGGTATGACCAAGAAATTGGAAAGCGTTTTTAGCCGATTCTTTTAAGTGGATCTGGTTATCCACCAGTTCACTTTTCGATAAGTGCGGCATGAAGACAGCCTGCTTGAAGGTGACCCCAAAAAACTCAGCTTCTGCGGGTATTGGAGCTGGTGATGCCTGTGTCTCCGGTCCGCGCAGGCTGAGGGTTATTTTTCCGCGCTGCTTGGTAATGACCATCTCCCACTGGCTGACTGCAGTGGAGATAAAGGTACCACCACTGGCACTACGAGAACGCCAAATGGAATGGACTAACGGTGAATCTGAACTGCGCGTGTCAACGTCAAATATCATTGTTTGCTACCTGTAAAGCATTATTAATCTTTTCAAGTATAGGTTATGAGGCATGACTCACCAAGCGACTGTGTAATAAATTCGTTATTCAGATGAGGATGGGAAGCTTGCCGGTGCGGAGTTGGGGTGCGTGGGTGGTTTGGACAGGCGGGGTTGCCCCCCGGTAATTACCTCGTGGTGTTACGCAGCAGTTAAGGAGTGGGGAGTTGGTAATGGTATTTGGTTTAAATAATCAGGTAATAAATATAAATTTGTTTGGTGAAGAGTTTGTTCAATTTGGCAAACTAATTGCTTACTTCATATAGGGAATGCAACGTTCAGAATCTTGCATGCGGGTAAAAAGATCAGGAAGAGAGATTTCCAGTTCCTCAGTCCAATCATACCAGTTGGATTGTTCAGGATCGAAAAAGCGTTTTAGGGCTTCATCTTTTGACTCTTCGGAATATATGATAATCCGCGTTGTTTGTTTCCTGCGGTCTGAGAGACAGACATTCCAGGAATTCTTCTGAGCGTATCCTTGAGTTTCTATCATTATGTGTTTTTCAGGGTAATACAATGCGACACTATAATTTGGACGCCCCCCTGAACCAAGCCCGTGCATAATGAGTTCCAGGATTCTCTCGGGTGTACCAAGTACATTTGCGATTCTGTTCATTTGAAGCAGTTCGGGGTGATTCCAAAGATCTATGGTGATGAATTGTACAAGATCATCTTTCCAGTAAACGCATAACTCCGGAGGATAGGGATAGTAATTTCCTCCTGGGATTCCCGATAAATCCATACAGGCTCCAATTGAAGCGGACGACGGTTCAATATCATCCATTCCCAAACTCGCGAAGAATGCCGGTATTTCCTTTATTGTTGATTTTCCCGGCTCCAAATTATTGATGCAGGGTAGGGCACAGATGGGTGAAGAGGAGAGGAAATCCAACTTATGCAGTGCATCAGCAGGTGGATTTACCGGTGTAGGCGTTGGGACCATTGTTGTGATTGGCTCCAGATTTTGCTCAATCGGAGGATAACCATTAAGCGCCAATTTGCGGTGCTGCAATCGCACCAAATCAAGAACATGATAACCATATTCTTGAATATCATCTTGCCAGCACTGCTCTCCCTGGCAATAATCTCTGAATAAATTATCGGGATTCCCTTCCACATGCAGCACCATCATAATCCATACGGAACCATGAGTTGACACCATGACTAAATCATCGGAGCCTTTGCCATGCTTAATTTGCCAGGATAAGACAGGCGCACCACATTCTCTACAGTCTTGTGAGTGAATATTGTAAAACGCTTCTTTATACCCCTTGAACTGGTCTTGTATGTTTTGGATTGCCCGTTGGGCTGCCTGATCACTGCTTGTCCGGCTCATGGTAACAATCAGACTGTTCGTTCCTCCCCAAAACCATTTGACGCAATCCAGTCCGCAAAAATCGCTCATTTCGTTTGTGATATTGGTTCCCTGGTTCATTGTCACCGGAACAAAAAAATGTTCTATTTCATTGAAACGAATGATCATTTTTTTCAGAGGCGTCAACGTTTCGGATGACTGTGAAAAGGCTTTACCGATACTGTTTTGACCACATAACAAAAACAGGATGATTAAAAGACTAATGATGAATTGGGGTGCTTTTGAAAGGAAAGCGGAACGATTCATATTGTTTTCCTGGATTGGTTGGAATCCTCCCTGTAAAAATAAGCAAAAAAATTAAAGGAGCCTGTTAATTATAGAACAAGAAACAAAATCAACTAAGAGATTGAAACGCGGTTCTAATAATAGGAGAAGGGGACTCATAAGCCGTCGGTTGTGGGAAATGAGACATCTACATTTAAAGTGATTTTTAAGAAAAACGCCGGCTGTTTTATTGACAGTCAGGGCTGTTTATAGTAAACTATCACTCGCTTAGAGGCGAGGTAGCTCAATGGCGGAGCAGCGGACTCATAAGCCGTCGGTTGTGGGTTCAAGTCCCACCCTCGCCACCTGAAAGACCCCAGAAACGGGGTCTTCACCACCAAAAATAAAGTAGTCAATAAGTTCGAAGGATTACGGAGACGAAACGACTACACAAAGCAGGAGAGAACCGGGTTGGCGCCCGGTTTCTCTTTTTTTGTTTTGGTGGGGCAAACCGAATGTTGACGAGCGAATAAGCATGAAGGCACGCAATTATGGATTTACGCATATTGACATGCTAGTAGGCAGGCAAATCGACAAGCAAATAGAATTGTTAATGCGACTTTATGGTACGCTATTCCGTTGTTAAGGTTCGAAGAATTTTTTTACGGAGATCTTTTAAACTAATCAGTCTGTTGGCGCAGGGTCTGATTAGTGTTCAACAATTTTGGTTGGTTGTTGTTTCTGGAGAAAGTCTGCCAGGTTCTGCTGCGGGATCCGCCAGTCGGAGCGTTTGGCTTCCGGATCGATTTTGTAAGCATCCGGGAAGCGTCCACGAGTGATGAGGTTGCGGACTGTTCTCGGTGTTACTTGCAGGACTTGGGCGACTTGTTCGACGCTGAGTAGTGATACGTTCAATGCTCTTTCTCCATCGGAAAATTAGGAAACAATTTCTATTATAGTGAATAAAATTAAAAAGTAAATAGCAATTTATTTTATTTTTGATTATTTTTACTTTTTACCAGGGTTTCTAGATCAAGTGTTTCTAAACCAAGGTCTTTTTGGGTTATTATTTCGATTATTTTTTGGATTTGAGATAATGATTTTGTTCTTCTAAAGAAATAAACTCCCATAATGATCCCCAAAAAATAAAACATAATTTGCATAAATAAGTTATTGATACTAAAAGCCAAACCGACAAATATAATTCCGCTTATGCCAATCAGTATCCATAAAGGAAAAACAAAATAATATTTTTCTTTTATGTATTTGAATAGTTCGCGATCTTTGGACAATAAATTTAATGTGTCATTAAACAACGAGTTTTCCATTTCCACTCTTTTATTCTTCTTATTTGTATATTGTTTCCATAGTTTCTTGATTACTTGAATTAATATCTCAACTATTGTTGTTATTATGATCCCACTTAATAATGCTTGTGGAGTTAATAAATTGTCCATAGTGGATTACCCTACCTTTTTTTTAGATAAACTCATTGTAGTTATTAACAAAAAAAAATCCAGTAATAAGCTGGATTTTTTTTGGGTCTTCTTGATGCTGTTATGAAATTATCAAATTTTTCAATATTTCCTGGGCGGTTTTATGAATGATGTTAAATCGGTCCATGATTTTCTCTGAGTCGGCTTCCCAAATAGCAAGGTAGTTTGGGGATTTGAGGTTATCCATTCCAAGGGCGCGGGCTACTACGTAGGCGACGGCTTCGGCTTCGAGCTCAACTTCCTGCCGGCTTTGAGTGATGGCTTTGCGGTTTTGGTGCAGCATTTCATGTGTGATTTCGTGAATGAGGGTTTTGGTTCCGGCTGCTGGATCAAGGGTGATTTTCTTTCCGGAGCTCATCCCCTGGGCTCCAATGGCGGAAAGGTCCTCTACGATAACTTTGATTCCAAGGCTTTCGGCGTATTGAGTTAGGGCTTTTTCCAAGTCAGGGCGCTTTTCCTGGGATTTCCATTCCGGAGCTGGGGGGACCGGTTCACCATCGGTTTGGGTGATGTCGAACACATAGACGGTTTTGAAGTAGTTAACCTGTTTTCCGATAACGTTGCCTTCATCGTCTTTGATGATTTTTGGGCATGGGGCTAAAATGGGGATTCCTTTTTCACCTTTCTTAACATAGCGGTGGCGTTTTACCCAATCGGTATAGCCTGCTACACGGGTAGAATCGGGACGGTGAAGCATTATCAAAAATTGGTTGAATAGGCTGTAATTGTAAAAGTTGGCAAAAAAGTTGAGATATTTTTGCATGGTTTCGGTGATGCGGGCCTTGTCGGTCTCCTGGGCAAGTTCTTTGATATGGTCGGCAATTTTGGCCTTGAGGGCAGCAGGTACGTTGGGGTTGTTTTCGTCTTTCATGATTGGGGCTCCTTTTGGTGGGTGGTCCGGCCAGTGGGTGAGGCTGGCCGGTTTGGTGGGATTGGATTATTGAAAATTGTATTGGTGCAGGTAGAATGAACCGGCGCTGTTGACAAGCCATAATTCGTACTTGCGGCCGTTTTTGGTTCCTTTAGTTATCAGGTATTCATGACCTGGGCGGGGGTAGCGTCCAATTTCGGCTTTGACTTTGGCTTTGGCTGCTTTGAGGGTGATTCCGTATTTTTTCTTGTTGTTTTCTCGCATGGTTGGGACTCCTTTTTGGGGGTGGTGCCGGCCAGTGGGTGAGGCTGGCCGGCGTTGTTTGGGTTAAACCTGGGCGGCTTTACGGGCACGGATGGCAATGCGCGGGGTACCTGCGACAGTGAGCGGTTCGGGGTAGAGCGTGATTTTCTTCCCGGTCCAATCGTCGGTATCATCGGACTGAAGGGCGCTGGCGATTTGCTCGGCCAGGGTGCGCGATAGGATCACACCTTTGACGGTTTCCTGAAAATAGATAACAAAGTTATCTTGGGGCGGTTGGCCAGGGCGGGGGCTCATTTTCTCGACGGTGATATTTTTTACCGTGACAGTGACGGCATTACCATGGAGATCTTCACCGGTGGCATATTTGCGGGGGTACATTTTTGACAGTTTCATGGGTTAATCCTCCAAAAGTGAAAGTAAATTAGCCTGGGCGCGGTTGAGAATTTGCCAGGCTTTGTAGGCGGCTTCCTCGGCCAGTTCGGCATTTATGCGCAGGCGGTCGCGCTGGGTGTAGAAAGCTTGAACCCTTTCCCATGGGGCGTTGGGATTAATCCAGCGGGGATCGTCATCCACAAAAACTTGATATTGCTTCCAGGCGATTTCGGCTGCGGCTTTGAGCTGCTCGCGATCGATGCGGGCAGCTTCGACGATGGACCGCGCATTTTGGATGCGATGATCAACGGCGGTGACAAAAAAGATTTGAGTTTCTAACATGTGGGGCTCCTTTTGAATTGGATCCGGCCGGAGGGTGAAACCGGCCGGTTAAACGACCTGATTAAAAAAAGCTGGGGCCGGCGAACCACTGGAGGCAAGGCGAACCGGCGAAGGAAGCAGGGCGCCAGGCACCGGGCAGAAAGCGCAAGTTTTGCGGCTGGCCAATAAAACCGAACGGGAAAACAAAAACCGGGATAGAAAGCGCGGCAGCCTGAGCGGCCACATTAAGCGAACCGGCTGAAGAGGGAGAAGCCAGGAAGAAAACAGCGGCGGAGGAACCACGCAGCGCGGCAATAGACCGGCGGAGCAAACGCGCGCGCAGCGGGACCTGAAGCGGACCACCGGCCAGGAAGGAAACCTGAGCACCTGCCTGCTGAGCGGAAAAAACCGGCTGCACGGCAGAACCAGAGAAAGCACCGGCACCAGAAGCGGAAAACTGAGCGAAGATAGAAAGCCGCTGGGGCTGGGAAAGCGCAGCCTGGATAACAAACTGATCTGCGCCAACGGCGCAGCCAACACGCACGGCAGAACCGGCAGACAGGGAAGCCTGCACGACTGCGGCAACCTGAGGAACGAACCGGGGGGGAAGAGCACGCGAACCGCCAAAATGGATTGAAGCTGACATAAAAAACCTGCCTTTCTTGAATTTTTTGGGGGCTTTAAATAAAAAGGCCGCCCAAAACACTTACCCTTTGTATTCCCCGGGGCACACGCATAAAAGCAAAAAAAAGCACCGTAGGGGCGAACGTAGAGAGGCAGTTTTGGGTGGCGGGCGAGAGGACAATCAAAAAACGATTAGAAACGAAAGCGAATAAAGCTTTTTTGGGGTAGTAGCCCAAAACTTGCTTTTTTTGCTGCGTGTGCTACCGGGCGGCCTCTTAGCGCGATGTCTGCCTAGGAAACCGTACGCGGGTTTAGAGGTAAGATGATTTATCGATGGATGTTGGAGTGGGAATTAAGTCGCGACCGGTTGCCGTGAGGCTCAAAATGCGGGTGCTCTTTCCGCATTTTGAGGGGCAGCAGCAGCGCTTACCTATTCGGGTATAGCCCCCAAAAATGATCCGAATGAGAAGGTCTTTATATTTTGTTATAAGGTTTTTTTCTGTGTCACTTATCTTTAAAAACTTCCTACAGCCGTTTAAGACGCTAAAAGCGTGCGGCGGGTGGAGCAAGGCACATGAAACGGTTCTTTTGTTTGATGTGCGCTTGCGGAGCTGGTTCTATCCGATGTTTGCGCGGTGGTGGGGTGCGGCAAACATGGGGAAAGGTTTCGGGGTGACCAATTACAATTTGGTGGAGGTTTTGATTAGGGAAGAATAGGCTTTTTGGAATTGGTTGACCAATGTTTTTGCGGTTTGGATGTCTTGTTGGGTAAGAGTGGGGAAGATATTTTCGAATTGTTTGGTTGATGGTGCATTTTTAGACAAAAAAGATTGGGGAACTTTTATGAACGGTCCGAATGCTCTAAATTCATTGGTAAACGTTTGGGCAATTTTCACCATATTATTAAAATCTTTTTGTAAGGATCTATTGTGAAAATAGGATTCCGGATTTGTTAGGGAGTTGAGGAAAAAAAGTAATTTGCTTTGGATTTCCAAAATGGATTGCTTATCCAGAGCGTCCTTCTTTACGAGAGAAAAAATCCGATCAATTTCAGGGACTGTTTCCAGGATGAAACCTGCGAATTCTTTATCTTTTTCTGTTTGTAGTTTTTTAAAGCGAATAAAGATGAAAATACTAAGAAGGGCGGAGATAAAGGCTATTACTGGATACAGGTAAATAAGGTTTGTTTGATTGATCATAGGTTCTCAAAAATAGAACAAAGGTTTTATGTATTATAGATCAAAACTGGGAAAAATGGAGTGAGACGGTGATCAGGTGGGAGGGTGCCTGGTTTCTGCGGCTTTGACAAATGGAGAGAAGGGAAATGCGGAAAGTGAACGAGCTAAGGTGAAACTACCGGCAAGGTTTAGCCGCTTTTTGCCGTTGCGCGTGTGCTTGGTCCGGCTGCCGCTTGCGGTGGTTGGGTGCGAAGCCGGCAGCGGTCCAATGACACGCGCTGACCGTAGGTAGGCAAAAATCAGCGGCGGCATGGCGCAGTTTCTTTTGCGCGATGCAAACCTTAGACGGTGTTTTACCCAGCGACGAGGGAGAGACGCAGTTACCGGGATTCGGTGAGAAGTTACCCATCTCTGCGGAATCAATCCGGATTAATTTGGATAGGGAAAGAGCACGCGAAGGGTAGCACATTACTATGAGTGCTATCCCTGGGCATGCCTGGCTGCGGAGTCAATTGGAACAAAGAAAGCGACAAGGTTTTTTTTGTGGCTTTCTGGCATTGAACAGTCGGAAGAGCACGCGCAGGGCAGCACATTTCTATGAGTGCTGGCCCTGGGCGTGCCTGGCTGCGGAATCAATTGGAACAAAGAAAGCGGCGAGTTTCTTTTTGCGGCTTTCTGGCATTGCTTAGGGGAAGGTTGAGATCGATTATTATGCGAGATGAGTTGCAGCCCAGGCCAGCCGCGCGGCGGCCCGACTGTCAAGGAGGATTAAGCCGCAGAAATGTTTTTCCCCCCGGGAGCGTTTAAATTTACCTTGCTGCGCAGCAGGCGGCCAGAGGGTAGGTGTGGTGGGCTGGCCGCGCTGCGCTTTTGAAAAAGGGGGGGGCCACGCGGCGGGGGGAAAAACAACGCGCGAGTGCTAGGCCTGGGCTGCGTTGGGGCAGTAGATTGCAGGGAGGGTGTTGGACTGCGGATTTAATGCGGATCTATTTTGGTTGGGGAAGAGCGCGCGCCGGCTGGAACATTTCTATGAGTGACAGCCGGGGCGCACTTCCCTGCGGACACCATCAAAACAAAGAAAGCGACAAGTCTCTTTTTGTGGCTTTCTGGGATTGGAAAGTGGAAAGTAGTTAGCCTGGATGGTGTTGCTCTGTGCTTTGAAATGAGTGTATGCCTGTGCGGCGGGTAACGGTACATGATGGTCTGACGGTTTGCGTTACCTGCGTGTGGGCGGGCGTGGACTCTGCTTGGGAGCAGGAAAAACTCGAAGCCAGAAAAATGCTTGAAAATGCCGCAGAAACCCACACGTCAGGTGTACGCTTTGTTAGCCCTTTGTCGTGAAAGGTGTTAATTGATTCCGCAAGTCGAGATATTCATCCCACGAAAGGTCTGAATATTGAATCATGTGGTCAATTACAGCCTTGATATATATTTGCAGGTCCAAGAACAGCATGTTTAGGGCGTCATCAGGCAATATAGTTTCGATTTTATCTCCTAAATGGACAATTCTTGTACGCAGACCAATAATTTCATTTGTCTCTGGGTCTTTTCGTCCAGTCAAGTCATTAAATCTTTCCAACAGGTCTTGATATTCTTTAGCGTTCTTGGCTACATACCGAGAAATGATTTTTGACACATCGGAAAACTTTTTATATTCATCTGGAAATGCAAGAAACTCAATCAGACTCATGCATTGAGTAAATTTTACAGTCAAGTTTGAAGATTCCATCAGGCTCGAATAAAGCGAGAGTGCGTGTTTGACAATTTTTCCGACTTCCCCAGATTTTGGGAAAAGATTTTTGTCAACAGATTCTAAAGGCAACCCTAAACCTCTAGTTATTCTGTTTGCGAAAGCGTCGCCGGCAATTATGCGAGATTCGTGAATTTTGGGATTGAACAAAAGTGCCGCTGACATCATAATATTAGAATTCAAAGTGCCAGCTTGTCCAGGTAATGGGTGAAAATTGTTTATTTCGCATTGGTAATAACGAACCACATCAAGAGTATCATCAACGTATTGTGACATAGTTCTTAAAAATTTCATGTGATTTCTAAAGTTGTCGGTTCTAAACTCTTCCCATCGAAACATACACGGAAATACCACTAAAGGATGCTCATCAAAGGATTCTAAAGTAACTCCGCTTGCGGCGGAAACTACTTCTGCTAATGATGTGCTGTCCGATTTATTTGGAATATAACCAAGATTATCTAACTGCACATAACTTGGCGGATAAAATGTAACTCCGTGTGGAAATGCCACGTATTCAACATCAACTATTACCCTTGTAATGGGCATAATAGCAATTAAGTAACCTTTGCTAATGTATTCTGCAAATTCTTCTAAAATATCCATTGAGTTTTTTTACTTTGTTTTGCAAGGAAAGGGCTAACTATTAATTATACGGACTCGTGATACGTTGCATTTTTGCCGTATACTAACCTGATAAAGGGTTGATATTTTGTAAATCAGCGGGGTTATCCACCCTGGGTGAAAATTTAATGATGTGATTAGTATAGCATCGGTTTGATTTTAGCAAGGGGATTTCGATGATGAATTTTTGGAGATGCCGGCGTGTTAGGGGTGGCGTTTGACGATGGATGTGCGGGACTACGGGCGAGGGACGCGCGCCGGCCGGCACATTTCTATGAGTGACAGCCGAGGCGCGTTTCTCTGCGGATTGGTTAGATGGGAAGCAGGCGGCAAGGTTCTTTTTGCAGCCTGCGGGATTGGTTAGTGAACTGGCGCTGGGGTACGTGGGCTATGCCACAACAGTTGCATGATACACCACATCAGGATGGCGGACCATCATTTTTCCCGAAAGGACACGTGACGTGTACTGAGAACGCTTTGTTAGGCGTGGTTTTGTATAAAGCCTTTTAATATGTTGTTGCACTTAAAGTAGATTTTACTTCTTGTGTGCGTTTTTACTGACTTCAATTTCTTTCTCGTCGCCAGATGGCGAAACTATAATCTTTAACTTCGTTGGTTTTTCATCAATTACAGGTTTCTTGAAAAGTCTTAAGATACGTTGTTTAATTTCGTCGTTTATAACGGGCAGCACAATTGGCGTAACAAAAAAGGTTAATATCAACCCAAGTAAACCAATCATCCACTCGTTTATTTGAGAGATTCCCAAAAACGGGAATAAAATATTTCGGAAATTATAAAAAGGCTGTGGAATGTATGCAAATGTTACGCCACTGTCGAGGTCTAAAACAGACCAAGAAGTAGTTGACGTGTCAATATACTTAAGTGACTGTAAATCTTGTGCGTTTTTTGCGGCATAAAATGAGCCTTCAGGGAAATCTGACAAAATAATCTCGTTACTCGGACAACCCTTCGAACCGCATAATTCACCCTTTAGCAATGTTTTATCTGGGAGTTCTAATTCAACAATGCCTAATGGAGTGGCTTTCAATGGGGAAATATTGAGTTCTTGTAATAAAAAGCCTTTTGGAGTGCTGAAAACTTCTCTTTCAAAGAATTGCGGTGTCTGTTTGTCGTATTCGCCAAAGAATTCGTTGTTGTAAAAAGGAGGTAAAACCTTCTCTCGCAAAATAAACTTATTGTCTTTGACATGTAGAATAGTGAGTTGATAACCGTTTACTAATGGTGGGTAAGGCATCATTGTTGCAAACTTATGTCTAATCGGATAGAAGAAAGATGAATAAATAAAATAATACAGTACGCCAATCCACAACAGCATTTGCAATAAGAAAAATATTGAATGAAAAGTTAATTTGATGATTTTTTTTCTAGTTAAGATGAACCAAAGAAATCCTGCTAGTATTATTCCAATAAACAAATAAACAAGAATTCGGTAATTAAATGCAAGAAGTACCGAGACCCCCAATAGGATAGTGGTGAAAATGACAATCCGCAGTAATTTCAAGGTAAACACAATCGCTTTTTCTGATTTGACTAAAACTTTTTATTACGCCAGCGCCTAATATTAATTATATGG
Organism: Chloroflexi bacterium HGW-Chloroflexi-10; assembly: GCA_002840755.1. GTDB lineage: Bacteria > Chloroflexota > Anaerolineae > Anaerolineales > Anaerolineaceae > UBA6170. The sequence continues at coordinate 22,329 of PHBZ01000005.1, read as the reverse complement.
AAATCCAATACGCTACAATTTTGCCCTGCGTATTAACCTTAAATCGAGGTGATATGATGTAAATCTGCGGTGTTATCCACCCTGCATGAAAATTGAATGATGAGATTAGTATAGCATCGGTTTGATTTAGGCAAGGGAAATTCGATGATGAATTTTTGAGCTGCCGGCGTTTTGGGGTAGCGTTTGACGATGGATGTGCGGACCAGCGGGCGAGGGGCGCGCGCCGGCCAGCACATTTCTATGAGTGATAGCCGGGGCGTGCTTCTCTGCGGAATTGTTGAAAGGGAAGCGGGCGGCAAGGTTCTTTTTGCGGCCTGCGGGATTGGTTGGGGGAACGGTTTGCGTTAGTGGCAGGTGGGAGAATTGGCGGAAAAAATCAGAGCGCGAAACCGCCGTTTGAGCAGAATTACCGAAAGTGGGGCAAAAAAAGCCACCCACTTGTCCAATTCACTAAGTGTTGGGCAGGTTTTCTATTGTAAAAGCACCTTGATACCACCACACCACTAATTAGGGCATGCGTGTTTTGAGAATTAATTAATACCATCTATTAAATCATCTACAATTTGTAATTCTTGAATTATTTGTTGAACCATTCTAATTTCGTCTGACGGATTAATCAAATGTTGCACCTTAGATGAGTTATGTGCTGTAGCGCCTCTACTGATTCCAAATGATGACAAGTTATTTAGTAAAGTCTGGTTTAATTTTGTGTAATCTATGCCAATAGGAATAAGTAATGGAATAATATTAATTTCTTTTATGCCATTGTTTCTCTTTACATTGGTTTCAAATGTAGATATAACCCGACCTACCCTGTATGAAACATCGTTGGCTGTTGAAATTTCGCCTAATCTGGACGGTAATTGAGGTAATTTCAGCATAGAGGAGTATGCAAGTAGATTAGCTATACATTTTGGTATGACACCTAAAGTAAGCCATTTTGATTTTTCAATAACGATTTTGTCTAAAACTATATTTTCTATACAATATTCAATTTCTGCATGGCACAAAATACGATAAGATCGAAGTCGGTATTGTGAAGTTTCAGTAGTAGGTTTACTTATAACAGTTTTAGTTATAAGGGCAGTTCTTAGTTTTTTTTCACAAGAAACAAGTTGTCTGTAGGCTTGTGACATATTAACCCTCGGCAATGGTTTTTATTGCTTCACCAAATATCTTGAACCTTGCTGATGTTTTATCTCCATCTTTTGTAGAGCCACTTACCGATATTATAAATTTTTGATTGCCTGTCATTAGCTTCTCAAATAAAAGTTTGATATTGTCTTCCTTGCCTGTAAGCTGATTACGTAGTTCCATATTAGAAAAATGGTAAACCATAATGTCGAAAATGGTTCTATTGAATATCGAAGAGTATTCTCCTCTTATATACTTTGTAAATCGATTCTTTTCACCGAAAATTTTAGTTGTAAAAGTAATTGCGTTTTCTAACTCATTTAGCTGATCAATATATTTTTGTGAATTAAGAGTCCAATCAAGATTGATTGTGTTGCATGTATAATCCATAAAATCTTTTAATGAGTTCTTATATTTTTCCAAGAAGTTTTTAAAGGCGAAATACCTGAGTATTAATTCTATATCCCTCATTCTTGAATCAGGCTTAGTTAATCGAATTACTTTCCATACAGGATTATCATTTTCAGCATACTTACTGATGTGGGATAAAAATTCACCAGGATGTAATGCTTGTCTCAACTCCTGTGGTGATAACTTCAGACTACCTGTGTTTAATCTTAAGAATACAGTATATAAAAATTTCTCGTTAGGCCAATTTCTTATTACAACAGTTCTAATTGTTTGATTATCAAATTGATTAATCAAGTCAGTTAAATCTTGATTAGCAATCATCTTCGAGTAGTTCAAGCCATTTAAATCAGTTAGAATTTCTAGATTTTTTAGATACAAGTGGATAAACTCCGGTTCTTCCTCCTTTGCGCAAAATTGCATAATCGATAATAAGCGTTGTTTCCCATCAATAACTAAAAATGAGTTCTTCTTGTCTTTTCTTTCCGCAAGAATAATTGGAGGCACTGGTAAACCAAGAATCAATGACTCGATAAACTTGCTCTTTTTAGATTGATCCCAAGCATCTCTTCGTTGAAAATCAGGATTCAAATCAATATTTTTTTTCTTAAGTTGATTAACTATTGTTTCCGATGTCCAATCAGTACCCCAAATTACTGCCTTAGAATAAACACTCGACTCTTGTCGCCCTAAGTCCTCTTCGGATTCCATACCTTCTTCGTCAATGGGTAGATACTCATTATTCTCCATTTTCACCTCCTATGTAGGCGTGGGTAAATTCGTGATTTACGCAACCAATGATCGAATTTGACACATTTTTAATTTATGACACAATTTGAACTTTTGATATCTATAGAATAACCCAACTATTAATCATACGTAATTCTTGCATTTTGCATTTTTGCCGTATCAACCCAAATTGGTGCCGATAAAATAAATATCTACTGGGTTTCCCATCCACTTCGTACAAATAATCTTTCTAAATTAAGTATATGCAGAAATTGATCTCACGCAAGAAAAAATCTGATCACAAAAAATTCGGATGTTCTCCGATAGTCTCTTTTTCCTACATCGGAAATTTTCCTCATTTCCATCTGTCCAGTGCACCCAAACAAGATGGCGGACCATCATTTTTCTCGAACGGACACGGAACGTGTCCTTAGAACGCGGTGTTAGTCCACTTTTGTTTTTCGGATTCTTGCCTTTGATAGTAATTTTGATAGTAATTTATATTTTTGACTTTGAATATCTTTTAATATACGATTTTTTTCTTCTAAGAATATTAGTAGATTGATTTTTCTATTAACTTTAGATAATAACCAGAACCTGATTGAGGATGCGGTATTAATAGGTTTTAAAAGTACATTAGTTGTAATATTCAGGTTGGCATCACTTTTAGACATTTCATTAAGTTTGAGTAAAAAGACTAATGTGTCTTCAAGATCTAATAATTTTGATAATAACTCTGGCTCGATTAGCTCAATGTAATTTGATAGAACATCTTTTATTTCATTACTGAGTGTTTCGAGTGTTTCTATGTCGGTAAATCCTGTTTGGGGAACACTTTCTTCCAAGCCAAAATTGTTGGCGACCATTTCTGGAAATAAGTCATAATCAATTTCAAATCCAACCATTACTTCACACTCACCAAAAACATAAACCACAGACTCGATTTTCCAATACTGCACAGGTATAAAGTGAACAAGAAAATCGTTAGTAAGCGTGAATAGTTTCGAGTACAGGAAATTTTTTGCTGGAAGCCATCGGTTTTTTTCACGGTTTTTGAGCAATCGATCTATGACAAACACAGTAACAACTATGCCTACGCCTTCAGAAAGTAAGTTCAACCATAAATCATTAAACATTTTAACTACTCCAACTTGGATGGGTGTTAGAACGGTTTGCGTTACTGGCTGGTTGGGGGCGAAACAACTTCACTTTGTTGGAACCAACTTTCAACGAAAAAAACTAATTGAAAACCCGCAGACTAACAACATTCGGGTACACGCTGTGTTAGGCACGGTTTTACAATATACCTTCTTGTTTCGCAAGGTCTTTAAGAATGGCTATCAATTTTGCACCAATGTCTAATGTTTCTTGAGCTTGATAATCAGGAATTTTCTGCGCGTGCGCTGCCGCATTTCCAACTTCTCTAACGTAGTCAAACGACTTTAGTAAATACATGTAATCTGGATAGTATTTGAATAACTCTCTTGTCATTTGAAGTAACGACATAAACTTAATTTCTTTGGATGCGTCATTGACCTCCACTCGTTTTTCAAGAAGTCTTCTTAGTAGATACTCAAGTTGAACTCGTATTTTTACAATAGCCATTGCTGTGTCTTGATTCTCAAGAAATTCATCTTTGATTTCTTCCGCTTCTTTTTCCACTGATTGAGAAGTCCTATGCCTTAGATCCGCATTTGCCTCTTCATAACCTGGTACATAGACTGTTACTTGGTTCTGGTTCCTGATGCTGGCAACGGTTGTAATTTGGGTTGACATCACGGCTATTGCGTTTCTCGTTTCATTCTTGAATTCACTCAAGTCTTTCTTTGCCTGCTCTACTTCCCTTTCAATTTCAAAATCTCCAACTTTTAAGCGCCTAAAAAATGGAAGAATAATTAAGAGTATCCCAATGGCTGAAAGCACTAAAAATATCGAATTGATTTCATCTGGTTTGGAAAAATCAATATTGGCATAACCCCATACAAATATTCTTAGCCCAAAGTACCAACAAATAAGAAAAAACAAAATACTTTTGCCATGATCGAGAAGATACTTGCCGACTTGTTTGAGAATATTCTTGGACATATTTTTCCTGCTTTTTTATGATGAAGTGCCTAGTTATTAATTATACGGACTCGTGATACGCTGCATTTTTGTTGTATACTAACCTGATAAAGGGGTGATATATTGTAAATCTGCGGGGTTATCAACCCTGGGTGGAAATTAATTGATGTGATTAGAATAGCGTCGTTTGTTTTTTGGCTAAAAAATAAGAAAAGTTTTTTTGAAAAGGGTCCCTATTAATAACTAAATTGGTGGATAAGGTTGCCGGCGGAATCGCGGAGGTAGGCGGTGTCTCCGGAGTTGTTCCAGATGGCAGAGCTGCTGCCGTAATTGAAGCCGCAATATTCGGGGTGGGATTGGTTGGTGTAGATGCGGCATTCTTCGCCTGGGGTCATGAAGCGGCTGGGGAAGGTGTAGACATGGTTGGCTGCGTCGCGGAGGGTCCAGTTTTGGAGCTGGATGAGTTTGGTGTCCATGTTGCGGATGAGGACATATTCATCCGGTTCGGATGTGCCGGATCCATTGGCAAGGATAGATATGATCTGGATATTGCCTGTGTTTGAAGGTGGGATTGAGGTTGGGGTCGATGGAAAGGGTGTGGGAAGGATCTGGGTTGGGGTGTTTGTAGGTGTTGGTAATGGCAATGGTTTGACAACTAAGGGTAAGAATATGCGATAAGGAGTAACCACAGCGGAAACTGGAATCGTGAGAAATGCGAATAGCGCAAGTAAAAAGAATGTTTTTAGAATAGCTTTTTTCATGGGAACCCCTTTGGATGTCCACACCTAATTGATTAGATTTATTCTACAACTTTTACAGATTAATTTCTATATTAATTTGGATTAAAAAAATCGCCGGAGTGAAGTATCACGCCGGCTTGTGTCAGGATGGAGGGAAATCCAATCAAGACATCAATATTATAGGTAGTTTTTTGAAAAAAGAAAAGTGATTTTGGGGATTAAAAAAACCACCGGCAAGCTAGGCTTACCGGTTTTTGCCTGGTTGAGGGGGACAACCAGGATATGGTTATTATAGGATATGTATTCTAGAAAAGCAAGGGTTTTTGGGTGAGAATTTTTTAATTTTCACAACCAATTCCATCATGGTCACCGTCAAAGTTGTGGGGATCGGGGGAGTTTACTGTGAAGTGGCGGTAGGGAATGTCTTTGCAATCGAGATCCGGAGGCGGTGGGGGAATGCAAACGCCCGGGTAGGCTGGGTCACAGTTGGGGTTTTGGATGAGGCCGGCGGGTAAGGTGGCGAAGCGGTTGGTTTCGGGGATGGGGGCTGGGGTGGGCAACCACATGCCCTATTTGTTGGTGCGCGCGTAGGTTTCAGCGTCGGAGAGGGTTAGATCACAAGCGACATCCGGAACGTATTTATTTGATTCCGCGTAGCCTTTGCGGACGAGTTCATAGTTTACAAGTAATCCATCGACGACAACATAGCGTAACAGGCGTTGGTATTTATCGGTTTCGGAGTCAGTGGGGTGGTATTGGAGGAAGGACAATATCGAGAAGGTCTTCGGGGTCGCCATGGAAGATGGTGCCGTTTGGGAGGGTAGCACCTTCGAGGGATTTTGCCTGACTAAGTTGCTGTAACGTGATGGTATGATCTGTAAAATATGCTCCATCAAAATTTGCATCAGTAAAAATACCCCCAGATAAGTTTGAGCTACAAATAAAAATATTTTTAAAATTAGCACCATTGAAGTATGCATAATTCAAAGAAATTCCACCAAATACTGATTTATAAAAATCTGCATCATAAAATGATGTTTTATTGATATCAATAATATCGCCATCAATTTTTATTAATTTTGCGGAGTTAAACGAACAATCATCGATTTTGAGATAATCAATAATTGAAGAATTTAATACAGCACCATTAAAATAAGAATGATTGATTTTGCATTCCTTTATTTTTGCGCCTGTTAAATTGCCTTTATCAAAATAAGATTGATCTATTTCTACCTTAAAAAATTCAGCATTTTTTAAGGTTGCATTTTCGAAATAACTATTGTCAAGTTTGCAATATTCAAATCTTGTTTGAATCATAGTGGCATTATTAAACTTACATCCATTTAAATTGGCGTGATAAAATTTTGCGTTGTTTAGATTTGCACATTTAAAATTTATATCCTTAAAATTAATATAATAAAATGTAATATCTTCAAGATTTGCATTGCTAAAATCAGCATTATTTAAGACGACAATCGGGTTACTATTATCAAGTAATTTTGATTCAACTAAAAAGCGAAAAAGAAGATCATTACGTTTAGAATCTAAAGAACGGATTGCAGAAATTGTGATTGTTCTTGCCATAATTCGAATTTCATCTTCAGGTTTTGAGTCCCTTAATCCTTTTTCAAGTAATAATACGGTCATACGATCAAAATACAACCTTAATGTTTCTTCTCTTTGTTTATCTAGAGAAATCTTTAATTCATTTTCATATCTTTCTTTAGCCAGCAGCTGTTCTTTTTCGAACCTTTCTCCTGTGCTTATTTGTTCATTTTCGTGGCGAGCCTGAATGAGTTTTTGTTCGTTTTCAAAACGTTGTTGAACGATTTTTCGATCATTTTCACGTTCGGACTTATTTAAGAAAAAAGCGCCGATAGCTAATACTGCCGGAATGATGAGCAACCCCAACCAATCCCACCAGGTGCGATTATGAATTTCTTTTTCAATAATTTCATTTGTTCTTGGGTCAACTTTTATTATTGAATATTCTGCAAAACCTGAATCCAATATTGAGCCCAAATCGAAAATGAAAAACAGTGCGATTATTATTACTATTGAAATTATGAAAAGAAAATTAAATATTTTCTGAAGAATTTTTAATAAACGTTTCATCATAACCCTTTTTCAAATGATTATTACATTATTCTTAATGATTTTCAATGAGCATTCAAAATTCTAGGATTGAATAAATAGAACATTTGTGTATAATATGAGTACACCCGCGTATCTGGCGGGTGTTTTGTTTTATATCCTGTATATGGTGGTGGTGTGGTTAAGAGACGCGGTGGACAGCCTGGGAATGTGAACGCTGTAAAGCATGGGTTTTACAGCCGGCGCTTTGGGGAGTTGGAGGCGAAGGATCTGGACGCGGCGCTGGTGGATGGGTTGGGGGATGAGATTGCGCTGATGCGGGTGATGATTAGGCGGGTGTTTGAGTATGCCAATGATGAGGCGGGGGACCTGGAACACTGGACGGGGGCGTTAAGTGCGCTGGGGGCAGCATCCACCCGGTTGGCCGGCTTGCTGCGGACACAGAAGATTTTGGGGGGAAGTGAAGGTGATGTGGTAACGGCGTTGACTGCTGCATTAAGCGAAGTTACCAAAGAACTGGGGATTAAATGATTGGAGTGTAGATCATGACTTTTGATATTGGAGATTGTTCGGATGGGGATGTCAGGCGGGCATTGCGGACAGCGTTGGTTGAAATTGGGTTTGGGGGTATGGGTCAGGTTGGCAGGGGGAGGTGTTCGCCAAAAGTGGTGAGGGAAAAATTGAGTTTTGAGGCGGCTTTTGCTCCTCGGGATGTTCCTTCCACCTTCGGCGTCGGAAATCCCTCGGAGTGGTCAACCGCTGGCGGCGGTTGACCATGAACGAAGATCAGGCGCTGTTAATTTCGGAACAGTTGGGGCGGTTGAAAGACAATATCGACGCGCGTTTTCAGAAGATCGAAGCGGCGATCGGTCACCAGGTGGCGCTGGATAACGAGCGGTTGGGTTCGATAAGGGGGGAGCTGGTGGACCTGAAGGAGGCTGTGAAGGACCATGAGCAGCGGATCCGGTCTGCTACGGATGGGGTGACACAGTTTAAGGTTTTTTCGGGACTTGCCAACGGAGGATCAGGAATTTTGTCGATTATTGCCCTGATTAAATCATTTTTTGGTGGATAAATGGAAGCCCCTCGTGAGCTTACTGCTGCTCCCTAGCGGTCGCGTGGCAGCTCACTCGCGGTGGTTTTGCCAAAATGGACTGGCAAAACCACAAATGGCGGCAGCGGGATTCTGTCGATTGTGGCATTAGTCAAGAGTTTTTTTGGTGGTTAGTTCTAATCTTATTTTTTCAGGTATTAAAAATAAAAAAACATCCCTTTTGATAAGTACCCTTATCAAAAATTAAAATGAGGTTTTATGGTGATGCTGGTCGAGCAGATCAAGACAGTTTTGAGGGATGTGGGGTTGTTTGTTGAACACGCTTCCGGATTGACTCTGCGAGTGTATCAGCGCGGTGTGGCGGCGGCGGTGGCTGATTCTGTAGTGAATGGTTTGGGGCTGAGCTTTGTGGTGATGTTCCCGAGGCAGAGCGGGAAGAATGAGCTGCAAGCGCAAATTGAGGCTTATCTTTTGACTTTGTTCTCCCAACAGGATGGGGAAATTGTGAAGATCTCGCCGACCTGGAAGCCGCAATCTTTGAATGCTATGCGGCGATTGGAGCGGGTGCTGGCGGGTAATGCGCTGGTGCGCGGGATGTGGAAGAAGGAAAATGGTTACATTTTCAGGGTGGGGAAAGCGCGGATTTTCTTCCTTTCCGGTTCTCCGGAGGCGAATATTGTGGGGGCGACTGCCGGCACTTTGCTGGAGGTGGATGAGGCACAGGATGTTTTGCCGGCGAAGTTTGATAAGGATATTGCACCGATGGCGGCGAGTACGAATGCGACGCGCGTATTTTGGGGAACAGCCTGGACGAGTGATACGCTTTTGGCACGGGAGCTGCGGGCGGCGCGTGAAGCTGAAAAGCGCGATGGCTGCCGAAGGGTGTTTGTTTTGACGGCGGAGGATGTATCGCGTGAGGTACCGGCTTATGGTGCTTTTGTGGCTGAGCAGGTGGCAAAGCTGGGGCGGAATCATCCGATGGTAAGGACGCAATTTTTTAGCGAAGAGATCGACGGCGAGGGCGGGCTTTTCCCGTCCGCGCGGGTGGCGATGATGAAGGGTGCGCATGGGAAGCTGGTTGAGCCGGTCCGTGGGCGGGTGTATGCGGTGTTGGTGGATGTGGCGGGGGAAGAGGAGTCTATGACTAATGGGGAAGATTCCCAATCTATACCCCCTCCGACTCCTCACTCCGACTCCTCGGCGATGCCTCGGAGTACTTCGTTTCGGAGCGCTTCGCGTCCCCCTAATCCACTCGACGCTAATGCGTCTCGGGACGCTGCGCGAGGGGGAGCACTTGAGTCATCTAATGGCCGGCGGGATGCGACGGCGTTGACGGTGATTGAGGTTTCTCTGGATACGATGCGGGATGAGATTATCCGCGCACCAACTTATTTGGTGCAGTTCAGGAAGCTGTGGGTGGGGGTCAATCATACGCGTTTGTATGGGGAAATTCTGGCGTTGTGCCGGCTGTGGGATGCGAAGCGGCTGGTGGTGGATGCTACGGGGGTTGGGGCGGGGTTGGCTTCCTTCCTGGATCGGGCGCTGCCGGGCAGGGTGATCAAGTTCACGTTTAATTCTTCCACGAAGAGCAAATTGGGCTGGGATTTTCTTTCTGTAATCGATTCTGGCAGGTTTAAGGAATATTTTCCGGAAGATGCTGAGCAGGCTTTGCTGTGGGAGCAGCTGGCGGGCTGCCAATATGAGATTGTGCCGGGGGTGGAGCGGCGGATCAAGTGGGGCGTGCCGGATGGGATGCGCAATGCTGCCGGCGGGTATGTGCATGACGACCTGGTGCTTTCGGCGGCGCTGTGCGCTGTGCTGGATGGCGAGGATTGGAGCGTTAGCGGGAGTCCGCTGGTGGTGCCGGCTGTGGACCCGATTAAAGCCATGGACAAGGAAGGTTTTTGATGGAGCGATTTTCTTTGATGGAACGTGGGCGGCGCTGGCTGGCCAGGCAATTGAAGCTTACCGAAACAATTTACATTGAACCGGAAATGTTTTCGATGCAGCCGACACGCGACCGGCAGGACTACGACCGGGAGACTGTCATCACCCAGGCGCTGGAAGCCTGGCGATTGAACCCGCTGGCCAGAAGGATTGTGGAATTGACCAGCCAGTATGTGGTGGGTGGCGGCATATCGATTTCTTCTGAGGATGTGAAGGTTAATGAATTTTTGAAAAGGTGGTGGAATCATCCGCTGAACCAGATGCCTTTGCGGGTGTTTGAATGGTGCGACGAGCTGACGCGTTCAGGTGAGCTGTTCTTCATCCTCTCCACCGACGCGGCCGGGATGACCTTCATCCGCGCTATCCCTGCGATTGAGATCAAAGACATTGAAACCGCCAAAGACGACCTGCAGCAAGAAACCGCATACATTCAAAAAGCTAAGATGCTGATGGATGCGGGCAGCGATGAAAAACGCTGGCCGGCATATTCTGCAGAGAGCGGAAGTTCGACGGTGATGATCCATTTTGCGATTAACCGGCCGGTGGGCGCTGTGCATGGGGAGAGCGACCTGGCTCCGCTGCTGCGCTGGTTGGGGCGGTATGCGAGCTGGCTGGAAGATCGGGCACGGTTGAACCGTTACCGGAATGCGTTTTATTTTGTTGTAAAAAGCCGGTTTGTGAGTGAAGCGGATCGGGCGGCACGACAGGCGACCTTGAACGCGAATCCGCTGAGCCCGGGTTCGATTCTGGTGGTGGATGAGAGTGAGAGCTGGGAGGTGATTAACCCCAAGTTGGAAGCGAGCGATGCTTCTACGGACGGTTTGGCGATTAAGAAGATGATCTCTGCCGGCGCGGGGATCCCTTTGCATTTTCTGGCGGAACCGGAGGGGGCGACGCGGACAACGGCGGAGAGCGCGGGCGGCCCAACCTTCCGGCATTATGAGCAGCGGCAGGAGTTCTTCCTGGAGATTGTGCGCCAGTTGGCGCGGGCGGCTTTGAAGCGGCGGGCTTTATACGAGAAGGATCTGGATGTGGAGGCGCGGATTGATGTGCATGGGGCGGATCTGAGCGCACGGGATAACGCGGCGCTGGCGATTGCGGCTTCTTCGATGGCTTCGGCGTTGGTGGAGCTTTATGATCGGGGCTTGATTGATGAAGCTGAGCTGCTGCGGATGGTGTACCGCTTTTCCGGCGAGGTGGTGGATGTACAGGATCTGGTAAAGAAAGGGAAGCCGAAGCCGGTTGAGGATTCGAAGAAGGTTGTGAAGCCCAAGGGTGCGAAGGTGGATACGGAGACCGGCGATGCGAAGGGGAATGCGAAGATTTAGTGAGTCCGTTGACGTTGGGACCCCCTCCAGCTCCCCCTTGTCCACTCGCCACTGGCGTGGCTCGGGACGCTTCGCGAGGGGGAGAGTCTGTTCTGTAGCAAGACGGGTGCTGCGTCGGCGGGCTCGGGGGAGGATTTGATCTGCGGCAAGACGGGTGCTGCGTCGGCGGGCTCGGGGAGAAAGTTGAGAACATGGAAAGGATTGAAAATGGCAAATTACAAATGGAATGCAAGGGACGGATCGGATCATTGTGATTCATGTGATGGGGCGAATGGGCAGGTTCACCCAATGAATGTTTGGGAGGCTGCTGAAATTGTGCCGAAGTCTGCACGGTTGTATTGTGGGGGTGACTGTAATTGCACACTGGATGAAACCGATGAGGCGGAGAGCGGGGATATTGGAAATATTCCGTTACGGGGGAAGGAAGCTGAAGACGTTGGGGAGCAGCAGAGGGTACGGTTTGAATTCGCCGGCGAGACGGTGGGGGTGAAGTTCGATGAGTCTAAGCGGGCGTATGACATTCTGGCGATTACGGCCGGCGAGGGGAACGGCTGGTTGTTTTCGGAGACGGCTTTGCGGGAGTCGGTGGAGCTGTGGGAAGGGGCGGAAACATTCATCGACCATGGCGGATATTGGGGCGGGCGATCTGTACGGGACCTGGCCGGCGTGTGCAGCCAGGCGCGTTTCGATGAAGATCACAAGGGGATCCGGATGCGGCTGGAACCGTTTGGACCATCCGGAAAATTGCTGGATGCGATTGGCCAGGAATGGCTGGAAGTGAAGGGGAATAAGCCGGGGGTGGGCTTTAGCGCGGATGTGTTGTTTACCGGAAAAGGGAAAGAAGTAAAGCAGATTTTGCGAGTGTTCTCCCTGGACCTGGTGTATAAACCGGCACGCGGCGGGGCTTTCCTGCGCGTGCTCAATTCTATGTATGCCCGTCAGCCTGATTGGGGCGTGGGCGAACTTGAGAAGGAGTCTTTGAATATGGAAAACGAAACTGTTGAAGAAACCAAGGTTAAAGAACCTGGTGTAGATGCTGGCTTGCTGCTGGCGGTGCAAGAAACATTACTGGAAAGTAAGCTGAGTCAGGCGAATCTGCCGGCGGCTTTGTCTGACCAGGTACGCAAGCAATTTTCCGGAAAAACTTTCAAAGTTTCAGAACTGGATCAATCGATCCAGGATGCCCGGGAGCTGCTGGCTTCCCTGCAGGGCGGCGGCGTGATTAAAGGCGCGAGCGCCGGCGTGCAGATGGTGAATGAACGCGACCGGCTGCAAGCTGCGGCTGATGATCTGCTGGGCGCTCCACGTGAGCACGGCATGGAAAATGCAAAAGTGGCGCGGCTCTCCGGAATCCGCGAATTGTATATGACGCTCACCGGGGATTTTGACCTGCATGGGCGGGTATTCCCTGAGCGTGTGGCGCTGGCAGATAGCAATTCGGTGCCAAACATTCTGAAAAATGCTTTTAACAAAATCATGATTCAGCAATGGGATGAATTAGGGCGTGCAGGCTATCGCTGGTGGGAAAAGGTTGTGGACGTACAGCACATGGAAAGCATTCAGCAGGTGAGCGGGATCTTGCTGGGTGAGGTGTCCGCATTGGGCGTTGTGGACGAAGGGACCGGTTACGGTGAGCTGGAATTTGGCGACAGCGGCGAGACGAAGAACTTCCAGAAATTTGGCGGTTTGCTGCCGATCACCATTGAAATGATCGATAAAGATGAAACCCACAAGCTGCGCCAACTGCCAAAGAAAATGGTTTCGAGCGCGGTGCGCAATGTTTCGGGGTTGGTGAGCGGGCTTTTCACTTCATCCAGTGGCACCGGGCCGCTGATGGCGGACGGCCTGCATGTGTTTGAAGCGGCTATCCATGGGAATGTGGGGACGGCGGCTCTGGCTGCGGCTTCTTTTGAGGCGGCCAGCCTGGCGATCTATAACCAGGGAATGATCTCAACGGATACGACCAAACCCAAGCTGGCGCTGGATGCCAAGTATTTGCTGGTTCCGCGTGGGCTGCGGCTGACGGCGATGCGGATTTTGTACCCAAGTTTTGAACGCGAGGCGAATATTTTCTCTGAAAATATGCAGCGCGGCGACCTGGGGGATGTGATTACGGTTCCGGAATGGAGCGACGCGAACGATTGGGCAGCGATTGCTGACCCGCGTATGGCTCCGGGGATCATATTGGCGGAACGCTTTGGGGTGATGCCGGAATTGTTTGTAGCGGATAATCCGCTGGGGCATGACATGGTGCATAGCGATGTGATCAATTTGAAGGTGCGCCATTTCCTGGCGGTGTTTGTGGCGGATTACCGGCCGTTGTATAAGGCAAATGTCGCTTAAGGCGACATTCGCCGGTAATGAGGAATCAGGTATTTGGAATTAGGAAGTTAAGGATTCCGGATGGTGATGGTTCTGGATTGGTCAAAAAGTAATGTGTAATGAGGTGGGGAAGGTTCTTAACAAGACCCCCCTCTGTCCCCCCGTTCCGGGGGGAGGGTTTTCATCTTGCTAGAAAGGATTGACAATGGATAAGCTTAAGTTACTTTTGGGGTCGCGGAAGTTTTGGGCGGCGTTGGTGGGGCTGGTGTTTGTGGTTCTGCAGGCGTTTTATCCGGATTTTCCGGTAGATGCTGAGCAGGTAAGTAACCTGGTGTATGTGCTGGTGGCGTATATCCTGGGGGTGGCGTTGGAAGATGGTTTAACCCATATGCCGGCATTAACCAAAAAAACGAGTAAGTAAAAATGGTTGCCAAAAGTTCAGAGAGCGGGGGCGTTCCCCGCTCTCTTACCCTGGGCGTTGACGCTTCACACTGGCAGCCTGAAATTGATTGGCCAATGTTTTATAAAGAGGGTGTACGCTTTGCGATTGTTAAGGCGTCCCAGGGCAGCTACTCTACAGATGCGCTGTTAAAAAAGCACTTGTACGAAGCTCGGGCTGCGGGGATGATCGTGGGTGTTTACCATTGGCATGATCCAAACAATGCACCAGCTTTGCAGTTAGATAAACTTGTAAAAGCGGTGACCGGTCTTGATTTTGATTTTCTGGCTGTGGACGTTGAACAGTATTGGCAGGATTGGGAAGAGTGGAAAGTTCAGCGGGTTACAAAAAAATTCAGCGGAAAAAAGATCAGTGATAGCGCTTTGCAGTTGGCCAATTTAGTTAAATCAAAGTTTGGTAAAGAAACATTGATTTATACCCGGGCAAGTTTTGTGAAAGAGTATGCGCCTGAGATGGAAACCTGGCTGCCGGATTGGCCGCTGTGGTTGGCTCATTATCCGTATGGCATGGATAGAATCAGAACGAGTTGGGCAACCCTGAAGAAAACATTTTTACCCAAAATAAGCGGACCATGGCGACCGGATAATTGTGATGACTGGCATTTCTGGCAATGGAGCGGGGATAAGTTTGTATTACCTGGTTGTGAAACCGCGCTGGATCTGAATTACTTCAATGGGGATGAAAATGGATTAAGGGAATTTTTGGGGTTGGTTCCGGTTATTCCGGAGTTAAGCATGGAAGAGAAAGTTAATATCTTATGGGCTGCCTATCAAAAGCAGCATTGAGAAAAGCAGGTGTATATATGGGAAGAAAGAAGCGAATAGTTGACATTGAGACCCCCTCCAGCTCCCCCTGGGAGGGGGAGGGCTTGTCTGTGAGCAAGACGGGTGCTGCGTCTGCGGGCACGGGGGAGGGTTTGTCAATGAGTAAGAAGAGTCAATCGTCTGCCTGCACCGGTGATGTTTGTGGTATTCCGGATGCGGTTTTATTATTGGCCAAAGAGTTACACGAAGACCCTGCCCAGCTCCTGGGGTGGCATGTGTATCCGGATAAGGTGGTGATTGTGGGGCGGTCGGGGATGAAGTTTTCTAAGGCGGTAAGCAATGGCGTTTGATATTCTGGCGGCGCGGGGAAGGGTGGAGGCGTATTTGATGGATGCGGCGCGGCTGGTGTGGGATGATGATGTTTTGGATGAGGCTATTCGCCAGGCCTTGCGGGATGTGCAGGCTATTTGGGGAACCAAGCTGGGGATTGAAGGGCTGGATGGGGAATTGGTCACCAGTTTGGATGCCGGTATGGCTGACTTGATTGTACGGGGTGCGGCCAGTTATGCTGTGGAAATGCGCACAGTGGACCGGGCGGATGTGTTTGAACTGAGCCAAACCGGGTTGGAACTGGCCGGCTGGGCTGCCCAACAAAAAAAGAACTTTTGGGATGATGTCGAAAAACTGAGACTCAAACAGATCCAAACCAGCGCAAGCGCCCCCTACTTTACCCTACCCGACCCGGATTGAGGTGATATGTTTAGCCTGATTTTGAATGTTGGCGAGGATGTGATTGTTTTGTTTGGTCCGGATATTGTGGAACCGATAAAGGGCTGCCGGCGGCGACCGGGGAAGGAGCTGGGCGAGACCTTCCAGGAAGAGCTGGAAATCATTTTACATGGCGCACCGGGCAGCATTGACGCATTTATCCGGAGTGTGGAGATGGCCTTCTCGCGGATCCGTCTGGGACAGGCTGAAGCTGTGCTTTCATTAGTTCCGGATTTGCGGGAGACTCCGTATAAATCAAAAGTGTTGGCGGGGTCGATTGCTTTTCTTGGCCATGGGAGCGCCGACCGGATGCGGGGCGGGATGGGGATCTGCCTGACGATTGAACGCGAGAATTTTTGGGAAGGCTCGTTACGGGCTGCGGCTTTGAGCAATGTGCATGGCAACAATCAGCCGGAGCTGCTGGTGGACAATTCCTACGCTTCCGGGCGGAATCCGTTCGCGATGATTGTGGGGAGTACGATCAGCGGTGAACTGCCGGCACCGGCCAGAGTGCGGATTGAGAATGTGCGAGCGGGCAAGGTTTATGCGGAAGTGTATCTGGGCGAAGGATTTCACGGTTTGGGGGATCTTCGACCTTACTTTGAAGGGGAAAGTGGATTGAGTGAAATCACTTCGGGGGTGGTTCCGGATGCGAGCAGCAGCGGCGGGGCTTATACGCTGGTCCAATGGAGTGGAACGGCTGAGGTTGAAAGCCTGTATTGGGTGATTGATCACGAGTTGGCGAGGTGGATGGATGGCCGGGTGTTTCGTCCGGTGGTGCGCTTTGCTGCCGCACCTGGTGCGGATTTTTGGGTGCGCTGGGGCGTGAAACATGGCGAAAGTTTGGAAGTATCTGCCTGGCAGAAACTGGAAAGCGGGAAGCTTTTGCAGGCGCTGCCGGCGGTGCATGTGCCACCGGTGAGTTTGGGGGATGTGGCTGTGGAGGATGTGCGGCTCTCGCTGTTCTGCCGGCGAGATGTGAGTGGGGGGCATTCTCTGGCTGTGGATTTCGTATATTTGATGGCGGTGGATGGCTGGCGAACCTATGCCACTTTAGGGAGCGGCGGCCTGGCTGTGGGTGAAAGGTTGGTGGATGAGCGCGGATTGGTGATCAGTGAAGCAACATCGACCGGACGCTGGAAGATCACCCACCAGGGGATTGGCAAAGGGATCTGGATGGTTCCGGGGGTGGATATGTACCTGGCGGCTTTGATGGGCGAGGTTGGGGGCAGCTGCGCTATTGATGACCAGGTGAAGCTGAAAGTGGAATACCGGCCACGGAGAAAAAATTTATGAACCAGGTCGTTTTGCTGGATCGGGAGTTTCGCAAGTATGCGGCGCTGGATGGGCTGCTGACAGTGAAAGATCTGAGTTGGGATCTGCCGGGTGGACCTAAGCGGGCGGAGCTGGAACTGGCCGGCAAGCTGGAGTACCATCTGGAGCGGGTGCTGGACCTGCTGCGCTTTGGGGTGGAAGTGTACTGCGAGCATGGGGAAGTGATTTGGGGCGGGTATGTGCATGGGGTGACGCTGCAGAAAGGCGTACAGCGCTTTAGCCTGTCTTTGGATGGGTATGCCAACCGGGTGGCGGTGCGTTATGAAAGCCTGAGCGGACGGGCGACCTGGGAAACGGCGGCGGCTGTTTCCGGATTTGTGGAAGATAGCCAGGGTGTGGCGGCGTTTGGCCAAAAAGAATGGATTGGATTTCTCCCCAGGGCGACACCTGGTGAAGCGCTGGCTGCTGCTTTGAGCTGGCTGAAGGAAAAAGGGCAATTTCAGAAAACAATCGAATCCGGAACGAATTCGGACGAAAAGATCATAATAGACTGCCGGGGATGGTGGGATACATTAGGCTGGAAATTTTACCGCCAGGACGGTGGATTTTTAGGATATCTGATCGAGGGAAAGCTGGAATCTGTGTTTGGGCGGTACAGCTCGGCGGCGAAAATTGGCCAAAAGTTTTTGGTACCTGCCGGCGGGTTGAGCACCTTTGAAACCTGGGTACGGATGGGGAAAACCGGGGAACCGACTGACCAGATTGTTTTTGAGATTGCTGCGGATAACAGCGGCGTGCCGGGCGCGGCGGTTTTGGCGAGCGGCACGCTGGCCGGCGCTGAGCTGACCGGCGGCTTGAATTGGGTGGGGTGTATGTTGAGCGCTGCGGCTCTGGCAGCCGGCGGCGTGTACTGGCTGGTGGTGAGACGATCTGGCGCTCTTGACGCGAATCATTATTACGTGGTGCAGGTGGATGAAGGCGCGGGGTATGCGAACGGCGAGCTGCGCGGGTGGAATGGGTCCGCGTGGGTTTTACAGGCCGGGGATATGGGCTTTGCTGTTTTGGGCGGCAAAGAGACAAGCGAACAGATCAAGCTGATAGCCGGGGCAGGCGGTCAGTTTTTGAAGGGGGTGCGGGTGATCGATGCGTCTGGGGTGCAGGGCCGGTTGTGGCGTCCGCTTGAACGGAGCTGCCTGGAAGAAATTACCGATCTGCTGAATGTGGGGACTCTATCAGGTAGGAAGCTGGATGCTGCGGTGGATGGTCAACGGAACCTGGTGATTTGGGAACGGAAAGAGGATCCGGAGTGGCGAATGGATGAGAATGGGAAGCTGTGGACGCTGGCCGGCGCGGAATGGGGTGCGTGGATGGATTGGATCGGCGGGGTGGCGGTCACGGGGTGGGGAGAGATAAGTATTATTTAAAACCATCCTTTTTGAGAAATTAATTTTTCCTTTTTTTATAATTTATCAACGTCATCAACTTTAAATAAATCAAAAATAAAATCTTTTTTATTCAATTCATCAAATGCCTTTATTTGGTCTAATTCTTCTGAACTCAATATTGATTTTTTTACTAATAAACACAACAATGCATCTATCATTACATTATGTTTACCAACAACATTTCTTAGGTTTTTAATCCATATAAATAAAGAAGCTAAACCCAAATTATCGGAATCATCTTTTGGTGAAAAAAGATATAAAGTATGTTTATAGTTAGATTCTTCTTCTGACCAATAGCTGATTCCAAAACGTAGGTTAATCTCTTTGCCATTTATTCCATTTCGAATAACGACAACTTCTTCTTTTTTATTCATCAAATCCTTAAGTTCATTGTGTTGATCTAGGTTTAATTTAATGGAAGCTTGTATGATAATATGATCAGAATCTTTATCTATTCTTTCATTGTATTTATATGGTTTAACAACTAAATCATTAATTTGTAAACTTTCAATTTCTAAAGTTTCCATTTCTGAAAGATTTATTTTATGATAGTAATATTCGGAACCTTGGCGATAGCTCCAAGATGTGTTTCCGACATCCCATTTTTTTGTTTGATTGGTTTTTTCATCAAAAATTTCTAAACCTTTTGATTTAAATGTTTCGATCAAAGAAAGAAAATCGTTGTTCCCTTTCTCTCCGACAACGATAATTTCAATTTGTATTTTTTGTAATATTTTTTCAGTATGTTTCGAAACAAAAGTTTCTTGTGACAGCAAATTAAATTCATGTTTTTTGTCTTTTGAAATAACAAACATTTTTTCCTCCTTAAATCACACATTTAATTAACATTTTTTTGATTACTAAAAAAACTAAAGATACATATCAGTAATAAATATTAGATAATATGGAAAGGAAAGTGTGTCAAAAAAATAATGCTTGCTGAATTTAGAAATATAAAAATTTTATTATGAGAAAACTTGTTTACTATCAACAATAATAGATTGTTTTTGGGATATCCCCCAAAATTGACTAGCTAATATTCATTATATATAAATTAAGAAAAACAAGCAATAAAGTCTGAAATTGTATTTTTATATATAATATAATTAATTGATAAAATCACATAAGTTCAATTTTTTTTGGATAATCAATTACTATTTTCTAGGGCGGTGAACCATGGGAAAGAAGCAAACCGAATATAATCCATTTTCAAAGCGGGATATTTCGCGATGGGCGCGGAATGATAAACCTGGGGGATTCGGGTCATTGATTGTGGTGGTTTTGATCATTGCTGCGGTGTTAAAAGTGATTTTCTTTCCGGAGTGAGTTATTGATTTTTTTACAGAAGAATCACTATAATAAACTATTGGTTTTGAAGTTTGCCTGAGAAGGATGGGATAAAAATGGCCAGAAAAACAATCAAACAACGAATAGATAAGAATTTAGAAAACAGGTTTGTCGGACGGGAAGAACAGATTGATTTATTTGTAAAGAACCTGGCTTTGGGGGACGAGCATGATGATTTTAAGAACCTGTTTTTTATTCATGGCATTGGCGGTGTTGGAAAGTCGCGTTTGATTGATCAGTATAGGAATAAGGCTAAAGAAAGTTTTGGGGCTTTGACTGGTTACGTTGATGAAAGCGTTATTGGCGTGCCGGCGGTTTTGAATGCTTTTGTTGAGGGGTTTGAGGACCAGAGAGAAAAATTCAAAGAATTTGAATCTAAATATAAAAAGTACCTTCAGATGAAAGAGCAGCTTGATGCAGATACCGAAGGTATGCAGTTCGCCGGCTTCTTTGGTAGAACTTTAGCAAAGGGAGCATTAACTGGAATAAAATTTATTCCTGGGGTTGGTGAATTCACCAGGACTATTGAGGAAATCATACCGCAAGATCAAATGCTAGATAAAGTTGGAGCATTTGCTGAATTTGTTTCCAGAAAATTTAAGGATGCATCTGTTGCCGATAAAAAGTTGATTCTAAATCCTAATTCAGAATTAACCCCGTTATTTTTAAAAGGGTTAACGGAAATCGATTCTGATCAAATTATCGTTTTATTTTTTGATACATTTGAATTCACAGGACAATTTCTTGATGAATGGATCAGGAATGTTCTTGATGAGAGATTTGGGGAAGTGCCTGTCAATATTGTGTTTGTAATTGCAGGGCGGGATGAATTAGAACCCAATAATTGGAGTGATTATTTTTCAATTTGCTCATCATTTTCTTTAGAACCATTTACGGATGAAGAGACCAAAAAGTATCTTGCATTTTATGAAATAGTTGATGAAGATTTGGTTAATTTGATTATTGAAATCAGCGGAAATTTGCCAATTCTGGTAACTACTTTGGCTGAATTAAAGCCTAAGAGAATTACAGATATTTATGATGTAACGGATACTGCGATTGAACGCATCATGAAATGGGTAGGAGATCCAAATAAAAAAGAGACCATTATAAAAGCTGCTTTTCCACGATTTTTGAATGAAGAAGTTCTAAAAAGTTTAAAAATAGAAAATCAAAGAGAAGACTTTACGTGGTTGGAACGATTACCATTTATTAGGACATTGCAGGGTGGAGATCGAATTTACCATGATGTAATCCGTAAATTGTTATTACGATATCAGAAACAGGTAAATCGAGGTACGTGGATAAGGTATCATGAAAATCTAACACAATATTTTATAGAAAAGCAAGGGTCTCTCGATGGAAACGGAAATATAACGAGAAAAAAAGAATGGCAAACGTTTGAACTGGAAAAAATCTATCATTCCTACTGTGCAAAATCGAGTTCATTTTTTGGAGATATTCTTGACATTTTTTTGGAGTCCAGTTTTAAGAATGACAATGAGTTTATAAAATTATTGATTTCTGTTATTCATAATGCTGAAAAAGACCTAGAATTAGGAGAGAATCAAAAAGTGGGGGAAATTCTGGATGATTTGTTTATAGCGTTTGAAAAAGAAAATGGAGATAAGGTTTTAGAATGCCTGATGAAATTAAATGGATTTCATATCCAAGGCGAAAAATACCGGGAACATGTTCTATATTTGCAGGGTATTGCCTATCAGAGTAAAGAAAATTATCAAAAATCAATTGAATATTTCTTGAAATTGATTGAACTAACACCAGATAAAGCCGAATATCTTTATTCTCTCGGAGTAACATATCATTTAGCCATGGATTTTGAAAGGGCAATAGAAGAAAAGAACAAGGCAATAGCATTAGAACCGCTAAATGCCAAGTATTATGTTTCAAGAGGCTATAGCTATAACTGGTTAAGGAATTTTGTTGAAGCGATCGCGGATACGAGCAAAGCGATTGAACTGGAGCCTGGGAATGCATCGAATTGGTGTTGGCGTGGGTTGAGTTACTATGCAGCCGGTAATTACACGGCAGCGATCGCGGATGCGAGCAAAGCGATTGAACTGGAGCCCGAGAATGCCCTTTATTGGGATATTCGTGGGGGGAGTTACCTTGTAACCGGTTATCACACGGCAGCGATCGCGGATGCGAGCAAAGCGATTGAACTGGAGCCCGGGATTGCCAGTTATTGGAATAGTCGTGGGGTGAGTTACCATGTAACCGGTAATTACACAGCGGCGATCGCGGATTGTGACAAAGCGATTGAACTGGAGCCCGGGAATGCGAAGTACTGGAATAGTCGTGGGGTGAGTTACCATGCAGCTGGCGAATACCAGGCGGCGATCGCGGATTTGAGCAAAGCGATTGAACTAGAGCCCGGGAATGCGCTGTATTGGAATAATCGAAGTAATAGTCACCATGAAGCTGGCGAA
>PHBZ01000099.1 GCA_002840755.1 Chloroflexi bacterium HGW-Chloroflexi-10 | reverse complement strand
TCTCACCATTCAAGGAGGTAACACGATGTCATCTTACATGAGCAACCAAATCATCGTCGGTAATCTTGGGCGCGATCCTGAAATGCGCTATACGCCTGAAGGTCAGCCCGTCACCGATTTCTCGGTGGCCGTTAATCGGCAGTACACCAACAAAGCCGGCGAGACCGTCAAGGATGTTGTCTGGTTCCGGGTTGCATCCTGGGGCAAACAGGCCGAGGTTGTCAACCAATACCTGAAGAAAGGCTCGAAAGTCCTAGTCGAAGGTCGCCTGGTCTACGATCCTGCTACTGGCGGCCCGCGCATCTGGACCAACCAGTCCGGCGACCCGCAGGCCAGCTTCGAGCTGGTTTCCCAGACCGTCCGCTTCCTGGACAGCAAAGGCAACGGCGGCGAGAGCAACATTCCCGCCAGCGCTCCCCCTGCTGCCCCTGAAGATGATATCCCCTTTTAGAAAACCGGGGAGTCTCCCAGGACAAGCACTGGAGAAATATCCAGTACAAGCAACACCACAAGAGCCTGGCCTGACAGCCAGGCTCTTGTTTTACTTTCATCCAAACATTCACAAGGAGGTTACCCCACATGACCAAGAAAGCCGAATCGTCCGACACCATGATCCTGACCGAGACCATCAAGGCCGCCCTGGGCATCGTTTCGAAAGCCCTGGGCAAATCCACCCTGCCGGTCCTGACCACGATCCACATGCGGGCCGAAGGAGAAACGCTGACCCTGACCGCAACCGATCTGGAAACGGCCATCAGCGTTGCAGTTCCTGCCATCGTGACAAAAGTCTGGGCTGCCTGTGCCCCCGGCACGACCCTGACCGATCTGGCTTCCGCTGCGCCTGGCGCACAGATTGACTTGATCTGGGAAGACGATAGCGCCACCCTGCGCTTTGCGTCACAGGGAACGAAGGCCAAACTCAAGAGCCTTGCCGCCGATGAATTCCCCAACACAGCCGCACCAGACTCCAAGCTGATGGGCAATATCCCGGCCAGCGAACTGCGCTCAGCGCTCAAGCGCGTTGCAATCGCTGCATCCACCGATGAGTCCCGACCTGCCCTGTGCGCTGTGCAGCTGGCCCTGGTCAACGAGAAGGTTTGCCTGACCGCGGCAGATGGTTTCCGCCTGGCAAGCTACCACCTCGATCACGAGTTGGTTTTCCACGCCAAAACCAGCCTGCTCATCCCGCGCAGCGCCGCC
>PHBZ01000098.1 GCA_002840755.1 Chloroflexi bacterium HGW-Chloroflexi-10 | reverse complement strand
GTAGATTATCCGCTTTATATACTGTTGATTCAGCCCGAACTCTATCCAGCCTCGATCAAAAATCGCTGGAGTATAAACTTTTAGCCTCTGGTCTGAATATCAAACCCGTTACCTTCCGCCTATTGCGTATCGCTGCTGGTGTTTGCGGCATGGTCATTGCCTGGTTGTTCCTCCCCGGTCTACCGGCAATTGTAATTGGTGGAATCCTAATTTACATACCTGGCGCATGGTTGGATGATCGGGTGAAAAGTCGTGGTCGGAATATTGACCAGCTGCTCCCAATTGCGATTGGTCGAACCGCTGCTGGTCTACTTGCTGGTGGATCCGTACCCGATGTATTACAGCAAGTCGGGGAGTCCTTGGAGATAGAAAAAACCAATCCGCTTACTCCAGAGTTTATTCTGACCGCTTCAGAAATGCGAATCAAAGACAGGGTGGAAGCATTACGAAGTCTGGCATCGCGCAGCCCTTCGGTGTCCCTGGCCAATCTGGCTCAACTGTTGGAAGGATATACCGAAGCAGGCGGACGAGCCTACACAGCAGTCCTTATGGATATCTCAAGCCGGGTTCAGCAAATCCTGATTGCACGGAATCGAGCCCAGGCGAAAGCCGGCGATTCGCTGGTTTCTGCAAAAGTCTTGCCAGCTGTCTTGATCCTCATTCTGGTTTATCTCAGCCAGGACCCAATGGTGCGCTCTTCGTTAACTGCCCTCCCTGTTCAAATCGTAATTGGTGGCACAATGGCAGCCATGGTGGGTGGGTACTTCATCATTCGTTCCATGATTATGGAGGCAGTGTAGATGACAGCTCTCATTTACCTTACCGGAATTGCTGTTTTTGCACTGGTCATCTACCTGACACTTGAACTTGCACCCGCAGCACCCACAGGCCGGTTATCTGAGATTCTTACGCCAGCAGATGGCGTTATCCTGACCGGATGGCGCAAATCCCTTTCTCCCCTAGACAAGCCAGTATCTAGATGGACACCAGCTGGTTTTCTACGGAAAACACGGGCAGATCTGTATTGGGCTCACATCGGAGATCGCTGGAACGATTGGAATGAAGTGCAATTTACCTCCCTTCGAGTGGCTTTAGCCGTAGCGGGATTTGGATTAGGGATGGTTGCTACTGCAGAACCTGTTTTTGCACTGGTAGGTGGGTTGGTCGGGTTTCAATATCCTGCCATGTCAATGGGTGGCGTTGCCCGCCGTTATCGTCGTCAGT
>PHBZ01000097.1 GCA_002840755.1 Chloroflexi bacterium HGW-Chloroflexi-10 | reverse complement strand
ATTGAACTGAACCCCGAAAAGTAGACAAAAAAGAAAGTACCCCCTGTGAGAAAATAATCAAACAGGAGGTACTTTTAATTATGTCAGGGAAAATAGGAATGAAGCATTATCCAGCAGAAATAAAGCAAGAAGCAGTACGATTGTTTTATGAAGAAGGAAAAACTAGAGCAGAAATAACAAATTTGCTTGGATTGAGAGATCAGCATCGAGTGAAGATGTGGGTGAAGCAATACAGGAAAGAAGGCGATAATTTGTTTACAAAACATATTGGTCGACCAAATAAAAATGCGGAGACTAAAGAAGCAGAGATTGAACGATTACGGATGGAGAACGCATTATTAAAAAAACTACGGTCCGAGTTGCGAAAGGATATGCCCGCGAAGCGCAATATCGGACAACCTATCACTACAGGGACCAATTTAAAGTGACCCAAATGTGTGAGTATCTTCAAGTTTCGCGAGCAGCATATTATGCCTGGGTAAAACGAACTTCAAAGCCAGATAAAGATATGGATCGGCAGGAATTGATCCAACGAGCTTATGAAGCCTCACATCAAACGTATGGGTACCGCAGAGTTCAGTTTTGGATACAGCAAAAACTAGGTATCACAATCAATCACAAAGCTGTTCTAAGGCTTATGAATAAGCTTGGGATACATTCAGTAGCTAGAAGACGTAAATTTTTGAAAAGAGCTAAAGATTCAATAATTTTTCACCACTATACCAATATCTTGAACCGGGAATTCACTGCCCCTCGTCCTAATATGAAATGGGTCACAGATGTTACTTTTATTCACACCCGACAAGGATGGGCGTTTCTTTCAACGATCAAAGATCTGCATGATGGATTTATTGTTGCCCACCATTTAGGGAAACAAAATTCGCTTACTTTAGTTACAAAAACATTAAAGTTGGCAAAACAAAAAGAAGTGGTCACTGATGGACTTGTCCTCCACAGTGACCAAGGGACTCAATACAGCTCTCACGCCTATTTCGTCCTAACAAAAGAATACAACATTACACCATCAATGTCTAGGCGCGCTAATTGTTGGGATAATGCCCCCATGGAAAACTTTTTTGGTCATCTTAAAGAAGAAGCTATGCGACAATTTCCAAACCCTTCATTCGAGCAGGCTAAGCAAATAATCGATAATTACATTCACTTTTATAATTATGAAAGGATACAATTAAAAACAAGACAGACACCTTATCAACTCAGGTGCCTGTCCATCTAACTCACTAGGGTCTTTCTTTTTCTGTCTTGTTTAAAGGGTTCACTTCA
>PHBZ01000039.1 GCA_002840755.1 Chloroflexi bacterium HGW-Chloroflexi-10 | reverse complement strand
TCAACTTCCCGTAAAAATGGACAACGAGTGTTGAATGTTCTACAAATGGCTTTGACCGGTTCACCCTTTGTTCCTCCTACTCTTCAGACTCATTTATAGGTCTGAGCAGTTACTAAATAAGTATGCAATGTAGTTAACATTCATTACTCCCTACCAGCCAACAATACTTTTCTCTATTTACTTCGAAAATTTTTCGATCGGCCAAAAGTTGATCAATGCATACAGGAAAATGAGCGCCGCTACACACAGCAAAAAGCGTGGCACGTCCAGGCCCAGGAACATCAACGCCATGCTCAGAATCACCATCGAAAGCAGCACCAGGAAGCCCTGCACCAAATAGATCAAAAACTGGACTCGCAGGATTTTATTTTTGACCTTATCCGCCTCGCTGTTAACCAGCTCTCTTTCAATTTTCACGCGCTCATTAACAATTTTCACGTCCTCAATCAACCGGTCGCCCAGCTCTTTCGTATCCATCCAGATCAGGCGTAAAAAGAAAGCCGTCAGAATCGAATACACCAGGTAAGCCGCCACCACCGTATACGCAAACGTGGGCACCGTTTGAACCTGGTAAACCGCATAAGCTGTCGCCGAAATCGACACGGGAATCGAAGCTACATAACTGAGAATTTTGTTGGATATTTCACGGATGGAGGCAAAGTACTCCTTTTTCTCCTTGCGAAAGTTCTGGTTGAAAGTCTCAAAGGAAAATTTGCTCAGGTAAATGCTGTAATCACTTTTCGCCAGGTCAACGATTTTGCTGAAATTTTTGACCAGTTCCTCAAAGCGTCTGTATCTCTCCACGGGGAATAAGATCTTGTAGATTTGCTGGCGCAGATAAATCAGAAATTCATCCGCCGTGTTCATGGAAGCCAGTGAAATGTAGTTCTCCCGGATATTTTCGGTCTCATCGAAAATAATCGTCCTGACAGGGTATCCGATTTCAATGATCCCGTGCTCGGGGGAGAGGATTAGGAACTCTCTCTGCGCAGTATTATTGTAAAAAGCCAGGTTTTCCTCCCGATCCGTTCTCAACAGCTCTTCCTTAAACTTTAATCCATAGAACACATTCTTCATCAAATGGCCGGCATCCCTGCCATCCGGCCCAAGGGTCGTCTTTTCCGTTTTGGGATCATAATGCAGATAATCGTTCTGCGTATAAAACAAGATCCAGAGATCATTGGCAAAATCATCCGCAACCACGCTGGTCTGAAAATGATCCTGCGAATAAAAAAGACCGGGAACACTGTAAACAGGGATGGCGAAACGATTGTCGTTAATATCACCCAATTGATCGCAAATGCCGGTCTGGATCCACGGCTGCATGTTCACAGCGCTGCCCGGATTGAATTCGATAACAATTTGATCAGAGACAAACGCCCAGCTATTCAGCCAACCCCGTGTTTTCCACTCATGCAGTTTTTCTACGGCTTCGCGGGTTTCCATAAGTTTACTTCCTGCTTGAGAACATCTGCCAGCGCCTGCGACTCGATAATGATCACAGCGGGATTTAACTTATCGAAATGAATTCTGGCGGGGTAATCGGAACGCTTGAAACGCAGTTGAATCCCGTCCGCATGCAGATCGATACAGATCAGGTGTTTTAAAACGGTATTCTCCGCCTGAAATTCGGTATTGATATCCAGCCCGTTCTTCTCCGCAAAATCCACCAGGTAATTTTCGCCGTACATCGCTTCCGGGTAATACTTTGCACTGATTTCTTTCAGATCAACAACGTTATCAGGCCCGGATTTTACCAGATCGTAGATATTCTCCTTGAATGTAAAGCGGTCAATCTCCTGGCCGTTTTCATCCTTGGGGCAGTCAACCATATTCAACAGACGATTAAGGTCTTCGGTGTACACTTTATTGTTGACAATGTTTTGCGCCGAAACCCAGGTGATGAAATAAGCCGAAATATCGGCCATCCGCCGTTTAATGAAACTGAGATAGAGTTTATTGATTAGTTCGTATTTTCCCGGATTAAAACGACAGGCCATCGCCAGCTTATCCAGGTCCAGATGCTCGATGGCATTGATCTCAAAATTTTCGGTGACGGCATCGCGTTTGAACAGCAGCCCGGTTGTATCCCGGATCATAAACACGGTGATGTAATTCACCAGGTAATAACGATATTCAATAAAGATCAGATAGCCGCCTTTGGCCCGTTTTATTTTCTGAATATCGTCTTTTAGTTTCTCTGAAACCTCCCTTGAAAATATCACAAACGCATCATCACCGGATTTTTTAACATAACCCAGTATCTTCTGTGGGAATATTTTCTCTTTCTCCGCCGCAAATTCCGCGTACTCTATTCCAGAACGCAAAAAGCTGGCATTCAGATCGGCTGCCAGTTTCAGTGCCCGCTCCTCAAGCGGAATGCAGGCAGCCGATTCCTCTAGGGTGGCAACATCCTCACCATCATTTTTTATCAAATGATGAACAACCATGCGTTTCACTTCCAGGTGGCTTTCCTGTTTTTCCTGGGGCATCTCCGCCGGTTTCACAACTTTCATTTCTTCCAGCATATCTCCCACCTTACTTTCCTGTCAAAGAAGCTTTTATGTAATTGTAAGTGCGAATATCTATTTTTGCCGTATAGGCATTGGATCAACACATTCACTATAAATGAAATAGGATCAAAATTCAATAGGTGTTCCCCCGCCTCAAGCCTTTATTACACCCGCAGCCAGAAAACACCATTTCACCGGCACGACCGCATTCACAATGAAATCGTCCGGTTACTATTTTCCGCCAATGGTGAAATCATGGTAAGATTAGTGTTACTAAATATAGAATGGTTTACGCTCAAAAATTATGATTACACAAAATCAAAAAAGTCTTTACAACCAAATTACCTACTGGATAAACGGATCCAAAACCATCCAGGAACCGTTTACTATTACCAAAAACAACAGAGAAGCCAGCTTTGAACCCTCCGCAAATTACCAGACAACCATCGTCTGGAAAAATATTGTGGAAGATATCGATGCCCTGGTAGAGAATGAATACCTGACTGAAGAAATTGTTGACGGGATAAAGCAATACAGACTGAATCACATAGAAACCCGTCCGCTTAATAAAAAGAAATAAGCGCGTTGCGACCTAATTCATGGTAAAAAAATTTCCCCGCCAGGTTCTCCCAGCGGGGAATAAAACATTCCTATTCGTATCTCAACGCCTTAACCACATCCAGCTTTGCCGCTTGTCTGGATGGCAGCAGCGCTGCGAGTAACCCAAAGGTCAGGCCGATCACAATCGCAGCGAAAATAGCTGTCAGCGGGAAAACATACCGCGAGGGCATGATCGCTTCCATTGCACTCACAAAGACATATCCCAAGTACAACCCGCCCAGGATGCCAAAAGCCGTTCCGACTGAGGCCAGCAGCAGCGCTTCTGACGTGATCATTTTGCGTACCTGTTTCTGTGTGGCACCTACCGCACGCAGCATGCCTATCTCACGGGTACGTTCAATCACCGAAATGGCTAATGTATTCAACATCGCAATCAGCGAGGGCACCGCCAACACCGCCAGAAGAAAGTACATCCCGGCGAAAGCGGTTTCCATCTGAGCCAGCAGAGAAGTGTAATATGCCTTCCCCGAAATGACAGTAAACTGCGGAAAATCAACAGCCAGCGCTTTGATTGCGGCTTCGGCAGCCACCGCATCCGCACCCTGCTTGAGGTTGAGTTGGATGAAGACGTCCTCCGTCACATTAAAATCCTTCTCCAGGTTGGCTTGTGAAACGTAGGCTGTCACCACCTTGGCATTTAACAAGTCACTGCCTATGGCTACTACACGGTATGGTTTACGCCCATTCGGCGTGACCATTTCCAATGTATCACCAACCTTTAATCCCATGTTCATCGCCAGAACACCATTGACAAACATCGTGCCGGGTTCATTCAACTGTGCGTAATCACTCTCACTGCCTTCCACAAAACTCAGACTACTCACTTTAGAGTAAGCCAGTGGGTCTATCCCCAACACGGAGATGGCCATATCATTGGCCTGACTACTGGCATACCGCAGCGAAGATACCACATCTACCTGTTCGATCGCTTTTAATCCATTCTCGAAATTAACACTTACACCGATATCTGAACTCCACAATGAAACAGAAGGCGGCACAAACAAAAAATCACTGCCCAGTGAGCTCTTGATGAGGTCCGTCATGGTAATACTCAGGCTGGAAACCGACCCGCCAGCCGCCACAACCACAGCCAATCCCAGCATGGTTGCACTGGCCGTAATTGCCACCCGTCCAGGTTGGCGAACAAGGTTGCCCTGAGCCAACTCACCAATCCCCTGACGGGCGTACACGCGTGCAATCACTTTTCCAAAAATCAGGGCTAGTGGTCGCACCAAAGCCGGGGCAACCAATACCAATCCAAGCAGAAAGAGGAAAGCACCCAACCCGGTAAAGGCTATATCGCCGGCGAACAACGCCATTAATGCCAGGCCAATCGAGCCCAGGCCGGCAATGAAAGCCAACCCGGTTCGGCGGCGATAATCCACATCCACCAGTGAGGGACGCAGCGCATCCATTGGAGTCACCCGCGCCGCCTGTAACGCAGGGAACAGCCCGGCAAGAATCGTAACACCCACTCCCAGCAGCAGACAAACCAGCACCAGACCAGGTTCCACTACCGGATTACTCATTTGCAGGTTAATAAAGGCGCTGAGCGGGCCTTGCGCCAAACGGATGATACCTAACCCCATTAAATATCCCAGCGCAATCCCAATCACTGACCCAATCACGCCCTGGAGCATGCCTTCCATTACAATCAACCACGTAATTGTACGGCGACTGGCACCTACGGCGCGAAGCAAACCGATATCATGACGGCGTTCCAGGATCACCGTGCGAAATGTATTGAAAATAATGAACGCGCCCATGAACAAAGCCAATGCACCAAATGTGCTCAGCATTATCCGGCCCATTCCCAATACACCCAACATCTCATCACCACTGCTTAGCGCGCCGATCTGATAATCCTCTCCCAGCTTCGCCTCAACCATGGCAGTAATTTCGGCACGTCGATCAGCGTCATCGAGTACTTCCAGGTTGATATCCATTGCGTTTATCTTACCCGTGGCATTCATCGTCTCCTGCACATACGGCAGCAGCACCAGAAGCTCTTCGTTACCAGGTGTCATCCGCGGGAAAAGCATACCGACCACCGTCAGCGTTTTTTCTCCTTGGACGGTAGGGATATTGAAGGTATCTCCAACCCCAACGCCAATTTTATCCGCCAACGATTCGGCAATCACCACAGCGTTATTATCACCGGCTTGGAGAAAACGACCTTCCAAAAGTGGGTAAGACCGCACAATTGTGGCGTTTTGCGGATCAATTCCCACCAAACTCAATGCGGTAACCCGGTCAGTCTGTCCTGCATCCTGGTCAAAATAATCCCCGGGCAAATTGAGTGAGCGGTTGAGTGTGCCGCTTACAGCCTGTACCCCATTTACGGACTGGATTTCCGCAGCAACCGCCTGATCAAATAGATCACCCGTAATGCGTGTGATGGTCAGATCCACCTGTCCAGAAGCCGCCATTATATTGGATTGCAAGGCTGCAATCATCGTCGGCAAAACAATATTCATGCCAAAAATCACCATCACGCCAAAAACAATCGCCAGCGTGGTGAGAAAAGTTCGTAATTTTCGCCCGCCTAAATAGCGCAGCGCTAAAGTTAATTGAATGTTCATTGGAATCTCCTGCGGAGAGGTATAAGGAATTAGTTATTCGGAAGCTGGATTCCCGATAACCGATAACTGATTCCAGCTCTCCTAATCTCCCATTTCCTTCATTTTGTCAGCCACCAGGACGGCATTATTGCCATTCTTACGCTCCAGTATGGTTTCATCCACCACTTTTCCATCTTTAAGGAAAATAATACGGTCAGCGTATGCGGCAATGCGCGGGTCGTGTGTTACCATCACCACCGTGCGCCGGTATTCCCTGGACACGTCACGCAGCAAACTGGCGATCTCATCCCCGGAACGTGTATCCAGGTTGCCGGTGGGCTCATCAGCCAGGATGAATGCCGGATCAGCCACCAACGCGCGCGCCACGGCCACGCGCTGCTGCTGACCTCCGGAAAGCTGGTCCGGGCGGTTATTCAAACGATCACCCAGGCCAAATCGTTCCAACCACTCTCTGGCTTTGGTTTTTGCCTCTGCCGGTTTAACCCCATCCAGGGTTACCGGTAAGGCGGCATTCTCAAGTGCATTCAAAACCGGAATAAGATTGAAGAACTGAAAGATAAAACCAATCTTTCTACGGCGAAGTTCGGTGAGATGGTCATCGCTCATCTCAGCAATCGGAGTGCCTTCAATAATGACGCGCCCGCTGGTGGGTTTATCCAGCCCGCCTAAAAGGTGCATCAGGGTTGACTTGCCACACCCGCTGGGTCCCATGACTGCCACAAATTCGCCTTCGGCGATGTGGATATTTACATGATCCAGGGCAGTGACGGCAGTCTCATTTTTGCCGTATGTTTTGGTCAGGTTTTCTGTTTGAATGATAGACATTGTTATACTCCTTTAATAAAGATCGGTCCTTGGATCGATCAACTCTCCAATTTTTTGGGTCTTCCACGCTGGCGCACTTCCGGTTCCGGCAGTGGTTGGCGTCTTACTTCCTCAAGACGCACCTCAGCAATATCCAGCCAGCGCAGATCGGCCTCCAGGTGCATTATTGTCTTATCCAGCAAGAGGATCTGGGCCATTTCACTGCGCGGATCATACTGGTTGCGCTGGGTGGTGGCGGCATGCAAATCCTGAAAAAGGTGCGCGCGTTGGATTTGCAGTAACCGGGTTGGGTCGGCCTCACCACACACCAGAGCCGTCATCAACTTGACAAAGAACTCGTCGCGTTGGTGCTCAGGAGTGATCCCATTGGCGAACCATTCCGCCAGCGCCAATTTTCCTTCAGCCGTAATAGTGTAAATGTGCTTCTCAGGCCCGCCATCTTGCTGGGTGTCGCCCTTCAAAACCAACCCGGCTTCTTCCAAGCGGTTGAGTGTGGTGTAGATTTGTGCAGGCTTTACCTCCCAGTTCCGATCACCACCTACCAAAGCTGAAAAGGCCGTGCGCAGGTCATAACCATGCCGGGGATGTTGAGACAATAAACCAAGAATCGCAAATCGTACTGACATATTTAATTGGTATACAAGTTACTAGTTTTATGCATAACAAAATAATAAACAAGTTACTAGTTTTTGTCAAGTATATTTAAGGTTGTTGTCAGAAAAAAGGATTCCGGATTCATAATTCCTCTTTACTAATTCCAAATTCCTGATTACTAATTTTCCTACTCCGTGATAAAATCTTAAGGACAGGCTGTAAAATGAATCCGGCCCGTCTCTTTAAGAAAAATTTTTAGCGTTATTGCTGCATCACTTAAGGAGAAGATACCCATGCCTATACTCAATCATCCAATAGAATTTGCTGAAGACAGCAATACAATCATCCGAGGATCACTGATCCTGGAAGAGCCGCTTCCCTACCAGACAATCAAACCTGAAGGAAGCGGTTTTTATCGTCCCGGCAAAATTTCATTGGGTGACTGTGCCAATCTCGACCTGGTGCTCTATCATAATGCTTCCACCGCACGCTTCATCTACATCGAAGAACGCAAACCCGATCCACGTCTGATGGAATTTATCGGCATTTCAATGGATGAATTAAAAGATGTTGACCACCTGCAACTGCCCGGACAGGTATGGATGGGCGCTGGACGAGCCAACCTGATGTGGAAAGCCATGCAGGATATCTTCGCTGCCCCGCCGCTGCGTGAAACGATCACCAGCCATTTGCAGGAAAACCTGGCGGTCTTTCCAATTGCCCGTGAAGGGCTCAAATACCAGGTTCCTGAAGCAATTTGGGAAATGTACGGCTATTACACCGATGAGGTCATTCTGGATGCGCACCATGTCTTCGACAGCTCCGTTCCGGTGTATAACCGTAAAGTGGAAATGACACTTTTTAAGGACAAAGACCTCAACCAACCACAGCATGATAAGATCAAAGTCGCCTTCATCGCAGACAGCATCGCCAGCGGCCTGGTCATGAAAGAGGTTATCGTGCGCATCAAAGAGCGCTTCCGCAACCTGGAACGCGTGGAAGTGTTGGCGCCGCTGGCAACCATTCGCGGTCTCAGCCGCATCGCCGAATCCGAATGTAAGAATGGCGTTAAGGTGCGTGTGCATTGTTTCGAAA
The DNA here is from genome assembly GCA_002840755.1 of Chloroflexi bacterium HGW-Chloroflexi-10. GTDB lineage: Bacteria > Chloroflexota > Anaerolineae > Anaerolineales > Anaerolineaceae > UBA6170. The sequence goes on along the minus strand of PHBZ01000039.1, from coordinate 44,387 downwards.
CCCTGCTCAATGCACTTCCACCAGACTACTATTACTCCGCCCATTTCAACATCCCTGAGTTTCACATCCGCCCGGACCTGGAAGAACAATATTGCGGCTGGTGGGGCAGCGATGCGAATGGAAACCAGATAGCCAATACTGCCTGTGCCGGATATGGTTGGAGCGAGGTGTTTTACTCACCACGCAAACAAATCGAAATGATTAATGGGCAACTCGGCGAACGCCACAACCTGACGATCGCCGAGATCATAAAACGCAATATCCGAATATCTTAAACCTGATAGTTCAGCTGAAATTCAGGGGAAACCTCCTGAGATAACCCGCCTGGAAAATTCGACCAGGGCTGGTGATACAAAGCGGCCACCTGGCGCATCAGGTGCTGCCGCACCCGTTCCGCTTCGCTTTTATATTCCGCGGTTGGGTTAAAGCGCACCAATTTTCCAACCGTCACAGTTTGTTTGGCCGGGTTGATCGAAAGCGGACAGAACAACAAGCCTTTGCCGGTGTTGCGCGCGTAGAGTTTTGCCAGGTATAAAAATCCCTCAAAGAAACCGCGTACTTCTTGTGAAAAAAGCGGTTCATGCGGATTTTCCGGAAAAATCAAAAGATTGTCTCCTTGCGCCAAAGCGTATAGGCTGGCGCGAAAGGTTTCCACAATGCGCTGCGGATGTTCTCGATAAACCGGCACCGGATGGGTGGTGTGCATCAACCGGATCAGCAATGGCTCCAATACTTTCGCTGCCAGGGAACTGAACCAAACCGGCCAACCCAAACGTTCTTCAAAAAATGTTTCCTGAATGTATTGCCTGCATTCACCTGCTTCCAGCATATGATAAATAATCCAGGGACGGTATTTGAGCGGAAAATGTAATTGCAGTACACTCGGACCATAATTTTTTTCATGATTGGCAACAAAGACCACCGGTTCATTCACTGGAACCCGATCGGTGAAAATAATTGTTGGTTTTGGGAAAACAAATCTTCCCAGGGAGATTAATTGTTTCATCATCATCAATACCTTTTTACCTTTCTGCTTCAACAACTTACCGGTCTAACACACTGAACAATGCGCCCCAGATTAATTTCGGATTCCGGATTGCTGTTTGCATAATTTGTTTGCCTTCATGCCAATATTCACCTAATGCAGTTCCGAAACCGGCTTTTTCCACTTTGATTGGATGATACAAATAAGGTAAATAGATAAACTTTACCGGTTTTCCTTGTTCTTTGTAATGCAGGTTCAGAATCGTTTCCACGCCATACCCCGAATAACGAATCGCATTCTGCAGGACCAAAAAATCTTCACGATAGACGACCCGCTGCCCGGACAAGGAACGGCAGGGATCCAGGCGTTCGGTGCGGCTGATCACCTCCCCGCGAACTGGAACTCCGACTACCATGCGTATCTCTGATCGATGGATTGGCTCTAAAAGCAATGTAATATGCTCAGGAGTCAGATTCTTCAGGTCGGTATCCACGAACACCAGGACTTCGCCATTTGCCTGCATTGCCGCACTGGTCATTGCATACCCTTTTCCGCTATTTTCAGGCAGAAGAATTACCTGCACCCGTTCAATATGCTGATATTTGCGCAATAAGGCTGCAGTCCGGTCTTTTGAACCATCATCCACAGCGATAATTTCATCCAGGGCAGTGCTTTGTAACAGAGAATCCATTACATCTTGAATGGTCTTCTCTTCGTTATAAGCGCAAACAATCGCCGTAGTTTTCAGCATTTGTGTTTTGCTTTGATTGTTTTCCATTTTTCCTCTTAGAAACTAAGAACACGGCGTAATCGCAGAAAAAGATTTTTCCCGGCCGTTTGTGATTGCTGAAACAGCATACGCTCATTGCTTTTTTGAGCTTGCCCGGCAATATCCGCCATCATGGACCTGCCAAGGCTGCGCACAAAATCACGATCCTGAACACTCCCTTGATACTGCCTGGCTTTCCCAACTGTTACAAAATAATCACCACGGCAGGCCCAACGCGCCATATCCGCGTAATTCTCTGTATTTAACTTTTTTTCGATGTACGCATTATGGCTCAAATAAATTCCCACCGGGATTACCGGTACGCCGCTCAACAAGGCTATCCGCGCCGCGCCCGACCTTGGTTCACAAAATTCGCCTATAGCCGGGCTAAGTGCACCTTCCGGAAAAATCCCAATCGTTTTTCCTTGCGCCAATTTACTCACTGCCTGGTTTACGACACCATGACCACCCTGTTCCAGCTTTGAAACCGCAATATGCCCGCCGGCTTGCAGGGCTTTCCCCAAAAGCGGCACTTCAAATGCCATACCGGTGATGAGCATACAGATCGGTTCATTGACCAATAATGACAATAAAAACGGGTCTGTCGTTGTGGGGTGATTAACTACCAAAAGTTTCGGCCCTTGGGGCAAAGCCTCTTCAAATTGAATATCGATATTCAACAAAAGCCGGCTGTACACTTGCATAATATTTTTCTGAATGGTAAACACTGTGTGTTCCTGGTTCATATTACCTCCTGTTGTATTTCTTTGTTGTTACCAGTGTAGATTTTTCAACTACCTATCAACAGTGAACCAGGCCACTCGCCGGGCTTACGATTGGTTAAAAAACATAGCCAATCTTCACGTGAAGATTGGCTATGTTAAATGGCCGGTAGAGATTAATTTTTAAGAATAGAACCTGTATAATCATGAATAAAACCTGATGAAACCAATTACCGCTCCCCGAAGATTGCATCCACGCTATTTTGAACGCTCGCTGCGTTTCCCAGTAGCGTTTATTTATCTATCGATCTTCATGATCGTTCTGGCTCAGAATATTTACACGAATTTCGGATTTTCCAGTTTTACGCCGCTGCATTTGGCCTTCCTGGGCGGCGGATTTACAGTGCTTATTCTTTTGGAAGCTGCTGAAGGACTGCTCTATCCCAAAACACCTTATTTTTGGTTGGCAGTCCTTTTAACCGGCATCAGAATAATCGCCTTTTATGCGATCACCATCAGTGAGCCAACCGGTATCACTTCTTCTTTGATGGGCTACATTCTTTTCACCATGTGTTTTTATTTCAACCCTTTATCTATATTGCCAATATTATTGGTCATTGTATACACGTTCTACCTGGATTTCGGGGATGAAATTTTGAGCAAGCAATTTGAAATTGGATACTTATATGAAATATTCAGTTTTGTGATGTTTTATTTATTTGCGATCATTATTCGCTGGGATGACCGCGTCCGGCGCAGAAACCAGGCCCTGGTTAACCAGCTTGAACGCTATGCAACAAATTCCATTTCGCTTGGAAAAGAAGAAGAACGCAACCGTATCTCGCGTGACTTGCACGACAGCCTCGGACATCAGTTAGTAGCCGTCAATATCCAACTCCAAAAAGCAGTCGCCTACCGAGATATAGACGCTGGTGAAAGTCAGAACGCCATCCTGAATGCGCAACAATCCACCAATGAAGCCATTAAGGAATTGCGCCAAACCATCAAAGACCTGCGCGAATTCGGAGAAGATGCCCAGCCGGAAAACGAATTGGAAAACATTGTCAATAAAGTGCGTGAAAATGGTCTGAAGTTGGAATATACCTGTTCCGGTACACAGTCCGGTTTTCCTGAATTGACCCTGCTGACTTTAAAACAAGTTATCCAGGAAGGGCTGACCAATATTCAAAAACATGCTCAGGCCGAACATGCCTCATTGAGAATCAACTTTCAACGCCGGTATATCCGGGTTGAAATTGAAGATGATGGTTGTGGTTTTCTCCCCAGAAAAGCCAATAAAGGTGATCATTATGGGTTACAAGGCATGCAGGAACGCGTTCAGATGGTTGGTGGGCGCTTCAAAATCACCAGCCGGCCCGAAAAAGGGACAAAGCTGTTCATTCAATTGCCGAAAGATATTTATGGATAAACGGAGGTGACATGTCAACAGACTTAATCAAAGTCATCATTGTAGACGATCAAGCGCTTGTGAGAGAAGGAATCGCCTCATTATTAGCTATCCAACCCGGTTTGCAGGTGATTGGCACAGCCGAGAATGGTGAACAAGCCATCCGCGTCTATCAGGATCTACGCCCGGATGTAACACTGATGGATATCCGCATGCCGGTTCTGGACGGAATTTCTGCTTCACAGGCTATTCTTAAAGAGGCTCCAAATGCGATCATTTTGATGTTAACCACCCTGGAAGATGAAGAGTATATTGTGAAATCGTTAAAATGCGGCGCCCGGGGTTATTTATTAAAAGACATACTTGCGGCCGACCTGGCTCAGGCGGTACGCCTAGCTTATCACGGCATTTTTCAATTAGCCCCGTCCGTAGCAGGGCAATTGATTAATATCAGCAGTGAAAAAGAAAAAACAATTCCAAAAAATGACTATACTGAGCGCATTACCGATCTTACCCCGCGCGAACTGGATGTATTGAAGCTGATTGCTACCGGCGCAACCAATAAAGAAATCGCTCAAAAATTATATCTGAGTGAAGGAACAGTGAAAAACATAGTTTCCAATATTTTTACCTGTCTTGGCGCCAATGACCGGGTACAGGCGGCGATAATTGCAATTCACGGCGGGCTGGGGTAAGCTGCCACAAAAGATTGTCTTTTCATTCTCAATCAATAAAATGAGAAAATGAAAATCAATCCATCCTCTCGATATGCATATATCATCCTGACCTGCCTTATTGTGGCCGGGTTCATTTCAGGATGTTTGTTTATCCCTACCAATGAACAGGCTGTTCAAATTCCGACCAGCATTGAATTAACCACTCCAACGCCAACTCTTGAGCCGCTGCTGATTCCAACCGCACTCATCATAGAAGACCCAAAACCTACGGCCACTTCTACTGCCATGCCCAATCCTACAGCCACTCCTCACCCAATGAGCATAGAAGCCTTACGGCAAATGTCTTTTCCTGGCAGTGAGATCGTCATTGAAAGCGAACTGGAACCCGGTTCAAACTATCAACGTTTTTATGCTTATTACCTTTCTGAGGGAAATAAAATATATGGTTTGTTGACTATGCCGTATGGCACCCCGCCGGAAAATGGCTGGCCAGGCATTGTATTCAACCACGGCTATATCCCGCCTGCAGTATATCGCACCACCGAGCGCTACATCGCCTATGTGGATGGGTTTGCCCGCAGCCAGTATGTCATTTTCCGCATCGACTACCGCGGGCACGATCGTTCGGAAGGCGAAGCACGCGGTGCGTATGGAGATACCGGCTATATTATTGATGTACTTAACGCAGTCGCTGCACTGAAACAATTTCCAGCCGTTAACCCGCAAAAAATTGGCATGTGGGGGCATTCTCTGGGTGGTTACCTTACATTGCGCGCCATGGTAGTTTCACCGGATATTCAAGCGGGTGTTATTTGGGCCGGGGTAGTGGCCTCTTATCCCGACCTGATTACCAGATGGCGGCGGCCAACCGGTTCACCACAGCCAACTGCACCCGGTTTTTCCCGTGGCTGGCGGCAGGCCTGGCAAGATCAGTATGGCTCACCGGAAGAAAACCCGGAATTCTGGGATTCGGTTTCATCCAATCATTTTGTCAGCGAAATCTCCGGCCCAGTCCAACTCCATCACGGGACCGCGGATGAAGACGTACCGCTGGTATTTTCAGAATTGTTATTTCAGGAAATAACAGATGCGAATGGTGTGGTTGAACTGTACACCTACGAGGGTGACAACCACAACCTCTCCAATTATTTCAGCACAGCCATGGCCCGCTCCATTGAATTTTTCGATCGATATTTAAAGAATTAACCAATCCGGTATTGTTAATGGGCAGCACCTTTCGTGGATAAAATTTTCTAATCCACAGACTGGCGTTTACGAATTGGGTATTGCACTTCGGTAATAAACTCCTGTCCTTTACCACGAGGATCATAGCGCAAATACACATCGCGTACCGGTAAATCAATCTCATATTCATTTGCCCGCACCCAATCCATCAACGCCTGATGAGCATGATCTATTTCATTCAAAGCGCCATAATGATACACACAGGCTGCCAGTTCAATGCCAGGGAGGATTTTACATTCCATCTTTCCAGCTGGCTCAATCGCATATTCAACCGGTTGAGCAAATTCCAAATCAACGCGTTGTTCGGAGAAGGAATGATACAAGGCAATCCCCGGCGCAGACATGGGGCAATTCTGTTTCATGATATGCTGGAGGACTTTTTTTGAAATTTTCACCAATATACGCCCGGAATCTGTTAGTCCATTGGCGTGATCCTGCATACTGACCACCAGCACCGGATCTATAGACCTGGTAATAATTTCATAGCCCCTACTCCTGCTCTTTTCTGAAAGTTGAAAAGCCAGATCTTCCTGAACTGCTTCCACCTGGCGCAGCCGTTCCAATTCCTCTTCTATCCTATCCTGGATCACCCGATTACGCTGGCGCAGCATTCCCTGAACCTCTTCCAGAGTGGTATCACCATTCAAAATGGTTTTTATCAGGCTTAACGGAAAACCAAGCTGCCTGTACTGTAATATTTTATTCAATCGCGGTAACTGGTCCATTGAATAAATCCGGTAACCACTCCCCGGGTCAACCCGCTCCGGGGAAAGTAAATCAATCTCATCATAGTAACGTAACGTCTTGGCAGGTACACTGCAAATTTTAGAAAACTCACTGATTTTCATAAGACATCCTTTTCTTTTCTTTGAAGGTTGTCCTCAGTATAAAAATTCCAGTAACTGGAATGTCAAGGTTTTTCCGGTAAATTTTTGCGGATTTGCTGACAATTCATTTTGTGAAAACGGTGATAAATATAGTCTTCCGGCTCACCCAATAAACAGTCTTCCAATGCAGCCTTACCGCGAGATTTCCAGATTGATTCCAGATAATAAGTTATCCGTTGGATAAGGGAACGAAAAATCACACGCTCACGTATAGGGAACCCATGCGACAATAAGATTACGTCAAAATCCAGGCGTTCCAGCCAGGCCAGGCTTTCCAGATAGGCCGGCACATCACCACCCTCTACTGCATAAGGCAAGGAGAGTTTTCCATGATCATTCACCAGAACTAAATCTCCGGTATGAAAGATCGACTGGTTGATCTGTGTTACCAGGGTACACGGGCTGTGACCGGGCTTTTCATGAAAACGAAAATGCCATTCGCCAAAAACCAATTGATCATCATGCGCTAATTCATGCTGTACTCGCGGTAAATATGAATCCGGTTCAGTATTTTTGCGAAATGCATAAAATCGATGATACTGGCTGCTGGCATATAGAGGCAAACCCTCAAAGGAATGATATCCTTCATAATGATCGGGATGAAAATGTGAAAGCAGAACCTGCTGTACATTGATGCCCTGCGCATCCAGGGTATTTTTTAGCGCAAGTCCCTGCGACTCAAAACCACAATCCAGCAAAACTGCCTGATCTTCCTTTTGAAAAATGGTGATGTGCGGATCAAGATAATCCTGCTTTTCAGGTTTTGGAAAGTGATACTGGTATAAGTTGTCGGAAATCGAAATCTGTTCCAAAAGATACCTGCCAAATTAGTTCTTTAAATATCCCCGCAATTGTATCAAAGATTGTCAATCCGGGTCCCTGAGCAGACAGCTGATTAACCGCTGGCTTTTATCCCCAATTTATTCTGGTACATGTCCTGATCAGCCTGATCGATCAATATATGCAAAAGAATGGGATCTGCCGGATCAAATATGGCGGAACCACAGCTAACTGTCAGTGCGAACGAATTTTTATTCACCCGGAACTTCTTTTCTGTAAATGATGTTTGCAGCCTTTCCAGAATCAAAGGCAGACGGTCAGCAGTCATTTCCGGGAAAAGAATAACAAATTCATCACCGCCAAACCTGGCTAATACATCAATGGATCTTACCTGCTCTTGAATGAAATCTGCTACCTGTTTAAGGATCAGATCACCCACTAAGTGCCCATGCTGGTCATTAATGTACTTAAAATTGTTGATGTCCAGAAATGCAATGGCCAGTGAATGTTGATTTCGTATTGAACGCTCAATTTCCAACTCCCCGAGGGATAAAAACTGCCTGCGGTTTATCAACCCCGTCAGCCCATCCGTTACGGACAATAATTTCAATTTTTCTTCCATTGCCTTACGCTCTGTAATGTCACGCATCACCAATAAATGCCCCTGGCAGCGCTTTTGATACACTATCGGAGAAACGCTTACATCAAAGCAACTTTGATCCCGCTCAGGTGGGCAATATTCCACACAAGTAGATTTACCTGCTTCAAAAGAAAAGTCCGCCATGTAGCCCGTAAAAGGATTCCCGATGATCTGATCCTTTGAAATATTCAAATGGTTTTCAGCCGCCGGATTTAAATCGACAATTCGAAATTTTTCATCAATAACAAATAACACATCCGTAAAACCATCCAAAATAAGTCGTTTCGCAATTGGGCGAATATCAAACAACCGGTAAGAAAACAATGCAAAGGAAAAAGCAGCTCCAGCTACGACAAATCCAAATGGGTCGTAATTTACTGTAATACCTGGAATTAAATGAAATGTATAAGAAAGATTGACACACAGAGGAACAATAGCACCGGCCACCAGAGCAACAATTTGGCGTTTATATGGCGCTGGTAATTGCAGAGCGGCGCGAATGAGGACCACATCCCCAGCCAGGATCAGCCCATAAGAATAAACGATATGAACCCAGAACCAGGGTCCTAAAATCCAAGTTTCATCTACCAAAAACGGTCCATGCTGCACCCAGAGAATATTCTTTAAAAATAAATGATGGGCGTTATTGCTCGCCATCAATAAAAAAGAAACCAACGGGATAATGGACAGCCACACCAGATTCATAGGCCGCAACCAGGAAGCACGATCGGCAAAATGGAATGAAAAATCAAACCAGATAACCGGAACAGCAAATACACCCGCCATACGCAAAACAGCCCAAATATAACCTGCTTCATGCGTCCCGGCTAAAAGTCCAAAACCAATCGATGCTGTCCACAAGGCTATTGCAATCAGTAATACCAGAAAACTCAACGCAATACGGGTATGGCGCATAGGAAATACATACACAGCAAACGCCAGCATTACCACTGCTGCAAGGATGGAAAGCAAAAAGAAGACCGCATATTGATCCATGATATGATTTTACTGAGATTCGAAAATTAATGAAATAAAACCTGGATAAAAAAGGCCGCCTGATAACAGGCGGCCTTTTAGAGTCGGGTTATGGATCAGATCTAGACTAAAACTTCTTCGGGGACAATGAAGTTTTCATTGGCTTTGCGAACTTCGTCGGTGACATTGAAGTTCAAATCAGCGCCCACCATCTGGCGTACATAATTCTTGACGGTGCTGTCCCAATATTTCTTGGTAACATAGTAAACTTTGGCACCGCCCAATTCATGTTGTACATCCGGCCATGGATAGCTCGGTTGAGCCATGCCCAAACCCCAGCGCATCCAACCATTGTAACTTTCGTAGGTGGCCCACCATTCTTTGTTGCCGATAATTTCGAAACCATAGTAGGCTTTGGCATAGTACATGGCTGCACCAATACGACCACCACGGACGAGCGCCATAGTATGCAAGCTGATATTAATGTCTTCGCTCATCAAACGACCATTAGCAAAGCCTGACCATACGCCGTCGATCAAACCAACCAGGGTATAGGGGTCCTTTAAGCGTTTGCGTTTCCAACCCAAAATTTCAGAATAAACACGGGATCCGACGATATCATAGAAATCGTGTTCAACTTTCATCAGTTTTTCCATGTATCCTAACATGGCAGGCACTTCTTCCATTTTGGCTTCGCGGATATAAAGCGTGCGACCATCTTTCAAGGTTAGCATGGCTTCCGGGAATTTGGGGATATTCAGTGCGGGACCCTGGAGCATGGCCTCAACTTCGCGGGCATCAATTTGCAGAATTTCTTGAGAAGTCTTACATGGTAATTCGAATTTCACAGTTACATCTCCTTTATTATGTAGAAAAATGGGTAATAAATTAGCTAAGATTTTCTTTGCTAATCTTATTCAAACTTTCAACATGGGATTGGTTGGTGGCATCCCCATGCTTGGTCAGGGTCATGCTGGCTTTCTTGGCCATCAATTCCTCATACTCAGCGTCTTCCACCATGGCCACACAGCGGCCAATGGAGGCTTCGCCATCCACAAAACGCCAGGGGAAGAAACCAACAGTTACCCGGCGGTTGAGCAGCAGGTCGATATCTCCGCCCACACATTCGGCATGGATAAGTCCGTAGGGGAACATTTCCAAATGCATCAATTGATATTTGTCATCGGTGAAAAATTCATCCAGGCTCTTGCCGAATTTTTTCATAAAGACTTTTTCAGCCTGCTTGGTCTGGCGTGGCATCCAATTACGAAGAATGGTGTTCATCGGATGATCGGCAGAACCACAATCCACACCAATCCAGCGTAGTTTTTTGGCTTTTGCCCATTCCGCAAATTCGCGGTCCGGACCAGGATGCATCACCATATAGCGGATTTCGTTGGCAGTAGGCTGGTCCCAACCAAAATGGTGGTAACCGGTGTGGATGATGAGGATATCGCCTTCTTTAACTTCAACGCGTTCTTCAATCATCTTACTGGTATAAACATCATAATCGGCTACAACATCGCTCAAGTCAACAATAGCAGCTTCGTGTACCAAAAAGTCCATATCCAACGAGGCAATATCTTTTCCAGGTGTATGAAAATGAATTTCACCATCAAGGTGTGTTCCCAAATGATTGGAATGAGTCAACAGCTGACCATTAGCGCCATTTGGCGCCAGACGTTTAAAATACTTCAACTGTAAAGGCTCATAGGTCGGCCAGGGTGGTGTTCCGATACCAAGAGGGATCGTCAAATCAATTAATTTCATGCGTTTACTCCTTTTATCAAATATGGTTTACGATTGGTTAAGCACACAATCTGTATCCAAAATCAAACAACGATACAGGAAAAATTCCTGCATCGCAACTTATCATAGGTTTATTTTAATCTTTTGGTTCTCACACACAGGGTACCAGTAAATAATAATATGAGTGTAGTCAATTAATTTTAGCCACATATAATGTAAAACCGAAAGGTTTTAAGTAATCAATGCGAACACGAGGAGAGAAAAAATAAGAACATCCCCGCCACTTTGCATCCAAAAAGATCAGGTTTTCTTCGACACACCTCCTTGTGGTTGAATACAGTTCTTATTCTTCAGGTTGTCAGACAAAGTAACAGCTGACATTTTTATTATGCACGTTTTTAAACGAAAGTCAAGCCTAAGTGCTGGTAATTTCCGGAATTCGATGTTTTAATCAAGACAGGAAAAGAAAACATGCAGACGATCCAAACACCTTCTATTGGCAGTGTTGCCTATTCCTGGCTGAATAATTGCAGCCTGGCTGAGATCACCGGAATCACATCCAGTGGTATCTTTTTGCGGCTAACATCTCGTCAGATCATTTTTTTGACTCCAGCAAATAATCCTGGTCCAATAAACCTGGTTGTTTCCAGTCTTCCAACCAGCTGGCAGAAACAGCAACCCGTTCAGATCAAAACCCGGACAAGTAATGTTCATTTTATCAGCAATAATGAAGAACTTTCGCTAACCGATTTTCATGTCTGGCATACACCATTACCTCCGGTTTATCGGATTTTAGCCAGTGAACAAAATCGGCGGATTTTTCAATCAGCAGCCCAGATTTTGACACTAAAACGAAATGCCGGATTCAGTGATCTGATCACGCCTCTTCTGAAAATGGAGAAAAACCACATACCGGCGGATCCTCCAATGCAGAAAATCTGGCACAATATGATCGCCTTAATGGAAGCGATTACACAAAATGATTCAAATGCATTTCTTCAAAATGCCACACCACTTATCGGTATGGGACGCGGTCTCACTCCATCAGGCGATGACGCCTTGAGTGGTTTGTTATTCACTCTTCAACGAATGAATTCCACAACCTGGTTAATGGACATAGGCCAGCAACTCGTCGAAATTGCTTTCCAGCGTTCTCCAACCGTGAGCGCGTGCCTGATGGCCTGTGCCCTGATTGGTGAAACGGACCCTCGTATTCACACCCTGTTTGACAGCTTAATAAATGAAGATATTCCTTTTCAAAATCAGGCTATTCAACTCGCCCGTTGGGGAAATTCATCCGGGGCTGATACTTTTTTAGGTATCCTGATTGCTTTACTTCCCAATCTTACCAATTGAAGGACACATAAACAAAATGGTAACTCAAAAACAAAAACACTGCCCAATTTGCCAATCCAATGATCAGCTCATCAGTGTTCATGACCTGTATTTTGCCTGGATCGAAAAAGACCAGGCATTTCTGAGCAAATTACCACTCGATTATCAGGCTATTCGTAAACTGATACCATATATAAAACCGCCAGAAATCCAAACCCAGCCATTTTGGAAAGTCATTCACCCGGACATTCTGGCAAGTGTGGTGATTTTTGCACTGGTCTATGTGAATTTCGATCAGGCTCTAAAGCAAGCTGAAAACTGGCTGGTATACGCTGGAATTTCCTGCGGTATCCTGGCAGCTTTTTTACTTTTACGCAAAACAATCCTGCAAAAATTTGATCATTCAAAAGAAAATCGCAAACAAGAAATTCAAAAACGCCAATTGGTAATGGATGAGTGGTTAACACTCTGCGTTTGCTTTCGCGATATGATTTTGGTTTCAGAAAACAGCAATTCCCCTCTTCATTTAAAGTCTTTGAAATAAAAGAGAGGAATTGGTAAATTATAGTGTCAAAATTCAGGTCAAAGCAGCTAGCTGCAATCTGACCAATTCTTTGATTCCGGTCTCAGCCAGGCTGGTAAGCTCGTCCAACTGAGCACGGACAAACGGTTGTCCCTCAGCTGTTCCTTGAATCTCAATATATTTTCCTTCGGCTGTCATCACAACGTTCATGTCCACCTCAGCACGGGAATCTTCCAGGTAACACAAATCCAGACAGGCGCGCTCATTCACAATGCCAACACTGACGGCCGCTATCGGTGCTTTTAATGCAGTCGCTGGTATGCTTCCGTTGGCGATCAACTTTTTTAAAGCTATCGCAATCGCAACATATCCTCCAGTAATGGAAGCTGTCCGGGTTCCGCCATCAGCCTGAATAACGTCACAATCCAGCAATAAGGTTCGTTCGCCCAGCAAGTTCAAATCAACAGCGGCGCGTAATGAACGTCCTATCAGCCGCTTTATTTCCTGGCTGCGGGCAGAAGGTCCCTTTGTCTCTCTTTGGGAACGGGTATGTGTCGCACGCGGCAGCATGGCATATTCTGCTGTCATCCAGCCTTGTCCACGTCCAATCATCCAATCAGGGACAGATTCCTGAATGGTGACATTACACAAAACGCGAGTCTTGCCCATCTCCACCAGAACAGAACCCTCAGGGTAATCCACATACGCGGGGGTAAAACGTACCGGACGTAATTGAGCTGATGTTCGTCCATCTACGCGCAAAATATCAGACATAAAATTGTTCCGCCTTTATTTCATCTCTTCCGCGCGAGCCTGCATTAAATCACGCATCTTTTTAGAATCACGTGGGTAGGACCAATAAAACAGTGAGAAGAGGATACAGCAAAGTATCCAGGGTACCGGAATAGTCCAAACCAATGCATTTGTAAGACCAATTTTATCTGCCAGTGCGCCGGCAAAATAAGCAACCAGAGCCGCAAACCCGCTTTCAATAAATGTTGTCATCGCAAACGCCGTCCCACGTAACTCCGGCGGAACCGTCGCCTGCATCATTGGTTCTTTAGCGCCTTTGCCCGGCCAACTGATCAGTAACGCGGTCACAACACAAAGAGCAACCAGCCAACCAAAAGGCCAGCTCTCTGTCTGGGTGAAAAGGATAAAGGTTAAGGGAATGCCACAAAAAATGGATATCTGACCAATGATAGTGCGGCCATATTTTGGGTTTTTAGCTTCTGCCCAATCACCCAGAAAACCACCAACAACGTTAGAAATCGCCGTTCCTACCACAATCCCTGCAAAAGCAATTGTGGCCATCGATTCACTCAAACCACGATCATTGACTAACCAGGTAATTAACATCAGCCCCATAACAACCCACGGCATCGAGCCGGCCAAACCCTGCGCAATGGCTACCCAGATAGTAGGAATGGAAAGAACCTTGCGAATATCAGAAAATTTGGCTTTATATTTATCCGCATCTTCTTTGGTAATTTTTCCTTTAAACTCTGGCTCCGATGCGCCGCGAACAGGCTCATCCACCAAAAACCAGACCACCAGACCAGAGATCAAACTAAATAAACCCAGAGATATAAAACCCCAACGCCAAAGAGTAGGCGTAGCTAACATACCCAGGCCCAATGTACCAATCACAATCCCTAACACCCCAATGGATTCCAAAATTCCCAGGGCACGTCCACGTTGTTTAGGCGCAAATGAATCAGCCATAATGGAAAAGGTAGCCGGCATAAGACAACCTAAACCAATTCCGGAAATAGCGCGGATTACCAGTAACTGACCAAAATCCTGGGTCAGACCACACACGGCTGTCCATAATCCCCACACGCCAGTGCCTATCAGAATTACCTTCTTACGGGAATAGCGGTCAGCAGCGAACCCCCAAAAAGGGGCGCTCAATGCTTGAAGCAAACTACGGATTGTTCCAATAAGCCCAAGATTGGTGTAACTCAATCCCCATAAGGCTTGCAGGGTAGGAAATAAAACCGAAATAGTCTGCCCTTCACCCTGATCAATAAAATAACCAAAGGATAAAGCAAACAAAGTGCGCCAACGGCGCTGTTTTCCTGGTGTTTTTTCCACCGTTTGGACAATCGCTTCTGATGACATTAAGCTCTCCTGAAAGATGAGATAAATTTTGAATGAGCAGATTTTTTATACCAGGTTGGTTTTTTGGGAAACTGCTCAGAGCGGACAACTGTATCAATTATTTAAATTAAAATAATGTAGACTATAGAAAAATAGCAATAGAAAAATTCTAGGAAAATAACAAAGAACTGTCAAGTAAAAAACCCAACTAAACCGTGACCGTTCATATATCGCGCGTTATACAATAGGAAAAATAAAACCACCCGGATATACCGGGCAGTTTTATTTTGTTTTCTTTGGAGGAAAAACAAAACCTAAAATTTTTGCAAGATCTCCTCAATTGAGATTTGCCGTAAAGAATCCAAAACAATTTCAGCTTGCTTCAACCGCTGAACAGAACCTATGCCAATACTATGCATGCCTGCAGCCCGTGCTGCCTGTATACCAGCCTCTGCATCTTCGACCACAACACAATCCCCAGGGAATATACCCAAACGGCCAGCGGTAAATACAAATAAGTCTGGTGCCGGTTTGGGATTGGAAACACAATAACCATCACAAACAATATCAAAATACATTTGAAGTTGCAGTTTTTCCAGCACATACATGGCATTCTTGCTGGCGGAAGCGAGTGCTGTTTTTAACCCTTTGGTTTTGGCTGCGATCAGGAAATCAATTACACCAGGTATAACATCAGCAGTCGATAAATTTTGCAAGGCCACCTGATAATATTGATTTTTCCGTTCCATCCACTCTTCAGCCTGAGCTTCTGAAACCAACCTGTCTTTTAAGAGCAGGTTCAATGATTCTCGCCGGGAAACACCACGCAGAGCATCATTCTCTTCCTGCGTGAACGGAATCCCCTGGTCATCCGCCAATCTTTTCCAGGCAAGAAAATGATACTCTGCCGTATCGGTGATAACACCATCCAAATCAAAAATAATGGCTCTAATCATTCTCGGACCTCCTGGCCAGGGATTTGTATGGTGATCCATTCACCTCGATAACAAAAACGAAATCGCAATCGTCGCCATTTTTTGGGTAACCGCGATTGGCAATGATAACCATACTCATCAACACGGAGGCCTCCAAAACCAAACACCACTGCCTGCCATAGTCCGCCGGCCGATGCAGCATGAATACCATCCCCCGCATTACCGCGCACATCATATAAATCCGCATGAGCTGAACGAATGAAGTGTTGGTAAGCTTCCTCTGTTTTACCTAATTGGCAGGCTACCAATGCGTGGATCGATGGACCCAATGAAGACCCATAGGTATGATCCGTGCGTGCATTATAATAATCATAATTAACCGCCATTATCTGAGAAGGAAATGCATCCGGAAACAGATAAAACAACATCAAAACATCGGCCTGCTTAAGTGCCTGAACCTGATTGGTTGCTTCAATGCCCAACAATGATTGGATCGATTCTGATCTGGGTTCAAGGGATTTCCAATCGAGATCTTCCAATTGAAAAAACCCTTGAAATTGTTCAATTAATCCGGTTAATGCATCCTGCTCAAAATAAATATGATTGGCGATTTCCAACCAATGCTGCATGCGAGAATCACTTAATCCCAGCTGATCAACCAGACCAGCATACAAATCAGGCTCATGAGCTTGCAACAAATGTGCAGCCTGCTCCGCTATTCGAAAATGCCAGCGCACCATGAAGTTGTTATACGCATTATTATCAACATGGTCATGGTATTCATCCGGTCCGATCACATCTGAGAACTGATATGTCTGGTTGATTTCATTCCATTCTGCACGACTTTCCCAGAACAATGCTGTTTCCAATATTATAGGAATACCCCGTTCGTGCAAAAATTTATCATCTCCACTTACTTGACCGTAACGCCAGACAGCCAGAGCAATATCTGCCGAAACATGGATTTGAATATCACCAGTCCAAATCCGGGTTAATTTTGTCCGGTCGGTTGGGTGTTGTACCCAGGTTGGAGTAACCTCTTCCCCATCATCGGCGCTTTCCCATGGAAATTGAGCACCCAGATAACCATTTTCTTTTGCCTTTTTCCTTGCCCCAGCCAGACGATGGTAGCGGTATGACAGGAGATTTCGCGCTACTTGCGGTTGGGTATATGTAAAAAATGGAAGCATAAAAATTTCGGTATCCCAAAACACATGCCCATGATAACCATAACCACTTAAAGTCTTGGCGCCAATATTGACCTGCTCATCCTGCCAGGGTGCTGCAATCAATAATTGGAACAGGTTATAACGGATTGCAATTTGCGCATCATCCTCACTATCAATCTCGATATCACTTTGTGTCCACACCTGTTGCCATTTTTTTTGGTGAGCGGATATCAAGTCTTCCCAGGAAGATGCTTTCAATTGACCCAGTAATGTCTCAGAGGCATGTATAGGCTCCTGTACATCACGTGTTGTGTAAACAGTTACCCTTTTTTCAAACCATAATACTTCCTGTGATGGAATAAACCCTGAGCAATTTAATACCGGATGCATATCCATATTCCAGGCCTGCATTTTGATCTGGGGTAGAGAAGATTTGAGGGAAAACGACATTCCCAGACCCGTTTCGGATTTTTTGGTAACAAGAGATAACCACCCTCGACCAGGCTGAACAGATTGTGCCTTGTGTTTCCAATGTACATACCCTTCATTGGAAACACATCCATTGATACCGCTTCTGAAAATAACTTCCGCATCACCGTCAAGCGGATTAATGCCAACACGTAATAATAAAAGATGTTGTTCGTGCAGGCAAATCACCCTCTCAAAAGAGATTTGATAAGCTTTTCCAGCCGGACTACGCCATTTCACACTCCGCGTTAGTGTCGCTTTAGAAAGATCCAACTGATTTTCATAGTCTAAAATTTCACCATAATCCAACCGAAATCGTTCTCCATCCAAAATCAAAACACAATCCAACCAATTCGGTACATTCACCAGTTCCGTGAAGACCACCGGAATATCGTCAAACACGCCATGTATAAATGTTGCAGCATTCTCCTCAGGAAAGCTCTCTTCGAAACTTCCACGAGTGCTCAGATATCCGTTACCAATCGTAAAAACAGTTTCATCATGATGGATTTTTTGGGGATTAAATTCACTACGGGTAATGATCCATTCTTGCTGTGTTGACATTCTCTAACCTTTTAAACCTGTCGTGGCTATACCACGTGTAAAATATCGTTGAAATACAAAAAACAAAATCAAAATCGGAATAGTATTGAACAACGAACCGGCTAAAACAATGGAGTAAAGGGTATAGTACTCACCCCGGAACCATTGCAGACCGATGGGTAACGTAAACATCTCCGGTGTACGTAAAACTATCAAAGGCCATAAAAATTCATTCCAGACGCCCTGAAATGTTAATAAGCCTAATGTCAATAATTGTGTACGACTGATTGGTAAAATAATCCGGAAAAAGATCCCCAGCCGTCCCAGGCCATCCATAAAAGCCGCTTCTTCCAATTCTTTGGGTATACTTTTATAAAACTGGGTCATCATGAAAATTCCAAAAGCGGCCACTATTTTGGGCAGGATAACAGCCATTGGGGAATCCAATAAACCGAAACCGGTTGGGATTTTAATTCCAAATATCGTTAAATCTCTCAACACACCAGGTCCGACGATTAAAAAATGCGGAATCAAAGTAACCTGCGGTGGAAGCATCATCGAAACCAGCAGGACGATAAATAACGTATTTTTGAATGGAAAACGCAACCGCGCAAAAGCGTAGCCACCCATAGCACAAAATATCACTTGCAATCCAGTAACTGCAATTGATATAAAGGTACTATTTAAAATCCAGCGAGGAAACAAATCAAAGGTTGAGATAACCGTCTTGTAATTTTCCAGGGTAAATGGATTTGGCCAGAATATTGGCGGAGTATATGCATTTTCAACTGGTTTGAAAGAAAAGACCAATGTGAAAAATAACGGGGCAAGTGCAATCAAAGCCCATGCGATCAGAACAAAATACGAAATTACTTTTCCAATCTGATCTGACCTTTTTATCTTCTGCACTTCAGGTTCTAGGTTCGTTACAGACATTTTTCACCTCTCCTAATTCACCGATGTGCCGCTACCCTCAATTAATCGGCGTTGTAACAAAGTTACGACCAATATGATTAAGGTTAATAGGATTGAAGCCACCGAAGCAAGACCCATCTTTATCGAGGTGTCCCGGAATGACCATTTATAAATCATGTATGCCACGGTTGTAGTTGAATCCAATGGTCCACCGTTGGTCATAACAAAGATTTGATCAAACACCTGAAAACAACCGATAATACCTACTGTAACAACAAAAAATATTACCGGGCGTAATAAGGGAATCGTTACACTCCAAAAGGTTTGAACCTTATCTGCCCCATCAATGGAGGCTGCTTCGTATACTTCTTTGGGAATATCCTGAAGTCCGGCCAAAAATATTAACATAAGGGTACCGGTTGTCGTAAAAACGTTGAGAATCATGATGGTGTAAAATGCCGTGTTAACATCATTCAGCCAATTAATATTCAGATTAAAAATCTGGTTTACGATCCCTAACGGACTGAACAACCAGATAAAAATCAAAGAGATCACAACCGATGATGTAACCGAGGGTAAGTAATAAATGGTACGAAAAAACCGCTGAAACTTAATTTTTTGATCCATAGCAAACGCAATAACCAGACTCAATGCTGTTTGTATGGGAACAACGATCGCCACATATTTAAATGTATTGGGCAATGCTTTTTGAATAAACAGTTCATTTTCCAGAACACGCTGCCAGCCTGTTAAACCCCAAAATTCAGGGGGTTTAAAAAGATTGTATTGTGTAAATGAGAGGAAAATTGTGTACCCAATCGGAAACAGGATAAACACAACCAGAATGAACAAAAAAGGCAACAACATAATAAATGCAGTGAATACTTCGGAGGGGTCGTATTTTGTTTTGGTTTTACCAGCCATGGCAAGACCTCCCAGAGCGAAAAAAGAAGAGAAGGGAAGTTTGGCCTTCCCTTCTGGATGAATTTGAGAGTTTACTGCTCTGCAATCGCCTTACGGATTGCCTCAGCAGCCAGCTTGAAAGAATCAGCTACATTCTGGTTTTCCAGATAAACGCGTTCCAAAGCTTTTCCCATCTGATCATTTACATCAGAGCCAACAATCCCCCATACAAAAGGTTTAGCACCTTCAAAAGCGCCATTAAAGATCGCTGCTGAAGCGCTATTATTTTTCAAATATTCACTTTCACCCAAAACCACTCGGGTTGGCAGAGCAAAACCACTTTCCAAAACGGTTGTCTGACTTTGTTCATTTGTCAGGAAGTTAATCAACTCCCATGCAGCCTCGGGATTCTTGGAATTTGGAGAAAGCACATAGGCCACTGTAAAAACCATATTCCCTTCCCCTGCAGGGCCAGCAGGTGGATTAACGACACCATACTCTATCCCAGGGAATTGTTCACGCAGATATGGGATCAACCAACCACCTTCGTAAACCATGGCGAAGTTACCTTTTCCAAACGCTGTGCCTTGCCATCCTTCACCTACCTGATCAGGGGTAGCTCCATAACTGTTCACGCGGAAATTGGTGTAAAATTCAGCGGCGGCTACTGCCTCTGGGCTATCCAAAAGAGTCTCACTGAAATCTTCTGACATCACACTGCCACCATTCTGGAAAATAAAGGTTGGGAATCGTCCAGCATCAGCAGGAACGCCAAACCCAAAGATATTATTCTCGACGTCAGTGATCTTTTCTGCAGCAACTTTCAGATCATCCCAGGTCCAATCATTGGTAGGATAGTCAAGTTCAGCGTTATCAAACAATGTTTTATTGTAGAACATCCCTAAAGAATTGAAATCCTTTGGAATTCCATAAACTACCCCATCGGTAGTAAATGCATCCATTAATGAAGGTATAAAATCCGATGTTTTCACACCAGAGGATGTCATATAATCATTTAATGGGGCCAAAACGCCATTTTCAACAAACCGTGGATATTGGGCAATATCCAGATAGTAAACATCCGGTTCTTCTCCGGTTGCAACCATAGTATTAATGGCTTGCAGATAATCTCCAGTGATCGGCTCATATTTCACCCGGATATCCGGATAAGCAACTGAAAATTTATATAAAATCGATTCCAAAAGGGCTGTTTCCTGTGGGTTCGCCGCCCATCCAGAAAGACGTATAGTAACCGGCTCTGTGGCTACTTCTTTTACAACTTCAACCTGCTTAGTTACTTCAACTTCAACCGTTTCAATAACTTTTTCCGTAATTACCTGAGGTTCTGCAGGTTGGCAAGCAACCAGGCTAAATGAAATAATCAACACAACAATCAATATGCTCAAGACTTTCTTCATTTTTCTCTCCTAGTTTGAATAATAATTGAAACAAATGGAATTCCTCTTAAAAATGTGATACGGTTAACCTCCTTATTCAGACATTTTTAAACTGGACTGGCGCACAATTAATTCCGGCTTCATCAATATTGTGCTATTCTCTAATTTCTGTCCGTTACACAGTTGAATTAACATTTCAATCACTGTTTTGCCAATATTCGAGGCAGGCTGCTGCAATGTTGTTAAAGGTGGATTCGTATATCGGGCAAATGGTGCACCATCAAAACCAGTTACAGCTACTTGCTGCCCCACTTTAATTCCTAAGCTTTGTATTGCAAACATGGCGCCGACTGCCATTTGGTCATTTAATGCCATAATAGCTGTTGGCCGTTTACTTTCAGGTAAGGCCATTAACTTTAAAGTATTTTCATAACCCAATTCATACACCCCTTCGTCACGCACAATCCATTCTTCCAAAATAGGCAATCCGGCATCCTGCATAGCTTGAAAATAGCCAGACAAACGGTCGTTTCCGACGCGCGAATTTTTATCCCATGCCAAAGCAGCAATTTTTTTATGACCCTGAGCGATTAGATGCTGGGCAGCGATCAACATCCCCATCCCGCCATCTACATCTACCCATGGAAACCGGATTCCTTCTCTTGATCGACCAAATCCAACAAATGGAATTTTTCTTTCCTGCAGATAACTGACCCGTGGATCATCATATTCCACGCCAGATATAATAAATCCGTCAATCCTGCCAGTATCAATCAAAACCCGATAATGCTGTACCGGGTCATCCGGAGCATCAAATGGAAAGAATAATAAGTAATAATCCAATTTTTCGGCCGCACAGATCATGCCATGTAAAAATTGATCCAGAATAGGATTGGTCTCATCGGTAGGTGCAGGACGCCAGGAATAACCAATCATTTGGGTACGTTGAGAACGCAAACTTCGGGCACTTTGATTAGGTTTATAGCCTAATGCCTGAGCAGCTTCAGCTATTCTTTGGGCAGTTTCCGGTGTTACGGAAACAGTACCATTTAAAACCTTGGACACTGTTTGGTAACTAACGCCTGCCATGGATGCGACATCTTTGATAGTAACTCGGTTCGGCATAAAACCACCTCCAGAATAATGCGAACGTTCGCGCGAACGTTCGCATTAACTATATGACTTTTAATGACAAAAGTCAAGAGGCAATTTTCCGCATTTCTCCTTTGAAATAATCAACAACCTTAAGAAAAGGTGATTGATAATATGTGTACTTAAATTTTTAATTAAGGAGATCAGATATCCTATTTAATCTCTTCCACGGCTATCAGAATTTCATACCCCTCTTTATTTTGCCGCTCACACCGCACTACTTTTCCGGGTGGAAACTTCCATTGCTCATGGGCAGGGTCGTAATTTTCAGTTGCTAATACACGAAATATCAAATCACGAATATGCTCACCATTGGTCAGACGCAAAACCCGTGTTGGACTGTTAAGAATTGGGATATATAGTTTATTGTGTGCTTCATTCATAGCAATCATTTCTTTTAATTCCCCTCAACACAAATCATTGTATTTTTGGGTTATTATCATTCTAACATTCTTTATTAAAACCGATTTTTATTATTTTACAAGTGTTTTTGGAACTTTCTTTCGATTGTGGATAAAATAAAAACAGATGATCTTTAATCGCTTTCCTTACCCAACATTTCGCCGTATCCGCCACATTCTCATCGTGTGGGCTATTGAAACAATCGGCTTAATCATTTTGGATGAATGGTTGCCGGGTCTGGTCTTAACTTCCGGACAATCTGCCGTAGTGGCAGTTGCAATGATTGGGTTGCTGAATGCCATTCTCCGGCCATTGTTCTTGTGGTTAACCATTACGATTACCGTACTTACTTTTGGTCTGTTCTCCTTTTTATTTAATGTAGCAGTCATCTTAATCACTTCCAGAATTGTACCGGGATTCATTCTCCAGGACGGTGTAACAGCTATCTGGGTAGTTCTAGGATTAACGCTGATTAATTTGTTGATTTCAAATATCCTTTCGCTAGACGAAAATGATTCATATTATCGTTCTGTCATTCCCAGACTGGCAATCACGCCGCAGCATAAACCAAAGTCCCCTGGTTTTGTCATCATTCAAATCGATGGCCTTGCCCGGGCTGTATTGCAAGAAGCTATCTCTCTCGGCTACATGCCTACGGTCACACGCTGGCTGCAAATCAATCAATATACGTTGCGAGAATGGGATTGCGGCCTACCGTCACAGACTTCCGCCAGTCAGATTGGCATCTTATATGGCAATAATGAAGACATCCCCGCTTTCCGCTGGTATGAAAAAGAAAACCAAAAACTAATAGTCTCCAATCACCTTAATGACACAGCCATGTTGGAAAAACGGTTCGCAAACTACCCCAGCCTATTAACTGAATCCGGAACAAGTATCAGCAATATGTTTTCAGGTGGGGCTGAAAAATCCGTTATAACGATGAGTAATCTGGCTGATATTCGCTTGTTCCCGAAACGCAGCGGTTATTTCTTAAATTTCTTCGTTAATCCATATAACTTTATCCGTGTCATCTTCTTAATGATTCGGGAATTTTTCAGGGAACTATCTCAATCGATGTGGCAACGTATAACCAATGTTCAACCCAGAGTTCGCCGTTCTTTTTTGTTTGCCATTGAACGAACATTATCGGCAGTACTATTACGGGAACTCACCACCCACCTTGTCATTGAAGACATGTTTCACGGTTATCAGACCATCTATGCCACTTTTGTTGGATACGATGTGGTTGCCCACCATACCGGCATCCATAGTCCCGCTTCTCTGGAGGTCCTGCGTGGATTGGATAAACAACTCGAACGCATCACCCGCGCATCGCAGGATAGCGCACGGGATTATCAGTTTATCTTTCTCTCCGATCACGGACAGAGTCAGGGGCACACTTTCAGGCAGCTTTACGATATAAAACTGGAACAATTTATCGAATTATTAATATCAGAAAACCTTGAAATAGTTGATAGCGGTTCCTCACAGGAAACAAAAGGCTATGTAAATTCTCTGATACAAAGCGCATTAGGGCCGCATAACCGCATTAAAAGAACAGCAAAAAAACTATATGATCAAATCAAAACCGGAAAAAATGATTTGGTTTATTTCGATCTGCCTCCGCGCAGCCTGGCACATTCCGCTGCCGATATCGTTTTGTGTGCTTCGGGAAGCCTCGCATTATTATATTTTACCAATGCGCATGCACGATTAACCCTGGAAGAGATTGCCCACCAATTTCCGGGATTGATCGAAGAATTGGTCAGTCATCCGGGGATTGGTTTTATTCTGGTTAAATCCATTCAGCATGGTGGTATGGTTATCGGTGCCGGCGGTATAAATTACCTTGACCTCAACTCCATTACCGGACAAAATCCTCTTAAAAATTATGGTCCTAACGCTCACATCCATTTGCTGCGTTTAAACCAGTTTTTACATATTGGTGATATTCTCATTCAAAGCGTTTATGATCCTTTCACCGGACAATGCGCAGCCTTTGAGGACCTGGTTGGGCATCATGGGGGTCTGGGTGGTTTCCAAACCCAGGCGTTCATTCTCCATCCGGGTGAATTTATATGGACAAAAGAACCTCAAAACGCTACTGAAATGCATCAGATCCTCAAAGAATGGCAAACAGAATTGTTCAATAAAAGCATTAGCTGATCCATACAAGAATTTCTACCAAGTTTCGAAAACTCAATCCCTATTTCAAATACCATTGAATTGAGATTTTAAAATCCGTTATAATCTGGTTCAGAGCAAAATCGTGCACAAAGTAAACTTTTGATAAAAGAAGCAACCTTAATAAAAATGATTCTGCCAAAGGAAATTTATGATTGAATTTGGACGACCTGTTGTTAACCGCTACCCGGATTCATTTCACAGAGAATGGCTGGTTACCAACGGAATTGGCGGTTACGCTTCCGGCACAATCAGCGGCGCATTTACCCGGCGCTATCACGGTTTATTATTTGCTGCCATGGAGATTCCCTTGGGGCGTACACTCACCCTTTCTAACCTGGAAGAAAGTATAAACTACCGCAAACAGGATATTGATTTATTTGTTCGACCATTGAATCAACAGGAATTTTTTCCCCAGGGTTACCAGCGCATCGAAAAATTTCATTTAGACGGACAAATACCGGTTTGGCGATTCCGTATTATGGATGCCATTCTGGAAAAACGGATATGGATGATCCCTGGAGAAAACACAACTTGCATCCAATATTCATTGGAAGCCGCCCAGGAGAAAATGCGTTTCCACGCCAATATTCTGGTTAATCTGCGCGATTCTCACCAAACCACACTTCCGCCTTTTCCAAAGATTCACACACAGGCTACCAAAGAAGGCGGGGTACATATTTTTTCCAACCAGTATCCTAAAGGGGTCTATCTGCTTTGTGACCCAGCTTATAAACTAAAACCGGAAAGTGGTTGGACACCACCATTTTTTCTGGAGTGGGAATTTTCTCGCGGGCTGGATGAATGGGATCATCATTATAAAGCTGCCGAACTTAATTTCGATCTTTTTCCAGGCGAAACCTTCACTATTTTTGCCTCCGCCAATCCAATCCATTATTGCAATGGCACCAAGGCTTTCCAACAACGCGAAGTCTATGAACAAAATTTTCTCCTGTCTTTTAAAGATCAACCTGAATGGATTCGGCAATTAATTCTGGCTGCGGATCAGTTTATTGTCACCCGCGCGATTGCCGGAGATTCACAAGGAAAATCGATCATTGCCGGTTATCCCTGGTTTGGTGATTGGGGACGAGACACAATGATCAGTCTTCCAGGGTTAACCCTGGCCACAGGACGTCCGGAGATATGCGCAAAAATCTTACGTACCTTTTCTCATTTTATCAGTAAAGGTATGCTGCCCAACCGGTTTCCGGATACTAACAAACAACCAGAATACAACACGGCTGATGCGACCTTATGGTACTTTGAAGCTATCTACGCCTATTGGCAATATACTCAAGATATAACGATCCTTAATGATCTCTATCCAATCCTTAAGGAAATCTTTCATTGGCATATACGGGGAACACGCTACGGAATCCGAATGGACCCCGCTGATTCACTGCTGATGGCAGGTGAAGAAGGGGTGCAATTAACCTGGATGGATGTAAAAATCAAAGACTGGGTTGTCACGCCCAGACAGGGAAAAGCAGTTGAAATTAATGCACTCTGGTATAACGCACTCCGCATAATGAGTATCTTTAGCACCATTCTCAACCAGGATGCTCAAGTTTATTCCCATATAGCTGATCAAGTCGCTTCCAGTTTTCAACGGTTCTGGAATGCAGACTGCAATTACTGCTACGATGTCATTGATACGCCTTTTGGCAACGACACCCTGTTACGACCGAACCAATTATTCGCAGTATCCTTAACTCATTCTCCGCTTTCACACAACCAACAACAAAATGTTGTGGAAGGATGTTATCAATATTTATATACCGGTATGGGTTTACGCAGCCTGGCACCATTTGAAAAAGAATACCAGGGGCGCTTTGAAGGGAATATGGCGCAGCGAGATGCGGCCTATCATCAAGGCACAGTTTGGGGATGGCTGATCGGGCCATTCATCAGTGCCCATTATCGGGTGTTTCAGGATAAAAAGGCAGCCATGGCTCTATTGGAGCCCCTGCGGTTCCATTTGCAAGATTTCGGCCTGGGTTCTCTGAATGAAATTTATGAAGGAGATCCTCCACATGGTGCACGTGGCTGCATTGCACAAGCCTGGAGTGTTGCTGAAGCATTAAGGGTCTGGGCATTTTTAAACAAGGATGAAATATCAGGGACGCCTTAGGTTCGTTTAACACCCACCTCCGGGAAGCGAAATTATTCTGGAGTATAATCACTTTTTAGTGTTTTTCGGGATAATATTTTTCTTTAAGGAAAACTGTAGGGATATGAAAAGACCTAATTTTTTTATTGCAGGAGCGCCTCGTTGTGGAACAACAGCACTATATTCCTACCTTTCCGAACACCCGGATATTTTTATGTCGGAAGTAAAAGAATTAAACTACTTTGCTTTTGATTTTCCTAATGTGCAAAAAATCACCTTTAAATCGGAAATGGATTACTTAAAAGTTTTTGAAAAGGCTAACCATCTGGCAATCGGAGAAGCCTCTCCATTTTATTTATATTCCCAGGTTGCTTTTACAAATATCCGAAAATTTAATCCTGAAGCAAAAATTATCCTTACGCTGCGCAGCCCAATCAATTTTGTCCAATCTTTCCACCAGCTCAATTTGAGTCTTTTACGGGAAGATGAAGAAAACCTCGAAAAAGCCTGGGAATTACAAGATCAACGCAGGCAGGGAAAACAAATTCCCGCCAGTTGTCGTCAACCCGAGATGATTTTATATGGTGAATTGGGATTGTTCGGCAAATATGTTGAACGCCTTCTCACTATCTTTCCTAGAGATCAGGTATTGATTATTATTTTTGAGGATTTTGCCAAACAACCTCAAGAAATCTACGAGAAAATTCTGGAGTTTATTGGAGTACCTTCCGACGGGCGGACTGAATTTCCGCCAGTAAATTCAAATTTCAGCAACAAATCTACGCTTCTGGCAAAATTATTTCACCCCCCACAATCCATTTATAAGGCTTTCATAAAAGTGATATCTCTCTTTGGTGTTAATTTTATGAAATTTGTCTCCATTATTTACAATAAAATTGAAACATTGAATACCAAAAGGACAAGCAGAGAGCCTGTCGCACCGGAGTTCAAAGCAGCACTAAAGACTTATTTCCAGAAAGATGTCCAAACCCTTTCCGTTCTGGTGAACCGTGATCTTTCTTTCTGGTTGGAATAATTTGCAGGGACTGCTTTAGAACTGCTCAATCATGGGATCTGCAGATCTTCCCGGTACAATTTTGTTTTAATTTAATGGGTTTCAGGAAACTAATTTTTTGCGCAATGCCATGACAACCGCTTCCGAACGGTTGGTTACACCCAACTTACTAAGAATGTGACTGACATGAGCACGCGCTGTGGAACGCGAAATTATCAGGCGGTTAGCGATTTCCGGGTTACTCATTCCCTCCACCATTAATGCCAAAACCTCACGTTCCCGAATGGTCAGATCGTCTCCCGGGACCGATTCATGTCTGTTAAGAATCAATTCCTGAGTAACTTCAGCAGACATGGTTGGGCGACCCCGATTGGCGGACCGAATTGCGTCCGAAAGTTCAGAGCCGGTTATGTTTTTCAATAAATAACCAATAGCTCCGGCACGCAGCATTTCTTGAACCAGGTCTTTATCCTGGAAACTGGTCAGAGCTATCACTTGAACCTCGGGAAACTGAACACGAATCTGGCGGGTTGCTTCTGCTCCCCCCATTTTCGGCATTACCAGGTCCATCAGAACCACATCCGGATGATACTGCGCACAGATGCGTAGGGCTTCTTCCCCATTATCTGCTTCTGCAACTAAACGTATATCGGGTTGTACTTTCAGATACGTCCCCAGACCTTTACGTACCATATCATGATCATCAACAATGACAACACGGATTTGTTTAGAATCAATCATTCTACTGCAACCTTCCCTGCCACTCAACTTTTATCAGTGTACCACAACCCTCCCTGCTTTCAAGTGAAAAATGTGCCCCAATGGATTGTGAACGTTCCTGAATTGATTTTAACCCAAACCGATCCGTTCGGACCGTCGCTGGATCAAATCCGATACCATCATCGCGGATCAATAACACAGCGCTAGATCTTCCATTGAGCGTATTTAACGGCGTAAGCCATAAATCCACATGACTTGCACGGGCATGTTTAACCACATTATTCAATGATTCCTGCGCAATTCGATAGAAACTGATGTGAACATCCTCCGGCAAAGCCTCCTGAATTTCCACTTTAACATTAATTTGCACACCAGTTCGACCAATGGCGGATTCAGCTAATTGCCGGAATAAATCAAGCAGTTTTGCCTCCACCACAACTGAAGGCCTCAGTTCAATTAATAAGGTGCGCATCTCAGCCAAAGCTCCGCGGCTGAGCTGGCTCAATTCAGTCAATAATTGGCGTCCTTCATCGGGATCAGCTTCATATAAAGTAGGCAATGCCTCGGAAATCAGCGATGCTGAAAACAAGGTTTGTGTAACAGCATCGTGCAAGTCCCGCGCTAACCGATTACGCTCCGCCACAATTGCCATTTGTTCCACTCGTTCACGCAGTTGAGAGTTGCCAATTGCCAATGCAGCCTGGTCGGCGAAAGAATCTGCCATTTCCAATTCTTCATCATTAAAATCCTGATGCTGTTCATACATCAGAATCAAACTACCAAACAAATCATCGCCGGATAGGATAGGGACAACCAGCATGGATTGGTAATGAACAAACTGCAAAAGATGCATTTCATTTCGCCTATGGATAAACCCATACAAATTTGAGACAACCAAAGACTCGCCTAATTTTGCCAATTCTGCCAACCAGTGGATGAGTTCATCAGACTCAGTTTCAACCAGCGAGTTATCAATCTGACCGGCGTTCTTTTGTGAACGCCGCACGGTTACACAGGAAACGGGCTCTACCCTAATTCCCAACAGGAGTACATGATCAGCATGTGTCAAACGATGAGTCGCAGACACGATAAAATTCAGGCTCTCTTCCAGGGAACGATTAGAATTAATTAAAAACAGCACATCCCGCAACCCTTCAGCCACGTGCTGACGCTGCTGAATCTCTGCTGTACGTTCTTCAACCAGTTGTTCCAATGCACTGTTTCTAACCTGAATACTACGCATTTTCATCAGGTAACTTCCACCTGCCATTATCGCCACAAGAAGCACAATTCCCAGTTGAAATAACGGCATTTCCCAAAGTGGCGGTATAACATTCACTGTGATCTGGGTCGTTTTCGGGTTCCATACACCATCCTCATTTGCTGCATTCAGATGCAATGTATATGTACCACCGGGAAGATTGGTATAACGTCCAAAACGCAAACTACCATTCATATTCCAGGTTTTATCAAAACCCTCTAAAAAATAGGCGTATTGGTTTTCTTCCTGTTGAAAATAATTTACTGCAGCAAATGAGAATTCGAAGAAATTTTCCGGCCACTTCAAAGTCAAAGTTTGCAGCGATTCTGTGGAAATTTCTTTCGCTACAGGCTGCCCGCCTACATCCAATCTGGTTAATATTGTTGCCGGTGATATGGAATTTACTTTAATATGCTCCGGATGAAAAGTGGTTAAACCATTTACCCCGCCAAAAAACATTTCTCCGGCAGAATTCCGAAAATAAGCTCTTTCATTAAATTCATTGCTTTGCAGACCATCACGAACATCATAATTAACAAAACTTTCATCCTGGGGAGAAAAACGCGAGATGCCGTGATTGGTGCTTAACCACAAATAACCTCTCGTATCTTCCAGGATTCCGTAAACCGAATCATTCGCCAGACCGTCGGTATGCGTGTAATGTTTAAAAGTGTTTTTACGAGCGTCGTATACATTCAAACCACCGCCATACGTGCCGATCCAAATTAATCCTTCACGATCTTCGTAGAGAGAAAGAATAAAATCATCACTTAAACTTCCGGTTTCTGCGCTGTCATGCGTAAACCGAATAATTTCAGCAGTAGCAGGATTCATTCTATAAAGACCATAACTGGTCCCCAGCCACAAATCTCCATTTCTGCTTTGGATGATGGCACGGATTCTGGATTTCAATTGGTTCACCGGATCACTGGTTTCCAGAACATAATGTTCAAATCTCATGGACTTGGGATCCATACGGTCTAACATTCCGGTTGCCGTTCCAATCCAAAGAATACCATCCCTATCTTGTAACATGACACTGATGGAATTATTGCTCAGGCTATTTTGCATTGCCGGGTTACTGGGAAAATGTAAAAATGTTTCATTCGCTGGATCATACCAATTTAAACCACCCTGGTCTGTACCAATCCACAAACTGCCATTTGCATCTTCAAGCATAGCGGTTATAAAATTATCACTCAGGCTGGTAAAATTATTTTTATTATTTAGAAAATGGCGAAACTGATTAGATTTGCGGTCAAGACGGTCCAATCCATTCGCGGTGCCGATCCATAAATAACCATTTTTATCTTCCAATATGGATAATACCAGGTTGTTCACCAGGCTATTTGGCTCTTCGGGGATATTAAAATAATGCAAAAACTGCTTGGTCCGGATATTAAAGGTATCTACCCCACCAGCAGTTAGAAACCATAAGATACCGGATTTATCTTGAAAGATGCGATAGATGAGATTGTCACTCAAGCTATATGGGTTATAAGCCCTGCGTTGGATTTGTATAAATTGATTCAGCTCGGAATTGAATAAATTCAAACCTTTTGTTGTTGCAACCCAAATCATTCCATTGCGATCTTCAAAAATATCCATGATTGTGGCATCACTTAAACTGTTTTGGTCAGAACTAAGCGTTTGATACCAGTGCACTTCATTACGCTCATTATTAATGGATAGCACACCCTGATTCGTTCCCAACCAGAGACTTCCATCTTGCAATTCCTGGATTGTTCTTAGCGCCATATCACCCGATTCAAAGTAAGACCGCAGAGACGGAGACGGTGGCCGAAAAATTTGTGTCTGTGGATTAAATAAATACAACCCATCTTCCGTCCCAACCCAAAGTATTCCGTCAGAATCCTGATAAATACTAAGAATTACATTCGCTAAAACAGACCCGCGATCATCATCCAAAATATAATATCGGGAAAAAATTCCGGTTTGTATGTCAAAGAAATTTAATCCGGATTCGGTGCCGATCCACAAACCCGCATTTTGGTCGGGGTATATCACATTAATAACATTGCCACTAATTGTAGTTGTATCTGATTCAGAAGAATAATAATTCTCAGAAACCTGTAATTGAGTATCAAAACGGCTCAAACCATTGTCCGTCCCAATCCACAAAGACCCTTTGCCATCCGCATACATATCATAAATAATATTGTCGCTGATGCTGGAATTATCATCCGAATTATGGCGGTAAACAACAAATTCGTATCCATTATATTTATTGAGTCCATCAAATGTGCCAAACCAGATTATGCCATGTTCATCCTGTACACCCGCAGTAACCGCAGAATTAGATAACCCTTGTTGTATACTGATATGATCAAAACGTAAGTTGGGGTTTTGGAAAATATTATGAACTAATATATCCGTATCCATATTTCCTTGAGTATCAGTCTGTACCACCGGCAATGGTGGAATTTGGCTGTCCCCCGGTGGTACCCGCGCAGAACATCCGGTGGTGTAAAACAAAACCACCAGCCATATATTAATCAGTATTGGTAAATATCGCTGTTTGAAAATATGTTTCATAACAAAAACCTGCTCCGGATAATAAATAAAAAGAGCAGGGAAAAGTAAATTTATCTTATCATAGTTTTCCGGTGAAAATTTACTGGAATGGGTATAAATTTCTGAAAATCAATTTTGTTACCGCTCCAATCGGCTGGTAAAATCAATATACCTGTTTTCAACGGAGAGACTATGGACACTATAAAAATTGCCCGTTTAAATACTACTGCTATTTTACCAACCCGGAAGAACCCACAGGATGCTGGACTGGATATTTACGCCTGCCAGGAAACCCTGATTCCAGCGCATACCCATGGGATCACTCCCACCGGTATTACGATGGAGATTCCTCAAGGGTATGTCGCAATTCTTAAGCCCAAAGGCAGAAACAATCACCTACTGGGTGCCGGAGTGGTGGACGCCGGTTACCAGGGAGAAATACTGGTAAAAATATTTAATCCAACCAATGAACCGCTACTCATCCGCTCTGGCGATGCCATAGGCCAAATATTAATCATTCCCATCCTCACACCAGCGATTGAGGAAGTATCAATGGAAAGCATTCACATACAACCCTCCACCCGCGGAGACTCAGGGGGTATAGTAGAACAACATCAAAATCAATAATATTTTTGCTGCTCATCACTTCTCCTGCCAGCGAAACACAGCATTCCCACGCAGCACATCACACCTTAATGGTACTACTTCCAGTATTATGTCTATGCTCTTTCCATAAATGAATTTATACAAAGATTATACAATTGCGTCTATTTGTCCCTGTTTTTTTTATAATTACAATATCAACTCAACATGGAAAGAGAATAGCATGCAAACAATAAAAATCGTAACCGACTCCACCTGTGATTTGCCAGAGGCGATTATTTCCCAATATGATATTACGGTTATTCCATGTTTTGTGAATATGCATGAGAGAAGCTATCTGGACGGGGTGGAACTTTCTCGTGAAGAATTTTTTGATCAACTACCCAATTGCAATCCCCTGCCAACTACATCAGCCCCAGGTACAGGCACATTCATTGAAACATATCAAAAACTGGCAGATCAGGGTGTCGAAGGAATTATTTCAATTCATATTTCACAAACTCTGAGCAATATTTATAATGTAGCCAAAATTGCAGCTCAAAATTTTTTCACTATTCCGGTTCGGGTAATTGATTCAGGTCAGCTTTCCATGGGATTGGGGTTGTTAGCGCTTCTAGGTGCCCAAAAAGCAGCCTTAAATGCCAGCATGGAAGAAATTGTTCAAACCATTGAAGAGAAAATCCCCTTAACCAATGCCTTTGCAAAGCTGGATACATTGGAATACTTGCGTCGTGGCGGGCGTCTGACAAGCGTCCAACACGGCATAGTCAGTTTATTGGATATAAAACCAATCACCAAAATGAATAATGGTATTTCCGGAATGGAGATGGTGCGCACCCGTAAAAAAGCATACCAGCGCCTGCTCGAAATTGCCAAACAAATTGGCCCGGCTGAAATGATTGGAATTGTTCATGCCAATGCCTTGGAATTAGCCCAACAAGTCAAAACTGACCTGGCGGAGATTTGGCCAGGGGTCGAACCGATGATCAGTTTTGTCACTCCGGCGATTGGTGTACATGTTGGCCCAGGCACCGTATGTATTGCCAGTATCCAACATCACGTTCAAAAACCATTGAATGATTCCCATCTGGACCACATTAAACAACGTGTCAAACAGGTACGCAGCCAGATATCGGATATCGCAGGAACAAATAAAGAAGAAAATTAACGAATTTTCGGGAATTACAATAAAGCTTCCAATTTCTTTTGAAAATCATCCACTTTTTTTAATGATTCAGACCGGATTTTCTCTAAGTCCGCTATCTCTTTCAGGTTTAAAAACGAAAAAGTCTTTTCTGTAATTTTCGCTTCATCAGAAGCCCGTCCATCAGCGAGATGCGCCACCTGGTTAGCTACCCATGCCAGATGTCCCATAGGGTCGGAAAATGCAAAAACCGCGGAATGG
Source organism: Chloroflexi bacterium HGW-Chloroflexi-10 (assembly GCA_002840755.1). GTDB lineage: Bacteria > Chloroflexota > Anaerolineae > Anaerolineales > Anaerolineaceae > UBA6170. The sequence goes on along the minus strand of PHBZ01000039.1, from coordinate 9,866 downwards.
TGATAAGCAATCGCGTCACAAAGGTGTTTATCAAAATTCCAGAATTGCAACATCTGCGCACCAATTTCTGTATGGTCTATCCCAAATAAGGAAAGCTCAGCATCCAATCTCCCCAACTCTTCAGTAAGGGAAGGCAGAACCTGTCGATAAACAATTGGAACCACCTTTTCAATAAAGGTTTTGCCAATATCATGCATTAAACCAATCAGGTAAGCATCACTGGTATTTATTTTAGGTTCAATTTTTTCAGCCAGGGTTTCAGCAATATAACCAGTAAGAATAGCATGGCGCCAGGTTTCAATATCTTGCGTACCACCAAAAAGAAAATGGGTTGTGGCAACAAAAACAAGTTTTTTTGTTTCTACCAATCCCAAATAACGCAAAGCCTCATCAACTAATTTAATCTCACGATACAAACCAAAAGCCGGAGAATTCACAGCCCTCAGGATTTTTGAGGTTAACGCCTGATCACTACGAATGATCATTGCCAATTCATCCAGATTGACATTCTCCTCAGAAAGCATTGCCAATGCTTTTCGACCTGCCATGGAAAACGTAGGCAAATTATCTGCTTTCTCAATGGCGGTTTGTAAATCAAATAGCATACACTTTTCTCACTTTCTCTCTCTATAAGTGTACATAATTTACCATAAAGAAGAAAGTCTTTAAAAAGGTCTGTTCGGATAAACAATTTTTATCCTTTCAACTTACAAACACCAAACCGTTGTTGACTAGACAATTTTGATTTGCTATACTGAAAATGTGCACTATTTGATCAACCACGATCAAGAATTCAACCCAATTCCGTAAACACCTTATGTTGCGCGCACACCGTGGATCACATTCCAGGCAACCCGTCTAAAAAGACGGGTTTTTATTAACTACACACCTTGTTTTGAAAAAGGAGGAACCATGTTTAATACTTCAACAATTCCTGTTCCATATCTCAAAAAAATCTCCAATCCGAAATATAACATTTTTTTATCACAAACTGTTCGGGGAATGTCATTGACCCAACCGGTTAAATTTCTCGAATTCAGGGACAACCTATTAATCTTGCATGCTTCTAATCATAGTGTTTGTCTTTCTGAAGGACAATTCGCTTACATCCACAGCCAATCACTTCGTAAACCTATTTCAGGAAAAATTATGGATTTTAATATACATTCCGGGGAGCTTTTACTGAACGAGATATCCGTACTCAAAAACAATTGGAAAAACAGAAGTGAGTTACGCATCCATCCTCCGCTTCCTTTACATGGATATTTACAAACCAATTCCAGGAAATTTCGCGGAAATATTGAAAATCTATCCGAGCATGGCGCGAGTTTGCTGATCCATAAAAACGAACTCACGGAAGATGCACCTCCCAGTGTCAATCAAAATATCACCTTGCAATTCACACTACCCAATGAAACCAATATACACATGGAAGGCAAAATTGTGGACATACATTCCATCAATCCACACCTCAGCCATGTCGGATTATCCTTAAAGACAACACCCAAGGCGCTGGAAACCATCAAACAATATCTTAATCAGGCGTATGATTCAATGAAGAATGAACTGGATTGCGCCTGCCGCGAGTTTTTGGAATATCCGAACGCTAAAAATCTATACTTTTAGCAATTTTTCCAACTGCTTTTCGCCCTATCCTTTTGAGATAGGGCGAATTGTTGTTTTAATAAAACTCTTATACAATCTTAATCTGATTTGTAGTAAAGTATTAGGCGGTGAAGAGGTTAATCAATATTCCAGGAGGGCTTTGTGATCGATATTCAATCTTTGTCAAAAAATTATGGAAATATACAAGCATTAAAAAATGCCAATATCAAAATAAAAAAAGGTGAAATTGTCGGACTTTTAGGTCCTAACGGTGCCGGTAAAACCACATTAATCAAAGTAATTACTGGATATTTACAGCCGGATAACGGATCCGTAACAATAGATGGTTTCGATATTCTGCTCCAAACTCAATTGGCTCAGTCTAAAATCGGTTACCTTCCGGAAAATGCCCCCCTTTATCCGGAACAGACGGTTCAGGAATATCTCTTGATGATGGCTGACCTGCGCCAGATTCCCCCCGAGAAACAGCTAAAATACATAAGCGATGCTGTCTATGCTACGAAAGTTGATGAGTTTTTAACCCGTCCCATCGGTCAATTAAGCAAAGGTATGCGCCAACGCGTAGGATTGGCGCAAGCCATTCTGCACAAACCTGAAATCCTCATTTTGGATGAACCTACCGTTGGATTAGATCCAACTCAAATCATGGAGATCCGGCAACTGATAAAACGCCTGGCAAAGACAAGTACTATCTTATTTTCTACCCACATTCTATCGGAAGTGGAAGCCTTATGTGATCGCGTAATTATTATCATGAATGGCGAAATTCGAAGAGATGCACGCCTTTCAGAATTGGCTGATACCAATAATGCCATTCTGATTTTGGAAGAAAAAGTACCAGACGCCATTAATCATTTACAAAAACTGAATGGGGTCAAACATGTCAGTTTGCAGGAAGATACGGGAGACTTTAGCGTATATCTGGTTGAAGGATCACACGGATCTGATTTAACCCCACAAATTTATCGGCTTGCTACCGAACAAAAATGGTCGGTTAGGGAACTGAAACGCGATTCACGCACACTGGAATCCGTCTTCAACGAACTGGCCATCTCCGCATGAGGTTATATATGAATCAAATACTAGCAATTACCCGTAAAGAATTACAAGCTTATTTTAGTTCTCTGTTGGCTCCAATTTTTTTAGGAACGTTTTTAGCGGCTGTTTTGTTTATATTTTTTACGATTGAACGTTTTTTTGGACGCGGCATAGCGGATGTACGCCCCATGTTCCAATGGATGCCGGTTTTGCTCATATTCTTAATGGCTGCATTAAGTATGCGGCAATGGAGTGAAGAGCAACGCTCCGGAACCCTGGAAGTTCTGCTCACCCTGCCGGCCAACCAAATCCAATTGGTTTTGGGAAAATTCTTCGCTGTAATGATGATGATGCTAATTGCATTAGGGCTTACGCTGCCCATACCAATCATTGTGTCACTTCTTGGAAACCTGGATTGGGGCCCGGTTATTGGAGGTTACCTTGCAGCTATATTAATGTCAGCCGCCTACGCAGCAATTGGATTATTCATCTCTTCCCGGACTGATAATCAAATCGTTGCTTTAATCCTCAGCGTTTTAATAGGCGGTTTCTTCTTCATCATTGGCAATGCAACCATCACCGGCCTATTTTCCGGAACAATTGTCGATATCCTGCGTGCTATTGGCACCGGTAGTCGTTTTGAAAGCATAGAACGTGGCGTAATCGACTTGAGAGATATGGTGTACTATCTTTCCCTCAGTGCAATTTTCCTGGCGTTAAATGTACTCTCATTAGACGGTAAACGCTGGAGTCAATCACAGGTCGTATACCGCTGGAACCACATACGCACTTTTTCTTTACTGACGATCAATCTAATCCTGGTAAACGTATGGTTATATCCATTGCAAGGGTTGCGTCTGGACTTAACCCAACAAAAAGAGTTTACAGTTTCACAAACCACCAGAGATTTGGTTTCTAACTTAACCGAGCCTTTATTAATCCGGGCATATATCAGTGAATCTACCCATCCACTCCTGACACCATTAATTCCACAAATTGATGATATGCTCAGAGAATATGAAATCGCTTCGCGCGGTTCAATACAAAGCGAATTAATCGATCCAATATCTAATACAGAGATAGAGACAGAAGCCAACCAAACCTATGGGATCACCCCAACACCGTTTCAAATTTCGGGCAGGAATGAATCCTCAATAATCAATGCTTATTTTTCTATTCTGGTCCGTTATGGTGATCAATCGATTGTTTTGAATTTACAGGATTTAATTGATGTTTCCCAAACATCGACTTCCGTTGATGTAAAACTCAAAAACCTGGAATACAGCCTCACTGCGGCTATCAAGAAAGTCGTCTACGGATTTCAAAGTGTTGACTCCGTCCTTGCTTCTATGGAAAATGCGGTTGAATTGACACTGCTGGTCTCGCAGTCTTTTCTTCCGGAGTATGAAGTTGAGATAGCCAACCTTATCAATCAGGTGGCAAATGATATACAACAAAAATCCAGCGGCAAATTGATTTATCAGGTAGTTGATCCGGATATTCAGGGTGCAGCAATTTCCCGTCAAGAGTTGATTGAACAGTATGCCGTTGAACCATTCCCGGTTTCACTATTCTCCCAGGACTCATATTTTTTCCATTTACTGCTTAAAAATGGAGAAAATACCCAGGTTCTTTACCCACCGGCTGAAGCCAACGAAGCAGAAATTCGCGCTACGATTGAGTCAGCATTAAAAAGAACTTCCAGTGGTTTCTTAAAAGTCGTTGGAGTGTGGACTCCTCCACAAACACCCACCCAGGATATGTTTGGGCAAACGCAGGAACCTATCTCAAGCTACAACACCGTTATTAACCAGATCCAACAGGATTATGAAGTTCAATCTGTTGATTTGAGCAGCGGCAGGGTATCCGATACAATCGATTCTTTAATAATAATCGCGCCTCAAAACCTCACCGAAACCGAGATCTTCGCGCTGGATCAATATTTAATGCGCGGCGGTTCGCTCATCCTGGCAGTCAGCCCCTACAAACTGGATGTTGACCCTCTCGGTGGATTTTTAACCATGACGCCTGTTACCACGGGACTGGAAACGTTGCTGCAATCCTACGGAATTCAGATTGGCAGCCAATTGGTAATGGATAATCAAAACGCCGCCTTCCCTGTACTGGTAACCCGTGATTTAGGTGGCACGCAAGTTCAGGAGATTCAGGCTGTTCAATATCCATTTTTTGTGGATGTCCGTCCCAACAAAATGGACACAACCAATATGATTGTTGCCAATTTACCCACTGTCAGTTTGAACTGGCCTTCTCCCATCGTATTGGATGAAAGTATTACCGGTTCGCGGGACACCCAGGTGCTGATGCAATCCAGTGAGCAATCCTGGTTGGTCACCGATACCAATATTCAACCCGATTTTGAAACTTACCCCGAAACCGGATTTGCAGTTGGAACCGATTTAAAATCCCTTCCGCTCGCGGTTACTACCCAGGGCACATTTACCAGTTTCTTTGCAGGAAAAGCGGCGCCTCAAGTATCAATAACCGACCCCTCAACCGGAACAATAACTGAAACAAAACCGGTAACATCCAGCGTTATTGAACAATCCTCAGAGAGTGCCCGCCTGGTCGTTTTTGCCAGCGCTGCTTTCATCGATGATTTTCCACTGCAACTATCCGCAAACCTATCTCAGGACTATTACACCAATAACATACAACTCATGCAAAACGCTGTCGATTGGTCCATGGAAGACCTGGATCTCCTCTCAATCCGTTCCCGCGGCACTTCCAGCCGGGTCTTGATTCCACTGGATGATCAACAACGTACGACATGGGAAATAAGCACCTATATTGTGGAATTTATTGCACTCATCGGGGTTTATGGATTCTGGCGTTCCCGTCGAAAAAACAACAAACCCTTGCCAATTGTCCAAAGTGTTCCATTGGCGTAATTCTGGAGGTAAATATGACGAAATTTCAAAAAATTCTCACCGGAATACTGGCGGCACAAATACTGCTGGTTGTTCTGGTTTTTATCACCAGTCAGCCGGCTGGTGCAACGAATAATCCTTTACTGGGTGATTTTGAGCCAACCTCGGTCAGCCGTATCATCATTGAAGACAACAATAGCAATCAAATCACCCTCGAAAAAATAGGTACTGAGTGGGTATTACCAAACGCCGGGAATTATCCGGCAACCAGCACAACCATTAATGATGTATTGGAAAAACTAGCCTCTGTTCGGGATACCCGTCCGGTAACGCAAACTTCATCAAGCCACCAACGCTTGGAAGTATCAGAAAATAGTTACCAAAGAAAAATCAATCTGCTGGCAAACGGTAAGGAAATTATCGTTTATCTGGGATCTTCACCGGCACCTGGCGGTGTGCATATCCGCGCAGGCAGCAGTGATACCGCGTATTTAACCAACGCACTCACCACCAGTCAGTTCCCTGCCACGGCCAGTAATTGGATAGAAACTACCTATTGGCAAATTGCAACAGAAAAAATTCAATCCATTAAAATCACCAATCCGAATGGCAGCTATAACTTTGCATTGGATACAAATGGCGTCTGGAACAGCGGACAGTTAGGCGATGATGAACAACTGGATGACACAAAATGGGCTTCATTACTTTCTGCTTTTGCCACTGTCCGCATGGTTGAACCTGTGGGAACTGAAAATAATGCAGCTTACGGATTAGATTCTGCAACTGCTTCATTGGAAATCGATTATCTAGATGATACAGGTGCAGCGAAAAATGCTACATTGTTTATCGGAAGCCAGGATGAAAGCGCTGTAAACTACTATGCGCAATCATCATTGTCCGCCTATATCGTTAAACTTTCACAAAGTACGGTGGAAAAAATCCTGAATTTCAATAAAGACAGCTACACTGCCAACCCAACACCCACTGTAACTCCATAATACACCTTAAAAACAGGCTGTCCCAGAGAGGGACAGCCTGTTTTTTAATTACGGCTCCATGGTAGGCATTTCTGCCATTTGCATTAACATTGCCATTCGCATCCGCACTGTAGCAATTAACTCGGTCTTTTGTTGTTCTTCTGCCAATTCAGAGGCTTTACCATACTCTTCTAAAGCAGCGTTGATATCACCTTGTTGCTCATAAGATTGGCCGATTAACATATATGCCTCGGGTGATTGTGGGTTAATGGCCAGCAGAGCTTGTGCATCCGCCATCATTTCCTCATTCATCCCCAAAATTACTTCATTATATGCGCGCTCCAAATAATAGCGCTCTTTATCCGGGTCTACACTTGTTGCTGTGTCAAATGAACTATTGGCGGATTCTTTATCTCCGAGAACTAATTCCAAAACCCCTTTTTGAATCAGAAGCGAATAATTTTGAGGGTCATAAGATAGCGCTTGTTCCACTTCATTTAAAGCTCCGGCATAATCCTTGGTTTCAATATAGACGCTGGCCTGATTTTCATGCTGTAACCGCGCCCGGACTTCAGGAGGCGGAGCGAGGAATACCTGGTAAACAATTGCTAAAACACTGATTACACCAATGACAATCCCACTGATTATGGCACTCCTTTTAAGAGATCGGGCATTCTTCTGGCGGTTTAATTCGTCCAAATTCCACCACCACGCATCCGCTGGCGAGTGCTTATCTTCCAGGCGCAAGGCTTTATATTTTTCGGGTCCCCCGGCTGCCTTTACAATTTGAAAACTCAGCCCATGGATTCTCTTTTCCATGTATTCATACTGTGTCTGTATAGAGTGAGATTCTTGAGAATCAAGCTGCATTGACTGGTAAGCCAAAGTCAAATCTCCAAAACAGGCCAATATCGATTTTGCCAGTTCGGGGTTATAGCCTTCCAACCTTCCCAATAATGCGTCCAATTCGTCCAAAAGCGTATGGGTTGATCTCCCACTCTCATTTGCGGAATAGTATTTTTCCTTGTTGCTGTTTGCCATGTTATATTCTCCAACTAAAATTCATTTCATCATTATAGTACCAGTTGGATGTTTGTTTTCTATTAATTTTTTTCACCCAATATGAGAAAAGGACCAAAAAACAAAACACTCCATGGAAAAACCATGGAGTGTTTTGTTTAAGGAAGAGAAAGAAAAAAATTATTTAGCCTTTGAGGGCTCCCGCCATCAGGCCGCGCAAGAAATAACGACCCAGAAATATGTATATCAGCAGGGTTGGCATTGCAGCCAGGAAAGATCCGGCCATTTGAACATTCCATGCAATAATCTGGCTACCTGCCATATTGTTTAATGCTACGGTGATCGGCCAATTCGATGGACTGGTGAGAACCACCGCAAACAAAAAATCATTCCAGGCAGAAGTAAACTGCCAGATAATTACCACCACAAAAGCAGGCGCTGAAATTGGCAGCAGGATATACCAGTAAGAAGATAGTAATCCGCAGCCATCCATCCGTGAGGCCTCAATCAATTCGGTGGGAATGCTGGCGTAATAATTGCGGAATGTCAATGTTGTAATTGGAATACCGTATATAACATGTGCCAGTACCAATCCCGGCAATCCACCATACATATTAATCTTGTTCATAAATTCCACCAGCGGAATCAGGATACTTTGATACGGAATGAACATACCAAACAAAATCAAAGGGAAGATTATATTGGAGCCTTTAAATCTCCATTTTGCCAAAACATATCCATTTAATGAACCCAGAATTGAAGAAATAATCGCAGCCGGAAAGACCATGTTAAAACTATTCACCAAATAAGGTGATAATTTCTGAAAAGCTTCGGTAAAATTATCAAGCCGAATTGCCTTTGGCAAATCCCACATTGTTTTCAGGCTGACCTCATCAAAACCTTTAAAGCCGGTGACCAGCATTATGTACATGGGAACCAGATAAAAAAAGCACATCAATATCAAGGGAATATATAAATACCAGCGGGACTGTTTTAAGCGGTTCATAATTCTGCCTCCGTGCGCAGGGTATAGATCAAATATGGAATAATCAAAACCGCTACACTTAACAACAACAGAATACCGATTGCTGCTCCGCGGCCAAAGAAGTAACCATCAAAGGTTACTTGCCACATATAAATCGCCGGGACATCCAGAGGCAGTTGTTTTCCCGCAACTGCAACAATCAAATCGAAAACCTTAAGGGAAATGTGACCCAAAATGATCATCGCACTGAGTGTTATGGGTTTCAATAAAGGCAGAATGATATGCCGATAAATTTGAATCTCATTCGCGCCATCTACCTGAGCTGCTTCACGCAATTCCACCGGAATCGCTCGCAAACCTCCCAGATAAAGCGCCATCGTATAACCGGACATCTGCCAGATAGCAGGAATGGCTATAAATGCTATCCCCCACTGTGGGGTTGTGTGCCATTTGCTGATTAAAAAATCCAAACCCAGGTTGTTAAACAGAAGGTTTAACCCGCTTATGCGTGTCCCGGTAGCAGGGTTCATTAACCATCTCCAGACAACACCGGTCACAATGAATGAAATCGCCATTGGGAAAAGGTATAAACTTCGAAAAATACCTTCACCTTTAATATTCTGATCCAATAGTATTGCCAGCGCCAGGCCAAGCAGCAAACAACCTGCTACAAAGATAACCGTAAATGTCAACGTATTGCGAATATCAATATGGAAACGCGGATCAGAAAACAGGAATTTGTAGTTTTCTAAACCTGCCCAGGTGTAATCGGGTAATAAACCTTTCCACTGGCTTAAAGAGACCCGCGCAGTCCATCCAATAAATCCATAAACAAAAACTGCAATTGCCAGGATGGAAGGGGTTACAAGTGCTATCGATAGCACAGTTTCTCGTTTAATTCGCATCAGCTCATCCTTTGAAAAAAAATAATAATACCTGAATATTCGTCCTGGCGGCATTCACAAAACAGAAAATGTTATCCTGCCAGGGTTTCCCTGGCAGGATAAAGTTATATCATTTATTTACAGGGGCCGGAAGTTTCACAGGCACTAACCAGGGCACTCTGATAACCTTCAACATCCAGGTCAACCAGGAACAAACCCATAGCGGTATCTATTTCACTCTTCCAGGAGTCATTGGCAACCACACCATGTGCCAGTGAACCGACTACTGTATCGGTCGCCCAGTCATCCATGGCAGATTGCAAATAAACATCGTAGAGACTCTTATCGCCATCACTGCGAGCCGGGATAGAACCTTTCACCGGGTTGAAGGCATCCTGTCCTTCTTTCGATCCGGCTACGGTCAACCAGGCGATCGCTGCATCACGGT
>PHBZ01000038.1 GCA_002840755.1 Chloroflexi bacterium HGW-Chloroflexi-10 | reverse complement strand
AAGTCTCCGCGGCTGCCCAATCTCTGGCCGATCTGGCTGAGGATCTGCGCAAGGTCGTCCGGCAGTTTAAACTGTAATCTGCTCTGCTTATTAAATTTTGCCTCCAGAAGATAACCGGAGGCAAAATATTTTAATCAAATTGTCTTGTTATTGGAACTTATAACCCCCAATAGCATACCTTTTTTATAAAAACAAGACCAACAGGGTAAAAATAATGACAGAAATAGCAAATTGGTGCAATAAAACAGTTGTTTTCCGATTCAGCATCCTGTATAATACATTATTATGAGTGGGCTACGCCGTCTTTTCTTCTTAATGATCGTATTGGTTTGTTTCCCTGTTATGACGGGTACGAGCCATGCCCAATCGGTGAACCAGGAATATATCGGTGACCCGGCTTTTTTGGTTTCGGGTGAGTTCTTGGCCTATTACAATAGCGCTGAAGATCCGCTGGAGATTTTTGGTTACCCCATCACCGTTGAATTTACTGACCCGATCACCAATACCAGAGTTCAATACTTCCAAAAAGCCCGTTTCGATCTGGAATTAACCCAGAACGGCACAGTCGTTACTTCAGCACCTCTGGGTGAATTGCTGTACGAATCCGGCAAATATGCCCAGGCAGATCTCAATGCAGATAATGCAGTCTGCCACACTTTTACAAATAGCAACAAAGTCTGTTTCGCCTTCTGGCAATTTTACCAGACCCAAAACGGCGAAGAATTTTTAGGTTTGCCTGTATCCAACACGGAAATTAATGAGGCCGGCTATCTGGTACAATATTTTGAAAATGCTGTTTTGGAATGGCATCCCGAAAAGGCTCCCGGTTACCGTGTGGTTGTGGCCGATTTTGGAAAAATTTACTTCGATGAATTTGTAGGCGATCCACGCTATACCAAATCAGACCCATCCGCCATTATTGGTTTGGTGCGTACACCGCAGGTAAATGTCTTTGTTGAGCGTGCCATCGTTGCGCCCAACAGCCAGCAGGAATTGTTTGTAGTAGTGTATGATCAATACCAGCAGCCAATGCCCGGCGCACTGGTGACAATCACCATTACCCTCCCCAATGGAAACCAGAACTTCTTCCGCCTGCCAGAAACCAATCAGTATGGGATTTCTACATTGGAACTGATGGTCGGCGATCTCGCTCCCAAAGATGTGGTTTATATCGAAGCTCAGGTAACTAACGGCGGAGACGCAGTAAAAGCTTCTACCTGGTTCCGTGTCTGGTGGTAGAGCGTTCAGCTTACAGAAAATTTACCGGTGCACAATTGGCACCGGTTTTTTTAACCCCCGGAAAGGACTGCGATGACTGAATCATCCCCCAAAAACGATGTTAAAAAAACTGATCCCCGTCGTGATCAACAGTTAATCGAAGTGATCCAACAGTTGCGGGAGGATATCCCCACCACACTACAACCCGAAGAAGCTCGCCGGCTGAATGCCAGCCTGGCGCAGCATCTCAGCCGAGCCAAACAGCCCAAAAATCGCAGTCAATCTGTTCAAAAAGCCGTGGAACGGATTGAAGAATACCCGCAAATACGAGGGCTTTTCAGTGAAATCCTTGATCGTTCTGTAAGCTGGTATGAAAAACCAACCAGTACCGGGTATATTTCCATCGCCGGCGATTTATTTGATATTGAACCCGGCAATTTAATGGTCTGTCCCATTGATCCGCAGCATTACCAGCGCTACCGCCGCAATGCCCGCCAAAAAATAGTTTGTCCGCATCATCATGTCGACCTGATTCCTGTTGAAACCGCCCCGCCATTGGAGAAACCATGATCACCAAATTCTGGGATAAATTTGCCGAAAATCTGGCCGTTGAATGGCAAACGCGGTTGTTTACCCTTCCGCTCACTTTTTGGAGTGGAGGGCTGTTGATGTTCTGTTTATGGAATGGCTGGGCGCCATTAATCGACTTACTTTCAACCTGGAACAGTGCGCAAAGCATTGCTGCACTGGCAGGCGGAATTATTTTGATCGCAATCTCGTCTGCGTTGATGGATCAGTTTACCATGCCGCTGCTGCGCTTTCTGGAAGGGTATTGGCGCGGACCATTGGCGTCTATCGCGCAAAACCGTATCCGCACCAAAAATCAGCGTATCGGCCTGAAAGAGGAACGCTGGAGCTGGCTTGCCAAACAAAAAGCAAACCACGAGATTACCGCAGCACAATTAGCCGAATATGCCCGGCTGGATGCTGAACTGGCAAATTACCCGGTAAATGAAAGCTGGCGTATGCCCACACGCCTGGGTAATTTACTGCGTGCCGCAGAAGAATACTCCGGCAGTCATTATGGGTTGGAAATCAATATCACCTGGCCCAGGCTATGGTTACTGCTGCCCGAATCCGCCCAAAAAGAGATAGCCCGCGCCCGTCAAAGCCTGGATAAGGCTGTCCAGACCCTTGGCTGGGCATTGTTGTTCGTATTCTGGAGTTTTTGGAATCCATGGTCGGCGCTGCTCTCGATTGGTTTGGTGGTGATCTTTTACCAGGCAATTTTACAATCCGCCGGTGCGTATGGTGAACTCTTGCGTGCTGCTTATGATCTCTACCGCTTTGAACTCTACGATGCCATGCATTGGCCCAAACCGGATTCACCGGCCAGTGAAGCACAAAATGGGACCGCATTAACCAATTATTTACACCGCGCTGAAGCCGGCAAGAAAATACGCTTCGAATTTCCAGGCCATACCCAGACACCCTCCCCGACTGAGAAAACCAAACCCGGATAATCTACACCTTTTCGATCTCCGGATCATTAATCAATTTCAGGCTGATATCCCATAATCGTTTGGCCGCAAGATCATCATAAGCCTGAATAGAGGCTTTGGTCACTTGGGACCGATAAAAATATTCGCCATTGACCCTTGCGACATCGGGCGAAGATGCCAGGTAAATGGATGTTTTGGCGCCTTCTTCAGGAGATATGGCAGCCAGATGTGTCATACGAAACAGCCCATTAAAAATACCACCATTACTGCGGCCAAAGTTGGTTGCTACAAAACCCGGATGCAAACAGTTGGCTGTTATACCACTACCCTCCAGACGGCGAGCCAGTTCCCGTGTGAAATAAATATTCATCAGTTTCGATTGACCGTAAGCCTTAAAACTGGTGTACTTGCGTTCGTTTTGTATATCATCAAAGTTTAACGAGGCACCAATATGCGCCCCGGAAGATACAGAAATCACCCGTGCCGCAGCGTTATTCTTAAGCAAATCGAGCAGTAATAATGTCAGATAGAAATAACTCAGATGATTTAAAGCAAAGGTCATTTCAAAACCATCCGGGCTGGTCTGGCGCTGCATAAACACAGCTCCGGCATTATTGATTAAGACGTTTAGGTGATCGTAACGGGCTTTAACTGTATCCGCCAATGCACGCACCTCGGCCAGCGAGGCCAGATTGGCCACCAGGCCATCAACCGGCTGGTCCACGCCGGGCAATGTGCGAATTTCTGCCACAGTGTTTTCTACCTTATGGGCATCCCTGCCGACCAGCACTACTGCTGCCCCCATTTTTGCCAGCTCAATCGCTGTTACTTTTCCAATCCCTGCGGTTGCGCCGGTTATCAATACTGTTTGCCCTTGCATCGTTGTCATTTATTTTTCTCCAATCGTTTGTCTGATGGAGTATAAATTAATTCATTTTCTTTGTTGAATGTTTGTATAAGGAAAAAAACTCCCCGCCAAAAAATGACGGGGAGCCGTGTAGCGATCTATGTATTAAATTATTGAATTTTTTCAAAGCGCTCGGCAGGCACCCCGCACACCGGGCATTTTTCCGGTGCGGTTCGCGCATGGGTATATCCGCATACCGGGCATACATAGTACTCATATTCTTCTTCATTGGCGTGGCCGGCCGCCAGTAAATCCAACATTTGATGATAAAGCTCTTCATGCACCTTCTCAACTTCAAACGCTTTTTTAAAGCTGGATAATGCTTTTTTGTCGTCTTCCGATTCTGCATAACCAATAAATTCAGGGTACATATTGGTTACTTCATAGTTTTCGCCTTCTATAGCCTCCCGCAAATTTTCCAGGGTGGTTTTTACTCCGCCCATCGTTTTAAGATGAGTAATGGCATGTACGGTTTCGGCATGTGCTGCCGCCCGGAAAAGCCGCGCTACCTGAGGATACCCTTCTTTATCCGCTGCTTCAGCGAATGCCAGATATTTACGATTAGCCTGAGATTCCCCCGCAAATGCAGATTTTAATCCTTCTAAAGATTTGCTCATAGTCTTTACCTCCACAAGATTTATTATGCTTTAATATCAGGTTAACCTGTTTCATCAAACCGGTCAACCTGCCTATATCCTCAATATTGATGAGTTTGTTCCTGAAATATATCAGGAAAGCACTATGCCACTCAAAGGCGCCAGAACCAGCCTGCAAAGCATGCCGTTCCGGACCAGTCCTTCTCCCATCCCTAACCTCGCTTTTAACACGGTACCGTCTGCAAATCCCGGCAGGGGAAGTTCCACATGCACCGTTCGTTCAGAGCGATTGATCAGCACCAATACTTCTTCCTGGTCATCATGGCGTAAAAAGGCCAGTAAATCATTTTCTGCCTTTAAAAACTGAAAAGCCCCATTGCATAAAACCGGGTGAGACTTGCGCAAGTTAATCACATTCCGATAAAAATCAAACAATTCCTGATCCCATTGCCCGCTATCCCAGGGAAAAGCTTTCCGGCAATCCGGATCATTGCCACCATCCAGGCCGATCTCATCCCCATAATAGATCGTTGGTGCGCCCGGATAAGTCATCAGGAATAACACAGCCAATTTCAGTAAATCTTTACGGCCGCGCACAATGCTCAAAAAGCGCGCGGTGTCGTGGCTGTCCAACAGATTCATTTGCGCCAAAACAGCCGGTAATGGATAGGCAGATAACAATCCCTGGGCGTGTGCGGCAAACTGCTGCGCATCCAGAATACCCATGCCCGGCGCATGGTTCAGCCAATGACCAAACATAGCCTGGTCGGCATCCCGTCCGCCAAAATACAGCCAGATCGCATAAGTGAGCATATAATTCATCACACCGTCAAATTGATCGCCGGCCAACCAACGCGCGGCATTCATAGGAATTTCCCCGGTGATATATGCCTCAGGATTAGCCTGTTTAACCACCTGGCGAAATTCCTGCCAGAATGAATCATCATCAATACAAAACGGCACATCCAGCCGCCAACCATCCATACCCTGATCCAGCCAGTAGCGTGCCACGGAGAAAATATATTCCCGCACCTTTGGATTCTGATGATTGAATTCCGGCAATGCCGCCAGATTAACCCAGCAGCGGTAGTTTGGTTTACCCCAATAGGCATTCAGCGGGTAATCACGCACATCAAACCAATCCAGGTAGGCTGAAGAGGCCCCATTTTCAAGAATATCGTTGAATTGAAAAAAACCACGGCTGGCATGGTTAAACACACCATCCAGCACCACCCGAATACCGCGTTGGTGAGCAGCCTTCAACAATTCCCGAAAGGCCGCATCGCCGCCCAGCATGGGGTCAACTCTCAGATAATCATACGTATGGTAACGGTGGTTACAGGCAGACTGAAAGATTGGGTTTAAATACAAGGCGGTAATCCCCAGATCCTGCAGGTAATCAAGGTGTTCTGCCACACCCAACAAATCGCCGCCCTTATACCCATACGGCGTGGGGGCGCTGCTCCAGCTTTCCAGATGGGTTGGTTTTAATACCCGTTTGGACTGGGCAAAGCGATCGGGGAAAATCTGGTAAAAGATTGCATGATGTACCCATTGCGGGGTTGCAAATGAATTGGGCATGCAAATCTCCTTATTCTCGATCGAATTGAATGGTTCTCATTTCACCGTTGTCTGTAAAGGTTTTCTGCTGATATTGGCGTCCATCACGCAATACCACATGGATTTGCCGTTCGGCAACTGCAAAGGTGCCGCTGCGTGCGTCAATGGTCAGTGTCGCCTGTTTCTCATCGCTGCTGAGATGGCAGCGTGTCTTACTGAAAAGACCTTGCTGGTATTCCATACTGATCCCATCATCCTCATACAGGGTGAACATGCCGTCTTCACCAGGGAACAGGTGCAGGGTTAACGGGTCCAGTGCTTTTTCGCCGCTGAATTGCATTTCCGGTCCCAACGGGAGAATAGCGCCGGCGCGCACAAACAAAGGCATCCGTTCCAACGGCGCATCTGCCAGGATATAGCGCCCCCCTTCGTATCGGGTTCCTTCCCACCAGTCATACCAGGTGCCTTGCGGCAAATATACCTGGCGCGCACGTTGACCGGGATGCAAAATCGGCGCAGCCATCAGGTAACGGCCGATTAACACCTGATCTGAAATATGATAAGTTTGCGGATCATTCGGATAATGCATATAGAGGGCACGCCAAATCGGGTAACCCCGTTCTGCGGCACGCTGAAATACCGAGTAGAAATACGGCAATAAGCGGTAACGCAACGTGAGGTATTCACGGCTAATCGCTTCTACTTCTTCTCCAAATACCCAGGGTTCGTGCAAATCGGTACCTGCGCAGGAATGCCCGCGGCTGAAGGGATATAAGGAACCAATCTGCATCCAACGGGCAAATAATTCCGGAGTGGCGTTACCAAAGAAACCGCCAATATCCACACCCACAAACGGTATGGCCGAAGCGCCCATATTAAGCAGCTGCCCCATCGACATCTCCAGATGTTCCCAGCAGGAACCATTATCCCCCATCCAGGAAGTTGTCCAGCGTTGAATGCCGGCAAACCCGGAACGACATAGATGAAAAGTACGCTCATTGGGACGCAGCACCCTGGCGCCCTCATAGGAAGCCTGTGCCATCAAAGAACCATACAAATTGTGGATCACCGCATGCGTGGTCTTTTCACTTTCCGAACCCTGTGGCGCATCCAGGGGCAAGGTTATGCCCAGGCCGCTGCCCTGACTGAACGGTTTTTCAAATAAGGCTGGTTCATTCATATCATTCCAGATGCCGCTAACACCTGCCGCCAGCAATTGATCCTGCCAGTTGCCCCACCATTCGCGTACATCAGCCCGGCTGAAATCCGGAAAAACCGATTCATCCGGCCAGACATAGCCAGTGGCCAATTTGCCTTTGCTATTATGGATGAACATGTTCTTCATCTGTCCATCCCGATAAACCGGGTATCGCGCATCCACCTTAACACCCGGATCAATAATTGTAGCCACGCGGTAGCCCTGTTCTTTTAAATCTGCTATCAACTGTTGCGGGTTCGGAAAACGCTCTGCATCCCAGGTAAATACCCGGTAACCATCCATATAATCGATGTCCAGGTGGATTACATCACAAGGAATTTGTTTTTCTCGCAAGGTGGCCGCAATCTGGCGCACATCGGTTTCACTGCCATAACTCCAACGGCTCTGGTGATACCCCAACGCCCATTTGGGAGGCAAAGGCATCCGCCCCAGCAGTTCGCTGATATGAGCCAATACATCCAATGGCTGCGGCCCATAGGCGATATACACATCCAGTTCATCTCCCTGCGCTTCAAAACGCAGTTCCCCCGGATGGCTCAGATCAAAGCTGCTCCTGCGGGTACTGTTTACATATACGCCATAACACGCATCCGGACGCACCACCAGATACACCGGTACGGCCATATACATTGGGTCAACAAAAGCGCCATGCGGTATACCCGGATCAGTTGCCCAGTTGGTCATGGTCTGTCCCTGCTTCTCCATCCGGCCGCCTCGTTCGCCAAATCCAAAATAAGCTTCCCCTGCTTCAATCCGCTTTGTAAAATGAAAGCTTTCAACTTCCCACACCGGTGAAACCGAATCAGCAAAAAAACTTTTACCATCCGGCGTTAACATCTCAACCAGGGCGGTATCCTTATCCACACGCACGGTAAATGCATTACTATGCAAAAAAAGGGCATGCTGAGTCTGCTGTAATTCTAAAGGAACTACTTTAAAATATTTATCAGGTAATGCCGCATCCCAGGAATTTCGTGGAGCAAAATCACCGCCTGGCACAATCCGAACCCGCACCAATTCCGGTTTTAAAAATGTAACCCGCATGTGTGGATCACCGCAATCCACCCATAATTCACTGTTTTGAAAACGATACTCCCTCACCGCCCCCAAAATTGCACGCTCTTTCATCATAGTACCTCCCTGCCACGCATTTGGTGGATCCTTTCAGTTATGAAACAAATCTTCGAATGCCATTTGGTAAATTTCTCTGGTTATTTTAACAGACTTTTTCACTCCTCAATCATTTCGATTGCTTCCAAAGGGGTTTTATCGCTGTAAACCATCGCAAACAAACCAGGCAAATAACGATCCATGGTCCACACATTGGTATACACATGATTGGAAATCAAAGCCCGGGTGAGTTCATCGTTCTCTACATCCACACTGGTTTTAAAGCGCACCTCACCATCCACAAAATCCATTTCAAAGTTACCTACCCGCATCCCATAATTGGCCCGGGTAATAAACTCGGCCATTTCTGTGCGCTTTTCAGCCGGTACATTTACCGGGAAATAACTGTAAAAGTAAAATATTTGCTGTTCTTCATTAATTTCCGCCTGGCAGGAAAAACGCCCATTAGCTCCCCAGTGGTTCATCCGCAAAACCGGGCGGCTTTCCATCTCTACATAAAACCATTCATCGTTGTAGAAAAAAACTTTTACGGTTTCTAACATCGCGCCCATTCGTTCCATCTCCATCAGGATAGGTTGTTCCTATAATGGCATTCTAGCATAAGCCGGTCATTTTGCAGGTTATTTTTTCCTTAAAAAATTATCGCTTTGTTATATCTTGACAACTTGCCAAAACCTCACGGTCTCTTGCCTGGTTTGTGTTCCTCAAATCGAAGATTTTCCTCCGGCTTCCTTCACGCAATGATCCACTTGCTTTTGACGATTATTTGGTAAGATTTTTTTCCATATTGGTTTTTCAATTGCTAGTCTGGGTCCACGTTGGCTATAAAAAAATCCTGTGTAACCAGGATATTTTTTTGCACTATGTGAGTATTCGTATGAAAACTAAATTCTGATTCGGATGCCCCGTATCGAAAGAAGTAAGTCTGCCTGATAAGGTGTTATTCAGTTATTGTCAGCAAACCATGCTTAATCGCAAAGCGGATCAGATCAGTCTGTGAGCGAAAGTTCAGTTTGCGCATCAGGTTAGCCCGATGTACTTCCACAGTACGCGGACTGATGCCAAGCATTTCTCCAATTTGAGGGCTGCTGTTTCCCTGTGCCACCAGAATCATAACCTCACGTTCGCGGTTGGTGATCAAATTCAGGGGATCAGTCTCCAGATTGTCCGTGAGACGAGAATAAACTTCGATCGCCCGTTCAGCAAAGGGTGCGCTTAGATAGCGTTGTCCCTGTGAAGCCGCTATTACCGCCTGGATTAATTCTTTGGTTGTAGCGTCTTTCAGTACATAACCATGCGCGCCATTGCGTAACGATTCCAACACATACGCTTCGTTATTATGCATGGATAAGATTACCACTTTGGTGAGGGCGCGTACCTGACGGATCACCTCCATACCATTGATTCCCGGCATCATCAGATCCAACACCAGCACATCCGGTCTGAGCATTTCAACCATGCGAATAGCTTCAATGCCTGCGCTGGCTTCACCTACGACCTGAAAATCAGGTTGTGCTTCCAATACCAGTCGAAACCCCTCGCGAACAATATTGTGATCATCAGCCAAAACAATTCGAATCGTCATACTCATTTCTCCAAATCCAAAGGTAATTTTACCGCAATCCGGGTTCCCTTGCCCGGTTTTGAATCAATTATCAATTTACCTTGCAACAAAACCACTCGCTCCGTCATACCCACCAAACCATTGCTATTAAACGTCTTTTCAGATACATCAAAACCCAATCCACAGTCTTCAATGGAAAATTCGAGCACCTGACCGCGAGCTTCTACCGTTACCATTGCAAAATCGGTTTTGGCATGCCTGGCAACATTGGTTAATGATTCCTGAATAACTCGAAAAACGGTAAGCTCAGTTTCCGGTGAGAAGCGCTGCCGGGCCAATCCCTGATGAGTAAATTGTACCTGAATGGCGGTTTGCTGCCTATAACGATCCAGATACCATTCCAATGCCGGAAGCAGCCCTAAATCGTCCAGAATGCTTGGGCGTAAATCCAAAGATATCTGGCGCACTTTGTGTATCAACTCATTTACCAAAGTTTGAGCCTGTTGTAATTGCGGCACACCATCGGTCACTACTAAATTGTTCTGATCCAGACGCAGTTTCAAAGCGGTTAAATATTGGCCAATTTCGTCATGCAGCTCACGCGCCAACCAGCGGCGTTCCTCTTCGTGTACCTGAAGCAATTTGTGTGACAATTCCTGTAAACGCTCCCGGCTGGTCTGAACTTCTTCATAACGGTTATTTAGTTCCTCGCGGGTATTCTCAAGCGCTATCAACATCAGATTAATGTGATTGCTCAATGTTCCCAGCTCATCCTGATTGTTCTCGGTCACTCTGATGGTATTTTGGGGATGCGCAGCAATATCCTGAACCTCCCGACTTAATCGCAAAACCCGTGACAAAACAGTACGCTCGATTAATACAAAGAAAATAATGGCAAATAACAGCGATGTAATTACCTGTGATATCACCAGATAACGCATCACTAAAGTCGCATTACGCGCCAGTGTTCTGGCCTGCTCAATTCGCAAAATCAGTGCGGGGGTTTGGGTCACATCCCGCAATAACAAATAACCAGCCAGGGAGGTTTCTGTAAGCGGCAGTGAAAAAACAGATTCTTCATTTGCCTCAAAAAAACGCTTAGCTTGTTCAAAATCACTTCCCAGTTTCACTTCTGAAAAATTGGCCGCTTCAACCGGCAACTGCACCTGCTCAGCCAGGAGTTGCAATTCTTTCTGGCCAAAGTAACGCCCCATAAAAAGTGCTCCCCGCGCCGGCCCTTCCCCGTCAGAAGTCAGAATGGGACTGGAAACCAAAAGCAGTGGTTTTCCATCAACCATGATCAAATTTTTATGGGTTTCTCTAAAATTTAAACTCGAATCATCATTATGCAAATACGCATATAGCGAAGGCGGAATTCGTACAAATGCATCCTCCTGAAAGTCATAAGCTCCTGCGTATAGCGTAGAGCCATCCCGATCCAGAATTAAAATTACATTGACGTCCAGGTCTGTAAAGGTAGATTGGACCAAATTATTTTGAATATAAATCGGGTCTGCATTTTGAACAAATTGATAGGTGTCATTCCAATTAGACCAATCGTTTACCAGATAATTCAACACCAGATAATTATTTTCAAATGCTATGCGAACCCGTTCTATGTTCAATAAATTTTGTTGATTCTCTTCATATTGAAAATGATCACGCAATAAACCTTGCAGGCTTAAGGAAAGCACCAAAGCCAGCAATAAAAAGGTGGCAAAAACCACTAGAATGGTCGTTCTGCGTAAATTCAAACCAAAATCCTTGTAAACATATGATTAACGGATATGATAATTATCATCATATCTGTTTATTTGTAAAATTTCTATGCTATCCATATTAAATATGACGGGATACAGCATATCAAACCTTTACCGGGGTTTGATACTTTTCATGTTCCTATAAAGATTGCATAAAAAATTGTTTAAACCAGGGTCTTGCCTGCTATTTTAGAGTAAACTTGAAATATGCTGAAGAAAAAACAGTTTTATTTTCCTATCATTATCATTTTGTTGACTGGATGCCAGTTTCTGCCAAATAATTCTATTCCCACACAAGCCACTAGCGCTGTAGAGAATACCATTGAGAGCACGAATACACCACTGACGACAGTCAGTACGCCTACCCCTTCCATCCCACTGGGCGAACGGTTCAAACTGGATAAATATCAACTCAGTATTCCGGAGAATTGGTTTTATAGCATCGTTAATGAACCAAATTTGATCGGATGGGTCTTTACCTCCAAAGACCCACTGCAAATCAAAGAAGAAGGGCTCAATCATTGGGCCGGCGCTTTATGGACCGTTTCTCCGCTCCCGGAAGGTAGTATCCCCGAAGCTATGCGCGCAGAAATGGAAAGCGTTCTTCCCCAATTTGGCAACGATGATTTGGAAGGTCTACTGACAACTCCGGAACGCGCCGGCCTTCTGGATCTTTCCGAAGCACAAGTCCGCCTGGAACGAGCCACTACCACTACCTGGGCCAATCAACCTGCTCTCCAATTGGACGGCCAAATTTTATTTAATAATGATCCAAACTTATCCCTTGCAGTATCGGTTTACTTAATCTGGAATCAAACCAATTTTCTGGGATACTTTCAATTCTCGGATAGTACTATCACCGACCAGATCCAACCGGTTTTTGCTGCCAGCCGTGAATCATTAGTAATACCTTAATAAAATACCATTCACCTGAAATCCCCATTTACCGGTTTCTACGTACCTGATTCCTGTACTAAAAAGCGAGGCCAACTACTTGTGTCAGCCTCGCTTCGATTCAATTCAAAACCGTCAGGTTATTTGTCTTTATCATCTTCATCGTCTTTGTCGTCCTTATCGTCTTTGTCGTCCTTATCGTCTTTGTCATCTTTGTCGTCTTTGTCATCTTTGTCGTCTTTGTCGTCCTTATCCTTATCATCATTAGCATGATCAGGCGGGGCATTTATTTTATCTTCCTTATCTTTATCTTCTTTTATTACCTGGCCAGGCGGTTCAGCCTTTTTCCCATTTTCTTTAAACAACCACCCCAAACCACGCTGTTCACTGGGGTGCAAACCAATACCTTTGTACACATTACCCCAGCCGGTTTCTTCTGCCGTAATCATTAAAGCCTCAAGATCAGTTCCTTCGGGTAAAACAATTTCATTTAAGGGATCAGCCGCAAGTTCCAAAAGATAATAGGCCTTGGCAATTTCTCCCATCCCATAACCTGCATCCTGATAGGCTAAAATCTCTTCCGTTTCTACACCAATAATACCGGCCAAAAAAACAGCAACCGGGTTTTGAGGAGTCGATTCAAGGATAATGGGGGGTGTGCTGTCCTCGGCTTTAACAATTCCTGTGGGGAATAAAAACCCGAATAACAACAAAATATGAATACCGATTTTACGGTTAATTTTCATTTGCTACTTCCTTTAGCATGTTTTTATGCTGTTCACAGTATAACCTCTTTATAACAAGATAAAAAATCCGTAAAAACACTTGTTTTTATCTCAAAAAAACCCTTGTTTTTCAAAAATCTTGTATCTCCTAAAATATAATGACCGTAACGGGGTATAACTACGTAGACGGTTCAAAAACAAAAACCAACGCCAATCGATTCGCTCAACGCTTGTCAGTGAATGCCTCGGCAGATATGGCGCGTACTCTATTGAATGTAGTTTCTCAGTTCAAACTCAATTAAATATCAGTACGTAACCTTGCAATCTCTTTACACGCGCCTTAAACTTGGTAAATCTGGTAATTCTGCTCTGGAAGCAAAGCAATAAATCCAGTATTATTAAGGCGTGAGAAAAGCTGAATTTCCATATCTGGCAGACTGGCTGGCTATCTCACTGCGCTGGTTCAGTTTGTTGGGTATTACGATTGCCTTAACTTCGATTGAACGGTTCCAATGGCCTGTAACCGCTTTCCTGATCTTTTCGGCTATCTGGAATATTTTTATGGCTATGTTAGCCATGTTGAATCACCGGCTGCCAGGCCATCGTTTTGTCAATACCATCGTAGATCTGATAACAACTCTGGGGTTATTTGTCCTGGGTGGTGGAATTACCGGCATGCTCACCTGGGCCGGCATTCTTAACCTGCTTTCGGCTGCCGTTTATTTTGAGTGGCGCGGCAGTATATCAATCGCCATCTTGCTTTCCCTGTTTCAGGTAATTTATACTGTTGTTCTGTATCCTGATTTTCAGGCGTATACTATACCATTGGGACTATTGAGCGCCTTTAACCTGGCCCTTGGCATATTGCTTGGTTTGGGCAGTAAACAATTGATGACCAGACTGCGGCGCACCTATAATGCACAATTAAATCGCCGCCGCGAAATGGAGAAAAACGCCCAAAAACAGGAACGCCTGCGCATGCAGACGTTCTATAAATTAATGGAAACACTCGGTTCAACCCTCAACTATCGTGTGGTTCTTGATTCCGTACTGGATCTCAGCCAGGTGGCCATAGCGGGCACTAAGGAAGCTGACAAAATAACCAGCGCTATGCTTTTGTTTGCAGACCATGACCTTACTGTGGCAAACGCCCGCCGCTTTACCCCCAGCGATATGAAACGCACCTTCCCCGCAGAAAAAGGTATCCTGCGTGACACCCTTAACGCCGGTCAGGCACAAATCACCACACAGCCCACTCTCGATCCGGAGTTAGGCAAAATTCTCGGCTTACAATCCTGTAAAAGTGCTGTTACCGTACCGCTGGCACGCGGATTGGATACATATGGCGTGATTTTATTTGGCCACCCGGAAGAAACCTTTTTCAACCCGGAAAGGGTTGAAATGCTGGAAATGATCAGCCAGCAAGCAGTGATTTCTATTCAAAATGCGCGTCTATACCAACAACTGGAACAAGAAAAAGAAGTAATCCTGGAAACACAGGAAGAAGCCCGCAAAAAACTGGCCCGTGATTTGCACGACGGACCAACCCAGTCCGTTGCAGCTATTGCGATGCGGATAAATATTGCCCGTAAAATGTTGGAACTAACACCACAAGACGTGGAACAGGAATTACAACGCATTGAAGATCTGGCGCGCCGCACCACCGGTGAAATCCGCCATATGCTCTTTACTTTACGCCCGTTGGCACTGGAATCAGAAGGGTTGGTGGTTGCGCTCAATACAATTGCCGAAAAAACCCAAACCACATACGATCAAAAAGTTCGTGTGGATATTGATGAGACCATTATAGAACGGTTGGATATTAACAAACAAACTGTCATATTTTACCTGGTGGAAGAAGCTGTTAACAATGCGCGCAAACACGCCCAGGCCGACTTGATCTGGGTGCGCTTACGCAGTTCCGGCAATGATACCGAAATTGCCCATCTGGAAATTATGGATAATGGGGTCGGCTTTGATCTTGAAGCTGTCAGCGGAAATTATAACCAGCGCGGAAGTCTGGGTATGGTAAACTTACGCGAAAGAACACAATTAATTAACGGATTACTGAATATCGACTCTGTTCCCGGCCGCGGGACCCGCGTACAGATTTATATCCCACTCACCAGAACAGCAGAAGAACGCATCCAGCAAGGCAAGTTTGAATTACAACAAACCTGATATTCTCCCTTTATTGATAAGGCAATCCCATGCCCTACGCAGCCGATTTATATTATTCTATCTCTCAGGGAACCCAGACACCTTCTGCTCCGATTATTCTTTTACATGGAGCCGGTAGTAACCATACCTGCTGGTCGCGCACCTTACGCCGGATCAATCATCAACTGGTGATGGCCCTCGATTTACCCGGACACGGCAAATCGCATGGGGTTGCCTGCCACACCCTTGCAAATTACAGCCAGGCAATCCGCGATTTTTTAGCCGCCACGGGTTGGTATCGCGCGGTTTTCATTGGTCATTCTATGGGGGCCGCCATTGCCCTGCAATTCGCATTGGACTACCCCGAACATGTCGCCGGGGTGGTTTCGATTAGCGGTGCAGCCAGTTTCAATTTAGAACCGGATTTCATTGAACTGTTCCAATCCCAGATAACTACCCCGCTCGGGCTCCAGCGTCTGCGAGAAAAATTAGGCCTTCCGGAAAATAATTGTGATTGGTGCCTGGATTTTCAACGCAGCCTGGAAAACACACGGCCAAGCCTGTGGTACGCCGATTGGCGCGCTTGCAGTCAATTCGATATCCGCAGTCAAATCCACACTTTAAAACCAACTGTACTCATCGCCCACGGCACCAATGATCTGCTTACACCATACGCATCTGCTGTTTATTTGTCAGAACAAATCCCCAATGTGGAATTAGTTCCTTTTTACCAGCGTGGACATCTTCTGCTATTGGAAGAGCCAAGAACTTTACAGGATCATATCTTGCGTTTTTTGCTAAAGACTCGCTATTTATAACAAAACGACCGCAGCAGGCGGTCGTTTTGTTATTTAATTATTCACCGAAACGATACTACCCATTAACAAGCGCGGTATGCACATTAAATTGCGGCGGATTTTCCATATGTTTTTTAACAGCACATTGTTCCGCCGAACGCACCAGGGCGCTGTAATATTTTTCGGGAAAATCTGCCGGTACTTGAATTTCAATTTCCACATCCGAAAGCATACCGCTGAACGGATTGGATTTTATACGCTGCACCAGTTTAATACCCGTTGTATCCAAACCACGTTGGCGGCAAAAACCCAATACATAAATACCGGCACAAGTCCCTAACGAAGCCAAAAAAGTAGCAAATGGTGTTGGCGCTGATCCTTCTCCGCCACCCGCTGGGGGTTGGTCCGTACTGACGGTATAAGATCCAAAATGCGCATCAACTCGAGCGCCACCGGGGAAGTCCACGATCATTTCCATAACATATACTCTCCTAAAAATGTTGATTGCTTACTACTATTGGATGCGTAAGGTACTCAAAAGTTACATCAAGAGTGCGTCCAACTTGTTTTTCTCAACCTACAGAGTGCTCCGCACCTTGCGAAAAGGCAATAAAACGGAATGCCCTTTCAGGAAAAAGAGCCAGTATAAATACACCGAAACAGCATATAAAATCATTGTGCCAATAAATGCGGGGCCAAACCCATAGTGTACCTGAATCCAGCCACTGATCAACGGGCTGAATGCCCAACCAAAACTATTGGCCATACTCACCAGGCTGGCAACCGTGGCCCGTGCCGAAGGTTCCACTTCTTCCATAACAAAGGTCTGGTAAACCGGTCCGCTCATATTCATCAAAGCCAGACGTACAAAATAGGCAGCCGCACTCAGACCAAACCAGGGAGAAAACCCCAACAGAAAAAGGAAAGGGATCGAAAGTCCCTGTGTGATCACCACCAGCTGAATTTTACCCATGCGGTCCGCCAGCGCTGGGGCAATCACCAGACCAATACCCATTGCCAGTGAACCCCAGGCAAACACAGTACCAATCGCCGGATCTGGCTGGTGGTAAACATCACGATAAAACACATTAATAAACGGCATAATCAAGCCTGCGCCAATCGAAATTATCAGCATTGGCAGGGTTAAGCGTGCTAATTGCCCGAAATGAGCTTTAATATAACCCATAGAAGCCAGCGAAGAACGTTCTGCAGCACTGGTTTGTGGTTTTCCCAAAAAAGCCAGTGGCAGCACACCCAGTGCAAACATCACCGCTGTAGCCATTAAAGCTGCCGCATATGCCTGGGAACTGACAGCATCTACCCGCAACGGAACACCCAGCCAACCGGGTAAATATCCCCCCAGCCAGTTACCCACAAAAGTAGCTGCCATTTGTAAACCGGAACTGAAACTGAACAAATAAGTACGTTCCTTCTCGCCGCTGTTTTCCATCAGGAATGGTCCCATTGTTACCGAAGCAATGCTCATCCCCAGGCCAAAAACAATATTGGTTATTACAAACACCCAGGCCGTTGGGTAGAGCACCATAATCACGCCGGAGAGAGCAATGAGTAACGCACTGGAAATCATCGAGAATTTACGTCCAATGCGGTCTGCCAGATATCCCAATGGGAATGCCGCTACCAGGGCGGTCATATTATGCGCGGTGATTAACGTCCCCAGCAGCGTTTCATCATAGCCAAGACTGAGTACATAAAAATTAAAAATCAACCGGCGCACGCCCATGGCTGCCCCAAAAATAATGGTGTACAACAAATAAAGCCGCGCATTTTTATGAAATGCATGCAGCCTGTCAGCATACGTTCCCACCAGGGACCGCCAACGCCATTTGAATTGTTCCAAACCACTCACTCCTTATTCGTCTGAGAAATTACCATCCATCGCTATCGTTTCTGCTTCAGACGATTCTAAAAATACCATTAATTGCTGCATCGCTGCCTGCAAAGATTCTTTACGCAATGCATAGCGGCGTTCTCCTTCTTCAGAGATCAGAATATGCACCAGGCCCGCCAGGCGCAAAATACTCAGATGGTGCACCACCGTAGGTGCACGCAAACGCAAAAGGCGCGCCAGGCTGCTGGGTGTAGCGGGCGCTACTTTTAAATAATGCAAAATCCGCAAACGGGTGGCATCTGACATTGCTTTTAAGGTGCCAACCAGTGCATCGGGAACATATTCGCCCGGCACCAGGTTCTGCTCATCCGGGCGGCAGCCAAAAACCATCAGGGTTTCCTTCTGCCGGGGCTGGTTAATAAACACCAGTGGTGTACTCCAATAAGAAGGCGCCAGCCATACTCGCTGCTGAATATTCGCCAATTCGTATTTTATACCATGCGATAGTTCTTCAATCAGTTCCACCAGAGGCAATTCTTTTGCCAATGCCTGTGCCTGAGCCAATCCATCCACAATAAACGGTTTAATGCGTTCTTCCTCTTCGGCAAAAAACACCTGGTGGTAACTCTGTAAAGCACTTAATATATTTTCACCAAACTGCGGCGCATTAATAATAGCTTCACTTAAACTTTGCAGCGCCTTGAGCTTAACCGGCACCAACCGCTGCTGAAAAAGCGTTTTTAATATATCCAAATCCTCAGTGCTTGCTATTCCCCGTGATTGAATCCGCTCAATCGTTGAGAGCACCGCCTCATTTAACTCCGCGCGTTGTATAAGCGCCTTTAAACGCAGCTCAGCAGGTATGGCCTCTAACTGCGCAATGACGCCCATTGCCGTTTTTTGTTCTGTGGGCAAACTACTTACCCAACTCAACGGAACCGGAAGAAATTCCATTGCTTCTTCCAAAAATTCACGCTGGGGTTGGGGCAAACGCGAACGCACCCCTGCCGCCCATTGAGGTCGCAGCCCAAACCGGTCCGGTCGATGTAATACAAACAGACTAATGAAAAGATCATACGCTGTACCCGAATCCCAGTTGAGTTGAGCCATTCTGCACCTCGCAATCAAAAACGGTCATACCGGGTTGAGCGGAGCGAAAAAGGGCAAGGAGAGACGACACAGTTGCAGTTTTACCTGCGTGGATGGTTTATTTGTTCGCTTCGCTCCGCTCAACCACCCTGATTGGGTGTGGCAGTATGACCGTTACTACAAATTAGATATTCATCTAATAGTTAGATAATAATCTAATACAAGGTAATTGTCAATAACCTGCGCGTTAATTTTTCTTTTCCAATCGGGGTAGTTAACCAGATACATTCTGTGCTTATTTCTATTATAGTACGACAAACGACCCACAACCACTTATTTGTGACGATATATATACAGCTGCTTTACAACCCCATTACAGCTTGGATATACACTTCTCGGCTGGCAAGAATCTTGCTATACTTCGATTGCAAAACAAACTATGAAGAAAAAAAATCTAATTCTCACCATATTTGCAATCACGGGGTTGGCTGCATTCCTCTGGAGTTCGGTATTGGCAGCCCCGGCATTCCAGGCAGGGCCGCCGTATTTTTCTTATTTGCCGATCGTCTCGAAACCTGAACCGACTCCGACACCCATTCCACCAGCACCACCGACCGTCTTTTCTACAACCCGTTACATGACTAGTATCACAAATGTAGATAGTTACAATTTTGGTTGTCTGGCAGGTCAAAGAGATTTAGCTTTACCAGGCAAACAAGATTCCCTGATCATCCTGGCTTACGGCCAGCCCTGGGGTCAAAACGGAGAATATGGTGTCTGGTATTACCGCGGCACCTTTGCAAACACCACCCAGATTGGGAATTCCGCCAAACAATATGCCAAAGGTTATTGGGATTGCAGTGGAAACGACAATACATCTACTGTTGAAATTGCCATCGGCACCAGTAATTATGCCAGTTATTACAATGGGGTTTGCACATCCGGCAGTTGGTTTTGCACCACTGATCGCGCCTATAATCACGGTAAAGAATGGGCTCTGATGGTTAAAGATGTTTATAACTGGGTAATCAGCCAGGGATACGCCAGCCAGATAAGCGTTGCCGGTGGCAATGATATTGAATTCTTATGGAATAAAGCCAACATTACTAAGTCCTGGGTAGAAGGCTTTGATGACTATGATCAGGGCGTTTATAAATTCTACAATTTTGGCAGTTGTGACGCATGTCCGTACGTAGGCTCCACCTGGCACCCACCGGCCAATAACTGGAGTATGGAAGATGCTTATTATGTTGCCTGGGGTGCTGCTCCAGTGCATCCCGTTCCTGAAATTTATTCAATTACCGGAAAAAATGCTAAAGAATGGGCCTATCTCAGCTATTGGGGCACACAGAATAACCGTGTGGCTATTCAATTTCCGGCAACCCTGACACAATGGCAGGCCTGCCAACAGGTTGGAGGATGTACTGGCTCTGATAACAAGCCATTAACAGGATGGCAGCAGTTATTTACTGAAATCAACCGCTGGCCTCAAACTGCCCAACAAAACATACGTTGGATGACCGATATTCTTTGGTCAAATTATGGAGTACCTGCGCCGCCATGATGAAAAAAATAGTAGTGTTAGTTGTATTTTTAGTTATATTCCTGGTAATGGTTGTAATGGGCAATCCCAATTCGGTGGATGCTGGGCGTCCGGTTGTTCCTACTCCCGGTGGCAGCACCTCGGATCAGATGAATGCGTTGAGCGCTGCATTATCGCAGGTTTCCAGCCCGGATATGCAAAAAAGCTTGCAAGAGAAAATTAATGGTCTGGAATATCAGGAAGCAGTACGCGCTTCTGGTATCGCCAACCCCGCTCCCAAAGCAAAAAGTTACTGTGAAGGCGCCCCTCAGGCTAAAGAATCCGATTTGTTAGAAAATACACGAATTCAGGGTATTTTGGATGCCAGCCAGGGACCATTCTCAAGCCAGATGTTAAGAGCCAGCAATCAATGGCAGGGAATATTCAACGCTTACTGGTTCCATGTATATGCCGGTAGCTCCGGAGAGGAAACCAATAATGGCGCTGTTATTATCTGGATTGAGGACTTGAATCAACTTCAATTTATCCCGGATCCCAACCCGGATGGTGCCTTAACCATCACCGCGGAGCACGGCACCCGCCTGGAACTGACCACTGCCAACGGCTACACCCGTTACTTCGATATCCCCGCGCAACAGTTTGTGAGCGATATAGCGACCCAATTGCAAGCAATCGATCTGCCGCCAATACCTACTCCATTGTTTGATCCCTGCGTTCAGTAAAACTTAGCAAATGGTGTGGTGTATTATGTAGTGCCGTTGGATAGAAACGGATAAGGGATCCCATTTCGGCATATATCCCAGTCAAAACATTAACCATCCTACGCACTAAATTCAAGGATAAGTCAAAACCTGCGCTTTCCGGTTGGCAAGAATTTTGCTATACTCACTCCTGATACAAAACTATGCAGAAAAAGAATCAAATCTTCACCGTATTCATAATTATAGGTTTGGCTGCATTCCTGTGGAATTCGGTATTGGCTGCCCCGGCAAACCAATTGGAGTCGCCTTATTTTTCCTACTTTCCGGTTATCACTCAGGCAGAGCCGCCTTATATTTCTTACTTTCCGATTATCGCCCAGGCTGAACCTACACCAACCCAACCGCCAGCCGTCCCGCCAGCCTATTATACAACCTCATGGTACATGACGCCGCTTAGCGTCACCACCACCTATGCCAAAGGTTGCGCCGCTGGAAATCAGACCAAAACCGTTGCCGGTGCACAGGATGGCTTAATTATTTTGGATTATGGTCAACCATGGAGTGACGGCATTCAATATGGAACCCTATTATTAACTGAGCCTACCTATAACTTGAACAGTACCAATGACATCATGGTGTACACCAGAAACTTTATTAATGGCTATATGGCCTGCAGTGATGGCATTTCCACCATTGATATTGGCATTGGCACAACCAATTATGTGTATTACATAGGTGAAGAAAATTGTTATGGTCAGAATTGGTTTTGTACTACCGGGCGCGCCTATAATCATGGCAAAGCCTGGGCACAGATGGTACTCAGCATGCACAACTGGGTAGCCCAGCAAGGCTATGCCGCGCAGGTTACCGTATCCGGTGCTACTGATATTGAACTAAGCTGGAACTACGCTACCGTCTCCAGAGCCTGGGTAGATGGATTTGATGATTTCGACAACGATACCGTTATTTTTTATAATTACGGCACCTGCGACGGCTGTCCTACCCGTCTGGCTCCCAAAGATGACCCCGACTTAGTCTGGGATTGGACCATGTCCGATGTGCATTATACTGCCTGGCGCGCCGGCGCTGTGTGGCCTATTCCTGAAATTTATGATAATGAAGGAATACTGGCCCGGCAGTGGGCGTACTTAAGCAAATGGGGCGTCAGCCGCGGATATACGCGCATGTATTTTCTCAGCGCATTAACCCAGATGCAGGCTTGTATCGGCAATAGCGATCCTCACTGCTCGTATCTGGATAATACACCGGTCCAGGCCTGGCACCAACTTCATGACGAGCTTAATTATTGGCCGGAAACTGCCCAATATACCATTCCCTGGATGACGGATATCGACTGGCCGTAAGGAATTAGTATGATTAATCGTAAGTCTATACTCATCACCATAACACTTGCTGCATTTGCACTTATTCTGACTTTTATCCTGGTTGGAACCAATGCAGTTACCGCTCAGCGCGGCTCTAACAACCCCGCTGCGGATGCGCGTGAGAATAACCAGATCACTTTCCTGCAAGCCGCAATTGGAGACACGCAGGATCCACACGCTCAACAGGCATTGGAAGAAAAAATAAATTCTCGCCAGCAAGCCGCAGACCTGCGCGCGGACGCTCTGGCTCAGCCCGCACCATCCTTGCAGGATATTTGTTCCAATCGGGTGCAATTACCCGATAAAAAGGCAAATCAGGTACTGGGGATTCTGACTGTACGCGAAGATTTTCTTAATCCACTGAGATTAATCATCGCTAATATGTGGCGCGGCAGCTTTAATCAACAACCTGTCGAGCTTTATGCCGGCGCTATGCTGGATACCCCCGAACAAGGTATCGTGGTACTCTCAATGGAAAACCTGGAAATCTTTACAACCATCCCCGATCCCAACCCGGACGGCGTCTTAACCATCACGGCTGAGAATGACGCCCGCCTGGAGCTGACCACAGCCAATGGCGCCACCCGCTACTTCGATATCTCCGCCCAGCAGTTTGTGAACGATTCGGAGACCCAGGTACCGGCAATCGATCTGCCTCCTGCGCCCACGCCTGTCTTTGATCCCTGCGTCCAATTCGATACCCCATGAAAGAAAAAATATGAGAGCAAACTTTGAAACCCTGGTTTATGAAGCCGAACAGGCTCATTTTTCCGGCTGGGATTTTTCATATCTGAAAGATCGT
Source organism: Chloroflexi bacterium HGW-Chloroflexi-10 (assembly GCA_002840755.1). GTDB lineage: Bacteria > Chloroflexota > Anaerolineae > Anaerolineales > Anaerolineaceae > UBA6170. The sequence goes on along the minus strand of PHBZ01000038.1, from coordinate 44,938 downwards.
CTGGTGGAAGAGGAACCACCCTGGGACTACCGACAGATGGTGTTGGATCGCCTGCCAGGGGCACAGTCCCTACTGGATATGGGGACCGGCGGTGGCGAATTTTTGGCAGCCCTACCCGGATTACCTGCCATTACCTGTGCTACGGAAGCATGGGAACCCAATCTGGCGGTGGCGCGCCGGCGCCTGGAACCCCTGGGTGTGCGTGTTGAATTTTTGTCCAATGAAGAACAGCTTCCCTTTGACAATCAGAGTTTCGGGCTGGTCATCAACCGCCACGAATCAGTTGTTCCAGCAGAGTTACACCGCATCCTCCAACCGGACGGAATCTTTATTACCCAACAGGTTGGTGGTAAAGACAACCTCCAACTAAACGACTTTTTAGCCCCGCAGATTCACTACCCCTATGCAGATTGGGATATGGCGTGCATGGCAGGTCAATTAGAAGCTGCCGGACTCACCTTGCTGGAGCAGCAGGAATCTTTTCCAACCTACCGGTTTCTGGATATCGGCGCTATAGTCTATTACCTCAAAGTAATCGAGTGGCAGATCCCCGGGTTTAATACACAAACATACCGGGAAAGACTTCTTGCATTGCACGAAAAAATACAAACTGAAGGTGCCTTTATCACCACCAGCCATCGTTTTTCCGTCATAGCCCGTAAAAATCTTTGAGAGATTGCTTAAAGACCCCGAAAAAAAAAGCTTCCAACAGAACTGTGTTCCGTGTGTTTCGGGAGCTCGGAACGCGAAATATTCTTGTCGTACTATTCCTCACGTGATGAGTGCTTTTCATACAATCTCTACGGGTGAGGATAAAGTGCATTTTGCTTTGGGTCGGTTGGTGTATACAGAATATAGGCGGCTTTCCCGGACTGCTGTCCAGCGCCAGGCACCTGCAATGTGGTTACACTGCCTTCGTAATCGGTGCCATTATAACGAAATTGGTACGAAATATTCCAGGGGTGCCGGTTGTTCACCGTTACCATCAGATTCTCCTCAACTTCCACAATCTTGCCCAGAACCGCCTCGCCATTAATCAGCACATTTACAATCTTTTGTTTTTCCTGGTAAAGAGTATAGGCCAAAATACAACCAATAACGAAAAATCCCATCCCCAGGAAAAGAAATGGAATACCGACAAATGCGGTGATCACCCCGATGGTCAACCCAAACCCCACCACGCTGAAAATCGCGCCGAGTACCGCAAAAATCAGGCCGACAATGGCCAATGCATCGCTAAACATCAATTTCCAGGCATAGTTTTTAGATATTGGCCGGGGCGCCGGTGAAGGCATTAATGGCAAATCTTCCCTTTGGGCAAACGCGGCCTCCTGTGGTTGCAGCGGACCGCCGCAGCGCTTGCAGCTTGATTGAAAAACTTCGTAATAAGTTCCACACCACGGACACACCACCATGATAACCTCTATCCTTTATCCTTGCTAAGGAGTCGAAATAACTTTCCGAATCACCAAATCAGTGTAATTAACTGTCAAAGCATTCTCACCCGCTGAACGGGCAAACACCCCTACCACGCCATTGGGAAAAACCGGGTCCTTTACACTGAAAATATATGCTTCGTTCACAAAAAAGCGCATCTCATTACCCAGTGCCCAAACACCCAGGCGCACATCAATCGGCGCACCTGGAAACATAGCAGCTGTTGTCCAATCCTGCATTGGGATTGTCTGGCCATTTCTTACCCGGTCAGCCCGCGCCAGGCCATTACAGGTTACCAGAAAACGATAATAGTCCAAATTCCCGGCGGCGCGCACCACCAGACCATACGCATCCTCGCCCCGGCACAGGCTGACATTCACCTGTACCTGCATATCGAAATCAGCGACCAGCGGTTTGCTTTGCAGGCTGAATAAAACACCTTTGGATTGCTGAACGGCCAGAGTCAGTGTCTCACGTGTCACTGTGATATTGCCGGCAGGAAAGCTACCGGTCTGCCAGTTGTGCCCCGTGGCAAAGGCATCGTCCTGCATCACATCATCCAGGCCGGTGCGCATATTCGGAGTGGGCACCGGGGTCTGCGTGGGCGCACGTGTGGCTGTGGCTGTTGCAGGGAACCAATCAATCGTAGCGGTGAAGGTTGGTGTAATCGTGGGCGTCTCTGTTGGCGGTTGAGGTGTTGGCTCTGGGGTTGGTCCCATACAACCGGAGAACACCCCAACTATCACCAGAATAACAAACCAGGCAAAACTTTGTTTCACGCGGGCACTTCCACCACCTGGGAACGTTCCGGCCCTACCGAAACCAGTGAAACCGGTACTCCGCCAATCTTTTCTACAAAACGCACATAATTTTGTGCCGCTTCCGGCAAATCCTTCCACTGTCGCACCTTGGTTAAATCAGCTTGCCAGCCAGGCAAACTTTCATAAACCGGCTGAAAAGTTTCCAGATCACAGACGCCCATTGGCGGAACCGCATATTCATTTCCACCAGCGTCACGGTAAGCCACGCACACTTGAATTTCACGCAATCCACTGAGCACATCCAGCTTGGTTAATACCAGGTCGGTAAGGCCATTAATCCGCCTGGCATAGCGCAGCAGCACCCCATCCAGCCAGCCTACCCGGCGTGGACGCCCGGTAGTGGTGCCAAATTCATCCCAGGGATTCGAACCGGTACCGCGTAAAAACAGCGCCATTTCCCCATCCAATTCGGTGGGAAACGGTCCGGCGCCAACCCGTGATTGAAAACATTTGGTCGCACCAGTCACTTTACCAACGGCATGGATACCAATCCCCAAACCGGTAAACACTCCGGTGGCTGTCACATTGGAACTGGTCACAAACGGATATGATCCGTGATCAATATCCAACAAAATACCCTGCGCGCCTTCAGCCAATACTACTTTGCCCTGATTCAGAGCTTCATCCAGTAGTGCACCGGTATCAATGATATAAGGAGCCAATTTCTGAGCATACACCTCAAAATCCGCGACTACAGCCGCAATATCTACAGGCTCAGCCGTATATTGGGTTACCAATTGATGATTAATCAGCTCCAGGTGGGCACGCACCTTTGCGCCAACCTGATCGGCTGATAATAAATCGTACATGCGTAAACCACTGCGGGCCGCCTTATCCGTATACGCAGGGCCAATTCCGCGTCCCGTGGTGCCGATCTGACCTTTACCGCGGGCTGCTTCTTTTGCCTTATCCAGGGCAATATGTCCGGGGGTAATCAAATGCGCTGCATAACTGATTTTCAGCCGCTGCGGATTAACCGCAATACCGGCATTTGTCAGCATATCCATTTCGGTCAACAAGGACTTGGGATTAATGACCAGGCCGTTTCCCAATATCCCCAGTGTATGTGGGTGAATAATCCCGGAAGGAATCAGGTGCAATTTAAAGGTCTGGCGGTCCACCGTCACCGTGTGTCCGGCATTATCACCCCCGTTGTAACGCACCACATAATCTGAGCGGGCTGACAGCAGATCAACAATCCGCCCTTTTCCTTCATCTCCCCATTGCGTTCCCACCAAAATATTGAGCGGCATGGCAGTACTCCTTTACTTTTTTAATATCGCAGTGTAATTATACCGTGAAGCGCTGTGAGAAAGCTGAATCCACCGTTGGGATTTTCAGACTCAAAAACTCGTAAACAGCCAATATCAAAGAGGCTGACCTCTTATGGGGTCAGCCTCTTTTTATCCATTCTCTTGCTTATTTCACAATAATTGTCACCGGTAGGTTACAAAGGGTCGTGCTTCCATTTACTACAGCCCAGGTGGTAGAGTATGTGCCGGCAGTTTTTGGGGCGATCATATCCACGCGGATTTTTATCGTTTCACCATTCTTTACCGCCTCATTGAGGTCATAAATTTTTTCATATTTTTGTAATTCGGTTCCGCTAACATATTTATAATCTATGTTTCCTGATTCCCAGGTTTTACCACTGATATTTTTCACCGTCCAAACTGCATCAAAATCTTCTCCGGCCTTCATCACACTGGATAAGGCTGGGGACACAGACATTTCACAAACGGTATTGGTTGCCGGTGTTGCAGTCGCGGGGGTTGCCGTTACCGGGGTAGCAGTCACCGGAGTTGCAGTCGTAGGGATCGTTCCACTGGTCACATTCTTAAAATAATTGTAAGCAAATACTTTGGCAGGACTATCCAATCGAACTGTAATTCTTTCCACATCTTTGACTTCAGCCGGAAGCTGAACTGTGAATTTGAAAGATCCTCCCTGTCCCGAATTTATCGTCCCAACTTCCACATAGTCCTTGAAAAATGTATCAAACGGACCTACCCGAATTTTAAAAACCTGATTGGCAGGGAAAAGATCCGCCTGAACTGAAATGACCTTGTTTTTTTCCACACCAATGATTGTGATGCTTGTCTTTGGTCCCTCCGTTGCTGTGGCGGTTAGTGTTGCCGGTATTGCGGTTGGCAAGACAACCGGTGTAGACGTAGGCAGCGGGGTCGATGTTGGTAATGCGGTCGACGTCGGCAATGGCAGCTCTGTCGGTAATGCAGTCGCTGACGGTAGCGCTGTTACAATCTGAGGCAATGCAGTAGCGGTGGGTATTTGTGCCATATCAGCTGCCAGTGTTTGGGACACTTCCGTACGGAGTACATCTAAAGCTTTTTCAAGATCATCCGGTGAAACTGTAGGATTGGAACCAGGTAAACTGCAGCCAGCTAAAAATGCAATCAAAATAATACTCGTAAACAATTTTATACTTCTCACTTCTTACTCCTTACTTACATGACTATATATTCTTAAGACGAAGAAACTCACAACATTGTTCCCGTTATTACAAAATAGTCGGTCAAGAAAAATGTCAACCAACAAGTTCGACGCTTTTCTATGCTGGTACGGGTTGACGATTTTGCGGTTTGTGGAATTAGTTTTTCGTACGGCGCCAAGCAATTCATTTGGCAAACCATCCTGTGGTCATTTCTACAGGAATGTGACGGGCAATTTCAACGATCAATAATCCAATCAGAACCGGATTGGCAATTTTTAATAAATTTAACCGGGTGAACCTGGGTAAAGTGCGAGGTTGTTTTTGTTCCGCTTTTTCGGGAAATTCTTTCGCACTGTTATTGATAAACCAATAAACGCTATACAAATACGGGATATACAGGCCGTAGAGAAATCGGGCGTCAAAATGGTTAGCAATCGGGGAATACCAGGCATACAAAACCAGGTTTGTGCCAATAAATAAAACAAAAAATAGTATCTGATAAATATATTTCTGCGCAAAGGTCAGGCTTTTCCTGAAATTTATTGTTATGGCAATCACTAGAAGGATTGAATATATGAGCGGATAGTTGAAGAAACTGTAAGGGTCAACCATATTTTTATACTGGCTTTTCGCGCCCGCAGCAAACCTATCAATCATTTGCTGAAAAGTATGCTCTTTTATGTATTTTTGCATATTCGGAATCTGCTCATCCGGTAAATCGGGCCAGCCTACAGCATCTCCATGAGCCTTGGTTCCACTCATGACCTGATCCCAATTGTCGTACCAGACGTAAAATGTGGTGTTGACGTTATAAAAATAGGATCCAAATACTTTTTTATTTTCAGAAAGATAGGGCATTAAGACCAGGATAAATGTGAAGACGACGATCAGGATCGGGAAAATTTTTCTGGCAAGAATAATTAACCTTTGCTTCAATCTCAGGGATTGAAAATCCCATACTCCCAGACTCTGTTTTATCAAAAATATTGCCAAAAACAAAACAAGACCGGGAAGCACGGATGCTTTGATGAGATAAGTGAACGCCAGTACGATCCCGGTTGCGATACCCCACTTCACCTGCGGCTGGCCAATCATTTTTAACATCATGAGATAACTGACAAAACTCATAAAATAAAATAACAGCTCAGGCTGGACATAGCCTGATTTATAAATGAACAAACAGAAGGCGATGATAAATGTTAATAAAAATGCATGCCTGCCTGGAAATGAGCGCTTCAAAACCAGATACAACCCAAACAAAAGAATGATTGAGAGATAAACATTGAATACTTTGCCCAGTTCAAAGAATTCACTGGCACTGACATCATTCCTGTAGAGCAGTGCCAATAAAAAAGGGTAAATTGGCATTCGGTTGCGGTCTCCGAGATATTGAAAGTTCGTATCATGAGCTTGTTTCGCAATCAATAAATAAGAGTGCTGATCACTGAGCATCGGGTCCTGATTTACGAGTATGGCATGCGTGATTCCCCAGTAAGCGTAAATACTCCCAAAGATTAGAACGCTAAAAACCAGTAAATATTTATCAGCATTGTTTTTTTGAGCGAGAAAACCAATACGGCAAATTTCGTTCCTGAGTACAGCAAAGCGCGTCGGATACTTTGATTTCAACAACCATAGGCCTTGAACCCCAACAGCGGTTATCAAAAAGAAAAACGGTGCCAGCCTGATGAAGTATGGTAAGTAATTGCGTAATACAAGCGATAACGATACAAAAACAATTCCCAGAAAAACGAAAAGGTGAAAGAATAAAAAGATCATACTGGAAATCAACTTGTTTTTTCAGCCTGCAAGAGCAAGTGATTCAGTGCTCTTCCAGGACGATTTTTTGCCTTTAGACTGACGAAAATGAACAGCGAGGCAGCTATGGAAAAAAGAAAAAAAGCGACCATGAGTAACCGGTAGGGTGAAAAACCCAGAAATCCAGTATTATCCGGATCACCTGGAATGATCACTATGAAAAATAGACTGATTGCACTGTAAACAATTATCTGGCGAAAAAATATTGCAAGTTTGTCCAATTTTTGATGATTCCTTTTTCAACACCCATTATAAGATGATCACGCTGAATCATGGAACCGATTTTTATTTTAATTATTCTTCTCTCAATTCCCAATATGTTATAATCCAAAGCAATGTTGAAAAAAGTTTTTCCTTTCATATTTATCGTTACTTTGCTGCTTGGCATCGCTCTTTTCCGCGTGGCCTTTCCGGTTATTGCAAGCCCGGATTCACAGGTTTATTATTTCACGCCCACCCCGCAACCGGATGGACGGATTCTCTACACCGTGAAAGATGGTGACACCTGTACCAGTATTTCACTGCTCAACAATGTCTCTCTGGATCAGTTGCGCCTGCTCAATGACCTGAGTGGGGACGCCTGCTTATTCATCCGTACCGGTCAATTACTCTTGCTGGGTGTGGTGGAAAAACAACCCACGGCCGGCCCTTTGGCAACAGCTACTTCAGTTTTGCCATCTCCCACCCCCTTTAATGGTACCGCGGATTTATGTGTATTGTTATTTAATGATATTGATGGCAACGCACTGGTAAACGAAGGACTGGAAACTGCCTTGGCCGGTGGAGCAATCAGTGTTACTGAACGTAACGGAAAAGTATCTGAAACAGAAAAGACCAATGCTGTCGAGGAAACCTGCTTCTCGGAATTGCCCGAAGGGGATTACACCATCAGCGTTGCTATTCCGGAGGGGTATAACCCGACCATGCGCACCAGCATTGAACTGAAAGTAACGGCCGGCGATACAACCAAGGTCGACTTTGGCGCTCAAATTAGCGGCAATATTGTGGATGAACCCGGCACTCCTGTAGAAGTAACCAACAACAAATCTCCCATTCTGGGAATTCTTGGAATTCTGGTCGTCATTGCTGGAATAGTCTTTGGCGCTTACGCGTTAAGATTGCAAAAAAAATAGTATTACCTGCCCCAATAAACCAGCCTTTGCATGCACAGGTTACCGGAGAACAGACCTGTCTCTGTTATGCCCGTCTTTTTACCGTTCTGTTCGCTGTTCTTTCCATACATCCCCTTCGTTATGATAGCCAGCCTCTTCCCAGAACCCTTTTTTATCAGCCGGCATAAACTCCAGGCCGCGCATCCATTTAGCGCCTTTCCATAAATATGGCACAACCAAATCACTGCGCCCAGGTACTGCTCCAATCACACCACGCAATGGATAACCATGATCGGGAGTAATTGGTTGATCATTGTGATGGGTGGCCAGTAAAAAGTTCTCCTGCAGCATAATTTCCAACGGCAAATTGGTAGTGTAACCATATTCAGCATGCTGCATCACATGTACTGCCTGCGGTTTAACCTGCAACAGTCCCACGTTCATCAATGTCCGCAGGGTAACTCCCTCCCAGACAGAGTCGAACAGGCTCCACTTAGTTACACAATGCAAATCCATCACTATCCGATTTTTGGGCAGTTGATTAAATTCTTCCCATGTCAGGCGAAATGGATTATCTACCAATCCCCACACTTTAAAATCCCATTTGTCCAGATCGACGGAAGGCACCGGTCCATAATGCAGCACCGGAAAGCGTTGGGTTAAAGATTGCCCGGGGGGTAAACGCCCTTCCGAGCGCATTTTCTCTTCTTCTTCTTTGCGTTTAAAGGCACTTAGCATCGTGTCTTGCTTCCTTTATATTTTAAGGATATCCTGCATTCGTCGGTTGCGGAACCGGAGTACCCGGAGCAGGATACCCGCCCGGTGTGGCAGTTGCAACCGGAACGCCGGCGGATGTCGCAGTTGGCTGTGGCGTAAATTGTGATTGAGGCGTGGGGGTAAACTGGGCAATCAGCGTAGCCTCAGCCTCACTCGGGGTGGCGAACTGCACCCACGAAGTTGGCGTAGGTTCCAGACCACTGGCAACAATGCTGATATCTTCCACATAATCAATCGCGCCCTGGCAGGCTTCTTCCAAATTAGCAGAAACATTCTCCCAGGTCAGATAGCCATTGCGTTGGTAAGCCAGAGAAATAGCCCTGCTTAAGCAACCCGGTCCGGCATTGTAATTGACCAGGGTAAAACGCCACAAATCTACAAAATTACTTACCTGACCAGGATCCTTACCGGTAACATTCCGAATCACCCGCCCTACCTGCTCACAATTGGCCAACATTCCTTCGGCAAAGATACCCACGCTAAAATTGGCCTGGGAGAGATCAATTCCCACAGGGCATTCCGGGCAGCTGGAATTCACTTTACGTACCAATGCTCCCCGCAGCATGGCCTGTTCATCATCTTCCAGATTGCCAAAGCCCAAATCACATCTGTCCTGACCCAGAACCAGGGGGCAGAACTGGCTGAAGAAACTCGGATTCCATAACAGAACCGTATCCGCGCCATTTTCGGTCAATTGCCCCAGGCCGGCCTCCAGATATGTCTGGTATATACCGGGCCAAAACTGACTTTCCCGGCTGAACACATTTTTCAACAATTGTGCTGGTACACCACTCTCATTGGCGGTTGCAAAAATCTCTTCATCAAAACTGTTTTGCCAGGCAACCACTTTGTCGTATGCTTCCTGCACACCACAGGCATTGGCGGTAAATTCGGTTTCCATGCCGCCATTCGGGCACACACTGCCATCTACCTCGCCAGAGTTAATCAACATACCTGCAAGATAATAAAATGAAACGCTTGTGTATAATTCACCGGAATTTTCTGGTGTTAATAACCAGGGTGGTGGACCACCCAAATCCGGAAAGACCTGCCAGGTTTCAGTACAACTGGCCGGCTGTGTTCCGCGCCATTGGCTGGACAATACATCTACATAATATAACTGTTGGTCATTCGCTGTGCCTTCAGGAGACATAAAATCTCCCCACGGTTGTACACGTACCAGCGCACTAAACGTTTCACTGGAATCGCCAAAGGAAGAATCGGCCCAAAATTCTACCTGCACACCATTAGTGCCGGTAGGTTTGAGGGGCACTGCACATTGCTCACCAGCACAACTGAAGGGTTCGCCGTTGATTTTTCCCTGAATACGAATGATGTTTTCATTAGCTAAGGGTTCTTCTCCAATGAACATCAAATTCGGCAGACTGTTACAGGTATTTTCCGGCGATTTTAATTCACAACCGGTAATCGCCAGCCAGATTTGAGGTAACGGCAATTCCACCTCAATCTCGCGTTGGCCAGGATAGGTTTGAAAAAAATTAAGATACAGACCCGGGCACTGGCTCACATCTCCGCCGCTTTCCGTCAAATCACAAGGCTGAGTCTTCGCCCATTGTTTCTCCAGGTCCGCACCACACCAGGTTTTTACCTCGTCAGTCGTTGGCAAGCCCTCATGTTCCACCAGGAAACGGCAGGTAATCTCATCATCAGCCCAACGCACTAACCACCATTCGTGAGCAATATACTCCACCGTAAGATTGGTCTTGCGTATATATTCTTCTTCTTCGGGATCATCCCCCTCGGCGCGTACAATCGAGGACCACAGCCCAAATTGGCTCAGCAGTCCCGCAGTTATCCCTATCATCAGGATCAACAGCAGTACGCGACGCAAAAAAAATTACCCTTCTCTTCCTTAATCACTCGGAAGTTACTATCTTTGGTCGCTTAACGATACCATAAAGCGAAAAAAAATGAAATAAAAAATGAATAAAGATGAAGTGGGTCAATCACTCTCTAATTCCTGGTTCTTTATTCCTTTTTTCAAGCAAATTCAATCACCAATTGCACCCGTAAATTCGGCAGCAGTTGCACACGCAACACCCGCCCGGGTAATTCATCGCTGTAGAACAGAAGTGCAGCTTCATCTTGATGGTTCCCATTGGTTAATTCATAGGTTTCATGAAAAAATTTCACTTCACGGATATGCAAATGCTGCACTTGCAAACGTTCCTTGCCATCCTGCAGCCAGGACAATGCAAATGTATTGGCCCAATCACAATCCAGCAGCAGCTTGTTTTTCAGCAGATCATCATTCCATTGGGTAATCGGGGTAATATCTACGTCCAACTCTTCGTCAATTTCTTCCAATAAAAAATGAGCAAATCCATCCTCATCAAAAACGGGCTGCTGGCTGAAAAATTGGCTCAAATATTCGTACACTTGAAACATAATAACGCTCAGGGCTGATTGTACCCGATTTTTAAAGCAGTTGGAAAGTTGTAAAAATCTGCACTACTTGCCCTTGCGGGAGTCTCTCTGTACAATGAAAACAATCTCATAACCAACAGGAGAAATCATGGAAAACTCACGTAATCTGGCTCTTATCTGGAGCAGTGCGGATCGAGAAGTTGCGCTAAACATGATCTTTATGTATGCACATAATAGTATGCTGCGCGATTGGTGGGACCAGGTGCGTCTGATCATTTGGGGACCATCACAAAAATTGCTCGTAGAGGATAGTGAACTGCAGGAAGAATTAAGAGAAATGGCCTTCAGCGGTGTGGAAATTTGGGCGTGTCAGGCCTGTTCAGACCGTTATGCGTGCAGTGCTGACTTGAGCGCTCTGGGAGTAGAGGTTTTTCATGTAGGCGAATCCTTCACCACGATGCTTCAGTCCAATGAATGGAAAGTGTTGACGTTATAATGCAAAACAAAAAATGGCAGGTTAACTACAATGCACTCATAATCCTTGGCACTTTCCTGTTGCAATTATGCTTTCCGGTTATCACCGTGCAGGCTAACCCCATTCCTTTTGATTGCTCCTACGATCCCCAGGTTGAAGATTTGCTCAACCAGACCACCCAGGATACCTGGTCAGATTGGATTCGGCAGCTCTCCGGTGCAGACCCTGTAACGCTAAACGAGGAAAGTGTAACCATTGCAACCCGCTATTCCTTCAGCCTGTTTGATGGCTCCAGCAATGCCCGGGCGTATGATTTTGTAAAAGAAACCTTGCTGAACTGGTATAACGCCGACCAAATTGAAGAGGACGAATTTTCTTATAACAGCACAATCACATGGAAAAATCTGATCCTGACCATCCCGGGCGACACCAACCCGGAAGACATCATCATCGTCAGCGCCCATCTGGATAGTCGTTCGGAGAACGATTCGAGCAGCCGTATCCTGGCGCCCGGTGCGGAAGATAACGGCAGCGGGTCGGCCGCTTTGCTGGAGGCCGCCCGTATTCTTCAGAATCAATCCCGGCCCCGCACAATTAAGTTGATCTGGTTCACCGGGGAAGAGCAGGGGCTGCTCGGAAGTTATGCATACACTAATGATCACGACCTCTCCGCTGTTCTGGGCGTGATCAACCTGGATATGTACGGGTATGACAGCAACGATGATGGCTGTTTCGAGATGCATGTAGGCAGACTGACACAATCCAACAAAGTAGGTTTATGTATGGCCAGGGTAATTGATGCCTATGGTATACCGCTCAGCTATGATTACCTCACCACCACTGCTACAGGCCGTTCGGATCACTATCCTTTCTGGCAAAAACAAATAGGCGCTATTGAAATTCTCGAAAACTACAGCAACAACAATCTGCCCGGCGGCTGTATTGGCAGCGACCCCAACCCCAACTATCACAAAGTTACCGACACGATCGATAAGCTAAATCTGCCGGTGGGGTATAACATCACCAGGGCCGCTCTCGCAGCTGCCTTGTCCATGGCCGGCGAACAACCGATAATATATTCACAGTATTTTCCTGTTATCTCACGATAAACGCTCGTTAGCGTTCATAATGACTTTAATAGCTAAAACAGGGAGTTGAATTCCCTGCTTTAACTATTAAAGTTGGGATTGGGAAAACCAAATAATGTGTAATGAGGAATTTTTTGATCTTCCTCTTTACTCATTGACTGTTTACTTTTCCTACTTCCCTATAACCTGTTTTTAAACCTTTCAATCCGTCGTAACGCTTCTTCCAGCTTGCTGTATGCTGTGGCGTACGAGATTCGGCAAAAACCCTCGCCGCCAGCGCCAAAAGCAGACCCCGGGACAATGGCCACCCTTTCTTCATTCAACAAACGGTTGGCAAAATCTTCATCGTTCAGGCCGGTAACCCCTACCTTGGGAAAAGCGTAAAAAGCACCTTTGGGTTCAAATGTAGGCAGACCCATGCGGTTTAGTTCACTTACTACCATTCGCCGGCGGCGGTCGTATTCTTCCACCATCATTCCAACCGCCTCATCGCGGTCTGCTAAAGCTTCCACTGCGGCAATCTGCGCCATGGTAGGCGCAGACATGACGGTGAACTGGTGTACACGCACCAACCCCTGAATCAGGCTGGACGGTCCAAGTGCATACCCAATCCGCCATCCGGTCATGGCATAATCTTTGGAAAAACCGCCCAATAGTAAGGTGCGTTCGCGCATATTGGGCAGCGCCGGGAAGCACACATGCTTATGCCCGGAATATACCAGACGGTCATAGATCTCATCCGAAATTACAATCAGATCATGTTTTTCTGCAATCTTTGCAATTTCAAGCAATCGTTCGCGTGTGGCTACCGCCCCGGTGGGGTTGTTTGGGAATCCCAGCAAAATCGCCCGGGTATTGGGTGTAATAGCTGCCTCAATTTTCTGGGGGTCTACATCAAAATTATCTTCCATGGTACAGGGAATTTCTACCGGAACCGCATCTGCCAGGATTACTTGCGCCTGATAAGACACAAAACATGGCGTTGGGATAATTACCTCATCGCCGGCATTCAGCAAGGCTGTAGCCGAAAGATACAAAGCCTCCGAGCCACCCACGGTGATCAACGCTTCCGTTTTGGGATCATAAGTGACACCATACAACATCTGCAGGTGGGCTGTTAGCTTCTCGCGCAGTTCAATTATCCCTGCATTGGATGAATAGTGCGTATGTCCTTCTCTCAGTGCACGGATACCGGCTTCAATTACGCTGGGGGGTGAATCAAAATCAGGTTCACCAATCCCCAGAGAAATCACATTCTCCATCGTTGCAGCAATATCAAAGAATTTACGGATACCGGAAGGCTTTAAACCAGCCACACGTCGAGAGATATAGGATTTGGGCATTGTCACTCCTTTTTTCGCTAACCACCAGAAATCAAGAATTAATGGAGAGAAATCTGCCACCGGGCAGAATCATACAGATATTCGAGCAAAAAAACCGGACCATCGATGGTGCATACACGGAAAGATTTTCCGAGTGGTGAAAACCAGGTATCCACAACACGGCTCACCTGATATTCTTTTCCCTGCCATAAAAACCCTGTTGGGCGTTCGGCATAGGTGGCGCCGCTGTAACAGGCAACCCTGTCTTCTATCGGATCGTCCAAGAATTATCTCCCAGGTTCAGCCGAATCGCCTGCCCCTGCACCTGCACCTGGCGTCCCAGGATGGAATCCTCGAGGATAAAGCGATCCACATGGGTATCTTCTTCCAGAATAGAATTACGGATAATCGAATTTTCGATCTCACAATTGGCTGCAATCGAGACATAGGGACCAATCACAGAAGACTTAATCACCGCGCTTTCATGAATAAAGACCGGCGGAATAATTGTGATGCCTTCACAAAGACACGCCCCGCTGTTTTCACGGCCATGTTCCAGAAGATACTGGTTGGTCTCCAGCAATGCACTCGGCAGGCCGGCATCCAACCAGGCTTCCACCTGCCTGGTACGCATTTTCATGCCATGCTCCAGCATAATATTCACGGCATCTGCCAAAAAGAACTCGCCTTTCAAGGTGATATTACGCTGCATCTGTTCTTCAATGGCATTGATCAAGTCACTCCCATTTTCGAAATAGTAGAAACCAACCATAGCCAGGTTGTTTTCTACTGTATCAGGTTTCTCCACCAGACGGGTCACCCACCCTTCCTCGTTGACCACTGCCACGCCAAAACGGCGTGGGTCCGGAACAGGTTTTACCCAAACCCCGGCATGAAAATCAGGATCGGCCAGAATACTCAGGTCCGTTTCAATCAGCGTATCCGAAAAAGTCATCAGTACCGGATCATCTTTGAGATATTCACGAGCCTGATATAAAGCGTCGGACTGTCCGCGCATTTCAGTTTGCAGCACAAAATGGAAGACCTTGTCCGGGTGGTGTTTTTGCATGTGTGCAGCCACCTGGTCCTCTTGATTTGGACCAACAATAAAGATAAATTCAGATTTTGTGTTCTCTGGCAGGGTGCTGAATTGATCCAGAACATAATCCAATACGGTTTTACCGGCTACAGCAATTAATGGCTTGGGTTTGCTCCAGGTATGCGGACGCATACGGGTTCCCAACCCGGCCATCGGGATTGCTATTTTTAAAGTTTTTGCCAACAGTAACCTTCCTTTGTGAGTATGGTTATTTTCTTTATTGTAACAAAACTTTGCAAAGCAAGGCTAGGGAGAGTTCTCCAAAGTAACAGTTACTTTTGACGGTTTTAATCAGCAAAGAAATTCAAGAACAACGAACTGAAAATAAAAACGAAGCCCGGAGTTTTTTCCCGAACTTCGTTTATTTACAACAAAATATAAAAAAACGTTTACCTTACCCGGATTTCAATGGTTTCGTACGCTCTCCGTTGCATTAAGGAAGCAAAATCAAACATCCATTTCATCACGCCGTATTTTTTGGTGACCATTTGGTTTATCTTTTTTTCCAATCCGGCTTCCCTAACCAAACCAGCATCTGCTTCCTGCCATTCCCCCAGCAACCCGCCACGCATATCACAGGGTGCCACGCGTAAACGGCCGCTATTACGCACTCGTTTCACCTTCCCTGAACTTTTCACTGTCCGAACATATAATGCATCCCCGTCACGCACAAACCACACCGGAGTCTTTACCCCTATACCACTTTTCCGGAATGTTTCCAGATTAATATACTGATGCTTGTTAAAGATATCCAATTTATCAATTGTCATCACAACCTCACTGTGTTTTTGGTTTTATCATAACGGGTTATAAGACATCAAAAAAGACAATGCACAATCTTTGTACAATCTCGTGTTAATCAAACAAAATTCACAAAATCCTATCCATGGGTAAAAATAGGGAAATGCCATCTTGCTGAATAAGTCTGCTTCACTGGTTTATTTACACGCAGTCATTACTTCAAAAATTCCTACTTCTCTCATGGTAAAATCGTTTCAGGTTGTGTTGGAGGAAACACAATCATCTGATTCCCGGTGGTGAGGTACAACATGAAATACGAAGCAGTTATCGGCCTGGAAGTTCATGCCGAGATGCAAACCAATACCAAAATGTTTTGCGGCTGCCCGGTGGTCGATTCCACCCTGGCCAAACCTAATACAGCAGTCTGCCCAGTTTGTTCCGGAATGCCTGGCGTTTTACCGGTTGTTAATCAACAGGCTGTGGAGTATGCCATGCGCGTGGCACTGGCATTGGAATGTAAAATTGCCCATACCAGTCTTTTTGCCCGTAAAAATTATTTTTATCCCGATCTCCCCAAAGGCTATCAGATTTCGCAATATGAATATCCATTGGCCGAGCACGGCCGGCTGGTCATTGATACCTCTGCCGGCGAACGTGCCATCCGCATCTGCCGCGTGCACATGGAAGAAGATACCGGCAAACTCACCCACGTTTCTCCGCCAGACGGAAACCCATATTCTCTCGTGGACCTGAATCGCTCGGGAGTATCCCTATTGGAAATCGTATCCGAACCGGATCTGCACACTACCGAAGAAGTTACCGCCTATGCCACCACCCTGCGGGATATGGTGCGTGCATTGGGTGTTAACAGCGGCGACATGGAAAAAGGGGTCATCCGTTTTGAAGCCAATGTTTCCATTCGTCCTGTCGGTTCTCAGAAACTGGGTACCCGCGTGGAAATCAAAAATCTCAATACCTTCCGCGGCATGGAACGCGCGATACTATTTGAAATAGAACGGCAATCACAATTACTGGATAACAACGGGCATGTAATCCAGGAAACCCTGGGATGGGACGAGAACAATGGTGTCACCTATTCTCAGCGCAGTAAAGAAGAAGCCCACGATTATCGCTACTTTCCCGAACCGGATTTGCCGCCCCTGGTAGTGGAATCGGAATGGATCGATCGCGTTCGCGCCAGCCTGCCGGAATTACCGCGGGCACGCAGCCAGCGTTTTCAACAACAATACGCTCTCTCCGTTGAAGATGCCCGTATGTTGGCTACCGACACCATCACCGCTCGCTATTTTGAGGAATGCATAGCCTTAACCACCCAGATTCCACCCCGCACTATTGCCAACTGGCTCATCGGGCAGATTTTCGCCTGGTTTAACACCAGCGATGAAACGATTGCTACGCTGAAAGTTACACCAGACGCATTGATTGCCCTGCTGCAATCGCTGCAAAACGGTGAAATCAACCAGAACACCGCTAAGTCCGTATTAGACATCATGCTAAAAAATGGACTGAGTGCGGCGGAAATCATACAGGAAAAAGGGTTGGGGCAGGTATCCGATAGCGCTCAAATTTCCCGCCTGGTGGAACAGGTTCTGACAGAAAATAATAAAGAACTGAAAGCCTACCTGGAAGGCAAAGAAACGCTCTCCAACTGGTTTTTTGGGCAAATCATGCGCGCAGCCAAAGGACAGGCTAATCCGCAGATATTGCGCGAAGAGTTGGAAAGGCAATTGAGCAAGTTAAAAAATAATTAACAAGATAACCGTCAACGAGTAATGAGTATAGGATTAAGGTTTTTGTTCTTTCTCATTACTCATCACTTCCCGCCAAATTCTAAATTCCTACTGCCACTTCTCCTTCTCATTACTGCTCTTCACTTCATTTGTATGACATTTCACAAACTGAAACGATGGAATTCACAACAGATTGACGATTTTCATCATATTGACTCTCACCCTCCATTTTGTTAACCTAAGACTAGAGGCAAACGGAGGATGATGAGTATCCTGTCCATGCAACACCCAAAAAAAATCTAGCGGACCCATCCGAGGTGTCCGTTTATTTTTTTAAGTGGGGCACCTGACCTCACAAACAGTTCTAACCCATATACCTATCTAAGAAACAGGAGTGATTTTCTATGGCAGCTTCAACCAATGCGTTTGAAATGGCGCAGGCACAGTTTGATCGTGTCGCCGACATGCTCCAGTTAGATCCCGAAGTTCGCGAGATCTTACGCTGGCCTTTGCGCGAGTTTCATTTCCGCATCCCCGTCCGTATGGATGACGGCAGCATGCGTGTTTTTGAAGGGTTCCGTGTCCAACACAATGATGCCCGCGGCCCCAATAAAGGTGGCATTCGCTTCCATCCCGCTGAAACGATTGACACGGTTCGCGCCCTGGGCACCTGGATGACCTGGAAATGCGCAGTAGTGGATATCCCATTGGGCGGCGGCAAGGGCGGCGTCATCGTCGATCCGGCTACCCTTTCCACCGGCGAAAAAGAACGCCTTGTGCGCGGTTGGGTACAGCAAATGTGGCGCAATATCGGTCCACGCCAGGACGTTCCGGCGCCGGATGTGGGCACCACCCCGCAAATGATGGGCTGGATGATGGATGAATATTCCAAACTGGCCGGCCAATTCACCCCCGGTGTCATCACTGGTAAACCCGTCGGCGGCGGCGGCTCTCTTGGCCGTACCGAAGCCACCGGTTATGGCGTAATTTATACCGTGCGCGAAGCCCTCAAACACCTCAAAATTGATCCTAAAACATGCACAGCCGCCATTCAAGGTTTTGGGAATGTAGCCCAATATGCCGCCATCGGCTTCATCGAAATGTTGGGCGGCAAGGTCATCTGCGTTTCCTATTGGGATCGCGAAGACCGTATTTCCTACACCGTCTCCAAAGAAGACGGTCTCGATCCGCACTTCCTTATGTCCATCACCGACCAGTATGGTTCCATTGACAAAACCAAAGCCAAGGCCGCAGGTTATGTCATCGAATCCGGTGACGCCTGGATTACCAAAGATGTGGATGTGCTCATCCCCTCCGCATTGGAAGGTCAGGTCAATTCTGAAACTGTATTGCAGATTAAACCGCGCGTCAAAGTGATCGCCGAAGGCGCCAATGGCCCCACCACTCCCGAGGCCGATGTAATCTTGAAAGAACGCGGCATCTTTATGATCCCCGATTTCCTCTGCAATGCCGGTGGCGTGACAGTCTCCTACTTTGAAGGCGTCCAGAACGACATGAACTTCTATTGGAGCAAAGAAGAAGTTCTGCAAAAAGAAGATGAGAAAATGACTTCCGCCTTCCATGCCGTCTTGGAAATGTCTGTAAAAGAAAAAGTCTACATGCGCGATGCCGCCTATATGGTTTCCATCGCCCGTGTGGTCAAAGCCATGCAACTGCGCGGCTGGATCTAATCCACTTTTTAAAGGTTCGCAACGCCCTGGCAAAAACCAGGGCGTTTTTTTATTTCATCATTAATACAGAGCCGCATTCTCCGGATCGTAATGCAAGAACGAAACCTTGCTGTATATTTGTGTTATAGTCTTTTAAAAGCACCTTTCATAAAATACAGGAAGGATATCATGCAGTCCAAAAAATTTCTGAATGTAATTATCGGTGTAATCCTCGTCACACTGGTTACATCGGTCGCCCTGTTTACTGCCCGCGATAAATTGCCGCGTTACATGGGTGAAACGACACCCTATGCCGTTGTTAACAACTTCCTGATCGCGATTTTATATGAAGATTATCCCAAAGCATATTCTTACCTGGCTGAGTGGGAACAAAAACCGGATTTTGCTGAATTCGAGAACCGTGTTAATGGACTGGAAGGGTACCAATATTGCCTGGATATATCAGACTATCCGGCAACCTACCCGGACCGGACCGTCATCCAAATTTATTCTTATAACTGCCAGGATGAAAAATGGCAGATCGATTGGGAAACATTTAAAGAAAACACTAATCCGGAATTTACCCCCAACGATGCTCACCTGGTAAGGCAAGACAACCAATGGAAAATCAGGCGTATGCCGCTGCCCTGGTGGGATCAGAATTGGATCCCGGAAACGGATATAAAGGAGTAAATCATGCGCATCATCCGTCGAATCTACTTTTATCTGGTTGCCTTTATCAGCTTACAGGTGGTCCTGTGGGGTGCCATCAATTTACTCAACAGTATCATTCACCCGGTCGTAAAAGGTGATTATACCGATCCATTGGCTCAGGGATTGGCGCAGGTGGTTGTCGGTCTGCCCATTTTTCTGCTGCACTGGTTTTTCATTCAACGCGATGCGCTCCAAAGCGCCGATGAGCGCGATTCCGCTTTTCGGGCGCTGTTCTTTTATGCGCTGCGCTTAACCACCTGGATCGTTTCCACCTTACATCTTTTCTCGTTGGGCTCCGAACTGGTTTTCCGCCTCTCCAACCTCCCCAATGTACAGCGCATGTTCTTCCCGGATAATGACATCTGGAAAAATCTGATCACCATCGCGGCTAATCTGCTTGTCTGGGGTATTTTTGAACGATTCCTGCGCCGTGCCTGGCAGCCACAGGAAGAGCAACAGGATTTCGATTTTCTTATCCAATTCCGCCGCTTATTCCTATATCTCTGGTCTAGCTTCAACCTTATTTTCTGGGTGATGGGTGTGGCCAACCTGATCCAGTTTATGATTGCGATTCCTCAAGGATTTAAAAACCTCTATCACCTTGAGTTTGGCAACGGGCTGACATTGCTATTGGTCAGCGCACCACTCTGGATTCTGGCCGAACGCCATCTGGCACACAGATTAACTAACCCTGAAGAAAAACAGGCCGTTACCCGGAAAATCTTCATTTATCTCACGGTTTTCATTCTACTGGGGATCACATTGGGCAACCTGGGCTACCTGCTTAATAAAGTTTTTAACAATTTATTCAACCAGCCGGAATGGCTCAATTTCACTAATCAGAATGGTATGGAAATAGGCTTAATGCTGGTTTGTGCCGTAGTCTGGTATTATTTTTCTCTGCACTTAAAACAGGTCTTTGAAGATGCCAAACCTGGTTTGGAGCAGAACAATCTAAAACGATTGTACTGGTATATTCTTTCCGCTGCCGGAACGGGCACTACGCTGGCAGGCACCTGGTTGTTGATCATCGAAATTATCCGCCTCTTCTACCGGGGAAAATATTTCGATTACGATTGGGGAAACGCATTCAGTTCCATTCTGCCTTTACTCCTGATTGGTCTGCCATTATGGTTGATCCCCTGGCAAAAAATCACAACCCTGTATAAAACCAACTTACAACACTCCAACCAGGAATTTCAATCACTACTTCGCCGTATTTACCTGTACATCTTCGTCTTTGCCACCATAATTGCCAGCATGACCACCGCCAGCATTTTTATTTACGAGATCATTAAAGCTATCACGGCTGGCACATTACGGATATTGGATTTTGAACACGTCAAGAATTTCTTTGTTGTGCTGGTCAATCTTGGGTGGTTTATTTACCACCAACGCTTATTGCGTGTGGATAACCAGAAAAGCAATCTTGATAATCAAAAACGCCAGGAATTATTCCCCGTCTTGTTTGTGGAAAATGAAGCCTCCACACGTGGCGCCTTTGTGACAGCTTTGTTTCAAAAACAAGCTGCGCACATTCCGGTGCAAGCCACAACCCTCGCAGAATTGTCCAAAACAAACAATTCCCCATCTGCCAAGGTCCTGATTCTCAGTGCTGAAAGTTACCAGGAAAGCAGCCCGGAATCCAGGGAATGGCTGCGGCAATATACTGGGCAATTGATCCTGCTGCCATTCCCGTTCGAAAATATCCATTGGGCAGGTCTGGAAGATGAAAAAGAACAGGTGATATTAACCGCAGCAGTAAAAAAAGCTGTTAAACTTTCGGAAGGCAACTTATCTGAAAATAACCAAAAATCGAACCCCTGGGCTATTGTAGGTTATATCTTTATCGGTTTGGTTGCCCTGATTATTACAATCAATCTCATATCGAAATTCTTCTAACACAGAGATCGGGTTTGTGACCGTGTCCCCTTGTGGGACAGAGCAGGGCTGTGCGCTTGCCGCATTTACCCAGCGTAAAACGATTTACAGACCCGGTTTCTTATAAAGTATGGAAGATGATTATTTGGCCTAAAATCGTTTCTCGTGCATAACCGCGAAGAAAATTCTTCAAAAAAACCGTTGAAAACACGCCAAAATCAGGTATAATTTAAGAACACTTGTCCTAAGAAGGCACTATGCAAACTCGCATGATTCTGATCCTCATGCTGATATTAACCGATTTAATCATGGTTGGTATGGCATGCTACCTTATATATAGACACCGACTGCCCCTCTTTGATGCGCTGGCCTGGATTCTTTTAAGTTTGCTGCTGCCCTTTCTGGGACCCTTCCTGACCATCCTGAGTCGCCCTGTTAAAACAGAATCTAAAAGATCCCATCCACAAAAGAACATTCGTAAATTCCAGGATAAAAAATGGTAATAAGAAAGTTACAGGAAAGTCAACCAATCCCGAAAGATTTAGGGGACATATGGCGGCAGGTCCAATACCTGGTAAAGCTCTCCAATTTGTTGAACCCTGAAACTAAACCGGCTGATAGGTGAAACCCTGGCAGCATCGTCACCGCAGCAGGCACCCTGTTCAAATAAAACACCCTCACGGGTTAAAAACTCCACTTCAAAGACGAAATTTTTGTCATCCAGCGACTGCTCTGCAATAATCCCTTTCATTGGCAGACACATAAATCCGTTTTGCATACAGGCACGCTCAAATAGCGCCGGCAAATCATCTTCTTGAATATCCGGGTTATACCCTTGCAGTAAATTCACATCGCCGCCATAAAATTTTGCCGCCTCATCATAATTTGCCTGACTAAGCGCATCCAGATAAGCGGTTATAGAAACCCGGGCTTTTTCCAGGGAGGTTAACTCCGCCGCTGGTGTTTGGCGCGTAGCGGCACTACAGGCACTCATCATTGCCAGTAAAGCGATCTGTATAACAAGCCAAAATTGTTTCATTATTCACCTCAGGCTTGATTTTACCGGAGGAACAATAATTGAGACAGAGTGGATTAAAAATCAAAATCTGTTTAAGATTGATTCAGAAAACAAAGAGAAAGGAACAAATTCTCAATTCCGGGAACTTTTTTACACAAAAGGCCGTCTAATATAAAAATGTTGATTAATCTTTTGGTATTTAACCAAATCAAGAAAGGGAAAAACACTATTGCAAATCTCGATAAATAATGATAAAAAAGATCAAATTTACTATTCCCAATTTGGTCAGTTTATGTTTATACTTCAGACTTAGGAGGTGTTTATGAAAAAACACAGTATAGTAGCTATCTTGTTCCTCGTAGGAACCCTCATCCTTTCAGCCTGTTCCTTAGGCGCCAACCCGACCCCAACGGAAACCATTCCGCAAGTGGATAACACGGCAGTATTTGAAACTCTCAAGACTCAGGCCATGGAAACCGCGCAGGCTCAATTAACCCAGGACGCATTGATGAATCCCACCAATACGCCTATAGTAGTTGAGGAACAACCCACTGCCACCTTAGAGCAGCCAACCGCCACAGTAGCAGTAGTTCAACCGACCGCTGCACCAGTATTGCCGACCGCTGCCCCGGTACTGCCTACCGCCACTACAGTTTTGGCCACCGCAGTTCCTACCACAGCACCCACCCGCTCGGATTTAAACTGCTCGGTAACCGCCAGTGCACCTACTGCCGGGCAAAATATTTCTTTGGGTGGTGATTTTGATGGACGCTGGACATTCAAAAACACCGGATCAGTCACCTGGGAAACCTCTGAAATTGATTTTGTCTATCTCAGCGGCACAAAATTCCAGGTTCATGTGGATGGCGTCGATCTACCCAAACAGGTAAAGAATGGTGAAAGTGTAGAAATTATTGTTGATATGGTTGCACCGAATACCGCCGGTGCTTATCAGGCTTACTGGGCCCTCAAACAGGGTAGTGTAACCTTCTGTACCGTAAGCGTAATGATCAACGCGAAATAATATCTGTCTCTGCTCTTAAAAAACTGGCCCGGATCAACCGGGCCAGTTTTTTAAATGAATAAAAAACGAGGATAGCCTTACCAAAAAGTAAAATTAAGAGATGTTTTAGGCAGTTACAAAAACGGTAAGAAAATTGCACCTCTTAACAAATTTAAAAAATCATATATACTGTTAAGTGATGTAAAACTATATTGCACTCATCTCATTGGAAAAGGAAAAACTAATGAAGGATACAGTCTGGAACCTTCTGACGATCATGGCCATGTTGGCTGCCTGTGTTATTGCCTCATATTTCTTAATCATCTTTAACAATCCAACATCTGCTTTTAATCCGCTGCCACCTCAAAGTTTACCGGAGGTGTTAATCTTGCCCTCTCCTACCGCCACACTGCGCACCTTACCGGATATCGTCACACCGGGATCACAACAAATTCAAACATCTCAACCGGAAATTGATCAATCTACGGCAACATTACGCCCCACATCCACTTTGGTACCCACCAAAACAATTGTCATCCTGCCAACTGCAACCATTACCCCCACACCCACCCAAACCCCAACCGAAACACCCACCATTACTCCTACCAGCACCGAATACCAATGCCAGATAATCAGTGTGGAGCCTGGTTCCAACCGAACTCTCACTCAGGGGGGTGATTTTGATGGAAAATGGACCTTAAAAAACACCGGAACAGAAAAATGGGGCGGTGAAGTGGATTGGGTTTATATCAGTGGTACAGAATTCCAGACTGGCAACGATTCGGTTGATCTACCTTCCGATGTAGACCCAACTAAAGAAGTTACAGTCATTGTAGACATGTTGGCTCCACGTCAGTCAGGTACCTACGAAGCCACCTGGGGCCTGAAACGCAACGATAGAATCATTTGTCAATCAAAAATAACCATTACTGTAGTGCAATAACCATTGCCAGCACTCAACAAAAAAACAGGCTGTTTCTAAACAAGAAACAGCCTGTTTTTTCACCAATCCTGGGTGTACCACAATAAATAATCAACCACATGTTCTGCCCAATACTCAGGGCTGTGCCAACCCGGTTGAACAACATAGGTCAGCGGAATATCACGAGCCTGTAATTCCTGCACAAACGGGTCACTGTATTTAAAATAATAATCATGTTCACCCACATCAAAACCCAGGCGTGGCAAATCGCTGATGGAGATCTGTTCCAGCCACTCTGGCAGCAAACGCATATCGCTGGCAAAAGTGGTAAAACTGTGCCCTCCAACAATTCCAAAAATCAGCGGCCTGGTAAAGGCAATTCGTACTGCCCAATTGGCGCCGCGCGAGATGCCGCCAATCGCCATAAACTGACGCTCATCATGAACATTAAACAGGCTCTGCCATTGCGGCAATAAATCTACCACCAACACATCCACAAAAGGTGAAAGTTTTGAATCCATCCTGTGATCCCTTTCCTGCGGCATAACAATCACCACTGGCGGGATTTGATGTGTGCTGATTAAATCATCAGCAGCAGTCGTAAGGCCAAGCTCTATCCAATGCTGCTCATTGCTGCCCTGGCCATGCAGCAACACCAATAACGGATATCCACCTTGCATACCTGGGTCATAACACGGCGGCAAATATACATTGACCGGCACATCCTGCCCTAAAATTTCGGAATAGAGCAGTACCTTGCGGATTTCTCCGTGTGCCTTCCCGCAAACCGTAGGTTCCGGCGAGGGTACCGGGCTGGGAGTTACCGTCACTGTGGGAGTAAGTGTCCGTGTAACTGTTGGCATCAGACTGGGCAAAACCTGTTGTATGGATGGTTCGCTCGGGGTTATCACGGTTTTATCATCCATTGAAAAACTACAAGCCATCAGCAGTGCAACACCCACAAGCGCAGCCCAAACCCCAGCTTTTTTCAATGATCGGTTAAAATAAGAAAGGTGTCTTGACGATTTCATCTAAAACCGATTATACTCTGGTTGCTCGGGGTGTAGCGCAGTTGGCAGCGCACCGCGTTTGGGACGCGGGGGTCGGCGGTTCAAGTCCGCCCACCCCGACTGAAAACCGTCGATAATTCACCTCGGCGGTTATTTTATTTCTGCGAGGATTTCAATTTTTAAAGAGGCGCGATCATGGTTAAAACAAATTTTGATGGTATCGTAGAAGCCGTCCGGCTGGATGACAACAAACAATTGCTGCTGGCTCGGTTTTATGAACGCCGCGGGCCAATTGTGTCAGACCATCTTTTGATCAACCGTATTGATTTGGTTCAACGGTTAAAAGACGGACAACGAATTTTAATTGGAAAGCGCCTGAATAAAATGGGGTCTAATTTTGAAACCGGTGAGGCACTGCTCCTGACCAAAAACAATGGTCTTGACTATATTAGCACACAGACGGGCACCGCCAATCAGGATCAATTTAAAGGGGTACCTGTTTTCTGATGACTCAGCCTATATTATCAATCATTATTCCGGCCTATAACGAGGAAGACCGCCTGCCGCCATCTCTGGAAAAAGTTGCTGCCTTTGTCAATCAACAAACTATGCCGATTGAAATTATTGTGGTCGAAAACGGCAGTAAAGACCACACCTACGAAGTGGCGCTCTCTTTTCAAAAAAAAATGGCCAATTTAAGAGTAATCAAAGAAGAAAAAAGCGGCAAGGGTCTGGCCGTACGCAGTGGAATCTTATCTGCTACCGGCCAATATCGCATTTTTTGTGATGCCGATTTCTCTATGCCGGTGGAAGAAGTAATCAAATTTATACCCGCAAAACCCCAGGATTCCTACGAAGTTGCCATTGCTTCACGTGAATTGAAAGACTCCAAACGGGTGGATGAACCGGAATACCGCCACCTCATTGGGCGGATTTTCAACAGCATGGTTCGTTTTAGCGTTTTGCCGGGCTTGCAGGATACTCAATGTGGTTTCAAGGCTTTCCGCGCCGATGTGGCTGAAGCTGTCTTTAATAAGCAAACTCTTTCCGGTTGGTCGTTTGATGCCGAGGTATTGGTCATTGCCCGCCGCATGGGTTATAAGATCATTGAAGTTCCAATCACCTGGTATTACAAACCCGGCACCCGTCTGAATATTGTCAAAGATTCCATTAAAATGGCCTCCGACTTGCTCACTATCCGCCGTAATGCCCGCCTTGGATTGTATGATGGGCGCCCCAAAACATCTTCCTGACCTGCCCACCAACCCGGACCTGTCCTTTGAGCGGGATTTATGGTCACCTGAACTGCAATATATAGCCGGGTTGGATGAGGCCGGACGCGGTGCATGGGCTGGGCCGGTAGCGGCTGGCGTTGTGATTCTGCCGATGAACGAAAATATTTTGAAACAGTTATTCGGGGTGCGCGATTCAAAACAAATGACTCCCCGTCAGCGTGAATACTGGGCTGAACAAATTAAACAGCATGTACTCGCCTGGGGGACTGGTTTTGCCAGCCATGCGGAGATCGATCAGTACGGCATTCTGCCAGCCACCCGTCTGGCTATGACCCGTGCCTTGGAGCAGCTTACCATTCAACCACAGCACTTGCTCATCGATGCCCTGCGTCTACCATTGATCAACCTTCCGCAAACCGCTATCATCAAAGGTGATCGGCGTTCTCTCAGCATTGCCGCTGCCTCTGTATTGGCTAAAACTGCCCGCGATCACTGGATGCGCCAAATCGACACTGAGTACAGCGATTATGGTTTTGCTATCCACAAAGGTTATGGCACAAAACAGCATCATTCTGCATTATGTTCTTTCGGGCCATGCGCCATCCATCGTTTCAGTTTCAAACCCCTGCAAGCCAGACTGTGGGAAACTGGAGCGCTAGATTCTGACTGAAAATCAGCAACAACTTTTATCGGGATATCCTGTCCCTCACAAATAGGCGATAAATGGAAACTACCGATAAAAAAGACATGGCGCAAGAACTGAATCGCGCCATGTCTTTTTTACATTTTATAGCATATTGGTTATCCGATCACCACACTCCGTCGGGACGACACCATCTTGACAATTTCTGCCGCCAGTGATGGCACAATCAAGAGCGGCAGAATCAATCTCCATTCGCTCCAACCTAACGGCACGGTATTAAATACAATATTGAAAAATGGCAGGTAGATCACCAAAAGCAGCAGCGCCAGCGAAGACAACACGGCAATATTCATCCACTTATTCTTGAATACACCAATTTTCAGCAATGGATAACGCTCCGAACGCGCCGTAAAAGCGCGCAATAATTCGGATGCAGACAGGGTGATAAACGCCATCGTTTCGGCAAAAACCCGGTCATGCTGCAATCCAAGCCCATAAGCGGTTAAGGTTACCGCGGTAATCGCAATCGTTTGAATAATCACACCCCACAACATCGAGCGATTGATGATCGGTTCCTTGGGTGGCCGCGGTTTTTGTTTCATTGTATCCGGATCACCTTTTTCGGTACCCAGGGCCAGGGCTGGTGCGCCATCGGTCACCAGGTTCAATAACAGCAGTTGAATCGGCGTCAGCGGAGAAAAAACCTGTTCACTGGCAAACGGGAAAATAAATCGCCCAAAGGCTGTAGCCAGAAAAATGATCATAATCTCTGCCAGATTGCACGAAACCAGATAATAAACAAATTTTCGGATATTGGAATAAATCACCCTTCCTTGCTCCACAGCCGAGACAATACTGGCATAATTATCATCAGTCAAAACCATGTCCGCTGTCTCTTTCGCCACATCCGTTCCGGTGATCCCCATCGCTATCCCAATATCGGCGCGCTTGATGGCTGGCGCATCGTTGACTCCGTCTCCGGTCATCGCCACAACCTGTCCATCCGCCCGCAGTGCATCGACAATGCGCATCTTATGCTCCGGAGAAACACGCGCAAACACATCTGTCACTTTCACGGCTTCCTGCAGCTCAGCATCGCTCAGTTCATTCAGATCCGCCCCTGTCAACACTTTATGATTGCTTTGCAACAGGTGAATATCTTCGGCAATCGCCCGCGCCGTGTTGGGGTAATCTCCGGTAATCATGATGGTCCGGATCCCAGCGCCGCGCGCCAGTTCCAGGGCCGGCTGCACTTCCTTGCGCGCCGGGTCAATCATCCCCAGCAATCCCACAAAAATCAGGTCCTTTTCCAGTTCATCACTGTTTACTTCTTCCGGAAGAGCATTCACCACCCGATAGGCCACACCCAACACGCGCAATGCGTTGCTCGTCATCTGATCGTTAGCCGTCAGGATAGCAGTCCGAACCGCGTCCGACATCGGAGCGTGTTTATCATCCATCGTTTGATACTGACTGCACAAATTCAAAACGATATCCGGAGCGCCTTTCATAGCAACCGCATAATTCTGGCGTTCACTGTCATCGTCAAAAGGCGAAATATCCTCCGGGTTTGGGTTATTAATGGCGTGGATCGTGACCATGCGTTTTCGCACTGAATCAAATGGAATTTCCTGCGTGCGCGGATAATTCTGGTTGAGACCGTTTTTCATGGCGCCGGCTTTGGCTGCCGCCACCACCAATGCACCTTCTGTAGGGTCCCCAACAATCCGATACGCGGGCGTACCACCTTCAGTTTCCACCTGTTGCAGAATTGAATCATTATTCATTGCGCCTACCCAAAGGGTGGAAAGAATACCCTGGTAAGCGAAAAGATCTACGTCTTTCCCATCTACCCGAAAACCGCCTTCCGGCTTATATCCACGTCCGCTCACTTCCACAAACTGACCATCCGACCAGATACTGGTCACTGTCATTTCATTCTGGGTCAGGGTGCCGGTCTTATCCGAGCAAATCACTGTGGCAGAACCCAGGGTTTCCACCGAAGAAAGCCGGCGGATTAAGGCATGTCGGTTGATCATCTCCCGCATTCCCAGAGCCAGGCTGATGGTGACGATCGCCGGCAAACCTTCCGGCACCGCTGCGATGGCCAAACTAACCGAAACCATGAACATTTCCAGCAAATCGCCGCCCTGTAAAACACCGGCGAGTAAAACAAGGCCGCAAACAGCCAATGCTGCCCAGCCTAGCGTCTTGCCTAATTGATCCAGACGGCGCTGTAACGGGGTCTGTTCATTCCCCACAGCTTGCAGCATCGTAGCAATCATGCCCAATTGGGTGCGCATTCCGGTGCCAACCACCACACCATGTCCTCGACCATAGGAAACCGTCGTACCCATAAAAGCCGTATTCTTACGATCACCGAGAGAAGCATCACTGTCCAGTACAGCCATGGCATTTTTTTGCACCGCCACCGATTCTCCCGTCAGTGCCGCCTCCTCCACTCGCAAATTAACCGCCTCCATCAATCGCATATCCGCTGGGACAAAATAACCGGCCTCCAGGTAAACAATATCACCCGGCACCAGTTGATGAGCTGGCAAAGAGATCCGCTGGCCGTCACGTTGCACCTGCGCATCCGGCGCAGCCAGCTTCTTTAGTGCGGCTAACGCCTGCTCAGCCTATTCAAAACAACAATCGCAATAATTGCACTGGCGTCCACCCACTCCCCCAACACCGCCGAGATAATGGCTGCAACAATCAATAAAATAACCACGAAGTTGTTCAGTTGCCCAAACACCATTTGCAAAAAAGTAGTCCTTTTCCCCTCCTCCAACTGATTAGGACCGTATTCTGTCATTCGTCTTTCTGCTTCGACCTTGCTCAAGCCGGTTTCCAGGTGAGTTTGCAACTGCTGCAATGTTTCATCCGGAGACAGCGAATGCCAGGAAACCGTAATATCCGGGGTTACAGGCGCCCCATGTTTCTCTTTGGCGAACGTCATGAATCAATCTCCTTATATTTGATTTAGATTGGCGAATTTGTCATTAAAAAAAACAGGCGGGACGGGAGCATCATCAGCCTGTTTTTTAAACACATCAATCTTGATTTAGTATCGGTCCAATATACATGCCATTCGGTAATACAGTGTTCTTGGGGATCACTACAATACCATCCCGTACCGAGAACAGCTCTTCGTCCATTTCAGTACCACGTGGAAAAGGTCGAATGGTTACACCGCGTCCAATCCGTACATTTTTATCCAGAATAGCACCCTCAATATAGGAGCCATTGCCAATCCCCAGGGGCATTTGCTTGCCGTTTAGATCATCATCTATATCGCTGTCACTGCAAGCCGAATCACGGTCATAATAATCCGCACCCATCAAGATACTGTCAATAATCCGCACTCCGGAGCGAATCTGGCTGCGCAGGCCAATCAATGAATGCCTGATTTCTGCATTATGAATACAACAGCCGTCGGTCATCAGCACACGATCCATCGTAGCATTCTCAATAGTAGAACCGGGTAAAAAGCGCGCGCGTGAATAAATCGGGCTGGTCTGGTCAAAGAAATTAAAGGGAGTATCGGGGCCGGTTAACGCCAGGTTGGTATCGTAAAAGGAGCGAATCGTCCCAATATCTTCCCAATAGCCTTCAAAATCATACCCATAGACCTTCTTATTACCAATGGCATACGGGATAACATGGTTTCCGAAATCATCAAAGGTGGTTTCTGCCAATATTTTCAACAACACCTCCGTTTTGAACAGGTAAATCCCCATGGATCCCAAATAGGGGCGTTCTTCGTCGTCCCTGCTGACCAACTCGGCCAACACTTGTGGGTCCTTGGGCTTTTCTGCAAAACGTTCGATCACACAATCTCCGCTGCGTTTGAGAATCCCATATCGGTCCGTCTCATCCTTACGCACCGGTTGGACCGCCACCGTAATAT
This sequence comes from Chloroflexi bacterium HGW-Chloroflexi-10, assembly GCA_002840755.1. Taxonomy (GTDB): domain Bacteria; phylum Chloroflexota; class Anaerolineae; order Anaerolineales; family Anaerolineaceae; genus UBA6170. Next base: position 13,648 of record PHBZ01000038.1, on the reverse strand, counting down.
CCGCATCATTATCCCAATGAAACTGTGCCATTTTCTCATAATCCATGCGGTAGAGATGGTCACCCGCCAGAATTAATACATGTTGTGCGCGCGACGAACGGATCTCAAACATCTGTTTTCGTACCGCGTCTGCCGTTCCCTGGTACCAATCAGCGGTATGCGTGGTCTGTTCCGCCGCCCAAATCTGCACCCAGCCGGTGTGGAAGGCGTCAAATTGGTAAGTGCGGGTGATATGCCGGTGCAGTGAAACGGAATTAAATTGGGTCAGAATCGCTATTTTGTAAATACCGGAATTAATACAATTACTCATGGGAATATCGATCAAGCGATACTTTCCGGCAATCGGCACCGCCGGTTTGGAACGCACCGAAGTTAACGGCTGCAACCGGCTGCCGCGGCCACCACCTAAAATAACCGCCAACACCTTATCCATAGATGACATGGTATCCTCCCAAGAAAAGATTATTTATTTTGGTCAATAATTTACAATACTTTATTATAGAATAGTGGAGAACACTCGTCCAGTCAAATACTTAATTGCTTCATTATGTGATAGCTATTATGGCAAATACCACATTCTGACCAATCAAAATTGATCTTTTTGGGAATAAATATGTTTCAAACGCCTTTACAAACTCATAAGTTTATTTTCTGGCTGCTTCTAGGAGCCTTATCCACAGTATTTGCTGAAGTTCCTGCTGCCTCGGATCTTTTTCCACTTTTCACCTTTTGGGGTTTAACGGTGGTTTTCCCGATTTATGCACTGCACATTCTGGTTTTAGGCAACCTGGTCACCCGACGCGTGCCGGTACGCTGGCAAACGCTTTATTTTGCAGGCATCCTGTTTGGTTTATATGAAGCTTATATGACTAAAATAGTCTGGCAACCCAATTGGGATACACTGATTCCAACGATTGGTGGCGTATTGCCTTTTGAAATGCTGGTTATCGTCTTTTTCTGGCACCCGATTTTTAGTTTTATCCTACCTATGATGTTAGCAGAACGTTTTCTAACCGGCAGCGACTACCTCTTTCACAACCTTCCAGGGATAGTTCAAAAATTACTGGCTTCCCCGCGCAAGACATTTTTCGCCAGCCTGCTGCTGGCCGTGGCTCTGGGCACATTCCAGACTATGAATGCTCCATCTGTCCAGAAAGTACTGTTGAGTGGCTTTAGTAACGGTCTTTTCCTCATTGGAACATTCTGGTTGTGGCGTCATCAGGTGAAGCCAATCTATGCCTTGCCAGACCTGATGCCCAGCCGTCGTGCACTGACCAGGCTGGCAATCGCCCTGGCTCTGCTGTATGTCATTCTCGGTGTGCTGATCAATCCCCAGGCATTACCCGGCTGGCAGGGACACCTGACTATATGGATAGTTTATTTCATCACGATCCTGCTGTTATGGCGCAGTCTGCGAAAACCATGCCCAATCGCAAACCCCATTTCCGCCAAACCAACCGCACAACTTTCTGCATTGCTGTTGCCGTTGGTTGTATTCACACTCAGCGCATTCCTGGCAAAAACCTTCCTCCCGACTACCGGCAATATATTTGGCATGATCGGCTGGGTGGTCATGGCGCTATGCAGTCTGGTCATGTTTACCAGCGCTGTTATCTCTACTTTAAGACCCACCAAATAAAAACACCTCTATCAATCCCACAAACTTCAACTAATTCTTTAATTTTTTTTCTGTCACTTATTCCGAAAATGCTATAATAAATCAAAGGGTACATCCAGGGTGGTTGATCTAACAAAATACCATTCACAAAACAATCCATCAAATCAGCTTTTTTACTGCTTTGTAACAATTGCAGGCAAAATCAGGGTTAGTGATGGTTTTCCGTAGTAGCCAGAAAAAGAGGATAACAATGGACAAAGCACGCCGCGAACAAATCTATAAGAATCTTTCGCAGAAATCAACACAGGAACTGCTCGATATCTGGCAGGAACAGGATCTCGAAGGGTGGGAAAAAGGGGCGTTTGAGATCATCCGGCAAATCCTGTTGGAACGTCTGGGAGAATTACCGACCCCACCGCTGGAAGCGCAGGTTGAACAAATCCTGAATCGGGTAGAGAAGCTCCTGGAGGCAGGCAATTTCGACCAGGCATTAACCGAATGTGAGTTGGCTATTCAAATGATGCCGGAAAACGCTGTCGCATACAACCTTCGCGGAATGGTTTACGAAGAGATGGGACAATTGGAAAAAGCAATCCTTGAGTATCAAACTACCATTCAGCTTGATCCTGATTGGGAAGAAGCCTGGGATGACCTGAAAGAAGCGGAAAAAGCCCTCGAAAAGGAATTTCAACGGTCGTCCGCTAAACAGCATTTGGACCAGGCGCTGCTGTATGCCGAGGCAGGCAACTTCGACCAGACATTAACCGAATGTGAGTTGGCAATTCAAATGATGCCGGAAAACGCTTTCGCATACAACCTTCGCGGAATGGTTTACAAAGAGATGGGACAATTAGAAAAAGCAATCCTTGAGTATCAAACTACCATTCAGCTTGATCCTGATTGGAGTGAAGCCTGGGATGACCTGAAAGACGCGGAAAAAGCCCTCGAAAAGGAATTTCAACGGTCGTCCGCTAAACAGCATTTGGACCAGGCGTTGCTGTATACCGAGGATGACGAGATGGACGATGCCATGGCTGAATGTGAATTAGCACGCCAAACCATCCCCCCTATCGCTATGGCATACAATTACCTTGGCTTGATACTGCATCAAACGAACCAAATAGAGTCTGCCATTGAAGCTTATCTCAAAGCAATTTCGTTCAACCCGAAGTTTTACGCTGCCCGACAAAACCTGAGAGACGCCCGGGTAAAATTAAAGGAAGATCAGTTTCTCTCATCTATAATGAAAAACGGGATCGAAATCACTCCAGAACAAGAAATCATTTCCATCGAAGATGAGGATATCTGGCTTTTGGATGAAGAAGAAGATAACACGTATATAAGCGATAACGAAATGGATGGGGACCTGCACGATGAAGAGGAAGACACTCCCCCCTGACTATACGCGGATGACACAGCCTGTTTCCTGGTAGGCTGGCCCGGTCACCGCACACTCCCAGGACGCAGCGGTTACGACCCGCTGGAAACGGATTTTGAAAGTAATCATATGCAGGGTTTGATCCTGCGCCTCTTGTTCACCGGCAAGTTTCGCACGCACAATCCAGTCTACCTGTTTGTGATGCTTATCATCGGAATTTTCGTCAGCTTGCCATTATTTGCCAGTTTACTCGGTCTTTGGCAAAGCCAATGGGATTTTCTATTGAGTTCAATGCTTTATACTCCATTCTCGGTTATTGGCATTGCATTTCTGGTGAATGTCGTGGCGAGCTTGACTGCGAAGAAACCACAAACAGCCGAAAACAACGGCAATGCATTTTTTTGAAGCCAAAACCCGGTCAGGCTTAACCACCCAATTCCTTACTTCCCCTCCACCAGCGCCCTTAATCCCAACGCGTAAGACATCCAGCCAAAACCGTAAATGCTGCCCTTGCATACCGGCGAAAGATAGGAATGGTGGCGGAATTCCTCACGCGCCTGCGGGTTGGAGAGATGCACCTCCACCACCGGGACAGGAATTGCCGCTACCGCGTCCCGCAGCACCACAGAGGTATGTGTATACCCGCCCGGGTTGAATACCACGCCTTTGGCCCAGCCAGCCGCATCGTGCAGTGCATTAACCAACTCACCTTCACCATTAAACTGTTTGCAGATAACCTGTACCCCCAATTGACCGGCAAGCGCTTCCAAATTCTGGTTAATTTGCGCCATCGTTAAACTGCCATAGATCTCCGGCTCTCGCGTTCCCAATAAATTCAGATTGGCGCCATGTAAAACCAAATATTGATTCATATCCTCTCCTCTGCTTTTTCCTTTTATTTGGATTAATACTGCAATTCTGCCAGAATCGCAGCGATTAATCCGGCATCCACCTCAACCCCATGCCGTACATTTTCCACAGCCAGCGGTAGAGCAAACTTGACCGCACCGCCAGCCTTCTTTTTATCATGCTGCATGGTCTGCATCACCTCTTCCAGATCCATACCGGTAGGGATACACGTTGGCAAACCAATTTTCTCCAGTGCGGCGCGGATCATCTCCGGCAAAACCGCTTCAGCCATTCCCAGGCGTACAGCCAGTTGTGCTTCAGCCAGCATACCCACCCCAATCGCTTCACCATGCTTTAAGTGAAAACCGGATACCAATTCAATGGCGTGACCAATGGTATGGCCCAGGTTCAATGTGGCCCGCCGTCCCTTTTCATACGGGTCTTCACAGATCACATTTACTTTTACAACCACTGCCCGTCGTACCAGATCTTCCCAATCGATGGAATCAAACGGCTGCTGACACTGTTCAAATAGTACAGCATCCTGAATCACGCCATGCTTGAGTGCTTCGGCCAGTCCGTTGCGTTGTTCTTCCAACGGTAGGGTTTGCAGACAATCCGGATCGCTCAGCACCAATGCCGGAGCATGAAAAGCCCCCACCAGGTTCTTGCCCTGCGGCAGGTCCACCCCGGTTTTGCCACCCAACCCGGCATCCACCATCGCCAGCAAAGTGGTTGAACATACCACCCAGCGCACACCGCGCAGGTAAGCGGAGGCGGCAAACCCGGCCAGATCACTGACTACCCCGCCGCCCAGCGCTACAATCGTGGAACCGCGTTCCACACCGGCACTCAGGAATTGCTCCCAGATAGTTGCCGTGGTTGCCAGTGTCTTGAACGCCTCGCCGGCTGGAATCGTCACCAGGCTGGCGCTATAACCGGCTCGTTTCAACGAATCCAACACCTGTTTCGCATACAATGGCGCCACCACCGTATCACTGACCACTACCAGCGGGCCGGGCAAACCACGCTGTTGTAAATAAGAGCCTACCTGTGCCAGAGCGCTGCGTTTGACGATCACATCATACCCTGCGCCCATTCCGCTGATACGATAAACGCCAAGCTGCTGTTGAATCTCCCTGACCAACACACTCACCTCACGCTTATTTACATGCAGCGTATTAAAACTGGCATAATGTGCGGCACGCTTTGCCAACAAATCAGCCAATCGCTGTGCCGGGTCGCCGCTCAACAGTGGGCGCTGCCCGGATTGCGCGCGCACGCGTGCCAGCAGGTTGGCCTCAGTATCCATCAAACATATCACGACTCCGCTTTTCTCGACCATTCGGCGGTTTTGCGGGTCGAGCAAGGCGCCTCCACCCAGAGCGATTACGCACGCAGCCGTTTCAGCACACGCCAGCTCCAGTTGCTCGCTCTCCAATCGCCGAAAGATTTCTTCTCCCTGCGTCTCAAAAATCTGCGGAATACTGGCGCCGGCAGCCTGTGCTATGTGTGCGTCCAGGTCTACAAAATGCCGCTGCAGGGTTTCGGCGAGCGCCTCTGCCAGCGTAGTTTTACCGCTGCCGGGTGGCCCGTACAAAAAAATGTGCTCTCTTGTTTGTTCAATCATCGGCTTTCTCCCACCAACGCTGCGGTCGGCCATCCAATTGCGCGTCTGTAAGGCGCGCCTGGCGCAACTGCGCCAGGCGCGGCCGTATTTCATCCAGGGAATCGCCGCCCAATTTTTCCAGCATGGCATCCGCCAGCACCACAGCCAGCACCGCTTCCAATATAACAACAGCCCGCGGCACCGGACAAAAATCAGAGCGTTCGTAATCCGTCTGCGTCGGCAGCCCGGAAGCCAGGTCCACGGTTGGCTGCGGCGTAAGTGTAGTGGCAATCGGTTTCATCGCCGCTCGCAGCAGCAGCGGCATCCCATTGGTCATACCGCCCTCCAGACCGCCGGCCCGGTTGGTTGTCCTCACCAGGTTATCCCCTTCCCGGTAAATCGGGTCGTGTGCCCGAGTGCCGGGTAAATGGGAATTTTCAAAGGCATCTCCAATTTCCACACCCTTGATCGCCTGTACACTCATAATCGCTGCGGCAATCCGCGCATCCAAGCGCCGGTCTGCCTGAACATGCGACCCCAGACCAACCGGCAGTCCCAATGCCGCCACCTCAATGATTCCGCCCAGGGTATCGCGTGCCTGCATGATCGCGGCAATCTGCGCACGAATGGCTTCTGCCGCCACAGGATCAGGACATTGAGTATCGTCTGCGCGGGCGCGGGTTAATCGTTCGGTCAACGTCATATTCTCCAGGTTAGCGCTTGCCGTGCCAATCGCAATCACATACCCGCCAATCTGTACGCCCAACTCTGCCAGAAATTTACGGCAAACTGCGCCAATCGCCACGCGTGAGACCGTCTCCCGCGCCGAGGCGCGTTCCAGCACCGGACGGATATCGTTATAGCCGTATTTCAGCACACCGTTCAGGTCGGCGTGCCCCGGGCGTGGGGTGGTATAAGCCGCCACATCCTTGCCCTGCCATTTTCCGTGATCCCGGTTTATCACCATCAGGGTCAGTGGCGCACCGGTCGTCTTCCCGGCCATCACCCCGGAAAGGATCTCAACACTGTCCTGTTCAATGCGCATGCGTCCGCCGGCGCCCAGTGTAATCTGCCGGCGCGCCAGATCAATGTTGATATCCTCAGCGCATAACGCTATCCCGGCCGGTATTCCTTCCAATATTGCCGTCATCGCCGGGCCATGCGACTCACCGGCGGTCAGAAAACGGATGGGCATAAGTCTCTCCTTGCAAACTGTTTATTAAAAAACAAATTTAAATGATTTCATCAGTCTCTTCATTACTTTTTAATCAAGCTTTTCACCAGGCCGGTATGCTTCGGAAATTCTATGCAATTTCATTACCCCAACCTGCGGCTCTCATCGCTTTCCGCGGAGCAACTGTCCCGGTCCAGCGCTCAAAGGCAAGGGCGGCTTGTTCCACCAGCATTCCCAGGCCATGTGCTGTCCGGTTACCATTGGCGCGGGCACGCTGTAATAAACACGTCTCTAACGGATTATATATCAGATCATAGACGCATAGCTCTGTTGAGAATTGTACATCCATGGGCAGCGGGTCGCTTTCAATCAGTGGGTACATACCTGCCGGCGTAGCGTTAACCAACAACGTCGACTGTGTTATTCCCACCTGGAGATCCTCCGGCGTCCAATCCACCACGCTCAGGTAGCCTTCCGGTGTCCATTCTTGCAATTCTGCACACAATTCCTGCGCCTGGAATACCCGCCGGGCCGCCACCTGCACCTTCCAACCCGACTGCAGCAGACCAGCTGCCACTGCGCGAGCCGCGCCGCCAGCACCCAATACCAGGGCTGTTCCAACCGTCAAAGACCCCATGCGGACCTGTAAATCGTTGAGAAAAGCGGGCAGGTCAGTATTCTCTCCCACCAGAATATCCCCATCCATCACCAGGGTATTCACCGCGCCACACATCTGTGCTGTAGGCGTAAGCCGGTCCACCAGCGGGATCACTGTCTGCTTATAGGGAATGGTTACATTCAAACCGTGCAGTCTTCCGCTTCGTAGACGCACACACAAATCAACCAAACCTGCCGGGGTTACCAACGGGTATAGTTTATATTCACCCCGCAAACCCAATGCTTCCATGGCTGCCTGGTGAATTTGCGGCGAGCGGCTGTGCTCTAAAGGGAAACCTGTTAATCCAAGTCGGTATATTTTCAAATCCAGGAAACCTTTCCACCCATGCCTTGCAGCACATCGGTAAACTCTGGAAACGATTCGTTTATCATCTCCGCGTTCTTTACACGCACCGGCTGCTCTGTCGCTAAACCTGCCACAACCAACGACATCGCCAGGCGGTGATCTCCGGCGCAATCCACACTGGCACCGCCGGGAATTTGCAATGCCCCTTCAATGCTAAAACCATCCGGATGTTCCCGGACCGGCACACCTAAACGATCCAATTGGGCTGCCAATGCGCTTATCCGGTCGGATTCCTTATATCGCAATTCCTGGGCATCCCGTACCTGGGTGGTACCTTTGGCGTAAGCAGCTGCCACGGCAAAAACCGGAAACTCATCAATCATTTGCACCACCCGGTCTCCCGAAACATTCACAGCATGCAATGGACTGTGTTTAATGATCAAGTTACCCAAAGGCTCGCCATTCTGCTCCCCGAGGGTTTCTGTACGAATATCCGCACCCATCTCCAATAGGGTATCTAATAACCCGGTTCGCCCAGGGTTAAGCCCTACGTTATTCAGACACACCTCCGAACCCGGTGTAATCAAAGCCGCCACCATCAGAAAAGCCGCCGCCGAAAAATCACCGGGCAAATCCATATCCAAAGCTGTTAAAGGCCGTTGCAATGGTTCCAGTATCACCGTCAACGCGTCTGGTTGGTGTACATTCGCGCCCATGGCGCGCAGCATACGCTCGCTGTGATCCCGTGAGGGAGCTGGCTCATGCAAAATTGTCTGACCGTCAGCAGCCAGTCCCGCCAGCAGCAAGCAGGTTTTTACCTGCGCGCTGGCCTGCGCCAGGGTCAATTCACTGGAAAGCAGTGCTCTTTCTGGCGGGCGTCCGGAAAGCACCAATGGTGCTGTCCCTTGTTCACTGGGCTGAATGGGAACACCCATCTCTCGCAGCGGATCAACGATCCGTTCCATCGGGCGTTTACGCAGGCCAGCACTGCCATCCAACACCGCTGGGATACCCGAAGCAGCTAATGCCCCGGCCAGCAGTCGAATGGTTGTAGCGGAATTTCCACAATTCAGCGCTTCTTCCGGCACACACAGACCGCGCAAACCCTGCCCCTGCACCTTCAAGGTAGTTCCCTGTAGCGACCATTCCACCCCAAGCGCTGTCAATGCACGCAGCATAGCCCGCGTCACGCCCGAATCCAGAAAATTCCGGATGTTGCTGTGGCCCAGCGCCAGCGCCGAAAATAAAGCCGCCCGATGTGAAAGGCTTTTATCTCCGGGGAGGTTAAAACGTGCGCCATTTCCCAATTCACCACACAATTTTTGCGTGGAAGCAACCATCAAATCCATTTATCTGCCTCCTGCCAATACCACCTGCCGGTAAGCTGTCTCGCCTGCAGCCAGGGCCGTCAACAAAGATTGCTCATCTCCGGATTCCAAAACCGCACGGATGCTGTCTAAACGCTGTTGTAAGCCGGTCAACGCCGCAAGCACCTCGCATCGGTTGGTAAGTAGAATGTCATTCATCACTTTTAAGGAAGAACCGGCCACACGCGTACTGCTGCGTAAACCCGGCCCTACCAGGGGTGCTGCCTCAGCCGGCGTTGCAGCCGCCAAAGCATTGGCCAATACATACGGCAAATGGCTGGTAGCCGCCACCCAGCGGTCATGCGTAAGCGCATCCAGCCACAAGGGGTGAGCGCCTACTTCAAGTGCCAGGGTTTCAGCCAACCCGCGCGCTTCGGAACTGGTCGCAGGCAGCGCACATAGAGCAAATGGCGCCATCTGGTAAAGATTTGCATCCGCGTATGCCAGCGAAGAAAACTCTTTCCCGCACATGGGGTGTCCGCCAACCGCTTCAAAACGGGTAGGCAAACCTGCCAGCGCTGCGCAAATCTCCATTTTTGTCGAACCCAGGTCCACCACCAATGCATTCCCCGCCGTCCATTCCGGCAGACGGGGGATCATTTCCAGAATACTGCGCACCGGTGCCGCCAGCACAATAATATCAGCTTGCGGCAAAATTTCGCGCGGATCATCCGAAACCAGATCCACAATCAGATTCTGGCGAGCCAAAGCGATACTTTGCGGGTTGGGTTCCAACGCCAGAATCGTTGCACATCGTCCGCGCAGCGCCAACGCCAATGAACCGCCCATCAAACCCAGGCCAACAATGGCGACGCGCTGCCGGATAAAGGGCAGCTCTAACACGCCGGCACCTCAACCTTGGAGGTCGCTAGTGTCCGATCTACAGCTTCAGCTATAGCACGGATCTGGCAAACCATTTCGGCAAAGCGCTGCGGGTTTAAAGACTGTCCGCCATCCGAAAGGGCTTCTTCCGGGCGCGGGTGAACTTCCACAATTAAGCCATCGGCTCCGGCAGCCACACCGGCGCGGGCAATCGCACTAACATATTTCCAGTTCCCGGTACTGTGGCTGGGATCCAGGATCACCGGCAAATGAGTCATGTTCTTCAAAACCGGAACAGCATTAATATCGGTAGTATTGCGGGTAGCGGTTTCAAAAGTACGGATACCACGCTCACACAACATCACCCGGCGGTTACCATGCGAAAGAATGTATTCTGCAGCCATGAGCAATTCTTCGATTGTGGCCGACATGCCGCGTTTGAGCAAAACCGGATGCTGGCTCTCACCGGCGGCATGCAGCAAAGCATAATTCTGCATGTTGCGTGCGCCAATCTGGATGACATCGGCAAACCTGGCTACCAAAGGCACCTGTTCTGGCGACATTGCTTCGGTAATGATCGGCAAACCGGTAGCTTCGCGCGCTTCGGCCAGGTATTCCAAACCTTCTTCACCCAACCCCTGAAAAGCGTATGGTGAAGTACGTGGTTTGAAAGCACCGCCGCGTAGAGCATGCCCACCCGCTTCACGAACTGCATGTGCAGTTTCCAGAATTTGAGAACGGCTTTCCACCGAACACGGACCGGCAATTACCACCACCCCTTTACCTCCCATGATCACGCCATCCAACGCGAAGGAAGAATTATTGGGAATGAATTCCCGCGAAGCCAATTTATACGGGTGAGAAATGGGTACAATCCGTTCAATCGCCGGAAAATGAAAAAACACTTCCTTTTGAACCTTGCGCGTATCCCCTACCATTCCAATCACGGTTCGTTCCTCACCGGATGAAAGATGTGCTTCCAATCCCCAGGATTTCACCAGAGACACAACCTGTTGAACTTCTTCTTGTGAACTGCCAGCTTTCATTACAACCATCATAAGACACCTCTTTTCCTTAATCCTCTTGCTTGTTTGAATAAATAATAACGAAATTTTATTTCTCAACCCAATCCGGGCGCAGCGCCACCGCAGTACCCAGATAACAGTGATGTATTTGTTCCGCCGACAAATCGGTATTCCAATGCAGCAAAACGCGAACACACATCGGCAAACCGTCCGGCACCGCTATTTCGGTGGCGCACATTAATGGCACCTCTTTCCAGCCCAACTGCCGGGCGGCTTTGGCCGGATGAACCGCATCCAGGTCAGGAGTCAGGGTAAAAAAAGCGCTGGCCAGGTCATCTACCCGTAATGTCGGGTTAGCGTTGACCATGGCCAGCAGCACTTCGCGTGTCGCTTCCAATATTGAATCGGCGTGATTTCTTTGCACAGTGATTGCTCCGCGTATTCCTCGTAATGCCATATTGACTCCTCAAACAAAAAAACGCGAGGCCGGTTGCCTCGCGCTCTGGATAAACTTCATTACCTTCTGGTTAAGCGCTGCAAGCGGCGTCCGCATGGAAGGAGCCGTAATAATAAAAATAAAAATAAGCACGACCAAAAGTTTTCATCTTGTAAGAAATTGTAGCTTGTAAAATAAAAAAGTCAACCCCCAAATACAATCATATCCAAAACAATAACCGAATGTTAACAAATGCGACCCATCTTCCCGCGCTTTCTTTGCTCTCCGTGAAATTCTTAGTCCCCTTGGGGTTACTTACCGCCCTGTAATCCAAATTTTATAAACCACAAAAACAATCACCAGCACCCACAGTACAATAATCGCCGCCCCAAATATCCAGTTCTCAGGATGCTCTCCTGTCAGGCGCGTTTCCGCTTCAATGCGCGCTGCGTTCACTATATCCTCCGGCAGCATCCGCACCGCCAGCATAACCCCCAGGGGAATCAGAATAAGATCATCTAGATAGCCTAATACGGGAATAAAATCCGGTATCAGGTCTATCGGGCTAAATGCATAAGCCACCACTAAGGCGCCAAACAAGCGCGCATACCAGGGTACACCGGGCATACGATATGCCAGCCACAAAGTATAAACTTCGCGTTTTAATTTCTTTGCCTTCGCTTTCCAAGATTGCAGCATAAACCGATTAGATCATAAATTCACACGATTGGGTAGTTCGCTTTCTGAAATTGGATCGAATCCTCCCAAAAATTTATGACAAATTTACCACATATTGAATAATTTTTATCATTTTTTTATTCACAAACCAGTCTGAATAGACTATGCTGATGATGTTACGGGGAGTGGCGATTAATCTTTCTCAGGTTATTGTCACTAAAACAAGCTGGTTTAGAATGGCATCCGGGAAGGGAATATACAACGAAAAATGATTGCAAATTTTCGGATGCTTTTATATTATATTTGCCCAAAAGAGGAAGGGTCTGATATGAATACCGTACAACCTGAAAATCGTCGGAAAAATATTTTTGGAAATATAAAAATCCGCACCAAATTTCTCGGCGTCTTTTTTGCTACAATTCTGATTTCTGTAATAACTCTTTCGATTTTTACGGTTCTCAGTGTGGGACAGAATTTGTTGAGCTCGACAGGGGATTCAATGGTCCAGATTGCAAACGCGATCGGGATAAGTGCTCCTCAGGTCATCCAGGAATCCGCCCGTAATCTGGAAGTACTGGCTCTCTCCCCGGATATCATCGCTTCGGCAAAATTAGGTAACCAGGCTTACCTGGATTTTTCCGAAGAACAAATCACAGAAATGGACCAGCAGTGGCAGGATGGTGATCAGGCCATCGAGTCAACGATACAACAAATTGAGCAGAATGCATTAAGCGAAAGACTGCGAGCCTACATGCAAAACTTTCCGGAAAACGTGGAAGTTTTTGCCACCGGTACACGCGGATTGAATATTGCCATGACCGGCCGTACAGGAGATTTCTTACAGGCCGGCGAAGGCTGGTGGGATACCACTTTATTCAGTGGCAGTACATTTATTGATGATGTTGAGTTGGATACCAGTACCAACACCTATGCCATTAATATCGCCACACCCATTCGTGATGGCAAAATAATTGTCGGTATTTTACGTTCCACAGTGGATGTTTCAGTTGCATTTGATATCCTTTCCGATGTCCGGATTGGTGAAACCGGATCGGCTACGTTAATCGATCGCAACGGAATCATTCTATATACTAAAAACCCTGCGCTGCGCATGCAGCAAGCGCCAGATTGGTTGTTGAATTACACTGTGGAAGAAGGTGGTTGGAGTCAGGACTATACCGATTTGGATGAAAACCCGGCGGTGCTGGCTTACCATAAATTATCCGGTCAAAACGCAGAGAAGTTAGGCTGGACGGTTATACTGAACCAGAATTTAGCGGAAATCAATCAGGTAGTCACGCAAGTACTGATTAATAATGCCATCATTGCCATCGTCTTGCTATTAGTCCTTGGCGCGGTCGGGCTCTGGCTTGCGAACGATATTACCCATCCGCTCATTCTGATGGCGAAAAACGCAGCTCAGTTGGCCAAAGGTGAAATCAGCCAGAATGTTAATAACTCCGCAAAACAAAAAATTATCATGCGAGGCGATGAACTCGGACTCCTGGGGAAGAGCGTTTCAGATACGGAAGCCTACCTTTCAGAAATGGCAGAAAAAGCGCAACAGATTTCCCAGGGAGATCTGACAGCCACAATCAAGCCGGCTTCCGTTCACGATTCACTCGGTAATGCCTTCGTAAAGATGGTCTCCAACCTGCGGGAACAGGTCTCACAATTAACCCGTTCTGCAGAGAATCTCAATCTGGCTTCCAGCGAATTGGCCAACGC
>PHBZ01000096.1 GCA_002840755.1 Chloroflexi bacterium HGW-Chloroflexi-10 | reverse complement strand
AAGAAGAGAGAATCACCGAGTCAAATTGATTCTGCCAGGTGAGCACCTGGTCTTTCGTAAGTTCGATTCCACAACCATTAGCAGAGCCATCAGGATTCAACCCTTGTGCTGGGCAGATAGCACCATCGACTAATCCGGAGGTCAATAACTCAGCAGCCAAAACATCATAACGGTTAGCAGTAGCTAGGTTCGTATTCCCCATCACTGGCATTAACCAATCAGGGATAGAAGTTGGGGTTAAACCATATGCCATCTGGCAGGTTCCACCGCTATCAGCCTTCACAGATGTTGTTTCCCAACTGGCGGTGGTCATCACGGTAAGGGCGGCTAATAGAATTCGGATTACGGGCGACCATGCACGGGATGCCATGCCACCTCCCAAACTACGCTGGATGTTCGATATGTCTGGCCAAAATCATCCGTCAAATCAGCCCATGCGGTCCAGATACCCTCTTCTGTGGTGCCAAAATTGAGATCTCCTGAATTCTCAGGAGTCACCGACCAGGTTGAGCCGTTGCGGTTCAAAGAAAATTGAGCTCCCGATGGTGCCCGAACTCGTACCAAAATAGAATAAGGTGGAACACCACCTGTTACCTCGCCAGTTAGGGTCTGTGCGGGTTGATCCAGGCTAGGAGCAAACAACAATAAACGCGCATATGTGACCGCTATTGTCCCGCGAAGTGGTGCAATCACAATAACCGTGACTGAATCGCTGGCACTTTCATACTGATTTGAACAGGTGATTGTGTAGGTGTGCGTTCCAGTCGGGACTCCACTCATAGGCTGATTTCCAGCTACGACCACATTCCCAACCCAGCTGCCATTTGAACTGGCTGCTGAACAATTGGTCGCATCGCGACTGATCCAACTCAGGGTAAAACTTGCGGGAGAAATTAATGTCAGAGGACCATCGGTGTTATTAACCTTCAAATCCACTGCGGGTGGATTGTAGACAATGACAGTGACACTATCTGATGCGGAGCCAATGGGATTGGAACATGTCAACGTATAGGTGTAACTTCCGGTGGTGATGCCAGTGTAATTCGTCGAGCCGGACTGACCCTTCGTTCCAGCCCAGCTTCCTGAGGCAGTACAGGTATCTGCATTACTGGATGTCCAGCTCAACAGATATTGAGCGGGAGAAGTCAGGTGGATTGTCCCATCCTGGTTATTCACTTTTAAATCAACACTGGGAGGGAGTGAGCACCGAATCGTTTTATTTGTTCCTGACAGATCAAACCAGGAGGAATTATAAGGATTTTGGCCCTGAACGCGTATGGTGTGTTGAACATTGGGCGATATTAACCCCCATAAATCCTGGCTATATCCACACGTGCCACCTGTACAGGTTCCAGTC
>PHBZ01000037.1:37504-93931 GCA_002840755.1 Chloroflexi bacterium HGW-Chloroflexi-10 | reverse complement strand
AGGAAGTCTCCGCGGCTGCCCAATCTCTGGCCGATCTGGCTGAGGATCTGCGCAAGGTCGTCCGGCAGTTTAAACTGTAGGGATATACAAACCAAAACAGGCTCTTTATGTCACCCGTCGGGAATATTCCCGGCGGGTGTTGCTTTAGTCAGCAAACCTGCCACCCTGATTCCTCCCACTCATTACTCTTCGGCTGATTTTCCCCTTCCCCCTTTATCCAATCAACTCAAAAAAACTATCCACAACATCCGGATCAAACAAAACACCACGGTTCTTAATCAGGTAAGCTTTAGCCTCTGCCTCCGACCAGGCTTTCCGGTAAGGTCGGTCGTTCGTCAATGCATCCCAAACATCCAATACAGTGAATATTCTGGCAGCCAGGGGTATTTTTGTGCCGATCAAACCGCACGGGTAACCGCTGCCATCCCAACGCTCATGATGAGTGTATGGAATATCCAGGGCATCTTTTAAAAAAGATATTTTACATAATAATTGATAGGCCAGCTGCGGATGCGTCTTCATGATTTCCCATTCTTCTGCATCCAGGGAGCTGGGTTTCAGTAAAATACTATCCGGAATGCCCATTTTACCGATATCATGCAAAAGCGCGCCAACACGAAAATTTGTCAGATCCTTCCCTTCAAAACCGTATTTTACCGCCAGTTTTAACGCCAGGTCGACAACCCTCTCGCTATGACCCTTCGTCTCTTCATCTCTCAATTCCAATGCCTTGGCCCAACCTTGAATAGTGGCATCATAAGCCTGTTTTAATTCGATATTACTGGATTGTAATGAATATTCTCTGGATTGAACCGCCAATTTCATTTTAGTAAAACTATCCACAAGGCTGACAATATCCGGGTCTTTCGAGGTTTCGATTTGTCTGGAAAAAGATCGTGAATAATCCCCAATCGCCAGTCTCGAAACTTCATTCTTCAATGTCTGTATGCCATGGAGAATACCATTCGACATCATAATACTGATAGACCCCAGTACAAACATCAAAATCACAGCAATCAGAATATTTTCCTGTGAATTAGCCAGGATCATCTTGTTTATTTCCATCTCCTGGACAACCACAACCACGTAACCTATCAATTGGGAAGCATTGGAAACTTCTCGAATAGTTATAACCTGGGTTCCTTCTCCCAACTCATTAATACTTTCTACCAATCTCGATTTGTTTCCGGTAAGATGGGTTGCCAGCTCTTCAGAAACTGGGGATATGGTTAAATCATCAGCATCTTTTTGATACACATATCCATCATTGCTGACGAAAAAGCCTTTACCGGTTTCACCAAAACTGATATCAAAAACCGAGTTTAATAAAGCTGTGATATCAATCGTTCCACGCACAACCCCCAGCACAGAGCCGCTGGTTCCATTCTCTAATACTGGCACAGAAATAATCATGGCCCAATGCTGGCTGCTTTCATCAAAAATTGGGTCACTGCAATAAACGCTTCCAGCAATGGAAGCTTGCCACCAATCTTCGTCTCCCTGCCAGTAATCACTGGTTCGACCTGTCATGGCAATATTCAGTCCATTTTTATCTGTGACGAAAATTTCTACTCCCTCATTATAGACAGACTGAAGATTACGCAAGAACTGACTGGTCGTATTGGTTTCAATGTCATATATCAGCTCATCAACAGAGCTGCTGCCTTGTATCCAGGCTGAATCCAAAGCTTCTATAGAAGCGGCTAAGGTTGCATGCGGCAGATCGTCTGCAAGCTGATTGGCATTCTTAACAGCCGCATAAATATTTTCAGAAAATGCGACAGCCTTGAGCAAATCAATTTCGTTATCAATTTTTTCAGCCACATTAGCCCCCGCCTTTTCGGCAACGATACTGATCTTTTCGGCCGTCGAATCCATAAAGCTGTGTGACAGCCTTCTATAACTGAAAAAATTAGAAATTCCAATGGAGAGCGCAATAGCCGCAAGCACGGTAAAAAATATTTTCTTACGCAAACCCCATTTAAAATACGATCGCATTGCAGGCATACAAACCCTTATCCCAACTTCTTGCAAATTGATAGTTTACTAAAAATCTAGTACTACAATTGTACAGAATTAAAACAAATAAACCATAAAGAAGATCTAAAAAAATTCCAAGTTATCCTGATCAACCCTTTAATTCTTTCACTCTTTCCTCTCACAAATGTTTGCCGTTAACAACCACGGACTTTACAATTAAAAAATATCTCCCCTGTCAGGAAACAATCTTGCCAACCAGTGATTCCACCCAATCCCAACGCCTCAAAGAAGTCATCCTTTTATTTCTTAAGCTGGGCGTAACGGCTTTTGGCGGGCCGGCAGCCCACATTGCCTTAATGCATGCCGAGGTCGTTAAACGGCGTAAATGGCTAAGCGAAGGTGAATTTTTGGATCTGCTGGGCGCCACCAATTTGATCCCCGGTCCCAACTCCACCGAAATGGTCATCCATCTCAGTTTCTTGCGCGCCGGCTGGCCCGGTCTTATTCTGGGAGGAATCAGTTTTATCCTCCCTGCCATGCTGATCGTCTCCGTTCTGGCCGCGCTGTACATTCAATATGGTTCCCTGCCGCAGGTCGGCTGGCTGTTATATGGCGTAAAACCGGTAGTCATAGTGATTATCCTGCAGGCTTTGTGGAGCCTGGGCAGAAGAGCCCTCAAAACCCCCTTGTTAGCCGGGTTGGCCGTGGTGGTAATGGCCGGCTATTTCTTCAAACTTAACGAGATCGCCCTCATGTTTGGTGGTGGTCTGGTTTATATGCTCATCAAAAATGTGCAGAATTTCCGCCCGAAAGACCTAAGTGCCGTATTTGTCCCGTTTGGAAGCGCCGTTATCGCCCAGGCAGCCACTCAATTCAGTCTGCCGCTCCTGTTTTTTATATTCTTAAAGATTGGAGCACTCCTCTATGGCAGCGGATATGTACTGCTGGCGTTTTTGCGCAGCGATCTGGTGCTGCGTTTTGGCTGGTTAACCGAAACGCAGTTGATCGATGCCATTGCTATCGGGCAGGTCACCCCCGGTCCGGTCTTCACCACCGCTACCTTCATCGGGTATATTCTGGGTGGGACGCCCGGTGCGCTCCTCGCCACTCTGGGTATCTTTTTGCCCTCTTTTATCTATGTGGCAATTTCCAATCCCTTCATCCCCAAAATGCGCCAATCTGCCCGGGTTGCCAGCCTGTTGGATGGGGTCAACGTGGCTTCATTGGGGTTGATGGCGGCGGTCACCTGGCAATTGGGACGCGCCTCCATCATCGACCCGCTCACCATAATCATCACCCTGGTAACCGCCGTCCTGCTCTTTCACTTCAAGGTCAACAGCACCTGGCTCATCGCCGGTGGCGCATTGGTCGGCTTACTCAGCGCTCTCTAAATCAAACGCCAACCTTTATAACCGGTGCATTTGCCACCAGCGCCCGGCAAAGGCGGCCAGCAGCAGCCCGAGTGAGAACAGCCAGTATACATACGTGTATTGCGGAGCGCTATACGTTCCGCCAAAATCCAGTGTCGGCAAACCCTGTAACGGGCCCATATACCACCACAGCGCGTATAAGACCTCAAACAAACGCGGTGTTCCACTCCACACCCCGCAGGCCAGCGCCAGTGCCGGGATAAAGAGAACAGCCGCCAAAATTGCGCTCACCTGTGCCGCTTGTTGGTGAAGCAGCAGCGAAAATAATAGTCCGCTGCACAACACCGCAGTCACACTCACCCCGGCCAGGTAAGCCGCCGGCCATTGCCTGCTGAGCAGTTGCGGTGCATTAAAAATCAGTTGTTGTGTGCCGTATTGTTTTTCCCTGCCGCCCATCCCGGACCAGATCAGGATTGGCACGATGAACAGGATTGGCAAAATGATCTTCTGTGAAGTCTCCAGCGGGCTGGCTGCGCTGGCAATCATCACTCCGCCAACGCCTGCATAAAACCACCAGGGGTATCCTTTCAACAGCAGCAGTAACTCACTCCAATAAACCCGCAGGAAACTGAAGCGTGATGTACGGTGCGTCAGCCGGTTCAGTGGATGAATATCCAGTGATCGCGAAGCGGCTTTGGCCTCAGGGGTTTGAACCAGCGTCTTTTTGGGTTTCCGCTCCCGTCTGACGCCGGCTGTATCAAAACGATTAAAAACCAGGGCCGCCAGCAGAACAAAACCCAAACCCAATACTATCCAAATCATCCGGTGCAAAATTAAATCCAGCGTCCAATCAATCCCCGGCCAGAGAAACGTCCCAAGCACCGGATATTGCGGGTCGGCATTGGAGAAGGAAAAGCCGCCGCTGTAAGTCGGGAATGCCTGGGATGCCGATTTCGACATGGATTGCATAAATAACTGGATACCTAATGGATCATTGATCCAGCCAATATCTTCAAACCATTCTATCGCCATCGGCACTGAGAACATGAACAGGAAGAAATAAATCACATTGCCCAGTCCGCCGCGCAGCCAGGGGACGGACTCAAAAAAGATGGTCAACCCGGCGATCAGCGCCATGCACGGAAAAGCCACAAACACCAATGGCGCCAGCAGCGCCCAGACGTCCATCTCCGGCACCTCCCGGTAAACCAGTTGCATCAGGATCGCCGCAATCCCCAGAATGACGATCATAATCGTGAACAGCGTCAGGTGGCTGAACCACTTGCCCAACACATAGGTCAACCGGCTGGTGGGCGTGGTGGCGATAATCTGCCCCACCCCGGTCTGGATATCGCGTTCCACGCTGTTTTTTACCAGGTAAAAGCCGATCAAGCCCACAAAAAAGGTGATCGTCAGAGACATCAAGCTGCCCACCCAGGCAGAATTATACACACCCCGATAATCACCCAGGGTAATCAGCATATCTCCGTTATATATAATATAACCAAGAAATATAACCAGCATCATGGTAACAAAAAAGCTGTAGCGCCGGCTGCGTTCCTTTACATCCGCCAGAGCAAAATGAAAAATCGTGCGCATCATTATGGCCTTTCCTGGTGGTTATTCACATGGAAAAGGTACGCATCTTCCAGACTGGCGATGGCCGGCTGGGCATACATATCCGGTTGTTCCCGGCTGACCAAACGCACCAGCAGGGCATCATCTCGCCGGTACGTGCTGGTTACCTGAAACTTATGTTTTAATACCGCCAACTGCTGCGGGTCACTCTGGATTTCCCAAACCATTCCTTTTAATTCATTCAGTAACATCGCCGGGGTCCCCTGGTGCAGCACTTTGCCTTTATTCATCAAAACAATCCGGTCAGCGCTCACCTCTACATCCGAGACAATATGCGTGGAAAAGAGTATGATCCGGTCCTGCGCCAGGTCGGATAATAGCTGACGGAAGCGCACCCGTTCTTCAGGGTCTAATCCAACCGTGGGTTCGTCAACGATCAGCACCAGCGGATCATTCAGCAGCGCCTGGGCAATCCCAATTCGTTGGCGCATTCCCCCCGAATACGTGCTCAATGGGCGTTTGGCAGCGTCCACCAGGTTGACCCACACCAGCAGTTCATCGATACGTTTTTTGGCAGCTTTAGCCGGCAGGCCCTTTATCGCCGCCAGGTAGGTTAGAAATTCATAGGCATTTAAATGCGGATAAACCCCAAAATCCTGCGGCAGGTATCCCAGAATGCGGCGTAAAGCATCCGGATTTTTGCGTACATCCTGATCATTCCACAAAATCTGGCCTTCACTGGGCCGGGTAATCGTTGCCAGCATGCGCATCAGCGTAGATTTCCCCGCGCCATTTGGGCCTAGAAGCCCGGTGATTCCGGGGGTAAGTTGAATGCTCAGATCACGCACCCCCCAAAAATCTCGGCGGTATTGTTTACCAAGGTTGGTGATGGTCAGTAAATTTTGGGTAGCATGGGACATAGATTATCCTTTCAGGGTTTAAACAAATTCAATCTCTATCAGTATACGGAAAAACATTCAAAAGGTTGTAGCACAACCCTCTTTGCAAATCGCTCTTCCAACCGGCCATTTATTATCAGCATAATTCGGACAATTTGGTACAATTTACATATCCTTCCTGAAAGGCTGTTACCAACCATGGAAAATTCCCCGGACAAGCGCATTCCCCAATATATCCAGGCTGCCGAACAATTGGCCCACGGCAATTTTCAAATCCAATTGCCTACTTCCGCTTCAGATGAAATTGGCCGGTTGGGTCTGGCATTACAGGGCCTGGCTAAAAGCCTGGAATCGCGTTACCAGGAATTGCAAAAATTAAATCAGTTAACCTCGCACATCAATGCCGGCATTCTCCTCGAAGAGATTTTAAACCAGGTCTACCAGGACTTTCGCGATTTTATTCCCTATGATCGCATCGGTATTGCCTTGCTCGAGGAAGACGGCAATATTTTACGCGCTCGCTGGGCTCGTACCGATTATCCGGATGTGAAGCTGGGATGCGGATACTTCGCCGCAATGGCCGGCAGCAGCCTGCAAAAAATTATGGATAGCGCTCAACCCCGCATCCTCAACGATTTGGAAACCTATTACGCCGCAAAACCGGATTCAGAATCCACTGCTGTCATTCTTTCCGAAGGCGTGCGTTCTTCGCTTACCTGCCCGTTGATCGCCAACGGTGTCCCCATCGGATTTATGTTCTTCTCCAGCCGTCACACACACACCTATGCCAACCAGCATGTGGAAATTTATCGTCAAATTGCCGGTCAGTTGTCTGTCATTGTAGAAAAAGGCCGCCTGGTCAGCGAACTGGCGGCGCAAAAGGAAAAAATTGAACAGCAATACCAGGAAGTGAGACGCCTGATGGATTTACAAAACACCTTCATGGGGATCGCCGCCCATGACCTGCGCAACCCCCTGGCCAGCATTCAAAGCGTCGCCGAGTTATTGTTAACTCCGGAATTTAATTTGGAAGAAGACGAGCAGCTTGATTTTATCAATGATATCCGTGACCAAACCCGGCACATGCTGCTCTTGCTCAACGACCTGCTGGATGTAACCCGCATCGAGGCCGGCAAACTCTCCCTGGATTTGGTCTATAGCGAAATGAGGCGTCTGTTGCTGGAAGCCGTCCGGCGCAATGCCCGGCTGGCCGAACCCAAAGGCACCCACGTGGCATTGGCTGATGTTCCCCCCGGTCAGGTACTGGTCGACCCGACGCGCATCCGCCAGGTACTGGACAACCTCATCTCCAATGCCGTCAAATACGCTCCTCCCGGAAGCCTGGTACAGGTACGCGTCTTCTCTGGCGAACACTGCTGGCGTATCGAAGTCGAAGATCAGGGCCCCGGCATCCGGCCCCAGGAACATGCGCGTCTTTTCCAGGATTTTTCCCGTCTCTCCGCCGTTCCCACCGGTGGTGAAAAAAGCACCGGGCTCGGGCTTTCCATCTCGCGCCGCGTGGTGGAAGCCCACGGCGGTAGTATTGGCGTCGATTCAGAACCGGGACATGGCTCCATCTTCTGGTTCACTCTGCCCAACGACAAAATGGATTCAGGCAGCTGTGAAGACTGAATTTAACCGCTACAAACCCACCCGGGATCTGCTTGTCCGGGGTATTGCAGCCGCCAAAGCCGGCGACCTGCAGGAAGCCTATCGCTATCTGGAACGCTACCTCTACCAGGGCCCGGACGAAAAAGAAAGCATCGATGCCATGTATTATTTGGGCCTGATCTCTCCTACGAAGGAGGAGCAGCGCGGTTGGTTGGAAAAAATCCTGATGCTCAACCCGGTAGAAGGCCGGGCGCGCCGCCAGTTGGCTATTCTGGACGGAAAGTTGGACCCCAGCCAGATTATCGACCCGGACCGCTTGAAACCGCAGCAGCCCGCAACGGTCCAGTCTGCCGGCACAGACCGTTTTACCTGCCCCCAATGCGGTGGACGCATGACCTTCACCCCCAACGGGGACTCCCTGACCTGCGAATTCTGCGAGGTGCGTACATTTCGTGAACGTGACCCGCAGGACGGTGTATATGATGAGAATTTCATGCTGGCACTCGCCACAGCCAAAGGCCATTCCCAGGCAGTCAATACCCAGGTACTGCATTGCAGCGGCTGCGGTGTAGAATTTCTGGTGCCGCCGCGCCAGCTAAGCTGGGTCTGCCCATACTGCGCATCAAATTACTCGGTACAACAGACCGAATCGCGCCCATTGATCCATCCCAACAGCCTCATCCCCTTTGCCGGCACCGCGGCGGATGCGCGCAAACAGGTGCTGGATTGGATGGAAGAGAAAATCGAACAAGGATTTGGACATTTGCAAAGTCTTCAGGGTATCTATTTACCCATGTGGACATTTGATGTAGGCGGGTATGTTAAATGGGGCGTAGAAGTAATGGAGAAACAGATCTGGCTTACACAACAAGGCAGCCGCTTGATCTATTACGACGATCTGTGCATCCCCGCTACGCGCAAATTAAGCGAGCTGCTGCCTAAATTATTCGCCGGCTATGACTATAAAAAACTGGCCCCCTTTGACCCACGCTATCTGGCAAACTGGCTGGCGGAAACCTACACCATCCCGGTCGGCGATGCCGCCCTCCGCGCCCGTGAAAAAGCGCTGCAGCTGGAAAAAGAATATTTCAACACCGTTTATATGGTACCAACCCGGGACCTGCGCATCGATACCAGTTTGATGTCGGTGGAACAATACAAGCTGGTCTTGCTGCCGGTCTGGGTGGTTGTACTGGTTTTGGGAGAAGAACCCTGCACATTGTTAATCAATGGGCAAAATGGAGAAATGGTCTTTGATCGTAAAATCTCCAGCGCTTCTGGTAACTGGCTCTCTCGCCTGTTGGATTGGAACGATTAAGCACACTGAGCAATCAGAACATTGTTCGAACTTTCTCAAAAAAAGGGGGTCCTCCCCTCTCATTGAGATACCATCAATTTTGTTATATACTGATATCATCCCGGCAAAAAATAACCGGAGAACAGTTCGGCAAAACGAAAGGAAGTTAAGATGGAAAAAAGGATTTTTGGTCGTACCGGACACACCTCTACCGTGGCAATTTTTGGCGGCGCAGCCTTCTGGGATATCTCTCAGACGGATGCGGACCGGGTTATGGAAAAGGTGATCGCTGCTGGTGTTAACCACATTGATGTAGCGCCTTCCTACGGTATGGCCGAAGAACGCATCGGTCCCTGGATGCCGCGCGAACGCCAACGCTTTTTCCTCGGGTGCAAAACCATGGAACGTACAGCCGCCGGCGCTTGGAACGAGTTGCACGCTTCACTGAAACGTCTCCAGGTGGAACAGCTTGACCTCTATCAAATTCATGCCATCACCACTCAGGCCGAGTTGGATGAAGCCATGCGCAGCGGCGGCGCCATCGACACCCTCATCAAAGCCCGTCAATCCGGGTTAACCCGGTACCTGGGTATTACCGGGCATGGCATGCAAACCCCCCAGCTTTTTCTGCAAGCCATTCAGCGTTTCGACTTTGATACCCTGCTTTTCCCAATCAACTACGGCCTGTATGCCCGCGCCGAATATCGCGCCGCTGCCGAAGAACTCCTGGCCGAATGCCGCCGCCGTAAGGTCGGCACCATGATCATCAAATCCATCACCCGCGCTCCCTGGGGCGACCGTCCCAAAACCCATACCACCTGGTATGAACCATTCTCCACCCCCACCGAAATTCAACTGGCCATCGACTTTGCCCTCTCCCAGGATGTCACCGGCATCTGCACCGCCGGCGATACCAGCGTCCTGCCCCTCGTCCTGCAGGCCTGCGAGAATTTCAAGCCTATGTCTCAGGAAAAACAGGAAGAACTCATCCAAACCGGCGCAAAGCAGGAAATGATCTTCTAAATCACTCCCGGCAGCCATAAATGTATTTACACCAGGGCATCTATTTGCATGAATCGTGACATCCCCGCAGCCGACGAAAATTTTTTTTCTTCAAAGAAGAAACCTATGTCATTCAAGGTGCTGTACACGAAGTCTACCGAAACATGGGCTGCGGCTTCCTCGAACCAGTTTATCAAGAATGTCTGGAAAAAGAATTTACCTGTAATTTTTTTCTTTCGTGTGTTTCGTGTATTTCGTACCACAAGGGCATACATGGTTAAATTTCTTTTTACTTCTAACCAATGACCTCATCCCATACCCACCTATGACTCCATCGTGACGCTTCTATCCGCAAATCATGACTTCCCCAGCGCCTGAAAACGGCTACAATAAAAATGAATTGGACGCACCGTTTCCCATCCAACGGAAACCCGCGCCTGATATTTTTCTCTGGTGAGGAACCGTATGCAAAAGAAAGCTGGTATTACCTGGGGAGCCATCCTCGTATCGTTAGGATTAATCTTCCTGCTGAACAACTTCATCCCGCAGTCCTGGCCGCTTATACTCATCGGCCTGGGCGTTGCCTTCTTGCTCGCCACTATAATCAACCGCCTCGGCGGCCTGGCCATCTCCGGCATGCTCTTCCTGGTATTGGGTCTCATCCTGCAATACCAGACCATCAGCGGATACTGGGCTAGCTGGTTATTCCTCTGGCCCCTGGTCACCACCGCACTCGGCGCCGGACTGATCTTCGGCAATCTCTTCGGCATGGGCGGAAAAAAAGTGCGCCTCACAGGCTGGGTCTGGTTCCTGACGGGCCTGCTCTTCACCACCCTTTCCTATGCCTGGTACAGCCAATCGCCCGCCACGTACTCCTGGGCCTGGATCATTCTCGGGCTGGGCCTGCAATTCGTGCTGGTCAGCCTGCTGTCCCGTTTACCCGGCCTGGCCATCCCCGGCGTCATCCTCGCCGGCATCGGCGGGCTGCTCTATTGGCAAAACGCCACCGGCGACTGGGCCAGCTGGTCCTACGCCTGGCCGCTGGTCACCGGCGCAGTCGGGCTCAGTTTTATCGTCGCCGTCCTCACCGGGCTGCGCTCCCGCGCACTCTTATGGGTCGGCCTCTACTTTGTTTTCATCTCAGCCGTGTTTTTCTTTATCTTCGGTGCTTTCTTCGCCCGCGACTGGGCCCTGTTTACCTATTGGCCGCTGCTGTTAATCCTGCTTGGGGTGGGCATCCTCTATCACGGATACACCCGCCGCCGCTCAGCCGCAAAACCATCTGCATAAAAAAACGGGTGTCTTTGAGTGCGCAGTGCACTCAAAGACACCCTCAAAAAATTGGGGGGGGGAAGTTCTTACGGCCAAAGGCACGGCGCCGGCTTACCCGAGCTTTCCCGCGCACCGCAAATCTCCTTCGTCGTTGTTTCTATATAATTGCCCACCACTTGCTTCATGTTCTCCAGCATCTTAAAACTCAACGGGACGCTCGTACCGGCAGTCGCATCCGCCAGCGAACCGCTGAACACCTGTCCGTTCTGGCTGAGCGAGCCGCTGATCGTCAGCGTGCTGCCGCCCACCACCAGGCTGCCGCTCACATTCACCCCATTCTGGCTCAGCGTCATCGGGTAAATGCTCGCCAGGCCATTCGCCCACACCGAATACGTCCCGTTCCAATCATAGAAAGGCGGTGTTGCCGCCACCGCTACCCCGGCCAGATCACCCTGTACCGTGCCGTAGCTCATCGTGATCCAGCAGTTGCCGTCACGGTCCGGGTTTTCGATCAGCACCCAGGCATTGCCGGCAATCCGCCCAACCACCGCTGCCGTTTCCCCTTTCAACAAAGCCCCCTGATAGTCATACACCACATGCGGGCCAAGCCGGCAGTTCGTATCCATGCTCACGCTCACCACCGGGCCGGAAGGCGTTGGCGATACGGCCATCGTCACGGTAGGGGTTGCGCTGGGCTGCAGGGTCGCGCTGGCCTCAACTGCCGGGACCGGCGCAGCCGTGTTTTCCAGCGTCTGCGCTAGGCTGGGTGTCAGTGTCTCCAACCCCGGCTCAGCCGTAACCGTCAATGTTGGCATCGCCAGGCGCGTCTGCTCAGCCGACACAGTCGCCTCAACCGCATCCTCAACAACACTGCTGGGCTGCGCACCGCTGCCAGGCTGTTCCCCGCCGCTCGGCAAATTACACGCCATAACACACAACCCCACCGCCCCCAGCCCAAGTACCATTTTAATCCAGCGCTTCATTGTCATTCCTCTCTCCAATACATAAATACCTGAGATCATTTATTGCGCCTTTTTACTTAAAGAGGAAAGCGCAATTAATCATCGTGACGGGTATGAATCCATTATAAAAGAGCTTTGCCCGACACGAAAATGGTTTTAGATACCTGTTTAACGCACACAGCCGGCGCTGCGTAGGGCCGACTGTTGCTTGCATCAACTGAAGGAGAAGTTTGTTAACCTAGTGGCAGTCTCGGTTTTAAGAAAACCGTTAAAACTCAATTCTGGAAACGTGCGCGGCCTGCGGAATATAGCGCACCCGTAAGACTTCGCCGCTCTGGGTGCTGCGATACCGCGGCAAACTGACCAACTGGGCCTTTTCCACGTTCTGCCGGTTTCGGTCCGGCTGAAACTGGTACACCAGGATATATTCAGCTTCGCGGTCCTCAAAAGTACGCATCTCACGCCGCACCACCACAGCATACGTCGTCTTCCCAAAGCGGTTAAGCTGGTAACTTTGGATGGTGTGGATAACCGAACGCGCCAGCAAAACACCCGATGCAGCCAGCCCCAGTATTCCCAGGCCAACCATCAGCAGCGGGACGCTGTGTGGGCTGCTAAGCGAATTCTCTAAAAGCTGCCCATCCAGCCTCAATGGCTGCGCCTCACCGGCCTGGTACACCACCGGCAATAAGTCATTCACCCGCAAGCGGTAAAACAAAGCGGCTGGGATGCGCTCCTGTTGGATAAGAACAGCCTGGGGGGAATCGACTTCAGGCGGTGAATAAGTGTAGGTTACGCTGTAATGAACACCGCCGTCACCGTCTAACCCGCGTTCCAGGCTGGTAATGCTGGCCAATGGCATATCAGGAACCGTTGCCGGGGTTTGCTGCCAGCTTTCAACCCCGCTTGCCAAAAACAAAACACACAGCACACTCAACATCAGATAAAACAGGCTGCTAAATAATGAATGAATAAATGGTTGTATCGCCCTCGGATCTGATGAGAAGAAGTGCATATTGCGGGAATTGTTTGTATTAACGAATTGTGTCATAAATGTTGTCCTTTGCATGCTCTAGTTATACCCTGCGATCATTTACGGCTATTTAACACCAGGTTAAGAATTGATCTTCAATATGGTAAGGTTTGGTTAACGCACCTGGTGCAATGACCAGTATCAAAATTACCCATCCGGGTATGCCGATTTAGGTCAGCACGCGGATGTCTTCACCCGCCAGGCCGGCTAGAATTACAGTTGGTCTTTTTGTGCAAATCCATCGCCGCCGCCGAACCCGTTGCAAATAAATTTACACAAAATATTAATAAAATAAATATTACATTTTAATATATTGACAAATTCTCATAAACTATTACAATATGTTTATTACAAAATAAATATTATTTATGGGTAACTCAGAATAACGAAAGCGTTGTATGCAAAACTCACCGAAAACCGGAATCCTCACTTTATTCCCCAAAACATTGCGCCTTTTTATGGGCGGTATGATTCTGGCAAACATTGCCGCCATGATGTACGACCCGCTCCTGCCGCTCTACTTACAGCACCTCGGTGCGGATGTGCGCCAGGTGGGCCTGTTCTTCACCGTCGCCGCCGTCCTGCCCCTGCTCTTCCAGATTTTTGGCGGCTGGATCTCCGATTCCATCGGGCGGCTGCGCGCCGTCGCCATTGGCAGCGTCGCCAATATGCTCACCTTTGTCATCTTCCTCCTTTCTCCCACGTGGGAATGGGTACTCATCGCCATGGCCACCAGCGCCATAGGGCGTTCCTTTGTCGCGCCCAGCTTCCGTGCCTTCATCGCCGAGCAGTCCACCGAAAACAACCGCGGTAAGATCTACGGCATCGCCGACACGGTCTTTGCTGTCGTGGGTGTTTTCGGCCCGCCCCTCGGTGGTTTTCTCTCCGACCAGTACGGCTACACCGTCATGTTCCTCGTCGCCGGCGGAATCTTCACCCTGGCGACCATCATGCGCGTGGTCATGGCCATCGCCGCCGGCAAACAACAGCGCCGCAGCGCCGCCGAAGCCACGGAACGCCCCAGTTGGAGCGGCCTCAAAACCAGTCTCACTACCATGTTTGGCCTGCTCTTCACCGGCGGGCTGGTCACCTGGATCCTCATCTCGGACGGCATCATTGATGTCAACTTCAGCATGATCGGGCAGCTCATGCCCATCTACATGCGGGACCAGGCCGGCATCACCAACACCCAGATCGGCATCCTCAATTCCATAGCCTCCATCGTCACCATGGCCCTGATGCTCTTCACCGGCTGGCTCTCAGACCGCAAAGGCGAGCATGTCGCCATCACCGCCGGGCTGGTGATCATGTCTTCCTCGATGCTCGTCTTCGTCATCAGCCGCAGCTTCAGCAGTATGGTCATCGCCTGGATCCTCTTCGGGATGGGGCAGGCCCTCGTCGGCCCGGCCTATAGTTCATTGATCTCCAAAGCCGTCCCCGAGAAACTCCGCGGCGTCGCCTTTGGCTTGTTTTCCACCAGCGTTGGCTTTGTATCCCTGCCCGCGCCGGTGATTGGTGCCTTCCTGTGGGAGACCTTCAACCCCAGCGTGCCGTTTATCCTCCCGGCCGCCGCCCTGCTCATCGTCGCTCCCATCGCCTGGTTCAAATTCAAGATCAGTCCAGCTCAGCCGCTGCCACCCAGCGGACAAGGAGTCCCAGCTAATGCGGATTAGAATCAAAGTTCGAATACCCTGACCGGTTACAGCGCTTCCCTGGCCATTCGGACAGGGCACAAATGAGACCTTACGCTAATCAGGAATTGATCCTTTGTCGGATGTAAACACCACACGATAGTAGTAAACTTCTCAGAGTAAGCAATAAATTTCCTTGGGGAACCCGGCGGTAAGCCCTCAATCCGCCGTTGAATGAACTGACACGCTTCGGGAAAGGCGTGTCAGTTTTTGGTTAACTCCCCGCCCCACCTGCTCTCAGCGAAATTCATCGTCCTTTTTTTAAACCGCTCCTAGCGAAATTATATTTCGCTCCCCACCCCCTCTCTTTCCCTCATTACTCATCACTCATTACTCATTACTCTTTACTCTGATCTTTCCCCCAAAAGGGTATAATATCCATCACCAACCCATCACCAACTACAAGGAAGAAATATGGAACTACATATTCAATCTTGCTATAACCTGGACCTGCTCAACCTGCTCAATATCCTCACGGCGGACCCGTTCTACACCCGCCGCCACCCCCAGGTCTATGCCGAATTTGGCGAGGCCCTCAGCCAGGACTCGCGCGACCTGCTCTACCCCGTCACCCAGGCCCTCGGCAACGCGATGATCAGCCCGATCCTGGCCTTTATCCTCTCCTACCTGCCGGATTTTGAAGACGTCTCCCTGCTGGAGCTGATGGCCGCTGAAGACAGCTTGCTCACCCGCCTGCAGGAACTCGCCCCGCGCCTGGCCGCTCAGAGCGCCCTGCTCACGCCGCTGATGCGCACCCTGGCCCCCGTCCTGGCCGAAGCCGAGAACATGGGCTTCCGCGAATACTGGCACAGCACCTGCCTGCCGCAAATCCGCCACAAACAAGACGAGCTGACTCACTTCGCCGAAAGCGCCCATCTGGAAACAGAATTGGACGCCCTCCTCGGCAGCAGCGCCCCGGATGAGATCAGCCTCTACCTGTGCGCGCTGGCCGCACCCCACGCCATCAAAATCTCCGGGCCGCGCTATATCGCCGATATCAGCTTCAACAAAGAAACCATTTTCGCCAAAGCGCTGCACGACGTCTTCCGGCCGCCCTTCGAGCTGGAAAGCGTGCGCGCCAGCCTGGATGCCATCGCCGGCGATCCCTTCATCCGCCTGGCCTTTGAGCGGAAAGACCCGGCCTTTGGCTTCCCCGAGATGGACGGCTTCCTTGAGGAAAACGTGGTCGAGGCCATGTCGCTATATATCTGCCAGCGCGCCGGCCTGCAAGACGATCCCTACGGCTACCTGCTCAAACATAATGACGGCTCGCACGTCTTCTCGGTGATCCTGCTGGACTATCTGCAGCGCTTCCCCAAAGCGCCCGAGCAGCCCTTTGCGCAAGCCTTCAACCAGCTCGTCGCCCAAATGCCAATTGGCTCGTTAACCAGCGCCTACCAGGCCGCTTTAGAAAATGCCGGCAAACCGCTGGCCATATAAGGTGGATCAGCGCGCATGAATGGCATACCGCAGCAAAGCCCTCAAAAAAAGCAGATGCGCAGGCTCGTCCTGGCGCCGGTCTTTGTGCTGGTGGTGCTGCTGATGCTCATCTCCGGCTGCGCCGCCCGTTCCAGCGCCACACCCAGCAGCTCGCCGTCCCCGAGCGCCACCTCCAGCCAGACGCCGCCGCCGACCGCCTCGGCCACCAGCCAACCTTCCGCCATCCCGCGCCACGTGCCGCGCACCGTCTACCCGACCCCGCGCATCGAACCGGTCAGCCCGATCCCCAACCCGCTCAGCGGCCTGAGCATTCCGGATGAAGTGCGTCTGATCGTGCTGATGGGTTCAGACAACCCGGCCCCCTTTACCAGCCGCACCGACGCGATGATGCTGGCTTTCTACAACCCGCGCCTCGCCAAAGTGGCCCTGCTGAGCCTGCCCCCGGAAATGTTCGTCTACATCCCCGGCTACACCATGCAGCGTGTCAACGTCGCCTATGCCGTGGGCGGTTTCGAGATGCTGGCCGATACCATCGAATACAACCTGGGCATCCGGCCGGATGAATTTGCCGTCGTCCACAAGGACGATTTCACCTGGTTCGTCGAAGAGCTGGACGGGCTGGACGTTAACACCATGCGCAATTACTACTACGACTGCGGCGGTATCCCGGCTGGCAGCATCCACCTGCGCGGCGGCGACGTGTTGTGCTTTGTCAGCTTCCGTGAAGACTGGGACATCCGCGATCAGGCCTGGCGCCAGGAACAGGTGGTCTGGCAGCTTTTCATGCGCCTGGCCCAGGGCGGCAAACTGGTCGAAATCGGCGAAATCTACGAAACCTACACCAACACCGTTCAAAGCAACCTGACCCTGCCGGACCTGATCGCCAACATCGGGCTGGCGCTGCGCTTGGGGCAGGCCGACCGGTTTGGCTTCTTCCAATTGGGCATTGAAGATTTTGAGAAGTGGACCCTGCCCAACACGGTCGAGTCTACCGTACTGCTGCCGCTGAGCGAGAACATCAGCGCCGTCGTCCAGCAAGCCATCGATTTCACCATGGTCTCCGTCAAATCCTCGGATATCGTGCTCACCCTGGAATACCAGCTGACCGTATCGCCGACCCCGACGAATACCCCGACTGCCAGCCCAACCCATACCGCGACCGCAACCTTCACCGCGACCAACACCCCGCTGCCGCCTGGAACGCGCACCCCCACCATCACCCCCGGCGGGCCCACGCTGACCCCCTCCAACACCGTCGAAGGCTACCCCGGCCCGGGAACCGCCACCGCCACCGTCACCGCCACGCAGGAAGGCTACCCGTAAGCAAACCTTCAGGAGAGATGCACTTTTCCCCGCCCTCCGTCCGGTACGCAGCGCAGAGCGCTCACCCGTGAGTGTTCATTTCGGCCCGGCAAGTGCGTTTCTCCTGAATCTCTCACCCGGCTAAAGAACGGCCTCCCCCGATAAAAACGCTCGGGACTATGTGAATTGGGTCTTAACACTCTTTGCAACCGGTCCGAATTCCCAAAACCGCATCATTTTTTGGTGTTTAACCCCGACAACGCATCAATTCACCCTTTAAAACATGTCCATTAAACCGAGAAAAGCTTAATCTTTGTAATTTTCTTACTGCGATAATACCCAAATAAGGTATTATCGCAGTATAAAAATATCGTTCATCTTTTGTATAACTCTTATGTTACACAAACCAATTTGTATAACACTTTTCGCCAAAAGTGATACACAAAATTCTCCATTGCACTTCTGTAACCCCACTACCCCGACCCCAAAACTCGTTGACAAAATCCCCTGGTGTGTCTATTATAAGAAAAGGATTCCTTGGGCGGTCACCCATATCCATAAAACTTAATCTCTATATTTATATTGCACTTCAAAAATGCAACCCAATACTTAATTGCTAACTTACTGGTAATATCAACCAAAAACCATATCGAAGGAAAAACAATGGAACAACCGCAACTGAGCTGGATTACTAACTATATCTGGGGCATTGCCGATGATGTCCTGCGCGACCTTTACGTGCGCGGCAAATACCGCGACGTTATCCTCCCCATGACCGTCATCCGCCGCCTCGATTCCATCCTCGAACCCACCAAACAAAAAGTTCTGGATATGAAAACCATGCTCGACCAGCAAAATATCATCCACCAGGATTCAGCCCTCCGTCAGGCGTCCGGCCAGGCCTTCTACAATACCTCTAAATTTACCCTGCGCGATCTGCGTTCCCGCACCAGCCAGCAGCAGCTTAAAGCCGATTTCGAAGCCTACCTGGATGGTTACTCCCCCAATGTCCAGGACATCCTCGAAAAATTTGAATTTCGCAACCAGATCCCGCGCCTCTCCAAATCGGACACCCTCGGCACACTCATCGAAAAATTACTTTCCCCTGATATCAACCTCTCGCCCAACCCGGTCTTGAACGGCAACAACTCCGTCAAACATCCCGGGCTGGATAACCACGCCATGGGCACCATCTTTGAAGAACTCGTCCGTAAATTCAATGAAGAAAACAACGAGGAAGCCGGCGAGCACTGGACCCCGCGTGACGCCGTGAAACTGATGGCCAAACTCATCTTCCTGCCTATCGCCAAGAGCATTGAATCCGGCACCTACCTGCTCTACGATGGCGCCTGCGGTACCGGTGGTATGCTCACCATCGCCGAGGAAACCCTACAGGAAATGGCCGGTAAAACTGGCAAACAGGTCGCTACCCACCTCTACGGCCAGGAAATCAACGCCGAAACCTACGCCATCGCCAAAGCCGATCTCCTCCTCAAAGGCGAAGGTGAAGCCGCCGATAACATAATCGGCGGTCCGGAATATTCCACCCTCTCCAACGATGCCTTCCCCTCTCACGAATTCGATTTCATGCTTTCCAACCCACCCTACGGAAAATCATGGAAAAGCGATCTGGAACGCATGGGCGGTAAGGATGGCATCAAAGACTTGCGTTTTATCATCCAACATGCCGGCGACCCCGAATATTCCCTCCTTACCCGTTCCAGTGACGGCCAACTGCTTTTCCTTGCCAACATGGTCAGCAAAATGAAACACAAAACCGCCCTTGGCAGCCGTATCGCCGAGGTTCACAACGGCTCTTCTCTCTTCACCGGCGACGCCGGGCAGGGCGAATCCAACATCCGCCGCTGGATCATCGAAAACGACTGGCTCGAAGCCATCGTTGCTCTACCGTTAAATATGTTTTATAACACCGGTATTGCCACCTATATTTGGGTTCTTTCCAACCGCAAACCCGCCCACCGCCAGGGCAAAGTCCAACTCATCGATGCTACCCAATGGTACACCCCCCTGCGCAAAAACCTCGGCAAAAAGAACTGCGAACTTGGCGAACCCGATATCCAGCGCATCTGTGATACCTTCCTTGCCTTTGAAGAAAGCGAACAATCCAAAATCTTCCCCAATGCCGCCTTTGGCTACTGGAAAGTCACCGTTGATCGCCCTCTTCGTCTTCCCGGCATCGACTCCAACCGCGCCTATTCCCCCAAAGAAATCAAATCCCTCACCGCCAATGCCGTTTGGCCGCCGCATGATGATTCTGTACGGGCGACACATAATGATTCCGTACGGGCGACGCATGCGTCGCCCCTTGTCATCAAAAAAATCTACAAACGCGGCACCCCTGCCAACCCCCTCCAGGGTCTCTTTGAAACCCTCATCGATGGTAAACCTGCCGTTGTCGAATACGAAACCGATTCCACCCTGCGCGACACCGAACAAATTCCTCTGCTCGAACAAGGCGGCATCGAAGCCTTTCTGCGCCGCGAAGTGCTGCCCTACGCCCCCGATGCCTGGTACGACCCCGCCAGCGTCAAAACCGGTTATGAAATCAGCTTCACCCGCTATTTCTACAAACCCCAGCCCATGCGTACCCTCGAAGAAATCCGCGCCGATATTCTCGCCCTCGAACACGAAACCGATGGCTTATTGGATGAAATTTTAGGAGATAAATAATGCAACCCGAATTGTTGCAAAAGAATCGCCGTTCCATCCGTCTTCAAGACTACGACTACACCCAGCCGGGTCTCTATTTCATTACCATTTGTACCTATGAGCGAGAATGTATCTTTGGCAGCATAATTAATGAAGAAATGACCCTCACCGACGCCGGACAAATTGCCCTGGACACCTGGAACGAAATCCCGCAGCATTTCCAAAACGTCGAAACCGACGCCTTTATCATCATGCCCAACCACATCCACGGCATCATCGCCATCCTCGATAATCCCGTACGGGCGACGCATGCGTCGCCCTCAGAGCATGCGTCGCCCCATCCATCCGGCCCGAAACCCCGTTCCATCGGCGCCATCATCGGGTCTTACAAATCCGCCGTATCCAAACGCATCCATTCCCTCGACGCCATACATGATGATTTTGTACGGGCGACGCATGCGTCGCCCATAGAGCATGCGTCGCCCCCAAAGCAATCATCGCCCATCTGGCACCGCAATTATTACGAACACATCATCCGCAGCGAACCCGACCTCGACCGTATCCGCGAATACATCGAATCCAACCCCGCCAATTGGACCCTCGACACCGAAAACCCGGCAGGTGCAAAATGACCCACCATAGACCCGATGCTTTTCTACGGGCGACGCATGATAATTCCGTACGGGCGACGCATGCGTCGCCCCTACCGATATTCTGGCATTGGAACACGAAACCGATGGCTTATTGAATGATATTTTAGGAGGAAATGAATGAAACTGGTCTCTTTAACATTAAAGAACTTCCGTTGCTACAAAGATGAGAAAACACTTCAGTTCAATGATCTGACAACACTGATAGGAAAAAATGATATTGGAAAATCCAGTGTCTTGGAAGCTTTGGAAATCTTCTTTAATAATGCGGTGGTAAAAATAGATTGTGGGGATTGCAGTATTTTGTCGGATAATCAGACAGTTGAAATTACTTGTGAATTTACTCACCTTCCAGCCCAACTTGTTTTGGACGCTCAAGCTGAGACTACACTTGCTGATGAATATCTTTTATGTGCTAACAACAATCTTCGCATAAAAAAAACCTATAAATGCATTGGTTCAAAACCAAAAGAAGATGTTTTTGTTATTGCCAATCACCCTTCAACCGATCAATATAATGACTTACTCGAATTGACAAATCCGGCATTAAAAAAACGATTAAAAGATCTTAAAATCAGCGAGGAAGGAGTTCAATTAAATAATAATCCATCCATCAGAAGGGCCATTTGGCAATCATGTCTCAATTTAAATTTACGGGAAACAGATATACCAGTATCAAAAGAAGATGGAAAACGAATCTGGGAGAATATCGGCAAGCATTTACCGCTCTTTGCACTGTTTCAAAGTGATCGGGCCAGCCGCGATTCCGATGCAGAGGTACAGGATCCAATGAAACTTGCTATTGCAACTGCCCTTGCTGAACCGGATATTCAGACTAGATTATCTGAAATTGTGGAAGCAGTAAAAACCAAAGCTGTTGAATTGGCAGAACGAACACATACAGCGCTCACAAAAATTGATCCTGATTTAGCCCAGGAGTTGACACCGGAATTTAAAGCCGAACCCAAATGGAGTGGTTTATTTAGTTTGGCATTAAATAGTGACCAGGGAATCCCTGTCAATAAGCGAGGAAGTGGCATTCGAAGATTAATCTTGGTGAGTTTTTTTCGAGCAGAAGCAGAGCGTAGGTTGGCAGAAAAACAGGTCAATAATATTATTTATGCCATAGAAGAACCTGAAACCTCACAACATCCTAATAATCAAAAAATCTTACTTGAATCGTTTCAGGATTTAGCCGCTGAATCAGGTTGCCAGGTTCTATTGACAACCCATAGTCCTGGTTTTGCCAGCTATCTACCTACAAGCAGTTTCCGATTCATTAAGAAAGGGGCTGATACTCAACCAGTAATAGAAAATGCGACTGAAGCTACGTGGAAAGAAATAGCAAAAACTTTAGGGGTAATTCCGGATAATCGGGTTCGCGTATTAATATGCGTTGAGGGACCTACCGATGTAAGTGCGATGCAATATTTGAGTAATGCGCTCCATGATGTAAATCCAGAAATCCCCGATCTTTTAAATGACCCGAGAATTGCTTTTGTTGTGCTGGGAGGGGGCACATTAAAACATTGGGTAAATCAACATTATTTAAGAGGATTAGGGCGACCGGAAGTGCATATTTATGATAATGATGTTGCAAAATATGCCGATGCGATAAATGAAGTCAATTTACGGCAAGATGGATCATGGGGTGTCCAAACTCAAAAATTTGAAATTGAGAATTATTTACATCCGGATGCAATTCTGGATGGACTTTCCTATAACATTCCAATTAATGATACTGATGATATTCCTGCTCTTTTTAAAGCGGCTGCAAATTGGAATCCGAATAATGCCAAGAAAAAATTGGCGCAATATGCCTTTCCAAAAATGACAGCAGCCCGTATTGCCCAAAGAGATCCAAATTGTGAAGTAGAAGGTTGGTTTATTCGGATTGGAGCAATGTTATGATAACCAGCAAGGTATCAAAACAACAATTGGATCGGATCCAATATTTATGACCCAAAACCTCACTCCCTATCCCGAATATAAAGAATCAAATATTCCCTGGTTGGGCATTGTACCTTCACATTGGAAAGTTGTTCCGAATCGTTCAATTTTTTATGAAATTATTGACCGTAACCACCCTAACGAAGAAATGCTCTCAGTAACAATAAGAAAAGGAGTCATTAAACAGAATATTCTATTATCTGAGAGTTCAAAAAAAGATAGTTCAAATTTGGACAAATCAGCCTACAAAATGGTTCAACCTGGTGATATCGCCTACAACAAAATGCGCGCATGGCAAGGTGCTATCGGAGTTTCTGATTTTAAAGGTATTGTTAGCCCAGCCTATATTGTTGTTAGGCCAAGGCAAGAAATTAATACAAAATATTTTCATTATTTAATGAGAACTCCTGCTTTTAACAAAGAAGCTGAACGTTGGTCTTATGGAATAACCTCAGATCAGTGGAGTTTGAGATCAGAACATTTTAGAATGATCTATTGTTCTTTCCCCCCCCTCGACGAGCAAGCCGCCATCGTCCGCTTCCTCGACCACACCGGCAGCCGCATCAAACGCTACATCCTTGCCAAACAAAAACTTATCAAACTCCTCAACAAACAAAAACAAGCCGTCATCCACCAGGCCGTCACCCGCGGACTCGATCCCAATGTGCCCCTCAAACCCTCTGGTGTTGAATGGCTGGGAGATGTGCCGGAACACTGGAAAATAATGAAATTAAAGTATGAAATGAGTTTTTGTGGCGGCGGCACGCCTTCTAAAGCAAATGAAGATTATTGGAAAGGTAAAATTCCTTGGGTGTCTCCAAAGGATATGAAGTCTGAAATTATTGTTGACACAGAAGATCATGTAACTATTAAAGCGGTTGCGGAGAGTAGTACCCAATTAATACCTGCAAATACAATACTAATGGTAGTGCGTTCAGGTATTTTACAACGAACAATACCCATCGCTCAAACAAGTTGTGAAGTCTCTATAAATCAAGATATGAAAGCTCTCATTCCCAAAGGAAACATAATCCCTGAGTTTTTCATTTATTTTGTGCGAGGTTGTGAAAAAGAGTTGATTATTGAATGGACAAAACAGGGTGCTACAGTCGAGAGTATTGAATTTCAATATTTATCAAATTCAAAAATTCCTATTCCACCTTACCAAGAGCAAAAAGAAATCATTCAATATTTAGATGAAATAGTTTCAGGCAATACGAAAGTTGTTTTGAGAGCAAATCAACAAATCTCTCTTCTCCAGGAATACCACACCCGCTTAATCGCCGATGTCGTCACCGGTAAGATCGATGTCCGCGCTGCCGCCAGCCAGCTTCCCGTAGAACTGGAAGAATTGGAACAGGTAGAAGATCTGGCAGAAGAAATTGAAGAACTGGAAGACACGGAAGAATCCATTGCGGAGGAAGCATGAAAACGGACACCAGCGAAAAAGGTCTCGAGCGTCTCATCTGCCTCTCCCTCACCGGCAGCCCTTGTGATCCGTCGCCCGAATCCGCTGTCCTCATCCACCAACCCTCACCCGGTTATGGCGGCAGCGGCTGGCTGCCCGGCAATTCCTCCGACTATGACCGCGAATACACCATCGATCTCAGCCAATTCACGCTCTTCATCCAGGCCACCCAGCCCAAACTGGTCGAAGCCCTCAGTCTCCTGGAAGAGTCCCCCATCCGTCACAAATTCCTCGCCCGTCTTCAGGGTGAAATCAGCAAGCACGGCATCATCCATGTCCTGCGCAACGGCCTCATGCACGGTCCCCATCAGGTCGATCTTTTTTACGGCACCCCTTCCGCCGGTAACCCCAAAGCCATCGAGCGTTTCGCCGCCAACCGCTTTACCGTTACCCGCCAGCTGCGCTACAGCCGCGATGAAACCCAACTCGCCCTCGACCTGGGTCTTTTCATCAACGGCCTGCCGATTGCCACCTTTGAGCTCAAAAACAGCCTCACCAAGCAAACCGTCGCCGATGCCATCGAGCAGTACAAACACGACCGCGACCCGCGCGAAAAGCTTTTCGAGTTCGGGCGCTGTATCGTTCATTTCGCCGTCGATGATCACGAAGTGCGCATGTGCACTCACCTCCAGGGAAAAGCCTCCTGGTTCCTGCCCTTTAATCAGGGCTGGAACGACGGCGCCGGCAACCCGCCTAACCCGGACGGCCTCAAAACCGATTATCTCTGGAAAACTATCCTCACCCGTGAGAGCCTCACCGCTATCATCGAAAATTTCGCCCAGATCGTCACCACCAAAGATGAAAAGACCAAAACCAAGAAATCGGTTCAAATCTTCCCGCGTTATCACCAGCTCGATGTTGTCCGCAAGCTCCTCGCCCAGGCCCAAATCAACGGCGTTGGGCGGCGCTATCTCATCCAGCATTCCGCCGGCAGCGGCAAGTCCAATTCCATCGCCTGGCTCGCCCACCAGCTCATCCAACTACACAAAGCTGGTAAACCCATTTTCGATTCAATCATCGTCGTTACCGACCGCAAAATCCTCGATAAGCAAATCCGCGATACCATCAAGCAGTTCGCCCAGGTCAGCGCTACCGTCGGCGCGGTCACTGAAGGTTCCGGCCAATTGCGCGAATTCATCGCCTCCGGTAAGAAAATCATCATCTCCACCGTTCAGAAATTCCCCCATATTCTCGACGAACTCAGCAGCGAGCAGCGCGGCCGCAATTTCGCCATCATTATCGATGAAGCCCATTCCAGCCAGGGCGGGCGCACTTCCGCTGCCATGTCTATGGCCCTCTCTACTGCGGGAACGGAGGAAGACGACGAAACCATTGAAGATAAAATCAATAACATCATCGAAACCCGTAAGATGCTCTCTAATGCCAGTTACTTTGCCTTCACCGCTACCCCCAAAAACAAAACCCTCGAACTCTTTGGCGAAGCCTACGATGCCGGCACCGAGAGAAAACACCGTCCCTTCCATTCTTACACCATGAAGCAGGCCATTCAGGAAGGTTTTATTCTCGATGTCCTCGCCCACTACACCCCGGTTAACAGCTATTATAAACTTATCAAGAAAATCGAAGGCGATCCGGAATTCGATGTCAAACGCGCCAAGAAAAAACTGCGCCGTTATGTCGAAAGTCACAACTACGCTATCCAACTCAAAGCCGAGATCATGCTCGATCATTTTCACGAGCAGGTTATCGCCCTCAACAAAATTGGCGGCAAGGCCCGTGCTATGGTCGTCACCAGCGGCATTCAACGTGCCATCCAGTATTATCATGCTTTCAACGCCTATCTGGCCGAGCGCAAAAGCCCTTACAAAGCCATCGTCGCCTTCTCCGGTGAACATGAATACGGCGGAGCCAAGGTTACCGAAGCCTCGCTCAACGGTTTTCCCTCCAGCGCCATCGCCGACAAAATCATCGAAGACCCCTACCGCTTCCTGATCTGCGCCGATAAATTCCAGACCGGTTATGATGAGCCCCTCCTGCACACCATGTATGTCGATAAAGTGCTCTCCGATATTAAAGCCGTCCAAACCCTCTCGCGGCTCAACCGTGCCCATCCCCAAAAACACGATGTCTTTGTCCTCGATTTCCAGAACGATACCGACACCATCCAGGAGTCCTTTGCCGATTACTACCGCACCACCATCCTGGCCGACGAAACTGATCCCAATAAACTCCACGACCTCAAAACCGCCCTGGAAAGCTATCAAATCTATTCCCAATTCCAGGTCGATCAGTTCGTTGAGCGTTACCTGGGCGGCGCCCAGCGTGACCAATTGGATCCCCTTCTCGATCTCTGCGTGGCCGAATACAAAACCGAACTCGACGAAGATGGGCAGGTCGATTTTAAAAGTAAAGCCAAAACCTTCACCCGCACCTACGCCTTCTTAGCCCTCATCCTGCCTTACCCGGTCCCGGAATGGGAAAAACTCTCCATCTTCCTCAACTTCCTCGTTCCCAAACTGCCTGCTCCGGTTGAAGAAGACCTTGCCAAAGGCATCCTCGAATCCATCGATATGGATAGTTACCGCGCCGAGAAAAAAGCCGCCGTCGCCATTCAACTTGCGGATAAGGACGCCGAAATTGACCCCATCCCCACCGAAGCTGCCGGCCACAAACCCGAACCCGAACTCGAACCGCTCTCCAACATCATCAAATCCTTTAACGACCAGTTCGGCAATATCGAATGGGCCGATGCCGACCGCATCCGCCGCCTCATCGCCGATGAAATCCCCGCCAAACTCGTCGCCGATACCGCCTACCAGAACGCCCAGGCCAACCCCGACCGTCAAAACGCCCGCATCGAACACGACAAAGCCCTCGAACGCGTCATTACCGCCTTCATCAAAGACGACACCGAACTCTTCCGCCAATTCTTCGACAACACCTCCTTCCGCACCTGGCTGGCAGATAAGATGTTTAATTTGACATACAAGCCGGAAGGGAAAGCTGCGCCACTGGGAGGGTAAAAATGAATTCTGGAATAACCAATGGGCATCTGATAGAAAAGGAGGTCAATGGAGTAAATCACATATAACCTAAATCTTTAAGAAAATCAAATTCAAAAAATATTTAATCGGAGGATAATTATGGCAGGAAAATTTGTACTTAAAAATGCAACCGGTGGAAAATTTATGTTCAACTTAAAGGCATCCAACGGAGAAATCATTCTAACCAGTGAAACGTACCAGGAAAAATCAGGTGCTCTTTCCGGAATCGAATCCGTCAAAAAGAATTCTGTATCAGATTCTAATTACGAACGGAAGATAGCTGTTAATAATCAATTTTACTTTGTCTTAAAGGCAGCCAATAGTCAGGTAATCGGCAGAAGTGAAATGTATACCTCCAAAGCAGCGATGGAAAACGGTATCGAA
Source organism: Chloroflexi bacterium HGW-Chloroflexi-10 (assembly GCA_002840755.1). Lineage (GTDB taxonomy): Bacteria > Chloroflexota > Anaerolineae > Anaerolineales > Anaerolineaceae > UBA6170. The sequence goes on along the minus strand of PHBZ01000037.1, from coordinate 66,367 downwards.
TCCGTTAAAAAGAATGCTCCAGGAGCAGCTATAGAGGATCAAACAGTATAGAAGATTTGCAAATTTTGTAAATTTTTATTGAAAGCATCAAGAAGCGAATCGTTTTCTAGTTGCTTGGTAAAGCAAACATTTAATTTAATAAGATTATTAGGCTGTCATGTAAAGCTAGATAGTTTAGTTTTTTTATTAATCTTTTTGGTCAAAAACAAAATTAAAGAAACCAAAACCTGTGTGATGGCGGCTTGAAAATTAAGGAAGGTGTTCTCATGCAACTCAATTTTAGTGGATTGGTTTTGCTCATTTTCATCGCTGGAGTTTTTGGTGGAAGTGTAAATTACTTCACTGAAAAAAAAGAGAAATCAGGTTTTAAATTATGGTTTAATAGGGCATTAATCGGTGTTGCTGGTTCATTCTTAATGCCTTTGTTTTTAGAAACAATTTCAAGTGATTTAGTTCATAGTGTATTAAGTAAAACAGATAACAATAGTGAAGATATATTTGTATTGTTTGGATTCTGTTTGTTAGGAGCAATTTCTTCAAAGGTTTTAATGCGTACTCTCTCGGAAAAAATATTACAGGAAGCAAAAGAGGCTAAGGAAACAGCATTAAAAGCAAGCGAGGATGTTGCCGAATTAAAGACCGAGGTTGGACCAATAGTAGATCAAGCCACTGAACAAGAGGAAATATCAGATAGTAAAATTGTTAATTCAAAACCTTTGGTTGATTTTGATTTGGAAACTATTTCTATTTTGAAAGCACTTAATAATTCCAAGTTTTCATTACGTTCAAAAACCGGAATTGCCCAAGACACAAAATTAACTATAGATGTAATAACCGCAAAATTGAATATTTTGAAAAACAATGCTCTGGCATCTGAAATCAATGGTAAAAAAGGAATTAGATGGGCAATTACTTCAAAAGGCTATGAATTATATAGAGAATATGACAACAACACAAAACAAAACTAATATCTAGAAAGCAGTTAGTGATGCCAATCCTTTGAATATTTACTTATTATTCTTGATGTACTTAAGTACAAGATTAACAAGGTGTTTACAAAATCTTCAGTAGTCATCTTGAGCAATATGGCAAAAAATATGCCAGAAGAATCTAATTATTAAATAGCAATATGCCTACGATTCCAATATATCATTGTCAACAGGAATAATATAATCACAACTCAGTCAATACCCTAAAACCTCGTCCAATGATCGTCGCTTGCAAGTTGAATCGGCATCCCCAAAAATCCTTAATCCCACTTTTTCTTTACCCCAATACAACCCATGTTATACTAAACAAACCATCCAGGGTGGATAACCCATAATTTTCAAATGGACCATTCGCGATTTCGTTAAATATGCACCAATAAGCAAGGCTGTTTTGACGCTAACAGGCAAATTGCGCATGCCAATTTCATTATCAGGGAGACATCAAAAAACCAAACATGACAGATACCAATGAAAACTCAGGTTGTTTAAGCGCCCTCTTCCCTTTTTTGAAGCGATCAAAAAAAGAAGCGGCAATTTCAAAAGATGAGACGGCTTCCAAAGAACTCCCCTATCGTCTGCGCGATGATTTTCTTTCTCCCGTAGAATTTTCGTTTTACAAAGTACTTTCATCTGTGGTGGGTGCACAATTAATCATCCAATCCAAGGTCAGGTTGGCCGATATTTTCTTTGTCAGCCGCCCCAATGAAAATCGAAGCTTCTTAAGCAAAATCGCTCAAAAGCATCTGGATTTTCTTGTTTGCGACCCCGCCACCATGCAGCCACTCTTCGGTATTGAACTGGACGATTCCAGCCATAAACGCAATGACAGGCAGGAACGCGATGAATTTGTGGAAGAGGTTTTTCAGGTTGCCAGGCTGCCCTTAGTGCGCTTCCCCGCCCAGCGCGAGTACAACTCAAGAGAAATAGCCGCTCAAATCGCGCCGTTTTTGAAAGATAAAATCGGCGTTTCCGCCTCGCCGACGCCACAACCGCAAGCTAATAAACCGGTTAGCGCAGTTCCAATATGCTCCAAATGCGGTATTCCAATGCTTTTAAGAACAGTCTCCCAGGGAGAACACAAAGGCAAACAATTTTACGGCTGCCAGAATTACCCTCGCTGTCGTGTAATGCTGCCCTACTTAGCATAAATGGAGGTAGCCATGAACCTCCAATATCGGTCTCAAACATAAAAACTCGACATTGAATAATAGTACTACCTGTGATACTATAATGTGGAGATGTGAGTAAAAAAGAAAAAGCCCTCGCAAAACTTCGTCAAAATCCAAAAAATGTCCGCTTTGAAGAAATAGAAACTATCTTAAATAGGCTTGGTTTTGTGAAAAGGCAGGATGGTACCAGTCACGCAAGGTTCACCCTGGGCAGCCATATCATCGATGTTCCCAAACGCAAACCCTATGTGAAGCCAATCTATGTTAAATTATTGTTGGAAGAACTGGATAAAATTGAAGAACTGGATTCCAGTGAATAGCTATGAGGCACAAAATGGATAAAATAGAGAAAGATTTAAAATATTATTTAAGCCTCCCTTATACCATTGAAATATTCCGGGATAATGATGAAGAGAATCCGGGGTGGGTCGCAAAAGTTGTCGAATTGCCCGGTTGTATCACCCAGGGCGATACGTTTGAAGAACTCGGAGAAATGATCGAAGACGCCATGCGCGGCTGGGTCGAAATAGCCCTCGCCGATGGCATCTCCGTTCCCGAACCGCGTGCGCGTGCGGAATTTAGCGGCAAATTTGTAGTACGTTTGCCCAAATCTTTACACCGTGAATTGGCCGAAACCGCCGAAAGGGAAAATGTGAGCCTGAATGCCTATGTTAGCGCCGCTCTGGCTAAAGCCGTAGGGCGTTCCGGCGTAGAGGGCAATCCGGCGGCATCCGAAACTTCCACCCCGACCCTGGTCAATTGGCCGAAATTAAGCGATCCGGCTCGCCGGATATAAGCGCTCATCAGTTAAACAGAGCATGTCTTCATTAGCGTCTGGTGGATCTACTTTCGCGAAATCCAACCGTATTCGTACGGGCGAGGCCGGAAGAATTATCTCTGCCCGTTCAATACCCAATGCCTCGCCCTTCCCTGCTTTGTAGTTCACTTTTGGGACACAAAATAATTTGCATCCCACTTATTAATAAAAATGGGATACAAAAATTATAAGAGGTCCATTAATGCCTGAAAAGCGAGCGTTTCCGGGGTTCGTCCGGAAGCTTCCTGCAGGGTCATCAGGATTCCTTCTTCTTTTAATCGAATCATAATCCGGTTTGTCGTGCTGCGTGTTAACCCGCACAATTTCATAAAAGAACTCGCTTCAAATATCGGCGTAACAAACAGCGTATCCAATATTTTGATCACTTTCGGTGATTGTGAGATCGCCGCAATCCTTTCCTTCATGGATTGGTAAAGCGCCAGTACATCCTCTGCTTTGCGTACATTCTCACCAGCCTGGATAGCAACAGCCTCCAGAAAAAAGCTCACCCAGCTTTCCCAGTCATTTTGCTCCGAAATTTGATTAAGCCGTTGATAATACACCTCTCGGTGGGCTTCCAGGTATTCGCTGATATAGAAGGCAGGTGCCTGGATGATTCCCTTCTGCCATAAAAAAAGCGGAATCAAAATTCGCCCGGTGCGTCCATTCCCATCCAGAAAAGGATGAATTAATTCAAACTGTGCATGGTAACAGGCACATTGAATGATCGGCTCCTCATCTTGCAGATTTACATAATCAACCAGGTTTCTTAAATGAATATCCAGACTTAACGGTTCCGGTGGAATGTAAGTCGCTTGTTCAATCTTGCAGCCCACGGGTCCTATCCAGTTTTGCTCTTTACGCACGCAGCCCGGTTGTTTGTTCGCGCCGCGAACACCTTCCATTAAAGCTGCCTGGATTGCATACATCATGTTGAGATTAAATGGCAGCTCACGGTCCAGCCACTCACGTGACCCACGCATCGCAGAACGGTAGTTGAGCACTTCCTGAATATCGGCTTTCTTAAGCGCACTCTCCGGTTTCATATTGGCTTCATAACGCAGCACTTCATCCACTGTTGTCACTGTGCCCTCAATTTTGGAGGATAACACAGCCTCTCTGGTTTCCAGCGGAGAAAGCAGCAGCGTCGGGTTAATCATCGTCTTCAGAATACCGTCATAATACGCCAGTGCGCGGTTCGCCCGGCCGATGCTCAAAGCTAACCGCTGCCAGTTCCAGCCTTGCATATTGATAGGTAACGTTTGCGGGATATAAGGTTCCACTTTTACCTGCTTTACTGAACCGAACAATTCGAGGTGCATGAATGGGATATAAAACCAATTGTATCTCATTTTTACAAAAATATGGGACACAAACTCAAGCAATCAGAATATATTTTCCCGGGGTTTTGTTTCCCGCGCGCCGGTTATATGAATTTCCAGTGCGTTCATGGCTTGGTTTCTTTTGCCCGGATGGTTCAGGCTTCTGCATTGTCCTTGTCCCCCATTGAAGGTTTCCTAAAAAGGGAATAGTGCCCCTCATTACTCTGTACTCATTACTTTTTCACTTCCCAATTCCAAATTCCCAATTCCTGTTTCCCAATCTCTTCTTTTTCCCCCTTGACTTAATAGAACAAATATCCTACAATAACATTGTAAAAAACCATTACCCCGGGGAGGTTACCTGTGCAGACACCCAAACATTGGCGCAACCACTACGATACCAGAAAATCCAACTTCTCCAGCACGTCGATGCGCAAAATGCAGCGGCGCGGCGATGTTGATGCCGCCGCCCTGATGGAAATCAGCAGCCTCATCGAACGCCTGCGCCTTCTCGAAGAAACTCTGAAGCCCGCACATGCGAAGCGCTCCGAATCTGTAAAGAGTTAGGCGAAGTCCCGAGTGCATAGCACGAGGGTCGGGCCGGGGGGTCCGATTAACCAACTACCCCCCCATTCGTTCCAAAACGAATACAGCACATTAAAAATTAAAAAAACACCACTGCTTCCGGGAAAATTTTCACCACCCCCACCCATGCCGGTCATTTTGAAAAATACATTCGTTCCGATTGGAATTTTTTTTACGAATAAGCAACCCGCTCCAAGCATAGTTAAAGAAACGAATGAACGAATAAGCACTCCCCGTTTCCAAATTGAGCCTTACCTAAAAAAACGGACACCCAAAAAGTCCCTCCCTGACCAGGGAGGGATATAGGGAGGGTCACTCTTCCCTTCCCCCTCCATTCATTGTACAATTGTCTGGACTGGAAATGATCGCCAGGTTTTTGTTTTTAAAAGGAGTTTATCAGCATGCAATTATTAAAAGACCGCATTATCAAAGACGGCGCCAATCTTGGCAGTGGGATATTAAAAGTAGACGGTTTCATCAATCACCAGGTGGACCCGATTTTGATGGACGCCTGCGGGCAGGCCCTCGCCGAGCGCTTTGCCAGCATTGGCGCTACCAAAGTGCTCACCGCCGAAATCTCGGGCATCGCCCCGGCCGTCTTCACCGCCAAATACCTGGGCGTCCCCGTCGTGTATGCGCGCAAGACCAAACCCGTCACCATGCCGGATACGGTCTACCTGACCACCGCCCCCTCGCATACCCGCGGCCGCCTGGTCGAACTGATCGTCTCGCCCGAGTACCTCTCCCGCGGCGAAAAAGTGCTCATCATCGACGACTTCCTCGCCTCCGGTTCCACCATTCAGGGCCTGGTACGCCTGACCATGGCTGCCGGCGCGAAACTGATCGGGATTGGCGCGCTCGTCGAAAAGAGCTTTGAAGGCGGCCGCCAGAAGCTCTCCGCCCTCAATCTTCCCATCGAAACCCTGGTGACCATCACCAATATGGATGACGGCAAAATAGAATTTTCGGAATAAGCGGCGATGAACGACAGCATCATCGTCCTCGATTTTGGTTCGCAGTACAGCCAGCTGATCACCCGCCGCGTGCGCGAGGTGCAGGTCTACGCCGAGATGTTCCCCTGGGATGCCCCCGCCGAACAGGTATTGGCCCTGCAGCCGAAAGGCTTTATCCTCTCCGGCGGGCCGAATTCGGCTTACGAACCCGGTGCGCCGTACGTCCCGGATTACGTCCTGCAATCCGGGCTGCCCATTCTGGGGATCTGCTACGGGATGCAGGCCATCACCGTTGCCCTGGGCGGCAAAGTGGCCCCCGCCGGTGAGCGCGAGTACGGCCCCGCCGAAATCACCACCATTCAGGCCAACCCGCTGATCCCGCCTGGCAGCATGCCGGTGTGGATGTCCCACGGCGACCGCCTTGAATCGATGCCGCAGGGCTTTGAGCGCCTGGCGGTGAGCGCCAACAGCCCGTATGCCGCCATGGGTGACTTGCAGCGCAACTACTTCGGCGTCCAGTTCCACCCCGAGGTGCGCCATACACCCGGCGGCCTGGCCCTGATTCAGCGCTTTGTGAGCGATATCTGCGGCGCGCAGGCCAACTGGACCCCCGGCGCGATCATTGAAGACAGTGTCGCCCGCATCCGCGCCCAGGTCGGCTCTGAACGCGTCCTGGTTGGCGTCAGCGGCGGCGTTGATTCGAGTGTTGCCGCCGCCCTGGTCCACCGCGCGATTGGCGACCAGTTGGTGGCTGTGTTTGTGGATAACGGCCTGCTGCGCAAGGATGAACGCCTGCAGGTGGACAGCGCCTTCCGCAAGAATATCAAGATGGAAATGCACACCGTGGATGCCGTGGAAGACTTTATGGATGCCCTGAGCGGCGTCAGCGACCCCGAAGCCAAACGGCGCGCCATCGGGCGTACCTTTATCCGCGTCTTTGAACAGGCCGCCCTCAGCGTTGGTCAGCCGCGCTTTTTGGTGCAGGGCACCATCTACCCGGACGTGATCGAATCCAGCGCCCCGGACCGCAACAAGGGCCACAAGATCAAGTCGCATCACAACGTCGGCGGGCTGCCGGAGGACCTGTCTTTCTCCCTGGTTGAGCCGCTGCGTTATCTGTTTAAGGATGAGGTGCGCGCCGTAGGCGAAGCCCTGGGGTTACCCGTCGAGCTCGTCTGGCGTCAGCCCTTCCCCGGCCCGGGCCTGGCTGTGCGCTGCCTGGGTGACATCACCATGGAGCGCCTGGCGACCCTGCGCAGCGCGGACGCGATCTTCACCGGTGAACTGCACGCTGCCGGACTGCTGGGTGGGCGGCGCAAAGCCGATGACCCCGGCATAGCCCAGGCTTTTGCCGTGCTGCTGCCGGTGCGCTCCGTGGGCGTGATGGGCGACCTGCGCACCTACCAGGAAGCGATTGCCCTGCGCGCCGTGGCCACCGACGATTTCATGACCGCCGATTGGGCGCGCCTGCCCTACGACCTGCTGGCCCGCGTGGCCAACCGCATCGTCAACGAAGTCCCCGGCGTCAACCGCGTCGTCCTGGACATTACCTCCAAACCGCCCGCTACGATAGAGTGGGAGTGAGGGAGAGGAATGAGTAATGAGTGCCGAGTAATGAGTAATGAGGCACGTACTTCCTGATAACCAGATACTCATTACTTTTCTTTCTCTTACTCATTACTCATTACTTTTTTTCTACCTCATCACTTTTCTTTCTCTTACTCATTACTTTTTTTTCTTACTCATTACTCATTACTTTTTTTTCTTTTACTCATCACTTCTCTTTCTCTTACTCATTACTCATTACTTTTCAGACCTTAACAATCCCTACATCCGCCCATGCCCTTTGTATCCACTAAATTCTTCCAACCGATTCCGCGCCCGAACCTGGTTGCGCGCCAGCGGCTGGTGCAGAAGCTCAACCAGATCCTGGCCGACGGGCGCCGCCTGACCCTGGTGTGCGCCCCGGCCGGCTACGGCAAGACGACCGTGCTGGCTGCCTGGCTGGGTCAGTTGGGCGCGGAGTGGCCGCACGCCTGGCTCTCGCTGGACGAGTTGGACGACTCCCCGCAGCGCTTCTGGGCTTACCTGCTCTCGGCTATCCAACGCCTGGAGGGCATAGCTGCCAGCCAGACGCTGGACTCCAGCATTCAGGTGCTGCAAAACAACAGCGATACCGACCTGACCGCGCTGCTCACGGATGTGATCAACGCGCTCAGCACGCACAGCGGGCATTACCTGCTCGTCCTGGATGATTTGCACAGCCTGCAAAACCAGCAGATCTACGAGACGCTGTCCTTCTTCATCGAGCACCTGCCGCCCTGCCTGCACCTGGTGATCGCTACGCGGGTGGACCCGCCTTTGCCGGTGGTGCGTTTGCGCGCCCGCGGCCAGTTGGGCGAGCTGCGTTCCGCCGACCTGATCTTCAGCGTTGCCGAGGCCGGCGACTTCCTCGAGCATACCCTGGGGCTGGACCTGCCCGCGGCTGCCGTGCAGCGCCTGCAGGAGAAGACCGAAGGCTGGCCGGCCGGGCTGCAAATGGCCGGGCTGACCCTGGTCGAACAGGAATCCGCCCAACCCGGGCACGCCCCCGGGATCAGCGCAGACGGGCAGCAGCGTTACATCCTGGATTACTTGTTCGTTGAGGTGCTCCAGCGCCAGAGCCCGGCCGTCCAGCAGGTTTTGCTGGCCACCGCCATCCTCAACCAGTTCGACGCCTCCCTGGCGCGCGCGCTGACCGTCGTCTTCGATGCCCAGGCCGCCGAGAGCGTTAGCCCGGCCCTGCTGCAAACCCTGGAGAATGCCAATCTTTTTCTCGTCCCGCTGGATGACCATCACAGCTGGTATCGCTATCACCACCTGTTTGCCGAGCTGCTCAGGCATCACCTTGAGCGCAACCATCCACAGCAGGTGAGCGCGCTGCACAACGCCGCCGCCGCCTGGTTCTGGGAGCAGTGGCAGCGCAGCGACAGCGGGCCGGAACAGCGCCAGTACCGCTGGCTGGAAGCCGCGATGCAGCACGCCTTGCTGGGCGGGGACGTGGCAACCGCACTGACCTGGTTCAAAGCCACCTGGCAGCAGGCCGCGCATGAGAGTCAGGTGCCGCTGGTATGCTCCTGGCTGGAAAAACTGCCCGAGCAGCAAGTACAGACCGATCTGGCGATTAACACCGCCGGTTCCTGGATCTACTGGCTGAGCGGGCGCTACTATGAGGCGCATACCTACTTGCAGCGCACTTTTAAAATTCTGGGTGTAGAGCCCACGCCGCAAGGGGTGGCTGACCTCCCGGCGGAACACGCGCACATCCTTACGCTGCTGTCCTTTTTCACCATGCGCAGCGGCGAGATTGCCAATGCCTTTTTCTTTGCCAACCGCGCCCTGGAAACCAGCATGCCCGATGAACATCTCGGCCGGGGCGTCTCCGGCTTCAGTTTAGCCAATCTGTACCGCCTGGACCGGCAGTACACTCAATCCTACGATACCTTCGCGCAGGCCTACCCGCACCTGATCCTCGGCAAGAACTACATCGCCGCCACCTCCTCGGTCTTTTACCTGGCGCAGATCGACCTGCACCGCGGGCACCTGGCCCGCGCAGAGCAGACCTGCCGCAAGGCCCTGGCCGAAGCCAGCAATTTGCAGCTGGAGCATCTCAACAATATCGGCTGTATCTGGCTGGCGTTGGGCGCGGTTAAACTGGCGCAGAATCACCTGGAAGAAGCCGAAGATGCCCTGCAGCGCGCCCTGTCTAAACTGCGTTATACCCACATGGATGATATGAAGCGCGTGCTGTACCTCAACTTGTGGCAGCTGGAAACCCTGCGCGGCAACCTGCCGGCGGCCCAAAAGGCGCTGGATCTGGCGCTGGAAGCCGCCCAACGCCTGGATTTTGTTTTGCTGCAGCTTGAAAGCGGCGCCTGCCAGGCGATCCACTGGCTGGAGAACGGCGAAGAGACGCGGGCTTACGCCTGGCTGCAAGTGATCCAGTTGGAGCGCATCCTGGCAGACCCACGCCACGCGGAGTATTACGCCAACCTCTCCGCGCCGGCAGCGCGCATCCTGATCCACCAGCGGCGCTATGAACCCGCCCTGCAATTGCTGAACGCCGTCCTGCCGGTGGCCGCCGCAGACGAACGCCGTTATGACCAGGCCCTGCTGCTGTTGCAGCGCGCGGCGCTGTACCTCTGCACCAACCAGCGCGAGCTCGCCGTGCAGGATGTGCAAAGCGCCGTATCGCTCTCCGCCCCGGACCAATTCGTCTCCCTGTTCCTGCTGTGCGACCCGGCCGTCCAGAAAGTGCTGGTCACCCTCCAGCCGCAGGACGCCGTCCAGCAGTTGTTCGTCAGCCAGGTCTTGCAGGCGATCACCCGCGAGGCGCCCACCCCGCAGCGTCCCTCGGTGGACCTGGTCGAGCCGCTCACCGAGCGCGAGCTGGAGATCCTGGTGTTGATCGCCAGGGGCTACTCCAACCAGCAAATCGCCGACGAGCTCTACATTGCCCTGTTCACCGTCAAAAAGCACATCAGCAACATCCTGGGGAAGCTGGGCGCATCCAACCGCACCCAGGCCATCGCCAAGGCGCGCAGCCTGAGTTTGCTTTAGCTGGCGTGGGGCGGCCTCGTCTGGTTCGCGCTTTGCGCTAAATAAACCCCATCAAAATCCATTGACAAAACCCCTCAACAACGTCAGAATCTATTCAGGAGGTATCTATGAAAGTATTATTTATTGGCGGAACCGGAAACATCAGCACCATTGTGAGTGAAATGGCTTTAGAACGCGGATTCGAGTTAACCCTGCTCAACCGCGGAAAACAAAAGGTGGAGATTGACGGCGCGCGCTGGCTGCAAGCCGATTTTCATGATATCAACCAGGTGCAGAACGTCCTTGGCAATGAAAAGTTTGACGTGGTGGTGGATTGGATTGCCTTCACCCCCGAGGACATCCAGCGTGATCTGACCCTGTTTAAAGGAAAGACGGGCCAGTTCATCTTCATCAGCTCGGCCTCGGCTTACCAGAAGCCGCCCACGGATATCATCATCCGCGAATCGACGCCGCTGCACAACCCGTATTGGGAGTATTCGCGCAACAAGATCGCCTGCGAAGAACTGCTGACCCAGGTCTACCGTGATGAAGGCTTCCCGATGACGATTGTGCGGCCGTCCCACACCTACGACAAGTACTTCCCTATCGCTATTGGCGGCTGGGACAGCTACACCCTGATCGACCGCATGCAGCGCGGCCTGCCGATCATCATCCACGGCGACGGCACCTCCCTGTGGACGGTGACGCATGCCGAAGATTTTGCCGTCGGCTTTTTGGGGCTGGTGGGTCACCCGCGCGCATTGGGCCAGGCCTTCCATATCACCTCAGACGAACGCCTGACCTGGAACCATATCTACCAGGCGATTGGCGCGGCCGCCGGCGTGGAACCCAATATTGTGCACATGGCCTCCGATTTCATCATCAAGGCTGCCCCGCAATACACCGGCCCGCTGCTGGGGGATAAAACCTGGAGCGTCATTTTCGACAACAGCAAGATCAAATCCTATGTTGCCGAATACCGCGCGCTGATCCCCTTCCACGAAGGCATCCGGCGCACGATGAGCTGGTATGAGATGGACCCCGAACGCCAATGGATCGATGCGGCCGCCAACCTGGAAATGGATGGTCTGCTGGAGGCATACAAAGCCGCCGGCGGCAGCTAAGTGGTTTTGCCCTGCCCTTGGCAGAGCCGCATCAAAAGCGACAATTTGGATCAAAAAAAACGTATGCTATTTGTAAAGAGTCACCCTTCATTTTTCTGGTATAACCTTAAGGGTCGGTGCTGCTCAAACGGGAGTAGAATTTGAAGAAGGAAAGACCTGAAGGCTTCCATGTTCAAATTTGTTACCTCGAACCATTTTAATCATCCGAAGACCTTTAAGGGGTTTGTAAACTGAACCGATACAAGAAATTTTTTATAAGGAATAAATAATGTCCGTATTCAAAAGCGTTATCAATTGGGGGCCGGCTTCACGAGTACGCCGCAACCATGCCCTGGAGCACGCCACCATCCAGATTTTGACAACCGGTCACCCAGGTATGCGCCTGGCCGGCTTATCCGACGTGCTCGGTTTCTGGATCTTAGGCGATGTAGATATAGAAGCATTGGCCGATGCCACGGAAGAAGCCCGCAGACGGCTCAACCACGGCGAATCCGCGCTGGCCATTCACCCCAACTGCGGCACCAATCTGGCCACCGCCGGGATGATTGCCGGCTTTTTCGCGTGGTTATCCATGCTCGGGGTAGGAAAATCCTGGCGGGACCGTCTGGACCGCCTGCCCGTTGTGCTTACCCTGGTGACCATGGGGCTGGTGATTGCCCAGCCGCTCGGGCCAAAACTGCAGGAGCACGTGACCACCGAAGCCCAACTGGGTGATTTACACGTTACCGGTATTCATTTTTACCCAGAGATGCGCCCCCCGGCTTACCGGGTAATGACCAGCGAATAAAAATCATGTTTGCTGCACCCTCCGCCGCCGAAAAAAAGCCAGTCTTCTACCTGTATTATGGAGATGACAGCCTTGCCATGCAAAAACTGGTACAGGAAATGGTGGCACGCATGGGCGATCCATCCATGGCGGATATGAATACCACACGCCTGGTTGGCGAGCAAACCACAGTGGAAGAGATCCACAACGCTGCCTTTTCCCTGCCATTTCTGGCAGAGCGGCGGCTGGTGTTGGTTACACAGGCGCTCAACCTGGTAAAGGGTGCGAAACAAAAAGAGGCCATTCAGGATCTTCTGGAAAAACTGCCTCAAAGCACCGCGCTGGTATTCCTGGTGGAAACAGAGCGCGACCGCAAAGCCTGGAAGGATTTTGACGAAAAACACTGGCTGCGCAGGTGGGTCTCGGGGCAGCCGACCACCCGCGTGCATCAGAAAGAATGTTCCCTGCCAACGGCCGGCGCCATGCGCCAATGGATATTGGATGAGGCGCGCCGCCAAAAGGGACAGTTTATCCCGGCTGCCGCGCAGGAATTGGCGTCCCACGTGGGCACCAATACGCAGATGGCCAGCCTTGAAATTGACAAGCTGCTGACTTACGTCAACCTGGAACGTCCGGTTGAAGTGGAAGATGTAAAAGAACTGGTTCCGGATGTTTCCCCGGTGAATATATTTGATATGGTAGATGCAGTGGCAGACGGCAACAGCAAAAAAGCCACGCATTTACTGCACACACTCCTGGAAAAAGAAGAACCGTTTGGTGTATTTGCAATGATTGTACGCCAGTTTCGCCTGCTGCTGATGGCACGTGAAGTATTGGATCAGGGAGGGCAAAAAGACGATATTGCCCGGCTTTTGAACGTACATCCTTTCGTTGCAGAAAAATTGGAAAAACAGGGAAAGCGTTTTTCCCTGGCAAGACTGGAAGAAATTTATCACCACCTGTTAAGCATCGATGAAGACATGAAAACCAGCCGGATGAACCCATTGATTTCACTGGATTTATTTATCAGCCAGTTGACAATGGCATAAACGGGTATCGAACTTGCAACAACAACATACTCTATCTACAAATTTCTCTTCCAATAGAAAAAGTGGTCAGACTGGTTATTTTCGATGGATACGAACAATTTATTTACAGTAAAAACAAGGTTCCTCCGTGGAAAACACCCAACTGACCGGCAAAAGGAATTCTCCAAATGAGAAAATGGCGCTGGTTTTTTATCCCACTGATTTTGATAACGTTGGTTATGGGGAGCCAACCACTGGTCTCCATTGCAGCCGCTCCGCCGCCGCCCCAGGAATCCGATTTGACAGGACAAGCTGCGGAACCGGTCGATGAGGCATTAACGCTGTCGCTGCAAAAAAGCTTACAAACCGTCGCTAAAAGCAAAACGGAAGTATTGGCTTTCGTAATGTACGACCCCTACATTGATCATGTGATCTATTCAGAGGATGGTCTGACCGCGCTGTTGTGGCTGGGACTGCACGACCCGGAAACCGGAGAAGTGATTGCCGCCGAGCCAGGCTTGGCCATTGCCAAGACCGACGTCAGCCAAAAATCACTCGGCGCCTCAGCCCAATGGGATATCACCCTGCAAGCGGATGGCGATTGGCAGCAAACCTTTACCGATCTGCCCGCCGAAATGGTCAATGAAGACCTGAAAACCCGCTTCTTTGCCCCGGCTGAGGCCGAAGCCAAAGATGTAAAAACCGTCTATCGCGGTTATAAACTGCCCTGGGCTGGCGGAACAATGCGCCGGCTCAGCGGAAGTATTGGCCATTTTCTGATTTACTATTCCTGTCCGGAAACTTCCTGCCGCTATGCCTACGATTTTGCTGACGGCACCATGTTTCCCTTACTGGCATCCCGCGGGGGAACGGTACACAAATTTGCTACTGAGTGCCCAAATTACAACACCGGCTGCAACAACTACCTTGTCCTGAAAGACGAATCAACCTCACCCACCACCTACCAGCTCTACCTACACATGGCTTACGATTCAATTCCAGACTCGCTACGTTCCGTTGGCGCGCAGGTCAAACAGGGGCAGTATATCGGCAATGTTGATGACACCGGCTACAGTTCCGGGCACCATCTGCATTTCCATGTACACACCAATGCGACTGCCTATTGGGGCAACTCGGTAGATATTCGTTTTGATGAAGTCGACATCAACGATGGTACGCCGCGCACCTGTAATGAAGTCGCCAATTTTCCAAATTACGGCACCCAATGCAACCCGGCCACAGATGACTCTGGCAAAGACTGGTTCGTTTCCGAGAACTACGGCGCGAATCCACCCAGTGGGGACCTGGTGGTACCGGGCCACGGTGAAGTCGTTACAGATTCATCCCTGCTGATCGGCGGATGGGCCAATGACGACCTGGGGATCCAAAAGATCCAGATCATCGCCCGCGCCAGAAACAGCACATGGGTCAATGTTGGTCCGGTGATGAACCAGACTACCTTCATGACCACATTGGACTTATGCTCATCCGGGCTGCCAAACGGCCCAATTGAACTGGCTGTGAAAATCTATGACATAGAAGGTAACCCGGCTGTGGGTCTTCCCGGTATGCGAACCATCATCAACAATGCCACCTGCAAGCAATTACCGCCGCCCACATGCAGCCCCAACGCCAACCAGGTGGCTTTGTTTGGGTTTTCCAATCATCGGGGTCCCTGTAAACTCTTTGATGTTGGCAACTATAAAAATGCTGCCGATTGGGGTGATCTCGGTGACAACAATGTTGAATCTGTTCTGGTAGGCAGCAATGTGCGCGCGCTGTTGTACGACAACACCCAGTCAGACAGCTTTGATAATGGCCGCTCCGAAGCACTGGAAGGTAATGATGCCAACCTGGCCGATAACCGGATTAATGCCGATTATGTATCCGCCTTGCAGGTGCAGCTGCGCAGTACCGCGCCGCGCACACCGGTGATCAACACCATTTTTAATGATATCCGCAGGCAAGTGGCGTCCAATGAATCCTACGTGATTGATTTTTACGGCTATGGAGCCACGCAGTATCGCGCAAACCTGACTGGCCCCGTCAATAAATCGCTGAACTGGACCAACCAGAACGGCTGGTCTGTGGGCTCCCTGCCCGCCGGGAACTATACCGTGCAGGTATGGGGACGCAATTCCGCCGGTGAAAGCAGCGCCTCCAAAGCCTTCAGTGTGGCGTCGGCGGCCCTGCCAACTTCAACTACCGTGAATGCGCCGGTCACCTTTGATTTCGAATCAGGTGCGCAGGGCTGGAACTTCGTTGACATGTGGCATCTGGAATCCTTTGGACGTAACAACACCACCGTAAAAACCTTTACTTTTAATCAAAATTACCTGGGAGATGGTTCCTTAGGCCTGGGCGATGCCAATATCGGCGGCGGGGATCTCACTTCTCCGCCCATCCGGATACCGGCCGGCAACCCGCATTATCTGCGCTTCGATTACTTCTACGAAACCGAATCGATGTATTCCTTCTGGGATCAGCGTTGGGTGCAAATCTCGGTGGATGGCGGCCAGTTTGAGAATATCCTGCAACTGCACCAGGACCCCAAGCGCGCCTGGTTAACCAGCCCAACCATCAGTCTCGCGGCGTATGCCGGGCACACCATCCGCATCCGTTTTCACATGGACATTGTTGACCCTTACCATCACGGAGATGTGCTCGGTTGGGTCGTGGATAGTGTCAGCATCACAACCACCGCGCCGCCCGCTTGCCTGGATGTTGAAAGCAACAACAGCATCGCGCAGGCAGGCACAGTCAATTCGCCCAGCCAGGTGGCAGGCTATATCTGCCCCAGTGCTGATCTGGATTATTACAAATTCAGCGGGACCGCCGGGGAAGTGCACACCCTGGATGTTGACGCCATGGAAATAGGTTCCGCTTTGGACCCCTATCTGTTCCTGTATGACAGCAGCGGCAACCTGCTTACGGAAAATGACGATGAACTCCTCTCCGTCCAACGTGATTCCAAAATCACCTTTACCCTGCCTCAAAGCGGTGATTATTACGCCATGGTGCGCGCCTGGAACCACCCTGGCGTAGGCGATGGCGGCCATTTCTATTTCCTCAAATTTACCAATTCAGGGGATTCCACCCCGCCTGCCATCTCCTTTGCCAGCCCATCCGCTGCCTACATGCCAATGGTCAATTTCACTGTTCGCGCCAATGCCTCTGACAGCGGCAGCGGTGTAAAACAGGTAGACTTTTACTGGCACAGCGCCGACCGGGTCAACGGATCCTGGATCGCTTTAGGCAGTGACAGCAATGGCGCAGATGGCTGGACAGCCAGTTTTAATCCGGCCAATTATGGACCGGTGATCGGCGGTATGCTGTATATCCAGGCCTTTGATAATGCCGGCAACCAGAACGGCGCTTTACTCATCCCACAGGGGGTGGATACCCAGGTGCCGACCAGCCAGATGAATCCGCTTCCATCAACGAACCAAAGCACCCTGGTCAACCTGACCTGGAGCGCCAGCGACCCTGAAAATGCGCTGGATCATTACGATATCCAGTTCAAAACCGGCTCGGAAAGCACCTGGCAGCACTTACAAACCGTCGCAGCCAACCGCACCAATTACCCCTTCCTGGGCGAATTTGGTAAAGCCTACAGCTTCCGCATGCGCGCCGTGGATCAGAGCGGCAATGCCGAGGCCTTCCCGGCCAATAATGCGGCCGAAGCCACCACCACCATCGCCCCAACCTGTACCCCGGGTCAGTACGAGCCGCTTAATAATACTTCAAGTAATGCCACTGTCGTCCCGGTGGAAACCTCACAGCAGCACAAATTCTGTTCCACCGCCGATATTGATTGGGTTCAGTTGAATGTTGAAGCCGGTAAGAAATACCTGATCTTTGTCACCTCCCGGGGCGGCGGCGCGGCTATGAAGGTAAAACTCTACCAATCCGCCAGCCTGAACATGATCAAAAGCTATACGCCTTCAGACTTCGGCCAATCGGTTATGTTAACCTATGAAGCCACTCAGAACGAAACCCTCTTCCTGGAAATCACCCCCCTGGATAACCGTCTGGCCGGTGATGGCGTTTTGTACAACATCTGGTATGGTAAAGGTTATGACACTTTTATGCCAGTGATCTACCGCTAAAGCAGCTATGAAATCAACTCCCGAAATGTGTGATATCCTCATCGTTGGCGCTGGGCCCAGCGGCATTTTTACGGCGTACGAGGCCAAAAAGAATAACCCGGCTGCCAGAATTCTGATTCTGGAAAAGGGTCACTCGATAGAAAAGCGCAAATGCCCCAAACGCAAGAACGGGGTGTGCGTGAACTGTGACCCGTGCGCCATTACCACCGGCTTTTCCGGCAGCGGCAGTTTCAGCGACGGCAAACTATCCATCAGCTATGACGGTGAAGTCGGCGGCGACCTGATCCGCTACATTAACCCCGAACAGTTCCGCCGGGTGATGCACTACACCGACGATCTCTACCTGCACTTTGGGGCTGACCCGCAGGTGTATGGGCTGGATCATTCCCCGACGATTGATACCATCCGCCGCCGGGCCGCCCAGGCGCATCTCAAGCTGATCGAATCGGGCGTACGCCACATGGGCACCGAGAAAGCTTACGAAATCTACTCGCGCATCCAGCAGGCGCTCGAAGACCTGCACATCGAAATGCGCTTTAACACCATCGTCCAGGATTTCCTGATCGAGACTAACCCAAGCGGCGAAAAAGAAATCCGCGGGGTGATTACGCAAGACGGTAAGCAGATCCTGGCGCGGAAAACGATTGTGGGGGTTGGGCGCGAAGGCAGCGATTGGCTCAGCGGAATGTGCCGCAAATACAGCATCGCCTCGCGCGTGGGTCAGGTGGATATTGGGGTACGCGTGGAGACGGACGCCGGGGTAACCGAGGAAATCGACTCGACCCTCTACGAAGCCAAGCTGATCTACTATACGCGCACCTTTGAAGACCGGGTGCGCACCTTCTGCTGGAACCCGCGCGGTGAGGTGGCCGAGGAACGTTACGGCAGCCTGGCGGTGGTCAATGGACACAGCTACAAAGACCAGGCGCTCAAAACGCGCAACACCAACTTCGCGCTGCTGGTTTCCAAGTCTTTTACCGATCCCTTCAAGACCCCGATTGAGTACGGGCGCTATATCGCCGAACTGGGAAACATGCTCTCCGGCGGCAAGGTGCTGGTGCAGCGCTACGGTGATCTGAAACGTGGCCGGCGAACAACCGCCTCACGCCTGGTGAAAAACATTGTCCAGCCGACCCTGAAGGACGCCGTCGCCGGGGATCTGAGCCTGGTGCTGCCGTACCGGATCATGATGGACCTGATCGAGACTCTGGAAGCGCTGGAGCTGATCATGCCGGGGATTGCCAGTGACGGCACGCTGCTGTACGGCGTGGAAGTCAAGTTCTACTCCAACCGGATCATTGTTAACTCCGAATTTGAGACGAGCATCAAGAACCTGCATGTTCTGGGAGATGGCGCCGGCCTGACCCGCGGACTGATGCAAGCCAGCATGAACGGGGTGTGCATGGGGCGCATGCTGACCGGGGTGTGGAGCCCTCTCTAAACTACCCAATCTATCCCGGTGATCAATATTTGGTAGAAGAGTCGTCTTTCATGCAGCGAATTGGTGCGTTGTCGGGAATTTGGACCGGTTGCAAAGGGTGTTAAAAGGGTAAGGCGAATTCGCCCTGCTTATTCTATTGTGCCCAGGTCGTTTAGCAAAATCTGGCGGTCGTCCTCTTCCTCTATGGATGCGGCGACGCGGTGGGCCAGTTCGAGGTATCTGGTCTTTTCCACTGGATTGCCGGCGACCATGCAGGCGCGGGCCAGCGCTTCGTAGGCAAACGCCAGATCAAAGTCGCCGATTTTGTTTTCCAGGCAAATCTCCAGGCAGCGATGGGCATGGTATAAGGCCGGTTCGGCGCGCTGCAGCACACTGTAAACACGGGAGATCTGCCACTCACCACGCGCCAGGTTGACCGGCGCGCCGGCCATGCCCCAGTGATAACGGGACGCGTGCACCGCGTGGATCATTTCATCGGTTTCTTCCTGATCACGTTTTTCCATATCCATCAGTTCCCAAACCCGGTTAAATAACTGCACAGCCCATTGACGGTGCAGTTTGCTCTCATCCAAACCCTGGTTACTCATCGCGGCCTCCTCTTGTTTCAGATAAGCATAGCAGGTTGCTGAAGCCTGCTCAAAATCCTGTAACAGGTCTACAATGATAAACTTATGTGCCGCTTTTTTCCTGGTTTACTCCAGTTCACGCCACACAAAATCCAGAACATCCAGCGCAGCAACCCGGTGAATTTCCACCCCTTCCGCACTTAAATACATGTTCTGACCGTAACGCAAACCATGGTTGGGCAGATGCTGCACACTGGCCCAGAAATTCCACAAAGGCAAATCATACTGCGCTGCCAGTTTTACCAGCGTGCGGTTGATGCGTTCGTCAAATTCTCGGTTATCGGCTTTGGTGACCAACACCGGGACAGTGCCGTTGGCCAGCAGCGTATCGATAATAATGGTGAGATAGTGTTCATTGCGCGCTTCCCAATGTGTTCCTATGTGAATAAACGCTATCACCGGCTGATGGACGCGCAGCTCACAGTCTAACGGGCTTTCGTTCGGGTTACATTTACCCTCGCGGTTTTCATTCCACAACGGCCACAACAACGCTCCCTCGGTAGTGCCGTCTTTCACCGTCGGGCTGTAGCGGTTAAAAGACCCGGAGAACTGCGTCACAGTCTCGCGCAAATGACTGCTCAATGTCCCCACAAAATCCGGATCACGATCGTAGACCCCCAAGAAGACTTCCGGCTGGCTCTGGCAATCGCCGAGGATGGAAAAGGCAGCCGGATTATTCCCGTTTTCTAACCCCTGGCGGTAAACCTCTTTCAACCGCTCAGATACACCGGCGGGCATCACCGGCCACTCTTTCCACTGCTCCGGCGCCAGGGTTGGGGTTGGCGTGGCGGTTGGCTGCGGCGTGGCGGTTGGCGTACTTGTCGGAATGGATGGCAAGAACGGTGTAGCGCTCTCCAGCGGCAGTTCCATTTTGTCATTATTGGGGCTCAGCTGATCGGGCACTAGAACAGGGATCAAGGGCCGCTCTTTAAATTGTTCCGCAGGCAAAATGGTTTCGTGGATAATCTCGGACGGCAGGGTGCTGGTGGTGGTTGGGGAAATGACGGCCGCTGTGGGCTGCTCTGTGGCTGGGGCGGGCGTGGATGGCTGCGTGGTTGGCGTGACGGTTGCTTGCAATTCGGCCGGCGTGAGGGTGGGTGGTTCCGCAATTGGCGCGGTTATGGATGGCTGGGTAGTGGATGTGGCCGTGCCTGTCGGATAGGCGGGCAAGAAGGGTGTAAAAGTCGCTGATGGCTGCTGCGCTTGCGCATTGACCAGACCCGGATTCGACCTGGTTGGAACAGCTGAATCGGGCATATTCCCGACGCCAATAACAATCAGGATCAGCAATAAAAACAGAGAACTAAACAGGCCGTAAAAGTATTTCATACCGTTCACATGGCACTACTGAGTGACGAACCTGCATCGGAACAGTTTCATACAGGATGGAATCGAGCGTAATCTCCGGATACAGACCAATACCCGAGCGGAATATCGTCTTTCCATAGTAATGAATATCCGCTATTCAGGCAGTTGTCTGTACAGTCTTTTAACCGAGGGCCACATCCAGGAGCATCATGATTGAAAATCCAAGCATCACGCCCACCGTAGAAGAGTGGACATCCTTATTCATCTGCGCTTCCGGGATCAATTCTTCAACAACAACATAAATCATCGCACCCGCAGCAAATGCCAGCGCATACGGCAGAATCGGACGGATATAAATGACGGCCAGCGCACCCAGCACCCCCGCGACGGGCTCGACAACCCCGGAAAGCTGTCCATACCAGAAGCTTTTCCTGCGTGAAAGCCCCTCGCGCCGTAAAGGAATGGAGACAGCCGCACCCTCAGGGAAGTTTTGCAAGCCAATCCCTATTGCCAACGCAATGGCCCCTGCCAGCGAGGCTGCCGGTAAATCTGCCGCCAGCGCGCCAAATGCCACACCCACCGCCAGTCCTTCCGGGATGTTGTGCAGGGTAATCGCCAGCACAAGCAGGATACTGCGCTGCCAGGTAGTCTTGATGCCTTCCGCCTCGCTCATCGGCAATCCAAGGTGCAAGTGGGGCATGATCCTATCCGCAACCCACAGAAAACCGCCGCCCAGCATAAAGCCAACGACGGCAGGAATCCACGATGGTATGAGCAATTCCAGTTCCGCCATTTCAATGGCGGGGGCCAGCAAAGACCAGAAACTGGCGGCGATCATCACGCCTGCTGCAAAACCGAGCATCGTATCCAGCACGCGGCGGTTGATGGATTTGAAGAAAAATACCATCCCGGCCCCTAACATGGTTACGAACCAGGTAAACAGGGTTGCCAGCAGGGCTTGCAAGACAGGATTCAGATTAACAAACCATTGGTAGATCATGTGGGACTCCTTGGGAGGGTGGGATTTGTATAAAAGACCCCTCCTAACCTCCCCTAAAGGGGAGGGGTTGGGGTGGATTCGCTTACAGACCCCTCCCGACCTCCCCTGAAGGGGAGGAGTAAAGGTTTTTAATGGCGGCCTGCACGGCTGCGTAGGTGGCGGGCAGTTCCTGGGGCGGGTTGGCATATACGGCGTCGATTCCGGCCAGCTGGTTGTGGTGGTAGTCTACCTTGAACTGCGAGAACTTCAGGCCGTGCGCCGTGGAAATGACGACTACACGCTCAGTGGGTTTGATGACGCCTTTCAGTAACAACTTTTTGAGGGAAGCCAGCGCCACGCCGGTATGCGGGCAGCAATACAGCCCGGTGCGGTCGGCCTGGGCGCAGGTATTGGCCAATTCGGCCTCACTGGCCTGTTCCACCACGCCGTCAAAATCGATCAGGGTCTGGCGCGCGCGTTCATAGCTGACCGGGTTGCCAATCTGGATGGCTGAAGCCAGGGTCTTTTTGGCAGGCGCCGGCTCAAATTCTTTAAAGCCGCTGAGGTAGCTGCGATAGAGCGGGTTGGCGTTCTCTGCCTGAGCACAGGCGATGCGCGGCAGGCGGTTAATCAGCCCCAGCTCCTTCATCATCAGCAGCCCGTTACCCAGGGCGCGCACGTTGCCCAGGTTGCCGGAGGGTAAAATGATCCAATCCGGCACTTCCCAATCAAACTGCTGCACAATCTCGATCCCCACCGTTTTTTGCCCCTCAATGCGCAAAGAATTCAGCGAATTGGCCAGGTAAATACTGGGATCCTGGGTAAGCTGCTGGACAATCGCCATGCAGCCGTCGAAATCGGTATCCAGTGAAAGCACGGTAGCACCATTGGCGATCGGCTGAATGAGCTGCGCTGTGGATACTTTGGCTTTGGGCAGCAGGATCACCGTGGGAATGCCGGCCGCCGCCCCGTAGGCCGCCAGCGCCGCCGAGGTATCCCCGGTGGAGGCGCAGGCAATCGCGCGCAAGGGCTGGCCGTCCCTGATCATCTGGTTGACCACCGAGACTAACACGGTCATCCCCAGGTCTTTAAAAGAACCGGTGTGGCTGTTACCGCAGAGCTTGATCCACAGATCATCCATGCCCAACTCTTTGCCAAAGCGCTGCGCCCAGAAGAGGTTGCTGTTGCCTTCGTAGGTGGAGACAATATTGTCATCCGCCACCAACGGGCAGATCCATTCCTTCTTGCCCCAAACGCCGCTGCCATAGGGCCAGGCCGTCGAGAAGATGCGCTGGTTGAAGGCTGCCTTCCATTCGCTGGCGCTGCGCTGGCGCAGGATATCCAGATCGTGTTTCACTTCCAATAAACCACCGCAGTCTTCGCAGTGGTAGACAACATCAAAAATTGAGTAGCGTTTCCCGCAGCCGCGGATACATTCGTACCAGCAGTTTCCCTGGGTGTACTCTTGCATCATTCCACCTCCACAATCTCTGCGTGAATACTGCGCACCGCTTCGGCCATATCTTTTTGATCCACCACCAAAGAAATACTGTATTCTGAAGAACCCTGCGCAATGGCGATGACATTGATATGCGCTTTGCCCAACGCGCCGAAGACGCGCGCTGAAACGCCGGGGGTCTCACGCATACCGGAACCGATGATGGTGACAATTACCACCTGATCGCGGGCCCAGACCCGGTCTATATCTCCGCGCGCCAATTCCAGGGCCATTTCTTCTTCGATCATATCAATCACCTGCTGGTTATGGTCGCTGGGAATGACCATGCAGATGGATTGCTCGGAAGAAGACTGCGAGATCATCAGGACGCTGGCCCCGCTGCGTGCCACCGCGCCGAAGGTGCGCGCGGCAATACCGGGTACGCCCAACATTCCACGCCCTTCCACGGTGAGGATACTGAGATGTTTGATGGTGGTCACGGCGGTGATCATCCCGCCGCTGTGGACGGCAGCCTGGCTGATACGCGTGCCGCTGAAGGCCGGGTTAAACGTATTTTTGACCCATAAGGGCATATTGCGGGCTACAACAGGGCGAATGGTCTTGGGATGGAGTACCTTGGCGCCAAAATAAGCCAGTTCGCCTACCTCGGCAAAGGATATCTCGGGAATCGGGCGGGCATTGGCCACCAGACGCGGATCGGCCGAGAGCACGCCATCCACATCCGTCCAGATCCAGACCTCAGCGGCATCCAGGCAGTCTGCCAGGATTGCGGCGCTGTAATCGCTGCCGCCGCGGCCCAGGGTGGTGATCACCCCTTCGGGCGTGGCGCCCATAAAACCGGTTACTACCGGCACAAAGCCCTGGTGAAAAAGCGGCAGTAAAACCTTCTGGGTCTTCTCGCGCGAGGCGGCCATATCCGGCACCGCATTCTGAAAGGTGCGGTCGGTGACGATACACTGACTGGCTTCCACCGCCTGCGCAGGGACCGCCATACTGCGCAGCAGCGCCGCCACAATCTGGGCGTTCATGCGTTCACCCATAGAGGAGATCACATCCATGCCGCGCGGGGTCACTTCGCCCAGCACGTGTATACTATGACAATAAGTGGTTAATTCATCCAGACGCTGCTGGATATTGGCCAGCAATATCTCACGCTCCTGCGCGGAGGGGATTAGCTCGTTGACGGTCTGCTGATGCCTGGCGGTAACAGCCTGTAATGCCTGCTGCATCCCCTCGCGGTCACCCTGGGCTGCCAGGCGGGCGCTGGAGATCAACTGATCGGTGACGCCGCTCATGGCCGAAACAACCACCACCAGGTTTTCCCAGGTTTTCTTTTGCGTGGCAACAATCTCGGCGGCCTGGCGAATGGCGCCGGAATTGCCCACGGATGTACCCCCAAATTTCATTACCAATGTATTCATTCAACATCCTCCATATAAGGCAATATCCCAAAGCTGTGTTTGCCCTGGAAGTTTTTTGGCGAAATCAGAAACGGGAATTTGCACGTGCCGGCTGCGCTGTTCCTCACCATCACAGAGGCACAAAGTTGGTATGATTATAAAACGGGGGGGCAGGGACGTCAACGGGAGGAGAAGGAAAGTGGGGAGTAAAAAAAAAAGGAAGTGGGAATTGGGAAGTAGGAATTGGGAAGTGCCCGCACAGACCCACCCTTGTCTGGTATGTGCCGCGGAATGAGGATTAATGGAGCAGGAACCCGCACCTATCGCATAGTGTAGGTGCGGGTGGATGCATACTTATTCACAGAATCTTTAGAAGCCCGGGACGGAATTACTGAATATCACGGGCATGTAGATGAAATAACTCAACGCATACAGCTCTCTGCCGTAAGGCCCGCTAACCATTTCGGCTTGTTTGATAGGGCCGCGTAAAAAGTAATCCATAAGATCATCGGTGGCAGCGAAGAACAGCCGGCCATTCACGTTGGTTAGATATGTGGGATAGGAACTGGCAGCCCCCGGAATGATTTCTTTTACCAGCCGGGTGCCAGACTGGGTGCCATCACTTTGCCACAACTCATCACCGAAGGCGAAGGTAGATGCGGTGAAGTAAAGTCTGCCGTCCACTGCCGTCAGTTCACCTGGGTAAGAACTTTCACTACCCGGATCCATATCCCTGACCAGCACCGTGCCCAATTCGCTGCCATCGCTTTTCCACAATTCTACACCATGGGTACCATCATCCGCAGAAAAGAAGAGCAGATCATTTAAAACGATCAGCTCTTCAATGTACGAATAATAAGAACCCACGAATATATCTTTCACCATTTGCGTATTGGCAGCGCTGCCATCACTCTTCCACAATTCATCACCATGGCTTCCATCGTCCGCGATGAAGTAGAGCATGCCATTCATTGCAATCAAATTATACGGATCCGAACTACCCGATGAATTTATATCCTTAACCATTTCAGTGCCAGTATCAGTGCCATCGCTCTTCCACAACTCGTTACCACTGATCCCAGTGGAAGCACTGAAAAAGAGAGTACCATCCACGTCGGTTAATCTCCTTGGATTTGCATTGTTTATTCCCGGAAAAATATCTTTGACCAATTGTGTACCGGCTTCTGTGCCATCACTCTGCCATAATTCTACACCGTTCGTTCCATCGTTTGCGCTAAAAAAGAGCGTGTCGTTCTGATTGGTCAGAAACATCGAATCTGAGTTCTCGCTTCCCGGAAAGATGTCTTTCACCAATAGCGTACCGGCTTCGGTGCCATCACTCTGCCACAGCTCTGCGCCGTGAGATTCATCGGAAGCAACAAAAAAGAGCATGTCCCCAACGACGGTTAAATAATCCGGGAGCGAAGCACCGCTGCCCGCATAAATATCCTTCACCAACTGCGTACCAGCCTGGGTGCCGTCGCTTTTCCACAACTCTTCACCATGGACGCCATCATTGGCAACAAAGAAAAGTGTGTCGTTCAATGCTGTCAGATTCAGCGGAAAGGAATTATACGCCCCCGGATAAATGTCCTTAACCAACTGCGATCCCGCTTCTGTGCCGTCACTCTTCCACAACTCGAAGCCATAGGTGCCGGTTTTAGGAGCGCTGCCAAAAAATATAATACCAGGATTTGGATCGTCCGTAGCGGTAAAAAACAAAGTTCCATTCACATTGGTTAAATTCATGGGATAAGAACCATCACTCCCCGGTAAAATGTCTTTGACCAGGTACACTTGCGGATCGGGTGGACCGGCCAGGACCGGTGAGGCAGGGGTAAAATAAAATAAGCCAGTAAGCAAGGCAATTCCCAGCCCGATACGGAGCAGGGCAGTAAGTGATCTTAATTGTTTTGCGGAAGCATTCCGTTGCATTGAAACCTCATTTTCTCTATCACAAATAAATAGCACCCATTGCCAACAGCGACAAGAGGGTTGATTCTAGATATCTGCTTTGAATCTCCATGCCGGAGGGAAGCAGCAATACCATTCTAAAATACCTGGTATTTTTTACATGGGGGTGTATTTAAATTTTACAGTAAACAAGGTAACTAAATCAAGCCAGAAAGGCTGCGAGAAGGGGAAAAATTAAATTCAGAAGATTTATTTGGCGGTGAGTGCCTTTTCCAGCAGTTCAAACTGGTGGGGCTTGTCCACGTCCATAGCGATTTGGGCATAGGGGCTGGGGAGTACTTTTCCCCTCACGCCCAGGCGCCGGGAGATGCGCAAACTGGCCTGATCCAGGGTCATGGCGCGCAGGAGGATGAGCAGCAGGGTGTCGAAACCCATGATGGCCGCCTGTTTGAGCGCATTTTTGCGTGACTCGATCAATTTCCGATAAAACGGGTTCTCATCTGTGACAGTGGCTAGGCAGAAGCCGTTAACATCACCACCGCAAACCGCCATATCTTTGAGGGGGATATAAGAGCGTTTGGCGCCAGGAAAGGCTTTTTCCATAACCGGTTGTTCTACCACGGTGTAGACCAGATCACATTGCAATGCAAGCACCTGCGCAACCAGCCAATCGATCATCTCGCCGGTAATGGCGGGTATATCAGAGGCCATCACCAGTGCGTAGGGGCAGGTAGTAGCGTTGGCCTGCAGGGTGCGCGACCCGGCCATAATATTGGCGACCATATCTCCCTGGTTAGGAATACGGGTGATCCGGCGCGGGTAATCCACCGCGGCATCCTCGGGAAGCCCAACCACAACAACCTGATCAATTGATTGAGCAGCAGCCAGAGCGTCCAGGGCCCATTGGATCATGGGTTTGCCGGCAATTTCGAGCAGGGCTTTGGGCTTGCCCTGAGTAAGCGGATACAAGGGGTCATCGGCTGCCGGGGTACCACCGGCGGTTAAAATCACGTCCATGTGCTATAGCTCCTGTAGTTTCGGTTTCATTCCCAGGTCGGCAACCGCCTGAGTCATGCGCTGAAAATAATCTTTGGGGTTGGCGTAATTGATTGGTTCCTTCCAGCCTTTGGCTGCCAGAATACTGGCTTCCATCATATTGGTGCCGAAGGAACGTCCTTCCAGCATCGGGGTAGTGGTCACCAGGTAACGCACCCCGGCTGCTTTGAACAATTCGCGGTCTGTTTGCGTGGTGGTATTGGTGACGATAATCTTACCTTCCAGGCTGTGCGGCATATATTTGGTGATGTAATGGCAATCACCGGCAATCACCGTGGCCCATTCAAAAAACTTGCCAAATTTTGGGGTATGCTGGTTTTGCTTCTCACCCGTAGGATAGACCCAGTTAAAGGGAAGACGAGTCATGATGGGTATGAGCATGCGCGCCATACGTTTTAACGCGGCATCCGAATGCATGGCTATTGGAATACCCAGAGCAAACATCAGATCACCAAAAACCGACTCGTAACCGCTGTCCAGAAAACCGCGCGCCAAGCCGTAACGGTCCACCGCGCTCATGTGGAAGACCCGCCGCGGCATGCCGTCCAGCAATGGTTCAACCACCACCGCCGCCTGGCGTTCCAGGGTGTCCTTCAAACCGGTGCCGTCTGCTACAGGGGTATGCTGCACATGGCTAACCAGGGGCATCACACTGTGAAAATCGTACCATTTCCGGTCAATTAACAGCCCCAGTATAGCGCCGCCCACACCAAAAGCATCCACCTGCCCATCCAACTCCTGGAAAAGCCGGGCTGCTTTTTCCATATCCCCGTCTGTACCGATACGTTCCAGATGTACTGTTTCACCAAACAGCTCCATCGAAACGGCCTTGTCGCGCGATGACGACCCAATGCTAACACTGACCGCACGTTTCATGGGTATTTACTCCTTCAGAGAGATTAATTTGAGTATACCCCAGTTTAAAGTACAACTGTTCTTAAAACACCTCCAAGAACGATTCGTTACCGTTCTGCTGCGAAGTAGGTGATATTTTATGTCCGGTTTACGCAGTTTTTTTACATTTTCGTCAGCGAAAACAAATGCTCCTTGACGGTTCGGCTGAAATGGGGTATAAATTGTGCGCTAACAAAAACGCGCCCCGGTAGCTCAATAGGATAGAGTACCTGCTTGCGGAGCAGATGGTTGCAGATTCGAGTTCTGCCCGGGGCACAGAAGAGACCTAGAAATGGGTCTTTTTTTATTCCGTATTCGAGTTCAGTCCTTTGCAGGATCATGACCC
>PHBZ01000037.1:0-37449 GCA_002840755.1 Chloroflexi bacterium HGW-Chloroflexi-10 | reverse complement strand
ATCATGACCCGGGGCACAGAAGAGACCTAGAAATGGGTCTTTTTTTATTCCGTATTCGAGTTCAGTCCTTTGCAGGATCCGCGACCCGGGGCACAGAAGAGACCTAGAAATGGGTCCTTTTTTTATTCCGTATTCGGAATCGCCGGGGCATAAATACCCCGGCTAAGGTACGGTGCCTCATGAATGAGGCTTTTAGTGAGGGTACTCAGGCCGTCGGTAGACGCGATGTCCCGAGTTTTTTGCGTGGGGAAGTTGCCACAAAAAAAAATTTCAAAAGATTAATGCCTAATTTATGTTTTTTAAACGTGGGTACCTTATAATTAGGTCTGGGAAATTATCCCAGGGTTATTCATTTTTTTTAGGTTTATTTTTTTAAACCACTGAATATCGATATTCCACTGTTTCATATTCCAGGTTTTTTAAAGCTATTATTTCCCAAGTAATCGCTGAATTTATCTTTGTCATTTTTGGAAGGATCGAAGGGCACCGCCATAATGTATGAATATATGATCTTGATTCTTGCTTTTGGATTGGCCACTACAATCTCATTATGGCTTGTATTGGATGTGCTTAAACGGAACAATTCATTAATTAAAAGAGAATACCGGGGAATATTGGTTTCTTTTTTGGGATGGAATCTGTGTGCATTGATTGCGCGTTTCTCTACGGAGCCTATTCAATTAATGTTCTGGTCAAAGATCTCTTATTTTTTTGTTTGCAGTGCTACAGTTTTTTGGTTTGGTTTTGCCTGTAAATACACATGGAATGAAAAGCTGTATCGAAAAGTGGTAAGGTATCTAATTTGGATTCCCCATTTATTTACTTTTTTCTTCGTGATTTTTAATGACCAATTTTTATTGATTTGGCGGGAGATCACCATCCATCAGGTAGGACCATTTTTGTATTTTACTCCTGAATATGGTTGGTGGTTTCGAATACATAATTTGTATTGTTATTCCCTTAGCATCGCTGGTTGTTTTTTAATGGTTCGCTATATGGTTTTTAGAAAGAAGATGCTCCTTCCTAAAGTGATCTTGCTTTTGTTGGGAGCGCTTTTGCCTTTAATCCTGAATTCTTTGTACATTTATTCCCGTGCGGATGCGATCATTGTCGATGTTTCACCCATTGGTTTTTCAATCGGTTTGCTTTTGCTGACGTTTGGGATTAATCGATACCATGTCCTTAATTTTTTGCCTTTCGCTTACGAAACCTTTTTTAATGCTATGCAGGATGGTGTCATTATTCTGGATCCAAATCGGATTGTGCTTTCTACTAACCCAATGGTAGAGGAGATATTATCCAGCGACAGTACCCAGATTATTGGTAAAAAATTTGATGACCTTCTCACAAAATTCAATAAGACATTAGACATTGAAGCCAAGGTTGCACAACGGCGCAATATGGTTTCTGTAATTGTTCGGAATGAGCATAAATTTTTTGAAATCCGGGAAATTGTATTGAATGATGTTAATAAGAGTTCTGGTGGGTCGATCTTTATCTTTCACGATATTACCTCTGATATAAACTATCAACGCGAATTGACTTTTCGTCAGGATCATTTGCAAATGCTGATTGATGAAAAAACCAGGGATTTAATAAATTCCAATGAATTGCTGCAATTAGAAGTGTTGGCTCGTAAGCAAACAGAAGATGACTATAAACGCGAACGCGATATATTGTCCAAGACAATGAACACGAGCCCGGTGGGTATATTTATTTTGGATAATCAAGGTGAAATCACATATTGCAATCAGCACGCAGCCGAGATAATTCCATTTTCTCGTACAGAAAAATTTTTTCAATCAGCATTTTCAAAAAATATAAAAATATTTGATTGCAACGGGCAAGTATTACCGGATATTCAATATTTATTTTCCACCAATCAAACTTTGGATAATTACCAGTTTTCTATAGAATTTCCTGAAGCAGAACGTAAAAATGTTGAAATGAGTGCTGTGTCCTTATTGAATGAGCAAGGAAATATTGATGGCGTCGTCGCAACCATTTGGGATATTACGGAGCGTATCGCTTCTGAGAAGCGATTACAATATTTTGCGACACATGATAATTTAACCGAATTACCGAATCGCCATTATTTCACAGAACAATTGCCAATCGCTATACACGATGCAAATCAAGACAAATCCATGATTGCGTTGGTATTCATCGACCTGGACAATTTCAAATCCATTAATGATGCTTTTAATCATCATCATGGGGATCAGCTTTTGCGAATTTTAGGAAAGCGCATGAAACAAGCTATCCGCTGTAAAGATACGATTGCGCGACACGGAGGAGATGAGTTTGTCATTTTGTTATCTGACATTCATGAGCAAAAAGAAATCTTTGATGTGATCGATGCGGTGCAAAAAACTATATCTGAACCTATACGCATGGATGGCATAGAAGTTATTATTAGCGCCTCAGTGGGAGTAGCCATCTACCCCAGTGAAGGCGTGGATGAGGGCAATATTGTACAGTGCAGCGATATGGCTATGTTTCATGCAAAAAAGAATGGCAAAAATTCAACCTGTGTGTTTACACCATCTTTGGCTCCGCATGCATTAATGCGCATGAGTTTGAGAAGTGAATTGAGAAACGCGATCATCAGGGGGCAGTTTTATCTTTTATACCAACCTATTGTCAGTTTAAATCGGGATGCTGTAAATGCAATTGAAGCGCTTATTCGTTGGCAGCACCCACTATATGGTTTGATCTCACCGGACCAATTCCTGCCAATGGCAGAAGAAAATAATATGATGGAATTAATTGGAGATTGGGTTCTCAGAACGGCGTGCAGCCAAAGTCTTCAGTATATGAGTAACCATAAAAATACCTTCTTATTACACGTCAATATTTGTGAAAAAGAGTTAACCAAACGCTTGCCGCATTTGGTAAAGACGATTCTGGAAGAAACAAAGTTTCCACCCGAATACCTGGTATTGGAAATTGTAGAAAAATTTGTAGCCGGCAGTTTATTGGATTATCGGGATTTATTTAAGGAATTAAAATCCCTTGGCATTAAAATTGCCATCGATGATTTTGGATCCGGGCAAACAGCGATGCAGCAATTAGCAATGGAGGTGTTCGATTTTGTAAAAATTGATCAATGCCTGATAAAAGATATTGCTTCTAATTTCAATTCGCAAAAAATTGTCACAGGAATCAAAAATTTATCGAACGCTCTGGGTCTAGAAGTCATTGCGGAGGGCGTGGAAACCGAATCCCAAATTAAGAAATTAAGTGATATGAATTTTCAACTTATCCAAGGATATTATTTTTGCAAACCGGTATCCTTAAAGGATTGTGCCTGTTATTTTCAATGGGAAGAAAACCTGATGATGGAAACCATCCAATAAAATGCCTCAACTTCGTTTGTAATTGGAAGCGCGAAAATCCTGATTTTACAAAACTAAAACGAATAATCACTCATTGGACACAATAATTATAGAAATTTTCTACCCGCTGTTTCAAGTACTTTCATGGCTGCATTGTGCCCGGGGATTCCGCTAACCGCACCGCCTCGTTTTGCGCTTGACCCGCAAATAAATACATTCTTGTAATTGGTTTCTACACCCCAGGCGCCGGCATCATCATCGATCTCGGCAAACGGCCAGGTCAGATTCCCATGAAAAATATTCCCTTTGGGTAGGTCGATACTGCTTTCCAGGTCTACAGGGGATTTTGCTTCGAAACACAGATTCCCGGCGGCGTCCGCTGCCAGGCAGTCTAAGATATCCTCTTCGATAAAATTATTGATGGAACGCAAGTAGTTGCGGGCGATTTCATCTTTCGTGGCGGCATTGTCCTGAGTAAACCAGTGATAGGGCACATCCAACCCGAATAAGGTCAACGTCTGATAGCCTTTTTCCTGCAAGTCTGCAGACAGGATCGATGGATCCGTCAGGCTGTGACAATACATCTCTCCGGGTAAAGCATCCATCAGGACGCCATTTTGCGCATTCTGATAGGAAGTTTTCATGTGCTGGTACCCTTCATTGAGATGGAATGTACCGGTAAAAGCGTCCTTCGATGATATGCTATCACCTTTCAGCCCGGGTAGTTTCTTGAGAATCATATTGATTTTAAACACCGATCCGTCCACCTGTTTTTCGGCATACGCATGCGGCAGGCATTGGTTGACAATATTGGAGGCGGTATTAAAGAGGACATATTGGGCAGCCACCGACAATTCTTTTTCATCCCGGGTATACCACACGACGCTGGTGGGAACGCCGTGATCAACTTTTACAACTTTTGCCGATGTTTCGAAGGAAACACCCAACGCCTGCGCTTTGCTTTTAAGCGCATCCACCAACGCACCCATACCACCTACCGGAACGCTCCATTCGCCGGTTCCCTGGCCGATGATGTGGTAAATAAAGGTTTTATTCTGCAAAAGTGTGGGATCATCCGGGTTGGTGAGAAGGCCAATTTTCGCATCGGTGAAGACCATTCCGCGCAGCGTATCATCGGTTAAATGGTCTTCAATCAGCGCGGATAACGGTTTTTCTACCAGGTAGTCCCAAATCTCTCTTTCTTCTTTGCTCTGAAATTTATCGCGCAGTTCTTTTTTGGAAGGCAATGGAGAAAGCAGCGTTGGCCAGACATTACGCGCAAATATCGCTAATTTTTCCTGGAGGATGCGATACTTTTGATATTCCCGATCATCACCGGTAAATGTGATAAAAGAATTGCGGGTGATATCTTCAGAAGTATTACTGATTAAGAGACTGCTGGGAATGCCCTCTTTCAAGAGCGGCGTGAAAGAGGCAACCGGTCTCTGACGGATTTCAAAGCTGATACCCAGATCAGAAAGGATTTTTTGGGGCAGAAGGCTGATCAGGTAAGAATATTCGGATACTCGGACGTTCACGCCGGGAAAAGTGTAGTTAGACCAGGTTGCGCCGCCCAGATGGTCGTTCTTTTCAAGGATGAGGACGCGAAGACCAGCCATGGCTAAGTAGCAGGAGGCTATCAGGCCGTTATGGCCACCCCCTACAATGACCGCATCATACACATGATCATTTTTCATGAGGTGAAGTTCCTTTCCAAAATATCGGGGTACCTGTTGAATTTTATTTTACAAAAAATTCCCGAGAAATTGGAATCCGAAAAGAAGGATAAAGGAAATGCCAAAGCCGGGCATTTTTACTGAAGAAAGATGGTTGGGATTTTTGTTCCTGTTGTAAATAATGTACCGGGCGGGTGCGAGGGTTGTGAAACCCTCTCAGGCAGGATCGGATGGGTAAAAATGGTTATAGGCGATGGGTTCACCAGGCCCTACCACTACAAATTCTTCATCCCAATCACCCAACAACATCTTCTTTACCAGATCATTGGAGCCCTTAACTTCTTCATAACGCAGGTCAAATTTTTCGGCTGTGGTACGGGCGTAATCCCGGTAGCGATCCATTTCATATTGCCCGGTGTTGATTAACGCCAGGCGTTTATAATTTGCCAGCATTATTTTTAATATGCGTAAGGCTTTTTCTTCTCCAAAGCGCTCGATGGTACGTTCATGTTCAGAAAAAGGGGTGTCGCCTACTTCGATCCAGCCTTTGGTGAGATAGTAAGTACCCGGTTCGGAGGCGGCTTGCTGCTTATAACTGGAAAGTGAGCCAAGAAAGATAGCAATACAATCATCCACGCGTGGAACCACCAGCTTACAACGCTCGGACTTGATACCAATAACGGCTTGAGAGCATAAACCATAGCCTAAAATAATCGTATCGATATCATCAGCAACCTGTGAAATGGATTCCTGTAAGGTTTCGCGTAATTTTTGGGGATTCACATGCAGGCCAAAATCAAAAACCTGGTGCTGCATCCCGGGTGGAATGATGGGCAGCATTTCTTCGATAACCGTGGCGCAGGCTAAAACCAGTGTGTGAGAGTAATCCATAATTATCCTTTAACTATTTTCCTGGTAAATTTTCTTTGGATGAATAAACATTACAACCACATAGACCTGGCGTAATGCTTTCTGAAACCCGGGTAAACTGTCAATTCTACGTATTCAATTTCCCGGGCAAGCTGTAAAGCACGTTTCCGCGCTGTATGTGAGAATAAAATCTGACGCGCACCGTCTCCGGCGGCATTACCCACCTGGCGGAAACGTTCCTGAGGGATATTGGGAACCAGGCTGATGGCAATAGCTGTATCCAGGTTGAGATAGGTACCAAAGGCGCCGGCCAGAATGATCTCATCCAGGTCCTGGGCTTGCAAATCACAGACGGCCAGGAGAACCTGAATACCTGCCATAATGGCACCCTTGGCAAGCAGAATTTCGTCCACATCGTGCTGCGAGATGAGAATGGCTTCGCCGGTGGCAGTCTGCGCGGCCGGCACCAATAGAAACTCCAGGCTATGGACACCCGGCTGCACGCCTGGCTGCCCGGCCTGGATGCGCCCATGGGTGTTCAAAATACCAACCCGGCGCATCTCAGCGATGACATCAATGATCCCCGAACCGCAGATACCCACTGCCGGACCATTCCCTATGGTTTGCACCACCGGTCCCTCAGGGTTAAGCCAGACACGTTCTATAGCGCCGGCGGCAGCGCGCATACCAAAGCGAATATGCGCGCCTTCAAAAGCCGGGCCTGATGCGCAAGACAGCGCCACCAGGCGGCGGGTTCCACGTTTGGACAGGATAATTTCCGTGTTTGTACCGATATCAATTCCAAGCACAGTACGATCATCCTGCCCGATGGCCGAAGCCAGGGTCATGGCTACCAGATCGGCGCCGACATAACCGGCGACACAGGGCGGCACATAGACACGCACATCACCATGTAGCGAAAGGCCCAAATCAGCTGCGCGCATTTCCTGGGCAGCGGCGGCGGCCGGTACATAAGGCGCCATAGCCAATTGCCCCACCGGCAATTGCAGCAATAAGTGTGTCATGGCTGTGTTTCCAACAATGCAGACCTCAGCAACCTCCTGCAAGGAGCGCTGCACCTGAGCGGTGAGCAATTGGGTCAATTCATCAATCACCCCAACAACTGCCTGAGAAAGAACGGCAGCGCTTTCGGGTTTGTTTTTGACGTAGATCATACGGCTGATAACATCTTCACCGTAACCAATTTGCGGGTTGGGGCGTCCTTCGGCGGCCAGTACAACACCATTGGTAAGGTCAACCAGGTAGACGGCTACCTTGGTGGTTCCCAGGTCTACAGCCACCCCTAATGGATACGCATTTGGCGGCAGAAAATTGATAATAACCGAACCACGCAGCAACACTTTTACCTGCCAATGATATTGGCGCAGCAGGTCCGGTAAGAGACGTACCACCATCGGGCTGGCGGAAAGACCGGTGCAACCGTGAATCTCAGCCAGAACATCCAACACGCGGTCCAGATCGCCGCGCAAGTCGTGCAAAGTGGCCGGCGGGACGGTTATCTGATACGGTTTCACGATCAAATCATCCCAGGTACCCGGTAAAAGGTCCTCACCTGTAGCAGATTCCACCTGCAACCTTTGCCCTGTAATCAAAGAGAAAAAGGGTACATCCACTTTTACGTCTTGCAAGAGCTCCGCCTGACAGGCCAGACGCTGCCCGAGCTGCAATTGTTCCGCCGATAAAATATCCGTTTCGGTTGTGGTGAGAGCGCTCAGGGCATCAGGTTGGTCACGAACAATGACCACACACTGGCCGCAAGAACCACCGCCGCCGCAATCACTGGTGAGGGGCAATCCAGCCAAACGGGCTGCATCCACAAGGGTATGTCCCGGAGCAATACCCACCCGTTTACCAAAAGGTTCAAAATCGACTCTTATTTTATGTTCAGGCACAAAGCGCCTCCAACAGGAATCATTTGTGGAGTCTCAGAATAGAATTATTCAGGTTTAACTGGCAAGTTTAAAAGGCTAAACCTGTAAATCAGCCACATGAATGGGCAAACCAAATTCCTCAAATATGCGGATTGTGTTGTGTACCTGTTCCTCTGAAAAAGGATGGTTTTCTTTAACCAGGTAGGGTTTGCCCAAGCGTACAAATCGATCTTCAGCAATCTGCCGGTAAAACAACAGATCCACACCTTGCAAACAATGTAATTCAGAGGCAAAGCGGGCAATCGCCCGAAGATTGATCTCATCATCATTTGTACCGGGGATCAATGGCACACGCAATATAATCGGGTGTCCAAGATGATCCAGGTGCTTCAGGTTTTCAAGAATTAACTCATTTGATAAACCAGTAAAGTGAGTATGGCGCACATCATCGATAAACTTGATTTCACAAAGAAATAAGTCGATTTCTGAGCGCAAGCGGTCAATAATCTCCCAGGGTGCATAAACCGAGGTACTGACTGCCGTGGATATGCCAGACTGGCGGCACAGGTGCAGCAACTCTTCCAGAAATTGATTCTGGATTAAAGGCTCACCACCGCCAAAAGTTACACCGCCGCCGCTTTGCATATAATTAACACGGCCGGCTTCAATTTGGCGCATCACTTCTGCAACTGTCATTTGCGTACCGGTCAGTGCACGCGCATTTCCAGGGCATGCTTCCAGGCAGGCACCGCAGGCAATACATACATCCCGATCAATGACGATGGCTGTCTTATTTTCCAGATCCTGTTCAAAATCGACAGCGTCCATCGGGCAAATACGAATACAGGTGCCGCATTGAATACAGCGGGTTTTCGTTACGTGCACTTCAATTACCGGGGATTGGGTTTCGGGATCCTCACACCACCAGCAATACAGTGAGCAGCCTTTAAAAAGAACAACCGTACGGTTTCCGGGGCCATCCTGGTAGGAGTCTTTGCGGATATCAAAAATCAAACCGGTTTTTTCGCTCATAACCTTACCTGCTTAATCAACTGCGGATGCTAAAAAGAACTTTTTAATGACTACTTCTATTTTATACCAAAATTGATCAAATCAAACCGATTTAGTGATAGGTTGTGCGGCTTCTTTAAAAGAAGCCGCACATTTTCTTAATCCTGAAACAGCTTCGATGCCCGGTATATTGCTAATCAGGACTAATAGACACCAAACTCTTTGGTAGCATCCATCCAGGCCTTTACCAATATGGGGTTGGCTCCTTCCAACTCGCCAATATTGGTACCCATGATATATCCGCCGCCTTTGCCAACTTCCTGGCACAATCTGCGGGTAAAGTCACGAACCTGTTCTACTGTACCGCCCTGAAGCATAGAGTTGGGCATACCACCCAGAATACACATGGTATCTCCCAATACTTCCTTAACCTTGAAGATATTGCTGCTCTGGAACCAGCCGAACGATTTTCCCTTGGGTAATTCGGCCAGATATTCCAAACGCTGGTCCCAAACACCTTCATAGAAACAACCGGGCATAATGCCGTCGTCGATCAATTCCAGCATCATGCGTTTTAAGGTGGGCCAATAGAATTTTTCAAACTGCGGGAGCGACATGAAACCATCGGAGCCGCGATGCAGCGGGATAAATGCGTAGGGAGTATTGGTTGCTTTTGCCTGATTCTTTGCAAACTCAACCTGGAAGCGCAGCACTTTCTCCTGGGCGGCCAGCAATTGTTCCGGCCTGCGGTGCATATCCAGCATGATACCGCGCATACCGCGCAATGTGTCGGACATAAAATCGAAGGGAGCCTCAATCAGCGCGCCACCCATAAAGAACGGCGGGGCAAAACCCAGACCAATCATACGGCCGCCGGATTCCATCATCTTGCCAATAGCTACCAGAGTCTCCTGTACTGCTTCATTAAAGGCTTTCATGGATTCGAGCAGTTGGGGGGATGCATACGCCGCAAAATTGGATGTATGATAGAAACCAAAGGCAAACATACCGAATGGCGGTAAATTGGCCAAACCGCCCAATTTTGAAAATGCGCGGGGTAAGTAAGTGCGCAGCGCCCAATCGGAAGGATCGTGCAAAAAGGCATCATAATCTTCAGCTTTCATGAACTCCTGTTCAGCAAACTGAAAAGAGCCATCCGGGCCCAGGCCAACACCAGGCCATTTGGTCATCTGATCGCCCAACGCTTTACTGGGTCCTGGTCCTAAACCAAAGACGCCAAATGCGGCATCCGGTTGAAACTCGAGCGCTGCTTTTTCCAGTAAATTCTGGGAAACCTCAAAATTATCCTGCTGTTCCTGCCGGGTAATACCGCCGTATTCCGAGAGCATGTACCCAAAACCGAGCATAGATGGAACACGATCAGGCTGCTGCAATTGCAGGGCATCCTGAAAACGCTTCATACGTTCGCCAAAGAGCTGTTCAGGGCTTTTACCGGCATCAATTTCTGCTGTTGTAAATTTTGTTTCAGACATGATTATTTCCCTCCAACCCACTGCTTTGCCAGACTGATGGCAGTCATGGCATCGGTTCCCCAACCATCCGCCTTGGCGTAAGCACATACCTGTGCATCGATTGTACCGCCACCGACCATAATCTTAACTTTATCACGCAGTCCGGCTTTTTCAATGGCTTCCACTGTTTCCTTCATGGAAGTGTAGGCCAGGGTGAGGAAACCACTTAAAGCCACCACATCCGGTTGATAACTCTTGACTTCCTCAACAAATGTTTCGACCGGAACATCAATACCCAGGTCTTTAACTTCGAAGCCATTTACATCCAGCATGAAAACAACAATGTCTTTGGCAATGTCATGGATATCGCCTTTTACCGTACCGATGAGGATTTTGCCGCTCTTTTTAACAGCACCTTCCTGTTTTATGAGTGGTTTTACTTCCGCAGAAATAGCCTTTAACATTTCGCCGGCCAGGATCAGTTCGGAAATAAAATACTCGCCTTTTTCAAAACGTTTGCCCACAATTTCCATTGCGGAGCGGCAGTCGTCCAGGATACTCATTGGGTCTGTTCCCTGGGCAATTAAGTCTTTTACGACACTGACCGCCAATTCATCATCCATCTCAGCAATTGCATTAATCAACTTTTCCGACATTTTTTTCTCCTTATATCTTGTGTTAGGTTGGAATTGGATAGCTGAAACCCCAAATTCTGCATCAGCCGATTATGATTTAATTATTTCTGTTCAATTGGACCGATCTTACCCGCGCGGAAGGCGCGTGTATAACGCAGACAATGCCTGTCCTTACCCAATAACAATTCGGTGGCAAAAATTGCTGAGACCAATTCACGGTCATTCGGATCAATCAGGGCGGCATCCATACCGGCTTCAAGCGCCAATACCATGAAGGTGCGGTTAATCAGGGAGCGCGCCGGCAAGCCAAAGGACACGTTGCTTAACCCGCAAGAGATGTGCGCCAGGGGGAATTCTGCGTGGATGGAACGCATCGTATCAAAGATGATATTGCCGGCATTGATATTCGTGGCAATGGTCATTGCCAATGGGTCTACATACATATTTTCATCGGGAACACCCACTTTGCGCGTCTCTTCAAAGACCTTACGAATTACCTCCAAACGCCCTTCTTTGTTTGCAGGAATACCTTTATCATCCATACATAATGCAATCACCGGGCAGCCGAACTCTGCTACGATTGGCAGAATGCCTGCCAAACGCGAAGGTTCTCCGCTGATTGAATTAATCATAGGTGTACTTTTTACGGCCGGCATCACTGCGCGTAAAGCAGCCGGGTTAGCGCTATCCAAACACAGTGGAACATCGGTTACTTCCTGCACCAGGTTAACCAGCCACAGCAAATCTGCAGGCTCCTTATCCGGGCGTGTACCCGCGTTAATATCCAGCCAGGCAGCGCCGCCATCAACTTGCTTAATTGCCAATTTTTGGATAAAGGCAGCATCGCGTTCGGCAATAGCTTTACCAACCAGTTTGCGAGTGCCATTTATCTTCTCGCCAATAATATTCATTTGTTTCTCCAAAATAGGGTGTAATGGACAAAGGGAGGAATTGTATACTGGGTGTTGTAAATTCCTATACAACTTATTATATTAGTATAATAAGTCTTGTCAAGTGCTTTTTTGGCTATTCGCGATTATGGAATTGCACTATAATGGGAATAGCCCGCCAGAAGTAAACTAAAGCCCGTGAGCTGAGTAATTTTCACACCTTGGATGAATTCTTTTCCAGATTTTACTTCTCCCGCGTGGCAACTCCCTAATAAACAATATCGGATAAATTTAATTCATGAATCAAACCACCCAACATCAAACGATTCCGGAAGAAATCGACCGCGATTCATTTGAACCGGCCTATAACCAACTGGTAAATATTCTACGCCGCAAAATAGCCGCCGGTGAATACCGTCCGGGAGACCGCTTACCCTCCGAGGCTGAACTATGCAACCTGTACCAGGTGAGCACCATAACCGCGCGGCGCGCTATCAAGATTCTAGTGGAACAGGACATTGCCGAAACGCGAAAAGGCCAGGGAACCTTTCTAAAACCGCTGATGCTGGGTAATGCGACATTTGATTTACATGGTCTGCAAAACATATTCAGCGACCCGCGCACATCGGTGCGCATTTTGGGTGCTTCGGCAGTCAGTGCATCGGAGCATGTTGCCCGAAAATTAGAGGTGGCTCCGGGTACCCGAGTAATTTTCATCAGCCGTTTATTGCTGCATGAGAATCTTCCCATCATGTATCATCGCGAGTATTTAATTCTGGACCCAACCAACCCGACCGTGGAAGCCGAATTAGAAGTAACCGCCTTAGGAGGTTTATTTACCGGAACCGGAAAGACAATCCTCAAACGCGGCGAGCTTTGCATAGATGCGACCGTTCTGAACGAGGAAGAATCGGCCATCCTTCGATTTACTACCGGCGCAGCTGCTTTTCGGGTTGAACATATTTTTTACGATTTTAGTGATTGCGTTGTAAGCTGGGGTTGGTTTATTTGCCGGGGAGACCGGTTACGTTTCACTACCAAAGTAGGTGTCTAAGTACTCTTGTAAAGGAAAATTTCCATGAGCGACGGAAAAAGTGTTCAGCATGATGATCTCTCAGCAAAATTGATCCAGAGTGTCGCAGACCTGAAGGATCAGGATGTCTTAAAGTTGGTGCAAGAGCGCGTATCCCGTGGAGATGATCCACTTAATATTGTGGAAGACTGCCGGCAGGGTATGATCCTGGTAGGAAAACGCTATGAACAAAAGGAGTATTACCTGGCTGGGTTAATTCTGGCCGGAGAAATATTAAGGGAGGTGATGGAAATTGTACAACCCCTCACCGACAAGAATTACTTTGGCAAATCGCTGGGAAAAGTACTGATTGGTACCGTTCAGGGTGATATCCACGATGCCGGTAAAGACCTCTTCCAGATACTCTTAAATGTGCATGGTTTCACTATTTGCGACCTGGGTGTCGATGTAGCCCCACAGGAATTTTTAACAAAAGCGCGCGAGATAAAACCGGTTGCCATCGGGCTTTCCTGCCTGATTATCTCGGCACACACCTCAATGAAAGAAACTGTTTCCTTGCTGCGCGCCGATCCGGAATGCAAGAACATACCGATCATTATTGGGGGCCAGGTCAATCAGGATGTTTGCCGCTATGTAGGGGCGGACCATTGGTCTGAAGACGCCATGCAGGGCGTAAACTGGTGTTTGCAGCAATTGGCGATCGGCAGAACCAAATAGTCTGATAAATCAGTCAAGTAGATAAATTGCTACTGTTTTTGAACGATCAATTGTTTGAATAAATTGACCCCAACCATGGCGTCATTCGCCCAATGATCTGCGCCTACGTACATGCAGGTCTGGTGATCTACCGTACTGCCGCCGACAACAATTGGCGTAGCGGACGCCGCAATATCCGGGCCACTGCGCAATATTTTTATGGTGTTTTTCATCGAATCAAATGAGCTGGTCAACAAACCTGAGAGACCAATAATATCCGGTTTAAGTTCACGAGCCTTTTGAGAAAATTCCTCCGCAGGCACATCCACACCCAGATCAAAAACGGTAAAGCCGTAACTGGTCACCAGCATACTCAAAATATTTTTGCCAATATCATGGATATCCCCGGCTACCGTGCCTAACAAGATTTTACCCAATTCATTGCTGTGATACTTATCAGAGATCAAAGGGTTCAGCAACTGCATCACTTCCCGAAATATTTCTCCGCCCATAATCAACCCGGAAAGGAAATACTCATGCTTTTCGTAACGCTGCCCAATAATCTGCATACCAGCTTTGCAATCTTCAACAATATCGAAAGGCTTATCTCCCCTGGCTATCCTCTGCCGGACGATCGC
Organism: Chloroflexi bacterium HGW-Chloroflexi-10; assembly: GCA_002840755.1. Taxonomy (GTDB): domain Bacteria; phylum Chloroflexota; class Anaerolineae; order Anaerolineales; family Anaerolineaceae; genus UBA6170. The sequence goes on along the minus strand of PHBZ01000037.1, from coordinate 23,298 downwards.
CAGCGCATCATTTTCATTTAAGTCAGCAACCTGATTTACTAAATCTTCCAGTGGATTTAAGGAATTCGAGTTCTGATCCATAGAACCTCTCCAAACCGCTGCCTGATTTTAAGGCAGCGAAAAAAAAGCGACACGGATATTAAAGATTAAGGCCTAATCGCGTTGTGAAGTGCAACCGGTCACTGCGAAAAATAAACCAACCCCAACTCACCGGGCGATCGTTAAAATCGTAAAACAAATGCTCCAGGTTGAACGCGGCAGCCGGTAAAGAAGTTTGTAGCAACTCCGCTTCTTCTGCATTCATTAGAATTGAATCGATGGTTAATTGGCCGCGTTTCAATAAGGTACTATCACTATGAGAAAACAAGCCTTTGAGAGAAGTAACATCCATCTCGGCTTCCACTATCGGGCGGGTGGGATCATAGATCAGGTAAGCGCGGTGATAGAAAATCGGCTGGCCATCCTGTTTAAATAATCGCCGTAAATATATGGTGGGTGTACCCACCGGAATATCCAATTTGCGCGCTGTATTTTCCACTGCTGAAATAATACGAACATCCAAAAGTTTTACATCAGCGGCGGTGCCGTGTTCTACCAGATCCTGCAATTCCTGCAAATCAAAAATAGCCGAGCTTAATTCCAATGGGCGCACATAGGTGCCGCGTCCCTGTTCCGTGCTGACAACACCCTGGTCGGAAAGCAAATTAATCGAACGGCGCACCGTCATCGGGCTGATACCATAGCGGCGCACTAACTGCGCTTCGGACGGCAATAAACCTCCCGGAAAAAACAGTCCTTCCGAAATTTGCCGCCGGAGGATATTGGCCAACTGCAGGTAGGCCGGTTCATAGGACTCTTTATTGATCTGGTACTGACCGTTGGTTGCCGGTCGAAATTCTTTATTCATGCATCAGTCCAATTGTAGGCTCTAAGGTTTACAGACTCATTGGCTTAACCAGCGAAAACTGGAGGAGAACGCCCGAATCAGGTTAAATTGGTCTACTTCTCTAGCCCATTATACAATAGATTACCTATATAAGTTTATAAATTTTGATCCACCCATAATTGACAAAGATCATCTAAATAGCAAACTTTGGTCATAAACGCAAAAAAAACATTGACATCCCTAGGGGACTATATATATAATGATTATGTTGACTTTTATTATTCTGTTTTGCAACCCCAATAACACCCCCTCTTCCTGACGCCCCAAACAGTATTTCTTAATCTCCACACCCTTTTTCCGGAGTAAAACTAAATATGTCCAGCCCACAATCACCCACCAGGTTGAAACTGGTCCGTCCAGTGCCAGGCGATATTGATATCGCTCAGGCCGCCGCGATTGAGCCGATTGCGCGGATTGCCGAAGAAGCCGGTATTCTACCGCAAGAGTTGGAGTTTTACGAAAATGGAAATTATTTGTAAAGAAATCTACGGCACAGAAGGAATGGATCTGTCTCCTGAAGCAGAAGAGAAAATTACGTTGTATACTAAACTGGGTTTTGATAAATTGCCCATTTGTATGGCCAAAACCCACCTCTCCTTCAGCACAGCCCCAACCTGAAAGGTGCGCCTTCAGGGTTTCGCGTAAAAGTTCGTGATATCCGTGCCAGTGTAGGAGCAGGTTTCCTTTATCCGCTGCTGGGCAAAATGCGCACAATGCCCGGCTTACCCACCAGACCACCATTCTAGGATGTTGATCTGGATTTGAAAACAGGCAAAGTGCTTGGTTTGTTCTAAGCCCCGCCGGTTCTGATAAAAAGGAGAAAGTAATGACCGCTCAACTAATTGATGGAAAAGCAATTGCACAAAAGTTACGTATGGAAGTGGCTGATGCTGTGATGAAACGCACTGCCCTGGGAAAAATGCAGCCCACATTAGCCACCGTATTAATCGGTGACCGCCCCGACTCGGCGGCTTATGTCGCTTCCAAACAAAAAGCCTGCGCCGACCTGGGCATGGGTTCGGTTAATCATACGCTGCCCGCGGATGCCAACCAGAGCCAGGTGGAAGATTTGGTAAAAAAATTAAACGATGACCGGCGCGTCAGCGGCATCCTGGTGCAATTACCTATGCCTGCTCACCTGGATGAAGAGCGCGTGCTCTCCCTGATCAGCATTGAAAAAGATGTGGATGGTTTCTCTCCGTTAAATATTGGACGCCTGGCTCAAAAGGGACGCGAACCTCTATTTGTACCGTGTACCCCCTTCGGCTGCATCTACTTGCTGGAACAGGTTGGGGTGAAGTTGGAAGGCGCCAACGCTGTAGTGCTGGGACGCTCCAATATTGTGGGCATGCCGGCCGCGCTGCTGTTAATTGGACGCAACGCCACCGTTACAGTATGCCACTCACGCACACGCGACCTACCGGATGTGGTACGAAACGCGGATATTGTCATTGCCGCCATCGGCAGAACCGAAATGGTACGTGGTTCATGGATCAAGCCCGGAGCTGCTGTCATTGATGTGGGGATCAACCAGGTTGTGGACAGCACGCGTAAGAGCGGTCACCGCCTGGTGGGTGATGTCTGCTTTGACGAAGCCAAAGAGGTTGCCGGCTGGATCACACCCGTACCCGGCGGGGTTGGCCCGATGACAATTGCCATGTTAATGAAAAACACCCTGCACGCCGCCGAAATACAGGAAACTTAATAACAGGAGTATTTTATGCCTATCTTCACCCCAGGCCGCCGTTGGCAACCCATTTATTATCCGTTTCGTCGGGAGACCTTTGGCAACCGTTTATTGAACAGTATTGAAATGCTGTACAAAGGCCCACTATGGGGCTGCCGGCAGTGTGGAAACTGTTTACTTCAGGAAACGGCTTTTATTTGCCCAATGGAATGCCCCAAAGGTTTGCGCAACGGCCCCTGTGGTGGTTCAACCGCAGAGCATTGTTATGTGGATGAAACCCGCCCGTGCATCTGGTACAAGATCTATGAACGCGCGTTTAAACTGGGACGTGAAGAACTCCTCATGGAGGTGCTGCCCCCCCTGGACTGGGATCTGGTGGGCAGTGAACAACTGGGCCGGTTGGTGGAACAAATTAAAATCAACGGCACCCGCAATGTCATCAGCGGATTGACATCCAAAGATGCTGAAACCCGCGAAGAAACCTGGGACGGCATTTTTCGCCCGGTACGTCAACCGGATTGGTGGCAAGGCGATTCGGAATACCACGTACCTAAATATGAGGAACCTGCATCCGAATTGGAAAGGCGCCTTAAAGCCGGTGAATTTGTAGTCACCACTGAAATCCAACCACCGATGACGGCTTCCACCAAGAAACTGAAAGACAACATCGACTTGATGAAACCGTTTGTAACCGCTGTCAATTTCACCGATGGCGCTTCTGCCACCCCGCGCATGTCCTCATTGGCATGCTCTGCAATTGCCGTTCAACGCGGCGCCGAAGCGGTATTGCAAATTGCCGCCCGGGACATTACCCGGGTTGGACTGCAATCCGAGGCACTCGGGGCTGCCGCATTGGGCATTCGCAATATTCTATGCATCACCGGCGACAGCAACCGCTTATCACCCAAACCCAAGGGACGCATGGATATCCTGGACCTCGATTCGATTCAGATGTTGTGGGTTCTGCGCCAGATGCGCGATGAAGGCAAGTATCTCGACGAACGCAATATCAAATTTCCCCCAAAATACTTCCTTGGCTCAGCCGCATCCCCGTATGCTTCCGAGATAAAATATCAGGCATTGCGCGAACATAAAAAAGTTAATGCCGGTGCACAGTTCTTCCAGACAAACCTGGTTTTTGATATCGAAAGATTGGAAACCTGGCTGAATGCGCTGGCAGCCCGCAATATTCTGGATAAGGTCTACATTCTGGTGGGTATTTCTCCCTTAAAATCAGTGAAAGTTGCCCGCTACATGCATGATGAGGTTCCCGGTATTCATATTCCTGAGGCGATTATGAAGCGCCTGTCGGATGCGGAAACTGCCGGTAACGCAGCCGAAGAAGGCATTCGCATCACCCTGGAGTTAATTGAAAAAATCCGAAAACTGGAAGGGATCAATGGTCTGCATATTATGACCGTAGGCTGGGAAGAAGTTGTTCCGCGGATCATCACTGAAGCCGGGCTCTTACCCAATCACAGCAGCGCAGCCGGATAACGCATAGACAGCATGGAACACAACAAATTGAACCCGCCATGCATAGAAGAATGCTGGTATTGTGAAAGCGCATAAACCGGCGATCTGTGGTTTCACACAAGCGTCGACTGTTGATATAATGGAGCAGCGCTGCAAACAAGCAACTCCTTCAGATCTAATTTGTGTTACCGATTCCATTTTTCTGGTTGGAAATATTAAAGCAATGCTTTGCGTTGAAAAGGAAGTTCCCTGTGTACCCGATCCTGCATAAACAAATTCTAAGCGACCTGGTGAAACTGGTCGTCGTGTCTGCCCCTCAAGTAGCCCAAAAGGCCCAGCCCGGACAATTCGTGATTGTCCGCACCGATGAAACTGGCGAGCGTATCCCCTTCACCATCGCGGACTACGATCCCCAAAAAGGAACCATCACCCTGATTTTTCAGGAAGTAGGCAAATCCACCAAACAAATGGGATTGTTAATCAAGGGAGAGGGCTTTGAAAATGTTGCCGGCCCATTGGGGCATCCCACCAAAATCGAGAATTATGGCACCGTTGTAATGGTAGGCGGTGGTGTGGGAATTGCGCCGCTCTTCCCGATTACGCGAGCATTAAAGCAAGCCGGTAATCATGTGATTTCGATCATCGGTGCGCGCAGTAAGGATCTGATCTTCTGGGAAGAGCGCATGGCAGAGTTTTCTGACGAATTAATCGTCTGCAGCGATGACGGCAGTGCCGGGATCAAGGCGCGCGTCACTGAACCGTTAAAAGATGTCCTCAACCGTCCAGGAGTAATTAACCGGGTGTGGGCAATTGGTCCGGCGATCATGATGAAGTTTGCCGCCGAGACGACCCGTCCTTTTAACGTCCCCACTATTGTCAGCTTAAACACGGTGATGATTGACGGAACCGGTATGTGCGGCGGCTGCCGGGTGGTACTTAACAATGGCACCAAATTTGTGTGTGTGGATGGGCCGGAATTCGATGCCCACCAGGTGGACTGGGAGAATTTACTCGCCCGCCTGGCCTTCTATCACACCGAAGAGAAAGAAGCCATGCAGTATTGGGAAGAACACCAATGCAAACTGGAGGCTGCTCTTAAAGCAGCCGAGGGGAGCTCAATAAGTGCCTAAGAAAAGCATCATCCCAAAAAAAACACCCATGCCCGAGCAGGCCCCGGAAATCCGCCGGCATAATTACGCCGAAGTTACCTTTGGTTACAGCGCCGAACAAGCCATGGCAGAGGCTGCGCGCTGCCTGGAATGCGCCAAACCAAGCTGCATGCAGGGCTGCCCGGTTAACATCAATATTCCCGGTTTTCTCAAGCTGGTTGAAGTGGGCGATTTTCGCGGCGCGCTTAACCTGATCAAAGAGACCAATGCTCTTCCGGCCATCTGCGGACGAGTCTGCCCACAGGAAAGCCAGTGTGAAGGCGCCTGCATCCTGAATAAAAAATATGAACCGGTTGCCATTGGCCGCCTGGAACGTTTTGTAGCTGATTGGGAGCGCGAGAACCCGGTGGATACCGAAACGCTGATCGCGCCGTCCACCGGCAAAAAAGTAGCTGTGGTCGGCTCTGGCCCGGCCGGTTTAACCGTGGCTGCCGATCTGGCCCGCCAGGGACATCACGTCACCATTTTCGAAGCCCTGCATGAGCCCGGTGGTGTGCTGGTTTACGGTATTCCCGAGTTCCGTCTACCGAAAAGCATCGTTAAGCACGAAGTGAATAATATATGCAGTCTGGGCGTAGAAATTAAGAAAGATTTTATCGTTGGCAATTCCATCACTGTCGATGAATTATTGGAAGAATTTGATGCTGTATTCCTGGGTACCGGCGCAGGCCTGCCATGGTTCCTGGATATTCCCGGTGAGAACCTGGGTGGGGTGTACTCCTCCAACGAATACCTGACGCGCGCCAACCTGATGAAAGCTTATCGCTTCCCGGAATACGACACCCCGGTAGCCCGCGGACGGCGGGTGGTGACCGTGGGCGCCGGCAATACGGCCATGGATGCAGCCCGGACAGCACTGCGTCTGGGCGCTGAAGAATCGATCATTGTCTATCGCCGTTCACGCGCCGAAATGCCAGCTCGTGCTGAAGAAATTCACCACGCCGAGCAAGAAGGGGTTAAGTTTTATTTACTGACCACACCGGTTGCCTTCCACGGCGAAGATGGACGCCTGACCGAGCTGGAATGTTTGCGCAACGAATTAGGCGAAGCGGATGCCTCCGGCAGACGTCGCCCGGTGGCAGTAGAAGGTTCCAATTTCCGGATTCCCACGGATGTGGCGATCATCGCCATTGGGCAAAGCCCCAGCCCGCTGATTACCGGGACAACACCGGATCTGAAAACCGCGAAAGGCGGCATTCTGACTGTGGAAAGCAGCAGTATGAAAACTTCCAAAAAAGGTGTGTTTGCTGGTGGTGATGTGGTTACCGGCGGCGCCACCGTGATTGTTGCCATGGGTCAGGCGAAAATCGCCGCCCGCGCCATTCAAGAATACCTGGAAACTGGTGCCTGGTAAACCGAAGGAGATCGGGTATATTTTTATCTTAAAAATTCTTAAAAAGCCTTCCCTTTTTTTTGAAATTGTATATAATATTGTTACCTGGGTTGTCCCCCTCAACCCAGGCAAAAACTGGCATGACCCCCTCATGCCAGTGGTTTTTTAAGCAACAGTCCTGTTTTCCAGGACTGTTTTTCTTCTTTGAGATACGTTTATTTCTGCTGTGGGTGGTAGCCCAACTGTTCCACCGCAGCCAGGAATTGTTCCTCACTGAGGGTCTGTTCGTCAAAATCCACCTGCAGGGTTTGCTTCTGGTAACTGGCCGACACCCGTTGTACGCCGGGCAAGCTGTCTTCCAACGCTTCCAGGCGCATCACGCAAGAACTACAATGCATATCAGAAATTATGTACGTTTTCCGGGTCATATTTGCCTGCCTTACTGAAAAGTGATTACACCAGTATACATACCCATTGAACACGCATAGTTAAGTGTAGTGCCGGCCTTTTGTGCGGGCACCTCCACCACTTTTTCTCCATTGGCATCCAGCAATACCTGGAGACCAAGATCCGGGATGACAAAGGCGCGGGAACAAGAGCGTGTTTCATTGGTAATCAGGTGCAGCCGGATGGCTTCACCGGCCGGAGCGAAGCTCTGATAGGGATAATAACCATCATTTTTTACATGAATATTGACGTCTGCGCTGACGACAGGAAGCGCCGTTGCCTGGTATACACCTGGCTGTTCCAGCTGATTGAAGCGCAGCAATTCTGCACGCTGGCCGTTGGTGCGGTTGACCCACTGAGTAACTGTATACGGGAAACCACTCAAGGTAAGTCCTGCATCCATGGAGATGAGGCCGAAAGCCAGTAAAACGACCGCCACAAAACGAGTAAAGTAACGCTCCAGCATAGATCCCAAACGGGTGGCAAGATAGGTAAGCGCAAAGAACACCGGGCTTGCCCCCAATGTGAAAGCAAACATCAACACCATTCCCTGCCACGGGTTGCCGCTGCTGACCGCCAGAGCCATGATCGACTGAGTGACACCACAGGGGATTAACACCGCCAGCACGCCGAGAAAAAGCGGCGAAAACCAGGCGTCCTGTGTTTTGGATGTGCGCCGGATCCAACGCCGCAGTCCAGCGGGTGGTTCAAAACTAAAAAAGCGGAAGAACGGATGAACATTGAGCATCCGTAAAGCATTACCCAACATGAAAATGGCGATAGCTATCTGCAAGATGCCTCGCATCAGGGGTGTGAGCGCAAAGAGGGAACCCAGGGCGCCCAGCAATAAACCCAATAAGCTATAGGCGACCAGTTTTGCGGCCAAAAACAATAATATCGGCTGCACCAGTTTTGGCGAGCGTTTGGATTGCTTTTTGGGAGTTTTGAGAGCCATGTCGTTTTCAATTTGACTGGCCAGTGAACTGGTCACCAGGCCCCCCTGAACGGCCATGCAGCTCAACCCACCCGCGGTTAAACCCGTAATAAACGCCATCCAGATAGAAGGATCCATAAGTTAATCTACTCCTTGATAATAAGTCACACTAATAAGTCTGCTTATTATACCGGATGGATGGTTTTTGTGGGTATATTTCCCCTTTTTTATCCGATATTTACGATAGCGTATTTATTCAAGAATATGCGAAGAATCGCGCACTCTTGCAACAATGCATTATCCTATTTTATTTTTGAAAAGAAGCGCATTCCATATTCCAGAACCAGTAAAAGTGCGACCAAAAGGAATACGATAACAGCAAACGGCAGCTGAAATCGAATCTGCAAACCCAACAGGACCAATCCGCATCCCAAACCAAGGGCCAGCAGCATAACCCGGGTATGTTTTTTTCGTAATAAACTCACTGAACCAATTTGCCGGTCACCCACCAATTGCTGCTGAAAGTTTATCTGATCCCAGGCGACCAAAGCGGCAAAAACACCTGTTAATAACCAGCCGGACGACTGGTTGGTTATCATCCCCGCTGCCACCAAAACAATGTACTGACTCAATAACAGGGATGAAGTGAAGAGAATCTGCTTTTTACGAAGCACAAAAACCTGAATCAGAAAAAACAGGAAAATCAAACCGATATACGAGCGTTCCCGGGCAGAAAAAGCCAGTAACCCGGCAGCCGCCGCACAAGCAGCGCATAAGCCGGAGAGTAGTTGTTCGCGCCTCATTGGGGAATTCCGTTTCTGGCGCTGCCAGCATCAAATTGTTTGTAAGCATTATGGATTACTTCATTCAATGAATGTGTTACCGGCCAATTGATCACGCGAATTCCGTAATGCACCAATTGCTGCAATTGCAAAATACGCTCCAGGCGCGCTGCTCGAATCGCCTGCGGATGCATCGTTTTTTCATCCGGTAAACCGGCAAAATACGCCACCGGATCCGGGCTGATTAACACCAGCGGATGCCCGGCAGCGCGCAAATCCCTGTACGCCCTGCCATCATCACCCAGGTTCGCGCTGACCATATATAACTGTGAACGGCCGGGAAACAATTTATGGCGCAAATAGGTGATATTGGAAAGCGCAATATTGGCTCCCGGGCGCGCGGCTGAAAGCGAACGCATCACCTGATGAAGCTGCCTTTTGCCATATCCGGGGAGAAGATAATTCATTTCCTGCCCAAATACCAGCAGGCCAACCCGGTTTCCCTCACGTAAAAAAAGTTCGGCGAGTGAGGCAACGGCGTTTACAGCATACTCAAACAGGGAATTCTGACCCGTATGAAATTCAGCGGGCATACGGGTATCCAGGATTAATCCAATATCAATGGTCTCTTCCTGCTCAAACTCTTTGGTAAATAATTTTTGTGGGCAGCGCGCCGTTTTGCGCCAGTTTAAACGCCGCATCGAATCGCCGGATTGGTACTCACGCACACCCCAAAAATCGATGCCGGAGCCAGCTACCTGTGCCGGGAAAGAACCGGTTGAGTGCAGTGTATTTGCCGGGCGCAAGGGAATATGCTTTAACCGAACTATTTCCGGCTGCACCAAAACACTGGCCTGGGCCGGAATATCCTGCATGCTTTCAAACAAATAAAACGGGTCGTGCAGCATCACGGTTAAAGTTTGCCAGTGGTAAAGGCCCCTATCCGCACAGAATGTGTAACGCAAGATCAGTTTTTCGCCGCCTGATAAACAGGCGCTCTGGCAAAATTGGCCATCCAGGATTTTTACCTCGGGGTGCAGCTTATCCAGCACAACCAGACTAACCTCAGCATCCGCTGGATTTTGGAGGGTAATCTCCATGATTAACGGCTGGCCGGTGATTGAATTGGCTTTATCAATAACACGTGTTGCACCAAGCTGCGGCAAAACAGGGATTTGCCAATAACCAACCAGGATATAAGCCAGAAATGGCAGGGTTATTAACATCACTGTGCCGTTACGGCTGATGATGGCAGTCATAACCAAACCGAAAATCAGAAAAAAGAGAAAGCGTAGTTTATTGCTCATGACTGGGATCGAATACCGGTACCGCTATCGACTTAACCACATCTTCAATCACGCCATTTTCCAGTGACCTGGAGCCCCATAGGGCCGGCTCGAGAATAATCCGGTGGCTGAGCGCCGGTTGTGCAAAGCGCTTCACGTCATCCGGCAGCACAAAATTACGCCCCTGCATGGCAGCCCAGGCACGCGATAGTTTCAGCAGAGCCAGAGAACCACGCGGGCTCACCCCTACAGCCACCTGGCGATGACGGCGGGTCTTGCCAACCAGCTCCACGATGTAGCGTTCAATATCCGCGTGGACATAAATGGTCTCAACTGCCTGGCGCATGGACATAAATTGCGCCGGGGAAACAACAGCCTCCAAAAGGATCGAATCCTGCTTGCGTTCGCGGCGGCGTTTAAGAATCTCCTGTTCCTCCTGCGGTTCCGGGTAGCCAACCGAAAATTTCACAATAAATCGATCCAACTGTGCTTCCGGCAATGGAAAAGTCCCCTCATATTCGACAGGATTCTGCGTTGCGATGACAACAAAGGGAAACGGCAGCGGCAAACTTTCCCCTTCCAGAGAGACCTGATATTCCTGCATCGCCTCCAATAGAGCGGATTGCGTCTTGGGTGAGGCGCGGTTTATCTCATCTGCCAGAAAAATGTTGGTAAAAATAGGCCCTTCGCGCAATACAAATTGATTCTGGCTGCTATCGAAAATATACCCGCCAGTGATATCACCCGGCAGCAAATCCGGTGTAAATTGAACCCGCTTAAAATCCAAACCCAGTGCGCTGGAAAAAGAATTGGCGATTAATGTCTTGGCCAGGCCCGGGTTATCTTCCAATAAAATGTGCCCGCCGCTGCAAAGCAAAGCCGCCATGATGTGATTGAGCACCTCTCTTTTACCGACAATGGCTTTTTCCACCTCCCCAACAATTCGTGCGGATAATTGAGCCAGTTGTTCAATACATATTTCGTGCGGATTTTCAAGCGTCATTGTGTATCTCCATATAAGTTTCGATCCATTGAAGAAGTTCTTCTACTATTTCATTTTGTTCCCGATTTTCATGAAGCCGCCCATTTTTTAGCCTGAGCGGCAATAGCCCATTAAGCTTAAATAGCCCGGTTTTCATAGTTTCTTTTTTGGGGTAGAGAAATGCATAAGTGGTTGCAGGCAAAGGATACTGCTGATTATCCAGAGCGGCGATCACTTTCGTTTTAGGTAAGCGTTCCTGGCTGGCAATGACACTGATCAGAAGATCTTTCATTTCCAAACTTACTGTTTTCTGAGATTTTCCATGTGCTGCAGTCCCGGTAAAGACCTGGTGCCAATACTGAACTCCTTTGATCGATTTGGGTGATGGCGCATCAGTATATTTTTTGTACTCATCCACAGAAGCAGGCATATTGCGCAATACAATATACCCTGCGAAAACCATTAAAACAAACCAGAAAATTTTCTGATCAACACTCAGCAATACCCGGTAAATTGCCCAGAAGAATATTCCAATTGGTTCAATCACAAAAGTAAATAAAACATTCCGAAAAAGAATCCCTGCAATCAACAGAATACAAAGGGTGATTCCAAAGAATATCGGACGTACCGGGGCTTTTTTCATTGGACTGAGTGTCCCTGACAATACTGCATCACTGCCTGTAAAGCCTCCACGCCGGTTTGTTCTTGGGCCAGGGTTAATTCCTGCCCGCCATAACGCACCATTTCAAACAAACGGGTAAGCTGCAAGACGGGTTCAGAAGGAAACCCCTTCTGAATTAAACTATCCTGAAATTCATTAGGAGTAATATCCTGCTGCCTTTCTATACCGCTTTCGCGTTGGACCACGCGGCACATTTGCAAATAACAACGACCAATCACCTCGGAAAACTCCTGCCCCGCGGAAAAAGCATCCAACGCGGATTGAGCCTCCTGCAGCAGCGAAGTTTCCTCCGCGGGCTGCAGCCGCAGCCGCTGACGATACAACAAGAAAGCTGTTGTCGCTGCCAGCAGCAGTACACCGCCAAACACCAGCCAAATAAATTGTTGTGAAGGGTCGCCTAACTCAGATGGTAAAGAAACTGTTTCAGGCGGTAGATTGCTCAATTCACCGGCGCCAATGGAGTCTGTCGGGAGCTGTTCCGGAATAAATTGTGGCAATAGAGCCAACCCGAGCGCCAATAATCCGATGAAAAGCACATACAGCAATAGCTTCTTTATTGGAACGTGCGCTATCCAACTGACCAGAAAAGAAAGGATAACCCCTATCAGGACCAAACCCAGAAAACCCTGTACCGCCGGCAGAAACATGAAGACTGACGCGGGTATCTCTTGCGCAGGCAAATCCGTCTGCAATGCTTCCTGCGTGACGGATGCACGCCCCACGTTCGGCAGCGGCTGGGGCTGCTCAAATTGCAGGTCGGAAAGGCTGGCAGAAATCAGAAGCAGCAAAGTGATCAACAGGAATGCCCCCACCAACACCCGAGGTCTTTCCCGCCCGGATGGTTCAGGAGACTTGCTTTGAACGGACATTAATACTTCTTTCATCCTGTTTATCGATTCCTTCAGTAACCGGCTGACTCGTTCCAAAACAATCTATGTGAAATTTTAGCAGAATCAACCCATATTTGAGGTTAAAACATATCAGAAAAAAGCGCGGTTGTGACTGGCCGATGGTATAGATATGCGATTGGCCTGTACAACATTTCAGAGGGAATGCTTAGCAAGGCCACCTTTTATTGCGGGGATGTTCCTCGTGAGAGCAAAAATGGATACGGTTTAGAAAATATCGCTCATCATGAAAAGGTCCGGACTTGTAATCTGCCTTGTATGCAGACTCATTCAGGATGAGAAAGCAAGCGCATGAACGTGGTACAATCACGCGCATGCCTGGTGTAAGCATTGATGAAATTATTCGCAGTAAACGGAAAACCCTTGCGCTGATTGTCCAACGCGATGGCCGGGTGGTGGTGCGCGCGCCGCAGCGTTTGAGCCAAAGCAAAATTATGGAATTTGTGCAATCCAAAGCGGATTGGGTACTGGAAACCCAAACCCGCATGCGCAGCCAGCCTTCACCATTGCCCCCCAAACATTATGTAGAAGGCGAAACATTCTGGTATCTGGGCCAGGCCTATCCGCTGGTCTTTGTGGAACATCAACGTGAGGCGCTGTCCCTGGAGGCAAACTTCTGCCTGCGCCAGAATGCCCGGCCGAAAGCCTCAGAAGCCTTTGAAAACTGGTACCGCCGGCGGGCACGCGCCATTCTGACAGAACGCGTACAGCATTATGCGGCTAAGCATGGTTTTAGTTACCAACGCATCAGAATTAGCGCGGCGCGCTCCCGCTGGGGTTCATGCAGTTCGCGTGGGACACTCAGCTTTCCCTGGCGCTTGGTGATGGCGCCGCTGCCGGTGATTGATTATGTGGTGATCCACGAACTGGCGCATACTGTAGTGCCCAACCATAGCCCCCGTTTTTGGGATCTGGTAGCAAGCATCCTGCCGGATTGGAAACAAAAACGCCAGTGGTTAAAGAAAAATGGACCGTTATACCGGATCGATTAGTGCCTAAATAACCGCTTCTCTGTGGATATTCTGGCCGTATAAAACCGCCCCTTCATTGGTTCCCCAAAACAATCCCAGCGTGCGCATAGCGCTCTGTAAATATTCAGAAACATCTGCCGTGGTATTTTCTTCAGTGGGTAATGCAATGGCAATATAGGTCTGGTATGGATGGTGGAAACTGAGCATACCCATACCACACTCGGTCAGCAACCAACCCTGACTGTGCAAATATTGAATCATATCCTTAATGGTAAGTTGTTGCATACTGATCATGCCTTTTCCTCTAGAATGAATATAATTATATAATCTGATTTAAGTAGTTGTGATTACTTTGGCGTAAATTCCACGTAAAGATTTTATGTATACTCATTTTTCTGACTATATTCAGTACACGATTCGTGCCCATCAGGAACAACCTGATAAAACACAACGGCTCCCGGTTGATGGGGAGCCGCTTTTTATCTATTCTGTTGTGTGATGCTTATTTTTCGATGTGTTTGATTTCCAATTGGGTGGAACCAAAGTTGAAGATCAGGCCTGCTTCGCAGCCGGCATTACGCAAAAAGGTGTGAGCCTGGATTTCATCCATGGCTTCCAGCTTTTCCTGGGATTTGACCAACAGCATCAGGTCACCGATTACAAAATCGACGCGTTTGTGCCCTACACGCTGGTTGCGGTAGAACAGGTCAATCCACACTTCGCGATGGAACTCAAAATCCTGCGATTCCAATTCCAACCCGAGCGCACGCTGGTAAATTTGGGTTTCAAACCCCGGCCCGATCTCTGCGAAGATATTTTCAGCAGCAGCAATAACCAGTTGAGTCAATTCGGCCATATTCATTTGCGGAACAGGTCTGATTTGAATGGTTGCTTCCATACACTTTCTTTCTCTGAATAGTATTGCGGCTGACCACATACCCAGGGCGCAAAGAAACAGCCTTTAAAAAAGTGCTGTTTCCATTTCTTCTCTATTTTGCGCCCAGCAAACATTTCTACTGGCAGCTTTGACTGGTCAAGCCGTTTAATTTGGGTCTACCTTAATTCTAACAAGAATCCGGATTAACGCCAGATGACCTTTTTCCTGATTCCAATATGCCATTCACAAACCGCACTGCGAGAAATCACAACTTGAACTGGCGCACAATGCGATGCAATCTCCTCTGTACGGGTCTTTCACCCGCTAGCCAACGCCCATGCTGGGCGCACAAAATCAGGAATTGGGGTTCCCAATTCCTGATTCCGAATTCCTGATTCCGAATTCCTTCCAACTGTTCTTACTTCTCTACCGGAATGGCTTCAAGCTGGGCGACGAGGTTGGTGAGGACGTCGAAGCCGCCTTGCCAGAAGTTGGGATCGTAGACGTTGATGCCGGCTTCGGAGAGGACCCTGACCGGGGCTTTGGATCCGCCGGTGGAGAGGATTTTGGTGTAGCGCGGTTTGAAAGACTCGCCTTCGGCCTTGTACTGCTGGTAAAGTGAGAGCACCAGCAATTGACCGAAAGTGTAGGCGTAGACGTAAAAGGGCACATCGTAGATATGCGGAATGGATATCCATTCCCAGCGGAACTCGTCGCTGATTTCGACAGCGTCACCAAACTGCTCCTGTAAGTTCTTGAGGTAGGCTTCGGAGAGGTCCGCCACAGAGGCGTTGTTGTTGATCATCTCGTGGGCTTCACGTTCGAAGAGGGCGAAGAAGGCCTGGCGCATGATGGTGGCGTAGGCGTCATCCACCTGGCTGAAAAGGATATCACGGCGCACGGCGGCGTCATTCTCATGCTGCAGGAGGTAATCCACCAGCACCATTTCGCCAAAGGTGGAGGCGGTTTCGGCCAGTGGCAAGTTGGAATGGAAGGTGAAGATGCTGTGATCGGCGGCGAGCATGCCGTGAATGGCGTGCCCGAGTTCGTGGGCCATGGTGGAAACATCGTCAGCTTTGCCCTGGTAGTTGAGCATAACCCAGGGAGTCAGATCCGGGCCGGAAGGCCAGCAGAAGGCGCCGCCGCGTTTGCCTTTGCGCACTTCGCTATCCAGGTGATTCTGATCGAAGACGCGTTTGGCCATTTCCGCGAAACGCGGGTCAAACTTCTCGAAGGCATCCAGCACCAGTTCGGTGCCCTGGTTAAAATCATAAGCCTTATCAGACTGTGCCACCGGGGCGTACAGGTCGTAACGGCGCAGACGTTCAAGACCGAGCCATTTGGCCTTCAATTTGAAATAACGCTGAAAGACGCCGGCATTCTTGCGGCAGACATCCAACAGGGTGTCGACAACTTCGTCGGGGATATCATTAATCAGGTTGCGCGCGGAGATGGGGGCGCCATGTTTGCGCAGGGAAACCTGCTCATTACGCCAATCGCGTACGACAGCCTGGTAGATCTGGCCGAGGATGGTGCTGTCACCGCCATAGACCTTGTAGAGTTCCTGGTAAGCGCGGGCGCGCAGGTCCGGATCACCTTGGCGCACATACATCATCAATTCTCCGCGGGTGATTTCCTTCATCTCACCATTAACTTCCAGTTTAAAGTTATAGCGGTTGGTGATGGAGGAATAGACCATCTGCAGGGCGCTGACCCCGGTCACATTTTTGATGTTGACAATCTTTTCTTCGGCTTCGCTCAGGGTATGTGGGATGAAGTGGCGCACAGCTTCCAACCAGTAGGCGTAATCACCGCTGGCGGCAATCAGCATATCCGCTTTGGCATCCGGCATACTCTTCCACCACAGTTCGAAGAAGAGAATACGGTTGCCAATTTCGGCCATAAATTGATCGACACGGGCGATGAGGTTCTGAGCGACCTGGTTCTGGGTATCTTCCGAGAAATGCAGGCCGGCGAAGGTGTAAATTTTCTGCTGTAAAACAATAATAACTTCCAGATCTTTGACGATGGAAAGAAATGTTTCCGTGCTGATCTGCTCGCTCAATTCGCTGCGGCGGGCCTCCAGGGCTTCCACCAGGCTGCTCACCCGGGTAAAAGCGGTTTCCAATTCGTCAGTCTGCGGCCCGGGGAACAGGTCTTGCAGGCTCCAACGGGTTTGTGAATAGATGGTTTGACTCATATTTCCTCTTCCTGAGTAGAATTTTGGTTACGAAATTGTTGTCTCAACTGGTCGATCGGGCAGCGCTTGCCATCCTCCGCCTGATAAAACCAGACCTGCCAGCCGTTGACCGGGCCGGGTTGAATCTGGCGCGCCAGTTGGTGAATGGAGCCGCATTCTCCGTTCATCAGCAAACTTCCATCTGCAAGGATACACGCAGTATGTTCATTTTTCCCTTCAAAGTACAAGGTTGTTCCGGGAAGCAGCAGGCCATTTTCGACCAGGACGCCAAAGGGCAGGCGCGGGCGGCGGCGCGGGTTAGACGTGACCGCCAGCAGGGCCGGGTCGAGCGGTTCAACCGCATCCAGACGCCGCCGGGCCAGTTCCACATAGTGGGCATCGCGTTCAATGCCTATAAAGCTGCGCCCCAGTTTTTTGGCGGCAGCCCCACTGGTGCCGGTGCCAAAGAAGGGGTCCAGAATGACATCGCCGGGGTTGGTGCAGGCGGTGAGGATGCGGTAAAGCAGGGCGAGCGGCTTCTGCGTGGAATGCACCTTGGTGCCGTTATCGCGCAGGCGCTCCTTGCCGCTGCAAATCGGGAAATACCAGTCGCTGCGCATTTGAAGCCCCTCGTTGATCTGCTTGAGGGCGTGGTGATTAAAAGTATAGGCCGCGCCGCGTTCCTTCTGCGCCCACAGCAGGGTCTCGTGGGCGTTGGTCAGGCGCACCCCGCGGAAATTGGGCATAGGGTTGGATTTGATCCAGACAACATCGTTGAGAATCCAGTAATCAAGATCCTGCAGGATGGCGCCGACGCGGTAGATATTATGATAGGTGCCGATCACCCACAGCGTACCGCTGGGTTTGAGGACCCTGCGGCAGGCAGCCAACCAATCGCGGGTGAAGCTGTCGTAGGCGGCAAAGTCATCGAACTGATCCCAGGCGTCATTCACAGCATCCACCTGGGTTAGGTTAGGCCGCCACAACTCCTGGCGCAGTTGGAGGTTATACGGCGGGTCGGCAAAGACCACATCCACCGAGGCTTCGGGAAGCTGCGCCATTATTTCAATGCAATTGCCCTGAAGCACCTGATTCAGGGGGAGTTGGTTGATGCTCATAGGGGTAATTGTACTTGAAAAGAGGGGGAAGGTAGTGGAAAATAGGAATTGGGAATTGGTTGGGGATAGCGAGGCTTCAAGGCTATTCACATACGGCCCGGATTGCTCTCGCCATCGCCCGTACGCGGTGTGCTTATTCGTTCATTCGTTTCCTTAGCATGCTCTGAGCGCGTTGCATATTTGAAAAAAAACTTACTTCTCACACTTACTGCAATTACATGATTTTAAGTAGCTTTTTTAGTTGTCAGACACAGTTTCCGTCGGTATCGGTGCATTTTGTTTAATCTGACCTTGCTGGCATTCTCCAGCTAATGAAGTGGCGGGGGATAAGATGATTTGTTCGATTTGATCTTTTTCCAGAATAAACACCTGAAGGGGTTTGCAGGTTAATGGATCAAGTTCTTTGAACAAGAAATATTTACCATTATTAAATATCAACAAACGAAAATCCTTATATGAAGATTTTTGATTTGTTAAGGAGGTTGTTTGGGTAATGATTTGTTCGCTATTAACTAAAGGTAAAAGTATAGGTGAAATTATTTCTACAGGATGCGATTCATTTAACAAAGTTGTTCTCCCCAAAACAGTACCGATTTTGGATACTAAGTCCATTGTTATAAGAATATAAATAACGATAAATAGTACCAAAAACCCTTTGCCTGCGAGAGAAAACATTTGTTTAGTAAGTAAGCTAAATTTTGGAAGTTTTATATCCATGGAAACTTTATCAATAATTTTGCGAATCCATTCTACAAGTCTTTTTGATACTGAATCGATCAAATCAAGAATGAATGAAAAAATTCCCCAAATCAATCCCCCAATTATCATTGTTGCAATTGGATAAACCAAAATAGGCATCCAAGCAATTACACCATATTCCTGTAATGTAAAGCTAATCATATATTCAGGGATATTCATAGCACTATAATATCCAGCAGTATAACTTCTTCCACCCAAATAAAGCAAAGCTGCGAAAACACCGGTTGTGGTACCAATCGCAGCTATGGTTTCATTTACCGAAGAAAATATACTTTTCTTATTTTGGACATTAACTTCTTTCTCCGGTTCCGAATGGGTGGATTGCTTGTTTGTGATGAAGTAAAAGAAATATTTTTTCATGAATGGTTTTTAGTCCACGCTCTCGATAAAGTGTTCAAAATTATCTACGGGTCTGAAATCAACAGCAGTCCCCATGGCTTTGAAATGGGCTTTTTTATATTGGATCTTGATGTGTTCGGTGGGTCGCAGCGCTTCGGCCATAAGATTCCCTTTGGTTTCCAGAACAAAAAAGAGTTTTTGCGTTCTATCAACTTCTACCTAAACTGCCCAGTCAGGGTTGTAGCTACAGATGGGAGTACTTATCTTAAACCAATCGGGGAGTTTGGCGTACAGTTTAATATTTTCGTTATTCTCAAAGCTTGTGGCGAATGAGGATTCATTCTCGGAATCATAGACCACATACTCGAAAACGGATTTCTGACTCTTAATCATATTCTCCGTCAGGTAGCTGTTTGAGTTTTTGAATATTATCGGAAACAATATCCGGGGATTGTCCGTTGAGTTTGGTTTTGTTCATGATTATTGCACCTCCAAAATATATTTAGCTTCCATGATTTTGTTATTAAATTTAATTTCCTCTTTAAATACAACACCTGTAGTAATTGTGATTAATAATTCAATTATTAAATCAAAAACGCCATCATTTACTATTGAATAGTAGTCATCACTAAAAACAATGCTTGCATTGTAAATAGCCCAATCGCTTAATAAAAAGTTGGGGACATGTATTAAATTTTGGTTTAAATCTTGAGAATCGAAAGTTATTTCTTTCGAAGAATTACTTAATTTGATTGACTTGATCTCTATAGTTGAAATTTTCGCTTCAGTGTGATTAAGTAGATCAAACTCAAATTTTAATAAGTGATATTTATCCGAGTTTGATTTTTTTGAAATACTCAAATCAAACGCAATCTGTCTCTTATAGTTTGTTTGCCCAAGTTTTACGTTTTCACGTAATGATCCGACCTGTTGTTTAAGTGTAAATTCATTTTGAGTTGGTGCAGAATAATAATCACAACTTTTTATTTCAAGCTTATAAAATTCTAAAAATGGAATTAATTTCTGAGCTAGCACAAGTTGAATTTTTTGATTTTTTTCTTCTAATGCAAATAATTTTGTATTGGTAGCTGCAATAATATTATTCGCTTCAGCCAGTTTATTAACAGCGTTATTTAGTTTTGTTTGTGAGATATCATTTTCGTTCTTAAATACTTCATTCTGGCGTAATGCTATTACACCCAACAAAACTGTTGCAATAGCACTTAATGCAGTACCCCAAAATTCAAGAATCTCAGAGGGTGCAAAATAGTTAGATAAAACTATTTCGTTATTCTCCCCAATCCAAAAGAATAACTGGATAAGTGTTGGGCCTAGCATACTCAAAATAAGAAGGCCAAATATTATAAAAATTATTAGTCGTGTATTAATTTTCATTTGATATCTAAATTTTCTCCCGCAACTCTCGCTTTTCCTTTTCAAAGATAAGCACAGAACGCCCAAACAGCGATTCCCGGTGGTGAAAAAGTCCCTGGCTGTCAATAAGACAGCTTAAAACTTGGTTTTAAGGTGCTGTATCCAACCTGACAGTTTGACAAATTGATTTCGTTTGTCTAAAGGCGAATATAAAGTTTTTACAAAAAAATTTATTCAAGAAAAACAACTGCAATTTATTGATCCAGAGTGATTTTTTTCTATTTATTGATAATCTTCCGATTATCAAAATTTTTCCCAACGTTTTTCAATTTTTTTACTAATTTCCTTAAAATCGTGATTATTACCCGATAACTTAGCATCCAAGAAGTCCATATAATCAAGTATATAATCATCGAAATCATAGTCTTGTAAACCTGATTCCTTTGCTCTTGACCACAATGCATAAACAATAACTCGCTTTATATCATCTTTGCTAAGTTGAGTACTAATCTCAACAGTTGGAGTTTCGTTTGCTAAGAATGCCCACGCCATTTCTTTCATAAATTCTCGAATACTATATGGATAACCTCCTATTCTGATTATTTTATGTGCCTTACTATGCGCCTGGATATCAATCTTATCAGGGGTAGAAAGGTAAAGCTTGCCACAAACACGACAATATTTGAATTCCTCTTGTGTTTCTTGTTTTATGTAATCTAATATTTCCGGTACAGGATTGAACCATTCCCCATGTGAGCGAAATTTTTTAAAAACACTATGAAGTTCGCTTTCACGTTTTCTTCCACCGGGTAACACTAACAAAGGAACGTGCGATTCCTTAGAAGAAGATCCGGTTTGTAAATCTCTTATACGAAGATTAGGATTTTCCGACATTCCAATTTTGATACGTTTATCGTGAGGTGATTGAATAAAATAAATCATTTATATCGTCTTGTAGAGTAGTAGTTAATTAATTCATTTGCAAAAACTAACCGTAGCGTATTAGATTATAAATTCTACATCTAAAGAAGTCTACTCAATAACAGGATAGTAATGAAAATGCTATATTTATTATTTAATCAATTCTTTAATCCAGGGATGTATCCAATAAACAAATGGCCAGTCATCACCGAAAAGTCATTGAAACCTTAGAATCATACGCATATTTGTGTATTGGATTCGCGCAATAGAGAAATTTTTATATTGTGGAAGGAAAATTGGTAAGAAAAAAAGCACTTGCCAGATGCGCTATAATTAGACAAGCTTTTCTATTGCTTAGTTACCGACAAATTCATGCTTGTATTTACAGGTGGGCCAACCATGGAGATTTTCCTTGAGAAGACTACAAAGAATGAGGTTTCGGTTGCTTGCGAGGGTGTTTTTTCACACCATTTTTTGCTGAGTGAGTGTTTTCCGGATATTGAGAATCAACAGGTGGTGTTGAAAGACCCGGTGAAAACCGGAAAGAGGCTGTTTGCTGCATCGTAATTCTGAATAATTTATAAATGAGCTTCTTGCTCCTCGTTGAAAGGAAAACGATGGAAACACAAAAACTTACAATATTTTCTAGTTATCGTGATTTTAAAGTTTTTTTGGAAGATTTCGTTTTTGACAATTTTGATTTTTCGGTTTACAAACCAATTGAAACTAATTATGGCTTTGGGGAGTTTCATCTTCATTATAGTTTTTTGGGATCATTGATTGATTATAAAATAGTTGTAGTCGACAAAAACAATTTAGAGATTGAGATTTCTGTGCCGAAAAATAATAACGAGGATTCAGAAAATCATGTCAAATTTGCTTTAGCTGAAATAAAAAATAATTTTTCTCCAGCAGAACTTCCAGAAGGCTTCAAAAATCTAATCTCTGAAACTAAATATGTTGAAATAATGCAAGAAAGATGGCGCGAAAGCGAAAGGACTCAACGTGCAAAAGCGTATTTATCAACTATCGTCCTACTTGGAAGCATATTAGAAGGGATTTTGCTATACAAAATTAAGGCGAATATGGAGAAGGCTAATAGATCAGAATTTTCACCAAAAAAAGATGGCAGACCGAAAGAATATAGCGAATGGACTTTAGAAAACATGGTAAATGTTTGCCATAATTGCAGATGGATAAACAAAGATGCTAAAAGTTTTTCTGATGGATTAAAAGAGTACAGAAATTTTGTTCATCCCTGGAAGCAGTTTAATAATAATTTAGATATGCCAAACGAAAACACATGTAAGCTCTCAAGAGAAATTGTTGAAATAGTTCTTAACGATCTATGGAAAAACTTATAAAATGAAACGAACCACTGCATGAACACGGAATCTTAAATTATTGCTCAGTGTTCTAGGGATAAGTACATCGAGCAGGTTGTTCTTTATAAACTTTGATGGCAGGCATAAGGTTTATTTATTGAGAAAGGATCAAAAATGTCAGAATACCATAGTGGAATTTGAAAAACTATTGGCTTTGAAACTTATCCTTGTGGAATAAGAAGGTTGTTTGTTTTTAGGAAACTTATGTGTTGGTCAGGAAATAAAGCAATATTCAAAGTAAAAAAAAGAAAGAATGTGAGTTATTTCAGAAAGGAAAAAACATGACCCATCGAGAACGGATTATAGATTATCTCAAGACCCATCCTGAAGGTGCGGATGATGATCAAATAGCGTTTGATTTAGGATTAAAGAGCCGGCAGCAATCCAATTCAAGATGCCGACAATTAGAGGCGGAAGGCTTTGTCAAAAGGAAGGCTGTGAATAACAAAATACGAAATTTTTGGGTGGAGACATATGGCAACCCGCCGCTGGCAGCATCCATACAATCTATTCAAAAGCAGAAACATAAAGCTATTATCTCTGAAAATCGGTACGAAAACTGGTTTTGGGAAGGTAATGTTCAATCACAAGTTATCAATTATTTAGTCTCGCAGCAGTATAAAATCCTTTCGGTAGCAGATACTGCCAGCCACCAACAAGGGGTGGTGTCAAGCAGTAAATAAAAAGTCCTTAAATCAGGATATTAAAAAGTCCACTATTCAAGAAATCAAATGTCCATAGAC
>PHBZ01000095.1 GCA_002840755.1 Chloroflexi bacterium HGW-Chloroflexi-10 | reverse complement strand
ATCTTCACCTGGTATGAACCCATCTACGAGGAACGGGATGTTTGCCGGACAGCCAATGTTGGGGAAACCCCGAACTGCAAAACAAGCTCAGGATTAACCATCAATGATGGAGTCTCGGATACGGAGATGGTATTCAAGGAATGCCGGATGCATGTAGAACATCTGCCAGATGCAGTTGCTTCCTTACAAGCAACCGCCGCCTTGGATGCTGCCAGCCAGGATTGGATTACTGGCAAACTGGGTCAAACGCATTATGAGGCTTACATTCACCAAGCAAATTTCACTCTCATACCGGGAATTGGATCATGGACGGGGGGATGTGATGGTAGCGGAACCTGTACGGCAACCGGACAGGCACTTCGAGTTCCGTTTGCAGATCCAGGAACCTTCAACCTGCGCCTGGACGTGGTTACCACGGGCACACGCTTCCGCGGGATTCCGATCACTCAACCGAGACGGATTGGAATCGATGGAACGATGAAAGTCTATGTAACTCTACCGGCGTTGGTGCCATAAAAGGTCAATGTGCAGATTGTATGGATAGCGGTCGGTGTGTTGCTGACAGTCTTCCTAGGTTTCATGGCAGTCGTTTATCTGTTGTTGGTTATTGGTCTGTGGTGTCCAAGTAATGATTATGACGAGTAAGGAGGTAGTGGTTTATGACAGATTATTTTGTTGTCTTTGGGGATTTCCTCGCAGCACTGCCTACTTACTTATTGAATGGTGTACTGGCAACTGTCTACTGGCTTGGTGAATCCGGAGCTGCCCTGGTAAGCATTCTTTGTGCAGGTTTGATCATTCGCTTTGTTGATCAACGAGTGCAATCCAGGGCAGCTTTCCGACCTGGCCGTAGTGGACGGGAGGCGGCTACTCCGGATTTATACACTGCACAGATCACCACGGCAATCATCTTGGTGATGTGGGTAATCAGCCAATGGGGAATGGGTGCACCAGTTCCCTGGCTGGGTGCAGCGATGTGGCTGACCGGTACCATCATTGTTCTGCTGATGCACATGCAAGAACACACACTGCTATGGAATATGAAATCAGGAATTGCGATTTATTCCTTGGCCGTCATCGGCAGCCGGCTCTACCTGGCATACACCGCTCAATTATCAGCAGATCAGTGGGCTGCCCTGATCGGTACTTCAGAAAGCGCTGCGGCTGTAATTGCCAATACACGCGGTAATGTAACCACGATTATTTTATGGGCTTTGTGGTTGGTAATCCCTTTGGGTTACTTCGCGATGTTACTGCAGCAGGTCTTGATCAACCCGATGTCGTTGGTCAATCCATTGGCAGGAGCCAGTGAGTTGATCAATCGTTATCGAACCAGAAGATAGGGTGATAGATGAAACCAGCACACAAAATCGTGGGCTTGCTTGATTTATTACTCTACCTTTT
>PHBZ01000072.1 GCA_002840755.1 Chloroflexi bacterium HGW-Chloroflexi-10 | reverse complement strand
CAACGGAGAGGAAATGAAAAATAGAACGGTGTGCGCTCCGTTCTATCTGCATCGTTCCTCTAGAGTCTTAAGGGGGAACAGAGTGATTGGTCTAACATTTCTAGGTTATACGTAATAATATGAATTGCATTGATTATCGAATCATATAATAGAAAAATCTCGGACAACACTGAATGAGCCACATGGTAGAATGCAACAGTAGAATGCAAATAATTGACAGTCCAATAAAACCAAGGTACACTTCTTCCGTCAATGGTAACAACAATCCAACGATCACTCTTAGTATTAATCTTAATCTTAACGGCTATTAATTTGGCTGGACATATCACCGCGCCTACTCAATGCTGTACTGTACAGGACAACACGAACTATGCAGGAGATACCGATTGCCTGGCTTGCACACTTCAAGTAGGCACATGGGTGCCCCATTCTTTGATAATCGAAATGGCTTCAAAGCCAAGTTGTTCTTCGCCAGGAAATCCGTCTTTGGTTCTTAGTCTTGTATTTGATATTCCACACCCCCCAATTGCTTAATACAACTGAATAGTTAACGTTTAAAAACCTCGTTTGAATTTTCATCGAGGCTTGTGGTTACGTTAACGTACCCCGCCATTTACCAGAACTTTTGTTGTTCGATCCTGGCGGCTGTACATTTGGATTCTCAATCGGGAAAAAGACCTCATGAAAAAACGACCTGTTTTACCCCTTCTAATAATAGGGATAGGCACTGTGCTCATTTTATCAGCGATATATATCAACACCAATCTTAGAACCGTATCCCAAGCTCCTCAGCCATTGACTTCCGAGGAAGAAACTTTCCCCGAAATTCCACGGGTTACCCTAAAAGATGCCTTCACAGCTTTCCAGGGTGGGTCAGCCGTGTTCATTGACGTCCGTGATGCCGACTCTTACACAAACTCACACATTCCAGGAGCAAAATCATTCCCCCTAGCTCAGCTAGAAGATCAACTGAAAAAAATTGGCGCTGAGACCTGGATCATTACCTACTGTACCTGACCGGCCGAAGAATCGAGCGCCCGTGCGGCGCGCATTCTGTTGGACAACGGTTTCAAGAAGGTTACTCCCATTTTGGGCGGTTTTCGAGCCTGGGAAAAAGCCGGTTATCCAGTGGAAACCAGCCCTTAGCCTACAAAGGATTACTAAATGCATATTATGCAAATTAAACTATCTCGTTTGCGACCAATTCTGTACCTCCTGGTGCTGCTCGTCGCAGGTCTTCTTTCATCCTGTAACAATAAGACTCCGCAGATCAGCATCCAGCCTCCTCTGCAGGATTTAGGGACTCAACCTCAGCAACTGATCGATCTTGTTTTTGAAGTGAGGAACACTGGCAACGCAGATCTTGTTATTGAAAAAGTAAGCGTTTCGTGCGAGTGTACGACAGCCGAGTTGGAAAAGAGCACTATCCCGCCCGGTGAATCAGCTGAATTACGGGTTAAATTTGACCCGGCTGAAGATAACTTGTTTGGCGAAATCCAGCGCATCATTTATCTGCGCAGCAATGATCCGAACCAACCGGAGGCTGAAGCAGAATTTCGCGCTACGATCCAAAAGCCAGAAGGATAATCGAATGCTCAAAAAATGGCTGAATAAGTTGGGCGGTGGAAATACCCTGTACTATCCGGGCTGTGTTACCCGCTATGCACTACCCGAAATACAGGAGCGATACGAACGATTGCTTCGGCAAGCGAAAGTCGATTTCATTGTCCTACCCGGGGAGCTTCAATGCTGTGGCAGTCCAGTCCGGCGGGCTGGCTATCAACAGGATTTCGAACAGTTGAAAGCTAAAAACCTGGAAACATTTGCACGTTTTAGCGTCAATAAAATCATCACCAACTGCCCTGGCTGTTATCACACACTGAAGCACGAGTACCAGCTCGATGTCTATCACACGACACAGGTATTGTCTGAAAAAGGCAGGATCTCGCCCGGCCAATTCGAACCGGATGGAAAGCAATCAATAACCTATCACGATCCTTGCCATCTCGGCCGCTGGTCAGATATTTACGAAGAACCACGCCGTCTCCTGGATCAAGCCGGCTGGCAAGTGGTCGAACTGGCAGATAACCGGACTATGAGCCTGTGCTGCGGTGCGGGAGGCGGAGTGAAATCAAATTATCCAGATCTGGCCAATTCGATCGCTCAGGCTCGCCTGACCCAAGTAAATAATGGTCGATTATGTACCGCCTGCCCTCTGTGTTACGCTCATTTCAAAGAAAATGCCGGCGATATTCAGATAATGGAGTTCAGTGAAGCCTTGATGCAGGCATCGGAAGCGAGGCGATAACCTATGATATCCCTTGAAGCATTGTTTCAACCAGGTCAGGTATCCAAACGCGAAGAGACGATGGTTGTCTACAGCCGGGACGCATCACGAATTCAAGGTCCTTGCCAAGGGGTTGTTTGGCCGGAAACTGTTAACGACGTTGTCCGCCTGGCGCAGTGGGCTGCCGAAACTGGGATCGATCTGGTACCTCGGGGCGCAGGCACAGGGCTGTGTGGCGGAGCAACCCCACAAAACTCGGTCGTTGTGGATTCATCCCGGCTACGGCAAATCGGTGCTGGTGAAATTCAATCCAAAAAAGTGATGGTTGATGCCGGCGTTCCCCTGGACTTGCTCAATCGAACCCTTCGCCAGGATGGGTTGTTCTTGCCGGTGGTCCCAGGCAGCCATCGCTCGGCGACCATCGGGGGAATGATCGCCACCAATGCCGCCGGGTTGCACGCCGTCCGTTACGGCAGAATGAGTAATTGGGTCGAGGAAGTGGTGTTGGTGGATGGGAAGGGTGAGGTTCATCAACTGACCGCTGATGACCGAAAAGCATCCTTAGGACGGGAAGGGATCACCGGGATGATCGTTCAGGCAACACTTCACCTAACGGAGATTCCCGAGATCCGTTCGCTCACGCTTTTCACGTTTGAAAATCTCGAGGAAATGCTGAAGCAAGTCGAAGAATTGAAAACAAATCCTGCTCTTTCGGCGTTGGAATATCTGAATCCCCTGGCGGCTGCACTGGTTGGTTGGACAGCAAGGCATAGTGTATTGGCTGAGTTCCATGGCGCGGAAGGGAAGATCCGGGATTCGGCTGGGATGGCCAACCTGTGGGGAGCACGAGAAAGCCTGTCTGCCCGATTAACTCAGGCGGGATTCCCCATATCCGAAGATCCGCAGTTTCCTCCTGACGCGCTGGAAGAAAGCATTGATTGGCTAACAACACAGCGTATCCCAACCTTTGGTCACCTGGGGGTTGGTATCCTTCACCCCCGATTCCTGCAAAATGATGCGCGGATCGCGGAGCTTTACCGCCGGGTTTCTGTCTCCGGTGGGCAAATCAGTGGGGAACACGGGATGGGGTTAAAAAAGCGGCAGTGGGCCAGTGAGTCATTTCAGGCAGACGTCCAGGCATTGAAAACACAGTTCGATCCCTACAATATTTTTAATCGAGGCAAGCAATGTTGACCGACCTTACCGAAAACCCAACCTGCATCGAGTGTGGACTTTGTCGGGAGGTCTGCCCGGTCTTTCAGACCCAACGACAGGAAGAATATAGCCCCCGCGGTCGCGCGATGCTAGGTTACGCCGGTCTTCAGACCCTGGTCTTTTATCAATGTACCCTATGTCGCGCTTGTCGGGCTATCTGCCCGGTTGAGCACGACCCAAGTGGTGAGACCTTACGGGCAGGATTAATTTCAGCTGGTATTGAAACAGAAGCCAATCAACTGATGATTGCCAATATTCGCACCTACGGCAATCCCTTCGGGCCGCTTGCCGAGGGCGAGTTACCTAAAACGTTAACTTGCTGCTAGAAAAGGACATCGGAACAAACATGAAAAAAATTCTATTAATTTCCAGCTTACTAATTGCACTCATCTTATTCGTGATGCCTGTCAACGCAGATAATACTGGACGGCAGGCAGTGGTCTATTACAACGAAGCTTGTGATGAATGCGCAATCTATATCAATGGCGAACTGCAAGAAATCCTCCAGGCTAACCAGGTAGAGATGGTTCGTAAAGACTATATCAACCAACGGGAGAACAGAAAGGAATTGAACCAAAAAAACGATTCCCTGGGTGTGCCGTTGGAACTGCAAAGCCACCTGGTCACATTTATTGATGAAGGCCGAATTATCTTGCAAGGCGAGCCACCCCGGCATGTAGTTGAAGACCTACTTTCCACTCAAAACCTGCCCGTTCGAATCCTGATTTACAGCGAAGAGGGTGAAGGCGATGGGTACAAAGCATGGGCATACTCCGGACCCGTGCAGTCATATGGACCAAATGAACCTATCACGACTTACTTAATCTGGTTTGAGGCAAACCAGGCATCTTTTGAAAATGTAAGCATCGATGGAACGAAAAGCAAGCTGCTTCCCGCTGTTCTGTTGACCGGACTTATAGACGGTATCAATCCCTGCGCGATGGCGATTCTGCTTTTTTTCATCACTTTTTTGTTTACAATCCGAAAAAGGCGAGCAGCCATAGCTCGCATGGGGCTTGTCTATATTGCCTGCGTTTACATCGTTTACTTTCTAGTAGGGTTGGGGTTACTTCGTGCGACCTCCCTTGTGCAGGGTCATTGGTTGGGTCAATTGGGAGCAGCTCTGCTGATCCTATTTGGAGTAACAAACCTGCTTGGTGCAGTGTTTCCAAAATTCCCAATTCGGTTGGAAGTGCCCGAAATTGGTAAAGAGGGTCTGAAAAATTGGATGTACCGGGCGACCTTGCCTGCTACCATTGTGCTAGGAACTTTGATGGGACTGGAAAGTTTTCCTTGCTCGGGGGGACCGTATGTCGCTATTTTAGGGTTACTGGGCAGCCAGACGAGTTTCTGGGAAGGCTTTGGTTACCTGGCACTCTATAACCTGATGTTTATTATGCCGCTGGTTATCATCTTGATTCTTGCCTTAAATCCGGTTATGGGGGCAAAGATTCAAGCGTGGGAAAGATCATCATCTCATAAGGTTCGCGGGATCACGGGTGGGGTGATGGCGCTCATTGGGTTAGCACTTTTGATCTGGGTTCTTTAAAATTTACTGAAATAGGAGTTGTGATGTCTAGAAAATATTTAAAAACAACCAATCGTTCGAAAAAATCACCAAGGAGGGTTAACTGGTGGATTCTTGGTGTCTTGAGCATAATCCTTGTAGCGGCTATTGCCACAATCGTGATGCAACAAAACCAGAATAATATCGATCCAGTAGCAATTGCACCAATTGAAATCAGCCAAGATAAAAGCCTAGGAAGTGCAGACGCTCCGGTTATTGTCGTTGAGTATGGGGACTACCAGTGCCCAGCATGCGGGCGGTTCGCAGAGACAGTCAAACCCCAAATTGTAGAAGAATTCGTTAATTCAGGGCAGGTTCGTTTCGTTTTCCGGAGTTTCCAGTTCATTGGGGAAGAATCACAGTGGGCGGCTGAGGCGGCGGAATGCGCTAATGAACAAGGAAAGTTCTGGGAATATTACGATAAATTGTATTCGTCTCAAGCTGGCGAGAACGCTGGAGCATTCAAGAAGGAAAACCTGGAAGGATTTGCAGCCGAGTTAGGTTTGCAGACTGAGCAATTTAACCAATGTCTGGCAACGGGTAAATACACCGAAAAAGTAAAATCGGAAACCTTGGAAGCGCAAAACCTTGGACTTCGCGGGACGCCTGCACTACTCGTGAACGGAATATTTGTGGAAGGCGGCAGTCAATATGATATTCTAAGTCAAAGTATAAAAGAGGCGCTCTCTAAATCCAAGTAGACCTTGATTTATACCGGGTACTCTAGTCCTGGGTGGTTTTCAAACCTTTGAGGTATCAAGCAATTGGCAATTTTCTGCTTCAGAAGGTAGATTATACCCAGGACTGTTCTTTGTCATTTTTGTACTTTACGAGCTGATATTTGGTTTCTCCAGCAGGATTACTCGATATTGCCCATGAAGCATTGCGGATTCATCGATCACAATAATCGCTTCAGGGATAATCTTCGCCATTTCTCCGAATCTTCGGTTAGGATCGGTTCCCAATTGACGGATTAGCCCACCCAGCAAGCCGCGGGAGAATGTCAGCCTTGAGTGATCGGGAAGAAATTTGTCGAATATAGCGATTCGTCCGCCTGGGCGCAACACTCGCCAGGCCTCCTGCATGCATTTTTTCCCATCCGGTACAACCGAGAGGATCAGGTTCAGCAAAACCGCATCAAAGGAACTGTCTGGAAATTGCAGCGTTTGAGCATCCATTTCCATCAATTTCAGTCCTTCATACGATTTCCTTTTTGCTTCTGAAAGCATCGCCGGGCTGATATCGGTACCGGTCACTTGTACGCCAGCGGAGATATAAGCGAGATCTAGCCCTGTTCCAATACCTGGAATAAGAAGATGATCCCCTGGCTGGAGACTAAGGAGGTCTACGGAACGTTGGCGGGCTTTCTTCATCACGATGCCAAATAACCGATCATATATCGGGGCGTATATTTGATATACGGATTGATTGACTGGATTGCTCATGTCACTTCCCTTTGTTCGATGCAAAACTTATGACAAGTCAGATATGTCTTTTCGCGTATGGGTCACCTGTAGAATTCCGACTAATATAATCTTTTAGCTGCGAATCTGGTATTTCAACAAACGTAATGCGTTTATCACAACCAGGATTGTGCTTCCCTCATGTGCCACCACCGTCCAACTGAGCTGTACTAATCCGGATACTGAAGTCACTATCAAAAGGGCAATGACTCCCAACGAAATGACCAAATTCTGTAGAATAATCATCCGGCTGGCACGGCTTAACCCTACAGCAAATGGCAGCTTACCCAAATCGTCAGCCATTAAGGCAACATCCGCTGTTTCAAGAGCAACAGCTGTCCCCGCTCCTCCCATAGCAATTCCAACCGTAGCTGTTGCGAGCGCGGGCGCATCATTTACCCCGTCTCCGATCATGGCAACTGCCCCATACTCTTTTTGCAAACGTTGGATAGTTCCCAGCTTATCTTCTGGCAGCAAATCTGCTTCAATGTTGGTAACTCCAACTTCTTGTGCAATTTGTTGTGCTACTTTTTGATTATCTCCGGTGAGCATAATTAGATGCTTCACACCCAGGTTTCGCAGCCGCGATAACACCTCAGCAACACCAGGCCGTGCAACATCCGATAACCCCAGAACTCCAAGAAAAGTGCCATTCCGGCTAAGGGACATCGTTGTTCGGCCTGCGTTTTCCAGTTGAGTCACTGATTGCTGAATGGTTTTATCAATAATTTTTCCATCCTTATCTTCAAATAGTTTGAGTGAGCCAATCCATACCGGCTGACCTTCCACTTGGCTGCGTACACCACGACCTGGAATATTCTCTAATCCATTCGCTAAAGGAAGGGTCAGATTTCGTTCTTTTGCTGCTCTCACAATCGCTAATGCTAATGGATGACTGGACTGCTGTTCAACAGCCCCTGCCAAACGCAGGACATCATCTGGTTTTGACCCATTGAAGGGAATGACATCGGTAACCTGAAATTTGCCCTTTGTGAGGGTTCCAGTTTTGTCAAAGGCTATTGCGTTCAGTCGCCCTAGATTTTCAAGATGGACTCCACCTTTTATTAAAACGCCGTTGCGTGCCGCCTGTGCAATCCCGGCCAGCACTGTGGCTGGTGTACCGATAGCCAAAGCACAGGGTGAAGCCGCGACCAGAAGAAGCATGGCTCGATAAAAACTTTCGGAAAATGGCATCCAACCCACAATAGGTGGAATAACTGCAACGAGCACGACCAAAACTAATACAATTGGAACAAAACGGGCGGTAAATCGATCAGTGAACTGCTGTGTTGGGCTTTGCTGACCTTGCGCCTCTGATACCATTTTCATGACTCGGCTTAAAGTATTATCTTTTGCAAGCCGAGTGATTTTCACTTCCAGCGCAGCTTCCTGGTTAATTGTTCCGGTAAAAACTTCATCACCAATGCTCTTCTGTACAGGGACAGATTCTCCAGTGATGGGGCTTTGATCGACGGCACTCTCACCCAGAGAAATTACCCCGTCCACCGGAATACGGTCGCCAGGTCGGATGACAACCATGTCACCAATGATAAGTTGGTCAACTGGTTCTTCCATAATTTGGTCTCCACGCCGGACACGCGCTGTCTTCGGCATCAGTTCACCCAACGCGCTGATAGCATTACGCGCCCGGCCTAAAGCATAATGCTCGCCGGCATGCCCCAACCCAAA
>PHBZ01000094.1 GCA_002840755.1 Chloroflexi bacterium HGW-Chloroflexi-10 | reverse complement strand
CACCACGAGTAGAGAATGCTTCCCGTACTGAGAGATTGTCAGTCTGGGAGAGTGCTTCCAATACTTTTTGATCAGGTTGATGAGCCCCAAGCAAAATAACAAGAGCCGAGTTCCGTTTCAAATTAAAGGAATTTCCAAAACTAAATTTCATGTTGTTTTTCATCTCCTTGGATGTTTTTCGATGGGTAGGACAAATCTGCATAAATTGCCAGTAGCACCGCAGTAACCAAAAGCAAGGTGGTTAAGACCGTCAAAATGGTTCCTGGTAGTGAACCGCTACCCAACTTGATATACACGATGGATAAACCACTAATCCCGGCAATTCCCATGGATCGAATCCACATCAAATTGGTCAGAATGGCAGAAACAAATACACTGAATACCGCCAACCAGACTAATTCGTCTTGAACTGCAAATAATTTCATGAGTAGGGCGATACTCAAAGCTAACGCAAAGCACATGTTTGATAAGTTCCGCGCCATATTTTTCACCAGAGTCCAGGAATCAATCGCCAAGGTACAATCTTCATATAGCAGGCATATCCGTCAATCATTTTTTCTTCTCGAAGGATTCGCCAACATTGAATGAACGTCAGAGCAACAGATAAAAGAATGGCATGTAACCAATCTGGAGAACTGAAAACCATCATTGCCCTGAACACCAGTTCTCCTAGATACATCGGGTGACGTAAAAACCGATAGGGGCCACGACTGGTCAGTCCACGATCCGCAGGAGCAATCCCAAAACGCGATCCTAAAGTGATGAGAGACCACAAGATCAATGAGTACCCAGCCAGGGCAGGTATGAGTAAATACCACTCGCTATGACTGGAAGTTGTAAATGTGGGTAAGAATGCAGCGATCATTCCGAGCCATAAACCGGTGCGATCATAATGCTTTGCTGGTGTTCGCCGGGTATAGAAGAAAGCCAATAACCCGTTATGAATCGCAAATAGCCAGGCAAGGATAGAAGGATGCTGCCAGGCTGCCAACCCGGAAATAAGTGTGGCAAAGAGAAAGAAACCAAAACCTGCCAGGTCACGTATGCGTTCGGAATGGTCCCGTATGAAGTGGAGGGCATTGGTGACCATTACATCGCACCCAGATTCTGGACAATTGGCCATCCGATTACAGCCAGCAAGGTCACCAGGAATGGCAGGAAATAAAAAACCACCATTGGGATCACTAGCTCGGATCCCACCTTTTCTGCTCGCTGCTCAGCGGAGCCAATATAGTAAGCTGCAATACTGGTTGCCAGCTGTCCCATCAATTCCTGTTGGGCAGTACCGCGTCGGATGAATTCCAATTGGACAGACATGCCGATCAATTCGGGGAGATGCGATTCCTGGGCTTCGCGCTGCATTTGCTCAATCAGATCACGACCTTGCGCCATCTGAAGAACCCACCGCATCCA